>CBIHNW010000056.1:0-3309 GCA_966211795.1 uncultured Bdellovibrio sp. | reverse complement strand
ATGTTTTTTAACTTTTAATTAAATTTAGTTTTCATATTTAATTTATATCATATTGCTGCGCCGCATTCAAATGTTTTAGGATCCACTCACCCCCAACCCCCTTTGCCGGCAGAAAAATCTGTGGGCAGAAAAAACGAAGGAGAAACGTTATGAAAAAGAAACTCTTGGCCTTGATGATGGCGATGACTGCGCTGAGCGGAGCCGTGCATGCGGAAGAAAAAAGTTCGGTCGACGTCGTCAGCGCGGATGCGCGTTTGGATCACACCTCTTGTTTACGAATGATCACGTCAATGACCTGCAATTCGAATGGCAACGAAAACTGGGCTTCTGGTGACTGCGCACTGAAAATGTCTTTCCGTCTGAGTTCTGGCGAAATCGCGGAATTCAATATCAAATCCAGCTATCGTTCAAGCACTCCGGATTCCCCCTTGAGCACAGCGTTTCGCGTGATTGCGGTTTTTCCAACTGTGGGACAAAGCGAAGCCGCGGTTGCTAGCTTGACAGCCCATTCGGTCCGCAACAGCGCTATCGACCAAATGCATGTTGAACTGCGGAAGATCGCCGAGGTGCTCGAATTGAAAGACATTCGCAAATGCAGCGATTTCAAGAACAACAGCAATCAAATCGATGGCGAAGCCACATCAGAATTTCGGGCCGACTGATGAAAGCTTGTCTCTTTTCCCTTTTTTGGATTCTTTGCGGTCTTTGCGGACCGCAAGCCTTTGCGAGCCTCCGCGATCTGCCGGTGAAGGAGACATTGGTCGTCATTGGTTACGCCGATGAAAATCATCTGCTCTCTCTGCACGACCTTGTTTCGCACCGACATTTTCCGGGGACTAGCAAAAAGATTGTATTGAAAATTGGGGAAGAGTTGGAACTGCAAGACTTCAGTCAAGATCCTCTGCAACCTCATCGTTGGCTTCAAGCTCGCGAGAAGCGAGCCGTGACGGTTTTAGACGCGAATGTTTTGTGTCCTGGTGAGAACAACGTTCAGACCGTGCGCGGCTTGGTTTGTGCCGAGCAAATCCAAAGGTCCGAGCGCCTGAAAGACTATCTCGAGACGAACTTGAAAAATTTCGACGAGTTTATCTACATAGGGCATTCGCGCCTGGGGCTGGGATTGGGACTGGGTCCTTTTTACGGGGATCGGTTCACTTTCCAGCCGGTGTTCTACAATCCTCTCGAAGCCGGTCGGTTGAAGAAGGTCCTGATCGCCAGCTGTGACAGCGAAAAATATTATGCCCGCAACATCACTCAGAAGACCGCGATCCAATTCAAAGGAACCGTCGGCGCGAAGCTTTGGATTCAAGAATTGTTACCCATGATTTTAAAGGAACTGCACACAACCCAAAATGATTGAAAGGAATTTTTATGAAAACTGTATTTGCTTTGACTCTCGCCTTTGGCCTGCAAGCTTTCGCCGGCCAAGTTTACTCGTTGCAACCGGGACAGACACTGCCTTTATCCAACGGCGACGTCGTCGCCTGCATGGGCGCAGGACCAGCCCCCGCTCCACAAGTGACGGTGACCTGCACGCTTTACACCGGAATGACTTCGACCAACGGCGTTTCATTGCCACCCTTCAAAGGCACGGCGACCGCGCAAACCTCTGACGCCGCCAAACAAGAAGCCATCAGCGCCGCCCAGAACCGATGCCGAAATTATTCAGCAGGCATGTCGTTTCTTTTCGATGGCCGCTACGTCGATCCTTGCTCGGACACCGAAAACATCCCGGGCCAAGCCTACATCTGCAATTGATTTTCATCGGAATCACTTCCGAGGGGATTTCAGACACTCGTGGGCTGAGATCCCTGTTTTTCCAGGCTCCGCAGAGCCAGCGCGACCCCATCATGCCTGAAGCAAAATCATCGCAGCCGCCAGCCGAGGCCTGGTGTAGGGACCGGTGCCGAAGCTAGTGCTGGGATACATGCAGGCTTTTTTACCGGAGCCGGCTGCATGAGTTAGCTTTCTAATTCAAGTAGAGATCCATCTTCATTTGCCCGAACTCTTTAATGGCCGCACGCTGATTGCAGGACCGGCACAGAATTCTGAGATTTTCTTTGGTGTCATCGCCGCCCTTGGCTTTGGGATGCCAGTGATCGATCTCGAGCGCGCGCTTTGATCCACAGTTGCTACATGCGTGATGGCTTTCTCGCCAAACTTCGCGGTTGATTTGAGCTTGGGATTTTGGTTTGGCTGCAGCCGTCGTATTGCTTTGAGGACTGCTGATCTGAGTTGCAAGAATATCAGAGTCATCAACTTGCAGTTTGCTGATCTGAGTTGCGCTGACGCAGCTCTTCCTGGACGTCGCGGTTTTTTCGGTTTTCGAAGTCGTCGTCTTTTCTTTTTTTAAAGCCTCGATCGAGATTTCGCAAAGCACTTCGAAGAGCTCTCCCATCGATAGATTTGGATGTTTGTGGGCGAGCAGGCCTTTGACTTCTGAGATTTTGGATTCCAAGGATTTATTCGCGGTGAACCGGAATTCGATTTTCTCCTGGCTTATGATAGAGACTTTGTCAGGCCGCATTTCTTCAGGAGCTGATGATTGAGAGATCATAATTCTTTGCGCTTCGCGGATTGTTTGCTCACTGATCTCTTTCAGAAGATCAAGCTTATCTTCTTTCGAAATCTCAACTTTTTGAATCTTTGCTTCTTTCCGAAAGAAAGACTGCGCAAGGCTTAAGTGCGATAGCGAGAGCTCGCCATTTGTGATCTTCGCTTCCATCTCTGGAATGTCTTTGAGGAGCCACATGGCCGAGATCCTGCGATAAGCTTCATCATCAGAATATCCAAAATGCTTTACGAGCATTTCACGGAGCGATTCGTATTTATAATCGCAGAAAAGGCGGCGCCGCTCGATCTCGCGAAAGTGATGCAAAAGTCTTGTCAGCACTTCGCGCTCTTCTTTGACCAGGCCTTCTGTCTTCTGAATAAGGAAAGTGTCGCTTAAATTTTTGATATTCAAAACCTTGCTCAATTTTTTATCTGTTTCAGTCTTCATTGCTTATCTCCTCTAAAAAAAGTTTCTCATTAATTCAAAGCGACCTTATCACGTGTTTTAAAAGTGAAAACGACCACGCTCGCAGCCCGACTGCAGAAAAGAAATTGAAAATTTACGGCCGGTCTCGAATCGCGATCAGCATTTGCAATATAGAGCCAATGCGCGCGAATGAAGGGCATTAGAAAGCCATCTAGAAAAAACAAATCGCCTCAAACGATTCCGAACAAAAATGCTGTCAAATAAATATTTCACTATGTTCTGTAACTGCGATTATGTCAGGGTTCTTTGTTTCAGGTAAAATGTCAGCA
>CBIHNW010000055.1:0-3977 GCA_966211795.1 uncultured Bdellovibrio sp. | reverse complement strand
TTGAAAACGGATATTTTCAATCATAAATGAATGCCCCTTATTGTCCAGAAGAGATAGTTGCTTGGAGCAAACTTCACTTGTCACCACATTATTGTATGTGAATTTGTTGTTTTTCATTTGCGCCAGATTGTCCGCAGAGCAAGCTTGGAGGCCCCAGGGAGAATCGAACTCCCACACTCTTGCTCGCGATTTGGATTTTGAGTCCAGCGCGCTCCAGGCTTGCAATCAAGACCTGGAGCGTTTTGTTTCAGGGAGCCAATGGATTTTTGAGTTCACCCACCGAGATCATTTCCTCAATCATGGCTATGGTTTCGGATGGGCCACATAACTGTGAATCGGCCCAGACACATCAGCATCTCCCCAGGTTCCGCCCCAGATCACTGACGTCAAAGATCTGTTCGGTGCCCCGAAAGACTGCCGATCGTAATTATTCAAATTCATGGCTGAGTTTGGGTGATGCAGAGAAGCCATGGGCGCTATTTTTCCAGAGCCATCCAGTTTCACCGCAAAAGTATGGTTCCACATCGGGAACAGATTGTAATTGCTCGGAGTTGTATGACCATCCGAAGTCACGATTGCCCAGCCGGGTTTATTCGTGTTTGCCGCGGAAATATGGTAACTCCAACCAATCACGTTGGTAAACTGTGTCTGCGTTTGAGTTCCCTGGCTGCCATCGATTCTCCAAGTTTGGCCGGTTTTATCATTCGATCCGGTTTTCGGACCGATCCAGAAATAAACATCATTTCCCGCGGCATCGAGAGCCAAGTCGGTATGACTGCCAGTTGCAACATTCAGTGTTCGCAGAAGTTGGCCACTGAGAGACCAAACGTTTAAGCCTGCGGGAACACTGACACCATTTCGAGTTGTCCAGGCAGCCACGCTTCCGGTCACAACATACTGACCTGTCTGAGTTGCTCCCCACCAGTCGATCGACGTGCCCGAGCCCGGTTTGGCAGCCAGTTGGATCGCCCCGGTGACTGAATTGGCGATTCGATCATAGATCACGATATCGAACGCACCTGCGCTATTTTGCAATCCCAATGGGAACACGCGGTCATCATTGGATTGTCGGCCTTCTCCACCAAACAAACTGACTCCACCATTGCTCTTATAACCGAGACTTGAAAAAGAACGCACGGTCGAGATGGTGTCGGTTGGAATATCAGTCACTAGCAAACTGCCGTCACTGCTTTGTTTATAGTACAGACGGGGATTTGCGTTCGCCCAGCGTCCCCAGCCAGCGTTTCTCAAGTTCTTGATCCATTTAAAAGTCTTACCATCTAGCAGAACGTTCGTATAGCCGGTCGAATAGGGAACGCTTAGAAGAAGAAGGGTGTCGTCCGAATTCCAAGGGGGCACACGGGAATAATCGATTTTAAAGAAGCTCACGCCGGGCAGCCCGAAAGCATTTGCATCTGAAATTCGAGTGATTTCAGACGTCATGGCCCCCGAACTTGTATAAGGGACTGCCGATCCCTCATCCGCGATCCATTGGAGATAGCCAGGTTCCGAAGTGTTCACAAGCAGCGATGGCGCCGAAGATGAAATGCTTTGCAGAGCGGGCCACGCCGCAGTCGGAACTGGAATTGGTGCGGGGATTGTCGTTGTGGTGGTGGTCGTCGTCGTTGTAGTGGTTGTTGGAGTTGGAGTATTTCCTGAAGTCGTAGAACTCAAAATATCACAATGTTTTAAGACTCCACGGATGGGATCGCCGAAAGTGGAGTTGTTACAGACGACGGGTCCACTCAAATTTTTTGTCTTGTAGGAAGAGTTAGCGCCATAGCGAACAGTCTTCGTTCCGCTGAAATTGCACTTTGCATTTTCACTGGCACAAAGAGTCCATACCACTGTCGACGAAGGCAAGTTTTGGGCAACGATACCAGAGCTATCTCCGGCTGATGTATTGGCAACGACATTCATCGCAGTTGGATTGCCGAAAGCAGACCGAGCCACCTTAAAAGTCACACCCGTGGTTCCTTTTACCATGTTTGAAGAGCCATTCTGTGACCAGCTCCAAACAGAAGGGGAGCTTCCCGTAAATTTGTAAAGCAAACCATTTTCGATGAAATAATCGGCGCCTATTCCAGAGACGGAAAGGCCCGTCGACGCGTTTTTGTCTGAATCGATAAAAATGCGTAAAAAATTCGGCGCTCCGGAATAGCTATACGAATAATTGGCGTTCGTCGAATCCATCGTCGCCGAGAAATTTGTCAAAGCCCAGAGTGCTTGTGGCGCCATGAGGACGTTGCTCAAAAGCAGAAATTTGCGTCGCCATCCTTTAAAAGATATTTTCATTTTCCCCTCTTGTCCTTGCGTTTTATTTTTTGCTATTAAATTATTCTTTCAACTGTTGAGAGCTGTATGAAGTGACAACTTTGGCGCGTAATCTCGACGAAGCTGTTGGGCCTAGAGAAAGCTAGGTATGAATGAGTCTGACGAAAAACAGAGATCAATCATTTTGAGACATCTCTCAATGTGACGGAGCGTCTCTCCAGGACTGAGTTGATCTCAAGGGCATTGAGCCAATTCAGATTCTGACAGTCCTCGATCAAAGCTGGCTGTCGCTTTGACCGAAACCCCATCAGAATCAATGAATCTAAAAAAGAATGGAATTATTTGGCGCCGTTCAGGGTGGAATTCAAATCCTGTCCCGGCATAACGCTCTTCCATCCGCTAAAAGTGTAAGGGAGTGCGCTGCCGCTGCCAGTCCACAACCAACCCACAACATTCGTGTTTCCACTGTAGGTATTGAAATCATAGGATCCAACAGTTTTCAGGTTTTTGCTGTTGAGAAACGGCACTCGTCACCACATTATTGTACGTGAATTTGTTATTCTTCATTTGCGTCAGATCATCGGCTAAAGCGAAGTACGCAACGGAACTTTTCGACAACTTGTTTTTGGTGATGACTGTATTGAACGCATTGTGCAGGGTGATGCCGTATTCCGTGTTCATCACCTCATTGTTTGAGACCGTGACGCCATTGGCGGAATCATCAAGATAAATCCCGATCCCACCGCTGCCATCAACTTTGTTGCCGTCAATCAACAACGTCAGCACCTTCAAATCCTTAGAGCCCGTGTAGATACCGCCGCAATCGTGATCTCCCGTACAGCTTTTGGTAACCAAGCTGTTTTTCACAAAAGAGTTCTGGCTGCTCAGGTTGACGATGCCATGGTAGAACGAGTTGTTCACGGTGACGTGATCCACGTTATTGTTGCTACCCGAGTAGATGTAAAGACCGACACCACCGATGTACATTCGGCCACCATTGGCTGTATTGACGATCGTGACGTTGGAAATGCTTGCGTTCGCCACAAAGCCATCGCTGTCGAATCCTTTAAAACCCGAATCGCTGATGCTGCTGTTTCTGAAAATGATTCCATCCGTTCCGCTGCACCAAACTCCGGATTGTTTGCTTCTTAAGATATCGGTGTTCTCGATCGTGATTTTTTTAGCCTGCATCGCGTGGATGCCGTTGTAAGCGTCCTGAATCTTGACCCCGCTAATGGTCACGCCACTGGATTGCGCAGCGTTGATTCCATAATCTCCTGTCGATGAAGGAATGATCGTCGGTTTACCGCAGGTTCCGGAAACATTCACGGTGACATTTGATTTGCCAGCAAGATCAAGGGTTCCTCTGTACACTCGGCCGCAGAGCAAGCTCACGGTGGCGCCGTTCGCAACTCCTGATGGAATGGCTAATGCGTTGCTTGGAATTGAAATGGCCGCTGGCACCGCAATATTCGATCCAACCGATGGAGGAACCTGTGTCGGAGGCGGTGGCTGAGCAGGGAGTGTCGTTGTTGTGGTTACGGTCGCCACGGTCTTGGACCAATAGTCACAATATTTTTGTGAACCAGGCACTGGATCGCCGAAGACAGAGTTATTACAAGCAACCGAGCCTGCAATTGCGGCCTTTGTCACGTAGACACCGCCAGCCCCGTATCGCACATCACGGACGCCACTAAAGCTAC
>CBIHNW010000054.1:0-4822 GCA_966211795.1 uncultured Bdellovibrio sp. | reverse complement strand
GCCAACCAGAACCACGCGCCAACCAGAACCACGCGCCAACCAGAACCACGCGCCAACCAGAACCACGCGCCACGCAGAACCGGAATCCCAACCCCCGCACCAAGCGCTGCCTATGACGAGCGGACTTGTTTGATTTTTTCGCGGATGGCTTCGACGGTTTGGAGGATGTTGATTTCGAGGCCTTTGACTTCGATGTTGAGCATTTTGAAGCCGAGGCTTTGGTGGAATTCTATTTTTTCGCGTTTTGCTGGGGGGAACTTTGAGGCGTAGGCTTCGGGGTTTTGGACTCGCAGGCAGATGAATTTGCCGTCGAATTCGATTTGCACGTCCGTGATGTCGGTCCAGGGGATCACGCCGATGTTCAGGCGGCGATCGAGAATTCCTTCTTCGTTCATGACGACAATCGGTGGTGGTTTGGGCCAAGCCGTGCCGATCAGCAGCAAGAGCGTGATGCCGGCGGCAAGAGATACGATTCCGAAGAGGGTGTTATGGTCGTGCTTGAAAAAGTAGAAGCTGGCGACGACCGAGGTGCAGACGAGCAAAACCTGTACGAAAATCAGGCCGGCGTCGGGGCGTGGATATCGGGGTCTCAATTGCAGGTTCATGTTCTCACTCCAACATAAACCGACGGACTGGGCAAGGAGTGTCCTGGACAGAAGACGGGCCGCGAATCAGTGCGAATGAGTCTTGAGCAAAGGCTCGGACATGATAAATAAAAATGCACCGACTGAATGTCTTTGAGATCAATGTGGATCAGTACAGAAGAGAGCTTTTGGATCTTTTTCGCAGAGATAGCGCTTGATCATTTCGTTCTTTTGCTCGAGCTCTCTGATCTTCAGATCCTTGGCGTCCAATTCGGATTGCACCGAGGCAATGTCGCGGTGAAGGGTCTGACTGTCCTGAAACCAGTGACGGTAGAAGTCTTTAATCGAATTGATGATCACGTAAGTGAAAGCACCGTAATCAACGACCTTGATTTCTGTTTGACCTGGATCACCTGGATGAAGTGTGACCATTTGCTTTTTGACCAATGCTGGCGCGACTTGCTCTACCTGCTGCGCGATCACTCCCAATTGGTCTTTGCCATCGCGGGCAATTCCCGCCAGACCATTGTACTTAAAGCGGACAGGCTGAATTCCCAGCAAAGCTTCAAGACCCAAATCAAAAGGGCGGATGTCTTCCTTGATGCGAGCATCCGAGGCGCAGGTTCCCAATGACGAGCTGGCATAATAAAGGCATCCCGAAGTTTTGATATTTCCCGTGACCTCGAGTTTTTCCGCCACCGGTGCGGCGCCGATGCCCACGCGGCCCGAGCTATCGACCGTCAAGCGGGCGGTGCTGCTCGTTTTGATATAAGAGTTATTGCTGTCCATGGCAAAACCGTTGGCGTTTGAATTGTAGTCGTAGAAATTGTTTCCAACGATGTTTGTCGAAGGTGAGCCCATGACGACGTTTCCGTTTTGCAGAATGGAAAAGCGATTCAAACCATTCGTAGCAAAATCCAGCCGATTCAAGCCACTGCTGTAGATACCGTTGAATCCCGCCTGGGGATTCGCACCGCTGCTGGTACCCGAGGCGAAATTGATTCCACTCCAGCCAACGTTGACGATCCCGGGAGTTCCCGAGCCGCTGGCTGTACCCGCCGTCAGGTAGATATTTCCGCCATTGGTATTGCCCGTGGTGAATCCATTTTGGGCGACTAAACTGATGTCTTTTCCATTGCCCGAGGCCGCAGTTCCACCTTGAACTTCGAAGAGTCCGGCGGGAGTGCTGGTGCCGATGCCGACCAAGCCGGCACTGTCGATGGTCATGCGGATCGCATTGTTCGTGCCGATTTGAAAAGACCGGGAGCTTTGAGTGCCAAACACCGAAGCGTAAGGCGAGCTTCCCAAAATGAGGGCGCCTCCGCTCGAGGACTCGATACCAAATAAACTGCCGTTACCCGAGTTTAACATATAAGTCGCAACGCCATTGGTGCCAGTGGCGGGTGCCATGAAGAGCGCGTTTCCGTCGCCAACGACACTGAGTTTGGCGGCCGAGTTCGGCATGCTGGTGCCGATACCGATCGCGCCACCTTGAGAAATGGTCATCGCGATGGTCGAGTTATTCACTTTGAAGTTCAAAGCTTTGTTGTCGTTGGTGCCGATGGAAATATCCGCGCCGGTCGTATTACCACCATTCACGATGTCGGTTGCGCTGCTGATGAGATCGACGTAAGCCACGCCATTCTGTGAAACTCTAAATTTATTGGCCGATCGATCGTAATAAATGCGGCCTTGGTTGGCGGCAGACACGGCCGGTGCGGCGATGCCATTCATGTTGAACGCGCCACTCATATCCAAGGCGGTGGAAGGAGTGCTGATATCGATACCAATGCTACCTGTGTTGAAGACTGTATAAACCGGTCCCGACGCAAACCAAGGTGTGGCCGTGCCCGAACCCGTGTTGATAAATTGGAATTCGCCGGTGGTGTTTCCAGAGTTGAGCATATAAGTGGATCGATGCTCTAAACGCACGTTGCTTTGACTGGTTGCGCCTGAGTTTGGAAGAAAACCAAAATCGACTAGGTCGCCTGCTGGATTTTCGAAAACGGCTCCGTTGGCGCCGGTGCGGTTTCTCAATCTCAAACGAGACGTACCGGTTGTGTCTCCCGTTTGCTCAAGGACCAATTCGGTCGAAGCCGTCGTGATGGTGTTATTGACCTTGATGTTTCCGTTGACGTCGAGAGACTGGGCTGGATTGGTGACGCCAATTCCGACTTTACCACCTTGTGAAATCGTCATGGCGGTCGCATTGTTCACTTTGAAATTGATGGCTTTATTGTCATTCGTGCCAAGCGAGATATCAGCACCGGTCGTGTTCCCACCGTTCAAGATCGCACCACTGAGCGTGCTGACATTGGCGCAAGTGACAAATCCCGAAGCATCGAAGCTGATAACTTGATTGAGTGAGCAAGTCATATCTTGCAACGCAGAACCCGTGCTGTTTGAGACGATCACGTGACTGCCACTAAAGCTCGTGGCGTTGGTTCCACCTTTTCCGACGGGCACTTTGTTTAAAGTTAAAATCCCGGTATAAGCCATGGTCGCATCACCAGACATCACGTTATTAACCCACGAGGTGCCATCGTAGATCATCATCTGACCGCTGACCGAGCCTGCAGTGATAGCTTTACCTTTGATTTTATCAACGCTGGTTGCGTTGTAAGTTCCCGAGACGTCGCCCGCAAATGAAGTGGTGGTGCCGAGCTTGGCGACGAACAAATCGTAATCCGTTTTATTCAAAAGACCTGCGGTTGTTCCCGCATTGGAAGCCATCGGGATTTTCCAAGTGTGCGCATTGGTCGCGGAAGAGATCGTGGGTGTGGCCACACTGTTATCAACACTGATCGCAAGCGTCTGTGTCGCACCGGTTTGTCCCCCCAGTGAGGTGATGCCACCACTCGACACAAGGTCGACGTAAGCTGCACCGTTTTGCGAGACTTTAAATTTATTAGCTGTGAAATCATAGTAAATGACACCCGTATTGGCAGAGGAGACTGCGGGGGCCGACGACATACCTTCGGCCGTCAGGGCGCCATTGATATCCAAAATTGAATTCGGCTGACTGATGCCAACTCCAATATTGCCTGAAGAATTGATCACCAGGCGGGCAGCGCTTGCGGCAACATCATAGACGTGGAATTTTCCACCACCCAGAGTGTTGGCATTGCTGGAAGTGCCGATTGTATATTCGCGGCCACCTGCGGCCGTGTTGTTGATTCTCAGGCTGGTGGCATAAGTGCCGGAACTTTCGATCGAAAGTTCCGAGGACGGCGAAGCTGTTCCGATGCCGACCCGGCCCAGAGTATCGATGCGGAACTTTTCCGAATCGTTCACGCCGACCACGAAAGGCTGTGCTCCGCCCGAGGAATAGGTGGCCCAGAGACCAAAGGCGCCCGAGCCTTGAACGGGGTTGTCGCTGACGAAAAGTTCAGCGCGAGTGTTGCGGCTGCCATCATTAATCCCGACGACTTCTGAGACCGAGCCTCCGGACGTTGTGCCCGCAATGGTCGTGAAATTGATCGAAGCCCCTCCTGGCTTTGAAGCCGAAGATGAGAATCCAGGCCCTGCGCCAATGTGCAATTTGGAATTTGGTGAGGCTGTGCCAAACCCGACATAGCCATTTTGCGAAATGGTCATGGCAGTTGAGTTATTCACTTTGAAAGCAAGAGCCTTGTTGTCATTCGTACCGATCGAGATATCCGCGCCCGTGGTGTTACCGCCATTCAGGATGTAACCACCAAGCGAACTGATGGCCGCGCAAACGGCATTTCCCGAAGCATCGAAACTGATCACTTGGTTTAAGCTGCAAGAGAAGTCAATCAGTGCAGTGCCGGTTCCATTGGAGGCAATGATCCGGTTGTTGCCGAAGGTGGTCGCGTTCGTTCCGCCTTTTGAGACGGGAACTTTATTTAAAGATAATATTCCGTCATAAGCGAGAGTCGCATCGCCAGAGACAGCGCTATTCACCCACTGGGTGCCGTTGTAAATCATCATCTGGCCACTGACAGAACCCGCGGTCACAGCTTTGCCTTTGATCCTATCCACAGTTGTCGCGCTGTAAGTTCCGCTCACATCACCAGAGAAAGTGGCGGCCGCATTCAGTGGCGTGTAACCAAGTGCAGCTGTCACATCGGAAGAAGTGATCGTGGCTGAAGCCCAAGATAAAACTCCGCTGCCATCGGTTTTTAAAAACTCATTCGGATTGCCATCAGTTGTTGGCAAGGTGAGATTCACGTTTCCACCCAAAGCTGGTGCCGCGAGTTGCACGTAGTTTGCAC
>CBIHNW010000053.1:0-7094 GCA_966211795.1 uncultured Bdellovibrio sp. | reverse complement strand
CAACTTTGTCGTATGCTTTATTTGCAGGCAGGTGAGTCGCTTGTTCGACACCGCAAGCGGGCGGTCTTCTGCACCGATCGATCTATCATATTTTTACCTCGAAATTTTCTCCAAGAACAAAAGAAAAGCGGCCTTTTGGGAGGCCGCTTTTCTTTTCATCAGTCACTTTGCATAACGCAAAGGTCAATCTTTAGAGATCGTAATAAAGATAGAATTCGTAAGGCACAGGGCGCTGTTGAATCGGGCGAATTTCCTTATCGATTTTGTAGGTCACCCACGTTTCGATCATATCCGGAGAGAACACGTCGCCTTTTTGCAAGAATTCGCCTTTGTGCTTCAGATTCATCAAAGACTCTTCCAAAGATCCAGGGATGCTTGGGACTTTGGCTGCTTCTTCCGGAGCCAATCCGTAAATATCTTTATCCAAAGGATCGCCCGGGTTGATCTTATTCAAAATACCATCGATACCCGCCATCAACAAAGCCGCTTGTGCGAGATAGATATTCGCCGAAGGATCTGGAGTTCGGAATTCAATACGCTTCGCTGCCGCCGACGCGCCCGAATTTGGAATGCGGATCGCGGCGGAACGATTTTTAAAACTGTAAGCTAATTTGATCGGCGCTTCAAACCCAGGAACCAAGCGTTTGTACGAGTTGGTGGTTGGATTGATGATTCCGCATAAAGCTGGAGCGTGCTTCAAGATACCACCGATAAAGTGCAAAGCCGTTTCCGAAAGACCCGCATATTTGTTCCCGGCGAAAAGATTCTTTCCATCTTTCCACAAAGACATATGGATGTGCATTCCAGAACCGTTATCGCCAAACAAAGGCTTCGGCATGAAAGTGACAGTTTTATTGTGACGACGAGCCACGTTCTTAATGATGTATTTGAACCACATCATTTTATCCGCCATTGGCAGTGCAGAGTCATACTTGATATTGATTTCCGCTTGGCCCGCGGTTGCGACTTCGTGATGCTGACGCTCGACGATCATGCCGGCTTTTTCAAGCTCCAAGCACATTTCAGTTCGCAAATCATGCAATGAATCCACTGGCAGAACCGGGAAGTAACCCTCTTTATGGCGAGGTTTATAACCCAAGTTTTTTCCACCTTGATCGCGGCCGGTGTTCCAAGTTCCTTCATCCGAGTCGACTTCGTAGAACGCGCCGTTGTTGGTTTGATCGTAACGAACATCGTCGAAAATAAAAAACTCAGCTTCGGGTCCGAAAAATGCGGTGTCCGCCAGGCCAGTTGATTTCAGGTAAGTGATCGCTTTTTTCAGAACTTGGCGTGGGTCACGATTGTAAGGTTGCAACGTTTCCGGCAACACGACGTCGCAGATGAATGAAACCGTTGGAACTTCCATGAATGGATCCATCTTCGCCGTTGCGGGATCTGGCATGACCACCATGTCGGATTCCTCGATGCCTCTCCAGCCGCGGATCGAACTTCCGTCAAAGCCAAGACCTTCTTCGAAAAAGTCCATGTTCAACTGGCTCACCGAAAGTGTGAAATGTTGCCAGGTTCCCATCAAGTCGCAAAACTTGAGGTCGACCATTCGTGCGCCTTTTTCTTTAGCAAACTGAATTGCCTCTTGTGCGTTCATGCATCCTCCCGTTAAATTTTTGAGAACAAAAAAATATTAAAATTCACACCAAATTACAGAGCTTGCTCATCCCGTTCGCCCGTCCGAATCCGCAGGGATTGCTCGACCGGTAAAACAAAGATTTTACCGTCACCGATTTTACCGGTGAAAGCCGATTTCTGGATGGCTTCGACCGCCTGATCAGCTAATCCTGACGGAACCACGATTTCCAATTTAATTTTCGGTAAAAAATCGACGACGTATTCCGCACCTTTGTAGATTTCCGTGCGGCCTTTTTGTCTGCCGAACCCGCGAATTTCTGTGACCGAGACTCCTTCAACGCCAACCTCAGACAAAGCATCAACGACATCGTCGAGTTTAAAAGGCTTGATGATGGCCTCAATTTTTTTCATTCGGATCCTATAAAAAACTTGGATGAAAATCCAAGCGCCGGTTTGAAAGATTTAACCTCAACGCTGATGTCCAGTCAAAAAATCAAAATCTGAATTTTCCGCAGCTGACGCATTTCACAAAGCAGCGCCAAGGTGTAAATGCTCTAAAAAAAGCAATTCTATTGTTGCGGAACAGACACACCTTTGATACCTACGCACTTTCGCATTTCCAAATGACTGGATCCTGCAGGGCTCGGTTGTGACGTCAGCGCTCTTCGGTCGCTCTTTGGCAGCGGTCATTTGGGAATGTGAAGGTTGCACTTAAGTTTTATCAATGAAGTTGATGGGGGGATCAATGACTGAGATGAAATTTTTCGTTTATGGCTCGCTTTCCGAGGGCCTGGTTCATTTCAATAAGATCAAAGACTTTATCAACAGTTCGTCGCCTGCGGTGACCCGAGCTGTCGCTTATCGTTTGAAGGTTGGCTATCCAGTTTTGCTGGAAGGAAATCTGGATCGTGTTGAGGGCCAGTTGCTCGAATTGCGCACGACCGATTTACTGCTCGGTCTGCTGGACGAATTTCATGGTTTTCACAAGCTGGATGAATCAAAAAGTCTGTTTTTCCGAAGGGAAATCACGGTGCAGACTTCGCTGGGTGAAGAGAAAGCGTGGGCTTACCTGCTCAATCCCAAAAAGCTGCCGAAAACGGCGACTTTGATTGTGGGTGGAGACTGGAAATCCGCCATGCAACTCGAGCCACCAATGACTCAGAAGCTCACCGATCGGCAACGCACCTACATTCAACGGCTAGGGAATTCAACGGGCCGGGAAATCGTCCCGATTGATCTGCCGTTGTACCGAGAGCTGATGAATCTTGAGATGATCGTTGATAAAGGGCGAAGACTTGCGCTATCAAAGACCGGTCATGAAGTCTTCCGATATCTCGAATGATCCATTATTAAAGGGACATGATCCCAAGCTGTCAGAGCCACCTCTGTTTCACGTGGCCTTGATCGAACCTGAAATTCCGCAGAACACCGGGAATATCGGGCGAACGTGCGTTGGCACGCGCAGCGATTTGCATTTGGTCGGCGAGCTGGGTTTTCGCATCACCGACAAAAATCTGAAGCGCGCCGGTCTGGACTATTGGCAGCATTTGAAATGGCAGCATCACGAGACATTTTCCGATTGGGAAAAGCAGCTCGAAAATCCGAAGCGGGTTTTTTATTTCACCACAAAGGCGAAACAAAGTTATTTCGAAGCCAACTTTGAACCTGGGGATTGGTTTGTATTTGGCAAGGAGACAAAGGGTCTGGATGAAGACCTGTTGCGTCGAAATCCCGATCAGCTTTTGCAAATTCCGATGCTCGGGCCCATTCGCAGTTTGAATGTTGCGACGGCCGTGACTGTCGTTTTGTACGAAGCCATCCGACAAATCCAAGTCTCTGGCAAAATGCCGAAAAAAATCAGTCCAATCTAGACTCAGATCGCCTTGATCATATTTGAAGGCGCGTCTAGACTCGTAGGACTATGATTGAAACAGTCTTGCGCAAAATTTTTGGTACGAAGCACGAACGTGAAATGAAATCCATCCAGCCCGTGATCGATAAGATCAACGCGCTCGAGCCTCAGATGCAGGCTTTATCGGATGAGCAACTCAAAGCAAAAACTCCCGAGTTTCAAAACCGCCTGAAAAATGGCGAGACTGTGGATCAAATTTTGCCCGAAGCTTTCGCCGTTTGCCGTGAAGCTTCGAAGCGTGTTCTGGGTATGCGTCACTATGACGTGCAGCTGATTGGTGGTTACATCCTCAATCGCGGCAGCATCGCCGAGATGAGAACGGGTGAAGGTAAAACGCTGGTCGCGACTTTGCCGGTGTATTTGAATGCGCTGACAGGAAAAGGTGCGCACGTCGTTTCCGTGAATGATTATCTGGTTCGTCGTGATGCCGAGTGGATGGGTCGTCTCTACAACTGGTTGGGTCTGTCGGTTGGTATCATCGTGCATGATCTTTCGGATCAAGAACGTCGTCAGGCCTATGGTTCGGACATCACATACGCCACCAACAACGAATTGGGATTCGATTATCTGCGCGACAATATGAAGTTCGATTTGGACGACATGGTTCAACGCGATTTCAATTTCGCCATCGTCGACGAGTGCGATTCGATCCTGATTGACGAAGCCCGAACGCCATTGATCATCTCGGGACCAGCGGAAGCGTCGACTGACAAATACTATACCGTGAACAAGGTCATTCCGCATTTGAAGCGCGATGTGCACTTTACGATGGAAGAAAAAACCAAGACCGCTTCTTTGACGGAAGAAGGAAACGCCAAGGTTGAAGAGTTGCTGGGAATCGAGAACCTTTACGATCCTCAACACATCGAACTTTTGCACCATATTTATCAAGGTCTGAAAGCCCATCATCTTTATCGCCTGGACGTCGAATACATGATCCAGAACGGCGAAGTCGTCATCGTTGACGAATTCACGGGTCGTCTGATGCCGGGTCGCCGTTGGAGCGACGGTCTTCACCAAGCGATCGAGGCCAAAGAGGGCGTCGAGGTGAAGAACGAAAACCAAACTTTGGCGACCATCACGTTCCAGAACTTCTTCAAAATGTACAAGAAGCTGGCGGGAATGACCGGTACGGCAGATACCGAAGCGGTCGAGTTCCAGAAGATCTACAATCTGGATGTTTCGGTGATCCCGACGAATCGTAAGATTCAGCGGATGGACCAAGATGACTATGTTTACAAAACGGAAAAAGGAAAATTCAAAGCCATCATTCAAGACGTCAAGGGCCGACACGAAAAAGGTCAGCCGGTCTTGATCGGTACGGCCAGCATTGAAAAATCTGAATTGCTCTCGGCCGCTTTGAAAAAGGAAGGCGTACGTCACGACGTCTTGAATGCCAAAGCCCACGAGCGCGAAGCAGAAATCATTTCTCAAGCCGGCCGCAAAGGTGCGATCACCATCGCCACCAACATGGCCGGTCGTGGAACGGATATCGTACTGGGCGGAAATGCCGAAGCGATGGCCAAGCGTGAAATTGGTGAAGATGCCGGACCAGAATTTGATGCGGCTTACGCCAAATACAAGCAACAAACCGACGCCGAAAAGCCAGCGGTGTTGGAGGCCGGTGGTTTGTACATCATCGGTACGGAACGCCACGAATCTCGTCGTATCGACAATCAGCTGCGCGGTCGTTCGGGCCGTCAGGGGGATCCGGGCGAGTCCCGCTTTTACCTCTCATTGGAAGATAATCTCATGCGGATTTTCAACGGTGAGATGATCCAGAAAATCATGGACCGCATGAACGTACCGGATGACGAGCCGATCATGCATTCGATGGTTTCTCGCTCGATCGAAGGCGCGCAACGCAAGGTCGAAGGTCATAACTTTGATATTCGTAAACATTTGTTGGATTACGACAACGTCATGAATCAACAGCGCACGATCATCTACGGTATGCGAAAGCAAATCATGAATGGCGAAAACATCGAGCGCACGATGCTGGATTTCATGAGCGACGTGACGTCGAATATTTTGGACGCCCACGTACCGGTTGAGGGCAAAAAAGAAGAATGGAATTTGGACGCCCTGAACACGGCGCTGACTCAGCAGTTCGGCATTCGCATTGATTTCGCAAGTTTTCCGCACCTGGATGGTGAGATCATCACCGATGCGGTCAGCAAAGCGGTGAAAGACATTTACGATCGCCAAAAAGGAACTTTGGGTCAGTTCTTCATGCAGATTCAAAAAATGGTTCTGCTCCAAAGCATCGACCAACGTTGGAAAGAACATTTGGCTTTGATCGATCGCTTGAAAGAAGGCATCGGTCTTCGTGGCTACTCGGGAAAAGATCCGGTCATCGAATACAAAAAAGAGGCCTTCAATGCATTCGATATGCTCAATCAACAAATCAAAACTGATTGTGTTGAACGGCTTTTGAAAGTGCAGCTCGTAGCTCCCGAGCAAGCCGAAGCCATGCAAGAGATGCTTCGTGCGCCAGACATGGATGAACTCGAGTACCATGGCGCCGATGAAGCCTCTGCAGGCGGCAGCGTGAACATGGCGGCGCAACAGCGTCCGGCCCAACAGCCCGAACCAGCGCCCGAGGCTCCGCAACGTCAGCGCATGCGCATGACCGCAGGGCCGCCCCCAGATGCGGACCGGCCGATGAACCGTGCCGAACGTCGCAAGACCGACAAAAGCAGACGCTAGAAAAAATCAGATCATAAAAAAGGGCTCGAAAGAGCCCTTTTTATTTTGGGATAGGCTTCAGCAATCCCTCTCATCCGGACCTTCGTCATCCTGGTCCTTTTGTTCATCGGCGATCTGTGTCAGCCTAAGAGGATGAGCATTCGCGTTTTTTCTCTTTCATTGCTTGTCGCCCTTTTGACTTGGCATGCAGCTTTCGCATCGGAACACGAAGCCAGTGGCCATGAAGCCGCTGCGGAAGAACACGGTGGTGGGCATGAAGAGAAAAAGGAAGAGGGCGGAGAGCATGGCGGCGGCCACGGCGAAGCCAAAACGCAGGTTGCTCCTTGGGTCGAAGTCGAAAATAAAATCCAAGAGCTCTATTCGAAAATCAAATCCAAAGAAGCCACGATCATACAGCTCCTAGAGGAAAAAGATCACATGCCGAACGGTTCACCGATGCTTCAGCACACGGTGAAAGAAATCGTTCGTGAGCACAAAGAGCTGCGAGGTCTTGCTGAAGACTATGAAAAGAACCTGAATATTCTAAAATACCGATTTCCTGAAAGAAACGCCAAACAAGAACGCTCTTACGGTAAGATCGAAGTCAAATCGATCGACGATATGGAGCAAGCCTTAGGTATTGATGGCAAGCTCACCCGAAACATGAAAAAGATGCGAACCCAATTCGGAGTCGAAGCCAAACCCGAAGTCGTTCACCACACTGTGCCCAAGTCCGCCGTGAAACCGCCCAAAGATCAATCGATCGAAGAGGCCAGCACCATAATCCTCCAAAAATAACCAGAAGCCGTCTCATAATCCCCAATACTTAGTTGCCGCGTCGTCGACGTGCAAGCGGACCCCGTCCGCCATGCGCCACGCCGGTGGGGTTTTGAGACGGGTGAGGGGT
>CBIHNW010000052.1:0-7131 GCA_966211795.1 uncultured Bdellovibrio sp. | reverse complement strand
GGCTGAGTGCGAGTCCAGGCTTGGCTCTTGAAATGGGTCATCAGCACACACAATCGGAAAATTTGCCCGGAAAATTCATTGCCTCAAAGGACAGGTCTTATGACGACTTGGTCGGTGAAGCTATGGGAATTATGAATCGTGATATGCACAGCATGAGAGTCACTCATGATCCTGATACGGATTTTGTCGTGATGATGATGCCGCATCATCAAGGGGCGATCGATATGGCAAAAGCTTTGCTTCTTCACGGTAAGGATCCTGAACTGCGAAATTTAGCTTTGCAAATCATCACGGATCAGCAAACTGAAATAGATCAAATGAAAGCCTGGCTTAAAAATAAAAAATCAAATTTAAAAAATAAGGAAACATCAAAATGAAACACCCGTGCAAAATTTCAAAACGACTGTCTGTACTAATTCTAATTGCCACCGGTCTTAGTCAAAGTGCACACGCGCTTCCGACATCGCGGGACCGAGTCTACACCGGAGATCAAATCAGCAACACGGTGTCGGTGATTGATCCTTCGGATAATCATCTTTTAGGCGAGATTAAATTAGGAAATCCGCGTCCGGATGTTTTAAGTCCGCTGAATAAAGGCGAAGTGAATGTTCATGGGTTGGGTTTCTCTCCAGACCACAAAACAATTCTTGCCGTCTCAACGGCATCAAACGCGGTGACATTGATCGACACCGCGACCAATAAAATCAAAGGCACCGTCTATGTCGGACGATCGCCCCACGAGGGATTTTTCACTCGGGATGGAAAAGAAGTTTGGGTTGTTGTTCGCGGCGAAAATTATATTTCTGTGATTGATCCCGTCAAGATGAAAGAAAAATCTCGCATTCCAACGGCTGCGGGCCCCGGGATGGTGATTTTTAATCCCAATGGAAAAGAAGCCTATGTCTGCAATAGCTTTACACCTGTTTTTGAAATCATTGATTTAAAAAAGAAGAAGGTCGTCAAACAGATCACGGTGGCCAGTCCATTTTCTCCGTTTTTACAAATTACGCCGGACTTAAAAGAAATTTGGCTGACACATAAAGATATTGGAAAAGTCACACGCATCGATATCGCCAGCCAGAAAGTTATTGCGACCATCGACACAGGATTTATCACGAATCACTTGGCTTTTGCTAAAACTTCGAAGGGAACATTCGCTTACGTAACTGTAGGCGGAGAAAACTTAGTGAAAGTTTATACGACAGCGCAGCCAGCGGCTTTTGTGAGTGAAATTCCAGTGGGTGCTTTACCGCACGGGATCTGGGCTTCGGATGATAGCAGTCGCGTGTTTGTGGGACTTGAAAACGGCGACGGAGTTGCTGTCATCGACACTGAAAAAAATGAAGTCGTTAAAACTATTCCTATTGGCCAGGCTCCGCAGGCGCTGGTTTTCGTTTCGAATGCTGTGCCAACAGGAGCAGGGCTTGAGAACTTGACACCACGATTAGATAATCCAGAAAATATACAAATCAAGCTCAAAGCTCACTCTGGTGCTGGAAATGGTTTTGCCGTGGTGAGATCTCTCGGTCCAGTGGATTCTATCGAAGTCAGCGTCTACAAAATGAAGCCACAGGCGACCTATGACGTCTTTCTTGCTTCGAAAGAAAATCTCCTTGCCACATTGAAAACAAATGATAAGGGGATGGGTACGACGACAGTGATTGGACCTACTCGTTCTTTGGGAGTTCGCTCCGTGCAGGATGGTTCGCAGAAAAACACTCAAAAAGCAGATGCGAAAGAGCTGCAGAAAAACAAACTTCTGATTTTTGAAAAAGGTGCTGAATTCAAAGAAGATCAAGCCCAGCTTTTCACTGAAAAGTAAGTGGGAAGGTCAGAAGTGCCCTGTCCGCCGTAACTCCTATTTCATTTGAACTTCTCGCGAGTGTTGGTTTTGCCGCCGTATTTGCTGGGGCATCGCGGTTTCTGCCGAAGAACACGAACGCGTTGCCCTCGTTCATCTTCGCCTGCATGTGATGGACACAATAAGCGTGGAGCTTCTCGAAGCCTGCGCGCATATCGATGGGCTCTTTGTAGACAAAGACCTTGATCTCTTCGCGCTCAAGAAGCATCAACCACCTCCTTGAGACAACCGAGTGATCAGCGAGATGGCCCCGGTCTCATCCAAGCCTTCGATCACGAAGCCAAGTGGAGTGCGCGACGTGAGCGCACTCTTCGCGCCCGCGGCCGGGATTTCAAAATCCGCAACGGTCACGGTCGCGGATTTTGAAATTGCTGGCAGTCGCCCAATATGCTTCACACTTAGTCAATGATCCCGATCACAACGTCTCATCCTTTTGAGTAAGTACATTGGGCTCAATTTCATTTTTCGTACTCTTCTTTTCGCGCAGTTCCCGAATTCTTTGCTTCAGGTGCCGCTCTTCATCATAGAAATTTTCAACAAGTATATTGAGGTCAGATTTACTTGGGAGTGCCGGTAGCTGCTCAATAACCCAGTTTACAAATGCGCGCTTTGTGATTTTGGTTCCTTGTTTTTTTTCTTCAACGGAAGAAATCCAAGCGTCAATCTTTTCAGTGGAGCTAGGAACTAGCCCAACCTTATCCAGATAGATTACATTTTTTTCATTTTGGTTTTCATCACTCATCACAAGCTCCTTTGCTAGGTTTTGTTTTTCGCAGTCGCTTTTCAGCAATTTCAAAATACTCTTGTTCTTTCTCAACGCCGATAAACTTAAAGTCTTCAAACATGCAAGCAACACCGGTAGTGCCTGACCCCATGAAGGGATCGAGGACAACTCCGCCCGGTGGAGTTATCATTTTCGCCAAGTAACGCATCAGCCTTAGAGATTTTAAAGTCGGATGAGTATTGAACTCAGCACGCTTTCCATTTTCATATTTGTTTGAATAAAAAAAGTTGGCAGTCTGTTCGAGTTTGAAATTCTTAAAGTATCGGCTTGGATTGTTGCCGCTATCGTCCTGGTTATTGATGATGAGCGACGGACAAGATCCATTGTCGGCTCTGGTCATCATAAAGTTTGCAGGATGTCTTCCAAGTTTATGAGGTGTGTAGGTGCAACTGGCATCGCGTGCGCCTAGGTCCCACAAAAATTCTTGCTTTGCGAATCTCAGATTTCTGGTCGATGGAATCTTGTCACTCGTCGCAACTCTGGAAGCATCAATGTTCATTGCGCCGGTTTGATGTTTCAAAACATTCGCAGCGATATTGTGTTCCGAAATTGGTTTCTGAATTAGAATCCAATGTTCGCTCGCGGGTTTAAGCGCCGTTCCCCAACCTTGCCACTTCTGTGCGATTTCAGAATTGTCTTTTGGAATTCGACTTCTTGATGGTTGAATCATCAACTCGATTTCGTCAGGAGCAGGACCTAAGAGAGTTCGAAGCAATTCCCATTTCTCAAGTGGTGGCACTTGAGGTTTTCCGACACCAAGGGCCGCTGTCCAATGAAGTGAAGCTCCTGTCGTTTGCGTTACTTTGTCGATGTCTTCGTTTTTAAGATTAAGTTCGTCTCGGCGTTTACGAATCCAAGTTGTTACTTTATAAAGTTCATCACGACTTAAGTACTTCGCTGTTAGGATGGCTTTATCAATCGACATGTTTTTTGGAAAGCCGCTACCAAAAACATGCGTAATCACGTCTTTGACTTTGAAGCCCGCATCTTCACAGGCAAGTGCCGTCCAATGCGAAGTTCTGGGAATCGCCCAAACAAGACCGTGCGCTCCTGGCAGAAGGATGCGTTCGGCTTCAGCTAGAATTTGCGTGAGCCACGAAATCCATTGCTGACGTCCACCTTTGTCTTTGTCCCATTCTAAACATCCAAGGCCGATACCTGCTGGCGGATCTGTTACAAGTGAGTGTGCTGATTCAGAAGGAATATATTTTAAAATTTCCGATGAATCGCCATTAAATATTCTGTAGTCCATAGTTCACAAGTCCTGTCGCTTAGAGAGTCGGAGGTGTCTTGTGGCTGATTTCGTTTTTTAAATTTCGCGATCTTGCTTTCTATCGGCTCCAGGTCCCCGGATCTTCGATGATGTAAATGTAATGACCCTTGATATATTGATTGCCTTCGATCTTGTCTGGCACCCAAATAGACCGAAGCTTTGGTTTTGAAAGCGCTGGGAAAGCTTCTTCGAGAGATTTGTCCTGACCCTTCGAAGTTGCGGGATCTGATTTCTGCCCAGCCGAGTATGCAATCAAACTTCCGATTCCGGCTCCGATCAGTGCGCCCACGATTTTTGATTCATCGGTTCCGGCACCGGCGTTGTGCCCGAGGGCCGCACCGGCGGCGGCACCGATCCCGGCGCCGATGTAAACTTTTGGAGGTGTCGAGCAGCCTGTTGCAAAGAGCGCCAAGGCCGAAAGATGAATACAGAGAGCTTTAATTTTATTATTCATTCGTGATTTTTCCTTTCGATTTTTATGTAGATTGAAGTTGAGGACATGGGACGAAGGCGGATAAGCGAGAGCGAAGTAGGAGACAAATGAAATAAGATAGAATTTGGTAGTCAGTACGGAATTTTGGAGATTTGGAAAGATTCCGAAGTGCTTGAGACCAATGGCTTTTTTCGAAGATCGAGGAGATTTTTGAAATTTGAATTGGAACCAATTTGAGTGGCATTTGGAACCAATTTGGAAATGAGCAGCGAATGAACCGAAGGTTTTTGATTTTCGGTGTTAAGGGTTAAGGCATCCCAGCCGAGGTCGACGAAGTCTTTCGTGGTCACCAGGTAATGGATCTCTGGTCTAAATACGAAGCCACTCTTCAGAACTTTCCAAATACGATTTCCGATGATCGCCGTAGATACTGGCCATACAACGCAGGAAATTGATGTTTCAAGATCGTAAAAGTCGAAATACTTTTTGTAAATCGATTCCGGCTTAAGACTGCGTTCGACCTCTAGCCCCACAATACGCTGCTGTTGGTGAAGCTTGCTTGAAGAAATCCAATATCCGTCAGATCGGTGCTTACTCGGATCAGGAGTTCCCATCGGCAAATTTTCGACAGGCATTCTTCTAAGTTCTTGCTCTGAGATCAAAGCAATGCTCGCCGGTGTCTTCGAAACCCATTCTCCCAAATGGAAGGCCGTAACCCAGAAGTCATGAATCATGTGTTCAGAAGCTGAACCCGCAGAAGTTAGACTTGGGAGTTCAGATTGAAGCAGTCCGAAACCTAACTTTGAAAGTGTCCAGAGACTCATGCCATGACGAAACGAAATAAGCTTGATGAGCTTTGCTTTTTCCAGGAGTCGCAGTGCTTGGTATGTGTTTTCAAGATGATCACTTTTCCCAAGCATCGTCCATAAGGCGTTTGTAGAGAGAAGCTTCCACTTCCAAAGTAGTTTTAAGATGTTCATATCAGATTCAGGTAGCATCAGCCTCCTTTGGTGGATGCATGAGTTTGATGAAGTCATCGGTGGAAAGAAAAGGTGTTTGAACTTCGATAAGTTCCATTCCATTCTTCCAAATGGCTCGACCTTTAATGTCCGGGAGATCTGTCGCACGGCCGTTCCCCAGCACCGTAATGCTGGAAGCGTCATTCGCGATCGCAAAACATAGAACACCTGTAAGATTGGCTTTAACTTGCGGGTCCAAGGCTTTCGAGTCCGGGCGCTGAGTTGCGATCATGAGATGAATTCCGACTGATCGTCCTTGTCGTGCGATTAAACTGACAACGCGCCTTGCAAGCAGGACATCGTCGGACTTTCTGGACTGACCAGCTAAAAACATTTCGGCAGCTTCATCGATCACCACATAATAGCGATTCATGGCACTACTGGCTTTTAACTTGGTCGATTGAAGTTCCTGACGGAAAAACTTCTTTTGATATTCCTCAATGTCTTTGCAGGATTCCTCTTTATAGATCTGCATCCGCATTTTGATGATTTTTTCCAGCTGAGCAAGTTCTTGAACCGACGGTGCTAATTCGAACGCAACGCGAATGCGGTTGAATCCCTCAAACATGTTGGCCTCAAGACCACCTTTTAGATCCATCAAGCAAAACTGTGCGTGTTCGTCGTTCAGATAAAGACTTGCGATGAGCTGACGGACAAATGTCGATTTACCGCCACCAGTTTGACCGGCGATCAGAAGATGCGGAGTATCTTTGAAGTCTCCAAGTTTTTTTCCGGACCTGGTGTCGCCGATCCAGAACTGCGTGCGTCCATCGATCTCGCTCTTTTTATATTTGACCATCGATGGCATCGGAAACGGCGAATATACAATTTCAATTGTTCCGCGATCGATCGTTTCCTTGATTCGATCAATATAAACATGAAGCGCACTTTCTAAGTAAGGCTTCGCATCTTGGAATCTTGCAAGCGGCAGATAAGCCGAGGTCAGTCGTAATTTCTTTGTCGCGGAATCAATAGGTAAATCTGAAATTAGCGAAGGAACGCGTTTCAAATTATTGATAAGATTCGCAACTTGAAACGCGCGCTCAAGTTGTCTGGCCATTTTCAAGGTCTGAAGGGACTTTCCGATCCCCCAGAGTAAAAATGGAAGTACGCACAAGAATGCATAATAGGCCCAATAAGAAAACTCATGATAAGGGTACATGAGTTTGAAGCCTAAAAAATAAAAAATCCAAAGGTCGATCCTTGAAACCAAAATCAGACTCATCACGCAGCTTGCGATTAAAAGTCTGTCTTGTGGAATATACTTGTAGGCAAAACCATAATAAATTTCCTGGAATGGTCGAAAAATTCCAAAGAGCATCTTCTCTAGGTTTCTGAATTGATCTTGTCGTTGTTGGTTGTTCTGCAATCGGCCTTCCTTTATTGTGCTGGGGAAATTTCGCCATCGAAGACCACAAGAATCGGAAGTTCGGTCTTAAGATTCGGTTTGTACTCTTTTGATTTCTGATCGTTCAAAATATCTGTCGCGGTTTCCATTGATGAAGTCTTCACACCTTCAAGCGCGGCATTTTCTAGACTTGGCTTTACGACAACCTGATTGCCGACCTCTTCCTTGTTCTGAAGTCCTTGTGCAATACCTGAAACCATATGCAGACCGGCAGTCAGTCCGAATTTTTTGCCGTATTTTTCCCAAAGAGAAACTGCGATACCAGCTTCTTTGTCGTCGGGGCTTGCTGCGTAGGCGGAAATCCCAAAAGCTTTCCTATTTCCAAAGACGGCTTTAGTGAATCCGACTTGAAT
>CBIHNW010000051.1:0-7636 GCA_966211795.1 uncultured Bdellovibrio sp. | reverse complement strand
TAAGACGGTGACGGCACCTTCACCCAAACGCGCATCTTCAATGGCGCTCGTGATGTCTCTTTTATTTCCCGCTAAAGCTTCAGCCGTTTCCTTTAAGTTTTGTCCACCCATGCCCTTAAAGTCGATGCTGACTCCACCATGGACGGCGCCCGTCAAAGTGGCGACTTCACGTTGAATGATGTTGATGCCAGGTGAGAATTCATCAATCGCCTTAGCGTAATCCATGATTCGTCGAGCCTGATCTTCGGAAATATCGACGTTCATGGTCTTCGAGATTTTCTCGCGCAGTTCCGACGGCGATTTCGATTTTCGGGTTAGCTCAAAGACTTCGGTCTTGAAACTCATGCGTCCGGCTTCCGTGTCCCACAATCCGGACTGCCCCAACTCTTTGGACAAAGTTCGACGTGTGTTTTCGGCGTCGGTCATCGTTTTCTTCAACGCTTTCTGAACGGGTTTTTCATTGAAGCTGTAAAGACGATTTTCTTCTTGTTTCTTCGAATACCGAGTGGCCAGGTTGGCCTGGTCACCCGTATCTCCGTATCCCGCACGGAACCATGTTCCGGCATCACCGGATTCTCGCAGCAGTTTGTTTTCCTGAACGTATTTGGCAAACTCTTCGTTCACCTCTTTCAGTCCTTGATCCAGATCCTTCTCCCAACTGCCAGGAATTTTTTGTAGCGGCGGAACCGGTTCGAAAGCCCATCTTTGGGACTTAAAGTCCTCGTACAATGCTTCGAGATCTTTTTGCATTTCGGGATGATCTTTCATCATTTTTTGAAAACCCGAATCGGACAGTGAATTTTTCAGCTCGGTCTTGATATCGGGATGGGATTGCGCAAATGCTTCGAGCTCGCTCTCGGGTAAGCTGTCTTTCGGTTTCACCGCGGCCACGCGCACTTCGGGATGCTTCTTTAAAAGCTCTTTCACTTTTGCTTCGGACAGATCGGCGTGTTTGTTGTTCAGAGAGGTGATCAGATCCTTATCCAAGGTCGTATCATTCAACCATTTGGTCCACAGGTTCTGGATGTCCAGAAATTTCGTTTTCCCATCAGATTTCACTTTCGATCCAAACAATGTCCAAGCTTCGTTTTTGTCGGCGGAAACGGTGCGGTTCACGTTATCCGCAACGACTTTTTCTCGACTTTGGCTTCGATGATTTTTCGAAGTTTCGATGGGCGAATGTTCGACTTCGGGATGACGTCGATCTCCTTTATCGGTCTTACCGGAAACTCCGCTGCTACCGGCGGCTTCTTGGGCATCGGCTCCCACCGCCGAACCGCCAGCAGATGCCGGTGTCGAAGCCACAACTGCATGTTCGGTCGATGCCGCGCTCGAAGAGGGAGCGGCGTGAACCGCCTCTTGTACACCTTTGCGAATATTGTTTGCCGTTCGACCGGCAAGTCCCAACGAAAGGCCATCGGCTAGACTGAACATGCTATCAATGAAGCAGCTGTTGGCGACCCGTATGGCTTGTGAAGCCACGTCCGATGATGAAGGACAAGTTTTGCCATCGAGGGCTTTGTTTTGCGCCAAGCTCAAAGCCGCCGTTGGGTTTTCGCCGACACAGGATTCATAAGCCTGTTTTGCGCCCGAGGTTGCCAGTGTTGTTTCGGCACCGATAACCGCGGCACCAGCACCCAGGCGAACGATGTTTGAGAGTACCGCCAATCTTTCCACGGCGGCGGGCGCGGTCAGCAGACCGCTCAGTGCCGAGAGGCCAGCAAATGCGACGGCCTTTGTTCCTTCCGTCGTCATCGAGGATAACTGATCGCGGTCCGAGTGAATGTCGGTGACAGTTTGTTGACATTGATAAAGTTGAATGGCGGAAAGCCGCTCGGCACTTCCCTTAGACCGTTCGCTTTCCGACAAGTAAACGCCATTCGTCGCTTTGTTGAGAAAGGCCGGAGAGCAGTCTGCTCGAGAGGCGGAATGTGAAATTTGCTGTCCGGTCAGACAGTAATAAGCCGACTCGAGATTTTTCTTTTTCTCCCTCAAACCTTCTCTGTTGGCTTCAAGTTGGTTCGTCATGGCTTTTTTGACTTGAGCCGGATCAAAAGGAAATTTTCCTTTGGCGGGGCCCGTGACATCATAGCCCCGCATTTGATCATTGCGACCAAATATCGGCGTGGCGGTGACGTTGGGATCGATGGTTTTTCGAAACTCTTCGCCAATAAGATACGGATAGGTCATCAGGGTTTGATTGATGATCTCCGTATTCTTTTTTTCGTTGCAAAAATTTTGACCGATGACGTCGGCGCGATTCGCGAACTGCTGCACGTCTTGTTTGGACAAGAGACCCAGACACTGACGCAGCTGAGGTGCCGAGTTGTAGCCGAGCTTACTGACGATACCAGCCGCGCCACCATTTGATTTGCATGTTTGGTCGATTAAATTGATGCAAAAAATTTTATTAGCGGCTGCGGTCGCGTCTTTCGACAAAGCGTCGTAGGATGCTTCACTCGATTGCTGACAAGACTTTTTGTAATTGTCGCACTTCGGCCCGTGAGTTTTAAAAGAATTGTCACAGAAGGTCGGGTCAAAAGCTGTTTTTGGTAAAGTCGCATTGATGGCCGCGGACTCGTCGATCACTCGCGAAAGCCCCTCGTCAATTTTTCGGAGCGCCATAAAGTATTTGGAAGTCGTCAGCACACCATCTTCGTTGTTCGGCAAAGGACAATTTTGAATGGGTGTGAAGCTGACGTCTTTCAGGCGATCCGCAAATACGTCCTGATATGTTTTTTTCAGATCACTCACGTCACGGGTTTTATTGGTCTCTAAAGCGTGACGACAGATCGTGCCTTGCATCGAATCCATCGGCCATAGCAAAAAAAATTTCTTGTTGGCCTTGTCGTCTTTGGCCCAATCGAGCAGAGGCTGGGGACATTGGCCTTTAGAGGGAATTTTTTCTAAGGTTGTCGATCTTGAAACAGAGTTTTCTTTCGGAGTCGCCGTCTCCGCATGACTCCACTCAAAGCCCATCAACATCGCTAACGAGAATGCGGCGAAGAAATGCATGGACAGAATGGAAAGCTTGAAAGGACGTTTCATCCATTGTTTTATCGGTTTGTTCGAGCCATAGATTGATAGATAACTGTCTGAAAACATTGGTTCTTTGAAAAATTGATCGAATCCCGACATTCTCTTCTCAGGTGCATTTTGAGATGATCGATAGGCTTGTTCTGCAAGGCTGTGGAATCACACTCGATTTATGCTTCTGTTTGTTGAGCTAAAAGCTCAGAATTCTTGATAAAATCCAGATGCTTTTCACGTTCAGATTGTGTTACACACCTGGACCTTAGACGCATTGTTGCTACAGAAAAAGGAGAGGCACCTTTTGTTGCTCGAGAAGCTTCGGGAAAATCCGTTTGTTTTGGCGCCCATGGCGGGGATCACCGACCATGCGTTTCGGACTTTTATGAAGGCCCGAAAGGCGGGGATTGTGGTCACCGAATTGATTTCGGCGACCGGCATTGAATACAAATCCGATCGCACTTTGCGGATCATGAGCTTTGATGAAACCCAACGTCCGGTCGGCATTCAACTTTTTGGTGAGGATCCCGAGATCATGGCGCGGGCGGCGCAGTTTGCCGAAGAAAAAGGTGCGGACTTTATCGATCTCAACTTTGGTTGTCCTGTGCCAAAGGTCACGGGCAAAGGCGCGGGTTCGGCGATTCTGAAAGACTTGCCTCATATGGTGGTGATGCTTTCGACGATCAAAAAGGCGATCAAGATTCCTTTGACCATTAAAATTCGCACGGGCTGGGACGCGAAAACTCGCAATGCCGATGAAGTGGTGAACATCGCTCACAACGAAGGCGTGACCTGGGTGGCGATTCATGGAAGGACGCGGGCGCAAGCTTATACGGGACTGGCTGATTGGGATTACATTGCCGAAGTGAAAACTCGAGCAAAGCTTCCAATTTTGGGAAACGGCGACATCCTGACTGCCGAACAAGCCGTGCTTCGCATGAAACAGACGGGTGTTGATGGCGTGTTGATTGGCAGAGGATGCCTGAAGAACCCGCATATTTTCGCAGATGCTCTGTCTCTCTGGCGCGGGGAGAATCTCGACTCGACTCTCGAGCGGGATTATGTCAATTTGTACAAACAATTACATGAAACACTGATGGCTCATTGTGAAGAGCGCATCTTGCAGATCCAGCTGAAAAAGTTTGCGGCTTGGTTTGCAACTGGGTATCCCGGCGCCTCAGTTTTCCGTAAAAGTATTTTTCAAGCCAAGTCGACGGAAGAAGTGATGTCGAGCAGCCTGAAATTTTTTGGTGAAGTTCAAACCCTCACTCAAGAAGACACCTCGAAAGAAGACTTCCTGATGGGCGGACACGGGTAAAAAAACAGTCCGTGTACTTTTTTGGCGGGTCAGCGCAGCAATGCTTGCTGCAGCGACCCGCCAAAAAAGTACACGGACACTTTTAAGAAATAAAACGGGGTACGCCGTACCCTGACAGTGAAAGCAGGAAAGAATGGCTCAGGATCCAAAGAAAATTAGAAATATCGCAATCATCGCGCACGTCGACCATGGGAAGACGACGCTGGTTGACCACTTGATCAAGCAAGCGGGAACATTCCGTGAAAACGAACATGTTGCCGAACGTTTGATGGATTCAATGGATCTTGAAAAAGAACGCGGAATCACGATTGCGGCGAAGAACGCCTCTTTCCAGTACAAAGATTATAAAATCAATATCGTCGACACCCCCGGGCACAGCGACTTCGGTGGAGAGGTCGAGCGTGTTTTGAACATGGTCGATGGCGCGATCTTGCTGGTCGATGCCTCTGAAGGTCCGTTGCCTCAGACTCGTTTCGTTCTGAAAAAAGCTCTCGAGCAAAATATCAAGGTCATGGTTTGTATCAACAAGATCGACCGTCCCGATGCTCGTATTCAAGAAGTTCACAATGAGATCTTCGATTTGTTCATCGATCTCGAAGCGACCGAAGAGCAAGCGGACTTCCAAACGATCTACGCGATTGCTCGTGAAGGCATGGCGACTTTGGATCCAAATGTGAAAACAGAGAACCTCACTTGCATGTACGATAAGATCATCGAGCTGGTTCCGCCGCCGAAGATCGACACCGAGGCTCCGCTGCAAATCTTGGTTTCAAATATTTCTTATAACTCTTTCGTGGGTCGTTTGGCGATCGGTCGTGTTCGCGCCGGCCAAGTCAAAGTCGGCGATAACGTCATCTGCACCATGGAAAAAGGCAATAAGACAATGAAGGTCAGCGCGCTTTTCCAATATCACGTCAATCAACCTGTGCAGGTTCAAGAAATCGGTGCCGGTGATATCGCGATCGTCGCTGGTATGGAAGATTTCAACATTGGTGACACCATCACTTCTGCCACTGATCCCCGTCCGCTTCCACGCATCCGTGTTGAAGAGCCAACCGTTGGTGTGATCTTCTCGGTCAACAACGGTCCATTCGCCGGTTTGGATGGCAAGAAAGTCACCAGCCGTCAGATCCTGGAGCGCTTGGAAAAAGAACTTCTCCACAACGTGGCGATCCGCATGGAGCGCACCGATTCGAACGAGGCTTTCAAAGTCATCGGTCGTGGCGAGTTGCAGTTGGGCGTCCTGGTCGAGCAAATGCGCCGTGAAGGTTTCGAGCTTTGCGTATCGAAGCCTCAGGTTATCTTCAAAAAAGATGGCGGCAAATTGCTAGAGCCGTTTGAACAAGCAACAATCGACATCGAAGATGCATTTGTCGGCGTGGTTTCTGAAAAAATGGGTATCCGAAAAGGTGTCATGACAAACATGAAAACCAATGGTTCGGGACGAACGCGTTTGGAATTCCGAGTTCCAGCACGTGGTTTAATCGGTTATCGTTCAGAGTTCCTGACCGATACTCGCGGAACAGGTCTTTTGAACACTCAGTATGATGGTTATGACGAATATCGTGGTGACATCACGGCTCGACAAAATGGTTCGATGATTTCGGATCGTAAAGGTGTGGCCGTCGCTTATGCGCTGTGGGGTCTGCAAGAGCGTGGACGCATGTTCGTGCATCCACAAACTGAAGTTTACGAAGGAATGGTTGTTGGCGAGCACGCGAAAGAAAACGACTTGGTCGTGAATGCTTGCCGTGAGAAGAAACTGACCAACGTTCGAGCTTCCGGATCGGATGAAGCGATTCGTCTGGTACCAGTCAAGCTGATGACATTGGAACAAGCGATGGAATGGATTTCGGATGATGAACTGATCGAAGTCACGCCGAACCACATTCGCATCCGTTGCCGTGAACTGGATCCGCACAAACGTAAGCGCAAGTCTTCTGCGGACACATAATCTGCAATTGATAAGCTGAAAAACTGAAATTCAAAAAAACCCGGATCGAAAGACCCGGGTTTTTTATTTTCTCTGCATGAAAAAGAGTTTCTGGAATTCGGGTTTGGTATTCCGAATTTGGGTGGGATCAATTGCGAATGACTTCCCTGCATTCTGGTCACTGTCCGCGCAGTTTCAAAATTTCGTGAATCCGGCCTAAGACACCCTGAATGTATTCGTCTCGCAGCTTTAGACCCGATTGAGCGGCTAACTCGGCGATCGAATCAGCATCCACTTGCCTTAAGTGATCGAGCAATCTCGGGGAAATGTGCTCGATCAAATGCGCCCGCATTTGGGTTGAGACTTCGGCAAAGGAAAAAGGGCCGGTTGAGTATTTGAAATTCAAGGGGGGATTTGCTTTCTTCTGCAGGTCCCTTGCGGTGCTGGGGTAGGCCAGATCAATCGCGACGACCTGACCCTCGTCATAAAGCCAATTCTTCGAATGAGGATCCAAAATCTGCAAGACCGTTGCGGTCGCCCAATAGTCCGCCAATTGAACTCGAATCACCATCGGCAGCAAGGGCGGATTGCTTTGAAAAACCAACTCATCAGACAATTGCGTCGAGTTTGGTTCCTTCACGATTTTTCGCCAATCCAGACCGCGACCTGCAAGATAGTCCATACCCCGAATGCCATCTTGAAAATCGACGGCCGAAGCGAGGGGAATATCCCGTGGAGCTTTGTGAAGCATGAACTCGACCAGCTCTGGATCCGATTGGCGAAGCATTTCCAGCAGAGTCAAAGTCTCTTGTTTTGAAAAGACCCTGACCTTCGAAGTTGCGGTCGTTGAATAGCGCTGAAAAAAGCCTGCCGCAAAAGCTTCGAACTGAATCGTGATCGGCTTTGCAAAGCGAATGACTTTTCGCTTTCCGTTTTTCAGATGAACCGAATAAACACGGTAGCCGTCCAGTTCTTCAAAAGACAAAGGTTCGACATCATCAACTTGAAAGGTTGATGGCCGAGCGTCCTTCGCTTTTCGGTAAACCTGAACGCATTGCTCGGCCGCTGCGGAATCATGAAATGACAGGACTGTGGTCCATAGCAAACCGATCAACAAAATCGCATGAGCCCAAAGGCGCAACGATCTGAAAAACAGTTCGACGACCCCAAACGGTGATCGACAAGATTTCGTCATTCGCAAGTCCATGCAACCAAGCATTGCACCCCTTGGGCCATGGACCATAAATCACACGACTAAAGCAGTGCCGTCGAACCCGTCCTTGTGATCCCCTCAATTTTTCGGGAAAATAAAGTGTCCCTTTATATTTTGGGTCGGGGGGCGGGGGGCGGGGATA
>CBIHNW010000050.1:0-8948 GCA_966211795.1 uncultured Bdellovibrio sp. | reverse complement strand
TCATATTCATGGCTTCGCGGAAGGTGGTTCGCACAGTCTTGAGAATCTTGCGACCCTTTGCTCGAGCCATCATCGGCGAGCTCATCAACAGCAAGTGCTCTGTCTGTAGCGCGAAGGTAGTTGAGAAATATGCTCTGCCAAAGAAAAAGAATTTGGGTCGCCCTCGCCTGCCCTACTCTGCTTTGGATGCTGAGCTGGACGTGGAAAGACTCTGAGCCAGAATGAAAATTTCTGACTCAGAGTTGCTTGGGGGAGTTCGGTTGTTGGTTGAAGCTTAGGGTCGCTTCGTCTGGATCACTATGGATGATTTCCTTGTCCGTCGTGATCGTGACCTTGGTCGCCGCCGTGATCATGGCCTTGATCGCCGCCTTGGTCGCCGCCATGGTCATTGTCGTCGCCGTTATAAGACTTTTCGCAGATGTAAGATGTGTTGTCGTTCCAAAGAACACCGCTTCGACGGTCTCCCTCAAACATCCAGCCACGCATAAAATCAATCGAGATCATGTCGTTCTTATGATCGACATCTGTCGACCAGACTTTGTCATTGCAATAAGGCTGAACGAGTGTGCTTTCATTGGATGAAGTCGGAATGTAGTGCATGAAGCAGATAAAGTATCTGTCGTTGTCCTGATAAATTTTTGCCTCTCGATTGCCATGTTTCTGATCACAGTCATAAACAGTGCGAATGTTTGCTTGCGCGAATGCTCCTGTTAAGCAAATCAAGATTGCCAGCATGCTGGTTTTCATTATGTCCTCCTTGGTTGTTTGTTCATTCCGGACTTGGAAAAAGTCCTATAAAAAGAATGAGACTCTGAGTGCCGGTCGCAGCAAGAAAGATACGAAGCATTTTGGGCACTCAGATAGAAAGAAAAGAGAGAAGGACCCTCTTAACAAAAAATTGTGTAGTTATTTTGCCTTTGCCCTGGGGGAAAAATCCGATTCTTTTTAAATGACACGTTCATCGGACGTTAACCTGTCTGTCATAGATTTCGGCAGATCCAGAAATTTATTTAAGCTCCCGCTAACATTTCCATCTTTGTTCGAAATGCTTGCCATTGTTATAAATACGTATTTATTTTATGTTGTTTTGCCGCGCGCTGACTGGGACGAAATTTTCAGTAGGGCCGAAAAAGTTTCAACTCACAGATTTTTAGAAAGTAGATTTTAAAAAGATGAAGAGCTCACGAAGACTCAATGGCCTGGATCAAATCCGAAAGCCAATTGGATTACCAGAAGTCCTCAAGCGACAAGCGTCCCTTGAGAAAAACGCGAAGCCCTAGGGTTAAAAACAAGATCGCGGCACCGACACCCACCATGTTGCGAGCCATGCCGCTGGACAGACCGACCAAGATAAAGAATAAGGCCACCCCGAAAGGCGCCAGCTTGCGGACCCGCACCCAATTCACGCGAGCCAAGATTTGCTGACCGCGTTGGTACACCGAGTTTGTCTCGGCTTTGGATTTGATGTTCCGAAGCAAAATGCGATGAAACATTTTTTGAGCCACGTCATCTTGCGGCTGCGCTTCTTTTAAGGACTGATACTTTTTCAGAGCGTAAGGCAGAGCGTGCAGATCTTCGCAGCGATCGACGAAGGCCACGTGCTTTTTCAAATTGTCGTAATCGCTCATCAGCTCTTGCCAAGCTTTCACCAAGCTCGGAATGGCGCCCAAAGACGCGTCATCGGCCCCGAGATTTTCGACCTTTTCAAAGATCACGCCGCATTTGATGCATTCTTTGCTCAGGCGCGGATTCAGGCTCGAGCATTTCGGACATTTTCGTAGCTCCGGAATCGCTTCGTGATCGACCGAATCATCCAACTGGAAGGTGTCTTTTTGCGAAACCAATCGGGTTTCGATGCGGTTCACATTTTCGGGCGGAAAATCGAAACTGAAGCGAGCCTTGCAGGCGGTGCAGTCAAAATGCGGTGATGCACTTTTGATTTCGCGTGAATCAATACGAAAGAGTTTATTGCAGGAAGGACATCGCACATTAAAGTGCGCCAAAATATTCGCACCCGACACCATTTGGCCGGTCGATGCAGAAGACATCGAGTTCATGCTGTTATACGAGTTCGAACTTGCGTTTGAGCTCGAATTTGGTTTTTGTTCCATCCCTCTTCTTTCGGTGCTACCTTTCCTTAGATGATCAGTCGGATTATTCAATTTTTCAAGCTCTATAAAGAGGCTTTTTTTTGGGGAGCTTTATCCGGTGTCTTGATCGGAACCTCGTGGATTCCGTTTCCTCCGTGGGCGCTGTTTTTCAGCTTCGCGCCACTGTGGTATTTTGTGGTGCAAAGAAGCCGAACCTGGCGCGAAATTCTGCTCGCCGGATGGGTGACTCAATTTGTTTTAACCCTGATTGGCTTTCATTGGGTCGCCTATGTGTCGCACGAATTTGGCTATCTCCCTTGGGTGGTTTCGATCTTCCTGCTGCTTTTATTTGCAGCCGGCATGCACATCTACATTCCCCTGGCAGCCTTTGTCAGCGCGGCTTTCGGGCGAAAGCTCAATCTGCGCCCGGGCGCCGTTCTGCTACTGCTCGCGGGGTTCACGGCTCTTTTCGAACAGCTGTGGCCCAGCATCTTTTCTTGGAATATGGGTTATCCTCTCTTGTGGAGTGGCTCATCGTTGGTTCAGTGGGCCGATATGGTGGGCTTTGCGGGTCTCAGCTTTGGTGTCATGCTCTTTAGCGCTTGGGTCGCGTGGCTTTTTCTTCATCGAAATCTCAAACTGGCCACCCTCACCACCTTGGCCATCTCGGTGCTTTTGGGTTTACTGCACTGGCAGGCCCTGTCGCGCAAAGCTTTCTGGTCGCAGACAGATTCGGAAATCAAGGCACTGGTGGTGCAGGCCAATATCGGCAATGCCGAAAAAATCTACGCCGAGCAAGGCCGTGGCTTTCATCAATACATCATCAATCAGTTCACCACTCTCACCAACGAGGGCCTGGCTCAGCATCCCGAATCACAGATCGTGGTTTGGCCGGAGAGCGCTTTCCCCGACATTCTCGATAATTTCGCACAGAGTCGAACTTACCCTCAGCAGTTCCGAAATTTTTCGCACAGCATCCAAAGGCCGATCCTGACTGGTGCCTATTCGAAGGATCCGCCCGATAAGCCCTTTCGCGATGATTACAACGGGGTTTTTCTTTTTGATGAGAAGGCTCAGCTCGTGGGTGAACCCTATCATAAGACTCAGTTGCTGATTTTTGGCGAGTACATCCCCTTGGGTCATGAGATTCCGATTTTGGCCAAGCTCAATCCCGGCGGTATCGGTTGGGGACGCGGCCAGGGTCCAATGACCTGGAATTTGAACGGCATCACTTTCGGTCCGCAAATTTGCTACGAGAGCTTGGATCCACTTTTTTCTTCCAGTCTTGCCCGCAAAGGCGCTGACATTTTGGTGAATGTCACAAACGATTCGTGGTTTGGACCGCGCTTTGAACCGGATCAACACCTTTATATGACATTGGCGCGTGGCCTTGAAAATCGCCGCCCAATGTTGCGCTCAACGAACACCGGGATTTCATCCGCGATACTGGCAGATGGCACAATTCTCGAGCAGTCGCCGATCTATCAACGATGGGCCGGAATGTACGATGTCAAATTTCAGAAAAATGCTCCCGTCACTTTTTACTCGCGTTTTGGAGCTTGGCTTCCCTTGGCGCTTTTCGTATTTCTATTCCTAGTTTTAGCGACAGGACGAAAACGTGAATGAACTGGTAGCACTGGACTGGATCGAAATTCAAAAAAACATTCAAAGCTTCGCGACCAGCGGTTCGGCGAAGATGAGCATTCAATCTTTGCAGGCCTGCGCCTCGGAAGAGGAAGCCTTGCGCTCGGTCACCGAAATTTTCGAGGCCATCGAGCTTTTGCAAACCGGCACCCGCCCCTTCATGGAAGCCCTGGATCTTTTTGAACCCTGGTATTCGCGCGTGAAAAAAAATGCGGTGCTCAAAACTTTGGAAATCAAAGACGTTCGCAGCTTTTGCCTGGAAGTAATGGCGCTGAAAGAAGCGGCCGGCAGCGTGCAGAACAATTGGTGCGATCATTTGGTGGCGACATTGATGGAAGCCTCTGAGCCGGTGTCGGCGATCGATCAGATTCTCACCCCGCGCGGCGAGATTCGTTCGGATGCCAGCGAAACTTTGTACCGCCTGTTTCGCGAGAAAGAAAATCTCACTCGCCAGATCGAGACGACCCTGGATAAAACGGTCAACGCTCACCAGATGCAGAATCTTTTGCAGGACAAGTACGTCACCACCCGCGAAGGTCGTTGGGTCTTGCCGATCAAATCCGGTATGCAGCATTTCACGCCGGGCGTGATCCATGGTTCTTCGCAGACGAAGCAAACCGTTTACATGGAGCCTGAGATCATCATCCCGATCAACAATCGTCTTCGCCAATGCGAAGTCGAGATCGAAGATGAAATTGAAAAACTTTTGACTGAGCTTTCGCGATATCTGTCGGGCTTGTCGCAACAGTTCGCGCAGACGCGGGATCTGATGGAGAAGGCCGACATCTGTCTCGCCAAAGCGCAGTGGAGTCTTCGCATTGAAGCCAAGGGATTTACTTTTTCAGATGATCGCGTGTCCTTGAACGAAGTTCGCCACCCGCTTTTGGTGTTGGGTGGACGAAATGTGATTTCCAATTCGGTGCAACTGACGCCTGAAAAATCGATTTTGCTTTTGTCGGGTCCAAATGCCGGCGGTAAAACTGTTTTGCTGAAAGCTTTGGGTTTAGCGTCGCAGATGGCGCGATGTGGTCTGCCGATTTGCGCTGGTGAAAAATCAGAGCTGCCATTTTTCAAACGAATTCAAATCGGCATTGGCGACTCGCAAAGTGTCGATCAAGAGCTTTCAACTTTTGCCGCTCATCTGAAGGTCTTAGACGAGGCCACTCATCTCAAAGGCGCGCAGAATTTGATTCTAATCGATGAGATCTGTGGCTCGACCGATCCGGAAGAAGGCAGTGCGCTGGCACGAGCCTTTATCGAGAACTTTTCGAAGAACCAGGTCTTTGGTGTCATCACCTCGCACTTGGGTCCGCTCAAGGCTGGTTGGAAGACTGAAGATCGCGTGTTGAACGGCAGCCTGGAATATGATTCGAAAACAGGTCGACCGACCTATCAATTTTTGCAGGGCGTGCCCGGAGACTCGCTGGCGATTCAAACCGCCAAACGCGTCGGTGTGCCTCGCGAGATTGTCGACCGCTCGATGCAGCTTCTTTCGCCCGAAACACGAACGCGTTTGTCGGGCTTAGAGGAAATCGAACAGCTCCGCTCGGACATCAATATTTTGCGCGAGCACCTGAAGAAGGAGCAGCAAAAGGCCAAGCTTGAGCGCGAGCGCTACGAGGGGCTTTCGCAGAAACTGCAAAAAGAGAAAGATGACCTTCTCGCCAAAGCGGTTCGCCAGGCAGAGAAGAAAATCGAAGAACTGATTCAGGCGGCGAAAGCCGATCAGACTTTCAAACGCCACACGGCCCTGCAGGAAATTCGCCGCGAGCTTCCTGAAATTGTGAAGAGCAAACCTGGCAGCGGTAGCCACACCGGCATCGAATCGGCCGAAGATTTTGGTCGCAAGTATCCGCCGGGAACCAAGGTGTACGTTCCATCTCTGCATCAAGACGGCTTGGTGCAAAGCACGCCGAATTCAAAGGGCGAAGTGATGATTCTCTCGAACTCGCTTCGATTGACTCTTCCCTGGCAGGATTTGAAACCGCCCGAGAAGGCGCAAAATCCGACCGCAAGCTTGGTTCGCCGAATGTCTGGCGGCAACGTGACGGTGGCACTGACGGATGCGGAAAAAACGATCGATCTTCGCGGGCAGACCGTCGAAGAGGCGATTTCAAATTTGGAAATTGAATTGGACAATTCGGCTTCGCACAAAGAAGACCGAATCAAAATTATTCACGGCCACGGCACCGAAGCTTTGAAAAAAGCGGTTCGCACATACCTGTCGCGCTCGATCTACGTCAAAAAGTGGAAAGCCGGCAGCAACGAACAAGGCGGCGATGGCATCACCTGGGCGGAGTTATCGGATGATTGAGAATGATTTCTATCAGCAGGGACCCAAGCTTCAAAATCAGTTTTTAAAAGATCCTTTGCTGTCGAGATATCTCAAGAAAAAATGTCCGGATTCGATCTATCAGGAAACCACTCCCCGCCTGTCGGAACTTGGCGAATTGGCCGCGGGCCCCATGCTGGAATGGGCCGATGAAGCCGAACGAAATCCCCCGCAACATGTGCCGTTCGATCCTTGGGGACGACGGATTGACGAGATCCGCGTCTCTGGTGGATGGAAAAAAATGGACGAAATTGCCGCGCGCTTTGGTTTGATCGCCACGGGCTACGAGCGCAAGCAGGGCGAATTTTCGCGCCTGTTTCAGATGTCGTTGCTGTATTTGTATCATCCTTCAAGCGCGATCTACAGCTGTCCGCTGGCGATGACCGATGGGGCCGCACGCGCGATCGAGCTTTACGGAACGCCTGAGATGAAAGCTCGCGCATTCAAGCATCTGACTTCGCGAGATCCGGCACAGTTTTGGACCTCGGGTCAGTGGATGACCGAGAAATCAGGCGGCTCGGATGTGAGCGGCACTTCGACGATCGCTCGTCGCGATGCCGGCAGCATTGGTGGCGCAGGTTACCGACTTTACGGGACCAAGTGGTTCACGTCGGCAACCACTTCGCAGATGGCGATGACTTTGGCCCGCCCCGAGGGCGCCGAGGCCGGCAGTCGTGGCTTGAGTTTGTTTTATGTCGAGCTTCGGGATTCGGCCGGTTCATTACAGAACATCCGGATTGAACGCCTGAAAGACAAAATGGGAACAAAGGCTTTGCCGACGGCGGAGCTCACTCTCGAAGGCACGCCAGCGCAGGTCGTTGGTGGCGAAGGCAATGGAGTTCGTAAGATTTCGTCTTTGTTCAACATCACTCGCCTGTACAATTCAATTTGTTCGCTGGGTCAAATGCGTCGTGGGATCGAGCTGGCCACCGAGTATGCTCGCCTGCGTTCGGCTTTTGGCCGAAAGCTTATCGAGCATCCGTTGCATGTGCTGACCTTGTCAGATCTGCAGCTGGAATGGATGGGATGCTTTCACCTGACCATGAAAGCGATCGAGCTATTGGGCAAAGAAGAGTGTGGCAAAGCTTCGGAAACCGAGAGCGCCTTGCTGCGGGTGCTGACCCCGCTGGCGAAACTGTACTGCGGAAAATCGAACGTGATGGTGGCCAGCGAAGTGCTCGAGTGCTTCGGTGGGGCCGGTTATGTTGAGGATACGGGGCTGCCGAAGCTTTTGCGGGACGCGCAAGTTTTAGCGATCTGGGAAGGCACGACGAATGTTTTGTCCCTGGATATGCTGCGGGCCTTTGAAAAAGAAAAAGGCTTCGAAGCGCTGCAATCCGATCTGGGCGCGCGTCTACGGGCGATCCAAAATCCCGAGGCGCAGAAAATTCTGTCGCATGCTTTAGCGGACCTTTCGCGCAACTTTGAATCGGCGATGAAGGCTGGTGGCGATCACGTGTCCGCGAATGCTCGTGGCTTTTCGATGACCCTGACCCGGATTTACATTGGCTCGTTGCTTTGGGAATTTGCCGAGTCCACCGGTGACGCCAAGGACCGCATCGCCGCCCAACAATGGCTGCTGCATCGGTCATTGAAGATCGATCTGAAATCGATGATCGAATCGAACTTGCTTTAAGGGTTGCCGAAGATTGTTTGGGCTTGGCGTTCGGTTTTGGATTTTTTAATCGTGATTGAAAATTGAATTCCGAATTTGTCTTTGATGCATGCGTTGCAGAGCCGAGCGAAATTTCTGTACAGATTCCGGTTCTGCTTTGATGATCCGCTGCGATCGCAGATCATCAAAGCGAAATCCCGATCGAATTTATTGCACTTCGGCCGTCAGCGTCTTTCCCATCGCCTTTGCCGCTTTTTTCATCCACGTTGGCAAGATGTTTTCCGAGGCATGCATTTCGTAGATTTCCAGTATCGAAACTTTATTCGCACCGGTCACACATGGGTTCTGATCCATTTTTGCTGCAATACAAGCATAAGCTTTCGCGGCACGTGGATTTCGATCGCCTCGGGTAGCCGCGGCTTCAACGGCGGCTCTGGTGAAGCGTGTAACGACGCCTTTGTCCTGAGACTTGATGGCTTGCACGATAGCCCGCGGATCATTCGCCGTTTCATTTTTATCAAGGCTGCAGTTGACCCGCACCAGGTAGCCCGTCGCTTCTTGCTCTTCTTGGCCGTAAGGCGAATTTGTATTTAGAATATGTCCACAAATCACGGTGTCGACACCTTCAGATGCCGGCTGCCGAGAGGACGCCTGCGATAATGCCGGCAAAATCAGGACACCCACAACACCAAGGCGAAAAATCCAATTGGAATTCATATGTTTTCCTTTCATCTATCGATTGAAATGATCCACAGGCCTGACCGTGCAATGCTGAAACCACTTTAAATGCAATCAAACGCAATGGGAGACACCCCTGAGCGCGGCCCGCTCCTGATTGGCCAACAATTGCATCCAACTGATCAAAACTTCGCCAAGGCTGCCGGGCTTTCTTCGATTTGCAGGATGGTTGCTGAGTTGGGATTGTGGTCGGTCTTCGGATTTAGGCTCTCCGGCGATGCCTTTCTTTCTGCGGCTCCGTCCACTCGCGCGATTCTGTCTTGGCCCGAGCTGAGCTGAATCTTGGCGACGAAACCAAAGCTTTGTGATTGCGGCTTGCTGTACCCGCGACGGACATGAAGCTCTGTGCTGGCGTTTGGTAGTAGTGTGATCTCCGCAGCGCGCGTGAAGCTCTGCGGAAAATTTTGATGTCATAGTATTCTATTTGACAGCCATTCGGGCCAAGATTGCTTGATGTGAATTCATTTTTCAAGCTGCTTTCCTGATGCCCTTCATTCGCCGGCATTGGCTCTGTATTGAGATTATTTTT
>CBIHNW010000049.1:0-10181 GCA_966211795.1 uncultured Bdellovibrio sp. | reverse complement strand
AGGATGCGGTATTCAAGGGCGGCGAGGCACGGAGGCCGTGTCCCTTTTTGCAAAGAACTTTCCTCTCTGGAATTTGAAAACTGACCAAGTTGTAAGACGATTAAAGAACTTCGCCGTTTTTCTGGCGAATCAAGCGAGCCGAGTTCTCGGCTTTTTCGGCCGCAATGCGAGCCTTAACAAACTCGGACTGAGCTTCAGGATATTCGTGATCTTTATAAAGGCTTTGCGCCCGGTGGTAGGATTCTTCGGCCTGATGCCAGTAACCGGGAGAATAACGAGCCGACTCGACGGCTTTGGCGGCTTCGATTGCAGCGCGGGCCAAAGTGTACTCTTCAACAGGCGGCGGAGTCGTGACACATCCACTGAGAAAAACCAGTGTGCAGGTGAAAGCGACTCCGAGCCAAGATTTCATTTTTGATTACTGTCCCAATGGAACAAAGTTAGCGCGACGATTTTTCTGATAGTCTGCTTCTGAATCACCATTCGACAATGGTTTTTCTTTACCGTAGCTGATGATTGAAAGACGACCCGCAGCCACTCCCAAGCTAGTCATGTAAGATTTGACGGCTTGTGCACGGCGCTCACCCAAAGACAAGTTGTACTCGATCGATCCGCGAGCGTCGCAGTGACCTTCGATTTGCAATTTCGCGTTGGTGTTCTTTTTCATCCAGTCCGCATTGCCCTGGATTTTCTTTTTCGCTTCAGAGCTCAAAGAAGCTTTGTCATATTCAAAGTTGATGCTTTGCAAGCCTTCGATTTTACCGCTGTCGCTGCCGGCGGCATCAAAGTTCATTGGAGTGGATTCAATTTGTGGAGCTTTTCCGTCGTCAGCGTTGGCCTCGACAGGAGCGGCTGTGTCTTCAGAAGATTTTTTGCTTTTACAAGCGCCCAATCCGAAAATCAATGTTGATGCCAGAACCACGAATGAAAGTTTACGAACGACTTGAACCACGATGCTTCCTCCTTAACGAATTAATGCTTAAAATGAGCAGAACAGATAATTAGCTTCGCATAGCAGTTTGTCAAACCCTGAGAGTCATGCTGCAATCGGCCTCATGACAAAACTCTTACTCTTTTTAAGCCTGATTTTTGGGACCTGCCTGACCTTCGCACAAGTCGACCCTTCCATCGAATGGAAGATGCTTCGCCTGCCACACTTTGACCTGATCTATGATGCAAAACATCAGGAGCTGGCGAATCTGTATGCAGATCGGCTGGAAGACAACATGGGATTTCTCTCCCAGTATTTCGAATATTTCCCCGAACGGACAGTGGTGGTGATCGATGACCGCACCGATTTGACCAATGGTTACGCAACCGCCCTCCCCTATGCCACCGTCGTTTTATACCCGGTGCTGCCCGGAGCGCAGGACACCATCTCGGATTTCGGAGATTGGGCCCGCGAGCTGACCATGCACGAATTCACGCACATCTTAACATTTGAGCCGCGCCGGGGCCTGGTCAAAGGACTTTATTATGTCTTCGGAAACGTGGTTACGCCCAACATTCTTCTGCCGCGCTGGTGGCTCGAGGGCATCGCCGTCGACATGGAAACCCGAACCGGTGACAAAGGCCGTTTGCGCTCGCCTTATCAAGACGCCACGGTTCGCGCTTACGTCACGGAAAATAAATTGAAGGACATCACGCTGGCGGAAATCAATGAGACCAGCATTCACACTTGGCCTCAGGGTGCTCGCCCCTATCTTTTTGGCTCCTTGATGTGGAGTGATTTGATCGCCAAGCACGGCAAAAATCTGATCAAAGAATTGCCGTGGCGCTACGGCGGCCGTGTTCCGTTTTTCATCGAAGGACCGATCCAGGATGAAACTTCGATGGGATATTCGGCCCATTTGGAAGAGTTGAAATCGGAACTGACCACTCGCGTGCAAGCGCAGATGCAGACATTGCAGAAAACGCCTTTGACCTCGGGCGTGACCATGGAAATTAAAAATGGCGTGGAAACTTTTTATCCCGTCATCAGCCCGGATGGCCTGAAAATGACCTTCATGGCGAAGGACGATGCCAACAAACGTTCGGTCCGCATTCTGGTGCGACCTTCTTTGGACGTGCCGTTCGAAGGATCGCAGGAACTGGCGGAAATCGATCAGCGCTTTGGCGAAAACTTGCAAGAAATGAATCCGGATCCGCGCAAGATGAACGAAACCGGCTTGGACGAGTCCGAAGCCGGCGGCGATTCGCCACCGGGCGGAACGATTCAGCGGCTGGCTTGGTTTCCGGATTCGAAGCGTTTTATTTTCGATAAGCTCGACACCGTCAATCGCTACCACGAAGTTTCGGATTTGCAGATTTTCGATCTCGGAACCATGAAGGTCGATCGCCTAACACGCAATGAGCGCGCTCGTGAAGCCTCGGTCTCCCTGGATGGCAAGTCCGCGGTTTTCGTCAAGCTCGACGCTTCTCGCACGGCTTTGGCGGTCTTGGATATTGAAAGTAAGAACAGTCAGACTGTTTACTCTCCCCCGTTGCAGGCGCGGATTTCATCGCCCGTTTTTGTCAGCGCAGACGAGATTATTTTTTCCGAGCGATATCAAAGTCGCGAGATCTTGAAAAAATACTCGCTGAGCACAAAAACGGTGCAAGAATTATTTCCGGATTACCCGGATGCTCGCTTCCCCGTTGTGACGGCGGCGGGATTGCAATTTTCTTCGACGCGAAACGGGGTTTCGAACATTTACCTGGCTGATGCTCACATGAAGACGGCTCGCCCACTGACGAACTCTTCGACCCTGGTCACAAGTTCGGCGCGGGATGTGAAGCGGGATGAACTTTATTACAGCGAGCTCACCGCCAATGGTTTTCAAATTCGCAGAACGTCCTTGGCCTCGGTCAAATCCATGCCGGCTGATTTGCCGAAGGTCGGTGTTTTGTTGGCGGATCGATATCCAGTGGTGCAGCGTCAGGTGCCTGAGACGGCGAAGCCTGAGCCTGAAGCCTACACCATTTGGCCTTATATTTTGCCACACTATTGGTTGCCGGATTTTTCATTCTATTCGGGTGGCGCGCAGATTGGCGGATCAACATCAGGCTCGGATCCGTTGGCGAAACATTCTTACAGCATCGCGGCCTCTTACGATACGGTTCCGGAAAGACTGAGCGCGAATTTCATTTACACCAACAACACCACGCCGGCGACGATTGTGGCTAAAGGTTTTGATTACAGCACCAGCATCATCAACACCTCGATTCGCTTTCGGCAGCAGTCCTATGAGCTGGATGCTTTATGGGAAGTGACTCCGATCAGCACGGATTTGTATGCGGGTCTTGGTTACGGTTGGATCGGTCGGGACTATGAGTACGCGACTCCTGCTAACACCGAGGCCAGTGGGCCTTCGCTGATCGCGAATTATTCGAACATCAATATGACCGGCGCGCAAATCAGCCCGGTGAATGGTTGGGAAGGAAATTTTTCTGCGACCGAGTATGTTTCGAATCATGCGATCGAATCTGAAAGCTTTCATCTTTACCATTTGGCGTTTCAGAAATATTTTTCGAAATGGTTGCCGCGCCATCACGCCATCATGATTCGCGGTCAGGGACAATTCATCGATCGTCGTTCGGGTGAGGTGAGCGACGCCAACGATGCGTTCTCGGTGGCTTTTGCGCCATTCGCGAATTCGATCGCGCCTTATTACATCATGCGCGGCTACCGCAATGGCGCCTTCCTGGGAAAAAGTCTCGCCAATTACACCTTCGAATATCGCTTCCCGATTTTCTATTTGTATCACGGCGCGGGCTCGGCCCCGATCTTCATCAAACGCGTGCACGCGGCCCTGGTCGCCGATGGCCTGACCGTGGATGGTTTTGCTTACAATAAATCTGCAGATGCTTTCGAGCGAGTCGACAAATGGAAAAGCTTTTGGTCGACCGGTGCCGAACTGAAATTTGATCTGACGGTTGGTTACCACTTCCCGATCACCTACTATCTGGGATTGTACACACCAAGCGATTCCCGTTACGGTGACGGCACAGCATTCATGACCGGCGTGCAGTTTTAAAAGTGTCCGTGTACTTTTTCGGCGCGCGCTGCGCCACCGAAAAAGTACACGGACACTAAAAAGGAGGTTTTATGAAATCTTGGATGTTTTTGATTTTGCTTTTTGGATTTTCGGCTCGAGCCGCGACTTGCGACAATGAGACCGTGGATGGTTTGGTGGAAAAACAGCTCGCCGTGATTGCGGCTCGCTATGACTCGAAAAAAGTGGGGCTTGGGGTTTCCATCCAGAACGGAAATATGGTCACCACGAACATCGCGGTTTTTCAAGGCAAGGGTGGCAATGATGGAATCAAAGTGGATCGCATCGGCCAGATCACCGTGAACTTGGACAAATGCCAGATCCAAAGCAGCCTGGTTGGTTTGTTTGACGTGATTGAGCTGCCTTGATTTATGCGCATCCGGCAAATGGGGTTTTCCTCGCGACTGAAGGCTCATAAAAACATTCTCACGCTCGAGACCCTGCGCTTTATTGTCGAGTATCTCAAAGACGGAAACGCCAAACAGGCGGCCCTCCGTTCAGGCATTCCGGAAACCTACGCCGCCCGCCAGGGTCAGTGGCTCAAAAAACATCCGCTGGTGCAAGCCGCGCTCGAAAACGAAGTGGACGAGCGTGAGATGTTGAAGCTCGTCAAGGCCATCACCGAAATCGATCACCAAATGAACATCTGCCGCGAAATCTTGGGATTAGACGAAGAACCTTCCTAAAAAGTGTCCGTGTATTTTTTCGGCGGCGCACCGCGCGCCGAAAAAATACACGGACACTTTTTAGAACTGCGCGATCAACCAGGCCAGTGGGAAGAGGACGAGCTGGTGGGTCATGTAGAAGAGCAGCGAGTGGCGGCCGAGCTTTGAGAGTTTGGGGATTTCCAGTTGTTGCGCCCATTGGGGTTTGCGCTGTTTCACCGTGTAGCCGACCCACGAGCCGATCAGGACGACACCGAGCCATGGGAAAAAGGGTGAGAAATCTTCGGTGATGGGTTTCAGGGGCGACAGTCCCGATAAGATCAAGCCTGGCTGAAAGAACCACAGACTGCGATAGAACATCGGCAAAATTACGATGGCGATTCCGAGCACCAATGATGATTTTGGAAAACGCACGATCAGGGGACTCAGGAGACTGGCCACAAAAATAAAGTGCAGGACGCCGAAGAAGATCCACGTTTCGGGGTTCATGAAATAACTGGTGATCGAAATCAGGGCCGCACACCCGGCGACCAACATCAGGCGCTTGCGAAATCCCGGATCCTGATATCGAGATCTCGCGAATTGAAAACTGACCCCGACCAAACCCAGGAACGAAGTCATGATCAAGGCCCGAAAATCCAGCCAGAACTCGGAATTGTTCATGTCCTGCTGAAGGACCCCAAACGAATTCAGGTCGAACGAAAAATGATAAATCGCCATGATGATCAGAGCGAAGCCCCGATAAGAATCAAAAAACGGATAGCGCATGACTCATCCTAAGGTGCCTCTCCCTTTTTGGTAGCAGCGTTGCGTTAAAATCTTATGATTCTCAACTGTTGACAAGGATGGCCGGGGTCGAAAAACTGGAAGCTGGAGGGCGTGGGCATGGAAAAAGTGAACGATCGTCTGCAGGATCGGATTGGTTGGATTCGCGAGCTCGTCAAAGCGGAAGAGCAAATGGAAGAGTCCGGCATTGTCGACATGGGCACCGGCATCGACACTGATCGCATGCTCGTCCAGGAAACTTTGAATTACCTGCAAACGCTGAAGACCGAGTTCATTGAATCTGCCACTGCTTTCAACGAGTTAAAGGCTTCCCCGCTGGGACGAATTAAAATTTATGGCATTGCCAAAACGCACGCCGATTTCATGTTGTTCCGAAATGGTTTCAAGATGATTTTCTCGATGAAAGCCGCCGGCCAGATCAGCATTCGTTTTAATTTCATCGGCCCCAACTACATGCCTTCACAGATTCCTTCGGTCCACAACACCGCGGCCCCAATGATGGAAGAGCATATCCTCGAGGCGAAATTCGGCGCGTTCCAGGACATGCAGTGGACCTTCGAAAATCAGCCCGTGAAAACTCAGTCCGTGGTGAAACATCACCTGACTCTTTTTATCAAAGAGAGCGCCAAGTAATCGAGGCAGATTCCGCGCCGTTGGCGAATCAAATCTGCCACTGAAATCACGTTTCGAATTCAGATTCATTTTTTGTGCGAGCAAGATCACTTGGTTTTGAGAATTGCGGCCTTCAATTGATCACGACTGCTCATGGCGCCGCTTTGGATTTGCGCGATCCAATTGTTCAGTTCGCTGGCTGAAGGTTGGCGTGCGAAACCGTCAGCGTAAACTTTGCGAATGAAAGCTTCGTCCGAATCACGAAAAGTTTTCGCCATTTCGTCTGCGGTCACTTTTCCGGTGCTCAAAGCTTTCGTCCAATAGCGAACGCCTTCGCCATCGGCGGCCATCTCGGAGTCCGTTCGTGGCAAGTTCGTTTGCATTGCTGACCACACGGTCTTCACTTCAGGCACAAGATCTTTTTCGATTTGCATCGGAGACTTGAGCAAACCCAAGACTCTTTGCGCCCAAAGTTTTCCGTGCAAAGCCAAGCCGTCCGCCGAGAAATGCAAATCATCGTAACGATACTTGAGCGCCACCATCAAATCCGTATCCGGCCCGGTTAGGAAAGTTGGCGACTGAGCCACCGCATTTTGCGCCTTGCGGATTTCGACTTCGGAAGCCCACTTGGCCGCTTCGGCGTCCGCCAATGACAGTTGATAATTTTGCATCCAGTATTGTGCTCCGTTGTGAGTCGCCCGCGCGATCATCCAAGGTTGCTGACAACCGGTGCTCGAGCGAAATGCGCTGACCACATTTTGCAAAGTCGATTGATACACGCTGGCCGATGTTTTCCCCATCGCGTCCGATTCACCTTGATGCCAAAGCACCGCGCGAAATCCGCAGCTCGGCACCGCGCGCGCGCCGATCAACAAGCGTGAGAAATAGTCGTCCTTGTAACCCGGAAGCCACCACGAAACCGCGGAGCCTCCCCAACCCACCAGAATGATCGCGACCGGCACTTGCAACTGGGTGCTCAGCTCGTCCGCGAACGCGGGCCAAGGCGATCCGCCATTGAAGCTCGGATTGTTCCAGGGAGGCATCGAAAAATTACTGCCGTAGGGAAGTGGATCCGCCATCGGCACCCACGTTTTGTTCAGAGGATCGACCCCGCGATTCAAAATGGATTTAGAAGTTGAAGCTCCGAGACCATGAGTCGTCGAGTTGCTTTGACCCGAGACCAGAAAAACTTCGCCGACGGAAAATCCGGGACTGGTCCAGCGGATTTGCTCGAGCCCATTGCCATCGTACAAAGAGAAGCGAACTTTGCGCGAGGCCATGCCCGTCGCGAATTCAAATTTGAAACTGGTCTTCCCATTGAGCGCACCAGAATTCAAGATCGCCTCTCGCGTATTGGCCGAGGTCAGCGACACAACCGAATAAGAAACCAGATTTGCGGGGACGGCCTGTTTCAGGGTCAACGTGATGCTAGCTTTGCCGTTGTCTTGACGTTGAAAAATCTGCGCCGGCTGAATGCCTTCGATGGCACCATCGGGCCAAACGCTGGCATCCGCATTCTCGATGAGGTTGCTTGCCGGAGGAAATTCGTCGCAGATCAAGGTGCCACCGGTCGAGACACAGTCACCGTGCACGGAAGACTCGTCCGCCGAGCTTGATTCGAATTTACCGAGAGAACAATTTTGGTACGAGATCACTCCGATCGAAGCCATCATCAACAGCAGGAATCGTCCGGCATAGGGTTGAAGAAGAAATTTTCGCAGGTGATTTCGCATGTCTCTGAATCGGACAAAAGTCCAGGAAACTTGAGATCGAAAACTGTCTCAATTTGAGAATGCGCCTCTTACACCAGACGGGAAAACAGTCGCTGCTCGCCAACCAGCGAAAACTCTAAAGGAGTTTTCTGGGCGACCACCAAAAGCACGGATTCGCCAATGCTGAAACGTCTTCCGGAGGTGTTTTTCACTCGGAAAAGCTCACCGCGGTAACTGACCAAGATTTGTTGATCTGGCTGAATTTCAGTCACTATCACCGAAATTCGTTGGCCCTTCTGCAGGGCCTTTAAAAACTCACGCATGGGATCACCCCAAATTGTTATTCACCTCTATTTTAGGAAAAACGACTTTGCGAACGACGCCGTCATGTCCCGAGGCTTTCGGTTGGATGGAATTGCGAACAGCCGTGGTGGTTGGAGCTTGAGCAAGAGCTTGCGAGTGCGAATGAGCATGAGGTTGGCTGGCTAATGAATTTGGAATCACGTTCTGGGCCGGCATCGATTCGATCACCGGTGGCGCAAATGATTGCGGCATGGCCGGACCATTCAGAGCTTGTCGAAATTGCGCGCCGAGATTGGACAACGACTGCTCGGCCGCGTGCTGTTGTCTTTGTTGCTGACGTTCTTCCGCGAAGGCCGGGACCATGGGCTTTTGGATCAATGGCTCCATCAATTCATCGGCCGAAGTCGGAACCTGATTCATGTGTCCCTCTTTGGCCCACTCGGGAAGATCTTCTTCGGAAAATTGCAAGTGCTCGCGATTGACCTTGGCGATGAATTCAATTTCACCGCGCGACAGATCCACTTGCGTCGCGATCTCGTCGATCGAAACACCTTGGTGAGCCATGCGTGCCGCTTTGACGTATTTGATCGTATTTTGACGTTCGATGATTTCCTGATGCGGGATCTTATCCTGAAAAATCTTGGCGACTTCGAGACTTTTCCCCATGGCCGCTTCGATCTTCTGCACTTCCTTTTCCGCCAGCATGATTGTGTTCTGAATGTCGCGGCACTTTTGCTCCATCAGGATCGTGAGCTGAGTGACCTGCGTCTCCGTGCGATCGCTGAGATCTTCAAGCACCGAAATCTTACTTTGCAAGAGCTGCAATCCCCGACTCATGCGCGGATCATCTTTTGCGGGACGATGCAACTTCACCCAAACAAATCCGGCGCTGGCGAGCAAACTTAGATCTACAAAAATTTGGACCAATCCCCAAAAACTCACGCTGACCTCCCGGTCTTTTCACGCAGATACATTTTTTATTTTAGGAACTTCCGTCACCAAAGCCCAGCGTCTGCGTGCGACCGAGGTCGGAACTAGACAAAGGACGTTCGGACCTTCGGCGGATTTGGAAATCGCTTCACTCTGACTTTGGGCCAGGGTTCGGGGGGGGACCTGGGGGCTGGATCTTGCGGTGGGCATGGGTGTGTGGGGCGTGGTGGCGTGAAGGGCATGGGGGCGCGGGTGTGTGGTGGCGTGGTGGCCGGAGCGCTCCAAGGTTGTGATGGTGGAGTCGGTTGGCGTTTGGTCGCGAAGAATGTGGGTGATGTCGTAAAATTTTGCGGTGGAAGGACAGCAAAAATTTTGTGGCGACCGGAAAGCAAATTGTTATGAAGACTGACCAGCGCTTTGGGCGGGTTCCGGAAAAATGAAGATGCGCTTTCATGTTCTGGATGGGAGAGATTCCGCGATAGACTTGAAGCTTTGCCCTGGATCTTCGCGGGGCCCTGTTGGTACAGGCCTTTGCGCAGCGATTTTTGTTGGGTTCCGCTGCGCAGGTGAAGCTCTGCGCTGGAGTTTGGTGGATCCCGCGATGCAGTTTCTTGCACTTCGTTCAGCACACGAAGCCCTGCGCTGGCATCTTGTTTCTTCGCTGCGCACATGAAGCTCTGCGGAAAATTTTGATGTCATATAATCTTTATTTGACACGCATTTTGTTCCAGATCGCCTGATGTGAATTCATTTTTCAAGTTGCTTTCCTGATGCCCTTCATTCGCCGGCATTGGCTCTGTATTGAGATTATTTTTTGCCATTCGAGACCGGCCATAAATTTTCAAAATCCCTCAAGCGGTCAGGCAGAGAGTGTGGTCGATTTCGGATTTAAAACTCATGATAAGGTCTCTTTGAATTTACGAGATTTATTTGAGGAGATTTGCAAATGAAGACTGAAACAGACAAAGAATTGAGCAAAGTTATGAGTATTAAAAATTTAGACGATACTCTTCTCATTCAGAAGACAGAGGGCTTGGTCAAAGAAGAGCGAGAGATTTTAACCCATCTTTTGCATCACTTCCGGGAAATTGAACGCCGCAGGTTGTTTTGTGATTACAAATATGAATCCCTTCGCGAAA
>CBIHNW010000048.1:0-10410 GCA_966211795.1 uncultured Bdellovibrio sp. | reverse complement strand
GAGTCGGCGTGGGAGTCGGCGTGGGAGTCGGCGTGGGAGTCGGCGTGGGAGTCGGTGTTGCGGCACCTGCGGCCGGCAACCACGGATAAGCCTGGTAACCAGCAGCTGTTCGGTTGGCAAAAGACGTATTGCCGGTCGGTGTTCCCGAATTGGTCAACGTCTGAATGCCGACAAAAGTGTTCGAGCTGATCGCGATCGAACTGGCGGCATTGTAGAAATGAATAAAGTTCGTCGGCGATCGATCTCCGATCACTTTGTTGCCGGTGATGGAAACTGTGTGGGTGCGGGCCGCGGCTCCTTCCGGCGCAAAGGCGATCATTTCGGTGTTGGCCGAAGTCGGACTTTTCTCCAGAACGCTATCTTGAACGATCAAGACGCCGCCATTGGAAATGTCCAGCAAACGGCTGTCGACGCCACCCAAAGTCGCGAGCGTGCTCGAATAAATCTCGGTGCGCACGGCTCGAGATTTGAATTCGTGACCCTGCAATTTTGCCGAGGTGGATTTGCTGTTTTGGAAAACGACCGAAGCCGAGTTTCCGATGTAGAGATTGTGGGCCATGCCGCTTGCGCTGTTCATGCCGTTATTTTCAAATCGGCTGTTGGTGATGGTCAGCTTATCACCCGAGCTCGAGCTTAAAATTCCATCATCGTTGTCATGAATGTAGACATTGTCCAAGGTCAGGTTGAAACCCGCAGCATCGTGGCGAATTCCCGCATAGTTCTCATTGTCGGTCGCGCCGTAAAGCTCGAGATTTTTAATCGTTAAATTTTGTGCGGCGGTGACCAAGATGCCTTTTTGTCCGCAAACTTTTCGAAACATCTTCGGCATTCCGTTCACGCCCATGATGGTGAGATTGTTTTTTTGAATGTAGATGCAGTCCTCATAAGTGCCGGGCTGAATGGCGATCGTGTCGCCGGCCACCGCGGCCGCATAGGCCTGGCTCGGTAACGAGTATTGACAGCTGCCATTTTGACAGACGGAAAGAGTGGCCGCTTCAGCTTGAACTCCGGAGAAGGCTGCCAGTGCAAGTCCAATTCCATTGAACAACAGCTTCATGTTTGTCTTCATGTGTCCTCACTTTTGTTTGTCAGCGCATGGGTTTCGTCAATTGCGGGAATTGCACGGCTCGTGCCGTCTCATTCTCAAAATGAGATGATGAATGCGCTTCGGATTGATTTGAATATTGGATTTTTGATCGTCCTGTCGAACTGTCAGTTCCGTGAACGATTCGCCACAAGACCAAAGCCAATAATCTTTTTTATATAAAGAAGACCTTAAAGAACGACGGAAAAAAAATGTACTCATTTTCGTCAAACCTGATGAATGTCACACAGGCAGAGAACAGGCTTGGCGTCTGTAAATAAAATATTATTAAAAATGATATTACGGCTCCAAAAATTTCTTTGGCAACGAGGGAATTTGATTTCATGGCCATCGATTTTATCACTCTTGCCTTCAAATCTATTTCGCAGTCGATCCTGGCGCCATAGAGCCACAATTAAATTGATTTAGGTGCGGCTTTGCGGATGTAACATAATGAAATTTGCAGGCCATTTCTTAAGAAGACTTCATATTGGCATTCAGAATGCCGATAGAGATGCTGTGAAAACACAGCTTTTCCTTCGGAAATTCAGCCGCTTATCTCGACGCTGGGGAATGCTCGGTCTTTCACTTCTTTTCTCCTTCGCTTCACATGCCGTTAACGAAGCTCCTCAAACCTTCACCTTGGATGGAACGTTATCGCTGTCGGGAACGTCTTCGCCATTGCTTGATGCCTCTGCCAAACTGACCGTGCAAATCATCGATCCACTGGGGCGATGCCTTTTGTATGAAGAGCAACAAACAGTGAACACCCGTGATTCGGCGGGGCGCTTTACCTTGAATGTCGGTTCGGCCGTCGGCAATGCAAAGCGAACCGTCAATGATCCCGGTCGCACCATGGCCCAAATTTTTCAGAACACATCGGGGATCCTCGGGAACGATCTTCCAGGACAAACGTGTCCCGGCGGTGTTTACACTCCGGCCCCCGGAGCCGTCCGGTATTTTCGTTTAACGGTGATACCGTCAACCACCAACGTTGCCGATCGACTGACTCCAGATATCGTTGTCGATTCGGTTCCAAACGCTCTCGTCGCGCAAAGTCTGCAAGGGCTTGAACGTGCCCAGGTCCTGCAAACGAATGTCAGTGGTCCGATAGCTCTTTCGCAGGCCAATCTCGAAGCGCTCTTTACCACGCCGGCCTACACGAATTTGCAAGCCATCTTGGCCGGAAATTTTTTGCAGACCGATACGTCAGGTGCGGCACTTCCTTCTTACACCTCAAATCCAGCCGGAGCTTCGAACGGTGATATTTGGTTTGACTCGACCACGGGTGAAATCAAATTCAAAAATGCAGCTGGCGTCCAAGTCGTTGGCGCGAGCTCTGGCGGCGGTGGGATTTCCTCGCTGACGGTGGGCTCTAGCATGTCGATCAATGGCACCGTCGCCGGCACGATTAGCAGTGCCGGAACCATCGACCTCACGAACACCGGTATTGCGGCCGGAACCTACACCAAGCTCACGGTCGACACCAAAGGCCGCGCGACCGCAGGCACGGTTTCATTGGTTGAAGGTGATATCCCAAATCTCACCAGTGCTGGAAAAGTTTCTGGCAATACGATTACGGCCGGAACCATCAGCGGATCTGCTGCGGTCAACACATCTGGAAACTTGATCACCACCGGGACCGTCAGTGGCCTCAATGTTCAAGCGACCAACTTGCGAGTTTACAACGGAACGAACTATGTTCAGTTTGTCGCACCGACATTAGCAGGCATCGTGAATTTCACATTGCCCGATAATGACGGCAATCCGGGAGACGTGCTGACCAGCAATGGCTCCGGAGTTTTATCCTGGGCTCAAGGCACCACGACTTTGGCGGGAGATGTCTCTGGACCTTCGGGCGCAACCAGTGTGGATAAGATCAAAGGCAAATCGGTTGCGGCAGGCTCGGCCAGCGGGCAGATGATGATCTACGATGGCACCTCGTGGGTGAATAACGTCATGTCTGGTGATGCGACCATGGCTTACACCGGGATTTTAACTTTAAACAAAGTGCCGGTTTCGAAAGGTGGAACGAACACCACGAGTTACGGTAATAGCCACGTGATCGTCTCGAATGGAACGGGCTCTGCGTTGCAAGACATGACTTGCTCACTCAATCAAGTTATCAGCTTCGATGCTTCGGGATTTGTCACTTGCGCCAATGTCAGCACGCTCAGTGGTGCGATCTTGAACGGTGGCAATACCACCGGTGCCGATATTTCTCTTGGTACCAATGACAATAAAGCTCTAGCTTTCAAAGTGAACAACGCAACCGCGATGACGATTTCTCAAAGTGGCAACGTCGGGTTTGGGACAACGTCGCCAACCGTCGGCTTGCATTTGTTCCGGGATCTTTCTGCCACTTCTGCAGGTGATGGATTGTTGATCGAGACGGTCACTTCCAACAACCTTTGGTATTCACCTTCGATTGTGGGGAAAAATTCGAAATCGAACGGTTCCACATCAACTGGTGGAGTCCTGATCAATATCTCAGGACAAAGCTTGGCGCCTGGAAATGGTTGGGGAACCGCAGGTGGTATCGCCATCTTGTCTGATGGCAATCCAGGTTTTTTAAGCTATCCAGGCCGGATCGAGTTATCGACGACTCCGGCTGGCGGTACGTCTCCAGTTGCTAGAATGACGATCAATAATGCAGGTGCGGTTGGAATCGGAATCTCCAATCCCAGCGCTGCGCTCGAAGTCGGCGGGCAAGTGAAGATCACTGGGGGCACTCCCGGTGCCGGCAAGGTCTTGACCTCGGATGCAAATGGGCTTGCGACGTGGGTGGATCCAACTGCCAACAGTTCTTTGATTGCAATCACGGCCGTGAGTTACGGAGCGGGCGGCTCAACCAACTCTTGCGGAACCTATATTCAGACGGCGTGCCAAGGGCGAGCCGCTTGTACATATACAGGGAGCAATGGAAATTGCGGTGGTGACCCTGCTTCGGGTCAAGCGAAAAAGCTGATCGTCACTTATGCTTGCGGAAGCACGGTCTTTACTAAAATCACGGACGAAAACATCACGACCACAATGGCTTGCAACGTTCTGATCGTGAATGGTGGAAATACATTTGGCGCCACCACGGCGATTGGTACGACCGATAACTATGGATTTAATTTGATGGCTAAAAATAACACCGCCGTGGCGATTTCGACGAACGGCTATGTCGGGATCGGGACGCAGACGCCGCGAATGGCTTTGGATATCAGCGGAACTTTGGCGCTGAAGGCCGCGACGGTGAATGCGACCACCACCATCGACGGATCAACGGGCAATATGCAATACACCAATGCCAGCTGCGGATCCTTTCAGTTCAACAATTTGAAAGATGGCGGCAATTACATGTTCGTGGTCAAGGGCACGACCGCTGCGACCTGCACCTTCACGGCATTCACCGACTCAGGTTCAAATCCACTGACCGTGCACATGCCACCAGACAACGGACCAACCACCGCCAGCAAACACACGATTTTCAATCTCTCGGTGCTGGGGAGTGATGTCTACGTAGCCTGGACCCCCGGCTACTAAAGAAGCGCTCCCATAGATCCAAATCCTTCGTTGCCGCCTCCTCGACGTCCATGCGGACGCCTTCGTCGTTGCGCCTCGACTTTGGATCTATGGAAGCGCTTCTTTAGTTCTGCAGCCCTTTTTTTTTAGCTGCGCACCTTTGGTGCGGACGCGCTTGGGGGAGAGTTGGGCTGGTTTTGGTGGCTCGAGATTTTTGGGATTTTTTGAAAATATTTGGTAGGATTTGGGGATGAAAAAAGTTTTGGTTTTGAATGGGAGTCCTGAGGGGAAGAGTGGGAATTGTGGGAGATGGATCCGGGCGGTTCGGGATGGGATGCTGGATGGGGTTCGGGTGGAGGTTGTTCACTTGAGCGAGAAGACATCTTTGCGGGCGACGGTCGGGCTGTTTGCGAAGGTTGATGGGGTGATATTTGTGACCGGGACTTATTGGGATTCTTGGGGCAGTCCTTTGCAGCGGTTGCTGGAGGAGATGACCGAGCTTGAGGGGAGTGCGGCTTTGTTGGGGAAGCCTTGTGCGGTTTTTGTGTTGATGCATTCGGTGGGGGGCAAAGGAATTTTGTCCCGATTGCAGGGCGTGCTTTCGACCATGGGATTTTTGATTCCGCCGATGAGTGGGATGGTTTATTCTCTGGCCTCGCACTTGGCGATGCGAAATTCAAAGAGCGTTCAGCAAGAGGACTTTTGGGAGATGGATGATATCGGCCGCATCCTGCAAAACTTTTGTCTCTCACTCGAGATTCAAGTTCCCTGGCAGTCTTGGCCCGTCGATCGGAAAAACTTCCGCAAACGTTGGCTGTGACCGCCTCGCGATTTTGGACTTATTTGATTTTATCGCACTGAACTTTCAGGTTCATCTGGGGCACCGGCATATCCTGGTTTGCGCGCAAGTTCATCTCGACGGAACCTGATAGTCCTGGCCCATCACGACGACCCTCACTCACTTTTCGTTCCGTCACGATCACCGAGCCAATGGCTTGCTCCAGATACAGATTTAAAAACGTTCGATCATTTTGGTCGCTGGCAGGTCGAAGCTGAAGCCAGATCGCGCTGCCTTTCAGTGAAAATGGAATCGCGTCGTCGGTGTCCATCACCTTGTGGTCTTGATAGATTTTTTTACCAAACCATGTCAGCTCGTCGGTGCTGAAATAAGTTTTCTCGTTGCTGATTTGAAATTCGGCGATGGCGAAAAAGCCATAAGTGCCCAATTCATTTTGCCTTGAAATCTGATCGCCCATCTGTGCCTGGCAACGATATGAAAATTGGTAGCCCGGCTGGTAGGGAATTTCGGGCGCGCCGGAGCTGTTCCAATCGCCAATCAGGACGGTCGGTCGCCCTTTGAGCAAACCTTCCAGCTGATCCTTGATCATCACCGATCCGCCATTTTTAACAACCATTGGATCGTTGTGTTTAGGCTTGGGGGTGTAAGGTGATGGGGCTGCCGGGACAGCGAGAGCGAAAAGAATTGAAATGACGGTCAACAGTGATTTCATGATTCAGTTATCTCCGAAGCATTCGGGGGTCGCAAGACTGGGCACAGAGCCTTGAAATCATTGCAGGCTCTGTGCGGATCCTATTCAGAAATTAACGCAAATTCAGAACCAGACCCTGAAGACTTTGAGCCAAGTAGATCAAATTGTATTGCGACGGCAGCACGCTGTCTTGGCAGCCAGAGTTTTGCTTGATCATGATCGAAGTTCCGTCTTCTTTGATTGCGTATGTCGATATTGTCGGAGCGTCCGAGCACTCGGGGCCATCACCCTCGTGTTGCAGGTCACCGGCTTCCACTTTCGCGACTTGGCCTTTCAGATTTGCCAGTGCCGAAGGTGACAACTGGGCGATCTCGGTTTCGACTTTTTTATTGTTGATGTAGACCACGCGGCCGTTTGCTTCAACGACGGTTTTAAAGATGCCGGCATATTCTGGTGGTGCGAAGCCGACAGAGGTCACGATCTCGAGAACGGTCTGACCCGATTTTTCAACCGGTGCGGCAGTGGCGACTTGAGAAACGGCGATGAGAACCAGGGACATCAATAGTGATTTCATAAATACTCCTTTGTTAAGTAGGGGGACTTTGTTGGGTCGGAAGTTAAACAAAGATGGACTTTGGTGCAAACATATATTAATTAATTTGTAACGAATAAATTAATAAAAATATAATTCGTGTTTTGGGGGTGAAATTGAAAGACAGCATTTATGGATACCAGTCCTATCGAAGGTGGCTCAATGATCAAGCCCATGAATGGAAAAAACGCAGTCCCAGCCACACTTTAGCTCGGCTATCGGAATTGGCGCAGCTGCAGGCGCCTTATCTCACCAACGTTCTGAAAGAGAAGGCGCATTTGAATGCCGATCAATTTTTTTCCATCGCCCAGGTCTTCGCCATCAGTGCGGAAGAATTTCAATACGGGCAGATTTTACTCGAGTGGGAACGAAGCGCCCATGAAAAAAGGAAAGAACATCTGCGGCAGCGAATGGCCGAACTGAAAAAGCAAAAGCTAAAAACAGAAAATTATCTCAAAGCCTCGGCCGACGACATCAGCGAACAAGAGGCCACGCGATTTTACCTGAACCCTGAATTGCAATTGGTGCACGCATTTTTCGGTGTCGAAGAATTCGCGGCCGATCAAGAGCTGATCGCACGCCATTTGCGCATCGATTCGGTGAAGCTCGCCTCGCTGGTTCAAGAACTGGAAAAACTTGGCTTTCTCAAAAAAACGCCAAAGGGATACCAGAAGACGAAAAAATCCATCCACCTCAGCAAGAGCTCGCCCGTGTGCCGGCCTCAGCAATTGTTGATGCAATATCGATCCTTGCAGCATCAGCAAGGCTTACCTGAAGATGATCGTTACAACTTTGCCGTCACCTTCACCGCCGATCCGGCGACGCGAGAAAAAATTCATCAAGAGTTTCTGAAATTTCTCTCGGTCATCGAAACCCAAGTCCGCGAAGCGCCGTCCGAGCAGGTTTACCAAATGAACTTTGATCTTTTTGGATGGAGCAAGAATTAGACGCGTGCTTCGGCCGCCGCTATTCATTCTTGAGAATCTCGAAATTGCAGGTATCGGACACCCAGCTCGGCGGGGATTGGTTTTGGAATCGAAATCCGGTCATGACCGAATAGCGTCCAGGTTCGAGAGACAAGTCGATTTCGGAATGGCCTTCTTCAAGATCGAAGAGACGGCGGCCTTTGCCGACCGTCAGTCGCTGGATCGGGTCCTTCATATCTTCGCGAATTGTTTCCACAAAGTATTTGCCCTCGATCAGCACGAGGTCGGGTCTTTTTTTCTGATCCACCACAACTCCAACTTTTAGATGAACAGGGCTCGTTGTTTTTTTATCGGGGCAGTTGATAAAGAAACCATCGAACTCGATTTGCCCCGTCGTGGTGAAGGCTTTGGTTTTTCGCGCCACCGCGATGCCGGTCATTTTGAATTTCGAAGGCGTTGGATCAAGAGGACGCTTGGCGGTGCCTTTGTTTGCTGCATTGGATTGGGCATAAGAGGCGGGTATGGAAAAAATCAAAAGAGCTATCGCGAGGACTGTTTGGATCAGAATCATTTATGCCTTTCGTTTTTCTTCCGGTATGAGAGTGAAATCCCGATCAAAAGAAAGACAACTGGCGGTGAGAGATAGGGAAGCCAGTAAGGATTATATCCCTCTTTCAATAAATTAATCAGGGCCACGCCGGCCGGATAAATCAGAGTGATAAAGGCCAGCAAATAAAATAATTTTTGAATGATAGATTGATAGGACCTCATCTCAAGATTCCTTTGGCGGCGATGGCTAGAAAAATCAATCCCGCGATGATGGCGGGTAAGTCCAAACCGGATGATATTTCAGGAGCGTATTTCATGGCCAGGATGCCGAAGCCAAATGCCAAGAGAACACGGCCCAAGATGAAAAACCATATTTCTTTTGGCGAAAGTTCTTGGATTTTTTTATGATTCCACTTCAGCAATCGATCTCCGATGTCGACAATCATTGCCCTCATGTTATCAAAATTTTCGGCCGTGTCCATTGGCAACGGCGAGAAGTTTAAGGCGCCGGATTCTTTTTGATCAGAAGCTCTCGTTGAGCTTGAAGCCGAGCGAGCTCCGCGCTGAATTTGCTCTGGTTTTCTGAGTTGTTTCCAGCGTTGATAAAAGGCTGAACGGTGGTCTGCAGAATTTGGATTTGCCAATCGATCAGATTCAGTCGACTTTTTATGAAACCGTCCAAATTCGCCGGGTCGTCGTAATAGGGAGTGTAGGTTTTCAGGATGCTGTCTTTAAAACCAGAGGGATCGGTCAAATTTCCTGATGAATCAAAAAATCGGTAAGAGCTCAGTTTCAGAGAAATATGACTTCGCTTCATGAATCGAATTTCCGCCGAAAGGCCGGCCTTGTAAGCATCCAGTTCGCCGCCTTCTTGCAGGACCATCGTATTTAATAAATCCGGTGGGGCGGACGAAATGATTCCATCCTCCATTTCTTTATAGGGATCCTTCAGCAAAAAGTGCAAAAGCTCATGCACGAACGAATCATACGAAAAAAGCAAGTTGTCAGATTTTTTCAAACAGATTCCGGGTTGATTCGCTGCCAGCAGAATTTCGATAAAGGGAGTTTGCACGGTTTTGGACGAGAACGATTTCTGTGCGGCTTCCAGTGAACTGCTCGGCCAGGCGTTCGGAGTGGTGCCGGGGATGGTGATCCTTGTCCCGATGATTTTCACGGTCTGCGAGAAGTAGGCATCGCCTAATGAACCGTCGTCTGGACAATAACTTAAAATCGAATGAATGTCGGAGATCTCGTGCGCGGAAAGCTTCTCTTCCGACTTCTGCAGAATTTGCAGAGTCTCGGGATCAGGCTGCATCATTGTCCTGAAAATATCAAATGCATCACCGAGGGCCACCGAAGCGGGCCAAGTTCGAAGATCGATGTTATTCACAAGTACGGGCGCAGGAATCAGCGACGTCAGTTTTCCATCATCGGCCCAGACCGAAGCAGAAAGCACCGTCACTGCGAAAAGAAATTGAAATACCACCCATTTCATTGCGGTCACTTTACCATAGGCTCTTTGCGGGAAGACCCCATTTTCTGGCCGATCAGTGTTCCCAGTAAAGTTTTTCCGACTGCTTAAAGTGTTGACGCCTGAGGGGCCGTTTCTGGTGTTTGTGGATTCGATATTTTAGGGATACCGGCTCACGAATCGCGATTGGCCGAGCGACCGACTCGGTTGGTGGCAGAAGGCTTTGCACTAAGGGCCAGCGAATCTTTCATCTTGGAACCTGCGACGTACATGAAGCTTCATTCTTGCGACTTGGCTCTGCGATGCAACCGAAGCTATGCGGAAGAATCTGGAACTCGCGACGCACATGAAGCTTCGCGCAGAAGTCTTGGAACCCGCGGCGCACTTGAAGCTCTGCGCGGAAGTCTTGGAACCCGCAACGCAATTGAAGCTCTGCGCAGCAGTCCTGGAATCCGCGGCGCACATGAAGCTTTGCGCAGAAGTCTTGGAACCCGCGGCGCACATGAAGCTCTGCGCAGCAGTCCTGGAATTCGCGACGTACACGAAGCTCTGCGGTGGAATGTAGCGGGCCTCGGTATCCACTTGCGCCTTTGGGTGTGTGACTTCCGTGCCTTGCGAAACGCATGAAGCTTCATTCTTGCGACTTGGCTCTGCGATGCAAACGAAGCTATGTGGTATGTTCTGGACCCGCGATGCACATGAAGCTCTGCGGAATATTTCTTCTCATATAATTTTTATTGTCAAGTTTCAGCGACTTTGTCAGGTCGTCGTTGCAGCGATTATGTCAG
>CBIHNW010000047.1:0-10634 GCA_966211795.1 uncultured Bdellovibrio sp. | reverse complement strand
AGAAAGGCTCAGGATCTTGTTAGTCAGAAATTAAAATCGACCGCAAGCTTTGAGCTGACTTTGGAAGCTGTGCTAGATTTCTACCTGGATAAGAATGACCTACTCAAGAAGGCCGAGAGAAATATTTATAAATCGGAGAGAAACGATAATAAAAACAAAGATAGTCAGGTTTCGGTAAAAGCGAAATATCAATCTGTCCCAGGACAGACGAAAAACTCTGAGAGCGCAAACCCATCTGTCTCAGGACAGAAGCAGGATCCTGAGAGCTTAGATCCATCTGTCCCAAGACAGACGCAAAATCCCGAGCACTCAACTTCACCTGTCCCAGGACAGACTCAAAAACCCAAGCGTTACATCCCGGCCGCGGTCCAACACCAAGTCCTTCTCAGAGATAAAAACCAGTGCACGCACCAAGATCACCAAGGCATCCGCTGTCCCAACACTCGCTGGCTTGAGGTGCATCATATTCAAGGCTTCGCTCAAGGGGGATCGCACAGTCTTGAGAATCTTGCGACCCTGTGTTCAAGCCATCACAGGCAAGTTCATCAATAGTGCGCTTGTCTGGAAAAATTCCAAAGTAAGTCAGTGCCCACTGGTCGCTATGCAGCTTTGCTTTGTATCCACTGGTTCAATTGGAGAATGCGGCTTGGTGATAGATCCGTGTATTCGAAAAAATAGAGTGAGCCATTGCGTGATTTCAGACGGGCGCGGATGAGCAGTTCGGGTGAGAGATTCAGTTCGACTTCGCGGGATTCGATTTCGGGTGGAATGCGGCCTTCACTTCTCAATTCGATGCCGGTGGCCGAGATGCTAGTGACTTGCGCCCAAGGACCGTGATTTTGAAAATTCACGAGGATCCTTGCCGACGATGTGCGAAACGGACGGACGGCGACGGGTTTGGGAATCGAAGTGGATGTTGAGGCAACTCGCAGTGAGGTTTTCGCCGCGGTCCTTGGTTCCGAAGTATTTTTCTGCTCCGAAGCTTCGCCGGGCGATGCCGCCGATTTCTGCAAGGGCATGACAGAGGCTGTGCTTGAGGTCGACGCTCGTTCTTGTGCCCGCGGCCAAGCTTCTTCGGTCAAGACAGAATAAGAAGACGGAGCGCTGGATGTGGGTTGGGAGAAGGACGAAGCAGAGGATAATGGCTGCGAAGAAGATTGCGTAGACTTCGGCTGCGGGGCTGATGAAGTGATCGTCTCCGACCGCGGAAACATCGTGCCGCCAGTGCTTTTCAAAATCTCAGGTGTCCGCGCCTCCTGCGGACGAGCCGCGGTCTTTTGCTTGAACGCCAGTTGATCGGCGATGAACAGAAATAAGCCCACGTTGGCGATGAAAAATAAGCCGTTCAATGGATTGTTGCGCAGACTGCTTCCCAAGTTCATCACTTGCAAAATCATGTAGCCGCCGAGCAATGCCAGCATCGCCTTCCACGCCGATTTGGATCCGGTCAAAAGCAAAACGCCGATCACGAGACTGGCGACATCTAAAACATGTTGAGCGGTGGTGCCCGACATCACGATCTGCCAATAAGCGCGAAATCCGGTGGATCCGACGGCGGCGGGTAGGGCCAAGTAAGTCAGAAAAGAATTGATCAGCGGCGCGACCCACAGGCCGACACCGAAAACTCGGATGACTTCTTTTTTCTCAAGAAGTTTGACGACCTTCATGCTCAAACCGCATTTTTATCTTTGTCATCCGCAAAGCGCATCTGGATGATCTGCGGCTCGGTCGGGTTGGCGGACTGGCCAGAGGATTCGGTGGACAGGTCAGTTGCGGACTGGGCCGAAGATGCCGGCATCGATCGCGAGGTGGACGCTAGGTTCAAAGCGCCCTGTTTGCGACGCGAATTCAAAGCTTCACTGGTCGCGACGACCAGGCAAATCGCCAGCGGATCGAAGACCATGACCAGAATCAAGATCAAGTATTTAACGACCTGATCGATGTCCATGTTAAAGGCGCGCGAGATGTAGATCAGCGGACCGACCTTCTTTTTCACGTCCAGGATGTGCAAGTTGGCGTCGTTGATTTTGATCTGCACGGCATCGATCTGTTGGTTGAGATCGGCGATGACGGGCTCGGATTCTTTGCGGGCTTGCAGGCGCTTGCTGATGCGGGTGACGGGAATTTCATTCACCAATGCGGTGACGCGCGCGATTTCGGCGCGCAAATTCGTTTGCTGAGTCTGCAAAGCTTGCAGCTTGACGTTCTCGGTTTCCATGGTGCTCGAAGCGGATTGATAAGCGTCCGAAAGAAAGCCGAAGATGCCCAAGCTCGTGATCACGCTCAAGACGACGACGGCCATCAGCAGGTAGCTTCGAAAGAATAAATTCAAGTCATCCCATTTTTGATGCAGGTATGCGGCTAAGACAAACTTCGCAAGCTCGAGCGAAGAGGCCATGGCGCTGACCGCGATGACGGCTCCGGAAAAAAGGGCGCCCAGTCCGAAAACGGAAAACGACGCGCCCAGAATCGACACGCTCACCGCGGACAAAATAAGACCCACAATACACCACAAAGGAACCATGGTTTCCTATCGGAAAACCAAGGCTTGCACTTGATGAAGTGGCCTCTGAAAAACAGACTTGTGAGCGACGAGTTTTCGAGTGCGCGGGCAGGCACTCGACTGAAGGCTAGAGAAGGAAGGTTTGCGCCCTTGAGGCTAAGCTGGACGCAGGTCGAGATTGCGTCAATATGCCAAGGTTTTGCGCACTTTTACCAAGCTGGACTTCGGTCTAGCCAAGGAGCCCACTCGCGCAAGATTTTGCAAAATTCGGCGCGCCCGTTCGCGAGAAACTTGCCGGATCTTCGCGAAAATCCGGCGGTCTTTCGAGCCGGTTCTTAACTCATCCTTCGCGCGCTCATCTCACGGCCAGAACCCCGATCAGCAGAAGATTGCGGCATTTTCGAAGCTTGCGAAGCATTGACTTGACCAAAAGCTCTATCTCGAGAATCATTTCTTCCTTTGCTAAAAATCGGAGAGCATTGCGATGAGTCAAAATTCTGCTGTGAAAATGCCGCCGGAGCTTTTGAAGGCTCCCTGTTTTGTCAATGGACAGTTCTTTCAGGGGCAAGGTCCGCGCTTCGAAGTCGTCTCACCTTGGTTTGGAAAAGCCGTCGGTGAATCTCATGAAAGCACCGCCGCCGATCTGGAAAAAGCGGTGACGGCCGCGCAAGCCGCCTTTCCGGCATGGTCTCGCATGCCGATCAAAGAGCGCACGCAAATCATGTTTCGCTTTCGTGAAATTTTACTGCGCGACATCGATCGCATCTCGCAAGTCATCAGCCTGGAAAATGGCAAGCTCTTAGGCGAATCGAAAGCCGGCCTGATGAAGGGTGTCGAAGTTCTCGAGTACGCCACCAGCCTGCAAAATGCCGATCAAGGTGGAAAAACCGAAGTGTCACGCGGAGTGTTCTGCGAATACCGCCGCGAGCCTCTGGGAGTGGTCGCCAGCATCACGCCGTTTAATTTTCCGGCGATGGTTCCGATGTGGACGATTCCGATCGCGCTCACCGTGGGCAATTGTTTTATCTGGAAACCGTCCGAGAAAACTCCGCTGACCAGCATGTTGCTGGCAAGCGCTTTGAAAGAAGCGGGATTGCCGGACGGCGTGTTCAATGTCGTGCAGGGTGGAAAGACCATCGTTGAAGCGTTGATGGATCACCCGCAAATCAAAGCGGTGAGTTTTGTCGGTTCAACCAAGGTCGCAAAGCTCGTGTACGAGCGCGGGACCAAGCACGGAAAACGCGTGCTGGCTTTGGGTGGCGCGAAAAATCACATCTTCCTTTTGCCGGATGCCGAAGCCGATATCGCGGGCAAGGGCATCGCCGATTCGTTCACGGGCTGCGCGGGTCAGCGTTGCATGGCGGCCAGCGTGCTTTTGCCGATTCAAGATCCGAAAAAACAAATCGAGAAAATCGTCGAAGAGGCCTCGAAGGTTCGCTTGGGTCAAGACATGGGCGCGGTGATTTCGAAAGAACAATTGCAGTTTTTAACGGCGGCCATCGAGCGCGCCGAAAAAGCGGGAGCCCGCGTGCTTTTGGATGGTCGCAAGGCCACTCCACCGGCGGGATTTGAAGGCGGAAATTGGTTGGGCCCGACCATTCTCGATAACGTTGATAAAAATTCGGAAGCAGCGACCGTCGAACTTTTTGGACCGGTGCTGGCAATCATTCGCACGTCCTCGATGAAAGAGGCGATCGCGATCGAAAATGCCAATCCGTACGGGAACGCCGCTTCGATTTTCACCAACACGGGACCGTGGGCCGAATTTGTCGCGACTCACGCTAAGGCCGGCATGATCGGCGTCAATGTCGGCGTGCCGGTGCCGCGCGAGCCTTATTCTTTCGGTGGCATCAACGAATCGAAATACGGGCACGGCGATATCACCGGCGCCAACAGTTTGAATTTTTGGAGTGATCTTAAAAAAGTAACCACCAAGTGGCAGCAAAGCGCTGACGCCAATTGGATGTCGTAAGAGGACTATATGACTGAATTTAAAAAACCTTCGCACGTGGTTTTGACCTCTCATAAAAACATGATTTTCAAAGATCGCCCGATCGTCAACTGGGGCGCTAAGACCGCGAAAGAGCGCGGGCCCGTGGTCGCGACGACGACGTCACAGAACAATCGAAACTCGATCGGCTCGCACGGCGGGGGTTACACGGTTTACCGGGCGCTCTCGATCGTGGCCGGAACTTATCCGCGGGATTTCAAGCCGGATTTGAACAACACGCACGCGACCGCCGAATTTGGTCCTTACGATTCGTGGACGGATCCCGATAAGATCATCTCGATCGATCCTTGGGGCGCGCAGGTCGTGGAAAATTTCAGCGACTTTTTGGACAAGGGTTATTCCATTCGTCCGACCATTGCGGTGACGCAAGCTCAGCTGACCGTTCCCGAAGTGGTCGAGTCCATCAATGCCGGTCGCATCAAGATCGATGGCAACATCGTGACCGAATCGAAAGAATTGAAGGTCACCAAGGTCGCGATCGAACCCGTGTGGTATCTGCCGGGCATCGCCAAGCGCATGAAGATTGATGAAGGCGAGCTTCGCAAGATTTTGTTTCAAGAAACGGGCGGCATGTTCCCCGAGCTTGTGACTCGGCCGGATCTGAAAGTCTTGTTGCCACCGATCGGTAGCACCACGGCTTACATCTTCGGAAATCACCGTGATCTTGCCAATCCAAATGTCGAGCTCACGTGCCGCGTGCATGACGAGTGCAATGGTTCCGACGTTTTTGGTTCCGACATTTGCACGTGCCGACCTTACCTCACGCACGGAATCGAAGAGGCGGTGAAGACCGCGCAACGTGGCGGCGTGGGTTTGATCGTTTACTTCCGCAAAGAAGGCCGCGCTTTGGGCGAGGTAACCAAGTTCTTGGTTTACAATGCCCGCAAGCGCCAAGAGGGCGGGGATTCGGCGGCGACTTATTTCAAGCGCACCGAATGTGTCGCGGGTGTCGAAGACGCTCGTTTTCAAGAGCTGATGCCGGATGTATTGCAATGGTTTGGGATCAAGAAAATCCACAACCTGATGTCGATGAGCAATATGAAATACAACGCCATCGTCAGCAGCGGCATCGAAGTCGTCAACCGCAACGAGATTCCGGATCACCTGGTGCCGGAAGACGCGCACGTCGAGCTCGAAGCGAAGAAAGCGGCGGGATATTTCAGCTCGGATAAAACGAAAATCAAAAAAGAAGACGCGCTGGAAAAAGTCCAAGGCCGAAAGCTCGAGGAATAATCGGATGTCTGCCGCTGAAATTGATTATCTCTTAAGCCCACGCGCCGTGCGCGAGCGTTCGAAAATGATTTACGAGATGGCCTTGAATGGGAAGACTCATTTCAAAGTGAATCTCGAGAAACTGGATGCGGTCGCCGATTACGTGCTGACCGTGATCCGCGAAAATTATCCGGATCTGAAAATTCCGTTTCACTCGCGCAACAATCACCTGAATGCGGGTGGCGTAAATCGCCTGGGCGCTTTGGAGAAAAAGCTCGCACAGGATGGCGCGAAGCCCTTGGACATCGCGCGCGCGAAGATTGATCTGATCGTCGTTTCGGTCTTGCTCGATGCGGGCGCCGGGGATTCGTGGAAATACACCGAGCCCGGCAGTGGCAAGGTCTACACGCGCTCGGAAGGGCTTGCGGTCGCGAGCTATCACATGTTCGAAGCCGGGGCTTTTTCTTCGCGCTCGGGTTCGCCCTTGCAAGCGGATGTGGAAGGCCTTTTGAAATTGCAGCCGGCGGATTTGGCGCGGCATTTTCAAGTGGCGCCGAACAATCCGTTGATCGGTGTCGACGGTCGCGTGCACTTGCTCAACACTTTGGCGCACGTCATGAAAAAGCAGCCCGAGATTTTCCGCACGGGCCGCATCGGTGATCTGCTGAATTACCTGATGGAGAAGCATGGTCCGAATTTGAAAGCCACGCATGTTTTGGATTTCGTTCTGCGCGTTTGGGGCGAGATCTGGCCTTCACGCTTGAAGCTGGGCGGACAAAGCCTAGGCGATGTTTGGAGTTATTCGGGCTTGGGAGCTGCGGGATCAACGCAAAGTTTCGTACCTTTTCATAAACTTTCGCAGTGGCTTTCGTATTCTTTGCTGGTGCCGATGATCGAGACCGGCGTGAAGATTTCCGGTGTCGACGAGATGACGGGGCTTCCCGAATACCGCAATGGCGGATTGCTGTTGGATCTGGGGCTCATCGAGCTTCGCGATCCGAATGAGCTCAAGCAAAAGCATGAACCGCAAAGCGATCTGATCGTCGAGTGGCGGGCGCTGACCGTGGTGCTCTTGGATCAGATCGGCGAAAGCATTCGTCAGAAATTGAGGATGAGTTCGGAAGAATTGCCGCTGGCCAAAGTTTTGGAAGGCGGCACCTGGCATGCGGGTCGTAAGATCGCCAAAGCGAAGCGCCCGGGTGGCGAGCCGCCTTTGAACATCGTCAGCGACGGAACTGTTTTTTAATTTTTTGATTTTGAAATTTGAATTGAGAAGGATTTACCTATGAAAAACCTAGTCTTAGTTGATCACCCTATCATCCGTCACTCGCTGGCACGTCTTCGCGACAAAACGACCGAGAGCTCGGCTTTTCGCCGCAAGCTGAATGAAATTTCGCGCTGGATCGCTTATGAGGCGACTCGGGATCTGGCGACCTCGCCGGTCGAGATTGAAACGCCGCTGGCCAAAATGAAGGCCGAAAAGATCGTCAACACGCCGGTGATCGTGTCAATCATGCGTGCCGGAAACGGCATGCTCGATGGTCTTTTGGGTGCGATGCCATTTGCGTCGGCCGGTCACATCGGCATTTACCGCGATAAATTCATCCACAACACGGTCGAGTACTATTTGAAGCTGCCAAACGACATCAAAGGCAAGCAGGTCTTCTTGGCGGATCCTTTGCTTGCGACCGGTGATACGGTCGTGGCCTGTGTTGATCGTCTGAAGCAATTCGAAGTGGGCCCGATCACCATGCTCTGCGTGCTGTGCTCGAAGAAAGGCCTTGAGCAGCTTCACCACTTTCATCCAGACGTCAAAGTTTACGCGGTTTCTGTTGAGCCCGAGATGAACGAAATGGGATACTTGATCCCAGGCCTCGGCGATGCGGGCGACCGTATTTACAAGACTCAGTAGCGCTTGGGTTAGTTGGCCGTCGCGATTGGTTTCGGTTTCTCGATCATTTCGAATTTGAAAATCTCGCGGCTTATTTAAATTTTTGAGAAGAACGGATTTGGAATGAATCGAACTTGGGTGATTGCGATTGTTGGCGGCAGCGGAAGCGGCAAGACGACATTGGCCCGCAAGATCAAAGCGAAGCTCGACGAGCATGGCTGTTTGCTCTTGGGGCAGGACAGTTATTACATCGATCAAAGCTCCAAGTTCGATCGCGACGGCGGGGCCGTGAATTTCGATCATCCGAATTCACTCGAGTTCACTTTGCTCGGTCAGCACATCCAGGAATTGAAATCAGGGCGCGACATTCAGGTTCCGATCTATGATTTTGCCACTCACAAACGAATGCCGCACACCGAAAGTGTCCGTCACCACCGCATGATTTTGGTGGATGGCACTTTGATCCTTTCGCAAAAGCACCTGCTGCCACTTTTCGATGAGTCCATCTTTCTCGAGGTCGACGAGGCCACTCGCTTTCAACGCCGCTTGAAACGCGACGTCGAAGAGCGTGGTCGCACACCCGAGGGTGTGCACGAGCAATTCTACAAACAGGTTAAGATCATGCACGATCAATTCGTCGAGCCTTCGAAATGCGAATCCAGCATCTTGATTCGCGACGCTGGCGTAGTGGTGCAGAAAGAGGCCTGCTCGGAATTTCAATCCACTCTTTTGCAGCTGCTCGGCGAAATTCGCTAGAGCTTGCGGCTGCGCGCCACTGGTGGCGATTGACTCGTTCTTCGGACGGGCTAAGCTTGGCTCCTATAAAGGAGTTCATCTTATGAAATCACGTTTATTGGTATCACTCTCTTTGGCTCTCGGATTCGCGTTGACCGCTTGTGGCGGCATCAGCGGCACTTTGTCGGTTCGCGAGATGTTTCATCTCAAAGATCGCAAGGGTCAGTCTTACGAAATTCCGACGGGCAACCACAAGGTCACTTTGAATTACAAGGACAATAAAAATCGCTTGATCGTGACGTTCGACGATTTGAACGGTGAGAAGACAACAATTGAAGCCAACACTCCCGACAATTTCTCACTGCCTGAGAATGGCCCCTTCAGTCTGACCGCTGCCGAGTACGGCCAAGAAGTCGGCCTCGTCGGCAACGTGCAAACGGTGCAAACTCGCACGCCTGAGCAATTCGGTCGCCAATCTTGCCAGTACACAGACTATGAAACTCAGTGCGTGACCAATGGCCACGGCCAAACAGCCTGCCACCAGGTTCCGGTCACTCGCCCTGGCTACCAGGACATTCGCTACTATGACGTCAACACTGATCAAACTCTGGCAGCTGATTTCGTCAAAGCCGAACAGTCCGCCAGTGTCGCCCAGATCAACGCGCACAGTTCCTACACTCAGCGCCAAGTGACCTACCAAGGTTTCTGCGGCCGCTACTAGGAGAAGCCGGCCTGCGGGCAAGACGCCGCAAGCAGCAGCACGCTCGATTTCGTCTTCATGGCGGAAATCCGAGAGCACATTCAAATGTTTCGAACCACCAAGAAAGGCTCCACGCGGAGCCTTTCTTTTCTCCTGACCGCGCACCTCCAAATCCGCGCGCCACATTCGCCAAATACAGGATGAACGCAAGATCATCTGTCTCAGAAAAGCGACGAAGATTTCACTGCCCCGAATTTATCTCATACCTTTCATCTGATTGTGCTGCCGACACAAAAGCTGCAGGTTCGAGATATGATTCGAGCCACCTTGGGCGATCGGAATGACGTGATCAATCTGCAGCTGGAATCTAGACGAGCACCTGCGGCCCATGTGCTGGTGGCAGCACTGGCCTTGGAACTTTCTCCAGACCAGTCGTTTCTCAGAGGCGGTGAAGGGGAGTCTTAAGTTTTGTGATGCTCTGGATTCAAATTTTCTTGTTGCTTGAATGCTCTTCTGAGTCTCACTCTTCTCCTGAGCCTCGCTCTTCTCTGCTTGAGAAATTTCGCACGCCAACACCGACGCCGGTGCTGCTTCGCGTTTTCGGTGTGGGCTTTGAGTGCTTTTGCGAGCTCTCACTTCTCTTTGCAGATCGCGTTTTTTGATGGACTCTTTCACGGCGAATTTCAAAATATCTTTAATGCTAGCGCCTGGCATTTGGTGAGAGAGAAGCATTTTGAGCTTTTCTAGGTCTGCTTGCATCTCGGTGTCGAGCACGATCTTTAGTTCTTGCAGATCCATGCTGATTTGCCGGACGGATTCCTTTTTCATCGAGAGCTCGAAAAGTTTCGGATCTTTGCGAAGTAACTCTTTCTCGGCTTCTCTTGAAGAGAGCCCTTGCAGGCTATCAAAGAGCATCGCTTTTTCTTCTGTATTCATTCTGATTGATGTCATTTTCTCTTTTTGTCGAATATGAGTCTGCGCCTGCGAGATCACAGCTAGAGACAAAGTCCCATCTTCAATCTTTTTCTCTAAGACCGGCACTTCGCAAAGAGCTCGCATGGCTGAGATTCGTCTAAAAGTCGCACTTTCTGAGTAGTGCAGTTCTTTGACACAAAACTCGTGCAAAGAGCCAAAGCTTAAAGTGAGATAAAGTTTTTGCTCATCCACTTTTTTTAAAAGCTCAAGCACCTGCAAAGTGATTTTCCGCTCAGCATTTACCGCCGCACGAATTTGATTTAAAAGATCTAGATCTGAATTTTTCATACGCATTCTCCTTTTGCTTTCGCAAGGTAGCACGGGTTTTAAATCCGAAAACGTGGGCATTGGCATTCGCTTTAAGAGGAGAAAAGAAGAAATGTGCGAGCGGGATCGAAGTCTAAATTTGCGTGCAATAGAGAGGAGATTTGCGTGTCGTAGATAGCGCGTATCAGTCAGCGGAAAGAAAAATATTGAGTCGGAGAAATCCTAGAAAAAACATGTCAAATTAATTTTGCAATTATATTTTTTTGATGCAAGCTTTTCGAAACTGCAAACTGCAAACTGCAAACTGCAAACTGCAAACTGCAAACTGCAAACTGCAAAC
>CBIHNW010000046.1:0-11068 GCA_966211795.1 uncultured Bdellovibrio sp. | reverse complement strand
ACCATGGAAGCCAACAACCTGAATTTGTCGAATTCATTCGGCGCCATGTTCAATCAAAACAATCAGGATTCATTATTTAAATTCGATACCACGGCTTATCTTTTAAGTACGGCGCAGACGATCCCCAGCTATTCCTCAAGTTCACGGGGAGTGATCACGGACATCGCCAGCCTGCAAAGTGTTTATTCAGGTCCAGCATCGGTATCCCAGACAGCTTTCAACAGCACGTACCGAACATCGACTTTAAATTCCGGACAGCTTCCCGGAGATAACGTCGGTATCTACGTGAAAGCAAATTCGGCGACAGACTTTGCCATCAATGCGGCGCCGGTCCTTGGCTCAACTCCGGGAGCTCCTTTTGCTTTGAGCACCTCCATTCGCAAGCCACGCAACACCAATACCGCTGACTTTGAAAATGATTTCCAAGCTCGCTTGTCGGTTCTGACTTCGAAACGAGTTCCAAGCTCGATCATTTCGGGTGTGGACACTCAGCAGAGTGCGGCCGTGATTGATAACGAGAGCGGTCTTTGTGCCATGGCCCGCGTTTTGGACAATCCGAACGGTCTTTATTCCAGCTCGGACCTTCTCGCATTCACGGTGGTGAGCGACGAAAATGAAAATGATGTCAGCGGAAAAAATTGCCTGAAGCGAACAGCTTACCAGCAAGGCGATGTTGACTTGGTCAATGGTCGCTGCGCGGAATTTGAGACTTCATTTTCTTACGCGACCCGAAACCGCGATGCTTCGACGTGCGCGGTCAGTGGGTCCGCCGGATATCGCGCCGATTTCAGCTACCTCTACAAATACGCCAATATTTCTTATTACTATGCGAAGACAGCAGCTTCGATTGTGTCGACGACGCCGCAAACGAAAATTTCCTGGAAGACGCCAACGACGAAGAAAACCTACCAGCAGCAGCGAACTTCGATTCGCTATTACACTCAGAAAACTGTGGCGGCGACCTATAAATATGAAGCACGCCGAATTCCAGTGGCCTATTATCTTCCTGTTTGCACTACGTCGGTTCGTGATGGCATCCAAACGACCACGTGTGTGGCGGCCGCAACCGTTTCCAACGGATTTGTTGAAGGCTCAGCCTACACGACTTGCAATGCGGCTGCGAGATCCTTGGCTTCAAACGCGATCATTGCAACCACCGATACGATTCCGTCGAGCAAATTGCCAAGCTGTGGAACTCCGGTCTTTCAGGTCGTCACAAGCTGCAATGACACCGATACAACGAACTGCAAGAAAACGATGCTGACAGCGTCTTCGATCGTGATCGATAAGGGACCACTCGATACTTATTTGGTTGGCGACCAATCCAGCGCCAGCGCTTGTAAGACGGGTGCTTTGGGCCTAGACGCCAATGCCGTGACGGCCACCAGCGCCAACATCGCGGCTGATAAATTGCCGGTCTGCCAGGCGGCATCTTGGGTGACGTTGACAGGTGCAAGCACCTGTACGGCTTCTTCGACCTGCCAAGTGACGGACTCTGCAGGAACGCCGGCTGATGGCAGCCAGATTGTTCTCGGTACGATCGCTAACGGCTCTGCGGCTTGTAACAGCAACGCTGCCGTCCCCGCAAATGCAATCGCCGGCAGTGTGACTTGTGCCGCCGCAACGGCTCTGCAGACCAGTGTCGCTTGTACGTCGGCGCAAACTTCGGCGGGTTGTACTTCCACGAACATTCCGGAAACGAAAGAAATGTCCAGCTTGGGACCTGTCGCCGGAATCACTTCGCTGACTGAATGCCAAAACTGGGTGAACGGTCAATCCAACAATCGCACGGATGCCTCTCATCCAATCGTCTGTGACTTGAAAGACGAAACCCGCAAGGTCAGCGCCACTCGGACTTTCGTTCAAGTCAGCAACAATTCATTGCAAGTTGCGGATGCCTGCGGGGCGACGGCAACCACTTTCTACAATGCGCTTTCGGCCAATGATAAAAATTTGCTGGGAACTGCCGGTGCGTCTTCGGATTGCAAAATCGGGGCGATCACGGCTGGTTCCGCATCCACTCGAACATTGACGGCAGCAAATTGTGCGGCCCAGTTGGCTGCAGATTGCAGCGCTTTGAACTACCGCGATTGCACCAGCACCGGCGGTGGTGGAGGCTTCACAGCTGCGTTCTCAGCTCCGACTCCGCACAGTATCATCAAGATGAAGGATATCAATTGCAGCTCGAAGTGTAAGGATTTACCAGCGGGCGCGTGCGAAGGCTCGTCGACTCAGGACATCACCTTTGCTCAGTTTCTGACGAACAAGTTCGGCGGTGACGACAAACAAGTTCAATGTTCATCGGGTGCTGCGACCGAGAAGGCTCCGGCCATCTCAACTGTGTCGGCTCAACCGCTCAGCAATGCGGCCAACTTTTGTGTGGCGGCGGAAGATGGAACACGTCGGTACTTTGTGCAGGTCGGTGCGGCTTTCCGTACGCAAGGCTACACGGATGAATTCGTGGCGGGAAATTCGGACGATGGCAAGTCTCCGCGAATGGATCTGATTCAGTTTATCAAAAACAAAATCGAATCCAACGGCTTGAATGTGAACTTGACAGTTTTCATCCGTCGCTCACAAGATCCAGATGGGGTCGGCAGTGGCATCAACTATAAAGGTGTCGATTATGAAAAGCTGGTTCAGCTGTTGAGCACTCCGGACTCGGCGGGCCGAGCACCGGCAAGCGGTCAGGTCTACAGCGTCTTGGCTCCAAGTTATTCAGATGCTTTGACCAGCCTCAGTGCCGAGCTCAAGTCGAAATTGATCCGATCCTTTACGATTCCGGGATTGCAATTGTATCAGGTCATCACCAGCGTGAAGATCACGTCGACCAATGGCTCGGTGAAAAATCTGCAGATCGGTCAATGGACCCAGTCTGGCAAAGTCATCACGGTCGCAAACGGGATCGATCTGCAAGAAGGCGATAAGATCGCGGTTGAATACCAAAATGATGATGGTTACATCCGTGCCCAGCTGAAGAAAATTTTCATCATCGATCAAATGCGTCCCGAGCAAATCGTTAAATCGGTCGAGCACATCAAAGCCGACGGCACGGTTGTGGTGCTGACGCAAGATCAGTGGTTGAAAGACGGCAATAAAATTGTTATAGATCCCACCTTGGTGATCAATGGCGGCGACAAGTTTCGAATCAAATTTCAGAATGATGTGCCGGAAAGCTAAAGCTCTGGATCGATCCGCTATTGGATCCGCTATTGGACAAACCATCATATGAATCCGAACACCTTTCGGATTCTATTTCAAAATGAAAACCTGATCGCAATTCAAAAGCCATCAGGTTTTCACGTTCATCGCCCCGAACACAATCCCGAAAAAGTGCCTCGCCACAAAATTATTCTTGGACAATTGCGCGATCAAATCGGCCAGCGCCTTTATCCCTTGCACCGCTTGGATGCGGGCACCAGCGGGGTGCTGGTGTTTGCGCTCAATCCCGAGACGGCTTCGCAAGTGGGGCAGATGTTCCAGCGCCAAGAGATCGAGAAGACCTATTGGACGGTGGTGCGTGGCTACCTGCCGGATCAGGGCCGCATTGAGATTCCCTTGGAAACCGACTCGACGACCGGGGCCTTGCAAGAAGCCTTGACCGAATATCGCACCCTGCACCGCCTCGAGCTGCCAAATCAGGTCGGCAGCCGCCACCAGACCGCGCGCTATTCGTGGCTCGAGGTGCGTCCCAAAACGGGACGCTTTCACCAGATTCGCCGGCACCTGAACCGAGTGTCGCATCCGGTGGTCGGGGATGCGACGCACGGAGATTCCAAGCACAATCGTTTTTTTCGTGAGAGTTTGGGGATCCCAGGCCTTTGCCTGCGCGCCATGGAAATGAAGTTCGAGTTCCAAGGAGAGAGCTTCGTCTTCTCGGCGGGCTTTTCATCGCGATGGCTCAAGATTCAGAAGCTGTTTGTCAGCGGCTCGCCAAGCGATGGCGGCTTTAAGGAACCTGAACCCACTTCGTAAATCCCCGGTGCAGACGAAGCTTGGCTTCGAGCACGCTGAAGAGATCCCGAATATTGAAAGGTTTGTTGATCAGGCAGGACGCCCCTTTTTGCACGGCTTGTTGTTCGTTGATATCGGCATATCCGGTCGCCAGAAAAACCGGCGGGCCCGAGGGGTATTTTTTGCGAAAGGCTTCTAAAAACTGAAGGCCATCGCAATTGGGCATGCGCACATCCGAGATGATCAGATCCGGCAACAGTGTTTGTGCCATCTGCAGGGCTTCCAGGCCATCGCAGGCGGCCACGACATGGCTGCCTTCTTGTTCGAAGACCGTGATCAAAATTTCCCGCAAATCGGGCTCGTCCTCGATCACCAGGATGTTCAACTGGTCCCACTGAATTTTGGAATTCGAATTCGCACTTGCCATGAAGGTCTTTTCGGCCGATCTCCGCTAAAAAGAAAGGACAGTTGCCGAGACCGTGACAATGATGTTTTGCAATGGGACGAATTGGGAAAAACTTGACGCGGATATCGCAACCGCGCACCAGATTCTTTTTGCAAAAAAATTTAAATTCCTAAATTAAATTTAGAGTGCGCTTGAAACCTAAAGCGAGACCGCTTGTTCTCACTCGATCATGACCATTTGCAAAGAATCAGAGTTTGTGGAGAGATTCGATCAAGGTCTCGTAGGCCTGCATCAGTCGTTGCGAAGCCGGTTTCAAATTTTCATACCAATCTTTATGGGCCTGATCGTCGGAGCCATCGGTGATGTACTTTAAAGCGGTCAATCCCACGCCCAGCTTGCGGCAAACTTTGGCGATGGCGTAGCCTTCCATATCCACGAGATCACATTCCAATTTTGGTGGGCCGATTTCAAAACGATCTCCGGTTCCGCAAATGCCGGTTTGCAGGTCCAATAATGTCGGCACCTCGATGCGGCCCTTGATCTCGTCCATTGGCGTTTCGCCCATGGGAAATCCCAACGGCGAAAGATCCATATCGCGCTGAATGAAGGCCTTGCATTCAATCAATGAATGCGTGGCAAAGCGGTGGCTTCCGGCCGTCCCCAGATTTAGAATGTGCTTGCAGCCGGTTTTCAAAATGACCTCGGCCGTTTTGAATGCGGCATTGACCTTGCCGATTCCGCAATAATGCACGGGAATATTTTTTTGATCAAAAAGACCCTGAGTTTCACTCGGCAGGGCAACGATGATTTGAATGTCGGAAGCGATTATTTTTTGCATCTTTGCTCAAGCCCCTCAGTAGTTTACCAATGAAAAAATCGGTTGGCCCTTGAATTTCATTTCATTCAAAAAAGTGAGGTTGATCAGCACGGCCACTTGCTCGACTTGGTAGCCGGCTTTTTCGCAGATGTTGAGACTGGCTTGCAAAGTTCCGCCGGTGGCCAGCACGTCATCCAACAGCATCACACGGGCCTGTCCCGGACTCATCTCCAGGGTGGCTTTGCCGTATTCCAGCGAGTAGCTTTCGGCGATCACGGGTGGCGGCAATTTGCCGGCCTTGCGAAGTGGAATGAAGCCTTTTTTAAAATGTCCGGCTAAGAGACTGGCCAAAATAAGTCCGCGGGATTCCACGCCGACGAAGGCATCGATTTTTTCGAGATCGCACGCTTTGCCGAATTCGCTGGCAACAAAGTGCAGGGCCTCGGGGCTTTTCAGCAGTGGAGAAATATCGCGAAAAAGAATTCCCTTTTGGGGGAAATCGGGGATATCACGGATGTAGCTTTTGAGATTCATAGATTGCCGAAATTTAGAGGAGGCCCCCATGACTGTAAAGAGAAAAAGAATTTGTGTCTATTGTGGGTCACGATTTGGCAATCAACCGAAATACGAAAAGCTTGCGGTCGATCTCGGCCAAGCGATGGTGCAACAGGGTTGGGACTTGGTGTATGGCGGCGGCCGCGTGGGCCTGATGGGTGCCGTTTCGGGAACGGTGATGAAGGCCGGCGGGCAGGTCTTCGGCGTGATTCCCGAGGGCTTGTTCGGGAAAGAGGTCGCCGACTCGAGCATCACGGATTTGCAGGTGGTGGGCTCGATGCACGAACGAAAAGCCTTGATGGAGAAATTGTCCGATGCCTTTCTGGCCATCCCGGGGGGCTGGGGCACGCTGGACGAATTCTTCGAAATTCTGACCTGGGCCCAAATCGGCATTCATCAAAAACCAATTGTTCTTTTGAACCTGGATGGTTTCTTCGATCCCTTGATCGCGCAAACAGACTTGATGGTTCGTGAAGGTTTCATCGACGCAAAGGCCTTGGCACTCGTGCGGGTCGTCCGCAATGTGGAAGAGGTCTTTGCGGCGTTGGGGACATAATTTCGGTGCGGCCGGTGAAGCCTTCGTTGGTGAGTCGACTCTCAATCCGACAAGATCCGAGATAGCTTGATTCGAATTCAGAACCGCGGTTGCAAAAGCCGGTCGGTCGCTTCAGGGCCGGTGTAGATCAGCTGGTCATCGCGGAGAGCGAAAGGGACGACGGCGCAATTGGGGACGATGAAATTTTCGCGGATATCCGAGACGTGATACACCAAGCTTCGGATGACGTAGCCATGAGTGACGAATGCGATTGTTTCGTTCGGATGTTGCCGCAAATAATTTCGCAAGATCTTTTGAATGCGGGCCAAAACTTCGCGCCGAGATTCGCCTTCAGGAAAGCGCATATCGAGATTGTCATCATGACTGCGTCCCCAGGCTTCGCGAAAATCGGGGCCGAGCTTCACTTGCACTTCATCCCAATTCAAACCTTCGCCGATTCCGAGATTCACTTCGCGCAAATCCGGCGTGGTCTCAATTTGAGACGACAGAAACTGCGCGGTTCGGTGAGCCCGCATCAGGTCACTGCTGATCACCTTGGTGATGCCCAAGGCTTGGGTCAGTGACGGCAAGAGCGCGCCTTGCGCGAGACCCACTTCATTCAACGGAATGTCGGTGTGTCCCTGCAACTTCTTCAGTTTAACGTTCCAGTCGGTTTCGCCGTGTCGGATCAGATAAAAGTTTTGCATTGAAATCGTAAATTGCTTGAGAGCTCGACCTACGTCAATAACTTCGACGAGTTTCTAGACGTGCAATCTCGATGTGAGATTGAAATGGACTTTGGGTTTTAAGATTTCAACCGAAGAGAGACAATGGAGAAAGAGGGAGGACGCTCATGAATTTCGGACTGAAATGCAGTTTGACGTTGCTGAGCTTTCTTCTATTTTCCACTGTGGGATTTGCCAAATCCACCCACATCGTCAAGCACACGGTTTTGGAAGACGAAACGGCCTGGTTCCTAGCCAGCGTCTACTACGGTAGCGGCTCGCTCTTCACCAAACTGTTGGAAAGCAATCAGTTGACCCGCGCGGAAGACATGAAAGTCGGAATGGAAATAAGCATTGAAGATCCCAAGTTTCATCAAGAGCAGGCGGGCTTTGCCAATCGTTACGCCAAACTTTGGGAAGGTCGACAGAAGGCCCTGGGGTTGAACAACGGGAGCTCTTTGCCAAATGCCAAGGTCGTGATCCCAACCGAAACAATTCGAAGCCAGGACACGCTGAAGAAGCTACCATTTAACGATATTTCCCATTCCGCAAATCCCAGTTCACCTCGGGCACCCGCCGAGCGGGCCGAGTAAAGGATCTGAAGAAAACAAAATGTCGAGCGAAAATTTCCTGCCGATTCAAAGTTTAGACATCGAAGCCGAGACCAAAATCGGGTTCAATCTCTACGTGAATCTGCCGCTCAATCAAAAATACATTTTGTACCGACGCGCTGGTGGATTGATCGAGTCCCAGAGCATGGAGAAGCTGACGCAGGGGAATCTCACCAACTTTTTCATTGAGAAAAAAGATTACAACGAATTCGTGAAATACGTCGCGCAACGAATTCGCTCGCTGGTCGGCAGCCAGGACAACTCCGAAAATCGCAAGATGATGGCGGCCGCGGCGAAAGCGATTTTGTCGTCGACTTTGGATCAGACCGATCCGGCGATCGCCGCCGTGTTGATGAACAATCTCAATGATATCACCGGCGTGATCATCGAAGGCACTTTGGAGAAAATGTCTTACGGTTCGGTCGGCGCTTCGAAAAAATTATTTCATCGCTTGGCGCAGCTCGCGGACAAAGGCACGGACTTTCAAAAGCATCCGGTCAACGTCGCCAGTCTCGCGGTCTTGATCACTTTCGGCATCGGCTATTCGCGCGAGAAGATCTTAACTGATGTGGCCATGGCGGCCTTGCTGCATGATGTGGGGCTTTCGAAGCTTCCGCCCAAGGTGATTCCGCATGCGCATCATCCGCTGCGATCGGGAATTTACGAGCGTGAATCGATCTATAAACATCCGGAACTGTCGGTCGAGATCATCGAAGAAAAAAACATTCCGGTCAGCGACCTGACCAAAACGATCATCAAACAGCATCATGAAGAGTTCAATGGATCGGGATATCCGAATGGCCTTCGCGGCTACACCATCAATGAGCTGTCGCAAATCCTGCGTGTCGCTGATGAAGTCGATCAATTGTTTTCGGAATTCCAACTGAGCCCCGGCAATCTCAAGCTTCGCGTCGCCGAATTGCTGCGACGATTGGGCGAACAGAAGGTTGTTGAGCCCCTCCTGCTCTCCCGCATCCGCCAGGTTCTGGTTTAATCATCACAAGAACATTTTCTGTCAACTCCGTTCCATGGACTTTGATGTCGTCTACGGCCATGTCAATGCGATCCAGTTTCGCGTGAACTTGCGCTCATGTTCTTTCGTGAAAATGAGCACTGACCAGTAGCGGCAGCCTTGAACAGTCGGCCGGGCATGCCCACCATTTCTGCAAGTGACACTGGTCTTTGCCCGGTTTGCTTAAAGTTTCGGCAAAAGCGGGGATAAATGCTCGCTTTTATTGACAGAAAAATGCTTCGAAGCCATATTCGGGCGCTCCACTTTACAGTAAGGAAGACAGCATGAATTCAACCTCGTTTTTGATGTCGCCCGTGATAGCCGGTGTGATCGGTTTGATCGGAGCTTTGTTCTTTTATTTCCGCGTGAAGGCTCAGCCGGCCGGAAATGAAACCATGAATCGAATCGCTCAATATGTGCGCGAAGGTTCGATGGCATTCTTGGTTCGCGAATACAAAGTCCTTGCAGTGTATGCGGTCGTTGTTGGCCTGGCATTGGCTTGGGGCTTGGGTGTGCTGGCTGCGGGATGCTTTATCTTGGGTGCGTTCTTAAGTTTGTTGGCTGGATTCTTCGGAATGAAGGCTGCGACTTACGCGAACGTGCGCACAACGCAAGCGGCTTTCACCGGTATCAAAGCGAAGGCATTGCTGGTCGCGCTGGATGGCGGAGCCGTGATGGGTTTGTCGGTTGCCGGTCTCGGACTGATTGGTCTGGGTGGTTTGTTTTACGTTTATCAAGGCACTGAACAAATCGGTGTTGTTCTTCATTCTTTCGCGGTCGGCGCAAGCTCGATCGCTTTGTTTGCTCGTATCGGTGGCGGTATCTACACCAAAGCTGCAGACGTCGGTGCGGACATCGCGGGTAAAGTGATCGAAGGCATCCCTGAAGATGATCCTCGCAATCCGGGTGTGATCGCCGATAACGTTGGTGACAACGTCGGTGACGTGGCCGGTATGGGTGCCGATATTTACGAATCTATGGTGGCCGCGATCGTTTCGGCGATGGCCATCGCTTTGACAATTCCAGCTGATAAGATGGCGTCATTGATGGACACATCCATTGATGATCAGCGCATTGCCGCCGTGATGTTGCCGCTGGTGCTGTCAGCGTTGGGAATGGTGATTTCAATCATCGTCGTTTTCTTGGCGCGCATGGCTTCTGGTTTCAAACCTGCAACTGTTCTTCGTAGCAGTTTGATTTTGCCTCCGATTCTTTTGACGATTGCGGCCGCCGTGTTGCTGCCGATGTGGGGAATCACTCAGGGCGTGACCATCGCTTTGGCGGCGGGTGCCTTCGGTGGAGCATTGATCGGTTTGATCACTGAATATTACACAGCTGCAAAACCAATTCGCATTGTTGCTGAGGCCAATAAAACAGGTCCCGCAACCGGTATCATTCGCGGTCTTGCGGTGGGTATGGAATCCACGGCCATTCCGATGATCATCGTTGTGACGGCGGCTTACATCGCAGATCGCGCTCTGGGTCTGTACGGTATCGCCCTGTCAGCGGTCGGAATGCTTGCGGGAACTGCCGTCGTGATGACGGTCGATGCTTACGGTCCTATCGCCGACAATGCTGGTGGTATTTCTGAAATGAGCGGTTTGGGTAAAGACGTTCGCGCCATCACTGACGAATTGGATGCGGTTGGAAATACGACGGCCGCCATCGGTAAAGGTTTCGCGATCGGTTCGGCGATCTTGACCGTGCTCGCCCTTTTCTCGGCTTTCAATATGGAAGTAAATCACGTTCGTGAAGCTGCCGGCCAGGGCCCGATGGCTTTGGATCTGACTTCCAGCGGAGTCTTGATTGGTCTCTTGTTGGGTTCCATCCTGCCATTCCTGGTGGGTTCAACCACGATGACCGCTGTCGGTCACGCGGCTGGAAAAATCGTCGAAGAGATTGCTCGTCAGTTCAAAGAAATTCCGGGTCTTCTTCAGGGAAAAGCGGAACCGCAACCAGCGAAGATCGTCGATATCGCGACGTCTGCCGCTTTGTGGGAAATGATCGTTCCGGGAATGATCGCAATCTTGGCTCCAGTTTTGGTGGGCTTCGTTTTGGGTCCACAAGCTTTGGCGGGATTGTTGGCAGGTTCATTGGCGGTCGGTGCGACCATGTCCTTGTTCATGGCAAACGCGGGTGGGGCTTGGGATAACGCCAAGAAATTCATCGAGAAGGGTGGAATTCCGGGATCACCAAAGGGCAGTGATGTGCACAAAGCGGCCGTTGTCGGTGACACCGTCGGCGATCCGTTCAAAGATACATCAGGTCCTGGTATCGCGATTTTGATCAAAGTTATGTCGGTCGTATCGTTGTTGATCGCGCAATTGATCGCACTTCGCTAATTCCAGATCTTGGCTTCGGCCATTCAAATTCTGATTTTTAAAAACGGAGCTTTCAAGCTCCGTTTTTTTTTGGCGAGCTCGATCTTTTCTAAGCTCGATCTTTTCTAAGCT
>CBIHNW010000045.1:0-12922 GCA_966211795.1 uncultured Bdellovibrio sp. | reverse complement strand
ATCACGAAGGCATCCGCTGTCCCAACACTCGCTGGCTTGAGGTGCATCATATTCAAGGCTTCGCGCAAGGGGGATCGCACAGTCTTGAGAATCTTGCGACTCTCTGCTCGAGCCATCATCGGCGAGCTCATCAATAGAGAATTCTCTAAGAGATGCAAATTGCCCTGCCTTCTGCACTCCACAGAGGGCAATCGTCTTCGCCGCTAGAGACTATGGTGAATACCGCCTGCAAAGGCGCAAAGAGGTTCTGACCTCGCACGACCTACACAAAGCCACGACCGCGATGACCGTGGAGTTTGCTAATTCGGAGTCGACCAGATGGAACGGTCTTTTGGAATTTTTGAAAGATCCATGTGTGCAGGGACGCCGCGGCCGGAATAGTCGGCGTGTTGTCTTGAGCCTTCGCGGATTTTGACGGAGTTGATTTCGACGTCCACCAGAGCATTGTATCCGGCGCGGGCGGCGAAAAATCCCAAGCGAAGCAACGTCTCGTCGCGGTCCAAGCAATGGTCGACGACCACAGGCTCTTCCAGACGCTTGACGTGTCTGGTTTCTTTGGTCTGCTTTTTGAAAAAGATCATGACCTCTTTGGCGCGTTCGATTTCTTGTTCGTAGACTTCGATCGCTGGCTTGATCTTGTCCTCGAAACAATAGGTGCAAAAAACTTGGTGTTGAAGCTCTTCAGGGACAACCGGCAAAAATGAAAATCGATTTTCTTCTAAGAATTGAGCACAGTTTTTACAAACCGAGCAGTGGCAAATCCCGCATTCCAGGGTGGCTTTCGGTTTGTGACAGGTCGAACAGGCAGCTTTTTCCATAGCGAACAGGGATAACATATTTACCAAAAGCCTTCGCGGACAAAGACCTGTTTTGAAAAATATCGCCACTTCGCATCCATCGCTAGAACCTGCAAATAGCCGAATTGCCTATGATTTTGACAAACCCTGAGCGCGATTGGAGTGCACCATGACCAAGATTGGCGGAAGGTGGATCCAAGAACCGAACGATCTTGGCCGAGTAGACACCCAAACCGGACGCGCCGGGATCGGAACAGAGTCACATCCCATTCGAAATGCAGTCAATCACCGCAACTGGAATGCATACACCTATTTCGTGATCGAATTGGCGCCAGCCACTCCCCAGCCGAAGTGCAGTCACCCACCCGATCGAAGTGCAGCCGCCCAACCCCGGTCGGATTTATCTCGAAAGGGACTTGGAAGTCTGTCCAAAGAGAACCTTTTTCGCTTCGTCCGTCATCGCCGCCGGCGCTTGCACCGTCTTCGCTTTCTCGAAGGCGCGAATGGTGCCGGGACGAGCGGCGATCGCATCCATCCAACGTTTGATATGTGGAAAGTCGCTGATGTTCTGTTGCTGCTTTTCGTATCCCATCACCCAGGGATAGATAGCCATGTCGGCGATAGAGTAATCTCCGGCAACGAATGCAGAGTGTTCCAATTGGTGATTGAGAACTCCGTACAAGCGATTGGTCTCTTTCACGTAACGGTCGATGGCGTAGGGAATTTTCTCCGGCGCGTACTGAGCAAAGTGATGGTTCTGGCCCGCCATCGGACCCAATCCACCAACCTGCCAAAACAACCACTGCAGCACTTCGATTTTTTTCCGCTCATCCTTCGGTAGAAATTGTCCGGTCTTATCTGCCAGGTAAAGCAAGATCGCTCCTGATTCAAAAACCGAAATCGGATCGCCGCCACCCTTTGGCTTATGATCGACGATGGCGGGCATTTTATTGTTCGGAGAAATTTTTAAAAACTCGGGTTGAAATTGTTCGCCCTTGCCGATGTTCACGGGCTTGATTTGATAGTCGAGACCGCTCTCTTCAAGAAACAATGTAATCTTATGCCCATTCGGAGTGGGCCAATAGTATAGATCAATCATATCAATTCTCCTTCGCGTCCAGCCTAATCGCATGTTTAATAAGGATGAATCAAAAATTCTTTTAAGGCGGCGCCGTATGGTTCAGTTCAAATAATTTCGCTCTTGCAACGCTCTTTCCAAAAGACGACGTCCGTCATGCTTTAAGATCTCTCCGTGTGCCATGACAATTTGTTCGAAATCTTTTTTCAAAATCAATTGCATCGATTCGCGAAAAGCCTTTTCGTCTTTCATAAATCGCCCGACCAATCGGCTGACGGCAAATTGTCCATACGTGCCCAGCATGCGCAAGATGACGGCCGCGCCTAAGCCTTTTGGATTTTGAAGGTTGAAGCAAAGATCCGTCACGATCAAGGTTCGCGGCTCTTTGCAGAAGAGTGCGACCTCGGCCATTGACGGCACGCCATTGACCGGCAGAATTTCAATCTCTTGCTGATAGGGCCAAGCATCGATCGTCAGGAACCGATTCCACTGAATGTCGGGACATTTTTCTTTCAGGCCCGGCATTCCCCAAACTGTCGCTTGTGGGAAGGCCGCAATGGCTTTCTTCATGTACAGATGATGCAAAACGCTGGGCGCTACCAGATCCGTGACCGGTCCCAATTGTCGAATTTGTGTCAGCTGTTCGATCGTGAAATCAATGGGCGAAATAACAATCAAGGCATTTGCGGTTTGAACAATCGTCGAACGAATCGGCAGTTTCATCACCGGCATTTTAATTTCAGATTCAAAAAATAAAAATTTCATGTCCCCAAGGATGAAACTGGATTGCGAACTTGGCAATGATTCTCAAAAGTTTAAATTGACGGTCAAAGTCACGCCCGAAACGCCCGCAAAATCGCGCCCCTTGGAAAACTCTAAATAAGGAGACAGTTGATAATCTAAAATTTTCTTGTAGATCAGATGATTCCAAGACACCGACACGGTGTACGCATCCAGATGATATTCATCGCGATTGTTGGAATCAAAATACAAGTTGTAAGAAATGGATGTTGTTTTGGTGCGCACCTGACCAATCGAAATGCCGTTCGTCGTCGAAAACACGTGCGGCTTTGATTTGTATTCACCGTCATTGATCAAGGTCAGCGTATGCACCTTGGATAAATTGAAATTAAAATTCAACGCGACAAAGGTTCCGGTTCCATCATCCGGATTTCCAAAAAATTCGAGCTTGGGATTCACCCGGTAATTTTCAACATCCGCGACGCTTTCAAACGTCAGCGACTGCGAGACGCGCAGTGGATCCTGCAGACCGATCCGTGGCTGAAATGCCATCCGCACATTTCCGAGCTTTTGAAACAATCCGACCGTGGCACCATAATTTCGTTCGCGCGGAGTTTTTCGCAAATCTCCCCGGGCCGCGGTGTCTCGCTCTTTGGTTTCATCGTAATCCGTAAACTTCAGCTGCCAGTACTCTTCGACATTCGGCAGTCGCAAATTGACGTTCACGCTGCCCGAGTTCGAAACATTTTCGTGCTCTTTATAGAACGTCGAGCTTTCTAGCTTCACGCTGGTTTCATTCTTTTTTTTGGTCAGCTTTTTACCCGCCAAAAACAAGTCAATACCTTCGGCGACGCCATCAAACCAATCTGAAATAGCAATGTTGCTGTTGATGAAAGTTTTCTCGAAGGATTCTTCGTTCGCGCCATGAGGATTGGAAACGGCAGAGGCCGTGGCAGTCGCGGACGGAACGTCCTCGGCCTGTCCGCGCACGCACAGCAAATTCAGGCATAAAGCCACGAGTGGCGCTAAAACCAACTTTGTTCGCAAAGATTTCGATTGAACTTTGTTTGCCATCAATTCTACTCTTTTGAAATGCGAAGCTTCTTCGGCCTTTTCGCCATTCTGATCCTTTCTTGCATCCAATCATCCGCTTATACGCCGAAAGAAGGCAATGTCTCAGCGTCGCTTGGACCGTATTTATATAAAACAGATTTTAGCGCTGGAGACAATCGTGCCAAATCTCCTTATTTAGCTGATTTCGGTTTGCTGGTTCAGGGTGACTCGAGCGAAATTGGCAGCTTGGAAATTTCGCTCTTCCATATGAATAAGATTTTTTTCCGCGATCAGCGCGGCAGCTTTCAGGCTGAACAGCTGGAACTGATGCAAGTCGGTCTTGGTTATCGCTGGTGGATCAATCATTATCTCTCGGCCGCCCTTTCCTTTTACTCTTCGTATGCAATGAAGGAACCAACGGTCGTGCATAGCACTTCGGTCACGAGCGAACCACTGGATACGTCGGCGCGCGATATTACGGAATACGGGTTTGAAGCTTCACTGCAAAGCGAAGTTTGGAGCTACAGTCGATATGCGGTGATTGTGGACGCACGTTACGCCCGGTCGGTCACCAATAAAACCGATGAAAGCGGCAATCATTATGGCGTGTTAGTCGCGTTGAGATATTTCATCCAGGCCAAGCAAGGTCATAAGGACGAAGATTCTTTGAAATAGAGATTTGCAGCGAGTGTTAATGAAAGACTTTGGAAGTTCGACCCAAAAGGTCTTGAGACAAGGCCTTCTTTAAAAAAGAAGGCCAGCGCTGAACCAGGACAAGCTGTGCCGAACGCCGATCGCGCCTGACACAGCTAAAAAATTAAGCAGTTGGCTTGTCAGTTTTCGGCTTGTTCTTGGCTGCTTTTTCTTCTGGAGACATGCCCCATGGAGAGCTCTTTGGACCGCCGCCGCCTTTGCCACCTTTACCGCCACCGCGACCACCGCCATGACGTCCGCCTTTCGCATCCGCTTTCGGAGCTGGAGCCGAAGTGATCAACATTTCAGGAACATAGTAATGCTCTTCAACTTTAGTTGATTTCGCAGGAGCGACTTCGCCTTCATTCAGGCTCACAACCAAAACGCGCTTCAGGTTTGTTCCGTTTTGACCGGCAACATCCATCGCGTTGATAAAATGCTTCAGTTTGTCACCTTCGTACTTAAAAGTTTCGCCAATGCTGGCTTGAATTTCTTCTGGATTTTTTCCTTCAGCTGTCAGCGCGTTCTTCGCGGTGATACCTTTTGTCAGAGTGTAGCTTGGGAATTCTGTTACTGCTTTCATGGGGTCTTATCCTCTCGTAAATAAGTCGAAGGGCCAAATTAGAGATAAATGCTCTCAGCGTCAATCAGAAGCTTTTTTGTTCAACTCGAACATTGGCGCATTGGGGTCTGCGTAATTGAAATAGTCCTCTTCCCGATCGGTAAAGGGCGGGAAAGTCGCGTTCACCGGGCCTAAGACGTCCACGGTCGAGCCCGAAAAGGCCAACATATTGTGAGGGTTTGCACAATCGCTGGTGACGCTATCGAGCTTTAGGTCCTCGAGCTTATAAGCATAGCTGGTCGCGTTTTTCTCGAAATCGGTCATAAAGTCCGGATAAAGGAATTTATTTCCCCCTGCCGGCTCTTTCAACAAGGTTGCGGTCGTATCGGGGCTGTCATTCAGAAAGACGCCATAGTTCCCCGCGATGGGGTAAACGGCATGAGATCCCAAGGCAATTGCGGGCATCGGCCGACCTTGCTTTTTGATCGCCCAATCATAAGGGACATAAACCCGGCCGGTTCGCCATTTCTGCACCGGAGCCCCGGCGGCATCCATCTGTCCCAAAATTTGGTTGGGCAGATGTGCACCGTAAAACACCGATAGCGGTTTCTTGGCTGACATATTTACAACGACCGTCATGCTTTCACGGTCAAAAATATGGGCCGCGATCGATTCGTTGTCCTTGGTTCCGTTTTTCGGATCGTAGGAATAGAAAAAATGATAGTTGATGTAGATCTCATTGTTCTTCGGGTTTTCGAAAACTGAATAATAAACGGTCGCTTGATCTTGGCCGTAACGCTGCTTCAATCGAGTGTCGGATGAGGATTCGAGCCCGGATTTTAAAACGGACTTCGAGTGGCCGTAAAATGGTAAGATGTTGGTCAGGCGATCCATCGTGAATGACATATTCAGAGTTTGTTTCGAGCCAAAACCAAAAAACGAACTGACTTTCTTATTGGTTAAAAGAAAAGGTTCTTTTCTCAGGTCTTGATCCACGTCGACTTGATTGAACAGATACGGCAATGACACCGGGAAGTACAATTCCTGGTCATGATAGCTGACGACCGGCGCATATTTTTTCGCGAGCTCGAACTTCTCGGCTTCTGACAGCTGGTGCTCGGAACTGGCGATCGCAAAAACTTTCTGTTCCCACACCGGAGAACTTTCTTTTCGGTAGATGCTAAAGTGAAAGACACCGGTCTTTTTCACCGGCACGACGATACGGGTTTTCGCCCCGACCGGTTGATCGATGCTGATCGTTTCTTCGATCGATTGTTTGCTCTTGGTCGAAGACACGAATGTCACTTTGTATTTTAGATCGTCGTATTCTCTGAAAAACTCGGGGAAATTGCCGAGCTCGACGACAACATTCGTCTGGTTATTTTCGACCACTTTGAATAAGGGTGGGTATTCGGAATCGGGGGCGCATTTTTCCGAACTGATTTCGCGAATTGGATCGTTCTGCATGGACTGAGTGCTGCAACCGATAAAAAGCAATGCCGCCAGAACTGTGATCAGTTTGGTCTTCACGAAGCCTCCCGGAAATGGTTGCTTTCATTTTGTCGTGCGCGAATCCTGCGGAACAAGGGATTTGCCTTTTTCTGAATACGGCGGATTGCTTTTGCGACTTTCGGCGAGTCTGGGAGGGAAGCGAAGTATCTAAAGACTGAAGCGCATCTGAGATGATGCGCTGACGGTCAAGGCCATAGGGCATTTGCTGCGCCTATCGCCCCTCAACGGTGTTATTGAATTTCTGCTACGGGAACAATTCGGACCGCGTCCTTTTTCACGCCGATCGATTCAAGCATGGGCAAAACTTTTTCTTTGTCTCCCATCACGTAAATCGAAGCCGTTTTGGACTGCAGTGATTTTCGGAATGAATCGACAGCTTTGAGATTCACCTGATCCAGATATTTTGGAAAGAGGTCGATCATATTGGTTGGCAGTGCATTTCCGTAATACCAACCCATCATGGCCAAGCGGTCTTTCGGCAGTTCGGTCGTGGTCTTGAAACCATTCAAAATTCGCGCTTTGGACTCGGTCAATTGCTCGCCGGTCAACTGCACGGTCTTGTATTTTTCGACAACTTCGGGAACGCCGGTCAGCAATGGCGTTGTCTTTTCCAATCCACCAAACGTCCACACCAACCAGTAAGGCAGCTGCGTCGAGCTGAAAGCTGAAGAAGCATTATAGGTCAAACCGCGCTCGCTTCTGAGCACTTTACCCAGTTGTCCGTGCAATCCACCACCTAAAGTGTCCATGGTCGCCAAAGCCACTTGCCATTGAGGTGAATCACGTTTCACTTTTTGGGGAAACAGAAACACGATTTGATTGTCGGTTGCGCCCGGCTTGTCGATCACGGTGTAGCGATTGCTTTTCAATTTCACGGGGTTTGGAATTTCAACTTTCCATTTCTTGTAAGGAGCTTTGAGCTGAGCCGCAAAAACAGATTGCACTTGATCTTGGGCTTTCGTGACGGGCTCGGGGCCGACATAAGATACAAACAGACTTTGATAATTCAAGAGCTTTGGAACCGCCGCCTTGAAATCATTGTACGAAATTTTTTCGAAGGATGCCGGTGAAGTATCTCCCGTGCGAAGCTGTTTGATATCGCCCATCAGGTCCCGCGGAGCGAAATAGAAGATCACGGAGCGCATGTCTTCAAATTTAGTCTTTAATCCCGCCAGCACTTTGGCGTGATAAGTTTTAAAGTCTTCTTCGCTAATTCGCGGTTTTTCCAATGTTTGTTTCAAAAGATCCAGCGCCGCTTCTTGCTCGGCTGGCGGCGCGCGGACGATCACGTCCAACATATTCGGTTCAGAACCCGTGTCGATCTCCGCGCCCAATTCAAAAAGTTTTTGCTTGAACTGGCTCAGCGTTTGATCGGCAGGACCTTCTTTCAAAATTTCTTTCAGAATCAGGGCGATCCCTTGTTGTTCTAAGCTCAGTACCCCGGCACCGCCTTGAAACGCCAACAGCAAGGTGTTTCGTGGTAAGCTGGTATCTTGGTCTCCGAAGAACGGCGTGCCGTTTTTCAATTTTCCCGTGGTCGCCGAAAAAGCTGATGAATGAATCAGGCCAATCAAAAGAATTAGAATGAGATTTTTCATTTCAGTTGTCCTTTATGAGTCAAGAAAACCAGATTGTCCGCCTTAAAGTATTTGTTCACGAATTGCGAGACTTGTTCTTTGGTGACGTTCAATGGTTTCGTCGTAAAGTCCGTGGTCAGATCGATATTGCCGTATTTCCCCCAGGTCAGCGCCAAAACATCCGAGAGCTCGGAATTTTTTTGCACGCCTTCTCCCATGCGGATGTACAGATTCATTTTGTAGGTGTTGAAATCTTTTTCCGAAAGGGTTTCCAACTGTTTCGCGATGCCCGCGACTTCATTTTTAATGTCCGTCAGCTTGGCGTCCGGCAGGGCCACGATGCCGACCTTTTGCATGCCGTTGTCGTAATCGAAATTAAATTCGCTGACTTCGGCGGCCCATTTTTTCTCGTCGACCAGTCGCTTTCTAAGCAGGCCGTTATTTTCATCAAAGAGAATGTAATTGGCCAGCGCCTGCACCGGCGCATTTTCCTGGTTGAAATAAGGAACACGGAATCCGGCCAGAAAAAACCGCGCTTTCGATTCCAGCTTGCCTTCTGAAACGATCTCTTTTGTTTTTGCCGAGTAAGGCTCAGGCAGGACCGTCTTTTCTCCCGGCTTCCAATCACCGTACAACTTGACGATTTCTTTCAGGGTTTCGGCCGATTTAAAATTACCCGTCACGAAAAGACCGATGTTATTCGGCTTGTAATACTTTTGAAAAAAGTTGTTACAGTCTTCTGCCGTGATTTTTTCCAAGTCTTCGCGAAAGCCAATGATCGTCCATCCGAACGGATGTCCTTTGAAACCTTGAAAATAAATCTGGAACCACAAATCGATAATGGGATTCGAGTCAAATTTGACCGAGTACTCGGACCAGACGGCCTTTCGCTCGACATCCAAAAGTTCTTTGGTGACCACCAACTTTTGAAATCGATCGGACTCGCGCTGTAACAATTCGTTCAAGCGTTCGCTCGGAACCGCGGTGAAAAAGTAAGTCGACTCGAACCGAGTGTTGGCGTTCAAGTTGCCACCCATTTTCGAAGCGTAATCGAAGAATGTCGGTTGCCCCGGCGCCAGCGGGCGAAACATCATGTGTTCGAACAGATGCGCGATACCGGTGATGCCTGGCTTTTCATGCAAGCTTCCGGCTTTCACCCAGTGCGAGACGATGACGTTTGGTGCTTTCGGATTTTCGGTCAGGAAAACCGACAGACCGTTCGGCAACTGGTATTCAACCGTCGCGATCGAACTGTTGATCTGGTGAACATGTTTTGTTTTTTCAACTTGCGAAAGCAAAGAGTCCGAACTGGCGTTCGCCGACAAGGCTCCGACAAGTATCAAGAAGGGGATGAATAGCTTCATAGAGATGTACCTCGATTCAAGGGCTAGAATTTAAAATTCTGTCATCAGTGAACTTTGAAAGTCACAGCAAATCTCAACCAAGATGCTAGCACTCGCGGCATCCGATCTAGACCTGTTAGGTCTCAATGACTAAAACTTTGACAGGTTTAACTGTCTGCAATCTCTTTTGATTCAACCTAGCTCGGCCCCAAAATCGCACTGGAAAAGGAGCGATGAAATACCTGTTGTTGTTGTGGATTGGGTTCTTGAGCCTGACAGCTCATGCGGATCTTTTGATCTGGCGTCCAGCCATGTCACCGGTGCCATTTCTTTTATATAAAACTGCTGACGAGTCCCCAATCCAAGCCACCCAACGCTACCTCGAAGCCGTGCGCAGCCACCCGCGCTTATCCGAATTGGTGGGTTCGTTTCAGCTCACCGCATTTGATCGCTTCGAAGTCCCGACCGATTCACAACTGCAGGCCTTGTTGATTGCCAACTCGACCAATGACCATGAACACAACCCCTCGCGCCTCGAAAACTTTCTGACACCATTGCAGCGACAAGATATTTCCGGCGTCGTCTTACCGATTGGCGCCTTGTACAAAAAGACGAATGCCGAGAAAAACAGTTTTTATCAAGAAATCGCGGCTCGCGTGCAGCTGTTGATCGCGATGGGTGGTGCTGACATCGAACCCACTTTGTATGGCCAAGAACCGAACGGCGCGGTCCATACCGAACCCCTTCGTGATCAGCTCGAAATTGACGTCATCCAAAATTATTATCGACGCTCGAAGGGAAAGATCTTTGCGGTCTGCCGTGGTCTGCAGATCACCAGTGTGGCCTTGGGATATCAACTGAACCAAGAGCTCAAGCGGGACTTAAAAGTTGAAGAGGAACATGCCGGTGGTACTTATCATGATATTTTGCTGCAAAAGACAAAGAATTCGATCCTTAGCGATGCTTTCGCCGGCAGAACAAGGGTCATGGTCGATAGCCACCACCATCAGTCGTTCAAAATTGACGGCCTGAATTTGGATCCACGTCTGCAAGTAGCGGCGCTCAGTCCGGAAGGTGTCGTCGAAGCACTTGAGTCCAGAGACAATCGCATCTTGCTCACCCAATTCCATCCCGAGAAAATGGACATGTTCTTCCAGTCGGGACAGTGGGTCTTCGCGGTTTTTAAAAAATGGATTCCAAAACCGGTATCCGTGACTCCGGCGCTTTGTCGCAAAGTCTATCGATAATTTTGCCTGCCGTGATTCATGAAGGCCGTTCCGTTTGCTCTCATTGAAAGCGCAGGCCTGAACCATAGATGAAAGTCCCGACGACCGGCTTCATTGCGGGAACGGACTTTAGGCTTCAATGATACGATTTCGGGGTCGTCGGTAGGTTGAAGGACGTAAATTATTTTGCGCTTCGCGGATGAAATCCAATTGTCGTTCCACCATTTTATTGAAAACTGCGATCAAGGCATCATGCTCTCGCCGGTCCGTTTCAAAACCCACATACGATCCCATCAATTCCAAAGTGTGATGAATGGCCTCGATCGTCGAATAGCAGTTTTCGCCGGGCTGCTTGCGCACCCGAAACTGCGAAGGCCCCGGAGGATCAAAGCTGATTCGCGACAGCTGCATCAGATTGGCGCTTTGGTACATGGTTTTTCGAGCCGTGGCCCAAGTGCCATCGATCACGAAGATGACCGGTTTTTTTTCACCGGCAAAAACACGCGATTTTTGCGTGAAGTTCATTTGCGAAAGATTCTGTGAAGTCTGCCCCGGATACAAAACCATCGGATGATAATGAGGGTTTTGCAAGATCTCGTTCACGCGCGGATGATTCGAGTAATCTTGTCCAACCAGAAGCTCGGATTCCTTTAAGCTCAGGTGAGACATTCGCCCGGTGGCGATTCGACGTTTCATTTCGATCGGGTGAATCAGGATCACGAATTTAATTTTTGGATCGAATGCCTGGACGTGCTCACAGTAACATCCGAATTCGGGCTGCAAACAGGTCACGCACAAGTTTCGGTAAGGCTTTTCATTTTGCATGATTTGCTGACGCTTCAGCTTGAACGACTCGATATCCAACGTGAGCTCCTGAATTCAAAAATCCATGGTAACAAAACTCAACTTTGGGCGGGAGCTTTGGACCTCAGTTACCGACCAAGGTCCTAATCGATTTTCTAGAAAACCGGTCGATTGGCAGCAATGCTGTTCAAGTTCGCGTACACGGCCATCTCGCCGTAGAACATTTCGTAATATTTCATCACGCGCGTCGAATATTCTTTCGGGCGATTGGCGTTGGCGAACATTTTTTTCAACTTGCCGGGCCCAAGATTGTAAGCTGACAGGTACTTGTAAGCTTTGTTATCGAATTGATCCCTCAGGAAAGCCATGTAGGCCACACCGATTTTGATATTTTGCACTGGATCTTTCAACGTCTTCGCACCTTTCCATTTGATTTTTTCGCGCTTCGCAATCCACTCGCCGGTCTCGGGACGAATTTGCATCAAGCCGAGCTCACCAACAGAACCAACCGCCAATGGGTTGAAGTTACTTTCTGTGCGGATCAACGCCATGATAAAAACCGGATCAAAGTTTCGCTTTTCGGCTTCTTCCATCATGGTGTCGGTAATTTTCGTCGCCTTCTTTTTGAAATCAGCTGGCAAGTGAGCATGAACCTGATTGAAAAGATGAACATTGATGGCGGGTAAACCTTCCGTCTCGGCGACCGAGCTGTTTCGATAGTACTTTCCGAGCAATTCTTTCGCATGATCCAGACGGACTTTCTCGTCGACTTCTTTCAAGTCTTTCATCGTCAAACCTTGGAATGCAAAATTTTGATAGAGCAAAGCTGTCAAAATTAATCCCAAAATGGTTGTCATCTGTTTCATAAGTACCCCGCTTTGCATTGATACTTATTCAATCCCCGTGCCTTTTGATAACCCTCTGAAACTGCTCGTATTCCCACTCTGAGACAGCCCTATTTTCGATCTAAAAAGGCAACCATTCCAGCACCGAAAACAAGCTTGCACATGTCGTATGTTTCGACACCGCACTCTGAAAGAGTGCTGCAGATGTCTCAAGCGGAGACGCCATTTTCAGAGCGAATTTTAGGTCCACAAAACTTCCCACTCGCTCGAAGACAGACCTTTGAGTCTGCGCTTCTGGTACCTGATCTCGCCGATGGCTTCTTTCTCATTGAGCTGGATGTAATCACGCACGGTTTTGTAGGCGCGATAACTTTTCACGACACGCGTGAAGGGACGGTACTTCCAGAGCTTGGTGAGTTTTTCGCGTGTTAGGCTGCCTTGGCCTTCGAGGTCCGCAGTCACTTCCATCTGGTAGTGACTTCCTGAACCGCGGGTCTTGGGTGTCGCGGGGCTTCCGGGGGTATCGGTCACTTTGAAATTTTCGCGCTGTTTCCTGGGCGCCGCGGACCGCGGGCCTTTCTGGAGCTGCGAACTTTCTTCGGTTTTTTCCCGAACCCTCTGCTGCTCACTCGATCCGCCTGCCAATCTTGCATCCATGGATCCTCCGGCTGCCATTCTTTGCCTTTTCAAG
>CBIHNW010000044.1:0-13345 GCA_966211795.1 uncultured Bdellovibrio sp. | reverse complement strand
CTGGGAATGGAACTGGGAATGGAACTGGGAATGGAACTGGGAATGGAACTGGGAAGGGGGTTTGGGTTTTTTGGAGAGCAACTGGTGATTCGGCGCAGGTCTTTGCATGCAGCTGGATGTTGGGCGTAGATTCTTTCGAGTACTCGATTGCTGGCGAAAAATAACTGAATCCACAAGGTACGAATCTTCGCGACGCACATGAAGCTCTGCGGAAATTTTCTTCTCGTAGAATATTTATTTGACAGCATTTTGAGCCGGACTCACTTGAGGTGATTTGTTTTTTCTAGCCCCTCTCCGATGCCCTTCATTCGCTCGCATTGGCTCTGCATTGCGAATGTTAAATGCGATTCGAGACCGGCCGTAAATCTTCAAAATCATTTGCGAGGGCGGGCTGCGAGCGTGGTCGTTTTCACTTTTAAAACACGTGATAAGGTCGCTTTGAATTTACGAAAACGATTTTTTCTAGAGGAGATTACGTATGAAAACTGAAACAGATAAAAAGTTGAGCAAGGTTTTGAATATCAAAAATTTAAGCGATTCGCTGCTGATTGAAAAAACGAATGGCCTGGTCAGAGAAGAGCGCGAAGTGCTGACAAATCTTTTGCATCACTTCCGTGAGATCGAAAGAAGAAGATTATTCTGCGATTACAAATATGAATCGCTCCGAGAAATGCTCGTAAAGCATTTTGGATATTCGGATGATGAGGCTTATCGTAGAATTTCTGCCATGTGGCTACTCAAAGACATTCCAGAAGTGGAAGAGAAGATCACAAATGGCGAGCTCTCGCTATCGCACCTAAGCCTGGCTCAGTCTTTCTTTCGAAAAGAAGCGAAGATCCAAAAAGTTGAGATATCTAAAGAAGATAAGCTCGGTCTCTTAACAGAGATCAGTGAGCAAACAATCCGTGAAGCGCAAAGAATTATGATCTCTCAATCATCAGCTCCTGAAGAACTGCGTCCTGACAAAATGTCTATAATTAGCAGTGAGAAAATCGAATTCCGATTCACCGCGAACAAATCTTTGGAATCCAAAATCTCAGAAGTCAAAGGCCTGCTTGCCCACAAGCATCCAAATCTATCGATGGGAGAGCTCTTCGAAGTGCTTTGCGAAATTTCGATTGAGACTTTAAAAAAAGAAAAGACGACGACATCGAAAACCGAAAAAACCGCGACGGACGAATTCAAGGACTTAGCGCAACACATAAATAAAAGAAAGGGCCAGCAGATGATGGTCCATCTGATAACTTCTGACTTACGACGGAAAGAAGGAAGAGATGGGTTTGTATCAACGGCTGACCCTAGTGGAGCGATATCAAATATCGATCTTAAAGGAAAGCAATTTAAGTATTCGTGAGATTGCGTTTCGTATGAAACGCTCACCTTCAAGCATATCTAGAGAACTACGGCGCAATCAGAATGTAAAGTATGATGCGAAACGAGCGCATCAACGCTGGAAGAAAAACAGAGCCCGCATTGGTCCACCTAAAAGAATTACAGAGACCATAAAGTTACAAATCGAAGAGCGGCTCAAGATTCAGTGGAGTCCTGAGCAAATCAGTGCGGCACTGTCTTTGGAGAAAGTAAAAATATCCCATGAAACAATTTATAAATATATTTACGAAGACTATCGTCGCGGCGGAGACTTTTACAAAAATCTCAGGTGGGCTCGTAAGATGCGCAGAACCCATGTTGCCACCAGGAACTTAAAAAGAAGCGGCTTAAGACTGGATCGAAGATCGATCTCTGAGAGAGAAGAAGTTGTTGAGCGACGCCTGCGAGTTGGCGACTATGAACGAGATACGATGCTTGGAAAGAACGGCAGATTGCTAACCATCGTTGATCGCGCTTCAAGACTTACAAAGATTGCAAAACTCGATAAGGCGAATGCTTTTTCGTTTGATACGCATCTAGAAACACTCAATTTGCTAAAAGATGAAATCGTGCACACCATTACAAACGATCATGGGACCGAGTTTGGTCTGCATGACATGACAGAGAAGTCGCTGAAAGCAAAAGTATACTTTGCAGAGCCGTACTGCGCATGGCAGAGGGGAACAAATGAAAATACAAACGGGTTGATCAGACAATATTTTCCGAAAGGAACAGACTTCTCAAAGGTATCGCGGGAAGAAATCAAACATGTCGAAAGTTTGCTCAATGCACGACCAAGAAAATGTCTTGGTTATAAGACTCCTAATGAGGTACATCGACAGCTGAGCCAGGGAGTTGCGCTAAGTTTTTGAACTCAAACGCCCAGGAAAAGCTGCGTCAGCGAAACTCAGATCAGCAGTCCTCACAGCAATGTGACGTCTGCCGCGAAACCGAAATCTCAAGCCCAAATAAATCGCGAAGTCTGGCGAGAAAGCCAGCACGAGTGCTGCAACTGCGGATCACAGCGCGCTCTCGAGATTGATCACAAACATCCCAAGGCAAAAGGCGGCGGCAATACGAAAGAAAATCTTCGCATTCTTTGCCGGTCCTGTAATCAACGCGCGGCCGTTCGGGAATTTGGGCAACAAAAAATGGATTTGCATTTGCATTGGTAGATGTTTCTTTCCTCTCACTCACAAGGATGAGGCTTTTGGAATGGCAGACCTAAGGTATAGAGGGGCCAGTGGTGGTAAATCTCGACCGACAGGAAGGCCTTGACCGGATGATACTGGGCAATTTCAAAGAATTTCATGCGCCAAGTGTGAATTCCGTTTCTCCCCGCCTGACATATAATTTCATCATTTCGGGAACATAGATTTGTATGTCGAACGTCAAACCTATCGGCGACCGCGGCCCGAGCCGCTGTTTAGAACTACAGATCTTGGGCCAACTTGACACGTGGGATTCGCTTCGCTCTTGCCGCAATGGCTTAGGTCTTGGTTCTTGAAATTTTCAGAGTAGGCTTTCTTTCAGGTGTGCGGGAAACGCGCGGGAATAGATGTGCGGGAATCGACGCTCGGACTTTGATAAGGAGATGCAATCATGGAAGCAAAAAAAATAGCGGTTTTTGTTGGCAGCCTGAGAAAGGAATCCTTCAATCGCAAAATGGCGATGAATTTGATCGAGCTTGCACCTTCGCATTTAAAACTGGAGATCATCGAGATCGGCCAGCTTCCGCTTTACAATCAAGATCTCGACGAAGGAACGCCACCAAAAGAGTGGACCGAATTTCGCGCGCGTCTTAAAAATTACGACGCTGTCTTGTTCGTCACGCCCGAATACAATCGTTCGGTTCCGGCAGTCTTGAAAAACGCCCTTGATGTGGGCTCTCGTCCCTACGGAAAAAATGTTTGGGATGGTAAACCTGCCGCCGTGATCAGCGTTTCGCCAGGCGCGGTCGGGGGATTTGGCGCCAATCATCACCTGCGGCAATCCCTGGTTTTCCTGAACGTCCCCGCCATGCCGCAACCGGAAGCCTACATCGGAGATGCCGCCCATCTCTTTGACGAGAAGGGAAAGATCATCAAAGAAGACACCCGAAAATTCGTCACAAAATTTATCAATAGCTTTGCCGACTGGATCGAACATTTCAGCGAGGACACATCCGCCACCACCGAAAACCGCTCGACCACCCGAAAGCAAGATGAAGCGCAAACCAGTGGACGGTCTGTTCAATAGCCCGCCCCTTCCAAGAAAAGAGGATTGCCAATGGAATTGAAAGATCAAGTGATCATCGTGACCGGCGCGGCCAGTGGAATCGGTAAAGAGTCGGCCCTGGCGTTGGCGAAAAAAGGCGCCAAAATCATCGCGGCAGACTTTAATGATGACGGCGCTCACGGCTTGGCGGCGGAACTGAATCGCCAAGGCACCCAAACCCAGGCATTCAAGGTGGACGTCTCAAAGGCTGATCAGGTGAAAGCCATGGTGGATTTTGCAGTCGAAAAATTCGGAACACTGAACGGCATTTTTAACAACGCCGGTATAGGACTGGTGAAGCCATTCTTAGAAATGGATCCCGCGAGTTATCACAAAGTGATCGACGTCGACCAACACAGTGTCTACTACGGCATGTATTATACGGCGAAAAGAATGGTGGAACTGAAAGCCAAGGGCACGATGGTCAACACCGCATCGATTTACGGAACCATGGCCGCACTCGGAAGTTTCAATTACAACGCGGCCAAGGCTGCCGTCGTGATGATGAGCAAGTCTGCCGCTTTAGAGCTTGCCTCGTTTGGAATTCGAGTGGTCGGCGTTGCTCCCGGATTCATCGACACTCCGATTCTGGGAAAAGACGAAGCCATGAAAAACAGTTTAGCGCAGCTTCACATGCATAAAAAATTAATTGCCCCCGCAGCGGTCGCAAACGTCGTTGCCTTTTTGTTCACCGAAGCCGCCAGTGCCATCAACGGCGCCACCGTTCCGGTGGATGACGGATTTCTGGCTTACAAGTAATAGCCGTGATGCCGCGAATGAAAATCTACTCGGACTGTTGAATGACGTCGAACATGGGATCGTCCGGAAGCTTCGGGAAATTTCGCTTCACGTGAAAACGCTCGGCGGTCGAGCCGGTCACGCGGTAATAAGTGAATTTCTTCTGCGAAGCCGACAGATCCATTTTAAAAAATGGATTGCCATTATCCTTCCAGCCAACCGGTCCGGTGAAAAAATCAAAGCGATTGCTTCCCTGGATTTTCTGACCCATGTCGCGCACGATGAAAAATCCCGAGTGTCGCTGACCGCCCGGCAAGATCGTGCCGACGATTTGTGGAATGTAAATCACTTCGCCGGCGCGGTGGTATCTCATATCGGCCGCCAAAGTGTAGAAGGGATCCAGACAATCCGACATCACGCCGAAACCAAAAACACAGTCGCCATTTTTCAATTCGAAAAAGGTCGGTCGCTTATTGACCATGCCCGAATAGTTAAACGCGCGATTTTCTTTTTTGCGAGTGACCTGACAGACGCCTTCCATCAAGCAAGTCTTGACGGTTTTAGCGCAAACTTTCATCAGCACCCCACCCTTGGCGTCCCGCAGACTCGACATCGCTTCGGGTCCACAGTTTCCGGCTTCGTCGCGAATGGAAGCATTATAATAGATGCTCGAAACAAGAAAACCTCGGTACTCGTAATCAACCTTGTTTGCTCCATTCGGCAAGCCGGTCGTCACGGTGGATGGCTTCGACACCACTACGGGTCTTGAAGTCGCCGCATTTTTTGCCGCCGGAACCTTGGCGGCGACTTTTGCCGGCGCTTTCGCCACAGCTTTTGACGCGGACGGAGAGGCTTTCGAGGTCACGGTATTTGAGGTGACCTTGGCGGTCGGACTTTCAGAAATTGCCTTGGTCTGCGAGGTCGGCGCAGGATGTTCCGGTTTCGATTCATCAATCGGGGGCGTCGCTCGACTGAAGCCTAAAAAATGCGCCAGTCCGGAAAGATCTACTATCGTTGCCGAAGCAGCCGGAGTGAAAGACACCATCCCCAGAAAAATGAAGACCGCCGTTAAAATCTCAAAGCGTCGTGAGATCAAACCTACATTCACTTTTTTCATTGCAACACCCTATTGGCCACGAACCTGAAATTGGCCATGGGCGGACTATACTGGATCCGGCGCAAAAAAAAGAGAGTCATTTTCAGACTCTCTCATTATTTTTTTAATTTTCATTGCGTCGCTCGTATAATGCTTATGAATTCAAAACACGACCGATTTTTTTCATGTCAAAAAATTGATCAGTATCATTCGTGGGCGTCTGAACCTTCTCCGCGCAGAGCTCGCTTTTCAAGCGGACGCTCGGGAAAAGAATTGGGCTCTCGTTTTGGATCCTTCGCAAATATTTCAAATGAAGTGACAGGAAAGGCGCAAAAAAAATCAAAAGCCACATTCAATCAAGTTGCATACAATCTCCGTCAAAATCTTTCGATCTTAAATTCCGGCAGCTGAACAGACTTTGGTAAGACTTCTATGTCAGCATCCTAACAGTGGGGTTGGCGCAAGCCTTTCGTTATACTTGGCCGGATCAAGGAGTGCTCATTTGAGACAGCGGCCATCCAATCTTTTTCTCGGTTTCCTTTTTCTCGCCTGCGCTTGCAGCAAGAAGGTCGAGAATGGCGGCATTGATCTCACGGGTGAGAAAATAGATCCAACCCAGATCACCGGTGGCAAAGATGCAAGTCGGCGTGTCCCCGGTGCCTCTTCGGTGGTAAAGATCACCGGTGAAGCGGCGGACGGAACCTCGTTTATTTGCACAGGCACGCTGGTCTCGACAAGGGACGTACTCACCGCCGCTCATTGCATCAGCCCGCACCCGGAATCAATGAACGTGATTTTTGAGCTGAATGCATTTGCGTTCAGCAAAGATCCGGTGACGATGAATATCCTCAATGCTTTCACGCATCCTGAAGCACAAAATGGAAAGCGAATTCAGAATGATCTTGGCTGGATTCGCTTGCAAGGACATCTGCCCACTGGTGCCAAGCCCGCCCGTCTGGATCTTGAAGATTCACCTTCGGTGCAAGCGAGCGAGTCGTTGTTGGTTCTCGGATACGGTCGCACCAGCGGCAATGACTCAACTGATGATTCCAATTTGATGGGTGCTGGGATCCTGCGCTCGGCTTGGGTGCAAACGCTCAGCGTGGATGTCGTGGCCCAAACATTTTCGGTTTCGCAAAAAGCGGGACATGGTGTTTGCGGTGGCGACTCTGGTGGACCGGCGTTTCGCACCTCCGAAACCGAACCCGTTTTGGTGGGCGTCGCTTCGGCTATGGACCGAAGCAAAAATGAAGTTTCATCTGCGGATGATATTTGCCGAAATAAATCTATTTTTACCAATTTGAACAGCTACCGCGAGTGGATTCGTCTCTCGTTGGCGGCCCCTTAATGAAGGAGTCTTTTATGAATCATGTTTCACGGCGCACTCTGCACATGGTTTCGGCCATGATCTGCTTGAGTCTCTCGGCATCATTGCCGGCACAAGCTGCCACTTCCTCGGTCCAGAGTTCAGCTTCGCTTAAAAACGCAGTTTCGGATGCGGAGCTGAAAGAGCACGAAGATGAATTCATGAAATCTCGGCAAGAACAAGCGGACTATTTCGCCAAGCAAAAAGAAGCCATCGAAGCCGGCGTTCCGTTTGACGTGGCCAGCGGCAGCTGCAAGTACATCTCGAGCATCTTCAATCCCCCACCGGCCAAGGTTGTGACCCTGACGTTTGACGATGGTCCGGCGGCGAACCTCACGCCGAAGCTTTTGGATATCTTGAAAAAGTACGATGTGAAGGCCACATTCTTCGTCCTTGGTAAAAACGCCAAGAGCAATCTGGACATCATCGAGCGCGCGCAGGCCGAAGGCCATATGATCGCGAACCATTCGTGGAGCCATCCGAACTTTCACACCTTGTCGCAAAGTCAGCAGACGCAACAAGTCCACGACACCGACGAAGTCATTCACAGCTATGCCAGTCCCCGCAAATACTTCCGCTACCCTTACGGCAATTCGACTTGCTACATGAATTCCTACATCAAGTCCCTGGGCTATTCCGGAATCGTCGGTTGGCACATTGACACTTGCGACTGGGCTTACGCCCGAAACGGCACCGTGACCGCGGCACAAGCACAGACTTGCGAAGTGGCTCCGGGCAATCGCGCCAACTATGTCGGACACGTGATGGCCGAAATCAAACGACACAACGGTGGCATCGTGCTCATGCATGACGTTCACGCTAACACGGTTGAATCGGTCGAGGAAATCATCGTTCGTTTGAAAAAAGCGGGCTACACTTTCGCCAATCTGGACGATGTCCGCATGAGTGAGTACGCCAACTGATGCAGAATCCGGTTTGGAAGTCCCTTTTACTGATAAGCTTTGCGCTGTTGATAATGGGCACAAGCTTGTCCTGCAAGCCTTCCAAATCATCTACCGCTGATGCCGGCGAGGCCATCGAACTGGATGACGACAAAACCACCAAAATTTTTGGTGGAACCCCCGTTGCCGACGGCGACGATCTCGCCAAAGTCATCTTTCAATTAAAGTTTACCGTGGGTGGCGACGAGAACATCTGCACGGCTTCGCGAATTGGACCCCGCACTTTGATCACGGCCGCCCACTGCGCGCAGAGCGAGACGATCCAGGTTTGGCAGCAAGGAAAAAGGGTCGCCGAGATTTCCGAAAAAATCGTGCACCCAAAATATCTTGAGCGAAAAGCCGAAATCACGCGCGAAAAACAGTGGACGCAGGGAAATGAATTTGATGTGGCGCTGCTGCGGCTTCCACCGTCCTTGATCGATGAAAATAGCCAAGTGCCAGGCCCTATCTTTGAACTGATTGAAAGAGGTTGGACCGGAAATCAAGAGACCGAAAATTTATCGGCGGCTGGTTTTGGATGGGCCTCATACAATGCAATGACGGGTTCCCGTGGTGGGGATACGAACCTGAAACAAGTGGGTCTCATAGCGCAAGCTTCGCCCCGAAATGAAATCTTGTCCTTTCGCCAATCCGAAGGAAAAGGAATTTGCGTGGGTGATTCAGGCGGCCCCGCTTTTTCGAAATCCACGCAGCATCTCACGTTGTACGGTGTTGCCATTTCGGTGCAAAATCCCGGCAAAGCCTCGGTCTGCGAAGGCGGCAGTTCATTCATTAACATTGGCTTTTTGCGAACCTGGATCGACAGTCACTTAGATTAGTAGCAGGCATAAAAGGCGCCTTTGCGGCGTGCACAGAGATGTCGAACTCGTTGACGGAGGATCAGGTCCGCCAAACTGATTTTGGACTATTTTTGTCAACTGTCAGAATTTATACAATTCCCTTTGCGCCGAAATCTTTCTCGATACCTGGCACCGTTTGCAATCAATTCAGTTCCAACCAACGATAAGGCCCAAATGAAAGCACTTGCTCGCTTCATTCTTCTTTCCGTCTTTTTTGTGTCCGCATTGCTTGCGGGCTCTTTGGCTCATGCGGACCGCCCCACATTTGGTCCCGAATTTAATTTTACAAACCCCGATTTACGAGCCGAGGGTGCGAAGCAAGGACCTTTGAAAAAATCCTCGCGTGCCAATGAGGCAGCGCGAGACCAAATGCGAGATCTGATTTCAAGAATTTGTTCCCAATGTCGTCTCGAGAGCAGTCCGGACAATGATGGCAATACCATGCATCGGTTTTTTCATCCGAATGGCTGGGATTTTACTTTGAACTTGGATGTGAACGTGGTCGAAGTCACGGTGTCGCCGATGACGACGGACGAGATCAAAAGAAACGAAAAAGAAATGCAAAGACTGATCTTTGATGTCGCCAAACGAGCGAATCTGAAATCTCAAGCCACCGCAGGTCAGCTGCACATCGGGATCGAATCCGCCTTTCAGGGCTCACCTTTGCACTTTCGAAACTTTATCGTCGATTGGATCTATCATTCCAAGGCAACCTACCTGCTGTTCGGTGCCGACCATAATGCACCAACATTGGATCAGCTTAAAAGTGAAAATCAGGAAAAAATGAAAAACATCATTGCTGAATTTGATCAAACGCTGCAGGCGCCCAAAGGAGTCCAAGGAGTTCTGAGTAAATTCGGAAGACGTCTCAATTTAAAATCTGAGGAAAAAGATTTAGCGCAGGGCCGACAAAAGATTTTGGATCTCGCCTTTCAAATTGCCACGCACGCCTATACGCGCACCGTTCAGCCATGGCTTCCCACCAGCAAGTTCCAAAACTTAAATCTGAACCACATCCAAGGAATTCCACAGACCGATACGGCTGAGCTGCGAGGCGTCCCGGAATTTCAAAGTGCCTCGGAATATTTAAGTTTCACGCAGCTGTTGGAAGGCCGGCTCGCTTATCTGGGGCAACTCAAAGAACCGATTCCTTTCCGGGGCGTTTTCAAAACTGACTCGGGCGAGATGGCGGCAAAATTAATGTCCCGATATGCCGGGCAGTCGAACTTCGATGCGGCCGCATTGCAAAGGTTTTACGTCGTGAAATATCGAAGGCTTCAATTGCACTATGCAGCCTGCCAAACAGTTTACGGCCATTAATATTCATGAAGATGCGACGGAATGTCTGCTCTTTGGGGAATTTTAACCCTTTCACCAGGCCCCTCTGCGCGCTGGGTGGTGGTTTGTTTTTTGCTTTTCTCATCAGGCGATGGAACTGTCTCGCAATAACTCGACCAAATCGCGAACACGGCGGCAAACGGCAAACGATCAGCCGCGGTTTCAACACGAGCATGTGCCAGCTCCTGAGATCTTAATCGGCACGGCGGGGTGGAGTCTCCCCACTCATCTCAAAAAAGATTTTCCCGAAGAAGGAACGCATCTTGAGCGGTACGCGCAGATTTTCAACTGCGTCGAAATCAATTCATCCTTCTACCGCGATCACAAACCTGAAACCTATGCACGCTGGGCGCAGTCGGTGCCGCCAAGCTTTCGTTTCTCGGTGAAGCTGTCCCGGTACTTCACTCAGGAGACAGGCTTGGAAGAAGCTGGCGAGCGCCTGGGTGAAACTTTGGCGGGACCTGCTTGCCTAGGTCCGAAATGGGGCTGTCTGCTGGTGCAATTGCCGCCAAGCCTGCAGTTTCGTCCGGTCGTTGCCGCTCGTTTTATCGACGAACTTCGCGAGCATTTCGAAGGCTTGATCGTGTGGGAGCCCAGGCACCCCAGCTGGGTTTCCGCCGAAGCACTGACTTTGCTTCGTCAAAACCAAATCCACAAAGTCTGGGCCGATCCCGAGCCCTGCCCTTTGCCAACGACAGCTTCAACCCAGCAACGCTCGAATTATTTTCGTCTTCATGGAAGCCCACAAATCTACAAAAGCCGTTACACCGAGACGGATCTTGCGAAAATCATGAACATGGTCGAAGAGTCGCATCTGATTCATCCACAGACCTGGTGCATTTTCGATAATACGACTTACGGTTTTGCCACCGAAAACGCGCAGGAGCTCATGCACCGAATGCAGGTTATCTCCACCCAGGCTCCAAGCCGCAACCCAAGCTCCAATTAAAGCTACGGACCGCCAGAACTAGACCTCAATGCCCACCCGGTCGGCATCACTTGGAGAATCGCCGATCGTTTCATACACTCGTTATTATGAGTGCCTTGCCGTCATTCAAAAATCCGTCATCAACGAGCGCCGTCGCAACGGACGTGGGCTTGACCGAGAAACGCGCGCTGCACGCTTTTTTCCGCCAGCCCGGAAACGAAAAATTGAATGCCGAGCTGCAGGGCCTGAATCAGCTTTCGAATTTCAAAAGTGCCGTCACTCTTTTTCAACAGTGGCTTTGGATTTCTCTCGCCATTTTTTTCGCGGTTTATTTTTCTCAGTGGTGGAGCTACCTGCTCGCACTGCCGCTCATTGCCTCTCGCCAACATGCCCTGAGCGTTCTCATGCATGAAGCAACGCACGGCCGGCTTTTTTCAAACAAGTGGGCCAATGATTTTTTCGCGGATGTTTTTTGCGCTCTGCCGATTCAGATGCTGACCTCGCGCTACCGCTTGGATCATCTGGCGCATCATCATTTGAACATGCAGGACGGCGATCCTTACCACTTTGCTTGGACCCAAGATTCCCATTGGCATTGGCCGAAGACCAAGTCCCAAGCGCTTAGGATTTTCGCCAAAGACTTGCTGGGATTGAATCTGTTGCGGACGGCTCCAAGCCTGGTTCGATGGTCGCCGTGGTCTTCGCATTTCAAAAGCCTCGATCCCCACCGGCGATTGAAAAGATCCGAGCGTTTCCTGTTGTATGGATTCTGGGGTTTGTCACTTGCGATGATCACGTGGGCTCACGCCTGGTTTGGATTTTTCGTTCTTTGGATGTTGCCGCTTCTGACTTGGATGGTGGCTTTTGTGCGGGCGCGCACCATCGCCGAGCATTTGGCTCTACCGGGTCAGACCGAATTCAATCGAAGCCGACATATCAATGCGAGCTTTCTCGAAAAACTGTTCATCGCACCACTGAACATTCACATCCACACGGCCCATCACCTTTTCCCATCGGTGCCACAATACAATCTGCCAAGACTGCATCAGCTCCTGCTGCAATATCCGCCCTACCAACAGCAAGGAAAAATTTTTGAGAGTTATTTCGGGAAAAGTCCGCGGGCTTATGACGAGCTGATTCAGCATCCGGTGGATCAGCCGCGTGATCAAATCCGCTGATCGAGCCACGGTCACGCCGCAGCTCGCGACTCAAGCCCGCTGATCGGAACTCCGCCGGCTCCGGCATCGCGACTCGAGCCCAATCATCAAGAAAGCTTTTTCCCGCAGTCTGAACAGAACGCGTGCCGATTTTTTCTCTGGGAAATATGTTTGGTGTCATTGCAGCTGGAAACAACTGAGAAATTGACTTTCTCACCGCAATTAGGACAGTAACGAACCATCGCATTCGAACGACCATGATTCATATTCGGGCAATGAACTTTCATTTTGATCTCCTGGATTTCAAGCTGTCGCGACGACCGTCGTGAACACTATGTCCAGGATTTCGTTGAGCGAGTGAACGGAAGACCCATCGTACCACGCCCCACCCCCCACTCGCGCTTTTATTTTCACGACCTCGACACCAAGTCTGGTTTTGTCTCGAAATGAGACACTGGGATTGCGCCAAAGCACGTGGGTGTAGGTTGTGGGGTCTCGGGCTCCGGCGCAGCCCTGCGAGATAATTCTCGTCTTCGCGAATGCGGGCTGGGGGAGCGGGGCTACGGTTGAAGGCCTTGTCTTTGTGAGTGCGCGGCTGTTGGGCCGAGGCTACGGTGAAGACCTCATCTTTGCGATTGGGTGTTTGAGGCTCTCGCTCTTCGATTATTGCCCGCGGGGCTTCGCACGCCTGATTGGGTGCAATCAGGGCCTCGTGTTTGCGGAGGAAAATGTGAGCTCAGGGCGAAGGGTTTTTCTGCAGAGAACCAGTGAATGATCATTCGAGTGCTTTTGCCTGCGAGCGTGTTGCACCTTTCTTTTCCGTGCCGGTCTAGCGAAGTTGCACCGTAATCCCTAGTTTATGTACTGGATGCGACGCAATCTCAGAATAGATTTTATTTCTTTTTGATTGACGAGATTTCTGACCTCTACATTTTGTCTGTATTGAATTTAAATTTTCATTTTGAAATTTTCTTGGAAATTCTCCTTTTTACTCAGGGGCGAAGGGTTCTGGCAGGTTTAAAACGAAATTTAAAAATGGTTTCCGGGCTCTCAGAAATTAGCTTCAAAAATCAAGTGTTATATAAAACTCACTTTCGTCTGAGTAAGGAATGAAAGTGAGAAATGTAGAGTGAACAGTGAATTCGAGACCGCGAACATTCACTCGTCACAGCTAGTTTGAGACTGCAGAAAGGATAGAGTAAGAAAATGCGACAAATTAAATTTGGATTTATTCAAGATTACAAAAAGACTTTTGGCGGCGAAGAGTTAAAAGGCAAAAGAAAATCCAAGCGTC
>CBIHNW010000043.1:0-14647 GCA_966211795.1 uncultured Bdellovibrio sp. | reverse complement strand
CAGCCGGGGTTGAAGCGTAGGCGGGGAGTGCCGCTCCCGACGAATCCGTCTTCATGAAATTGCCAGCTAGAATCGATTGCAAGTTGGTGTAGGCCGTACCGGTGAAAATGGATTCAAGATTTGTCTGAGTCAAAACCGTCGAGCCCGAGTTGTTCACTTGCAGAATATTGGCGCGCTCAATGCCTTGCAGATTTTGTGCAACCACCGCCGTCGGAACCGAGTTGATCACGATATCCGGCTTCAAGACATCTGGAACATTAGTTCCCGAAGGTGTGACAACCAATCGAAAATATCGAACCGCACCCGCGGCCGGAGAATAGCTTGAACCCGCACATGTTTGACCCGCCAGTGGATTGGCCGCAATGGGAAGCAAGTTCTGAAAAATCTGCGCCATGGATTGGCCGGGATCATTCACGGTTCGTTTCGCCGAGCCGGTATTTGAACCCACGTAAATCGTGAAATGTCCCTTGCTCAGAGACGTGTCGACTGATTGTTCCTCTTCATACAAAAGACAGTTTCCGGTTGGATTGAGGATCTGCACGGTTACTTTCGCGTTCGGATCCAGCAACGATTTCGTAGTCCCGGATTGATACAAATCCCCATCCAGCGTGAAGGTTTGGCTGGCTTCATTGAATGCATAGGCCGTCCCCGCAAGCAAAAGCGTGATCCAGTAAATTCCGATACTTATCAGCCGCTTCTGGCGGATAAAAGAGGACTGGGTGTGCAAACGCATAAATATTTATCGGGACCGTATGAAGAAATCTGAACATTCCTTTCGAGAAATTATGATTTCTAGGGTTTTTTGGTTGAATCTTAAGATTGTCAAACAACATAAGTTTATCTCAGTTAGAAACTCCATTTATTTCAATGAGATATGAATTCGATATATCTATTCTTGAATTATTAGATATATCTGTTTAAGATAGCTTTAGATATATCGAAAGAAAGGATGTGTCGATGAAACAAAGTTCTAGAGGACATTTCAGAGGAAACGACAGAGAACAAGGCCGCGGCGGATTGAGGGGCGCACGCGCTCACGGCCGCGGTCACCGGGGCCACCACGGAAGCGATGGTCATCATGAGATTCGCCGTCTTCTCGCGCACGGAGATTTGCGCTTTGTCGTGTTGGCCTTGATCGAAGAAAAACCAAGGCACGGATATGAACTGATCAAACAGATCGAAACAAAATCTTCCGGGCAATATGCTCCCAGTCCCGGAGTGATTTATCCCACGCTGACTTATTTGGAAGAGACGGGGTTGGTGAAAACCACGCTTCTGGATGAAAAAAAGCAGTACTCGATCACGAAAGAAGGATCCGTCCTGCTGGGTGAGAATCGCGAGTTTGCCAAAGGCATTTTGCAGCGGCTGGAATCAATGGGCGCAAAGCTCGCCTCCGCGAAGGCGGACTCGGGCGAAGAAAGTTTTGGCGATCACGATCGTTCGGAGATCAAGTTGGCATTCCACGCGATCCGACACGAACTGCGATCCCTCGCACCCTTGTCCGCCAAAATGAAAATCGAAGTTCTCAAAATTTTAGAGAAAACCCGGATTGAAATTCAAAAGCTCGGTCCGAAAGCAGAATAAAAAAGCCCCTGATGGTCTCATCAAGGGCTTTGGCGATTACATTCCGGTTCCGGTCAATGTCTCCACCATCGGATTCGATGAAGCGCTGGTGGTCATGCTCAGTGATCCCATGCGCGTGCCTCGATTGGTTGGTTTAAACACCACGCTGGCCGTGCAGCTAGCACCGGGTGCGTAAACTGCAGACGTCGAGCAGGTTCCGCTGCCCCCAAAGGCAAAGTCACCGGTCATCACAAATGCGGCCGGGATTTTGATCGATGTCGTGCCGGTATTTTTGAGGGTCACGACTTGGATGGCGCTGGTTGTCCCGACGGTCTGAGACGCAAATGTCAAAGCGGTCGGTGAAGCCGTCGCACCAAGCGTGGGGTTCTGAGTTTGCGAACCACTCATGAACTCGTAAGCTCCGATGTCGTAGCCGGCACCTTGTGGTCGAGAATTGCCTCCCAAATCAGTTGCCGGTGCCGAGGTCGGCGAACCCTTGTCAATTGCGGGAGACGTGCTTTGCAAGTGATAATCGCCCGTGCCGTTGGCTTGGTAATTCACGAACTTGGGATCCGCCACGATCGTACCCGTATGGGTGCCGACCTTCAGCGAAATGTTGCCGCCGCCGTTACCGTAAACCAAATTGTTGGCAATCGTGTTCGAAGAGCCAATGCAATTCTGGCCTGAATAGCAGTACTCGGAAATTCCTGAGCGAGGATTGTTGTACACAAGATTGTTCGACACGCGGGTGTTGTTCAGAACCACTCCGCCTGGAGAATCTCCATCACCCAATAAGATTCCGCCGCCCATGCTAGTGGAGCCATTGTTGAAAACGGTATTGTTCACGATCGTCACGTTATTCGCGGCATGCCAGAGATGAATGCCGAAAGACGAAGCTCGGTAGACGATATTATTCAAGATGCGGCCACGAAGATTCGAGTGGTAAATCCCTTGCACGCCATTGCAGCCGCCTGGAGTTCCAATGTCGTGAACCACGTTGCTGACGATGTCGTCATCGGCGGCCGAGTAATTGGCATCCACGATTCCCGCGCCGCCATTGCCGGTGCAGCCGCCGGACAAGGCCAGATTGTGGACATGGTTGCTCGAAATCAAAGTGTTCGAAGCATTGTTTAAAATTCCCAATCGTCCGGGGCCCGTGATATCGAAGCCCACAATGTCGGTGTAGCTTCCGCTATTGGTCCACATCGCTTCGGTGCCGGTCCCGATGATCTTTGCTCCCCATTTTGTATCTGAGATGTAACGGACGCGGGCCGTAGCGGTTCCGCTGATTTTGGTCGATACGTTTCCCGAGTAAGTACCTGCTGCCACGTGCACCACGGTTCCGGCCTTCACCAAGGCGGCCGCACGTTGAATGGTTTTCAGTGGTGCCGAAGCCGTTCCGGCGCTGGAATCGTTTCCACCGGGAGAGACGTAGAGATCGGCAGCCAAGGCGCTCAATGAAATTACGCTCGAGGCTAAGGCAAAAGCCAGCTGTCTTGTTAAGGTCCGAGTTGTCTGAATTTGCATGAAGGGATCCCCTCTGTTGAAATGAGAAATTAAAATTTTCTTCTGAGACTATTTTTTTGCACTCGTCGGCAATGGTTTGAAAAATCAGCGTTCGATGGCCTCCAGGGTTGTATCGCCTTTCGGAAAGGAGATTGTTGAGTTGTCGGGCTAAAATTATTTTCGCTGCAATGGCTTCGAGTAGGAACCAAGTGGGAAGTTCGCTCAGTGAAGCTTAAAAAAATATACCTGCCGCGGATTCAATTTTCAAATTTACTGCGGTTGTTTATTAGCAATAAAAAATGTCGATTTTTATGCACGCGTTTTTGCGAGAGAAAAAATAAATTTTTCATTCTCTATGAAAATAAATATATATTTAGAAAAAAAGAATTGGAGCCTGAAGATCGCGTGCATATGCACGTGAAAAAAACCGTTATTTCGCAATTTCGAAAATTTTATTTGTTCTGAATCGCCAAAGTGTTTTTTCCGTTGCAGCTGACTTTCACCCACGAATTCAGCGAGCCGATCTGCACCGGCGTCGACACGCTGGTGGTGTTACCCAGTCCCAATTGCCCCAGGCCCGCGTAACCCCATGCCCACAGAGTGCCATCTTTTTTCAGACCGATGGTGTGGTCGTATCCCGCACAGACCTGGGCCCAGGTGTTGGCCGAGCCCACTTGCACCGGCGAAGATTTTCCGACCGTCGTGCCGTCGCCCAAGCGTCCCGAGTTGTTGTAACCCCAAGTCCACAACGTGCCGTCAGCGCGAATGCCCGCGGTGTGAAATCCTCCGCTCGAAATGCACAACCAATCTGTCAGAGTTCCCACTTGCACCGGAGAGGATCGGTATGTGAGATCTCCCAGTCCCAGTTGTCCGAGATCATTAATGCCCCAGGCCCACAAGCTGCCGTCAGTTTTGATGGCAAAAGATTGGTACTCGCCACCCCAAATTTTTGCCCAGTTGGTCAGCGCACCGATTTGCACGGGCGACGAGCGATCCGTCGTCGAGCCATCGCCAAGCTGACCATTCGAGTTCCGACCCCAAGCCCACAATTTTCCGTCCGCGCTGAGCGCCACCGTGTGATTGTATCCGGGTGCAAGTTGGCTCCAAGTTGTCAGCGAGCCGACTTGGACCGGCGAGTTTTTGTTGGTGCCGCCACCCGAGGTGCCGACTCCCAATTGCCCGAAGGAGTTATCTCCCCACGTCCACAGGCTGCCGTCGTTTTGCAAGCCGCAGTTGAAAGCGTCGCCGGCGCGAGCCAGTTTCCATGTGCTCAAGGTGCCGACTTGCACCGGCGATGAGCGAGGCGAAAAAGTGCCGTCCCCCAATTGACCAGAAGTGTTGAGACCCCAACTCCAGATCGTGCCGTTGGCGCGCATGCTGAGGTTGTGACCGAAGCCTGAGGAGACATCCATCCAATCAATGATTGCGCCGAGCTGAACGGGTGAAGATTGATTGGTTGTTCCACCGTCGCCGACTTTGCCGTTCGTACCGTCGCCCCAAGCCCATACGGTGTTGCCGCGCAGATTTCGTTTTCGCCAAAATCCAGCGGTATTGAAAACGGTGGCCCAGCTTTTCAGTGGAAAAAGAAAGGGCGTCAGGCTTGAAATAGACGCGAGCCGAAAAAAGTGTCGCAGGAGATCTCGGCGGGACGTGATGTCTCGCTGCTGTGGGATCGGATTTTTTTGAGACACGCAAAACTCCTTGTTCCGTTGCACATGGTTCAAATTCTTCAGATCCTTGCTCGGGATTTCAGCTCAGTGAAAATGCGATCGACTTCGTGTTGCCAATCATGAAGTTTAACCTGGCGATAAAGGGTGACGTCTGCATACCAAAGAGATTTGTTTCCGGGTGAAGCCCAAATATAGTAGGGGAGCATCGGCGCGAACAGCCATGTCTTTTTCCCCAGGGCGCCGGCCAAATGGGCAATCGAAGTGCAACTGGTGATGACAATGTCGAGACAAGAGATGGCGGCCGCCGTGTCGTCCCAGGTCTGAAGATCTGGCGAAAGATCGGCGACTGGATCCGTGGAGCGCAACTCTTCCACGCCCGAATCCCTTTGCAAAGAATAAAAATCGATACCCGTCATCTGAAGGTGCGGGCGGAGTAAGGAAAACGGAACGGATCGGTAAAGATCTTGCTCGTAAAGTGGATTTCCTTGCCAGCGCAAACCGACTTTCAAATGGCCGCGATCTTTGATTTTGTTCTGCCATCGGTGCAGGAAGCTCGCGTCCGCCCAAAGATAGGGGGCGGGCGAGATGTCTTCGGCTTCGAGCGCCAGGGTCGAGAAAAGATCCATGGCGGGAAGCCAATGATCGAATTGAAGTCCTGCGACATCGGAGGGACTTAAGACTTTCTCAATGCCGTCCACCCGAGAAAAAAGACCTTCAAATTTTTGGTGAGTCACCCAGAAACAACGTCCGCCCCGTTGCTGAATGATTTTCGCGAAGCGAGCCTGAATGATCTCGTCGCCGGCGCCGGCTTCGCCCAGAACCAAAATTTTTCGGCCTTCAATGGAAGCGCCCTTCACGAGCCGAGATCTTTCATCAAGTGCAGTCCGCAAATTGCCAAAGGATTTGATCTTTCTTCCAATGGAAAGACTGTTCAGACCTTCTTTCAGCTGGCCGTGCCGGATCATGTGCCAGGCCAAGTTGAATTCAATCACGTGCCGGTGGGGATCGTCGGCAGATATTTTTCGCTGCAAATTTCGCAAAATGGATTCGGCTTCGTCGAAGTGACCTTGGGCGGAAATGTACAAAGCTTGATCCAGTTGTGGCTCTGGCCATTCGGGGCGGGCCCGCACGACCAAGCGAATTTCCTTTTCGGCATCAACAGGTTCTCCGGTCGAGTGCAGACAGCGAGCGAGGTTGTAGCGAGCTTCGACATGCTCCGGAATCAAGGACACGGTCTTCTGGGCCTGGGCGAGAGCTTTTTGGTAAAATTTTGTTCGGTGAAAAACCATGGCCAAAAAGTCGGTCGTTTCGGGATGGTCGGCCGGTAAAAAACGGGCGATGGTCAGCGCCAGATCATGCGCCAGCTGATAATCTTCGATCTGAATCAGCCACTCCAGCGTGCTGCGAATATCATCTGGAATCGCCATAAATACCAGCCTGTTGATAGCGTCTCATTAATAACCCGGGATCCACGATGTATAAACTGTAGTTCCGAGTACAAGAAAAGTATAGATCGTATGTTTTGATGCGGTCGTGGCGGAATGGTCGGGGGGCAGTTTCACCGTCAAGGGAGCTGATCCGCCGTCACTGAAGGCGGTGAACGAGCAAGTTCCAGAGGTCGTGCCCTGCACGGCAAAGGTGTAGGAGCCTCCATCTTTCATGTTCCACAGAGCAAAGGCTCCACAATTTTGCGAGGTGTAGGCCAGATTGTTATTGGCGAAGTCGACGGTGGCCGCCGAAATGGAAACGGCCGGTTTTCCGGTGATGGCTCCGCTGACGTCCAAGGCTGTGCGCGGAGCGGAGATGCCGATACCGATCAGGCCGGCGGACGTGATGCGCATTTTTTCCGTCGGCAATGCGCCGTCGGCTGGGGTGCCGAAGGCCAAGTAGCCGGCCGTGTTGCCGCCGGTGTTGTTTTCCTTAAAACCTCCCATGATTCCAAACGAGTACATGCTAGCGCCATTCGAAGCATTTCCGCCAAAGGAAAGGGTTCCGCCTTTATCGATGGCGAAAGCATCCGTGGAAGAGATCGCGACGATTCCATTTGTCGAAGCCAGCGGATAGGCCAGGTGAAGAATATCAACAGGAGCTCCTGGAGCGGTGGTCCCGATGCCGATCGCCCCGCTTTGCGAAATCGTCATGGCAATGAGATTATTGGTTTTAATTGACAAGGCTTTGGTGTCATTGGTGCCAATCGAAATATCCGCGCCCGTCGTGTTGCCGCCATTCAGAATTCCACCATAAATGGAAGCGATATTGGCGCAGGCCGAATTTCCCGAGGCATCAAAAGTGATCACCTGACTCAGTGAACAGGTCCAGTCCACCAACGCCGACCCGGTTCCATTCGTGGCAACGATGTGGTTGTTGCCAAAGCTCGAGGCATTCGTACCGCCTTTGGACACGGGCACTTTGTTCAAGGAGAGAATTCCGGTGTAACTCAGGGTCGCGTCGCCTGACATCACGGCATTGTTCCATGCGGTGCCGTCATAGATCATCACCTGACCACTGACGGATCCTGCGGTCACGGCCTTGCCTTTGATTTTATCCACACTGGTTGTGCCCGCAGAACCTGACACGTCACCCGCTAAAGTCGTGGTGCCACTTGCCCAAGATAAAACTCCCGAGCCATTGCTGGTGAGCACATCTCCGGGATTGCCGTCGTTATCGGGTAATGTGAAATTCACGATGCCGGCAAGTGTGGGTGCTACGAACTGAACGTAGTTCGTGCCGTTGTACACTCGCAGGTTGGTGGCTTGCACGTTGAGACCACTCACTGTCCCCGTAGTGATTAAATTTCCGGAAGAATTGATGGCGGCCGAGCCGCTGATGGTACCTGATGTGATCGTGTTGCCAGAAACTTTTCCGGCGACCGTCAGATTTGGAATATCCGCTTCGACCAATGAAATGGTTCCAGCCGTGACTCGGCCTTTGGTGTCGACCGTGACTTTAGTGTAAGTGCCGCTGCTCACGCCGGTGTTGCTGAGATCAATCGTGCCGGGTCCACTGATGGTTCCTGCAACTGTGCCATTGACCGACATGCTGGATCCCACCGTCAATGATGAAACACCGCCACCACCACCACTCGCGCCGACCGTCTGCACGCCGGCTGCACTTTTGTATTTGATTTCACCCGTCGTCGAGTCGAACCAAATATCACCGTTTGATAAGCCGCTGGGATCTGACGAATAGGTGGGAAGACTTGCGCCGGAAGAATCCGTTTTCATGAAATTGCCGGCCAAAATGCTTTGCAGATTCGTATAAGCCGGCGTGGTGAACAGCGCTTCGAGATTGGATTGGGTGAGCGCCGTCGAACCTGAATTGTTCACCTGAAGAATATTCGAGCTATCAAGTCCTTGCAAACTTTGCGCGACGATGGCGTGAGGAACCGAGTCGATCACCAGGTCCGGAGAAAGTGTATCGGCCACATGAGTGGCGGACGGCGTGACAATCAAGCGAAAGTATCGAATGGCGCCGGCGACGGGAATGTAAGCGCCACCGGTGCACGTTTGCCCTGGAACGTCCGCCGCGATGATAGCCACTGAGTTCTGAAAGATCTGCGACATCGTTCGACCCGGATCGCTGCTGGTCCGTTTGCCCGAGCTCAACGTCGATCCAATATGAATGCTGAATGAGCCTTTGCTCGCCAAGGTGTTCACGGTTTGTTGCTCTTCGTACAGAAGACAGTTTCCGGTGGGATTGAGAATCTGCACGGTGACGCTCGCGGCGGTATCTTGCAGGGGTGTCGTCGTTCCCGATTGATAAAGAGTTCCGTCCAGGGTGAAAGTCTGCGGAGGATCATTCAGCGCGAATGCAGATGGAAAAAAGAGGAGCGAAACGATCAGCACCCCTGTGCTTGCCTTCAAGCATCGCACGAGCTTCGGTGTTAAAAACGAAAATTTATTTTCCACCATGGTCTTATAATTCGGTCTTTATCGTGACCGGCTAAAGTCTGTTTGAAAATAATTTTTTGCTGTTTTAAGGAGCGGTGCTCCTTTGAAAGTGTACACTGCCACTGAACACCATAAACAAAAAAATACTTTCTCAGTTTAGGGCGAATCGAGCCGTGAAAAAGTATCTGTATGCATAATTATTTGATTTATGCACCGTCTAGGCTGACATGCATAAAAATTCGTTTATTTCTCTTTTTTGGACTTCAACATCGCGGTATCCTGAGATGGTTACAGATAATGATCTTCATTTCGCTTTACAGACTTATGACTTCGTTCGATGTCGCCTTGGATCGGTGAGCCTGAGCTTCGGTGGCATTTCGATATTTTTTGAGGGAGCTTCGTGAGATTGGTCAGACAAGAATGTGGATCAGCTTTAATCATCGTTCTGGCGTTTGTGGCGTTCACGACCCTGATCGTCGCGAACCTTGCCGGCGTGATTTCCAGTAAGCAAGAGTCACGGTTCAAGTCAAAAATTTTGGATTCACGACGATTCGTCCTGACCGCGGCCCTGCGAAATGCACGCGCGTCGAGCTATTATTATTCAGCGCTCACAACACCCGGGGTGCCCGTGGATCCGCATTTTCTTCCATGCATGCTCGGTGACGATAACGTTCTGGATTGTGACGAAGGCGTTTCTTATGGCCTCACCCTAGTCGATGAAACGCCAGCCCATGCGCCGGTCCTGGGTGGCAGTGCCGCCACGGCCGTTCATTATGATATTTACGGGCAAGTGTGTTCCGTGCCGACACCGGGACTTTGCATCTTCGATGCGTGGGCGACTTTCAAGGTGGCATGTCCACGAAGCGGCAGTCCTTGTCGACAGGCGGCCACCATCGAGGTCACGGTCTCGGTGCAACCCATCGCTTCTGTGTATCCGCCGGAGCTGCCAATCTTAAGTGTCTTGACCGGTACCGAGGTCATTTCGATTTCCAATTTTATTGATTATTTCAACCCCACTTTTCCGCCTATCGTTTTTGTGGCGGGCACCCCGGGCAACTCGGCTCAGGGCGCACCTCTTTCGGGAAGTGCTGGTGTCAATGGTCCGTTTCATAATTACGTGCAAATGTTCTACGGAACAGGTCTCTGCATCGACAGCTACAGTTGCAGCAATGGTTGCACCTGTGTTTTTTCAGTGGCGGCGCCACCCTCCGGTGGTGGAGGTGGGGGCGGTGGTGGACCGCCACCGATTCCTCCAGCGGTTGCTTGTCCGGCCGGAACCCAATCCGTGAATGGCGGATGCATGGCCTTTAATTTTTAGAATATTTTGAGCAAAGGAAGCAAATTCAAATGTACGCCAGACCACCTCGGTTTTTCGCGAATCCCAAATGCCGTTTCAAGCGATTGAAATCGGTTCGTGGATTTACGTTGATCGAGATGCTGATTGCACTGGGGATCAGTGTGATGGCGGTTCTGGCATTTTCCGGTGCCATTCAGGTCGTGATGAATTCAGATTTTTTTGTCCAGGGCACGGTGACGCGGAATGAATTGGCTCGCATTCTTAAAAATGCGGTGATGGATCATCGCTCGTTTAAAAAAACGGTTGAACACGATGTGAAGCTCACCGCCATCGTCGCCAATGATTACAGCACGTCAGGACCCATCAGTACGAATGTCTTTTATGATTTTTCAATCTATGATTTCTCGGACATGAAGCTCAGTGGACCCCTGGATGTTCCGGGTGATCCACCGGCTTATTACATGATTGACGGCAGCCATTGCCCAGCCGGGGTGGTGGCGGGTCAGGGGAGCTGCGCATTTCGGGTGACCAGCCGATTTATGGTCGAGGGGCCGGCGGACAGAGGCAGCTTGGACCGGATGGTTCCGGTGGCGAGCCTGCCGGTGGTTGGGTATACGACCAGTCCGAACTTGCCGTTGAGCACCCCGTGTCTGCGGGCCGAGTTTATCATGGTCAGTTTTCAAATCGAATTTGCCAATAAGCCAGGAATCATTGAAAGAAAACCCACGCGGGTTTCGGTCCTGATCAGCTTGGACGATTTAGGTTTCTAAACCAATCAGGAGGAACGCGTGCGCCCGCTATTGAAATGGAATCGGTCTGCCGGTCTTTCGGTCATCGAAATTTTGGTCGCCATCGCCCTGTTTTCGATGGCGCTGGCAGCGAATCTTTATTTCTTTTCGCAAACGAATCGCACGATCAAGCAACAGAGCTACCAGGAAACACGCGTGCGTCTCTTTCAGGGCTTGATCTACATGATGGGCATGCCGGCAACATTGCGGGGGTCGCTGCGAGATCCCAGTCCGGAAGCCGCGATCTTGAAAAGCGCCATTCAAAACGGTCTCGGGGCCGTGCCGTCAGCGCCGCTGCCGATCACCCTTTATCTGCCGGTGGTCACCGGAGACGCAACCACCATTCACACTTCAGGCCCGATCTCGGGTCCGACCAATGCGCCATTGCGCTACAGCCTGGAAGGAAAAATCTGCGTGCAATCGTCAACTCCTGGGGGAGCCGCAGGAACGAACGCCTGCGATCCCGCGATCTATCCCATTTCGGTCAGCACGACGTTCATGCCGGTGTGTCCGCCACGCTATGATTATTATAATGGCGTTTGGAGCGGGCCGATTTATCCTAATGGATTGGTCATCCCAAACTCTTGCAACCGCGCGCAATTCATCAAGATCAAATACCGCTTTGAAACCACTCCTTACGCACCGACCGATCTTTATTTCGATCCGGTCGAAGGTTCGGTCATGGTCAGCGCGATCTTGGCAAATGTTGGCGTTTAAGATCTAATTCTTGCCGGCTTGCAATTTGGCGAGATCCATTTTTCGCAAAGTCGGTGACAGGTAAGCGGTCGCGCCGACAGTCAGCAGGCACATCATGCCGCCAAAATAAACTGCGGGCACGGTTCCCAACAAACGAGCGACGATGCCGGATTCCACCTCGCCGATTTCATTCGAAGAGCCGATGAAGATCGAATTCACGGCCGAGATTTTTCCGCGCATGTGATCGGGCGAAGACAGTTGAACCGCCGCGGATCTGATGACCATGCTGATGCTATCAAAGCAACCGCTGAGACCCAGGGCCGCAAGCGAAAGATAAAAATTCGTGCTGATGCCGAAAAGTAAAATGCAAAAACCAAAACCGGTCACCGCCGACAGCAGCCATCTTCCGGTGCGCAAAGTGGTCGTGCGCGAAAGGTAAAGACTCATGATCGTGGCGCCGACGGCCGGGGCGGCGCGAAGGGCGCCGAGGCCTTTGGGCCCGACCATTAAAATATCATTGGCGAAAATGGGGAGCAGGGCCGTCACACCGCCGAACAGAACAGAAATCATGTCCAACGTCAAAGCGGGGAAAAGAATCGGATGATTGAAAACGAATTTTCCACCCGATAAAAGCTCCTCGGTGATCGAGGCGTGTTGTCCTTTAGAATCGGGCGGTGGAATTTCTTTTTTGATCAACAGCATGGCAAAGCTTGCGATCAGCAGAAGACCGCAAACGATCGATGACGATGGGATGGCGCCAAAGAATCCAAAGACCAAGCCGCCAAACGCGGGGCCCGCGATCCGGGCGACCTGCATGGCCGAACTTGACATGGCCGTCGCCTGCATTAAAAGATTTCTCTCGACCAAGCGGGGGACGGCCGCAAAAATCGATGGTTGCGAAAAAGAGCGCGCGGTGCCGGTGAGAAAAGAGGCGGCATACAAAAGTCCGACCTTCAGGCTCAAAGGAAGCTGGCCTTCTAGCAGGTGCTCAGCCAAAACCACGATTCCCGAAAGCAGGCTCACGTACATCACGCGGCGGTAAACGAGCAGCGGTTTCATTCGATCCACCAGGTAACCCGCGTACAGTGCAAGGCCGATGGCCGGGATCGCTTCGGCCAATCCGATGAAGCCCAAGTACAAGGGATCCTTTAAAAGATCATAGATTCGCCAGCCCAGAACGACCGCTTGCATCTGCACGGCGAAAGTAAAAAGAAATCGGGCGGTGAGCAGCTTTTTAAAATCCAACGGCATGATCGATGACCTCACTTTGATTCTTTTCATTTAAGTCTCTTGCTTCGAAGCTGGCAAGAGACTCTGGAAAAACTGGCAGGTCTTCGCCGCGATGATCAATGACAGCTCCCGCCCACCGCGCACGAATCCGCTTGCCTCGGAAATCATTATCGGATTTTCTAAGAAGACGTGAATCCTTCAAATTTAGCCCAGCAATGGGAGCGAACGGTCCTGCTAGAACTGCAAAGGGAGCATGCTCGCATTTGCAAAGATCGCAAAATATTTTTGCGTCCGCTTCTTTTGCGAATTGAAGATCTCGACAACGAATGGGCACAGTACGACACCTGGACGCGAACCCTGCGCTTTTCTAAAAAACTGGTGCATCAGCATTCTTGGTTTCAGGTGTTGGGAGTTTTGCGCCATCAGATGGCCCACCAATACCTGCACGAAAGCGGACCCTCCGGTTTGAAAGAGTCAAGAATCGAGAAAATTTCCTGGGATGAAAAGTTTCGCCAGGCTTGTCAGCGCCTGGGCGTGCCGCCACAGTTTGCCAAACTGGGAGCTCGGTTGGGTCGGCAGGATCTGGATTGGCGTCAAGAAAAACAGAACGTCGAGACCGAACGCATCCTTGAGCGAATCCGCAAGCTTCTGTCGCTCGCCCAATCCAGCAACGAGCACGAGGCGCTGCTGGCAATGAATCGGGTGCGGGAAATCTATGCTCGTCACAACCTGGAACAGATGCCGAAACGTTCGAAAGATGAATTCGTGCACTGGGTGATTTCGACGGGCAAAAAACGGTTTGAAGCCTGGGAGCTGAAGGTCTTAAGCCTGTTGATCGCTTTTTTCTTTGTTCGCGTTTTGACTTTAGAGCAGTTCGAAGCGCAGACGGGTGAACGAAAGCAGGCCTTCGAGTTGATCGGGACGCGGGAAAATGTTTTGATGGCCGAATACGTCTACCGGTTTCTATGTCAGCAAATGGAACAGATCTTGGCGCAGAATCCTTGCCTGCGCGGACGCAAGCTCACTCGAATGGAAAAAAACTCGTACCGCTTGGGAATTTTAGATGGTTTCGCCAAAAAATTGGCCGCGACCCTGAAGCCGGCGATGGTAGCAGAAGCGGATGCGAAAGCCGTGATGGTCGTGCAGGCATTGACCCGATTTCAGAATGATCCGCTCTTGGCCGATTATCTTTCTGACATGTATCCACACTTGGGGCGTCGCTCGCCGCCATCCGCGACGGTTGATGCCAAAGCTTTTGAAGCTGGCCACAAAGCCGGTGCCGATCTCACTTTGCACAAGCCACTGAACGAAAAGTCTGGCGGGTTCGGCGGTTTTTTAGAAACTTCCATCAAGACCTAGAGGCGGCGTCGAACGCGCAGTTTGTCGTGACAAAGTTTGGGGCGAGCTGAGAACTGATCCACCTGAAATTGAAAAGGCCCCGCTTTTGGCAGGGCCTTTCTTCTGGTTCTAGATTTTAAAATCGACAAGCTCTTTTGGAAAACTTGTTTGGCGTCGCTCATTAAGGCGTCGAATACTCGCAAGTCTTGCCGTAGCCGTAAGCGGGATCTCCACCGAAGGCCGTGTTGTTGCAAGCGATCGAAGACGTCACGGTTTTCGTGATGTACTTGCCGACCACGCCGTAGCGCACGTTGTGCGTGCCGGTGAAATTGCAAACTTGGTTTTCAGTCGCACATTTGGTCCAGCTGACCGCCGGTGCGGGCACTTCAGCTGCCGAATACTCACAGGTCTTACCAATGCCGTAAGCAGGATCGCTGCCGAAAGTTGCGTTGTTGCAAGTCACGGGTCCAGTCACGGCCGTCTTGGTGACATAGTTTCCATTCGCGCCGTAGCGGACATTTCGGTAGCCGGTGAAGCTGCAAGCTTGATTCTCATTCGCACACTTAACCCAGCTCGGAGTTGGTGTCGGCGTCGGGGTCGGTGTGGGAGTCGGCGTGGGAGTCGGCGTGGGAGTCGGCGTGGGAGTCGGCGTGGGAGTCGGCGTGGGAG
>CBIHNW010000042.1:0-16050 GCA_966211795.1 uncultured Bdellovibrio sp. | reverse complement strand
ACTCACTCACTCACTCAAGCAAGCAAGCAAGCAATATGACCTGCCAGATCTTCCCTTGCCTTAACTCAGTCGCCCAACTCCAATCCAACCCTTCGCCCCAAACTCCTCATTCCCTCCCCAGAAAGTGATCCTGATTGTACGCAATCAGGATCGCGAAGCGGCCACAAGCCAACATGCAAACCACCAAGGCCACGGCCGCGCGCCTGCGAAGACAGAACCCACCAACCCGCAACGCGACGACAGCCACCGACCGCAGGCCCTCCCTCCCCCAGCGCAAACACATCTCTCTGCTCGCAAGCCCTCACCCCTTCGCGAATGACGCCCGCCTTCAACTCCCGAAGAGACACCAGCACCCAACCCGACTTCGACTGATCACCCTTGTTCCGAAAGAATCGGATTTGAGCCCTTGTCAAAATGTTCGCCAGGCGCGGGGTTGCCTTGCGGGGGTCCATTTCATTGAGGCTTGGAACGAGTCTTGAACAGAGTGCTGGCATGAAAAGAACTTGGATTGTTTTATCAGCCTGCATTTTGGTCGTTGCTTGTGATAGCAAGAAGACTCCGATCACTCAGGACCGCAATGGAAATTGCAATAAGGCTTTCTTAGAGGCGTATAATAAGGTTCAAGGAACAACGTTTGATCTGCAACAGCAGGACACCAAAGAAACCCAGGCTTCGGTCAGTGATGCTTGCGAAAATCTTTTGAAAACGTACGGGACATCGTCGGAGCCTTGCTTGGCCACCGACCTCAAGACCAGCGAGTCCGTTTACCTTTCGACCGCGAATCTGCAAAAAGAATGTGCCGATAAAATGCAAAGCAAGGTTTTCGCTTCGACACCGCAATAAGGATTGAAAATTGGAAGAGTCCAAATGGCTGAGCCGAAGCAATCCGAAAACCAATGCTGCGAAAATCCCGAACATTTAGAAATAACCGAATCCCAATCTCTCCAAAAATCAGAACCGCCCGACCCCGAGCTCGTCAAAATTCAGAAACGCTCGACCCGACGCTCGCCAAAAATAAAAAACGGCCCGTCGCTGTTGCGAATCGGACCGTTTTCAAATGGAATCAATTTTTGAATTAAGCTTTTTTCGTGTAGCTTGTGCACCAGCCGGTGCCTTTGACCAATTGACCTGCGAACAGTTGGCACTTTCCAACTTCTTCGCCGTTTTTCTTACCAGCAGGCGTGAACAGCATGCAGGCTGCACAGTGCTGCTTTTCGAACGGAACACCTTGGCGCTCGACCATCAAAGACTTGTCCTTGAGATCCTTATGATTGTGAACATAGTGAAGGCTTGCGGCCATTCCTTCGCCTGGCTTCACCAAAGGCAAATTCGTGTCGCCACCACCAGCTGCCGGAGCGGCACCCGCTGCTGGTTCAGCAGGCTTCGCGCGACGGCGCTCTTCAGCTGCTTTCGCCAGTGTTGGCATCAATAAAGCCAAACCACCAAATGCGGCCGCGATTTTAAAAAATTGTCGACGTGAACTTGAATTTAGATCGGACATTTCAACTCTCCTCATGAACTAGGTTGATGAAGGGAATTGAACACCCAAACTAAATGAAAGTGAAATGAAAATTAATGGTGAGAGCAGCTGCAGGATCTTCGATTGAGCAAGTGCGCTGAAACCAAAAGCAGGCTTCCAAAAACCATCAGGTATTGCTCGTTCCATGCTTGGTGTTGGATGTGCACCATGTAGGGCGTTCCGGTCACCAAAGCCAAACCCGGAATCCCCAGAACCAGAACCCACCAGTTTCGGTGATGTCGGATGCCAGATAAAAATGCGAAAAGCCCCACCGGAATGATAGCCGCCGCCAGCAGAAAATGAAACAGGGGGTGAGCCAGATAATAACGCGCCAGAAAAGGTATCGAGAGGATAATCATGGGCGTCACCAGGCAGTGCAAAGCGCAAAGAATCGACAGACCCATGCCGATTCGATCCCAGCTGACATAATCCAAATTTTTGATGACCCAAGCTTTCATGCGCACTTGATTTATCCTCTCCCACCACCAGACAGTCAATGACCGTTCCCCGGCTTCTCGGTCTGTCATTTCATTTTTACCAAAGCCCTGATACCGTCAAATTCTATGGCGAAGCATCGACCCATCATTCTTGAACTTGGCGGCGAATTTTACGATCCCGTGGTCCCCGCGACTTTCCCCGATTGCAAAGCTCGCTTCCTGAACCACCAGGCCGCTCATTTTTTAAGCTTGGACGAGCTATCGAACGATTCAGACAGTTGGGCGCGCCGACTGCACCGTTTCGAGTCCTGGCCCGAGAACATTCCGACTCCGCTAGCCCTTCGATATCATGGGCATCAATTTCGTCATTACAATCCCGACCTTGGCGATGGCCGAGGATTTTTATTTGCCCAGATTCAAGGCGACGATGGGCAGATTTACGATTTGGGCACCAAAGGAAGCGGCCAGACTCCGTATTCCCGCAGTGGTGACGGAAGGTTGACGTTAAAAGGGGCCTTTCGCGAAGCCTTGGCCACGGAACTTTTGGAAAGCCTGGGGGTTAAAACCTCACGCACGTTCAGCTTTTTTGAGACCGGCGAACATCTGGATCGAAATGACGAACCTTCGCCAACTCGCGCGGCGGTGCTAACCCGCATGAGCCTGAGCCACATCCGCATCGGAAGCTTTCAGCGCTTGGCGTTTCTGAAAGAAACCGAAAATATTTTAAAACTTCTCAGGTACAGTGTTCGACATTACTTCCCCGAGATTTCCCTGGATCAAACTGACCTGCAGATCGCATCGCAGTTTCTAACCTCGGTCAGCCAAAAGCTCGCAAGCCTTTCGGCTCAGTACATGATCGCGGGCTTCGTGCATGGAGTTCTCAATTCCGACAATATGAACGTCACCGGCGAAAGTTTTGACTATGGGCCGTATCGTTTTCTGCCGCATTATGATCCGAATTTCACCGCGGCTTATTTTGATCACACCGGTCTTTATTGTTTCGGCCGACAACCCAGCGCCATCAATTGGAATGTGGCGCAGCTCGCTGGCAGTCTGCAAACCGCCATTCCCGAGCTCCCGGCCAAAGAATTGATCGAGGGGTTCGGTCCTTATTTTTCAAGCGAAGTTCTGCGCTTATTTTTTCAGCGCCTGAATTTGAAAATTTCTGAAGATCCGGAACAAAATGAAGAATGCATCAGCCAGTTTTTTCTGTTCCTTGCGCAGACCCGAATCGGTTATGAGCAGCTCTTCTTTGATCTGCACAGTTTTGGCCTTCACCACCAAAATGGAAATCAGCGCCTGCAACGGTCACCCGCGAAAGAGCACTATCAATCCCCGCTTTTTCACGATCTGCAACAGGCCCTTTTAAAATATCAGATTTTAGATGAAGCCAAAGCTAAGCATCCTTACTTTGATCGAGACTTGCCTTGCACCCTGATCATCGACGAGCTGGAAAGTCTCTGGAAGCCAATCAGTGAACAGGATGACTGGTCGGCCTTTGAAAAAAAGATTCAGGACATGCGAAGCTTTCGCGGCGTGTACACGTCTTGAGGTCAATCAGGGACATTCGCCCCCGATGTGCTGAGTGCAGGTTCTTTTAAACTCGGCCACGACGCTTGCTTTGGTCGCGCGGCCCGCATCCATTTCGCGAATCCAATACAGAAGACCCGCGAAATCCGCCCGTCGGTGAAGCTCGGTTTTGTAAGTCTGTCGAAGAAAGAATTCGTTCGAGTTTTGGAACGTGGTCTGAAGATCAGCACGCGATACCTGCGCTTGATCCAGGGCCGATAACCAATAATTAAATCCGGCCGCGTCTTTGGCGATCTCGTCATCCGTGCGATCCAAGATCGCTTTGTACTGGGCCAACAAAAAGTCATGGTTGCTTTGCACCTGCTTCGGGACCTCTGGCGTTGGTGTTGGCGTCGGTGCTGGTGTTTGAGTCGGCGCTGGCGTGAGCGAGAGATCCGGCGAGCGGCTGCGTCCCTGCAAGTAGGTTTTGATGCTATCGCGGCTGTATTTGCCGGATTTAAGCCCGTTTAAATATCCATAAAGTTCGGTCAAGCCAGGAGTTTTCAGCAAGTAACTTCGGTACAAATCGCGAACGAATTTTTCATCTGAATTGCTCAGAGTCTCGCGGACCGAGGCCTCGCTTTGTCCGGCCTGCAAGAGGGAGATAGTGCTCAACACTGGATCATAATCCGCCATGATTTCGCTGACCGTCCGACCCACGGTGTTCAGGTAAAGCTTATAGGCGATCGCTTCGGGTCTTGCGGCCATTTCGCTTTCCACCTGAGCCCAGTTTTGAACCGCGCGAAATCGAGCCGCCCAGATGCCACGCTCTTCGTCATTCAATTTAAATGGCGGTTTTGCAGAATTCATCGGAGTTCGCAGCAGGTAGCGAATCAGCAGGCTGTCCACCTCCGTCGAGATATAGGAATTGTTCGAAGATCCGACCTGCTGTTGAATCTCGCTTCGAACAGCGTCCCAAGTTTTCGTGCCGTTTTGAAGACCCGTGATCAAATCGCTGACCTGATACAAGAATGGCGGCGTAATGGTGTACTGTTTGTAAATGTCTCGGATTTTTTTCTCGTCCGAGTTTTTCAAGCTGCTGATAAAGCTGTCGCGGCTGAGCTGCTGACTTAAGATTTGCGCGCGAACGGCATCAATCTCCAGCTTGGACACTTGGTCTCGGTGTCGATCCAAAATATTCATGTACTGGGAGATGATAAATTCGGTCAGATCGGAAGGTTCGCTTTTAAACACGAAATCAATCGCGGCCTCTGGGCTCATCGAATCCAGACTGCTGCTCACCGCCTGAATGTCCTTTAAAAGCGGCAGGCGCGAGAATTTATTTTTGAAGTATGAAAAGGCCAGCACTCGCTTGCGGTGACGTGTCGTCACTTGCTGAGCGGTCAGACCGCGGTCCTCGTCAAAAACCGGTGCACCTTCGACTTTCAAGTTTTGCAAGACGGTCAGCGCTTCGGGTTGCACGAGTAGGGCCGCAATCAAATCGCCGTGATTGGGCGCCTGTGCTGGCGTCACGCCAAAGTCATATTGAATTTTTTGAATTTCAGCCGCCGTTGGGTTTCGTCCCAAGATATTGAGAAAAAGCCGGGCGTAAGCCACGTCTCCATCTGAAAGCCCCGATATGATGCCCGAGTTCTTAAACTCGTCCGAGTCGATAAAGCTGCGGTTGATTTCCAGTAACGAAATCGTTCGCGCCGTCAAAGCTTGCAGCCAATGATGAAAGCCCGCGTCGTCATACTTGCGATAAAGAATGTTCATGTAAAGGTTGGCGAGATAAAGGCCCAGTGGATTTTCTACTTCAAGACCACGCAAATCCGCCGGAAGATCTGAAACCGAATTGAGATAAAGAGCGAGACGATCAAGATCCAAGACATTGTTTCGGCCCAAATCCGGAGCTTTTCCCGTTTGCGAATTTTGCGCCAAAATCGTTTCGATCGTTTGCGACGAGTACGAAATCTTTTTTGCCTTTAGGGACTGAATCACCAAAGCCGCGGCCCCGGTCACGATCGGCGTCGCCATCGAGGTTCCGCATAAGGAACCGTAGCCCGGCGAAGAACTGTACTTGTCACCGTACTTGCTTGGAGTCACCGGCAAAGTCGAGAGAACGCAAGTTCCCTGAGCGTACGATCCTGGCGCGCTGACATCAACGATCGCACCGAAATTTGAAAACGGCGATCGCTCGAGTGTCGACGAGTGCACGGACCCCACCACGACGATTCCGGGAAATTGCCCCATGTCGGCCGGTGCGTGAAAACCGAAAGCGTGAAGCTCTTCATTTTCATTTCCTGCCGCCACGATCACCGGGATATTTTTATTGGCCGCGTACCGAAATGCTTCCAGATAAAGGTCATCGGTTAAATTCCAACCACCACCCAGAGACATATTGATCACATCGGCGTTGTTATCGACGGCATATAAAATGGCGTTGACGATATCGGTGATCATGCCGGAGCCATCTTTGTCCAAAGCCTTCAGCGACATGATGCGAACATTGCTGGCAACTCCAACCGCTCCCAACGTCGAATTGAATCGCCCCGCGATGAGGCCCGTAACGTGGGTGCCGTGTCCGTTTTGATCCAAAGAGTTGGCCTCGGTGGTGAAGTCGATCACTTTGTCACCTTGGGCGTTACTCCAGAAAAGTCCCTGCAAATCCGGGTGCGTGACATCGGCCCCGGTATCGACGATCGCGACTTTGACCAGAGGAGCTTGATCCAGCGCACGGAATCCATCTTGATATGCCTGAACGGTATGAATGGCGCGGTGATGATCTTGAGCCTTCCCGATATCGCCAAATGCCAGACCAACGCTGGCCAATCCATTGTTGGTCAGTCCAATCACGCACGAGTCTTTATCGAGGGCGGATTTCAACTGGGCAATCGATGCCTGACCCTTCACCGAAGCTTCGTAAGCTTGAACTTTCAGTTTATCGTTTTTGCGCGCAAAATTGACGTGAATCAACCCATCAAAAGCATCCACGCGGGTGAAGAGACTTTCGTTGCCGGCGCAGGCATTATCAATCAGGATGGCCAGCAATTGAGTGGGATCGACCAACTGGGAATCATCACTCACCTTTTGTGCAATTCCCGCTTTTTGCTGACTGCCAGCACTTTTCAGGGAAACTTTCGAAGTCGCAAAGGGCGAGGCAAATTTTCGGACCAAGGAATCATCGCCATTGGATGCGAGATCCACGGTCTCGAATCCCTTTTGACAGTTTTGAAAGAAAAGCACCGTCAGCACGATCCCAAAGATCAAGCGCAATCGAATCATAGATGTCCCCCGCAGTAACCGAATGCAAAGCGCGGACACAAGCGCGGGGCTTTAAAAAGCGTCTCGTTTGGAACCTAACCTCAAGCCTTGTCGAGCCAGAATGCAAAGGGATGAAACATTCGACAGTTTCTCAGAATAAGACGGTCTCATTCTGAAACGAAAAAGCCCGCATGAGATCATCATGCGGGCTTTGATTTTAACTTTGAATTTGAAACCTATTTCGAAAGCTGTGGCTCGGAGGTCGAGCCAACCGGCGTTCCCTCTGTTGATGGGGTCACCACAAAATCATCATCGTGGTGATCCGCTCCCGTCACGCGTTTCAGCAAGCGGCTGACCCAGCGACTGAAATCATCGATGTAGCCGAATGCGGCCGGAACCACGAGCAACGTCAGGAAGGTCGAGCTGATCAAACCGCCGATGATTGCAACGCCCATCGATGTTCGCTGAGCCGAGGCTTCATTTAAGCCCACAGCAATCGGAATCGTTCCCGCGATCAAGGCAAAGCTTGTCATCAAGATTGGACGCAGTCGCGTCTTACAAGCTTTGATCAAGGCTTGGGTTCGATCCATGCCATCTCTCATCAAGACGTGCGTGTAATCCACGAGCAGGATCGAGTTCTTCGCCACGACCCCCATCAACATCACGATCCCGATCATCGAGAAGAGGTCGACCGATTTACCGGTCACGAGCAATCCCCCGAAGGCCCCGGTCATCGCCAGCGGCAAGGCCAGCAAGATTGTGAGCGGCGTGATGAAGCTTTCGTACAAAGATGAAAGCACCAGGTAGATCAAAAGAACGCCAAGACCCATCGCGAGCATCATGTTCTGCATTAGGATCTTCATGTCTTCGGCTTGACCCAAGAACTCGTAGGAGATTCCGGGAGGCGTTTGAAATGCCTTATCTTCCGCGGATGCTTTATCATCCGGAGTCATCAGGCGGACAATCTCCTTGGTGATATCACCCAAGTTACCACCAGGACCCAAGTTCGCGTCGATCATGATGTATCGTCCTTTGTTCAGACGATTGATCTGCGAGAAGCTCTTCACTTCTTTTTGCGTCGCCACTTTCGAAAGCGGGATCATGTTGAAGTTTGTGTTCGGCACGTTCGTTGTCGAAAACTCTTTCTGCAAGTCACGATCTTCCTCGCGCAGACGAACGCGGATGTCGTATTCGTTTCCATGCAAGCGATAGGTTGCAGGTACGTTTCCTTCGAGACGTGCCCGAAGCTCGGCGCCGGCCAAGACCGTTGATACACCCAATGATTCAGCTTTCTCGCGATCGAAAGCGACCTGGAATTCAGGTTTGCCGATACGGTAATTGGTGTCGATATCGGTCAGACCCTTGATCTGTTGCAGACGGCCTTTCAATTTTTCGACGTAAGCGCTGAGCTGATCCAAATCCTCGCCACGAACCGAGAGCTGCATGATCTTCTGACCACCGCCGCCGATATCGATGTCGCTGACCGCGATCAGTGCATTTTTCTCGAAGCTCTTCAGCGCCTCACGCATCTCGGTCTTGATCATGGTTGTATTGCCATGACGCTCTTTGCGTGGAACCAAGCGGACGTAGATCGTCGCCTTATTCGCCTCGGGTCGGGTTGAGAATCCGGCCGTGGTCGAAATCAATGTGACCGCAGGATTTTTCACGACCACGTCTTCCACTTGACGAACAAACTGTTTGGTTTGCACGAGCGAGCTTCCAACCGGCAATTCCATGGTGATGTTGAACTCACCGTTATCCCCTTGCGGCAGAAAGTTCTTCGGCAAAATCGCCGCCAAGAAAAGGCTCGAGACGAAAATCAAGGCCGCCGCCACCAGGACCCAGCCCCGGTGTCGAAGCACGGCGCGAACCGTTCTTTCATACAGGTTCTCAAGACCCGTTTGAAAACGGTCGAAACCATTGAGCAGTTTACCGATCGGACCATTTCCCCGCTTGTGATCGGCTTTGGTCGCCAAATAGGTGGACAGCATGGGCGCCACGGTGAAGGCATCAAACAATGAGATCAGCATCGTGAAGACGACGGTCAGACCAAACTGTTTAAAGAACTGACCGACCGTTCCCGACATAAAGGCGATCGGTCCAAAGACCGCGATCACCACCAATGTCGTTGCCAGGACCGCCAGCGAAACCTCTTTCGTTCCGTCAAGCGATGCCTGTCTCGGTGTTTTTCCCATCTCGATGTGCCGGAAGATATTTTCCCGCACGACGATCGCATCATCGATCAAAAGACCCACCGCCAAGCTCAAGGCCAGCAGGGTCAGAATGTTGATCGTAAATCCGGCGGCGTACATGATCACAAATCCACCCAAGAGCGAATTCGGAAGCGCCATGCCCGTGATGAAGGTCGATTTTCCAGAGCCTAAGAAAAAGAACACCACGATCACGCAAAGAGCGATACCGATCAGGATCGACTCCCGAACGTCCGCAATATTCAGGCGAATCGGGCGCGCGGTCTCGCGCACCAGATTGACTTCGGCCTTGATGCCTTTTGATTTCAAAACGTCATTGACCTGACCCAGGCGCTTTTGCACCAGATCCACGATCTCGACCGTGTTCGAACCCGACTGTTTGTAGATATTCAGCGAGATCGCGGGGCTTGGCTGAAATCCATTTTCGCGTTTGCGGAAAACGAAGTTCGCGACTTCGTCTTCCAGTCCCTCTTCGACCGTCGCGACGGTTGAAAGTTTCACCGCGCGGTCCCAGCCCATGAAATTGATATTTACGTCACGAATCGCCGAGACCGATTCAAATTAACCGTTCGCGCGACCGACCGTTTCTGATTTTGAATTCTTCAAAGTTCCAACGGGTACGTCCCGCGAAGTGTTTTTGATTTTTTCCGAAATCTGGGTGAGCGACAGCTGACGATCCTGCAAGCGGTCCTTATTGACCAATACCTGCACTTCCCGTTTGCGACCACCCACGATCTGAACGAGACCCACACCCGAAATGGTCTCAAACTGGTTTTTCACCGTTTGATCGACCAGATCGTAGAGCTCGGCCGGCGGCATGCTGCTGGTGACCGAGACGATGGCGATCGGCTGATCGGCCGGATCGAATTTTCGCACGATCGGTTCTTTGATATCATCCGGCAACAGGTTTCGAATGTTACCCAGACGCTGACGGACCTCTTGACTCATCTCTTTCACATCGGTGCCGATTTTGAAAGACAGGGTCACGTAAGAGACACCTTCCGCGTTCTGCGAATACAATTTATCCAAACCGTTCAAGCTGCCAAGCTCGTCTTCGATCGGCTTTGACACCAGCTTCTCGAGATCCTGCGGCGAGGCCCCGGGATACAAGGTCTGGATCGAGATCACCGGAAAGGTGACGTCCGGGAATAGATCGACGCTCATTCGGACCATCGCGATGATCCCCATGACGAGCATCAAAGCAACGAGACAGATGATAAAGATAGGTCGCTTGACTGCGACATTGGCGAGACTCATGTGCCCTCCACGATTTTCACGAATAGGCGGCTTTGGGATTCAAGTTTTCTTTGTTCAGCTTTCATTTTAGTCAAATTCAGTTCCGCATCGGCGGCATCCTGCTCGGCGGTGATCACGTTCGAGGTGATCGAGCGCCCTTTGGCGAGCTTATCCCGCTCGGCCGCGGCTTTCGCGGTCTGCACTTTGCTGAGGGTCTCGGCCGCATCGATTCGCGCCGACATTTCGGCGTGACGACGATTGATCTCTTTCCACGCGGTCTCGCTGTCCATCAGGCTTTTTTCTTTTTTCAGTTGAGCGGCCAATGCATCTTTCTGAGCCGAATTTCGAACAGCCCCTTTGGCGTCCCAATCCAGTGCCCAGGTGAAGGCCACGCCGACCGTGCTGACCGGATAATCTTTATCCGTCATGCGGCTCGCGGCCTTGGCGTCGGTCGTGTCGTAACCGTTGGTTTTATACTGACCCGACAGCACCAAGTCTGGAGACACTTTCTCGACCGCTTCTTTGGCGTTCACTTTTTTCACTTCCGCATCGAGCACCGAAAGATAAGTATCCAGTCGCACGATGCGACCCTGTTCGCCGCCGACAAAATTCTTGAGCGGTCGCACTTGCGCGAGATTGGCTTCAAGGACCGGAACGGGTTGTTCTCCCCACTCGATTTGATCGGCAAAGCGAGCTTGCGCGGCCTTGAGATCATCCTGGGTCGCGATCAATTGCAGATTTCTTGCGGCAACCAGTCCCTGAGCATTCAAAACGTCAGCGCGATCGCCGATGCCGTTGCTGGCGCGGTTGCGAACCCAACCTTCAATTTTTTTGGCGCGCTCGAGACTGGCTTTGCGAATGTCCAGTTCTTGTTGCAGATACAGCAAATCCCAAAATGCCGATTCGGCATCGATCAGGGCCTGCTTCGCTTGCAGGTTGTAGCCTGTTTTTTCGTACTGGGCTTGCGATCTTTCTCGCTCCCAACGAAGACGTGTCGAGGTGCCAAAGAAATCTTTCCACAATGACTGGCTAACGGAAACGCCCAAGGTGCCAATATGACTTTCGGACGAAAGACCCGAGGTTCCGGTTGCGCCTTCGACGTTCAGAGCCTCGACACTGCTGGTGACGGAAGCTTGGGTGCCGGTCGAAAACTTTTTAGCTAAACCCAGGCTGTACTGGCGCACTTGCGAATGGGTGACGAGACTGGTGCCGACACTTTGCAAGGATTTGTCATCGATGTAATTTCCGCTGGCCGACAAGATCGGAGATAAATCCAGATCCCCTTGTTGGTAACGGCTGGTGGCGGCGTCTTGAGACGCGTCCAAAGCCTGAAAGTTTCGATTCTTCTTTTGCACCGTCTGCAGGTATTCCTCAAGAGTCATCGCGGCACCCGATTGGGCCATCGCCAGAATCAGGGCGATCATTGCGGTTGAGAAAATACACATTTCCTTTTTCATTTTAAAACACCTTCCACGAAAATCATGTACATTTGTTCACTGTATTCTTTCATTTGCTCGGGCATTTTCAGAATTTTGGTCTGCACGCTGGTCTGGCACTGACACATCTGAAAATAAGTATCGGTTGCGTGAATCATCGAAAAGAAAACGATGTAAGGATCGATCTCTTTTTTAACGAAGCCCTTTTTCCGACCGGTTTCGTAGATCGCGACGATGTCGGCAAGAATTTTTGAAAACACGTTTTCATAAACCTCTCTCGAATGCGGCATCCCCGAAATCATTTCTCGCTGCAAGAGAGAGTGCATATCGCGCGAAGAGAATTTAAGCGGAATCATCTCTTCAATTAACGTGCGCATCGAATTTTTAAAGGACTCTCGATCCAGATGCGCCAAATCCACCGGCGCTAGAATTTTTTCGGATTGCTTTTTCATCTCCGAGGCAAATTCGAGAATGATGGCCTTGTAAAGCCCCTCTTTGCCGCCGAAATAATAGCTGATCAAGCTGATGTTGAGATCCGCCGCCTTGGCGATATCCCGCGTGCTGGTTCCGTCCAGCCCATGTTCGGCAAAAAGTTTTGTCGCTGCATCGATCAACCGAGCCCGCGCCGATCCATCGTCACGAGTGGGCTCAGACCCTTCGAAATCCGAAGCATCAAGCCCGCCTTTGGTCTTGTTTTCTTGATTGTTATCCATGTGCTCAAGCATAATTCAAACGTTTGATTGAAACAACCGGAATTTAATCAAACGTTTGATTTTTAGATTTTCGCTGAAGTTTTAGACAGTTATGGCGTCCAGTTCTGAGAACCTAGAGCACTTCTAATAATAGCTTCATGTCCAGGGGTCGAGACACGGTGATGGTTCCGATCGGGTTTTTCCACGGATCTTCCAGCGCGCGAGACGCCATTTCGACCTTGATGGCCCGCCCGTCTTTATGAACCATCTCGGCTTGAATGACTTGGTGATAGCCTTTCGACAAAATGGTTTTGATGCCCTCTTGCGCCTGACTGTGAGCCGCCTTGGGATACAAATCAAAGATCGTCTTCCCGATCAACTCGCCGTATTCGTAGCCCAGCAAGGCATGCAACATTTCGTTGGCCATCTGGATGAAACCGCTGGGATTCACCGAATGCATCATCAGCGGACTTTTCGAGAAGAAACTTTCGTACATGTAAAGCTGGGATTTCAACTCGTCAAATGCGGCCCCCTGAATGGCGGGCTTGGTGTCTTGTTTACCGACCAGAAACGGCAGCACATCTTTTGCCGTGATATGCCCCACTAGCTCGCTCTTTTCATCAATCACGAACACGCGGTGGCCGACCGACGTCATGATTTTTTTCACCACCTCGTGAAAGGGTTCGGTCTGATGAATCAATTGGGTGGGCTCGAAACAATCGCGGTAAAAGATCAGGGCTTCTTTTGATGGCTGCGTTTGGTAGCGCAGAAAGATCTTCACCAGATTTCCCTCGGTCAGCACGCCTTGCAAGCGATCCCGGCTGGCCGAGACCGTGGCAAATTGTTGCGGGTGAGATTCGAAAAAAGCGATGGCGTCTTTCACGGTCGAGTCAAAAGACAAGGCCGGCGTCATTGGATTCATCAATTCACGTGCGGTGATCATGGTCCCTCGGATTTCGTCATCTTTTGCATATCGGTGTTGATCGAAGTTAAGGCTTCATCGGTTTTTGCCAAATGTTCGCTGGCCTGATTTAATTTTTCGGCGATTTCGGCGGATGGCACACCCTTTGGAAATCGCGCCATCAATTGGCTGAGCTCCAGCGTCACTTCGGATCGTTTGAGCGCAAGTTTCTGGATCTGGATGATCTGCTCGAGATTTGGGGCTTGGCCCTGCAGGCTTTTGGCGTATTCATTGTTTTCTTTGGTCGTCGAGATCATTTGCTTCATCAGGGAAAAGACTTTTTTCATGTCGTCTTTTTGCGGCGGAAACTTTCCGGTCATGAACGAGAAACTGAAGAAAAACAGAATGGCACTCGTGAATAACGACGTCAGGAGCTTATCGAGGATTTTATTCAGGGTTTGCATCTGATCTCCAGCTTCAATCACTGTGGATCAAATGTGGAGGCCAAAAAGAAAGACCTGGGACTTTTGCCCAGGTCTTTCTCGCGAGGAAGGGTTTTGTTCACATAATATTAATGCGTGCGGATCGGGATGGTCTTTGGCTGCACGGCTTCAATTTTTGGAATCCGAATGGTTAGCACTCCGTCCTTAAACTGCGCATCGATTTTTTCCGAGTTCACTTCTTCCGGTAAAACGAAAGAACGCTCGAACTTTCCAAAGTATCGCTCGTTGCGATGACTGCGGCTGGATTCGTCCTTGTCGGCCGTTTTTCTTTCACCCGTCACGTTCAGCTCGCGACCGGAAATTTTAATTTCCAGATCTTTTTCATTCATCCCGGGCAAGTCAAAATGAAACAAGTATTCTTTCTCGGTTTCCCGCACATCCACGGCTGGTGAAAACCATGTTTGTCCCGGTTGCGCTCTCAGGGCTGGGGAATAGGTGCGAAACATATCGTCCACTTCGTTCAACCAGTTTGTCATCAATGCATGTCTCATAAAAAATCCTCCTTAAAATTTTGAAATGCTTCCGGTCCCACAATCCCCTTGCAATGGATCGACAGGGCGACTTCGGAAGAATTTCGTTATCTTTGTTTTTTTTAAGCTGCGTTTGCTTTTCACAATGTAAAACTGTGTGAGAAGTAAAAATCGTCAAGCAAGGAACAAGTGAAATGCACAAGAATTTTTCTTGAGCTTGACAAGCACGGGGGCGAACCCACATTTAGAGATCATGTTAACGAAAGAGTTCTATCAACGAGACACCACGACCGTCGCCCGCGAATTGCTGGGAAAAGTGTTGTGTTTCCAAACTTCGAAAACGAAAATCTTTCGCGGACGCATTGTTGAAGTCGAGGCCTACCTCGGCGTTCACGATCCGGCCGCCCACACGTTCAAAGGTCGAAACACCCAGCGTGTGCAAAGCATGTATCTTCCCGGCGGACACGCTTACATTTACATGATCTACGGACTGCACCACTGCTTGAACGTGGTGACCCAAACCTCGGAGCCCGAAGCCGTCTTGATCCGGGCCTTGGAGCCGCTGGATCCGGTGGACTGCAAAACCAATGGACCCGGTCGGCTGTGTGCGGCCTGGGGACTCACCCGCAAGCAAGATGGGCTCGCTCTTTTTGATCCGCACTCGCCGCTTTGGATTGAAGATGATGACTTTGCGGTGAAAGACAGCGATATTGTCAAAGCTTCGCGCATCGGGGTCGAGTATGCAAAAGAAGCGTCGCTTTGGCCATTGCGCTTTTATTTAAAGGACAATCCGCATGTCAGCCGAAAGAGATGAACTCGAGATTCTTTTTGAAGACGATTTTCTTTTGGCCATCAATAAGCCGGCAGGCCTTCCGTCGCAGCCCACGGTCGATAAAAAACGCGCCGATCTTTTCACGCTCGTCAAAAAGCAAATGAAGAGCGATCATATTTTTCTGCATCACCGCTTGGACCGCGACACCTCGGGCGTGATTCTGTTGTCGAAAAATAAAAAGGCCAATGCTCCGCTGACGGATATGTTTCGCGAGCACAAGTTCGAGAAAATATACTTGGCGCTCACGCAGCCACAAACCAAATTGAAAGACCGGTGGGAAATTCAAAACCATCTGGTCGCGCGGCGCAAAGATGGCCGCTCGGTGAAAATGTTCCGCACCGAATCGGGCGGCGATTTCGCCCACACGATTTTTCGCAAGCTTGCCTGCTCGCCCGAAGCTTGCCTCGTGGAAGCCCAACCCCTGACTGGACGCACGCACCAGATTCGCGTGCACTTGCTGCATTCAGAAGCTTCGATCCTGGGGGATTCGCAATACGGCGGCAAGGACACTCGCGTGCCCCGCCTGATGCTGCATGCGAAGAGCCTGAGCTTCGCGCATCCGGTTTTAAAAACCGAGATGAAAATCGAAGCTCCTTGCCCGGCCGACTTTGAAACCTTGCTTCGCAAGTGGAAGCTTTGATTCGATCACTTGTTGCCCAAGTTCTTGGGCGCGCCGACCTCAGAAGATGAGGCTCACTGAATTACAGTTTGATATAATGCCAAACATCACCAATGCCATCACCTTTATCATCTCCTTGAACCCGATCAAAGATGTACTGATAGAGGGGCTTTCCTTCGTAGGTCAGCTGCAGCTTGCCGTTGGCACGCGCGATTGAACCGAGTGGCGCTTTTAATGTCGCAGCTTCAGCGGGTGTGATGATGTAAGGCGGCCACACCTCGGCGCAATCCGCGACGCACTTTGGAGTTTTTTGGCCCAGATCCAGATCAAAGATGTACAAGGTTCGCTGGAACCCATCAGCCAGCAAGGCTTCTTTTTCATCGTTCACAACCGTTGTCGTCAAACCAGCAGTCGACGCATTT
>CBIHNW010000041.1:0-16275 GCA_966211795.1 uncultured Bdellovibrio sp. | reverse complement strand
ATCCAAAACTGCTTCAATGGCGGGACTGAATCCAAACCAACATCGAATCCAGCCGAGGCCTTATCATATTGGCTTGCACCGACTTCGACGACCGCTTCACCGGCACCAACGTAGGCGATGTGCTCTTTCACGAGACGAGCTTCTTCCGTCATGTCACCGACATTGACCGGAGTACAGTTCTGGAAAAAGACAACTGACAGAATGGAAAGACCTGCCAGGCCGGCAAGAGCTTTAGCCAAATGTTTGCTATTGACCCTGTCACTCCATTTGCGCATCATTTTATTCCCCTCGTTGAAACCAGATTACAAAATCAAAGTTGCGTCCCCTACCATGGAGGTTGCAATTTCTTATCCATCATACCAAGTTACTTAAATTTCGGATAATAACCGGTTTGTTGTTAATCTTTTTTCGGTTGAATTGTTTCAAAGCGAGATTAAATCGCGATTGTCCCCCGAAGAGACGCCAATCTCGATTCTGCGTGGCCCTGATCCGCTTGGCGAACTCGTAGACAAAAATTCGAGTTGAGCGAATTAAAATAAGACGGATTCGGGATTGTCTTGAAATAAGATCGATTCCAGCCCTTGGTCCTGCTGCCCTAGATTGCAGCTGCTGCACATTGCAGAAATCAATTATTCTGTTTCGCATGAGCCTGCTTCGAGTGCTGATTCCCTCTTGGAAATTTTTTGATCGCCCCGGTTCGATCTCGAACTTATTTTATCAAATCGGGACCCGAGATCATTCGTGGGGGCCGTGGCAATCGCCTTCCGCTCAGCAGACCCAATCTCGCTCGGTGCGGCGTCTTTTTTTGAACGCTTCCGAGAACGCCTGGCTGGCCAGACGTGCGCTGGTGGATCGCTTGTGCGAGGAATTTTTCGAGAGCCAAATGTCCGAACTCAACAATTTGAAAGACGGTCTTTCCTATCGACTGGTGGAAAATTGGATTCGTTGGGAAATCGTAAAACTGCCGGCAGATGTTTCTGGTTCGAATCACTTTTTTCGTTTCAAAATCGAAATCACCGAAGCGAACTCGAACATCTCTCACCCGATTTTGAATTCGGCCACACATGAGATTTGATTGAGCTGGACTGAAAAAGCCCTCCTTTTTGTTTTGTTTCTTCAAACTTGGGAGCTGATCCAGATGCGCGATCAGTTTTCAGATCAAGGAATTTGGCGCGAGTCCGATCTGCGAGAGAGCTCACCCGCCTGGGGCCAGCGTTTTGCATTGTCTGGTCAAAGATTCGTGAGCCTGTTGGTGGCTCGCCTCGGACTCATCGTGGCCGCCGCGCTGGCTCCGCAGGCGTCTCTTTTTTTAGCTTTGTTTGCGACCCAGCTTTTGATCACGATGCGCTTTCGCGGCCCGGTGAATGGCGGCAGTGATTACGTCACCACACTTGCCCTCGCTCTGGTCTGGATCGAACACAGCTTTCCGAATTCAAAACCCATTCAAGAAGCTTGTCTTCTTTATCTTGGAATTCAAATCGCCTTGTCTTACTTTATTTCAGGCCTCAGCAAAGTTTTCGCTTCCGAGTGGCGCTCCGGTCGAGCGCTCTCCATATTCCTCAACTCTTCAAAATACCAAGTCCCTGCTGCTTGGCTCAAGCGGGCGCAAAATCAAAGCGCGATGCTGAGACTTGGGTCCTTTGCCGTCTTAAGCTTCGAGCTCAGTTTTCCCGTGGCGCTGTTGCATCCGAATCTTTGTCTTCTCTGGATGAGCGCCGGGGTCTTTTTTCATTGGATGAATTTTCGAATTTTTGGCCTGAACCGATTTTTCTGGATTTGGTTGGCCTGTTATCCCGCGCTGTTTGAAACGTCGAAATGGATTGCGGCTCAACTCTAAGATTGAAGCTGCAATTTCAATTGGGATTTCAAGGTTTGCAGAATGTATTCCGCCCGTGCTTGATCCGAATGCTTTTCCCGCGCTTTTTTCGCTCCCGCTTTGGCGATCGCTTCCCGTTCCGCTTCGTGGGTCAAATAGTACTGGCAAAGATCCACAAGGTCTGAAAGATCATCTTTGCAGAAGATGATCTCTTTGCCGTGCTCAAAATTATCCGGGATCAGAATTTGCGGTCGTTGCGAGATCATGAAACGATTCAGACCGAAGACCTCCCAATAGCGTAAGGTGTCCCAGCCGACACCGCGAAAATTCAGGATGACTTTGCAGCGAGCCAGCTCTTGCAGATAAAATAGGCCCTTTCGTTTGTACTTTTTAAAAACTTGATTGCGAGTCGTTCCGTTTTCGCGGCAATCAAACCGGTCTTCGATCAGCTCTAAGGCCCGAGTGCGAATCGGATCCGATTCGACGGCCCAAAAGCTCACGTCGTATTTGAGATGCTCGGCGCCCGAAGACACCGTGGGCATCAAGCGGTACGGAATCGAAAACGGCAGCGGTGCCGTGTTGGCGGGATACTGTTTGTCCACCAACATCTCGCGCTTGAAAACAAAATCAAAGGGCCGCTTCTTCGCGGCTTCGGCTAACAGATCGGGTCTTTTCAGGCGATGCAAATCACCACCAATTTCCGGAAAGTCTCCCCCATCCAAAAACACCACGGGTACGTGAGAAGGAATCTGTGGCAGCAGCTCTAGGTAAGACTGAAAACAGTCGGGCTTCGTCGCCGCCACCATCACGCAGCCAATCTCTTTCCAGGGAAGCGCTCCGACTTTCAAAAATGAAGTGCCAAGGTGATGAAGATTCAGTCCGGCGAATCCGAGATTGCGAGGATACTTTTTGCGAGGCAAATGAAAGTTTCGATTCCAGGGCCAATCAATCACCTTCGAGGCCCCGAGAATTTCGCAAAGACCCGCATAGGTGAGATCCTGCAGGTAATCGGACTCTTGAGAGCAGATGTATAAAATAGATCTCGTCATCAGGCGATCTTATTCAGGATTCAAATGTCCTTCAATTGTTAAAACAAGGAAATGCTATGGCCCCATGTCCACGTGGCCGCGGCGATCGCCGAAAATCCAGGATCATGATAATCCGAAGCGTAGCGTCCGATCCCGCCGGTGACGGAAAAGTCCTGAAGCTTGTGTCGGAAAATCAAATACTGGCTGTTATTTTCTGCACGAGATTCCAGCATCCGCGCTTTTTTAGCATAGACACCCAGCATGCACCCCGCTCGTTGCGCCCCTAGCATCAGGGATTGGGACTCGACGGTGTCGGAGCCCGGCATTCCGAGCAAAACTTCGGACTCGTCCATTAAAGGCTTCGAAGCGTCCGCCGTCGAGAGGCGAATGCGATTGTACGTGAGCATTCCGAGCAAACTGAAAGAATCAAAATCATGTCCACCCACCAAACGAACCGTGTACCGGTGACGCGCCAAAATTCCTTTGCAAACAACCGCGTCGCAATCAAAGGGCCGAGTGTTGTAATAGCGAGACACCGTGCTGTAGGCCGCACCCAGCTCCAGAAACGAAATCGGATTAAAGTTCAGACCTGCTTCCACCAAGCCGTGCGCACCCACCATGGCCCGGGGCTGCACGAAGCCAAATTTCCACTTGGCATCCTCGCGCTGATCCCAAATCAGGTACTCGTCTCGCACCTGGGCTTCGACGCTTCCCGAGGTCGGATAGCTGCGAATCGATGGGGTGAGAGTGTATTCCAAGGCGCGAGCCGTTGGCAGCCAAACTGAGAACGCCGTGAGGGTCGCTAAGACTGTATTTTGAATGCGAGAGATGATTTTCATACAATGAAAAGCTCCCGCGCACCGACGCCGCTGTCAAGGATTGAGCGCCTGGCTATGAGCCTGCCCGACCCCAACCGCCGGCATCGACAATTCTGCGCTCGATGGTGAAAATATCTATCACTTGAACGGCTGACGAACGAATAAGAAACCTGCGAGCTTGGTACAGGTCTTGATAGGCAGTCCGGCATATGAAAATCAATCAACGCTCCTTCATTGTGCTGGGATCTTCACTTTTAATTTCTTCTTTGGTTTGGGCTGAATCCCTTTCCAAAACTGTCTATGATTTTGACGACACCCTGATGTCGACGACCGCCTACGTGATCATCTACCGAAATGGTGTCGACCCCCAGACGGCGGACCTGTCCGATCATTCTTCGCAGGCGCAAAAGATTTCGAGTGCTCGTTGGGCCGAAGTCCGCAACGAACTGGGAACGGAAGGGCCTTACAAAGATTGGACTTTGCAACCCGCCACCTCGTTTTCCAATTTCTCCGGTCAGCCGGGCGAGAACGCCTTTCTCGGTCACATTCAACAGTCGCTTGCAACGCTTTCACCGCAGCAGTGGCAAGCCCCCATGTGGAATGATTTCGTCCAGCAGCTTGCGAATTCGAAAACGGCGAATGACGTCTACATCCTGACCGCCCGATCCTCGACGGCGGCGCAAGTGCGCGAAGGATTTTTGTACTTGCAGGAAAAAGGCTATTTGAAAAACGTGATGCCGCCTGAAAATATTTTCGCCGTCAGCGATCCGGCTCTACGTTTGAAATCAAATCCAACCCTGATTTTAGCCAAAGAAAAGAGCGAAGCTTCGAAAGCCTTGGTCATGCAGGAAATGCTCGACGAACTGGAGACCCAAACGGCCGGTCACCAGATTGCCACCTGGGCCTTCTATGATGATGACTTTGCCAATTTCGCCAAGGCCCGCGACAGCCTGCTTCCCCAGGCCGCCAGCCGGTGGCCGCACGTGCAAATCACCATCGGCTACGTGGGCAGCCAGCATCCCAATACGGCCCCGCACGAGGTCGTATTTCAGCCTTCGGTCTTCATGAAGAGAATGAAAAAGGCCGTGGGTCAGAACTAAGAACTCAGCCTGGTGCGGGCATGACTCTGGGCGGCCTCGTTCAGAGCGAGGGCTGCAGAATGGCGATCCGTTTTCGCAAAAGTAGAACCAGCTCATCCACCGTTTTTCGATGGGCATCGTGCAATTGCGATATTTCCTTTTTCAACGACGCATCGATTGGGATCAGCTCGGTCTTGGAAATTCGCGGCAAGATTTTATTGTTGACCAGAGAAAAATACCGCTCCCCTTGATCAAACACCATGGTGAGCAGATTCCAGATCTCTGGTTCGTCTTTAAAGACCGACTTTTTTGTAACTTCCAAAATGCAACCCTGGATCGATACCCGGTCGCGCCGATGATTTCATTCAAGTCCCCTTCCAGCGCCTTGTGTGCCAGCACCAGCGAATTCAAATGCGTCATTCTCGCCGTGGAATCGTCCAACATCATTCGGTTGAGCAACAGGAAAGGTTCGACCAAATACAAAGGGGGCGGAAAAATGTCGGCCAGAAATTCTTTGATCAAGGCAAGCGAAGCATCAAGTGCTGACGTTTGAATTTTATCCTTTTCCTTCAGCCGGTCCTCGATCATCAGGACCCGGGCCACCACGGCATCAATCTGTCCCCGGTGCTCAACATACAGTGGCGCCAATTTTTCGGAAAAGATCTTTTCGGCCAGAGCAAATTTTGAGATGCCAACGCTGGAAAAAATTCGTCTCTTTGAACATCCATATATTTTTTCGCCGACGCCAATGGGCCCTTTTCAAACTGGCCCCAAAGATCCCTGAATTCTGCAGCTTCAGCTAGCTTCGTTTTCCAAAAACTCTGCCGTTCTTGAAAGCCGAAACCGGGACGCGCGGGAACCTTCCCGGCCTCGAGCGCCAAAGCATTTGCCTGTAAACCCGCAATTCGCTGCACGTCGATGGGCTCGTGGCGAACTTCCAAGATGGCTTGCAATGAAAGCAGATGGCTTTCAATGATGAACAGTGGCGGAGGCGACAAATCCGTCAGCAGGTCTTTGAGAATCCACATTTTGATCTGTTTCGATTTTTCAATGTTCGCTTGTTTTTGCGACAGAGACTGGGACTCGACCACCTTTTTCAAATGGTGATCCAAAACAGCAATGAATTTTCGGGTGCGGGGATTATCGTAGCAGGTGATGGAATCGGGAATTTCGAGAATGGGATGCTTTTCGTTGAATGAAAGCTCATCCCGGTAGGCATCCAAATTCGGAAAAAAGCCATAGATATAGGAAAGCCTGCGGTAGCGAAGCTTTTCGATATTGAGCTGGTCTTCGGTGACGTACTCTAAGACATGTCCCTGTTTCTCGGATGCCTGATAGTAAGCTTCGTTCCCCAACACGCCACCGATATGGGTTTTCTCAGGTATGCTTTTCACCGAAACAACTGGCGGCGAACCCTTTCGTTGAAAAATGAAAAGTTTGGTTTTCGACAGCATCGGCGACAGTATGACCCGACCGGGTTTGGCCGCATTCTGCACCGGCAAGGTCATGCTGTAGATGCAGTCCGCGTCTGCTTCTAAGAATGAGAGCAGAGCTCGTTTCACCGGTAGAATTCTTTCTTCGATTTCAACGTTTTGCCCTTGCAAGGCAGCTCGCACGTTTTTTTGATAGCGACCTTCCCCATTCGGCTCGATCAATCCAGGATAGCGAGGACCAAGAATTAAAACGGGTTTTTCATTTTCGCCACCGGCCGGCACCGCCGTCATCGTGGTCGTGGTTGATGGCGTCTGTGCCATCCCCCCGCTGCTGAAAAAGATCCAGGTCGCCATGATGAGAATATGTTTGCGCATGAGCCAACGACACCCTTTCCGAAATAGACCGTGCCATTTCGAAAATAAACGTGAAGTTATTTGAGGGCTATTTTTGCAATCGATCAACCAGCAAGCGGCGCCTGTTGCGCCGCATTTGCAATGTTTAGTGGACGTCGTCCATCACTTTCACTTTTCCAGGTCGAAGCTTAAGACGATATAAAGGAATCACCGCTACGCACAAGATGATCATCATGATAAAAACCAATTGCAGGAAGGTCATCATGAAGACCTGACTTTGCACTTTATAATACAGCGCCTTCAGCGAGGCCTCACTTGGCATGGAAAACCCAATATCCACGGAAAACTTAGAATTCATCGCCTGACTGGACTGCCGATAGAAGGACTGCGCATTGGTGTTGAAAGAGTTCACCACCGCACTGAGATCGGTGTAGTTTTGGTGCTTGCGCAAATTCAAGATCGTCGCCACCATGGCGATTCCCATGCTGCCACCGATTTGACGGAACAAATTCAGAAGTCCCGCCACTTGCCCCAGCGCGCGCCCACTGTACTGACTGAGAATCGACGAATTGATCGGCACGAATAAAAAGGACAGCGCGAATCCCCGCATGTACAGAGAATTCATGACTTCACTTTTTGCCGACAGTGGCGAAAATCCAGACATGATCAAAAGACAAAGCTCAAGCCCGACAAAGCCAATGATGATCAGCGCCTTGGGATTGGTTCCACCTTGCATCAGCTTTCCGATGATCGGCATCATCGCCATCGTCACCAGCGAGCCCGGAATGAACATCTCCCCGATTTGCGTGGCATCGTAATGATAAGCGGTTCCCAAAAAGATCGGCAGCAAGAAGACAATGCCGTACAGGAAAAATCCCAGCAGCATCATCAGCGTCACACCGCTTTGCACGATCTTGTCGGCGAACAGGCGGATGTTGATGATCGGATTTGGAATGCGAAGCTCCCACCAAACAAAAGTCGGTAAAGCAATCGTCGCGATGATCGAGTTGATGATGATGCCCTTTGATGAAAACCAATCATCGGCATCACCCCGCTCGAGCACGTACTGCAGACAACCGATTCCCGCCACCAAGAGCGCTAGCCCCAGGGTGTCGAGCTTTGGCTTCTCCGCCACTTGCCCTTCGGGCTTTTTCATATGCTCGGGCTCATGAATGACCAAGAGACCAATGAACAACGCCAAAAGGCCCAAAGGTAAATTGATATTGAAAATCGAGCGCCAGCCAAAATGATCGGTCAGATATCCACCCATCACCGGACCCAACGCAGGTCCCACCATAACGCTCATCCCGAAGACCGCACCGGCCATGCCGGCTTTCTCTTTCGGGAACTGTTCGTAAATCAACGTTTGCGAGGTTGGCAGCAAAGCCCCGCCCGCAAGGCCTTGGAAAATTCGAAACACGGTCAGGAAAAGCAAGTTCGGCGCAAATCCGCAGGCCACCGAAGCGGCCGTAAACGCGACGATGCATCCCAAATAGTATTTTCTTCGTCCAAAGCGTTCGCTGAGCCATGCCGATGCCGGCAAGATGATCGCGTTGGCGATAGCGTAACCCGTGATCACCATCGAGATGTCTTCAAGCGTCGCGCCCAGATTTCCCATCATCGTGGGTAACGCCACGTTGACGATCGAGGTGTCGATGATCTCCAAAAGCGAAGCCAACACCGCTACAAAAACTATCAATTTGGATTCGCGACTCATACTCATGGGAATTCCTTCAGGCCTTCAAATATTCGAAAGTCCGCCTTCAATCTCGGGAAACTTAGTGAATGTGAACTTTCACCAAAGCAGAAAGACCCGCCTGGATGTTTTCAAAATCACCGGCCGTCAGGTTCGAAAATTTAATTCGCACCGGAACGCGCTGGACGACTTTGGTAAAGTTACCGGTCGCATTGTCTGGTGGCAGCAAGGTAAAGGTCGCGCCCGTCGCCGAGCTGATGCTTTCCACTTCCCCTTCGAAAGACTTGCCAGAGATGGCGTCAATTTCGATGTCGACTTTCTTGCCGATGTGAACATTGGAAATATCGGTCTCTTTAAAGTTTGCCGTGATCCAGCGACTTTCCGAGCTGACAAATCCAATCAAGGGACTGCCGGGGGAAGCCAGCTGGCCGATTTCCGCTGATTTGCGGGCTACGATGCCATCGCTCGGTGCTTTCACCTGAGTGTTCTCCAAATTCAATTCCGCCTGCACCAATTTCGCCGATGCCGAATCGTATTTGGCGCGGATTTCATTATAGTTCGCGGTGGCCGCATCATATTGCTGCGAAGACACCACGGACTGAGCGAAAAGATCCTTCAGACGGCGATAGTTCTTTTCCGCATCGTTCTTACGCGCTTCGAGCGAGAGCATCTCACTTTTCGCCGAGTCCGCCAGAGACTGATAATCCCGGCTGTCGATCTGCACCAAAAGTTCGCCTTTTTTGACTTTTTGTCCTTCCGCCACTTTGACGTCACGGATGAAGCCCGGGATCTTGGCCGCCAGAATCACGGTCGGCGCCTCGATCTGCGCATTGTCCGTTTTCACGTACATGAGCTCTTCGTAAATAAAATAAATCGCGATCAGGACGGCGACACCAGCAATTGCAAAGATGATTTTTTTCTTTTTGTTTTCCATTTTCACTTCCACCAATTAATTGAAATCAAATAATTTTTGTCCAGAGACCAATTCCAAATTCACCAAGGCTTCGATCGCGCCCATTTGCGCCGTGATCAAACCTGCTCGTGACCGGAAAAGATCCGATTCCGCATCCAAAAGCTCGGTGCTGGTTCGCACCCCGGCCCGACGACCTTCATGCGCCAGGCGCACGGCTTCGCGAGAGCGGTCAATATCGTTCACCCGCGATTTGTAAACCGCGCAAAAATAAAGATACTTGCGCTTCCAAAGCTCGAGATCTTGCTTGGCCTTGATTCGCGCCATGCCCAAAGTCTTTTCGACCTGCAGAGCCTGCTGTTCCGTCTGACCGCTGCGGGAGGTGGAAGCCAAACCGTCAAAAATATTCCAGGTCAGATTGACGCCCGCCATGTAGGCGTCGCGAAAGGCCTCCGTGTCATTGAAGCGATCGTTGCGATTGTTATAATGATCAAACTGCCCGATCAAAGAGATGCGCGGCACCCAGTAACGATTGTTGGATTGATAAGACAAATGCGAAGCTTCGGATTTTTTCTGCAAGGCTTGCAGGTCCATGCGGGACTCGATCGCTTTTTCATCCAAATGTTGAATCAAATCTTCGCGCAGGATCGGCAACTTCCCTGACAGCGCTCGCGTTTCGGTTTCTTTTCCCATCGTCTCGCCCAATTTGAATTTGGCAAGCTCCACGTTGTCTTGCGAGTTCAAAAGTTCAGATTGCGCTTCGGAGACCTGAACCTCGACACGAAGAACGTCATAGTTCGTCGACACGCCGGCCTTCTTAAAGGCCTGAATGTCTTTGAGATGATCTTGCAGGGCCTTCATGTTTTGCTCGGCCACATCCTTTAATGTCTGTGCGGCCAGTGCCCGGTAAAATTGCAGGGTCGTTTGGCGTTCCGCTCCGAACTGCGCCCATTCAAATTCTTGGCGAGCGGACTCTTCTAAAGCGGATTCAGAACGGTAGCGATTGGTGCTAGCAAAACCATCAAAAATCGGCAGGCTGGCCTTTAAAGTATAGATGGTGGTGGGCACGACTTGTGGAATGGTCAGTGTCCCGCCACCCAAATCCACATCCAGCAACATGTACTTTTTGTCCGTCAGGTAATTCACGCTCCCCGTCAGCGTTGGCAGATAGCCCGAATATGTGCCAAGCTTGCGCCACTTGGCTTCTTCGTAGCCGGCCTCGGCTTTCTGAATTTGCAGTGAATCTGTTCGCGTTTCCTTCAATGCCTGATCCAGCGTCAGGGTTTGCGCCAAAGAGAAACGGGATGATAACAAGAGAAGAAGAACAATTCCGCCGAGCGCCAGACGTGCCGCGGGGGAGTGGTGATTTGATCGCATGAGAACCTCGCAGAAATAGTTTTCTCATAAAATAGTTTGCATTACAAACTATTTGTTCGGTAAACTATTGGTGATGTCAAAACGAAACACTCTCAATTCGAAGGGTTTGAAGAAAACTTTGAATAAAAGTTCAAAGCTCAAAAAGTCGGCACAACCTTGTGATCCCGATCCCATCGGTTATGATGACGTCTCCAAAGTCCACCCAGCTTTGCGCCCTTACCTGGGCTACTGTCTTCACAAAGTCACAACGATTCTCAAGTCGCAGGTCAATTCGATGTTTGAAGATCACCAGCTGCAAGGCCAGCATTTCGCCATCCTTTCGGTGATCGCCAGCAGCCCCGACATCAACCAAATGAAAATTTGCGAAGAGATGGGCATCGATAAAGCCAGCATGGTCAAAATCACGGATCACCTGGAAAAGGGAAAGTTCATCGAAAGGATCGCCTCTAAAGACGATCGCCGTGTTAAAATTTTGCGCATCACTTCGCTGGGCGAGAAGTTCCTGCGAATGGCTCAGGGCAAACGGCTGGAAATCGAAAAAAAATTTATGAATCCCCTGTCAGAAGCCGAGGCTTTGCAGTTCAAAGACTCCATTTTAAAGATTCTCGACCACCAGAAAAAACGCTAGGCAACATACAGAGATACTGGCAAACTGTTTTCAATGTTGAAGCTGGCCTTTGCCCTTATCCTCACCGCTTTCTCCGCCGAGAATCAGACTCTGACATGGGTTTTTACAACCGCAGCCCCGGGAATTTCACTTCCCAAAGCCAACATTGTCGACGAGCGACATCCCCTGGTGAAACTTTACCAAGCCGAACTGAGCGACTACCCACAAACAAGTTTTTCCGGAACCGTCCCACGAATCGAAATGGAGCTCAAAGGCAAAAAGCTGGTCTGCTTTCCCGGAAGCTCCGATGCCACTCGCCGCAAAGAATTTACCTACCTGACGCCCCAGTACATTCAGCCAGCGCCCCACTTGATCGTCCGCAAGGATCTGGGCGAGCGTTTGTTGAAACAAAACAAAAATGGGATCAATCTCAAAAGCATTCTGCATGACAAGTCCATCAAAGGCCTGATTGGCGAGGCGAGATCTTATGGCACCATCATCGATACCATCATCCATGAAAACCAACCCAACAATTTGAAAAAAGGCGTCTTCGAGACCTTTAGCTCAAGCCCCCTGAATATGCTTGAAAAAGGCCGCGCCGATTACACCATCGAGTACCCGTTCATTCTGCAAAATTTAATCGAAGTCGGCTCTGTCGGGAAAGATTTGATGAACTTCCCGCTGAATGATGTGGGTCATTCAATGACTCAGTATTTGGCCTGCTCGAAAACGCCTGAAGGATTGAAAGTGGTGAAGCGGGCCGACCGGGTCATCCGCGAGCACGTGAAAGACCCAAAATTTTGGGCCGGCGTTCTCGAATCCATGCCCGAAGCGGACCGCCCAGCCTTTCAAAAAGAAATCAACAAATTCACCGAATCCCGCATCAAAGCCCCCATCATCATCGAATAACAAGCGCCGACCACAACTAACGCCTTCTAGACTTCAACTTGGCGACAGAGCCACTCTTCCAGCTCGCTCAAACCGGTTGCTAGCTCGGCGAATTGGGTTTTCATCGATTCAATTGCAAATCGTAAAGCTTCGCCCTGGTACGCCTGCCCGCGCAGTCTCGACGTGAGTGCCTCGATCAATTCAGGATAAAGACAGTCCGAATAAATCTGCAGTTCCTTGATGATCCCCTGATCGACGTTCAAATGGAACTCGAAAAAGCCAAGGCTTAGGTACTCGTCCATCTTATGGCTGAATTCTAGGGTGTGACCGTAAAGCCAGCTCCACGAGCTCAAAGAATCAAACTGCTCTTTCAACTCCTGCATTTGCTGCAGGCTTTGCATGCTTAAAATTTCAAGGTCTGCTTTGCCGCCATAAAATTTTTCGAATGAATGAATCAGCGCTTCGGTGACGGTGTCATGTTTTAAATCTTTGGCGATCTCGGTGAGATTCGCGACCCGGGCCCGCACTGATTCTTTTCCCTTCGCTTGCAGCTTTTTCGGGTTGGGCGTGAGGTAATTGCCAAGCCGGCTGAGATCCGCATGCAGCAGCAAAGTGCCGTGATGAAAGGCGCGATCCTTTTTTTCGCGATACGCGCTGCCGCTGAACTTGCGTGGTCCATCGGCAAACGGAATCAGAAGATCATTTCGCCCCGAGGCCTGACCCTGAATGCCGAAATTTTTAAGACCGCCCAGAATGATCTCGATATTGTTTTCGCGTTTGTAAGATTCTTTCGGCGAAAGAAATGTAAAATTGGTGTTTCCCAGATCGTGAAACACAGCTCCCCCGCCCGTCGTTCGGCGCGCCAAGGTGACCTGATCTTCTTTCATCTTCGCGAGATTGCATTCGGACCAGGGATTTTGATTGCGTCCGATGACCACCGTGTTGTCATTTCGCCAAAGAAACAGAACCTGGCTCGAGGGATCGAGATTGTGAAAAATCCACTCTTCCGTTGCCAGGTTGAGATGCGGATTGAGACTTTCAGAGATAAATATTTTTAATTTTGCCACGCTCAGGTCATAATAGCAAATCTTTAACTGTCGGGAAATATCTTTTCCCGAATGCTCCAGAAATACTTTTGCTTGCGGGCCACGACGAACATGGGTTTTCGAAACTTCGCGATCCGCTGAAAAGCGTCGTCCAGACCGCGAACCTGAATCTTTTCTTCCGGCAGCCGATTGTGCATGCGGATAAAATTGAAATAAAAAGCCTGACAGTCTTGCTGAGTGTTCAGGTAAAAATACTCCTTCAACACTTCAGCATCCGCATCATAGTAATGCACCTCGAGCCTTGGATTTCCTTTTTTATCCTGACTTTTGTGAAAGGTCATGGTCTCGACCCGCATGACGTGCGCATCCTTAAGCGCCATCGCCTCTTTCAGCTTGCGATCCGCATCCACCAGCACGTGTTGGCAGCTTCGACAGACACGGGCCGCGATGTCATTCTCTTCGCCGCACTGATCGCAGCGCTTGAAGCGAAAGCGAAATCCGCACTCTTCAATTTCCTTGGTGACCGGGTCTTCAAAAGCACCCTGACATTGTCGCCCAAAGTGCTCGATCAGATTTCCTTCGCGATCTTTGATGCCCCAGAAATGATTGACGCCGCCACAATCCGGACAGACGACCTCGACCGAGACGGATTCGGGATTGGGTCTTTTGTTATCAATCTCGGGCGAGAAAAGATCATGGCCTTGACCCGTGTAATCCAAAATCAGGCAGTCCTCTTTGCCAGGACTGAGCCGCAGCCCCCGACCGATGATTTGTTGGTACAGACTGACGGACTCAGTGGGCCGCAGGATGGCGATCACGTCCACGTGAGGCGCATCAAAGCCGGTGGTTAAGACTGAAACGTTCACCAGAAATTTGATTTCTTTCTGCTTAAAGGCTTCGATGATCTCGTCACGCTCTTGGCTTTCGGTGTCGCCAACCACCATCGCCGCCACGTAGGGCGGCAGGCATTTCATGATCTCTTCGGCGTGACGAACGGAGCTTGTGAAAATCATCACGCCCTGGCGCTCTTCCGACATCTTGATAATGTTTTGAATGATCAAGGGCGTGATCCGGCTCTGATCTTTTAGAATCGCTTCAACCTGGGCCATGACGTAGCTTGTGCCTTTCAGCTGCAAACTGGAAAAATCATAGCAGGCCACCGGCGAGTCAATCCGCACCGGCGGCGTCAGGTACTGATGCTGAATCATGTAACCGATGCTGAGATCGTAAATGCATTTTTTAAAAAAGCGGTCCTGCTTGCTGTGCAGAATTTTTCGGTGAGAATTGTATTCGTAAATCCACCCCAGTCCCAATCGGTAGGGCGTGGCCGTCAGACCTAAAATGCAGATCTCGGGATTGAGCTTCTGCAGTTTCGAAATCACCTGCAGGTACTGCGTCTCGCCTTCGACCGAAACACGGTGGCACTCGTCAATGACCAGCAACGAAAAGTCTTGAAAGAAATCATCACTGGCCCGCGCGATCGACTGGATGCTTCCGAAGATCACTTTGTGATCGGTTTCCTTGCGGCCCAACCCGGCCGAGTAGATGCCACTTTCTAAGCCAAAGCTTTGGTACTTGGCCTGATTTTGTTCGACCAATTCCCGCACGTGCGCAAGCACCAGCACCCGCCCCTTGGCAAGCCTTGCGAGCTCGGCAATCACCAGGCTTTTTCCGGCCCCTGTTGGCAACACGATCACGGCCGGAGATTTCTCGGCGCGAAAGTGCTTGAGAGTCGCTTGCACGGCCTCTTGCTGATAGGAACGAAGCTGATAGATCGGTTTGCTCATGAGTGCTTGGAATTCTACCCGAATCGCCCTTTGCTGTACATCGGGATTGTCGCCTTCAGGCTAGCTTTGTGTTTTCACAGAAGGCCTAACGCCCCTCTTCAGTGCAGAGCGATAGCATGTCTTTTACACTGGGATCCCGCTCGGATAATGCTTTCGGAATGACGGGCCCTAAGCGCCGGGCGCTTAAAAGATTTCCCTCTCCGGGATGAAAGTGGGTCGAGAGATCCCAAATACTGATGTGCCATGGTTCCAAAATTTTCTGAAGGTTGACGAGATGCTGCGGCGGTTGAGTGTTGGCAGTCGGACAATCCATCAGTTCCTGCATCAGTTTTCGACGAAAGCGCGAGTAACCTTTTGACTGAGAAAGAATGCGCGCAATTCTTTGCGCATTGAGAGCTCCCACCAGCATTGTGAATTTCAGGTTGAATGTCTGAAGCACTTGATAGGAATCGGCGCCGTGAAAGGAAAGACGAATGTATCGATACCTGGGATGATGAGCGAAAATTTCCTTCAGGGCCTTGATGCTTTCAAACTCGTCATGATCAAGCGCCGATGTGTTTTCACCCGTCACCGGATCTTTGACGGTCATGCGCTGATTCCAAAATGCATCATCAATTCGCCCATAGGCCCCGGGCCAGAAAAGGCCTTGATTCCAATTGGGTCTTGGATCTTGTTTGTGACAACCCCGACAGACCTGCGGATTGGGCCCCTGTCGATTTGGATTTTCGTGATCACGCGCCAGCTGCTTGAGCTCATCGAAGGCATTTTGTTCCGCCAGGTATCTTGATCTGGCAACGAGATCTCCGGGAAAAACGATCTCCTCGAAGATGAAGCGATCTTTTTTCCCCTGGTCCTCGAAGCTCATCGTTTCCAGAGTTTCAAAGCCGTATTGGTTCGGCCCGCCGTTAAAGGTGACGACAAGTTTCCCATCATCTGAAAAAAGCAAAACCCGCGGCGCAAATACACTGGCTTGCTGCAAGCTTTCGCTTTGAAACATCAAGACGTAATTGCCACGCATCTCTGCGGGTAAAAGAGGTAGAAGTGCGGCAATAGTTTGAATTTTATGAGACGCGATTAAAGTTTTTATGGCCCTGATATCGAAAGTTCCGGCATGCGCAGTCCAGGACAGAAAAAAAACCGCGGCGACGCCGAGCACTTTCCAGCAATTGATCTTCAGGCGGATGCAGACTTTGGCCATACCGATCCGTGGTGCGATTTCGATGCCGCCACCACCGTGCCGTCGGGCTTTATTCGTCTCTCAGGCGCTGGGGTTTCTGAATTCTGGAGGAGGAGACGTATTTTGGCTCAGAGCTGTCAGGAATGTAACAGGTTGCGCGGGGTTGGGACTGGGACTGGGGACTGGGGACTGGGGAATGGAACTGGGAATGGAACTGGGAATGGAACTGGGAATGGAACTGGGAATGGAACTGGGAATG
>CBIHNW010000040.1:0-18339 GCA_966211795.1 uncultured Bdellovibrio sp. | reverse complement strand
ATCTCTTCTGGACAATAAGGGGCATTCATTTATGATTGAAAATATCCGTTTTCAATCCTGGAGGAAGAATGCACTTTGTACTGGCTTTTCTGCTTGCTTGTTCTTGTTTTGAATCTTCAGCGTCAGCCCAAAACCAAAAATCGAAACCTGTCTCGGCCCAAGTGAAAGTCCCTGATGATTTAAAGAAAATGTTGGAAGAATTCAGTCAGGCTTTGAGCCATAATGACAAGGCGAAAGCCAGCCAGTTATCTCAGTTTCCTTTAAAGAATCTTGTTTATGGGGAAAAGAAACAATTGGATCAGAAAGGATTCGAATCCTACTTAAAAGAAAGTACACCGGGTTTTTGCTACGACAGCTCATTGCCTGAAAAAGATAAGAAGAGCTCGGACTGGATTTTAAATTGCGATGGAAATTTGTTCTATTTCGGTCAAATCAAAGGAAAATGGAAATATTTAGGCTACGAAAACATCAATGAATAAATCGATTATTGACGGACGACAGGCATGCATTCCTATGCCACTTTGCTTATTTTTTCATTTGTGATTTTATAAGCGGTCGCTCGGTTGCGCCCGACCTTTAGAAGCAAATTATTTTCCACGGCCCAAACGGAAAGACGATGAAAACTGGTGCGAGAGATTTGAAGACTCTCGCAAGCCTGTTCTGCGGTGAACTGGGGTTCGGTTTGAAATGCTTTGAGAATTTTTTGCCAGGCGGAAACCATGCAGTCCGTTCCCTCGCGCTGGAAGGGAATTCGAACTCCGAATCGGCCCGTGATGACAAACTTGTAGCTCCCGTTACTTTCCTCAATCACAGCTGGAATTGCGTTGCCTTCCAACCAGCGCCGGGTTCTCCGTAAGATTTGTCGAACCCTGACGGGTGAAGATTCGATGTTAAAATACTCGTGTGGATAAAGTTCGGCAAACAACGTCCCGATGTTACAAGGAGCATAGAAATCTCTCAGTAAGGCCGCAATCATCTGATGCACCTTCTTTCCGGAAATTTCATCTGCGCCGGGACTCTGGCCTGTTTGCAAATCTAAAATCCGGTCCGATTCAATGCCAAAAACATAGAATTCACTCGGACTTTGAGCAAATTCCATCTGCACCCGGCGGCAATAAAAGGTCGAAGGTGTTCCGAAATTCAAATGATCGAAGACCGTTCGTTCGTATTTGATTTTCAGGCGATAAAAATCAACGTCCCGCAAGCTTTCCCAATGCTTCCTCTGCAGGGCTTCTGCAGCAAATTTTTGCAAAGGATCTAAATCTTTAGTTTCTATCGCCAGCATCGTTGTCTGCCACTTTTGGATCAACAATTGATCGTAACTTCCGGTCTGCGCGAGCACTTCGAGAGCACGGGCCAGTTCCGAGCGTGCTTTGGGGAATTCTCCACGGAAGAAGGCGATCTGAGCTCTCAATTCAAAACAATTTCCCATCAAACGAAGCGCGTGATTTTCTTTCGCCATCGACATTGTCTCATTCAATAGATGATCCGCCAATTCTAGCTGGCCATTGGCAATAGAGGCGGCTACTAGATTCACTCGGGCGATCAATTTTGAATAGCTATCGGCTGGTGATGCCAGAAACTTTTCAAATTGGATCGAGGCTTCAGCATAATTCCACTGCGAAACATGGCAAAATCCTTGGTACAGATGGGCATCAGGAGCTATGCGCGGATCCACCGAATTTAGCAAGACCAGCGCTTCTTGAAGGGAACCGTTGCGCGACAGTAGAACAGCGTATTCGCAGATTTCCAATGGCGATGCCGGTAACTCTAAAGGCTTTTCATTGCGAATGATGGGATGAAGCAGTCTCAAACCCATCTCGATAAGACCTGAACGACGACAGATTTTTCCAAGCAGTTGCCGATATTTTCTTGGCACCTGAGAAAAATTGAGCGCGCGAATTTTTTCCGCAACAGCACTGATTTTTCCTGCCTTGATCAAAGCATCACAATTCACGAGAAGTTCATCGTAATTCATAATTACCTATCGGTTCCTCGCTAACCCAACCGAAGCCCTGCCGTGACAAATCCGAACAGCAAATGTTTCGTCTTGGGAATTTTTCTCAAATTGAGTCTGAAAATTCGTGATCTGCATTCCAAATTTGTCACTCAGTTTCCTCGATCAAACTTGTCAGAATGAATACAGATTCAAACAACAAAATACGCTGATGGGGGAAAAAATGAACGCAGATTCTATGAAACAACAGCATCGAAAGACATGGCTGCAATGGACCGCAGCAGCAGCAGCGGCAACATTTCTTTCGGCGCATGCCTTTGGCGCCCAAACAATGCCCAACTCGATGGCTGTCAGTATTGGAAGTTACAACGGCAAAGTCGGTGCGTTAGCTCAAGCGAACGAAGGTAAAGTCGTCAATTTTTATACGAACCAAAAGGGTAACCTCAGAGTGGACCTGAAGTACAACACGGCGGGATTGTCCGCAAACCTGACTCTCGCAGGCGTGTTCAGGCAACATAGTGGTGCGGACACCTTTATTTTGCAGTCTCTGAACTCTTCCGGTGTTTGGATCAACGTTGGCTCGACCAAGGGAGGCACAGCTTCTCGAGCGGTCAATCTTCCGCTCCCTTCTGGAACCACCGCGAATGGAACAGTCTCCGTCCGATTGATTTCAAACAATGGTGCCGACGATTTGGATTTGGATCAACTCATCATTGCTGATTCGGACGTTTCGCCAACACCGCCGCCAACCCTGCCGCCAACCAATCCCCCGTCTTCGGCGGGCCTGCCCGCGGGTGAAAAATGGTATTGGCAGCTCTCTGGCCAACTGAATACGAATGTGTCGGCCAAAGTTTATGACATTGATGCTTATGATACGACCGCCCCGACGATTGCTTCGTTGAAAGCAGCCGGCCACAAAGTGATTTGCTACTTTTCAGCCGGGACCTACGAGGATTGGAGATCAGATGCGTCTCAGTTTCCCACTTCAGCGCTCGGCAACAACGTTTCTGGTTGGGCAGGAGAGAAGTGGCTTGATGTGCGCAACTCTTCGGTCCGTAACATTATGGTTCAGCGTATGGATATGGCAAAGAGCAAAGGTTGCGATGGCGTGGAGCCAGACAACGTCGATGGTTACGCCAATAAGAGCGGGTTTCCTTTGACGAGCGCCGATCAAATAAATTTCGACACTTTCTTGGCGGATCAGGCACACGCTCGCGGCATGATCGTCGCGTTGAAAAATACCGCCGAATTGGTCAGTTCTTTGGTGAATAAATTCGACTTTGCGGTGGCCGAAGAATGTTTTCGCTACAATGAATGCAGCATGTACTCAGCCTTCATTCAACAGAACAAAGCTGTTTTGAGTGCTGAATACACGAACTATTCCAACGCCATCTGTGCTGAAGCGAATAGTCTGAAATTTTCGACCGTCTTTTACAACTTGAACTTGGACGGAACTAAATATCAGCCCTGCCCGTGAATCTTCTCAATCTGAGACAAAGGCGCGAGCTCTCACTTGGGCCTGTGCCTGGTTGCTCGAATCAGGTGGAGACAGAAGCGCTTCGAGAACGAAAAAGCTCGGGAACTGAAGAGGACTCAAGTAGAATAATTGTGGGGAATCTATGAAGAAAACTAAAATTCTGTTGGTTTGCTTAGTCATGCTAACTCATATTTTTCTCTTCCAAAACTGCGCTGATAGGCACTTTGGATCTTTCGCCCCAGATTCTGCCAAATCGAAAAGTACGGAAACGGATTCGACGGGGCAACCTTATGACGGAAAGATTTTCGTCACTGCTGGTTTCTGTCCTGATGGAACTTTCGTGCAAGCTCGAATCATGCTGAAGTCTTCAACCTCAGCGAGCATTGTCCGAGAGAACTGCCAAAACACCAATCGCAATTTATCCGTCGGCGAGTTCTCTATAGATCCTACAAATTCGAGCCAAATCTTCTATCGCGGTCAAACTTTGAAAAAGGAACGACCTTGGATTACGATTCCCCTCTTCTCGTCATGGTATTACCAAATGCAGGGCACTTTGCAAAATTATAGCTCTCTCATTTATGATCTCGATCTCTTTGGTTATTCGCTCTCTGAGATTCAGGCACTGAAGCAGGCAGGCCACATCGTGATTTGTAATTTCTCATCCGGAACCTATGAAGCTTGGCAATCCGATGCGAGCTCGTTTTCACCCAGTGATCTAGGAAATGATGTCAATGCAGGTCCCAGCGAAAAATGGCTGAACATTCGATCCGCCGCTGTTCAAGCTGTCATGATTTCGAGATTGAATCTGGCGATCAGCAAAGGCTGCGACGGTGTTGACCCTGATTCAGCCGATGGCTACGCAAACAACACGGGCTTCCCTTTGACCAGCAGCGATCAGATTTCCTACAACGAGTCTTTGGCTTTTGCCGCTCACGATCGCCATTTAATTATCGCCATGAAAAACAATGCGGACCTGGCTGATTCTGTGGTCGATGCCTATGACTTTGCCATTGCCGAACAATGCTTTCAATTCGGCGAATGCGCAAAGTACAGTCCGTTTACCATTCAGGGCAAAGCGGTCCTTGCAGTTGAATACACGGCAATGTCGAGCTCTCAGTGCACGAGTGCCCGCTCTTCATCATTGTCTTTGATTTATCTGAATAAAGCTTTGGATGGCGCTGGCTATCAGAGCTGCCCTTGAAGCCCGCAGCTGGGCTTAGGGACAGAGTGAAAATTGACTGCCATCCAGTCGCCCGTTATAGAAACCGAGCGAAATTGAATCTGTAGCGGCGGTGTTACATTGTGGCGCCGAGTATACGGTGTATTCGGCATCGAAGACTGGCTTTTCGCGCTGAGTGAAAGGCTGGTATTTCCAGCACTCATTGGTCGCGTAACATTGCTCGGCAACAACAAAATCGAAATCATTCACCAAGACTGAAGCGAGATCTCCGACGTTGTTGAGAGCCACTAACAATCCCCGATCGTGGGCAGCTCGCGCAAGGAAGACATTGTAATCCGTCTGGGTCGAAGCATTCAAAGCAAAGCCAGAGTTGCTGTCAAAGGCGTCGACGTTATCAAGATCCACGCCATCGCAGCCCTTGCTCTTGGCAAGATCCAATCTGGCAAGGATAATGGCGCGTACGGAAGCGGAGCGGGTGTCAAGCCAACGATCTGGACTGCCGCCACCGAGAATGTTACCGATATCGGATGCATTGAAGGAACCAGCGTCAGGACGCCCCTGCTCGAAAGAGCCGGCGGAGATATAGCAAATCACCACGTGGCCTGCCGCTTTTAAGTTTTGAAATGTGCTCGCAGTGTTATCGAACATGTCGATATCATAAACTTTGGCCGCAGGCGATTGAAGAGATCCCTGCAATTGATAATACCAAGAGGTTAAGAGCTTTAAATTGAGGGCCGGCGTTTCTGGCACGAAGGTGCGAGACAGATAAGTCAGTTGACCCGAACCATCCAACGAGAAGTCCGCCGCACCCAAATCTTTTGGCTGAATTGTTTGGCAATTTTCGCGCACAAGCTGCGCGCTCGTCGCGGACTTGAAAACGATCCTTGCCTGAACCAATGTTCCGTCCGCGCACACATTGCCGCGAAAAACGTAAGGCTTACCTTCATAAGGTTGACCGTTGCCTTCTTGCTCTGCCAAAGACGAAGAGGTCTTCGAAGATTCCGTCGTAAAAATGGCAGCCGGTTTTGAACAGTTCTGAAAGAACACGACAAGACCAAATAGCAATAGAACTGTAAATAGGTTCTTTTTTTGCAACCATTTCCCCGCAATGCATTCTCAGTGACCAAGGCTCTCTTTAAGATGTTAGCAAAGAACACCAAGACATAGAAAGGTTTCCTTTTTTGGAACTAGCCATCCCAATTTGAATGCGACCCTGAACGATCCGCACGTTATTTGTAATGCCGATGAAAGCCGTGTAGGCTTAAATCAGGAGTGAAGCATTCGTGGCGACACCATCGGCAAAAGAACACATTCAAAACCTGATCTCAGAATGGGACACTTTGATTCGGCAAGGCCAACTGAGCCGTGCCGCAGATCAAATCTTGCAGATCAACTTGCAACAAATCCCGCGCGAATCGAGAAAAGCTTACGCCAGCGTCTGCCGCCGGGCCGGCTTGATCGCGCAAGGCTTGCGGGCCTTGCAGCCTGTCGTTCGTCAACCGGACCAACACCAAACGCCGGAAGAAATCTGTGAATATGGCGCCCTGTTGATGCGAAATGGATCGCTTTCAGAAGCGATGTCTCTTTTTACCAGCGTTGATACGAATCAGTATCCGTTGTCGCTCCTGTATCAAGGTTTTTGCCATATTTACTCGTGGGATTACGAGGCCGCCGTGCCTCGGTTTGAAGCCACTTTAAAATCCAGCATCGACGATTACTCGAAGTTAATTGCGCTTGTGAATCTGGGAGCTTCGCTGTCGTCCACTGGGCGCACCCGCGAAGCCATTGACGTCATCAATCAGGCCATGGAATCAGCAACAAAAGTTAGCGCCTTGCGCTTGATTGGCAACTGCCTTGAGATTCGGGCTCAAATTCACCTGAGCGAAAATGACCTTGCGGCCGCCAAGGAAGATCTTCGCGAAGCTCAGGCGATGTTCGATCAAAATAAAAGTTACGATCTCTTGCTGATTTCAAAATACGGGGCCGTGATTCAGGCAACAGAAGAAAAATCTCTCGCTCCCCTTCAGCAGTTTAAAGCCGATGCCTTGGCGAAGAAACACTGGGAGAGCGTTCGGGATGCGGATTATTTTTCCGTCAAGCTCACATTTGATCGCAAACTTTTTGATCATTTGCTTGTTGGCTCCCCGATGGCAGGCTACCGAAAACGCGTTTTGCGGGAGCTTCCCTATGAGCCGAGCCGCCACTATACAATCGGTCGCGAAGGTTTGCGCTTGTTGGATTTGGAAAGCGGCCAGACGGACTCTGGGGCGGGTCTCAGCCCAGGCAAGAAGATTCATGCGGTCTTAGGTGCTCTGGCGGCCGACTTTTATGCACCTCGGGATTCAGGGACGATGTTTTCCACTCTCTATCCCAATGAATATTTCGACATTGGCTCTTCCCCGAATCGTGTGCGCCAAGCCATCCACCGAGCGCGCTGTTGGCTGCGGGCGCAAAACTTACCTGCCGAAATTTTGCAAGACGCCGGCAAGTATCAGTTGATCGTACAAGGAGATTTCGGTATTCGCGTGCCTTATACCAGACCCGAGCTGCAGACCGACGTCCTTCGCTTTATGGACATGAAGAAAGCCTTACCCCATGGCCGACCCTTCACCGTGGGTGAAGCCTGCACCATCTTGAATATCTCAACATCCACGTTTCATCGCTTGGCCAGACACTTTATCAAAGCCCAGAAGCTTCGCCGTCTTGGCGTGAAACGTGCGACCACCTACACCTTCGAACCCTAAGCCGGTTGCCTCAGAACGAAACGTTCTTGCATCACAAATGTAACGCGCATTGCGAGCCGGAAACGTTCAGACTGGTGTTCATGGGGGTCCTATGAAACTTCAAAAACGAACATTTGATCAATCATTCGCGGAATGGAAATCGCGTTCTTTCATCTTATCTCTGACCGCGATGGCGGCTTTATTGCCCGTCACGGTGTTTGCGGCGCCCGTTGCAAAGATGAAACTGCTCACATCGCCACAAACGGTGGTTTTAGGAAAGTGCTCAGGCACCGTGAGCGTGCAGTCGCAAGACACATCTGGAAATGCCGCGAATGTCGCGACAAACACCAAAATTTTCTTCGATCAAGGCAGCGCCGCGCTTGGCATATTCAAAGATGCGAATTGCACGGTTGCGATCTCGACGGTCACCATGTTGGCTGGGACTCGGCAGGTCTCGTTTTACTTTAAGGGAAAATCCTTGGGCTCAAAGCTGCTTTATGTTTCGACGTTGAATTATCAAGATGACAGCCAAACTGAGAAGATAACATCGGCACCATCAACAACTCCGGATCCGGTTCCGTCTCCGGATCCAACACCGACACCAACGCCGCCGGTGGGCCAAACGCCAGGATCGCCTTCACTGTATGGACGTCCGGTGCCTTCGCCCATTTATGGCGTGACGATCGATGATGTCACAAATTATCCAAACCAGGTTGCCGCCCTCCAGAAATTTCCTTACGTGCCGACAGCACGCGTGGTTCTGGACCCAGGTACGGCTCCCTCTTATTATGCACCCGCGATCGATGCAATGAACAAATCGGCCTACGTTATGGCGGAACTGCAGGACTCGGCGGACATGAAAAAACAAACGGTGGCTTCCTATCAATCGCGTGCGCAGAGCTTCTTTGCGGCCCTCAAAAATTCGGTCGATATTTGGGAAGTCGGCAATGAAATCAACGGCGACTGGCTTGGAACCGGCGTCGAAGATAAGCTGCGGGCGGGATTCAAAGTTCTTGACGATGCCGGCGCAACCACCGCCATCACATTTTTTTGGTTCGGAGAAGCCGGCGAAGCCAACAACTGCATTCCAAATCCTAAAAATGAAATGTTCACCTGGATCAGCAATCTCCAACAGTTAAGCCTTCCGCCGACGCAAAGAGATCCGCAGAATGAAAAAATGCGTCTCGATGTGGATTATGTCTTTATCAGCTGGTACCCTCAGCAATGCAACGACATCAAACCCAATTGGCCATCGATCTTTTCGCGACTGGCGGCGATCTACCCGAATGCCAAGATTGGGTTCGGCGAAGTTGGGACCGCAAGTCCCCAGCAAGGCTCGGCCTACGAGCTGAACCTGCTTCAAGAATTTTATCCCATGGGATCCCGAGTTCAGCTTCCAAGCAGTTACGTTGGTGGATACTTCTGGTGGTATTTCTCAGAAGAATTGAATAATGCCAGCATCATGAACACATTGATGAACTCGATTTTGATGGGTCCGAAGCCTTAATATTCATGGCTGTCCAGAGGAGACTGCACCATCCTCTGGACCTGATGCGCTTTGAGCCGTTTGCTTTCAGTTCATGGGCGAATTCTTATGGCGCCTTCCACAGAAAAGCGTTTCTTTCGCTCAGACGAATTTGATTTCCAAGGTAAAGAACAGTTTGCGAGTCATTCAGAAACACTGCTTGGGAAATATTCGCCTGTGCTGAAACGGGCGAGTTGACCTGCAGAGCCGGCTTTCCATTGAGCGGAATGTAGAAAATCTGATTTCCGGTTCCTGGCACCTGAAAGGAATTTTGATACTGCGCCTTTTCCAGGTGAACCAGGATCTTTTGATGATCCGGCGACAGGCTGACGTCTCGGATAAAATCAAAACTGTCGTTCGCCACCGGTACAGAATTGACTTTGGCACAAGCCAGAGTGTCGGATTTCATATGGACGTTGATGATGCGATGATTTCCATCATAGGAAACAACGACAAAGCGTTTCGGATCGATCTCGAGAATTTTCATCAGTGAACCCGAAACGCCCGGGCAAAGCTCGGCCCCGGTCTGATTCGACGTTGAAAATATCATCGTTCCAAACGAGCCATCCGACAGGACCTGAAGACCAACTAGACTTTCCGAGTCTTGGGTGAAAAATGCATTTTGCATTCGGGGCAGATCCGTGAAGCTCTTCGTGGTCAAATTCAAAATTCGGGATTGCGATTTCACTTCGCCATAGACTCCTGGACTGATTTCCGCCGTTCGATACTGCAAGAACGCGTATGAGTCCGTCTGGTTCGATAAGGTCCAATGCCACCCATCAGGTATCGCATAGCTGCCAGAGCCATCGATCGCGATCAGAGCCTCCATCGGCACGCCCGCACCGAATGACGTCATCACGAGGTAACGGCCACTGTCTGACATTATCAATGGATCCCACCAATTCATCTGCCAAGAGCTTCCGGGAAACTGGGGTGTAATTTTTAAAACATGAGATCCATCAAAGTTCATGCTGTAAAGATCAAGGCCATACGGAGACCCCTCGAGCATCACGATTTTGCCAAGCCGAGAGGAAACGTTATATGCATGGACGCCAAAAGTATCGCTAAAGGGGGGATTCAAAACCGTCGGTGCTCCGCCCGTCAGCGGTATGGACTTGAGCTTCAGCGCGGCGGAACCAGATTGGTTTCCGGCTCCGTCCTTATAAATCAGAGTCTGCCCGTTATTGACAAACATCACATCCGTCAGGACCGTGGTGCTCGAGTCACTTTGATTCTCTCCCACCAAGTTCTCGCCCAAAAGCGAGTTTCCACTGCCATCCAGCTGTACCTTGAACAATTCATTCACATCGGCCGTCCGTTGGGATCCCCGATAGGCCAGCGTTTTCGAATCTGGAGAAAAAGAAAAGTCCAATATCCCGGGCGAAAGCATATCCGGCGCGACTTGTACGAGCAAAGCCCCGTCAGATTTTACCGAATACAAATTGGCGTTTCCGGTCAGCGTTGTCGATGCAAAGGCAAAAGAGCTCAGATCAGGTGCGACTTTGAAATTGCCAATATTCAGATCAACGATCTGGCGGCTGGGCCAAACTGAAGGATCCAACGTTCCCCCCAAACGACAAGAAGTGTCGCGGCGAATGCTCTGACCGCCGATCACGGCTTGCATTTCGGCCTTGAAAAGTCCCGTCTGCAAAGCCGGCTGATCGCGATGGACGATCAGCTCAAAGCCGTTTTCATCTTTGATACTGACGCTATTTTGGGAAATGACCCGGGCAACTTGAAAATCTGGCACATGACGAATTGAAAAACCGCCGTTCGAATTGAATTCTGAATAATAAATTTGGCTCATCGCAAGCTTCGCGCTTCGATCAAAATGAACGATCGTCTCGATCCCCATCTCGTCATTTCGATCCCGGCACCAAACTTCGACTAGATTGCTTGGAATTTTATCAGGCGCACTGCTTCGGCCTTCAAAAATTCCTTCGAGATAACCAACAATCTGGTCTTGATAGATCGAAGCATCGATCAAAGATAGATCGATTGCCTGTTTCGAAGCATCGCAACGAATGCTTTTATTTTCTCTGAGCTCGGCACCGGAACTGGTGATTTCGACGACGGCGGATGGGGATTCTTTTTGCTCGCAGGTAAAGTCAGAGACAAAGCGGTAGAAGGTGCCGGTCGGTTTTCCACCGTACACGCCGCCATTGTTTTCAGATTTTAAACTTGTGTCCAGCGGGCCGGATAAAAAATTGACCCGGGCGCAATTCTGAAAGCTCAAAACGGAAAAGGAAAGCAAGATCCAGCTCAGTTTGCGAGAGATTCTCATGCGGCCGACCTCTTCCCAACCGACTGAGCAAAGCGATAAACGCGGCCCACCCGCGCCTTATCCTTGATCAACTTCCGGTCTTTCAAGGCTTCGGCAAGAAGGCGCTGGGCCGATGTTTTCGAGATCCCGAGCGCTTCGCAAACTTGGGCCGTCGAGAAAGTTTTCGATTGAAATCGACTTTTCAGCTCGGCAATTTTCCCGTCCGTTGCGGTGAATTGAACACCTCTTTGCACCAGCAAAACAATCGGCGCCGAAGAGACCAGACGATATTCACTTTTCTTAATGCTCACCTGAATGGGATGGCGATTTTCCTGGAACCATTTGTTCAATCGTTTCAACAACCCCAACACGCGATTCGGCGACGAATACGGATTGAATTTTTCTTCAGGATATATTTTTTGAAACAGGGCCCCTAGATTTGCAGGTTGATAAAAATCTTCCGTCAATGCGTTGTACAGAGCCAGCAGCAACGGCTTTTCGTATAAAGCTTCGGGAGCGTCGCCCTTTTTGTTCGGATCAAAGACCGGCGTCTGCGCTTCGCGCGAAGCACCGTTCGTCAAAAACAATTCGAATTGACCTTTGGCGATCAGATTGGTGTCGAAAAGTTTTCGCACCCTTCGGCGGTAGGCTTCGTAAGGTGTCCCCATGATCACTTTGCGGATCAGGTCCGCGTCTTTGGTGACCAAGCCTTCAAAGAGATCGCATTCGCGAACCGTATTCCAATGACCCAAATCAAATGCTTTTTCACGAAGAGTGTTGAGACTGGCCAGATCGCCTGGGTCGCCGCTTTTCATGCAACGGGTGATCAGTGTCCATTTCTCGACGTACAACTCGTAAAATCCGCCCTGGCCTTTCAAATACTGAGTGGCATTTTGCAATAAGCCGAGAGCTGCTTCGTAGCGACCTTGAAAGAATTCAACTTGCGCTAAGAGCTCGTAGCAATTCCCGAGCAGCAGTCGATAGTCTTGGGATTGGCATTCCGCCTTTGCGTCTTCCAGCAGTTCGCTGGCGGCATTCCAGTCGCAAGTGAAAATAAAGGCCGAGGCTAAATTGACTTTACCAACCAGCCGTTTGTAAGCATCGACTTTCGGTGATTGAATGTATTTTTTAAAATACGGAATTCCCGCTTCATAATTCCACGAGCAAAAATGGGCTCCGGCTTTGTGAAACCAAACTTCTGGCGCTTCGTCGGAAGTGACCGAGTCCAAAATTTTGTGGGACTCGTCAATCGCGCCAAAGGTGTAAAGCGCCGACACGTAGACGACCTTTTCGTGAACTGTGGCCGGCTCATCAAATGAATTTTCAGGATAGATAAATCGATGCAACACTTTTAAAGAATACGCCGGATGATGCACCCGAAAGGCGATCGCGCCGAATTTCGCTGCCCATGAACGCGGAACTTTTCGCGGTTGACTGGCGTCTAGAACTTGACGGCATTCTGCATGATGACCTGCCACCACCAAATTTTCTAACTCTTGATAGAGCTTCTCAAAATGTTCGGGAGCAGGTTTCAGTGGCTTCTGGCCCATCATTCTAACGTTTCGGTCTAGCGGGCTCAAAACTGAAGTCTTCCGGCATCAGGGCTCAGACTTAAGAGCTTGATATGAAAGAGCATTTTGCATTTGTGGAACCAAAGATATTTTCACTTCTGCTGACGACCGCAAATGCTTGTTTTCACTGCTGTTTTTGCCCCCGAAGGCCACTTTTTATCAGTCTTTTTTCAAGAGATGAAGTTTTAAACTGGGAGAGATGGAAACGAACTCCTAGGAGAGATTTATGAAGCCTTCAAAAACGACCGACGAAACTTGGGACTATATTATTGTCGGCACTGGCATGGGTGGCGGCCCGGTGGGTCTCAAATTGGCACAAGCCGGTTTCTCAGTTCTGTTTTTGGAAAAAGGTCTTTCTCCATTTGCGGACTCAGCTTTGAAAGGACAGTTTGCCGAGCAGTTCTCGGTGTCCGTCGATTCAAAAGAGGTTCTTCAAAAAGCCGGTCGCTTCAGCGGAGAAGTTTTAGATTGCACCAAACCGAAAACAAAAAAGCTGTCCCCGTTTATCGGCAGCGGCGTCGGCGGTTCAAGCGCGCTGTATGGCGCCGTGCTGGAAAGATTTAAGCCTTCAGATTTTCAAACATGGCCACTTTCCTATGTGGATTTTGCCAATTATTATGACCAGGCCGAACGACTGTTTCGCGTCCGAAAGCCTGCTGCATTTCGCCATCCTGAAAATCAGATTCTGAGTGAACAATTGGCCCGAAAGGGTCTGCATCCTTATCACTTGCCGATCGCCAATGAAGACAAAACAGAATGCGTGGGATGCCAAAGCTATCTCTGCGCCAAGGGCTGCAAAAACGATTCGGGCCGTATTTGCATTGCCACGGCAGTGGAAAAACACGGAGCCTCGCTGATCACCGAGTGCACGATTGAAAAAATCGAAGTCCAGGGACTGCGCGCCGTCGGCGTGAAAGCGAAATTTCAAGATCTCACCGTGACTTTGCACGCTCGAAATATCATTTTGGCCGCCGGTGCGCTGATGACGCCGATCATTTTGCAAAACACCCACATCGGGAACGAGTCCGGTCTTCTTGGCCGAAATCTGATGCGTCACTATGTGGACTTGTACGCGCTGAAAATCAAATCTGATGATCCGAAAATTCCGGCAAAAGAGCTGGGCTTTAATGATTACTATACCGAACAAAATCAAACCCTGGGAACGGTTCAGTCATTCGGCCGGCTTCCGCCCGTTTCCGTGATTCTCGCGCAAATGCAAAGGGACATCGGCCGCATTTTCGCCTTGGTCAAACCCTTCATGAAATTTATTTTGTCGAAGGTCACGGCCAATCGATTGGTCATGACGTCCATCATCGAAGATTCACCACGATTTGAAAACCGCGTGTGGAGCGAAGAAGGAAAAGTCTGCATCTCTTACACGATTTCTCCTGACGATCGAAAGAAAATCGAATCGATGAGATTGAAAATGAAATCTCTGTTTAAAAAGTACAATGTCTTGACGATCAAGGCTGCTGAAAAAAACGAAATGCTCGCCCATGTTTGTGGCACCTGCAAGATGGGTCCTGATGCAAAGACCAGCGTTGTTGATCTGGAAAACAGGCTGCACGGCTTTGAAAATATCTACATCGCAGACAGCTCATTCTTTCCCACCAGCGGGGGAACAAATCCGGCCCTGACCATCGCTGCCAACTCGTTGCGGATGGCTGACCTCTTGATCGCGAAAGAGGGCCAGAAGACGAAAGCAAAATCCCCTTCCACGGCTGTCTGCTCTTAATCTAAAAAAAGCGAATTTGATTCGGAAGAATGAAAATTAGATTCGCAATTGAACGAAGCTCTTCGACATTGCGAATTTATGCGCCGTCAACCGTTTCATTCCGAGACTGATTTCAAATCTTCGTAGAAAAATGAATGCGCACCAGCTTTCCCGCACGGCACTTCTCTGCGCGAGCTTTCGCTTCCGTGAAATTCAACATAGATTCTTTTTCTTGCGAACACTGCGAACGGAAATTCCCCAAACTGCTTATGGGTTTCATTCGGGCGATGCTATTCTTTGAGCAGATCAGAAAATGAAAACAAGTTTATTGCGAATAGCAAAACGCACAGGGGGAAATTTTGAACAGTCCACACATTCATCGAAAGCATTCTTCGCCAGACCTTTCAAAAAAAGGTTGGTCTCGCTCTCTCGTTTCAAGCCTGGCCTTGGCCTGCAGTCTTTTTTCGGTCAGCGCATTGGCCGCAGACCTTTATGTCTCCGCTAGCGGAAGCGATTCCAACTCTGGAAGCCAGTCCGCTCCGCTGAAAACGATTTCGCGGGCTTCCGCATTAGCAAAACCCGGCACCACCGTGCACGTGGCACCGGGCACCTATGCTGGCGGTTTTAAAACTTCGGCCAGTGGAACGGCGACGGCACCGATTGTTTATCTCTCGGACACAAAGTGGGGCGCTAAAATCGTGGCCTCTGGTTCCGGCTATATTTGGCTCAACACCGGAAACTATGTCACGGTGGCAGGCTTTGATATGACGGGCGCACAGAAGACCCATGGCTTGATCTCGACCGCTTGGGCATCAACAGATCCAAAGGACTCGGGCCATCACTTTACAGCCGCAAACAATTACGTACACGACATGGCCACCGGCATCTGCGGCAGCGGCGGCGCCATCACCGTTTCCAGCCAGACTGGACATAGCATGATCATCAGTAATGTGATCCGAAACATCAGCCGCTCGACTCAGGGAAGCTGTGCGACCCAGCAAGGGATTTACATCTCAGATGTCGATAGCTATGTTGCTAACAATTTAATTGCTAGCGTTGCGGCCATCGGCATTCACCAATGGCACGGTGCCAGTCGATCGACGATCGTCAACAACACCGTCATGGATTGCTTGTGGGGAATCCTGCTTGGTTCTGGCGATAGCGGAATGTTACCCAATGGCTCGCAAGATAACTATGTGGCCAATAACATCGCCATCTCCAATGCCACTTACGGCATTCGAGAATACGGTCCGACCTCTCACAACACGTTTCGAAACAATATCTTATTCAACAACCCGAACAATAACATGAATGGCAACGGCGATGTGGCGTCAGGCACGATCACCTCGGATCCGATGTTTGTGAATTTCAAAAAAGATGGTTCTGGCGACTATCACCTGAAAAGCAATTCGCCGGCGATTGATCGCGGTTTGGCAGACTTGGCTCCCGCAACGGATCTTGGTGGCAATCGTCGTCCGTCAGGCGCGGGTGTCGATATCGGAGCCTACGAATACATGAGCTCAAGTCCGAGCCCAACTCCGAGTCCAACTCCAAGCCCGACTCCAAACCCGAATCCGAGTCCTAGTCCGACTCCGGTGCCAGTGCCTTCGCCTTCCGTCTCTGTCTCGGCGCCTTCGATCAACTTTGGTAGCATCGCGGTCGGCGCTACAAGCGCGGTCCAGATTGTGACCATCAAGAACATGGGAACCAAGTCGATGACGATTCCATCAGCGTTCGTGATTTCTGGTGACTTTGCGTTTGGCAATAAAGGCACTTGCTCATTAAGTTCCTCTTACGCCCCAGGCGCGAGCTGCACCGCGAGCGTTGTGTTTAAACCCAAGGCCGCCGGCTCACGCTCGGGATCTTTAAAGATGCTGACGAATGCCTCTTCAACGCCGTTAACAGTTCAACTGCTTGGACAGGGAAAATAGTCCGACGCACAAGTCTTTCAGAGAGGGTGGGAGCCAAAACTCTCACTCTTTTTTCATCCCCGACTGGGTTCCTGATCTCAATGTCGTTACAGAAACTGCAGGATTTCCCAGATTGCGGGAATTTGTTCGGGATCTTTCAGCGACGCATTTCGCATCAATAGCGGAGTGAGCACTTCGTCAGTCGAAGGGCCGCCGTGATAGCCCGCTTCGGAATCGCCAAACACCGTTTTCGGCTTGGGTATAAGAATCAAATCAGCGCGTTTTGCGGCTTGGAAATAAAAAGCCAAGTTCTCGATCAAAAATGGATAAAACAAATCTCGCCAAGAGCTTGGCAATTGATCCGGACAATAACTGGGAGCCGAATTGAAACTGACACTGAGAGATTGATAGCGACACAAGGCAGATTTTTGGAACTCGAATTGAACGTCCTTGCCCTGAGCGCGAACATGGACTTTGTTGCCGCTTCGGTACGCCACTAGGTCAAGGGCCCGCTCCTGAAGAAAATCTTGCGACCAACGAGACAACTGCGCCTCCGTCGGTTCCGATGAAGAATACACAGCGGCCATTCGCCCCTCATTGAAAACATGGAGCTTGGGCTCAACCCGATCGACGAGTTCTGCGACATTGATTCTTTCCTGAACGCTCGGACTGAAACCATGATCGGCGCTTAAGATCGAAATCACTTTGTGATTTTCATTTTCGGCACTCCGCAAAGCTTTGAAGACGGGTTCGCAGCGGTTGTCCAATTCTTGCAGGTAGGCGATCGCTTTTTTCGAACCGGCCCCTTCTTGATGGCTGATGAAATCAAATCCCACCAAGTGAATAAAAATAAATTCGGGCCACCGTGAAACATCATTCTGGGCAAGCAGCAAAGCCAAGCTATCGATCCGTTTTTGATCCATGTACAGATAGTCCTGAACCTGTAACGCCAAGGCGACTTTCACGTCCATTGGGTCCGAAGCCACGGTCGCATCCGCACCCAATCCATAATCAAGACTGACGGTCAGCGATCCCTTTTCCAGCAAACGCGTGAAGATATTATTTCCAGTCATTTGCCGAGTGAAAAGAGGACGGTCCAAAGCTGAATCAAGGCTGATCACTTGTCCCCGATCAATCAAGATATTTCCCAAAGCTCCGGTCAAGTGAACGGGTTCTTCATGCAAAAGACTTGATATGTTCGGATAGGTCAAAGATGGAAAAACAGAGTGAGCCCTGTAAAACGGCTGCTTTCCATTTAAAAAATGATTTTTAATATTCGGCAGGTGCCCCGCTTTCAACTCTTGCGACAGCGATGACACTGAAAGCCCATCGACCAAGAAGAAAACCACCGTCTGTCTGGCTTGATTTGCGTGAGCCTGGTGCCGATAGCTCTCTGGCACCGAATACCGAGTCGCACAGGCTGAAAGCAGGAAAAGAAGTGGGAGAAGGAGCCGCATCTAGCGCCATAAAGCAAGAATGGCTCCTTGATAAAACGCACTTGCTCGCCGCCACCAGGTGCGACCCAGTTATTTTTTCCCGAGCGTTTAATTTATGGTCAATTGTTGCGCTCCGTGATTCACGAAAGGCCGCAGGAAAAGACCCGGCTGGGGGTTGGAGGAATTGGGGGCTTGTGGGGGGTTGGGGTTTTTGAGTGCCTTGGAAAGCACACGCGGCTTTGCGTGGGGATCTTGGCGCTTGCGATGGACATGAAGCTCTACGAGAGGATGTTGGTGCCTGCGAGGAATATGAATTATTATCCTTGGACATGATGAGTCTCGCGAAAAGCAGGAACTTTGATACTTGCACTCTGAAACCCGCTGCGCACATGAAGCTCTGCGGAAAAACTGAGGTCATATAAATATTATTGTCAAGTTTCAGCGACTTTGTCAGGTCGTCGTTGCAGCGATTATGTCAGGGTGATTAAAGGCAGTGGCTTTCGATGTTCCTTCGTTGCATCGTATTCATCGTCTGTGCAAAGAAGAAGAGTTGAGCTCGGATATTTTTCACCGAACCAACGAT
>CBIHNW010000039.1:0-18729 GCA_966211795.1 uncultured Bdellovibrio sp. | reverse complement strand
TGAAAATTCGAATTTCTAAGAAAATTTCAAAATGAAAATTTAAATTCAATACAGACAAAATTTAGAGCTCAAAAATCTCGTCAAATTAAATTTCAACGAACGCTTTGCTTCAATATCTCTAGCGATTGATTATAATTAAATTTGAGGCAGCTCGACTCACTCACTCGCGCAAGCAAGCAAGCGATGACCTGCCAGATCTTCCCTTGCCGTAACTCAGTCGCCCAACTCCAACCCAACCCTTCGCCCCAAACTCCTCATTCCCTCCCCAGAAAGGGACCCTGATTGTACGCAATCAGGGTCGCGAAGCGGCCACAAGCCTACATGCAAACCACTGAGCCACGACCGCGCGCCTGCGAAGCCAGAACCTCTCCAGGCTTCCGCCAAACTCAACTCTTACCACCATCTAAATACAGATCCACTTAGACAGAGGACAGCGTGCCGAAATTCGAAAAGCCCACAACCGAGTAAAAAATAACATTTCCTCCCAAATCCACTCTCTACGCCCACACATCAATCCAAAGCCAGCCTCACGCAATCTCATCCTCACGCAAAGCTCGCGAAGAATGTGCCTTGGCAAAATGGCCTGGTGCTTCTGCTAATGATTAATTAAAGTTTTGTTTAATGATTGAAAGTGGTTGCTTGGTGGTTAGATTGGACAAATTCTCATGGAGCATGCTCTCTGGCGAGAGGGCGGAAAGAGCAGGATCCAATGAGGCAGATGCTTTTGGCCGGTTTATGTTTGCTATTTGGTTTCGAAAGCTTGGCCTGTACGTTGACCAGCAGCACTTGGGAAAAGGTCGATGAAGTCTTAGGGGGCGGAGATACCACGGTGAGTGGTGCTGCTTCGTTTCGGCGCATGACTTATTTGGTGGGAAGCTTTGACCAAAGCGGCGGTAAGAATGAGCATTGGATCGTGCGACGGTCCAGCAATCGCGGCGAGACCTGGAAGACGGTGGATGATTACTCGTCGGCGCCTGAGGTCGGCTTCGGTGCGTCCGACATCGCGGTGGATCCGCGAAGCGGCGCTGTCTACGTCATCGGTGGCGCGCACGAAATGGTCGGGGGTTTGCCTTACACGCCTTGGGTGGTTCGCCGCAGTCGCAATCAAGGCGAGACGTGGACGACCATTGATAATTTTGCGCTTTCATCTGCTCTGGTGAGCCCCTTGCGTGTTGCAGTGGATGGTCATGGCGTCATCTACGTCGTCGGCATTGAAAGCATCATTGACTCGACCGGATCTGAGACCGGCGAACGTCGGGGAGTGTTACGTCGATCCACCAATGGAGGCACCACGTGGACGACAATGGATTTTGGTGGCCAGTTTCAATTTCTATCAGCAGTTGCGGCCAGTCGTGATGGTCAGGTTTTTGTCGCTGGTCCTCGGCGATACATTCCGACCATTCCCCCCTTGCAATGGCAAGTGGCTTACAGTCCGAACGGATCGACGGGATGGGGAATTGTCGATTCGTTTGCGGAGCCTTCCAGTTACGTCACCGGTGCTCGCGTCTCGGATGACGGTCGCGTGATGGTCTTTGGTGATGGACAGGATGGAACTCGCAAATGGTTGGTACGGCAAGCTTTGGTGTCAGCACCAACGGTCTGGGAAACGGTGGATAACTATCGACCCTTGGATTTCAGCATCGGTTTCGGTGAGGCCAGGGCCGAAGCCATGACTTTCGCGCAGGACGGTGAAGCTTATTCAGCGGGTTATGTCATTGCTCCGGTGCCGACGGGAATCCAGTTTCGCGTGCGCCATGGATTTCCACCCGTTAGTTTATTTACGGATGCGCTGACCTATTCGTGGATCGGTTCAAGTCCAACGCTGACTTTCGGCGCCTACCGAACCAGCGCCATCACGACCTCTGGTTCTGGTGACATTATCGCAGCCACAAGGACGCAGTCAGGGACGGCGACGCCTCATTGGACCGTCCTCAAGCTCGAGTGTAAATAAAAAATCATGCTCGCGGATCATGAGTGTGCGTCGTTTTATCGATTAAAACTACAGGCTAAAGAAACGACGACGGGCTCCAATGTGGTGCGTGAAGATGGGCTCATGAGATGAGCGGCAAATCATTTGTGCTCGAGAAATCTTATTTTTTCCTGACATTCTATTCTCTCGACGTCCTCAGATTGCAAACTCGGTGGAAAATTTAAAAAATGTTTGCTTCATTTCTGATTCATGATTGCGGTTGAGAGTGAAATAAGCCAACATTCTGTCCTATGCCAGATTCGGATGTTTCGGAAAAGCTTCGGCTTTTTATATTCCAGTACATTGACTCCGTCGAGATTGTCGAAGTTCTGATTCACATCCGTGCTCATCAAAATCAGTGGCAAACAGCGGATGAAATCAGCAAAGTACTCCGGTCCAATCAAAGCTCCGTTCAAGGTCGTCTCGAATTTTTGACATCGCTTGGCATTACGGAGCAGCAAGAAACGAATTCAAATCAATTCCGATACCGACCCCAAAATACGGACCAGGATCCCGTCATTTCCGAACTGCTGGAGGAGTATAAAGTTCGCCGACATAAAATTTTGGAATTGATATTTTCACCGGCGAAACAAGTCAGAAAATTCGCAGATGCCTTTGTTATTGGCAAAGAATCTGGTAAGAAAGATTCGAGCAAAAAGGAGGATGATCATGGCTGAGTTGGTCTATGCATTGTGCACCATATTTAGCATTGGTTGTGCGACTTTGTTGTTCCAAGGTTATCGCCTTCACAAGGCGAAGTTGCTTTTGTGGAGCAGCCTTTCCTTTGTTTTGCTGGCTCTTAATAACGTCATCCTCTTTGTCGATTTGGTGATTCTACCAGAGGCTGAATTTGGTGGGGTCTTTTTGCGAGGCATACTTGGAGCAGCTTCCGGAGTGGTTTTGCTGTTCGGACTGATCTGGGAGGGCACATGAATATGGCGGTGAGCATTGGTCCATTTCTATCGGGCATTTGCATGATTACCTTTGCCGCCTCCGGAGTTTTCTTTTTGAAATACTATAAGGCCTCGGGGGATCGATTCTTCCGTCTGTTCTCGTTTGCATGCTGGTTTCTGGCCGTCGAGCGCATCGCCCTGTTATTCGTGACAAGTCAATTCACTTCGGTTCCCACTCCGGAAAGCAAAAGCGAGAGCTGGGTTTTCATTTTCCGCATGATCGCCTTTCTGCTGATCATGTTCGCGATCTACGATAAAAATAAAAGAAGTTCGCCACCATCGGCGAAATAATCACGACGATGGCTTAGCGATCAGATTTGCTGTTTGCGTCGGTTATTCGTGGCTGACGATGTAACTTTTTTTATCTCGGCTGAGACGAAGAGCGTAGCTGGCCGCGAAGCGAGTGGTTTTTTGAGAGTGCAAGTAATGTCCGACCACGGACTCGCCCAGTGGAGAAACTTCGACATCGCAATCCAGCATCTTGATCATGCCGCAAGCGGTTTGGCCTCCGGGGCATCGCACTTGGCAAAGCGCCACGGATTTAAAGTTGCAATTCGAAGTGTCGATGGTTGACATCGGTTCGCAATTTTCTCCGAGTAACGTCTGGTATGCCGGATGGTCCGCAGTGCCAATGACCTTTTCAAACCCATCTGCCGTTGGCGCATAAAAGTTCAGGCTGAATTTGCCGGGGCAGTCGACCGAGGGATCGCCGGTCGCGACGCAATCCCGAAGCGCGGTGTTTTGATCCGGCGAGTTTTTATTGTTCAGGTTGGAACTCATCATCGTCATGCTTTGCACGTAACCCAAAATGCGTTCCGAGGTTTTGCGTCGGCCTTCGACAAAGGTGTCGTACTTTTGTTGTGATTGCGCGTTCCCGATCACACTGTAACCCAACATGATGGTTGAGGTCATCGCGATGATGGCAACGATCACCAAAATGCCAAAGCCTTTTTCCTCGCGAATAAAGCGAGACGGGTGTTTAAGGTCCACAGTAGCACTCTCGCACCATGATCAGCTCTTGCGTGGCATTCGAGGTGTAGACGCTGGCAAAGCTGATATCAAAAGGTTCGCCCGGAGGAAATGCCGATCGTCGCGCCGAAAACAGGCTGCCATCGATCACGGTGTAGGTTCCCGGACAACCGCCGGACGTCGTGCACACCTTCATGTCGGCGGCGTCGGTGTAAAATTTCGATTTGAAGCTATCGGCGGATCCGCCCGCACCCATGCCGACCACTTTTTCCAAAGTGATGGCGAAGCTTCCCTTGGCCGTCGTGCTACGTGGAATGTACGAAATGAAAAAGTCCATCGCCGAATCCGAAGCCACGGTTTTGTAACCGGTGATGGTCACCGTTCCGTCACCATACGTCAGATTGTAAGAACCCATGGTCGTGATTTTTCGTTTCAAAGTTTTGCCGCCGGTGCATGTCGGACGATCGGTGATGGTGCTGCAGCTCAATTGGGTTTCGTTCAATTCGAGCAGCACGACATTGGACGGACTGATGATCTCGACGTTGGCGTCCGGGCTTGTCAGTGCAATCACGTCGCCTTTGACTGGATTTGGAGTGGTCATCGTCAGCGTGCAAATTTTCGTCGACGTGTTGTAGCTGGCATTCACGCTGCTCGAATACCCGCAGGTGTGCGTGGAATGCGTGAACGATCCGTCCAAGGCCAGATGAATGGATTCGCCCGGTGACAGGGGCGATGACAATTGCACCTGTGTCGGGATCGAGCTGACGGTCAGTTTTGGCGTATCGACGGTGTTGTTGGCAACCCACTGCACATAGCTGCTGACAATTGAAACCGAAACCTTCGCGCCGGCGATAAAGTCCGAGGTCTTGGTCTGCGTGAAGCTTTTGCTCGATGTCACAACGGCCGTTGCTCGCAGTGGCGTGTCCGTCGCGAATTTGGATTCGCAAAGGCTGACGTCAGCGACCCCGAGCCACTCGTTGCAATGCAAGGTTTTGGTGCAGCGAAATTTGTTCTCGTCCGTGGCGCCAGCCAGCGGTGCGCAAGAGTCCACCAGGTCCGTCGCGTTCATCAACCCCGTGGATGGCGTGATTTTTTTGATATCGACCATCATTTTGGTCACGGTATCTGAACAAGCAAGGTTCACGTCCATCGTGACTGTCAGATCGTTTTTCGTGCGCACGTTCGTGGCCGTGGCGGGGGAGCTCAAGGTTAAACTCTGGGCGGGCTTGACGAGACTGGTAAAGGTGCGAATGTCTTTCTTGATCACGCCTTCATTCGTTTCGCCCGAAAAGGTGATCGTGTAGGTCACGCCTGGTGCGAAATATTTAGGATCCGCCACAAAATTCTGCACGGCCGTGTTCAGTGGGTTCACATCCATTCCAGGGATGGTCGTGTAAGTAGTTCCACCATAATTGAGTGTCGGAGAAATGGTGTGCGTGAGAGTTTTCCAGCCGCTCAGGGATTTAGCTTGAAACGCAAATGTATTCACGGTCGAAGCCGGATCGCAGGTAAAAACCAGATTGGCAGGGGGCGTGACAGACAAGGTTCCGGTGTCTTTAAAATAAGCGCGCAAGTCGAGACGAGAGTCATTGACGACCACGTTGCTGCTATTGAACGAGCGAACGCGGTAATCCATCAGGCGGCCGACGGCGACGTTATCGGTGACGGTGATCGTTGCGGCCTTAGTCGCGGTGAAAGGGATGGCGCCAAGAGCCGTGTAATCACTGGCCTGGGGCAGGAGGCAGGCTCCGGAGCCCACATTCGTTAAAGTACAGGCCGCAGGGTAAACGTAGCGGTAAAGCTGGATCGATGTGACGTCTTCGGGTGCGACCAGGTTCACTTCGAATTCAAAGTAACCGGGAACGCCGTAAGATAAACCTTTGCCTTGCCGAATGTCGGTTTCGGTGACGCTTTGGCTGATCGTTTTCACGCCGGTCGTGGTGTTGACGTCGTAAGAACGAGCGCTCACGAATTTCACATAGTACTGATCATCTGCGCCGAGATCGATGATCTGGTCGCTGGATTCATCGCGCAGGACGACCGTCTTTGCGGCGTCTTCGGGGAGGTCGGGGCGGACCTTAATGCTGTAAAATACTTTGAGCGCGGCAGGTTTTGAGCAGGTGGTGCCGGTCGCGCAAATCGCCGCGTATTTGGTGATCACTTGGAACGGGCAATGGGCCGCGGGATCACCGCAGGCACAGTGTTGCCCGTTGGAAGTGTAGAACACAGAGGTCAGGGACGAGCCGGTGGTGGCGCAGGTGGTGCCGCTAACGCCGCCGATCACATCGGCCTGCATGACCGGGTTGCCGGATCCGTCCACTTTCGGAAGATGGGTCGCGGGATCCATGACTTGCTGATCTTTGATGCTTGAATAGAGATTGAACTCGTGTTGTTCGAAGTGGACGCAACCTCCGGCCACATTTCCGTTCAGGCACTTATTTAGATTGGTATCGAATTCGGCAGAATTGATGATGCTGGCCCGATTGCTCAGGTTCGTGTGCAAAGTTCGCGAGACGTCGCCGCGTGACGCTTGCATCTGAACCTTTTTAAGATCCGTGTTCACGGCCGACATCGAACCCATGAAGCCCACGAACACCAAGCTCAAAATGAAAGTGCTCACCAAGGCTTCTAAAATTGTCATGCCTTTTTGGCGCGTGAAAGAGTGAATCATGACTTGGGCCCATCCACTTTTTCCGAGACTTTGATATCGACCGATTGAAGATAGTCGATCAGCGGTGCCATTTCGTCCTCGCGTCGCAGGACGATCGGCTTGGCGCTGCCTTGAGTTCTTAATGTTTCTAAGTGTCGAATGATGGCGACAATGGGTCCCAAGAACCGGTGGGTCATGGTGATGGTGATCAAGAACATCGACACGCAAGCCAACACAAAAAAGCAGATTTGCAAAATCATGTTCCGATATTGAAGCTGAGTCACCACGTCGGCGACGGCCGGAATCTCGATTTGTTTGAGGATGGCTTGGTTCGCGTTCCATTGAGCCATCAAAAGTAAAATACCCAAAGCCGCGATTAAGCCACTGTAGAGCAAAGCGTACTTGGTCTGCACTTTTGGAAAGAGCAGATAGTTCTTCAGGCGTCGATTTTTTATACCATTTTCGATCTTGGCCATGCCTACTGTCCTTCCCTTCTTGACCTATCTTTTCGGTATATCTGAAGGAAATGTGAAGATTTAAGAAGATTCCTTCAACAAATCTCAAATCGGGAATATATGCGCATAATGCATAAGCGTTTCATTCTCGATTTGTTTATTGAATCAAATTAATTCTTTGAATTTTGGGATCAATTTATTCAATTACCGTGTTCGTCGACGATCTCGCCGACCAGGTTTTCAAGGATGTCTTCCAAGGTCACGAGACCAATGTTTCGTTTGGTCTTGGGGTCATGAACGACCGCCATGTGCGTGCGCCGCCGGTTCATCAGTTTCATCATTTGGTCTTGGCGCATGTAGGGGTCGACAAAGATTGCGGGCCGAAGTGAATTTTCGATGGCGGCCATGGATTTGTTTTCGGAAAGAGCTTTGAGCACATCCTTCATGTGCACGATGCCGACAACGTTCGGCGGATTTCCGGCAATCACGGGGAAGCGGGTGAAGAGGCTCATTTCGGTGACCGCCAGATTTTCCTCGAGACTGCGGTCCAAGGATAGGTATTCGACTTCGTCCAGGGGAATCATGATTTCCTGGGCCCGTTTATCCGAGAAGCTCAGGGCCTTGTGAATGATTTGCGCTTCGCTGTCTGAGATCACGCCTTCTTCATGGGATTCCTGCATCACCATTTTCAGCTCTTCTTCCGACAGCGCGCTTTCCTCTTCGCCGTGGTAGCCGATCAAACGCAGGATCAAATTGGCGATCCAGGTAAAAGAGTGAATGACGTAGCGGGCGAGCTTGTGAAAAAGAACCAAAGGAGCGGCGATGAAGAGGGTGATTTTTTCGGCCCGCTGGATCGCCATGCTTTTTGGAACCAGTTCTCCCAGTACAACGTGCAACATGGTGACGATGAAAAAAGAAAGTCCCAACGCTACGGCGTGAACCAAGGATTCATTGGCGGCTTGAAAATCATGAAACAGGATTTCGAATATTCGGTAAAAAGATTCTTCGCCGATCCAGCCCAATGCCAGGCTGACAAGGGTGATGCCCAGTTGGGTGGCTGAAAGGTATTCGTCAAGGTTGTCGACGCACTCAAGGGCGAGTTTTGCCCGGTGGCTTCCTTTTTTCGATAGTTCTTCGAGGCGAGTGCGGCGCACTTTGACGATGGAAAACTCGGCCGCCACAAAAAAGCCGTTCAGCGCCACTAAGACAAACGACAAGCCGATAAAAAGAAGCGTCAGGGTCATGCCAGAGTCTGGGTCCATACGCCTCAAGCTTCACCCAGTTTCCAAGTCAAATCAAGCCGCGTGCATTCATTGGTCCAAGTGAGGTGCGTGTTGCACAGTTTTGCAGCTGCCTGATTTTTGGCATTTCATGATCTTCTCCCGCAAGCTCATCAAATCACTGAGGGAGTATTCCAGTTCAAAGTCATATCCTGAATCCAAGGATCCTTTTTGCGCAATCGAGATGAAATCATGGGCTTCGTTGAATTGCTCCAGAGCGAAGGGGCGACTTGGATCGTCTTTCAGACGAAATTTCAAAGACTTTGAAGAGTAAATGGTTTTCAAAAATCGCCGGCGCTGCTCGTGCGCTTTTTGCAGCCCCTGTCCCAAGCTCTTCCAACATTTCACTTCGCCGATCAAAATGGCTTGCTGGCTTTGGTTGTCGAAAACGATCAGATCCAGCTCGCCAATGACTCGATTGGGTTCGCCGTATTCCAAGCCAGACAAAACCGTGAATTGCGGTCCGTATTTACGCTGCATTTCAAGCACAGCCACCTCTTCGCAAATGGTCCCTGTGTCTTGCAAGTCGCGGCCATGGTCTTTCAACTCCAAATAATCTTGTTCAAGATCTGCGTGGGCTAGGCATGAGAAAAAAATAAGCAGAACGGCCAGGATTGCTTTCACGAAAACTCCTTGATGCTTCAAAGCGATGGGGTCCGATGGGTCTATCAAAGATGAAAAGCGGCATCAAGTCCCGGCAAGTTATGGGTCCGTTTCATGGCCCACGGAAAGCGCGGAATGAAATTCGCATCATGGGCCATCAATGCCTCGAGAAAAAGGAGAGTGACATGCGAAATGGTCTTAAAAAAGAGCTTGCCCTGATGTGTGGAGTTGGGTCGTTGATGATGCTGCGGCGAAAGTCCCCAGTCGCTGCCGTGTTGGCCGCGACCGCAGCCGGTCTGTACGCTTCGTCCGTGCTAATGCGCAAAGAAATTCGCGGACGTTCGGTTCTGATCACCGGGGGTTCTCGAGGTCTAGGAATGGCGCTCGCCCAAGAGCTTTTGCGGCAAGGCGCGCGCGTTTCAATCTTAGCGCGTCAAGGAGACGAGTTGGATCGTGCACGCACCATGCTTCTGTCGCAATTTCCCCAAGCCGAGCTGCATTTGGTGGCAGCTGACGTCACCGATCGGACTTCGTTGCAAGCCGCGATCACGAGCGCCGTCGAGCGCTGGCAAGGATTGGACATCCTGGTGAACAATGCTGGCGCGATCACCGTGGGTCCGTTCGCGACGATGACCCGCGAAGATTTCGAAGCGCAGATGGAGCTGCATTTTTTTGCGATTCTCGAATCGACATTCGCGATCCTGCCGATCTTTCGACGTCAAAGGCGGGGACACATCGTCAACATCTGCTCACTCGGCGGAAAGGTCGCGGTCCCGCACATGCTTCCTTATGACTCGTCCAAATTTGCGTTGGCGGGTTTTTCTCAGGGCCTTGCGGCCGAGCTCGCCGCCGAAAACATTCAGGTCACGACCGTGTACCCAGCGGTGATGCGAACCGGCTCGCCCATTCAAGCCGTCTTTAAAGGCCAACATGAAAAAGAGTTCGCGTGGTTCGCCGCGGCCGATGTGTTCCCCGGAATTTCGCTGTCGCCGGTGAAAGCCGCACAGAAAATCATCGCGGCCATTCAGGATGAAAAATCCGAGCTCATTCCTTTTCTTCCCGGCAAAATCCGCGTGGCCGCTGCGGCCTTCTTTCCCGAGCTGGTTGCCAATGGCATGCGATTCATCGCAAGCTTGCTACCTTCTGCCGAAGGCGCATCCGACGCTCGCAAAACGGGAGCCCAGATCCGACAAATTTTTGATGAATCAAAATGGCTCCAGCCCTTGCAAGGCCGCGAGCGTCTGGCAGAGAAAGCCTTTAATCAAAAGCCCGGAAGCGATGCCGAGTTCAATATGGGACTGAGGTGATATTTTGAGACGGCAACTCAAGCAATCCTGATGAATTGGCTTGATCCGAAACGTTTTCCGGCCCTTCCACAGTCATTCAATGTTTTTATTGGATGATCAGTTCATCAGACCGAGGAGGTCCGTATGAATCAGCAAGGTGGCGTGCAAATGGAAACGAAGCTGGTGGTGATCTTGTGCCGGCTGGCGATCGCGCAGATGAAGAAATCAATTGCCAGTCCAGGGTTGCGAAGACTTTTGGCGGGGCCTGTTTGGAAACGGGCTTCGGCCCAGGCGAAGCTCGCGCTTTTGGATGAGCAATATCAGCAGGACTTTCATGCGGCGAGCGCCGAGCAGAAAAGATGGATGAAGAAATTTCGTCAAAGCATAGATGATTCGCTGACATCCAAGCGACAGGTGTAAGGATTGTTTGGTAAGGGCGATGTGGAGTTGCGATCTCAGGACGATTTCTTGAGCAATTTGCGCAGTTCTTCGATTTCGGAAGCTTCCGGAGAATTCTTCGTCCAGGAGTCCTTGAGCGGGCGATCAATCGTGATATCGAATTGAAGTGAGCCATTGAGCATTTTCTCGAGCAGAAAATCTTTGAGATCCTTGTGGGAGCTACCTTCGTTTTGCAACCACTGCAGTCCTGCTTTGAGATCCAGGAACACCGGCATGCGATCGTGACCGGCTTCGAAAATCTGCAAGCTCGGGTGACGGGTGACGATGGTGAAGCTTAGAATCACCTCGCCGGTGGTCTTGTTGATCCACTCGGAATAACAACCGGCCGCAAAAAGAATGTTTCCCGTTGTCAGCTTCAAGCGATTTCCCGGATACAAGTTTCCGAAGAGCGAACTTTCAAAAAAACTTTTGATCGGCACCAGGCAGTGAAAATTTTGAAATGAATCTTTAAAAGTTGGTTTTTCGTGAATGGATTCAAGGCGGGCGTTGTGGGTGGCAAAAACCGGGCGTCCGCTCTTGGTTTTCTTTTCGGCTTTTTCGGGATTCCACCATTTTGGAATCAGTGAGAATTCGGCATCGATCATCTCGATCCGATCGTCCGCGGATTTGCGAATGATCGGCGCTTGATCTCGCGGAAAAATTCGAATGTCCTGATAGTTGCCGCGCAGAATATTTTTAAAATTCTCGATCGCGATCATTAATTTTTCAACTTCCAGCGGTTGACCCGGCGTGTATTCAGCGCACATGCAAAAATATTAGCGCAAAGAACAGAAAATGCAAAGAGGTCCTGAGTGTCGAAACTGTTTCTAGCTCCTGCTTGAAGATGATGTTAGTCTTGCCAGCATGAATCAAAATTCGAATGCTTCGCTTTGGACGCGTCTCAAAAATTCTTTTCATCACCGGCGAGATCTCGATATTTTGTTGGCCCAGGTGCCGCCCCCGCAAGCGCCACTCAAGGACCGAGTGCAATGGTTTTTTGATTTGATCGATTGGATCCGTATCGAGGGAACGACGAAAACAGACATTGATTTTAGCACGGGTGCCCCGCAGGCGGCGCGAACTCGTTATCTCTTGATTTTATTGGACCGCAATATCGAGTGGAAAAGAAATGTCGCACGGACTTTGCGTTCCATTGTCTTGGACACGCACGCGGTTGAGCTTTTCATTCAGACCGGACTGTCCAGCAAGGACCATTTCACGGGTGAATTCATGGCCCGCTTGAATGAAAAAATTCTGCCGCAAGTCCCAAAAGATCAAGAACTGCATTATATCTTCCGCGAAAATTTTAAAAGTGCTCGGGACATCGAATGGGTGCAGCTTTTGGACTCGAAAACATTGCCGCGCATTTATGAGCTTTTTGAATATGAGAAAAGCGCGGATGAACCGCAGGACTGGAACAGTTTCAAGCATGATGCCAAAAAATCGATTTTGATTCTGGCGTTGCAGGTGCAAGGTCTGGGACTGTCGCACGAGATTCGTGAAAGAATGTCCAGTCTCGATTTTGAAAAAACACCGTTTTATTCTCTGCCCAAAGTTGTTGAAAAGTTTTTGAACGAGAAAGATCCCGATCTTCAGCGAGCATTGGAAAACAAAGTGCGGGTCAGCATCGAAGACACCAAGCGCTCATTGCTGGAAATCCATGAGCATCTGAACGAACAGGGGGTCAGCGTTCAGATCGTGTACAAAATCGATCGACTGGAGCGTCTCTTAAAACGCATCGGAGATTTGCTGAGCCTGGTTTCGAACGAGCGCATCGATCCCTATCTGGCCTCGCAAATTCTTGGCAGCCTGATTGCCGAAAATGTCGAATCTCGCAGCGTCATCAAGCTGCTCAGCCAAAACTTCTCATTGCTCTCACGCAAAATCGTCGAGCGTGCAGGGGAGACCGGCGAAGCCTACATCACCCGCAATGTCAGTGAATACCTGTCGATGTTCAAAAGTGCCATCGGCGGCGGAGTGGTCACGGCACTGACGACGATGATTAAATTTTCGGTCTACGCACTGAAGATCAGCAGTCTTTATTCTGGCTTTTTTGCGGCTTTGAACTATGCGAGCAGTTTTCTCTTCATGCACTTTATGCATTACACGCTCGGCACCAAACAGTCCTCGCTGACGGCGCCGGCCTTAGCGGCCAAGATGGGTGGTCGAGAAGATGAACTGGTGGATGAAATTCTGAATCTGATTCGCTCGCAATTCGTGGCGATTCTTGGCAACGTCCTGGGCGTGGTTCCGATGGTGGCGGCCGTGGGCTGGGCGATTTCTGCAACGACGAAAGCGTCCTTGCTTTCGCCGGAAACGGCGCTGCACACGCTTCATGATTTTTCCATTCTCGGACTGACGCCTTTTTACGCCGCGTGGACCGGGGTTTTGCTTTGGGTCTCGAGCTTGTTTTCAGGCTGGATCGAGAACTGGTTTGTCTTTCACCGCATTTCGCCGGCCTTGGCCGTCAACCGGCGCATGAATTTTATTTTCGGCGCCACTTATTCGCGTTGGATCGCGGCTTTTTTGAGAAAAAACATGCTCGGAATTGCGGCCAGTATTTCATTGGGATTTTTGCTGGGGATGACGCCGGCCATTTTCAAATTTTTTGGCATCAGTCTCGAGGTCCGTCACGTGACTTTGTCTTCGGGGGCGATCGCGGCGGCTCTGATTTCATTACCGGCGGATATGATCCACAGCTCGGATGTGATCGCGGCGGTTCTTGGTGTGGTTTCAATGGGCATTTTAAATGTCGGTGTTTCTTTTGCTTTGGCATTGCAGGTCGCGATCAAGGCCCGCAAGATCAATGCACCAGAGCGAAAGCAAATCTACAAAGCCCTGATTCGTCGCGTGTTGCAAAAACCAAAATCACTTTTCTGGCCGCAGGAACCAAAGACGGCCTCTTAGCTGCTGCCATTCACGCTAGGCGGCGGCTGATCGCCACCAACGGAGCCAGAGTGAGAACCGGTTCGGGGAATGAGGTCTCAAAATGCCCCTTGAGCCGACGTTTGATGGCTCTCAGTGCGCACACCCCATGGACCTGAAATTGCAAAAAAACCTGTCATGGAAGGTCCGTCACTGGTTATCGCCGCAGAAGAATTCGCCCCGTTCCTCGATCAAAAGATTCGAAAGGCCGAGGGCAGTGCCAAGCTTGATTTTCAAGAAATCTCGGGCCATCGGCTGAAGCGGGTCCGCAGTTGGGGAAAACATTTCCTGTTGATATTTGATAGCATCACATTGCGCATTCATTTTTTGATGTTTGGCAGTTACCGCATCAACGATCCGCGAGAAAATCGCATTCCGAAATTGCAGCTGACCTTTCCGCACGGCGATCAGATCTATTTCTACAGCTGCGCCATTAAAGAAATCCCCGATGACCTCGAGACCCAGTATGATTGGTCGATCGACATCATGTCGAAAAAGTGGAACGCGAAAAAGGCCCTCTCCAAAATACAGAAAAAACCAGAAGAGATGGTCTGTGATCTTTTGATGGATCAGACTATTTTCGCCGGTGTCGGCAATATCATCAAAAACGAAGTGCTTTACAATCTCAGGCTTCACCCCGAGACCCGAATCGGTGAATTGTCGTCAGCCGAACAAGCCGCTTTGGTGAAAGAAGCGCGCCAGTATTCTCTGAACTTTTACAAATGGAAAAAAGCGGGTGAGCTCAAGCGACACTGGCAAATCTTTCGTCGCAAAGAGTGTCCTTTTCATCATGGTCCCGTCATCAAACGACCGACCGGCAAAGGCGATCGGCTGAGCCATTACTGTGAGACCTGCCAGCCTTTGGCTCATCAACCACAGAAGATCGGTCGCCTCGGGACGGGTGTTCGAAAGAAGACGCCGCGATCAAGACCGAACGATTCGGTGCCCGCTGTCCGGGTGGGCTTCAATCTTTAGATATGACATGCCGGCCGCAATCGCGGACTGAATGCCAAGCATTCCGTCTTCAAACACCAGGCAATCTTTGGCTTCAACTTTGAAAAACTGGGCAGCCTTGAGAAAACAATCCGGAGCTGGTTTGCCATTTTCATAGTCCTCGGCGCAAACGAGCAGATCGAAATAATGATCCATCTTCAAAAGTTTGAGCGTTGACGAGACGGCGGGGCGGTGACTGCCAGATACGATCGCCATCGGAATCTTGCCGTGGGCCGCCTGAATGATTTCAAACACCGGAACGATCACCTTGGTGAGATGAACCGACTTTGAGTAATGGATTTCTTTCACCTTGATGATGTCCTCGACCGGCAAAGCCACATCGTGTAGCTCGCTCAAGAGCCGAATGATTTCCTGAATGGGCTTACCGGCCCAGGCTTGATGCTGCTCTTTCGTGTAGGTGGCATCATAGGATTTCAAAGCATGGTTCCAGGCCTCGTAATGGCCGGGCATCGTATCCGCGACGGTGCCATCAAAATCAAAAAGGTAGGCCTTAAACTCTTGTCCGGGAAATAATTTGTGGGTCATTCCTTGGGTGTATCACAGACCATGCGCAGAAGCTAGAAGCGGTCTCACAAATGCCAGACCTTCGTTGTCTCGCTCAAAGAGCGCATCCCTGTTACTACGTCGGTGATGTCCATGCCGACACCACCGATCTTCCGAGTTGAGGCCGCGCACTTTCAATGCAGAGCCTCGATGTGTTTACTTTTGCACGTCGACCGAGCTTTGTCCGATGTTGCCGGCTTGGTCCTTGGCCTGAATCGTGACCGTGTGTGTGCCTGCAGCCAGGGTCGTGGTCTTCCATCGGTAGGAAATCGACGATCCGGTGCCACTTGCCACTTGGGCACCATCAATTGCGAGCGTCCACGTCATGCCGGTCAGGGCGCGATTGTCGGTGATCTTGGCAGACACCGTCACCGACAAACCGACCTTCGATCCGGCCAGTGGATTTGCGATCGTCACAACCGGCGCAACGGTATCCGGAGTCGGGTTGAGCACTTTCATCGAGACTGCGGTTGAGGTTTTCGAATTTCCAGCCGCATCGTAGGCGACGGCCACAACACTGATCGTGCCATCCGCCACGAACTTGGAATCCCAAGCCACCGAGTACGGAGACGTCGTATCAGTTCCGATCAGTGTGCCATTCACTTTGAACTCGACCCGGGTCACGCCAACCGCATCCGAAGCGTTCGCGGTGAAAGTGACCAGTCCCGCGACCGTTGCGCTCGCGGTCGGCGAAGTGAGGGAAACAGTTGGTGCCGTCACGTCATTGGCAACCGTGACGGTGACTGACGCCGATACTTTCGAGTTGCCCGCATTGTCGTAAGCCGTCGCGATCAAGGCGGCACTGCCATTTGCGACGGACTTGGTGTCCCAATTGAAAGAATAAGGGGCACTGGTGACGGTCGCGGCAACAACACCCTTCACTGAAAAGACAACTTTCGCGACGGCGACATTGTCCGTGGCCGACGCGTTCACCGCGACGATGCCGCTGACTTTGGCGCTGGCTGTTGGCGAGGTGATGGAAACAGTCGGTGCGGTCAGATCATTGGCAACCGTCACCGAATTCGTCGCGATTTTGGTATTTCCGGCCGCATCGTAAGCCGTTGCGGTCAAAGAGACAGCACCGTTTGCGACGGATTTCGTGTTCCAGCTATAAGTGTACGGAGGAGCCGTCATCGTGGCGAGCAAAGTCCCATTCGCCTTCAATTCAACTTTCGTCACGCCGACATTATCGGAAGCAGACATATTCACGTTGACGACGTCCGCTACACTGAAGCCTGCGACCGGGCTCAGGATGGTGATCGAAGGCGCTTGCGTATCTGCTGGCGGAGCTGAATTTGCGACCGTAACCGAGACGGGCACGGAAGTTTGCGAATTCCCGGCCGCATCGTAAGCGGTCGCCGACAGTGTCACCATGGAATCACCGATCGTTCGCGAATCCCAGCTGAACGAGAACGGCGCCGATGCGCCCGTCGCGAAAACCGCACCGTTCACTTTGAACTCGACTTTCGTGACGCCGACATTGTCAGAGGCCGATACATTCACGGTCACGACGCCCGAAACTTTCGAATTGGCTGTTGGTGAAGTGATCGAAACCGTCGGTGCCGTGTTATCATTATTGATGGACACGTTCACGGCGGACGAAGCCGTGGAATTTCCAGCCGCATCATAAGCGGTGACGACAAGGCTTGCGGATCCGTTCGGCAACGATTTTGAATCCCAGCTGAAAGAATAAGGCGCCGAATTGTCCGTGGCGATCAAGGCATTGTTGACTCGCAATTCGACTTTCGTCACTCCAATATTATCACTTGCATTGGCATTGATCGTAACCACGCCCGAAACGGCCGCGCCATTCACGGGAGCGGTGATCAATGCGGTCGGTTTCTGGGTGTCACTGACATTGTTATAATTGACGACGGCTTGCATGGCGGCGGCCGCATCGATTCGACCATATCCGTATTCAGGATCGCGACCGGCGACTCCGAAATCCCTGGCCGTCGAATACATGAAACCTTCGATGATATTGGCGGGCACAGTTGGGCGCGCTGACATCAATAATGCGGCGACACCTGCAGCTAAAGGACTCGAGAAGGAAGTGCCGGACCAGTACTGGTAAGAGTTCCCCATGGTTGTCGTCAAGATGCTGTTACCGGGAGCAGAGATCGTGACGTAATTTCCGTAGCTGGACCACGAAGCTCGCATGTCCGTGCTGTCGGTTGCCGAAACAACGATCATCGTATCGGTTGGTGTCAGGCCTTCGTCGATACCGCGGTTGCCGGCCGAAACGAAAAGCAATCCACCTTTGCTCTTTAAATATTGAGCGGCACTTTGAATCGCCGTACTTGTTGGCAAAGTGTCGTAGCTGCAATTGACGATGCGGGCACCATGGTCGGCCGCATACGTAATGCCGCTTGCGATGGTGCTGTAATAAGCGAAACATCCATTTTGAACAGAGTCAAAGTAGGCCACGCGCACAGGCATGATCTTCGCCTGACCTGCGGCTCCGACAACGCCCAAGCCATTGCCTGACGATGCCGCCGCCGTTCCCGCCACCGCGGTCCCGTGACCGCAAACGTCGGAAGTATCGGTGTTGTTATCGTAGACATTGAATCCAGAAACAAGATTTGCCGCCAAATCAGGATGAGAGGCATCCACCCCTGAATCCAAAATGGCGATGGTGATCCCAGCTCCCTGGGTCGTATTCCACGCCGTTGGCAAATTCACCTGCGTGGAATGCCATTGATAGGAAAAGTAAGGATCATTCGGCGTGAACGTCGCTTCCACCTGACGGTCGAGCTCGGCATATTTAATGTTCGGATTTTTCGCTAACGCAGCAACGGCCGCCTCTTCTGATCCTTGGGTTGAAAGATCCACCATCTTCAAGCGACCTTTTCCCAGCTTGCGGGAACGCCCTTTGACTTTGGCGAGAGTCTTTTCCAAATCAGCATCGGAAACACCGGCGCGGGGCTCGATCAGAATGCGTCCTCTTGCGAATTGACGAGTGGCTTTGAATCTTGGCGCGCCAGAGTGAGCCCAAGAGCTTGTGGCTAAAAACAAGAACGCCAGCAAGGTGTACTTCATTCCCATTCGCGATCCCCCATAAATAAAAGATACCGGACTTTTAGGTTACTCAACTTTTTCGGTGAATTGACAAATTTCTAAATAACTTCCCATTCTGGCGCGCAATTATTCACCGAGAACAAAAGCAGACACACAAGAAAGAAATAAAAGCTGCCAAACATTTCGTCAGTGATTTGAAATGAGACTTTCACTATCACCACACCAGACCCGAGCTGAAATATGACGGAAGCCGCGCGCGGTGAGATTGTCGGCTGGGTGGGTTCTGTCTTCGCAGGCGCGCGGTGAGAAAGCCAGTGGAAGCCTGAAAACCGGAGCGGTCTCAGGGATGCAGTCCTGAATTGAAGCGTGAGATGCACTGGGTCTTCGGGCTTGCGCAGGGTCTTGGTCTTCGCTTTGCGGGTTGGTGGGTTCTGTCTTCGCAGGCGCGCGGCCGTGGTCTGGTGGTTTGCTTGTTGGCTTGTGGCCGCTTCGCGATCCTGATTGGGTACAATCAGGATCCCTTTTCTTGGGAGGGAATGAGGAGTTTGGGGCGAAGGGTTGGATTGGAGGAGTGTGGCTCAGTTTCGGCAGGGGAAGAATAGGCAGCTCATCGTGAGTGAGTGAGT
>CBIHNW010000038.1:0-21243 GCA_966211795.1 uncultured Bdellovibrio sp. | reverse complement strand
ATCTGTCCCGGGACAGATTCAAGGTCAAAGGTATGAAAGCTTGAATTTATTCGGCTCAGGACAGGTTCAACACCAAAACACTGAAAGCACCAATCTGTCCGTTCCAGAACAGACGAAAAACTCTGAGAGCTTAAATCAATCTGCCCTGGGACAGATGACAGGTCCTGAAATCTCAAACCCACCTGTCCCAGGACAGACGCAAAATCCCGAGCACTCAACTTCACCTGTCCCAGGACAGACACGAAAACCCAAGCGCTACATCCCAGCCGCGGTCCAACACCAAGTCCTCGTCCGAGATCAAAACCAGTGCACGCACCGAAATCACGAAGGCATCCGCTGTCCCAACACTCGCTGGCTTGAGGTGCATCATATTCATGGCTTCGCGGAAGGTGGTTCGCACAGTCTTGAGAATCTTGCGACCTTGTGTTCAGGCCATCATCGTCAAGCGCATTGGTAGCATTCGTATCGGGCAGGCACAACTTTGCGGTTGGCCTTGTGACGTCCGCGTATAGCTTCTGCTCTTGTGGCGGATGAGCCGGAAGGCTGTGCGGGCGCTGCGATAAAGATCCGACACGACAGACAGCTGGCATGAAGCTCCGAGCAGGTGTCCGGTACAGGTGGCAGCCCCGGGCTAGGCTGCTTTTTTTCTTTTGCGTGGTGTGTGGGCGGCCGGTGAGATGTCGGCTGGTCTGTGGTTCAGATCTGGTGCGCCACTGCTGCCGCTGATCTGGGTGTGCATTTCTTCGACGACGGATTTCATTGTTCGTGTCTGCGATGCGATTTCTTCGGCGGTGCTGGCGATTTCTTCGGACGAGGCCGCATTGGACTGGATGGCGTGATCCAGTTGGGTCATGGCCTTGCTGATTTGACTGACACCGGTGGCTTGCTCCTCTGAAGCCCGTGAGATTTCGCCGTTGAGATTGGCGACTTTCTCGATCGAGTCCGCCATTTCTTTTAAAACCTTGCCGCTCACTTCGGCCTTTGTTTTTCCGCTCTCGACCTGCGTGACGCTGGTGCGGATCAGATCGTTGATGTCTTTGGCGGCGACGGCACTTCGCTGCGCGAGATTGCGGACCGCTTCGGCGACGACGGCAAAACCTTTTCCTTGCTCGCCGGCGCGTGCGGCTTCGACGGCCGCGTTCAGGGCCAACAGATTGGTCTGAAAAGCGATGTCATCGATGACCGTAATGATCTCTTCGATTTTTCTTGAAGACTGCGAGATCGCCACCATCTGCTGCAACAGTTCCGTCATTTCATTCTGACCTTTCGCGGCCGCGGTCTTGGTCTCGGTCGAGAGATCTGCCGCCACCTTGGCGCTTTCGCTGTTGCGCTGAACCATCGAGTTCATTTCCTCGAGAGACGCCACGGTTTCTTCCAGCGATGCGGCTGATTCAGCAGAGGCTTGCGAAAGATTTTGCCCAGACTGAGTCAGCTGCTGGATTGCCAGGTTCACCTCTTGCGATGATTGCTCCAATTGTCCTGAAAGCTGATTCATGGATTTCGCAATCAGGTGGGCCAGCGCAAAAACCGCCATGATCAATAGCAGGGCACCCAGAAGCGAGGTGAAAATCTGTTTGAATAAAAGAGTGCGCGCATCGGCTAAGACCGCGGCGGTCGGCGTGCGGATGATCAAGCCCCAAGCCTGATCGGTCTGTCCGATCTTCACGGGTTCGATGGTGTAGATGACATTTTCGCCAAGCTCAGAATCAAAGCCGGTCAGGCTCAGCTCTTCACCTTTTTGAATGCTCGCCAGAATTTTATCAGACTCGAAAGCGAATTTGGCGGCCTTGGTGATCAGCTCGTCTTTCGGATGCGAAATCCAGGCGCCAGACGGGGAGACCAGGTAGGCTTCCGAAGTGTCGTAAGGCTTGATGGTGGCAACACGCGATTGAATGTCTTTCAGTCCGATATCGACTCCGGCCACACCTTTGAATTCGCCGTTGATCAGGATCGGCACCACGGCCGACGTCATCAGCGTTGGAACTCCGGCGACCGGGTAAATGTAGGGCTCGACCAATGTTTCTTTTTTGCGAGCCTTTGGAACGAGATAGTAATCACCGTCGCCGGTTTTTTCGTAACCCACCAGCGGGCTTAGGTAAGCTTGGCCTTTATCGTAGCTCCAGTAAGGAATAAAGCGTCCCGTGGCATCGTGTCCGGGCTTTTGCACCCATTGCGCATCTTTGCCGTCAAAGGCGTTGGCTTCCCAGCCGGTCCACGATCCGATCAGACCCGGATTTGAAACCAATAGCGATTGCAGTTCACGGTTGACGGCATCGCGAGAGACTTCGCCAAAAGCTTTTTTGCCAAGCAGGACTTGCGAGTAAGATCGCGCCACCAAGAGATTGTTTTCCAAAGTCGATTTGATGTTTCCACCGTAGAAGTGAGCGGCGTTTCGCGAAATCTTTTCGGCATTTTTTTCGGCGGTTTCGAAACTTTGCTTGGCGACGAAGGCCGTCATCAATCCGAGAATGAGAATCGCAAGGCCGGCCACCGATAACGACAATTTCGAGCGAAGCGATAGGGATCGAAACACGGAAACTCCTCTGTTGGGTCCAGGTCTTCGTATCGGTTGGCCCAAGGGCGACTTAACTTAAAGTTTGCTTTATTGGAGAGAGTGGCTTCGATGTCTGGAAATCACGATAATAAAGAACGATGCTGGGAAGCTTGAGTTTCAAAAATGGATTTCATGGAAGGTGTAGGTACGTAAAACGGGCCATGGCGGGTGGCGTGGAGGGTCGGGCAGACGCTGGTCGATGGTCGGTCCAAACGTTTCGATCTCTTTTACGCGCCTTTCAAGCAAGGTAAGATAGAAGGAACCAGTGTTGAAGGATATCGAATGAAAAAAGTCATGTTGTTCCAAGTTGTCGCGCTCTCGCTGTCCCTGAATGCGTGGGCCGCGGAGGCGGTCCCGCAAAAAAGTCAGTTGCAAGAGATGTACAAAAAACTGAGCGATCAGGCTTTTGGATCACCAATGAAAGAAAAAATCGAAGAAGCGAAAAAGCTTGCTCTGCCAGCACCCGAAGAGGCTCGTCAGATTCGGGTCATTCTTGAAAATTACCTGGAGCCGGGACCCACAAAGGTGAAGGCCAACGATATCTGCTCGGCGCAGGGGCCAAAGTTCAATGCTTACTTTAAGGATGAAGTTTTCTCTTTCAACCAAAGTCAGGATCCAACTTCGAAAAACACCCACACGACGGAAATTCGCTACAAAAAGTCCTTCGCAAAAGAGAAAGAGGATTTTGTCCAAGTGGGCACTTCACAAGTCACGGAAAATGGGACCACCATTTATGCTGTGAGCGATGGGGTGAAGGAAGCGCCAGTGGAAGGTGTGAATATTCCCATTCGCATGATCGATCAATTTGTGAACACTGAGGTGCTGCCACAGCAGGATAGCAAAAGTGCGCTCAAGAAGACCGATCACGCGCTTTTGAAAACGGAGCTTGAGAAGACCTGGAATTTCTTTAAAAGGGTCGGCGCTTGTTGCGCGGTGAACGGGTGCAAGACCGCTTTGAAGGCGCAAATTTCGATTTCACCAAAACTGAACGGCCCAGCCAAACCCGCTTCGCCGGCACAAACAGGGGCGCATTGATACATCGATTGAGTGACCCCACCAGGAATTGAACCTGGATCTAACGTTTAGGAAACGCTTGCTCTATCCATTTGAGCTATGGAGTCTCGTGAGAAGTGACCTTCACTTTTCTCTAAGGCCGATCTCATTGGCAAGAGTTTTGTAAAACGCCATGGCTCGTTAACGGCGCCGTCACGAGCTTTCCTCTTTTTTTGGGGATCCGGACCGCCGTGCATGAATCTTAGTTCGTGGTGTGGCTTAAAAGTTTAACATTGCTGATGGTGCCACTGGTGAAGGTGCAAGGCTCGGTCAGAGCGCCGCGGCCCTGATAAGCGCCAAGATTGGCCGCATACACGCAGACTTCGCCCGTTTCGCACAGTCCATTGTTGTTACCGAAAGGTTGATCGAGAACTTCGATGGCATTCATCAGGTAGGGTGTCGCGGCCCCGGTCACGTAGGTCGATAATGTTTTTGCCGATCCGCTGGCGGCCGCAGGGCAGGCGATAGAAGGCGTGAAGACGCCATTGAGATTTTTCGCGTAGATGTCGGTGGTCGCCAACTGCAGATCAAAAACATCGCAGGTTCCCGATGAGCAAACCCCATGAGTCGTTGCGGACCACAGGGTCCCAGACTTGGTCCAACCTCGTCCAAGCTCCGAGAAATGCGTCCAATCTGTGATGGCCGCGTAAGAAACACTCGAGCCCGTGTTCGACAGATTCGCGGCATCGAAGGGCGCTGGGGTCCCAGCAAATGTCGGAGCTGACATCGTGCTCGACATCACTAAGCCTGCAGCGGATGTGCAATTGGAAGCGGTCACGCCTGTCGGTGCCGTGGAGAATGAACATGCGGTGGTGTTTCCTCCCAACCAAACTTTTCCATTTGTCGAAAAGCTCAAGCCAGCCGAGGCATTGATAATCCCGTAGACGCTGTTGTTAGCCGAGTAAAGAGAGCCGATGGAAGAGGTGGCCACTCCGGTTTGGGTGCTCAATCCCGTGTCGTTGCTCACCGCCAGCAAGCCGGTCAGTGAATTGCTGTTGGACGAGGCGCTCAAATAGATGGCGGCACCGGTGTTATTCACGGCCGTGAGATTGACGACGGTATTGGAATTCGATCCCAATTGAATGCCGCCACCGGCGTTGCTGAGCAGGTAGGTATTGATAAACGTATTTCGGTCACTCGACGCCGTGGAAATTCCGTAGCCGCCGCTGTTGTTCACCATCGTGTCATAGAAGGTATTCGAACTGGAAAGTGCATTTAACACCACTCCGCCCGAGGTATTTTTCGCGAAAGTCGAGCCCTGAACCAGAAGATGAGTCGCCCCCTCGAGATCCAAGCCGTAACCGAGACCTGAAATGCGGCTCGAGGTGATGTTCGAGTAAGCAGAAAGATAGTGGTAAATTCCGGAACCGGTCAGGACCGAAGCGGCGCTGGCAATATCGGTTTCGTGAATCTGACATCTTTTGCAGTTGGAAAACAGCACGGCATAATCGACCGGATTGGGGCCAGAGGTGATCATCAAAGTGGCCTCGACCCAAACACGGTGACGATAAGGGCCGCCGTCATAGCCACCAAAGATCATGCATTTCGAAGTGGGGCTCGCATCATTGCCGGTGTTATTGTTGCAATTGATCGTGGCCGAGGCGCTATTCCAGTTTAAATTCATCGAGGGCAAGCTAACGATGGCGATACCATTTGCGCCCATGTGCCAACCTTTTTGGTTGCTCATGCCAGTGGTGGCAACGTAGATCGTATCGGTCGTTGCCAAAGTTTGATATCCGCCAGAAGAGTCCGGAAGAAAAGTGACTGAATTAGTGGGCCACCAATTGTGCGGGGTTGAAGTTTCAACCACGCTTCCATTGAACCTCAAGCTCACCGAGTTGGGCTGAAATGCCGGCGTGGAATTCAAGAGATGTTTGAGACCTTTTCCGGGCAAAAACTGTTCCGAAATAAAAACCGCTCTGCCATTCATCATCCAGCATCGCCAATCAAAAACACCCAGGCTGTCGGTCATGGTGAGATTGAAGCAGCTCGCGTAAGAGGTCACAACTTTGCGCATGCGGCCGGCTTGAATGCAACGGTTGTCAGCATAGTTACAGGGCGAGTTCGATGCGGTGATCAGATCACTCCCGTCATAAAGCACGTAATCATTCCATCGATCGCGGCCACCATACAGAGGCTGCACCGCCATGACCGAGCTGCCGGTGTTGGCAATGGGGTACGAGTGGGAGCCGGTTGAATCCGTAAATCCCACCGTGATCGTAAAAGGGTAACTGCCTGGAGGAGGCGCAATGAAATTCAGATTGAAAGTGCAAGTGCCGTTGATGCCGAGGGTGGAAGCGCAAGTGTTGCCGTTGATTGTGTAGTTGGGATTTCCAGAGACACTCACGCTCATTGCGGTCGCAGTCTCGGTTCCGGTATTGGTGATCGTGTAAGTCACCGTGTGGGTCGTTTGATCATCATACGGAATGGCCGTGAGGTTGGCCAGGCTCGGACTGGACGAAGACAAAACGGCATTGGTCAAAAGGGTGGTTGTCGTCGTTGAAGTGGTCGTCGTCGTGGTCGGTGAACCGTCGTCATTGTGATTGAAGTCGGGTCCGGTGCAATCGTCCATCACGATGCGTGAGTTGTAGGAAACGTCGATTCTTAAATCCTTGGTCTCGCCGGGATTGAGATCGATGGTGCTGCTGCCCAGTATGGCGGGCGGGGACATGCTGCTGTCGGCGACCGCGTCATGCAGTTTTTCGCAAGTGGCTTGATCGATTGTTTTGAGACCCACGACCGAGATCTTGCGCTTTTGTCCGGCGCCCGTCGTGACGGGTATGTCGACAATGTTGCTGCTACCGCCACCGGCCCAAAATCCACCAAACCATTCAGTCGGTGAAGCCACGGTCACGCCCGCCGTATTTTTGCAGGTGTTCTTGGGATCTTCCGGGGCTTCGACAAAAACGCCGTAGCAGTTGTAACCAGAAAAATCCGCAGGCTCGCTGATGCCCCAATTTTTTTGCGAAACTTGAAAGGCCGCCGGCAAAGCCAGGTGAAGCGTGGCCTTGGTATCGTCCGAGGTGGCGCGTTTGCAACCGACCATCAGAATCAGAGTTGTCGAAATCAGCATCAGCTTGTTGAAAGACATGTCCTCTTTTCGGCATTCCGGCGTTGATTCTGAAACAATCAAAATTTCGTTTGTTCTTAAGACAGCATCTTAATCTGAGACAGGACCCTCTCCTAAGCCTGCGTCTTCCCACCGAAATCGGCGATTCGTCCCGAAATTCGTCAAGCTGTGAGTTTTCGCGCAAGGAATATTTTTTCAATGCGTGAGAGATTCCTCTCACCAAACAAGCTTCCGCATGGGCCCACCTCTCATGTCGGGGCAAAAACAAAAACGATTTTGCCAAATGGCGAATCAAAAGGAGAAAAATATGAAACTCAAATCCATTATCGCGTTGGCGCTTTTGGTTGTGTCCGCGAAATCATTCGCGGCTTCCACCGTCACTTTGAGCGGTGGCTTTTCACTGGGTGCTTTCCAAACAAAGAGCATTTCGGTTCCACGCGGTTACGTCGAGACCATCACGGTGCAGGCCGAAGGCCGTTACGGTGACTCGATGGTCGAAGTCTGGGCCAACGGTAAACCGAAAGGCAGCCTGTACATCCCGGGACGTGATCCCAATTACATCGTCACCATCCGCGAGAACATTTCGTCATTGGAATTTCGTAGCACCTCGGGCGGCTACGTGAACATCGTTCAGGTGACCGGCATGGGCGTGCAGGGCTCGTCTTCGGAAGGCTATCGTCCCTCTTTGGGCGGTGGTTACAATTCGAATGAAGCCGTGTCGGTGGCGAGTGACATCAAGCAATTGGTGAACGAAATGAAGAAGAGCATGACGCCGAAACAGCAAGACCAATACGTGATGCCGATTCGCAAAAGCGCGACCGAGCTGTACGCGATTGCCTCTTCGAACAGTCAATATGGATCGAAAGTGTACGTTGCTTTGACGAAGCTTTTAAGCCAGCTCAACAACGCAGAGGCCTTTTTGAACAACCATCTTGAGACCGACAACGGCGAAGATGTCGTCACCGAAATCTTGGTTCAGAAAGAGCGAATCAAGAAGATGCTTTACTAGTTTACGAGCGGCCCCTGTTAGAAAACTGACAGGTGTTCGACCAAAATCAGCCCGCGGGTCCACGAGACCCCCTTGGATCCCGGGCCGATCTGGTCCTGGATTTGAAAACAATAATAATTTTGATAGGAGCCTTTATGAGCACGACCCCATCATTCAAAAGCGGCCTGAAATGGTTGCCTTTGGTTCTTGCAGCCCAAATCTTTCTTTTTTCCCCCAGCTGGGGAGCGGATGCAAAACCCCAATCGCCGGAAGAGGCGGTTGATCAATTGACCGAAATTTCTGACAGCCTGAAATCCCTGAACGATTTTGCCGAGCGAATCGACCTCGGACGGATCATGGTCCTGCAAAGAAAAGTCAGTGAAACCAAAGCGAGCGTCGAGAAAAACGGCTTTAGCAATATGACCACGATCAGCACTTATCAGGATCTGGTGCTGACGTTTCGCTATTCAGAAGCCTTTCTGAAAGCGATTTCCACCAAGTGCAGCGAGCCGACGATCCAGAAGATCAAAACCGAAGTCGATAGCATCATTCGCAATCGCGGCTTTGATCAATCCATGAGTTCAAGCTTTGTCGCCAATTTCCTGAATCAATTGCACAACCTGAGCAAGCAGATGAAAGATCAGGGCCTTCCCGGTGATCTGGATCGATGGTTCTCGCAAGACCTGAGCCGAGAGCTCGCGACAGCTTTGGCTTTTGCCAAAGTGAACGGCGATGTGCCCGCGACCTATGAAGCCGCCAACAAAGTCTATGCTTTGGTCAGCGGAAAGTACTCTGAATTTTACAAAATCAACTCGAAAAGCAAAGCGTACGACATGCTCACCGAAATGATGGGCTTGATGGAGCTTTACAAGGAATTGGCCACCCGTGGGGCGCGAACATCCTTGGGACAAGGAACGTGATTTATGAAAACTAAAATATATTTATTAATGATGGCCTTCAGTCTTTCACCGATTTCGGCTTTGGCCCAGAGTGATGCCGCATTCAAAGCGATGCTGATGGCTCAAGCCGATAGCAACTGTGGTTCAACCACGCCCAGCTTTTGCATCAATGAGACGGTTATTTATGGCGCGACCGAGTTCCAAATTGCTGCAATTGCTCCAAATTCGGTTTACAGACTTAAAGATTTAAAGGGAAACCTCGTATCTTCTACCTATGTAGCGAGCGAGCTCGCTAAAACAAAAGGAACGGGGCCGACGAATCCAAGCTTCCGGGTTGGTGAACGTGTCATTTACGGAACCGGCGAATTGACAGTCGCTGGTTACCTCTCAAATGGGCTTTACAAAATTAAGTCTCAATCTGGAAGCATCGCTCCTTCTACCTATGAAGCGAGCGAGCTCGCTAAGACAAAAGGAGCCGGGCCGACAAGTCCAAGCTTCCGGGTTGGTGAGCGCGTCATATACGGAAACAATGAATTTATAGTAGCAGGCTTCCTTTCAAATGGGCTTTATAAAATTAAGTCTCAATCTGGAAGCATCTCATCTTCTACCTACGGAGCGAATGAACTGGTGAAGGTGAAGAACGGCATCGGTGGCTTGGCTTGCCAAGGGACGGATGCCTCCATCTCCGACTCTTCGACGGATGTCCTGAATACTTATCTGGCCCTGGCGCAGGTGTCGACTTCAGAGCGTGCCGCGTTTCTGAGAAATATTTCTCAGTACATCGTGCCGGTGAACCGCGGTGATGTGAACACGTTTGCGCGTTTTGTACTGGCCCGAATCGTCAAATCTTCAACCGCCAAAGTCGTTCAATCAGGATTTTCGAAAATGATGGAAGCGGATCAACTAGAGCTGGCGAAACTTGGTTACAAAAGCATCGATCAAATCGAGGTGAACGCCGCGACCTTGGATTTTGCGATGCGGGTGCTCTATGCCGGATTGAAACTTCGCATGGACATGCCAAACGCGACCGAGCAATTGCGACCCTATATCACTGAGCTCACGGCAACAGCGGCAGAGACAAAGCTCTCGGCCAAAATCAGCCGGTTGGTGAATTTGGTGAAGCAGATTCAGCCAACACTGCTCGAACTGATGCAGGACCCGCGGCATGGTGCCTTGGGTGAGGTCACGCAGGACGTGGCCGGTTGGGTTTTGAAAAATTAATATTGAAATGGGAGACGAATGGAAAAAGCACTGGGCCCCCTTTTAGAGCGGATTTGGCAAGAGAGGATCAATCAGAAGATTGATGCCTCTCTGGTGCTTTTTGAAATCCTGAAAAAGAAGATGGGATTTTCTTTGAGCCAGATTCTAAGCGAAGCGCCGGCGCTGCACCAGATGTCGCCGACCCTGGCTTGCGAGCTGTTGGCACTCGAGAGCAGTCTCTCTAGGGCGCAGCGCATGCCCGAGCTCAGCCGGCGGGCGCTGGCCTGGGTGGATCAAGCCGTTCCTTACCAGATTCAGATCACCTCGTTCGCTTTGCAGTTCGAACGGGCGGTGACCGCCTTTGCCGTCAGTGATTGGGCACGTGCGCTGGAATTTTTTCAGCGCGCCAATATTTTGGTTCGCAATGACATGGAAAAATGCGCGTGTCTGGCGAATCTGATTTTGTGCCTGGAAAATTTGGAGATTCCGTTTCAGCAAACTTTGAACGAATTGAACGCGCTTCTTCTGACCATGACCGGAACCTTGGCCGACGGGATCCGCAGTCAGATCGAATGTCTGCACCTGCGTGAGCAATGGCGGCAGATGGATTTTTCATTCTTACGAAACCTGCAGATGAAGGACGCGCAGATTTCGCAGTCGACTTATTTTCGCGTGTACCTGGCGCAAAATCCTTATCTCGCGGTGCGGGCACCTCGATTTTCGGTCGAAGAATTCGTCAAGCAGCCGGGACATTTGTTCAACAAAGATTTCCGGCTTCGCACGCTGACCTTGCAGGCCTTGGATCAAGACGTGTCCCTGGGGCGAATCAGCGATTTCATCGAGCGGCTGTATCTCGGAACTTGGAAATGGATGAGTGAGCCCACCGAATCGCGCCTGCAATTTCTGATCAGCGCTTTCAAACATTTTCCGTGGGTGCAGCTTGAGACCATCAATCAGCTCTCGGTCGAGGATCAAAGTCTGCTGCTCTTGTCTTTGGGTTGGCTCAGTCTTTTTGACGTGCAGATCGAAGCTTTGGCTTTGCGCCTGAATAGCAAGCTTCGCATGACCGAGCGCAATCAGACGCTGATTGCGGAAAGGTCTGCGCAATTGGAATTGGCCGGTCGTCCCGGAGCGAATTTGGCGACGCTGCTGAAACAAGAAATCTTAAAGCGAGTTCGTTACAAAGCCGATCGCATCGAGAACGAGCATATCGCGCCGACGGATTTGATCACCGTGGATTACGCCAAAAACCAGATTCAGGTGAAAGGTCGCACGCGCATGCAGAGCCGGGCCATCACCCTGGCGCTGAAAAATCTGAAGCTCGCCAAGACCCTTTCGCTCGAGAGATTTTTCGCGAGCCTGAACAGTCATATCGAGTTTGATCAGTACATTCACCAAGCCCAAGTGTCGAACCTGATTTATAAAATCAATCAACTGATTGGCCCCGAGCTTCGCGTCCGTCAGAAAGAAGGCATGGTCATCCTGACTGGCAATGAGCAGTGCCTGTCGTTGATCAATTTTGATCACCGCTTCGAGATGCTGGCGACCGAAAGCGAGTGGCAGCGTTCCCTGCGAAACTTCCGCAACATCTTCGAAGCCATTCAAGAGGCCAAAGGTTTTTCGATCAAACGAAGTTTCATCACGGTCTCGTCGCAGATGCGATTGTTCAGCCGAAACGACGTGCAATTTCTATTGAAGATTTCCAAATCCGAAAGCCACCGCATGATCGCGTTGTGGTTGAATCGCCGCTGGATCGAAAAGACGGGCCATGGCAAGCGGACCCAATACCGCGTGAAAATGCAGACGGAGAAAACGGGATGAAACATATTTTATGGCTCGCAAGCTTAGGTCTTTCATTCGCGGCGCAAGCTTCGGTCGTCAAAGTGATTGGCACCAATTGTGGCAGCAAAAAAGTCGAAGTGGCCGGATCGGGCGTGATCTTCACCGAGAAGGGTCAGCAATACCTGGTGACCTCGGAACACGTGGCACCGGTGGATTCGAAGCTCTGTTATTCAGGCGTCGCCTCGAGTGTCGAGACCTCGCGGATGACCTTGGTCAGCTCCGATTGGGAAGCGGGCTTGGCATTGTTTAAATTAGAAAAACCAAAAGCCAACGAGTCGACGACGTTGGATCAATTTGCCGCCCCCCAGGCCGGTGCCGGCGAAGTGGTGCACGCCATCGGATACCCCTCAACCGAGTATGGCCAAATCAATGACCGCGCACGGGTGACAACCACGGAATCAGATCGCACGGCTTTCGTCACGACCGCAAAAAATATCGAAGTGGCCGGTATCACCAGTGAACCGGGCCTGAGCGGTGGCGCCATCACCGATGATGGAATGAAGATCATTTTAGGAATTTTATCGCATCAAAAACTGAAAGCTCGTCCAGGACTGACCGCAGGGTTGGTCACGCTCGCACAAAATACAGCTCAGGATCCCCGCATCCTTTCGGCCGTGGCCATTCCCGGTGACCGCGTTCGTCAGTGGGCGGATGAGACCATCAATAAAAATTCACGTCCGCAATACTCCCGCGATCGCAGCGATGGCATTCGTGGCATGGGACTTGAGCTCAAAGAAAACCCCAGTCGCCCCTCGGATAAAATGGATCTCAAGGCCGATGAAAAATCCGAGCGAAGGCAAGAGCAGTCCGACAGCCTCAAGTTGGGCGGTGATGGAGTCGGCATTGGCGGATCACCTGGGCAGACACCGATCGTGTTGCAAGTGTCGCTGCTGAATCTGGCCGAGCTCCGGGCGGCCAATCAAAGCCTCCCCGAAATTCGCTGGATCTCGCAATTGGCTTCGTCTTTGATCAATCAACCCGTCGTGCATGTGACCGGCATGGTGTCCTTCACCGCGCAGGGAGATATAGAATTGCAGGAGATTTATTCGGCCGCGGATTTTTTACGGAAGATCCGTGGCGGTCACGCTTTTCCTTTGTTGCAAGAAAAGCTTGCGCCAAAAATCGCGGTTGAAAAGAGTGCGAACGATATCGATTCGCTGCTTGTTCTCAAAATCGAATCGGAAGAGACACGCGAGCTTTTTAAAAAGATCGAAGCCCTGCGGGCTTTGTCGCGTCTTTACCCCCAGCTTCGCATTCCTGCCGAATTTATGCAAAAGCTGAGCAAGCATCCAGGCTGGGCGGCTTTAGACGAGGAAAACTTTGAAGCGGGCGTGCAGGCTCGTCGGTACCTCTTACAGTTGCAGTAAGCCCGGTTCACCACAGGGGCTGGAAAAATCCCCACAGCCACCTTGCCAATAAGAATGTCAGGATCAGACAACCAATCATGACGGCAAAAATAAAAATCACGGTGCCCGCAACGACGGCCCGTGAAGCCGTCACGGTTCGGTGGGGCTGACTGAGGTAAGCTTCCATCAAATCCACGTTTTTGAGATTCGACTTCCACATAAAATCAAAGATGTTTCCCAAGATCGGAAGCGTGTCGAGCAGGTTATCGATCATCACGTTCAGGCCCATGCGCAAGATCACCGAAGGTGGGCAGCCGATCATGGCGGCCCGGTACAAAATATAGAATGAAAGCAGATTGGTGGCCGCATCGCCGATTCCGGGAATCAGCCCTAAGATTCCGTCCCAACCAATGCGCCAACCAAAGGGCAGCAGGAATTGGCTATCCAAAATAACCGCCAAACGCTGAAGCTCTTGTCTTGTTTCGGTTTCGTCGACCATGGCCGTCCTGCGAAGAGTGGAATCCATACTCAGTTTCCCCTTTCCTTTGGCTTAGATTTTTGAGCGGTGCGAGGGCAAACACAAGTCTTTGCTGGTTTCAGAATTCGGGAAAATGTCTTTCACCAGGTCGCAGAAAGAAGGTAGGTGAAAGGTATTGACTTTGAAGAGCTCGAAAACAGGCTTGAGTTCACCCCGGTATCGCTGCTACGCTCTCGACATGGACTATCGCGAGGGTAAAAAATTAGCGGACGAAGCCCGAGATCTCAGCCTCAAACTTCAGGCGCAAAAAAAACTCAGTCGGGAAGAAGAGGCGCAGATGATCACCGCTTCTCAAGCCGGCGTGTACATCTGGTCTCGCGTGGGGACCCCATTGCAAGTGGCCCGTGCGCATTGGCTGTCCAGCCGATCTTTTTGCAAACTGGAAGACGCTAAATTTTCCTTGCTGCATGCGCAGATGTGCGATTTTTACACGAAGCAATCTCGTGATCGCAAAGATTATGATGAAGCCTACGCCATGGAAGCCCTGGCGCGCGCTTCGGCATTGCGCGGAGATGTGGAGAACGGGCTTCGTTTGAAACGTGAAGCGACTGTCTTGGGCCGCAAGATTCGCGACCCGAACGAAAAGCTCGAGTTTGAGAAAAACTTTTTCTCGCTTCCCTGGTTTCATCTCGAAGGAAAAGAATGATCCGCATCCTTCAGGCCTTGGGTCGCTCACTGCTGGATATTTTTCACCCCAAAATGTTAATGCTCTTGTTTTTGCCGCCCTTGACTTCGCTGTTTTTGTGGAGCGCTTTGGGTTATGCCTTTTGGGATCAGCTCTTGATTTTCTCGCGCTTTTTTGGCGAAAAATTTCTTTTCATCCAGGACATTCCGCCGTGGATGATGGAATGGTTTTCGGTGACTCCGAGCTCGGTGGCCACGGCCCTGGCGGGAATTCTGGCGCTCTTGCTGATCATGCCGCTCGCGATTTTAACGTCCATGCTGCTGACTTCGGTTTTGGCGATGCCGGTGGTGCTCAAATTCGTCTCGGGAAAATATCCCGATATCGCCAAGCGCGGACAAGGGGTTTTTATTTCCTCGACCAAGAATTTGATTATTTCATCTTTGATCTACCTGGTTCTGTGGGTGCTCAGTCTGCCATTTTGGATGATACCGGGTTTGGGCGTGGCCTTGCCGTTGTTGCTGAACGGGTACTTGAACTATCGCCTCTTTTCTTTTGATTCGCTGGCCGAGCACGCATCGCCGGCCGAGATGAAAATTCTTTTGGGACATAAGCGAATTGATTTTCTGATTTTGGGCGTGGTGATTTCGTCGCTGGTGCTGATCCCGCCACTGTTTTTGATCCTGCCGATCTACAGCGCATTGTGCTTCTCAAGATACGCGCTGCTGGAGCTGCAAAGCCTTCGACGGGCTTAGAGTTTAAGCCCTAGTTCTTTTTCTTGCGCAGCTTCACCGACAACGTCACTTCAAAGGTCACGATTTTTTCGTTCGGATCTTTCGCAGGTACGATGGCGTAGCCCTGGAATGTTTGCGTTTCCCGCTCGCCAGTCTGAATGGTTTTTTCGACAAGCTTGGTGACGTCAAGGCCCGAGTCACAAATGAAATGGACGTCGCCTTCCGCGCGCTTTAAAAAATCAATCTTGAAATCTTTGAAGACAAAGTCGACGGGCTTTTTGCTGAGATGAATGGCGTAGACCGCTTTCATCGCGACCACCAATTCGGCGCCGATAGCGATGGCGCCAAAATACATCGAGCGCAGATGATTTTGCGTGCGCCGGTTCAGCGGAACTTTGATCACGGTGCGGGAATCACCCATTTCGACAACTGAAGGGCGAATCCACCAAATTAACGGTATTTTCCAAAATGTGAAGAGACGAAGAAATGCGGTGTTTTTCAGGCGAGCCTTGAGTGTATCCATAATAGACAATGATAAAAGGGAATCATCGGAGAGCAAGGGTTTAATTCGAGCTCTATCTGCCACACTGCGTTTGGTGAAATATTTAGGTTCATGAGTCTTGTGGAGACATTCAGAAAAACCGATGATTTCAGTGGAGAAAGAGGAGAAACTTTGAAATCTCTTTTCGGATCTCACAGCCTGGTGAAAGTTCAAAATTTCGTTCTCAATTTGGGCGTGGCGCTGGCCTATTTTGGTTTGGGTCGTCTGGGTCTGACCATGGCAACGCTCAATCACACGGCAAGCCCGGTTTGGCCGGCAACAGGTTTAGCGATCGGTGCCGTGATTATTTTTGGCAACCGAGTTCTTCCGGGCGTGGCACTCGGAATTTTTTCCGTCAACATCATGACGGACGTGCCTTGGTTCGTGGTACCGCCGCTCGTGCTTGGCAACACCATGGAAGCTTGGGCGGCTTCACTTGTGTATCAGAAAATTTCAACCTGGCAAAAAGATCTGGCCGAGCAAACCGAAGCCGCGGCCCTGATGACGGCGGCTTTCATCCCGAGCACGATCAGCTCGACGATCGGTGTTTCCACTTTGATGGCAGCGGGACTGATCCATCCCGAACAGTTTTCCAATGTCTGGATCACCTGGTGGGTTGGGGACGTGCTCGGAGCTCTGGTCATCGCGCCATTGCTGCTTTCGCTGCGAGAGATTCCGGTGCACTGGATCTCGACGGATTGGAAAAAGAAAATCGGTGCGGTCCTTTTTTCGCTCGCCATCAGCGGATTCGTTTTTCTGTATACTGGCGGCACGGCCTTTATCTTTCTTCTTTTCCCGTGCTTGCTGGTCGCGCTTTGGATGGGAGAGACACTCGGCACGCGCTTGATGGTCCTGGTTTTCAGTGTGCTCAGCATTTGGATCACTCAACGCGGTCAGGGCCCGTTTGTGGGTGGCAGTCTCAATGACAATTTGGTCAGTTTGCAGCTTTTTCTAGGCGCAATGGCGGTGACGGGCCTGATGATCATGGGCTTTTACCGAACTCGTTCCTTGAAGCTGGCCTCGATTTTGTTGTTGGCCGGATGGACGCTGTCCGGAATTTTATTTTATGCGTTTTATCAAAGTGAAAAGTCTCGCGATGATTTGCGTTTCGAAAGTTTGGTTTCCGATATCGAAGAAGATGTCCGTCAAAGGCTGATCATTTACGAAGATACGTTGCGCGGTGGAGTGGCCTTGCATTCGGCATCGATCTCGGTTGAGGCTCACGAGTGGCAGGCTTATTTTGAAACTTTGAAAATCGTCGAACGTTATCCGGGCATCATGGGTGTGGGTCTGGTGCGTGCGGTTGCGAGCGACCACTTGAAAGCTTTCTTGCAGCAAGCAAAAGAGCGGGGCGTGCCGGGCCTGGTTCCGCACGCGGTTCCAGGGGAAATGACTCTTGAAAACGCCGCCTGGATTTATCACAATCATTACATCGCTCTTTTCATGGAGCCTTTAAAGGGCAATGAGCTGGCGGTGGGACTGGACTTGGGCTCCGATATCACTCGCCGAAAAGCCGCCGAGCTGGCGCGAGATTCTGGTGAACCGGCGATCAGTTCCAAAGTCACCTTGGTGCAAGATGATCAGCATCGGCCGGGCTTTGTTCTCTTTGTGCCATTTTATAAAAAGAATATGCATCCCACAACGGTTGCCGAACGCCGGCGGTATTTTGAGGGTTGGATCGTCGCGCCGTTCATTGCGGAAAGATTTTTACAAGACGTCTTGCGCGCGAACTCAAAAGAAATAGATCTCACCGTTTTTGACGGTGGTAAAATTTCGGCGGATTCGCTTCTGTTTCAAACAACGCCCGGACGGTCGATCGAGAGGCAGGATTTTGATCGAGTCACCGACATCAGAGTGGGGCAGACGCAATTGACCTTGGGTTGGCATCGCAGCGCCCAATTTCGCTCGTCGCAGGGAACGACCAATGCATGGATTGGATTTTTCGGTGCACTGACGACCTTGCTGGTGACCAGTTTGATCTTAAGTCTTCGCAGCAGCCGCATGCGCGCGCAAGCGTTGGCCGACGAAAAAACGGCGCAGCTGGATCTGAAAGAAAAAGTTTTGTTGGAAAGCCAAGAACGGTACCAACTGGCGGTGCAAGGATCCAACGACGGGATTTGGGATTGGAATATCGCCACCGGGGATTTGTACCTGTCGCCGCGCTGGAAAAAAATTCTGGGATACGAAGACTCGGAGCTCGCGAACTCGACCGAGACCTGGGTGAATTTGGTTCACGACGACAATCGTGAGCAGGCCATCAAGGGGCTTCGAAATTACCTGGAAATGGGTCGAGGTTTTTACCAGTACGAGCAGCGCCTTCGTCACAAAGATGGCAACTACCGCTGGATATTAAATCGCGGACTGGCGCTGCGAACGGCCGATGGCAAAGCTTACCGCATGGCGGGCTCGATCACGGACATCACCGCGCGAAAGAAAGAAGAACGCGAATTGATTCAGGCCAAAGAGGAAGCCATCAGTGGGGCCCGGGCCAAGTCCGAATTTCTGGCCAACATGAGCCACGAGATTCGCACGCCGATCAACGGCATCATCGGTATGACCAATTTGCTGCTGGATACACCTTTGTCACACCTGCAGCGCGAATACATGGAGACCGTCAATCGCTCGGCCGACAGTCTGCTCGCGATCATCAATGACGTCTTGGATTTTTCAAAAGTTGAAGCGGGAAAGCTCGAGCTTGAGATCATCGATTTTGACCTCAAGGCCCTGATGGAAGATGTGGCGCGAAGCATGACCTTCTCGTCTCAGCAAAAGGGCATCAAACTTTTGTTGGAAATGGATCAGATGTCCAATTTCTCGTTTAAAGGGGATCCAGGGCGATTGCGTCAGGTGCTGAACAACTTGATCAGCAATGCCATTAAATTCACGGCCCAAGGAAGCGTTACCGTTCGTGTGCGCGAACGAGAGTCGAAGCGGGACGGGCACAAATGCATCTGTTTTGAAATCGAAGACACGGGGATTGGCATTCCGGCTGAGACCATGGATCGTTTGTTCAAAGCCTTTTCGCAAGCAGACGCTTCGACCAATCGGCGCTTTGGCGGAACGGGACTGGGGCTTTCTATTTCCAAACGTTTGGTCGAATTGATGGGCGGCGAGATCGGCGTGAAATCGAAACCCGATCTCGGTTCGGAATTTTGGTTTCAACTTTACCTGCAGCCTTCAACATCGACGGCCGCGGCGATTCCGTCATCACCATCGCCAGAATCGATCGAGCAGAAAAAATTGATTCGCGTTTTGGTGGCTGAAGACAATCCCGTCAACCAAAAGGTGGCGATCGCCGTTTTGCGAAAGCTCGGTTATCGCGCTCATGCCGTCGGCAATGGGCACGAAGTTCTGGATGCCTTACGCGAAATGCCTTTCGATCTGATTTTGATGGACTGTCAAATGCCGGTGATGGATGGATTTGAAACCACCAAGATCATTCGCAAAAGCCAAACCTTGGATCAAAAAAACATTCCGATCATCGCCATGACGGCCAATGCATTAAAAGGCGATCGCGAACGTTGCCTTGAGTGCGGCATGGATGACTATGTTTCCAAGCCTGTTAAAGAACAGGTGCTGGCCGCCATGATCGAAAAATGGAGCCAGCGTCCGCACCAGTCTTGAATTTTGCCTCGTGATTTGCGATCGCAGTTGCATATTTCCTCGGCAGGGGAGGTGAAGTCTTCGCTATTTTGAAACAAGTTTGGCCCTTGAATTGCTGCAAGAGATAGGTATCTGGGCCACTTAAAATGTGTGTCCAGTAACCAAAGAAAAGTCCTTGGCCTTCTTTAAGGTTGTCGGATTTTCGGAGGGAATTTGGGAACTTTGACGATCTCCTTGAAAAAGAGATTTGATAAGGGAACAAAAGACGGGATTGAATTCATTTTCAATTCCGTCTTTCATTTTGGGGCCTTCGTTTTCGAAGAGACTTTTTTGAGAGACCTTGCCCTGCGCTCAAGTCTGCATTTCTGCGATTACTTGGCCTTGAGATCTTGAATTTGCTTCGCCACACGATCGGCATCTTTCGCTGGATCAACATCTTTTTCCAGACTGCGGATTTTCAGTTCCGGATCGATGATGTAGGTCCAACGCTTCGACATTTTCAAAATCGGCATTCGTGAGCCAAATTGTTCGATCACTTTCGCATCCGGATCGGCCAGCAGCGTGAAATTCAAATTGTGATTTTTATGAAAGGCCGCTTGGGCTTCGGCCGTGTCAGCGCTGATTCCGAAAATATCCGCGCCCTGCTTGCGAATCTGCTCAATCGAATCGCGAAAAGCGCAGGCCTGCTTGGTGCAACCGGGAGTTTCGGCTTTCGGGTAAAAATAAAGCACGGTCCATTGGCCTTTGCGATCGCTCATGTGGAAGGTTTTTCCGTCATGGGTCGGTGCCGAAAAATCGGGAACGGTGTCGCCGACTTTTAAATCCGCCGCTTGCGTGAAGAAAGAAAAGAAAAGGGTCATCAAAAATAAAGTCAGAGTATTTTTTTTCATGCGCCCACCATACCACCAATTTTTTCGGGGTAAAGTGAATGTTCTGTTGATCACTTTCTTGCCGTGACCTGCCATCTGGCAGATTTACGCAGTGTCTGAACACTGGCCAACAGCAAAAAGAGTGCTACCCTTATTTTTTATGAAAACACATATATTATGGGATCTCGACGGAACACTGACGGATCCAAAAGAAGGTATCATTCGCAGCATTCAATACGCCCTCGAGAAATTCGGGCGCCGGGTTCCTCCGATGGACGAACTTCTGTGGTGCATCGGCTCTCCGCTCTGCCATTTCTTTCCGGATCTGATTCCGGATTGCAATGAAGAGGACATTGAAAAAGTCATGGCCCTGTACCGCGAGCGATTCTCGGAGGTCGGCCTTTACGAAAACATCATTTACCCCGAGATCCCAGACTTGCTCTCGCATCTCTGCGAAGAGAAAAAAATGTTTCTCGCGTCCTCGTGCCTGCATGCGGATGCCGAAGAAATTGTCGAGCACTTTGACCTGGGCTCTTTCTTCGTTCGCGTTCACGGCCGCGAGCTGGACGGCGACGGCGATGAGAAGGGCGATCTGATTCGCTCGATCTTAGAAGCCGAGGGCATTGATGAATCCGACGCCCTGATCGTCGGCGACTGCAAACACGACATCCTGGGCGCTAAGAAAGCGGGAATTCAATCGGTGGGCATCACCTGGGGCTACGGCTCTCGGCAAGAACTGCGCGCCGCCGGCGCCGACTGGATCTTCGACCGCCCCCGCGATCTCAGAAATTTTTTGAGTTCGAGGAACGAGACTGGCGCGTTGATGTAGGGCTTGCGCGGGCTTTGGGCTTGAGCTTCGTGCTTGAGGGATGGCGCGCGGGCTTGGGCTCTGGCTTCGGACTCGCGGATGGCGGGTATGGGTTCGCACAAGAGCTGGGCATTGACTGCGTGCTTGAGAGCTGTGGCATTCGGTCCGGGCTTGGGCTCTGGCTTCGGTAAGGCCTAGAAAACGGATGTTTGGTTGTTTTGGGGTGCGCCTGATATTAGGCGACGCATTCTTTCTACTTTTTCTTTGACAGGTTTTTCGGCGCTTTCTTTGGCGCTTGGCTTTAAATAGAGATCTATTTTTGCGAAAAGTTTTGGGTCGTGCGGTTTGCTTTGAATGGCGGGTCGATTGCGAAGTTTAAAGTGGTATCTGAAGTAGCGTTGCTCACTCGATGAAAAGTTATTTTGAAAACATATGATATATCTCTTTTCGAATTGAAAGAGAGGATTTGTATGTTTGAAAATGTGAGAGATGAAGAAGCAAAGACACTGAATGGTAATGCGAAATTGTCATGGCAAAGCCAGAACGTGAATCGATCTCGGAATGCAAATAAGTTGC
>CBIHNW010000037.1:0-21285 GCA_966211795.1 uncultured Bdellovibrio sp. | reverse complement strand
AAGAGCGGGAGATTTTAACCCATCTTTTGCATCACTTTCGCGAAATTGAACGCCGCAGGTTGTTTTGTGATTACAAATATGAATCCCTTCGCGAAATGCTGGTGAAGCATTTTGGATACTCTGATAGCGAAGCATACCGCAGAATCTCTGCCATGTGGTTACTTAAAGATGTTCCGGAAGTGGAAGAGAAAATCACAAATGGTGAGTTATCGCTATCGCACTTAAGCCTGGCTCAATCTTTCTTCCGGAAAGAAGCGAAGATTCATAAAGTTGAGATTTCAAAAGCAGATAAATTAGATCTCTTAACCGAAATCAGCGAGCAAACCATCCGTGAAGCGCAAAGAATTATGCTCGCCCAGTCTTCAGCGCCTGAGGAACTGCGACCTGACAAGGTCACGTTGATCAGCGAAAACAAAGTGGAGTTCCGATTTACCGCGAATCATTCCTTAGAAACCAAGATCAGAGAAGTGAAAGGCTTGCTCGCGCACAAGCATCCAAGTCTTTCGATCGGAGAATTATTCGAAGTGCTTTGTGATCTCACGATTGCAGCTTTGAAGAAGGAGAAGACTGAGACTTTGAAAAAAGCAAAGACTGGGAAAGCAAAGACTGGGAAAGCAAACAACGGGAAAGAAAAAACCGAGCAAGCAAAAATCGAGTCCCTAAAAAATAACAAGCCCTCGACATTGAAAACGAAGAACAACGAGGAATCGAAAAATGAATCGCCCGCGATGCCGGTGAAAAGCTGCGTCAGCACATTTCAAAACACTGAAGTCTTCACCGCAAATCCAAAACCAAAATCCCAAGCACAGATTAACCGTGAAGTCTGGCAAGAAAGTCATCACGCATGCAGTAATTGTGGATCAAAACGCGCGCTCGAGATCGATCACAGACACCCCAAAGCCAAAGGTGGCGAAAACTCCAAAGAAAATCTCCGCATACTCTGCCGAGCCTGCAACCAGCGTGCGGCCATCAAAGAATTTGGGCAGCTCAAGATGGACCTGTACCTAAATTAGAGGAATAGGAAGCGACTGCCTGAGCACAGATCCAGTAGAGCCTGCAAATTGCCTATTCTAGTTCTTGATTTCGTAGCCGACCAGCCAGAAGGCGCCTTCGTTGAAGTAACCGCTGGATTCTTCGAATCTTTGATTGAAGATGTTGCTGGCTCGAAGATAGACCGATTGCCGTTCGGTGATTTGCTGCGAGGCGAATGCGTTGGAGACCATGTAGGAATCCAAGCTTCCGTATTCGGCCGTGCTCATTCGGTCTAGACGATCACCGACGGCCGTGACTTCATAACCGATGTCGGATTTTTCCCAAGATTTGGTCAGTCGCACGGTGGCCGTTTTCAGAGGACGTCGCAACAACCATCTGGCACCATCGACGTCCCACGGCTCTTGGTATCCCACGTTGAAGTCCGCCTTGATCTTGGACAAGGTCTGATAGGAATACTGAGCTTCGACTCCTTTGGTAACGGCGCGCGAGACATTGTAATATTTGAGCGTCGGATAAGCCCCTTGAGTGGTGATCAAATTGTTGAAGTGTGTTTCAAACAAAGAAAAAGAAAGAGACTGCTGGTCCCCGACTTGCTCTTCAAAAGACAGAGTGTAGGTCTGCGCTTTCTCTGGCAAGAGATCCACGTTTCCATAGCTTGAATAGAGCTGAAACAATGAGGGCGCTTTGAAGCCTGTCGAGTACTCGAGCTTTAGCATATCAAAAAAGCTGATGCCGGCTTGATAGGATTCGACATGGTCCGCTTTTTTGTAGAAGTCGCTACGAAGGCCAAGCTCGAAGACCACCTGGGGACGAAGGTACCAATTTAGTTTTCCAAACACACCCTTTTGCTCATTGAACGCGTTTGCGAGCTCGACTTCGTCACCGCGAAAGATGAATGTTTCTTTCGAGTAACTGATGCCAGTGAAGGCCGTCAGGTGGTCTTCATCCACCGGCGTCATCTCCGCGCGGACATTCAAAAGGTCAGAGCCAAATTTCTGATCGGCCATCGGGCGCTGAATGAAGCTTCGGTCTGAGACTTGATAACCCACCAATACCTTCGGTTTCACCGGATGATTCTTCCCGACCACTGCGGCCATGAAACTTTTAATATCAACCGTGGCCAGGTATCCGCTCGCATCAACCGCTTTATAAGTCACCGGATCCGAGTTGGTGATTTCGTTTTCATCATTGATCTCACTCAATTTAAAAAAGCTGTCCCAACTTCCCCGGTGCAGGTATCCCAGCTCGCCACTGTGCAAACGTCCCCAATAGGTTTCCTTCGAATCTAGAACAGGTGATCTCGCATCTTTACCGGATGATTGAACGCGGGCCAAAACTGCATCTTCATCGCCGAGCGATTTCAAGCCATAGAGACTGGCTTTTGAATAATCCCGTCGACCGGCCTCGAGCGTCGCCATCGATCGTGATTCGGTGTCTTGCGGGAAAGTTTCGATCTTGATGACACCGGTTAAAGCCTGTCCACCATAAAGGACCGACTGGGATCCTTTGACCACTTCGATTCGACGGACGCTCTTGATGTCGATTTCATTCAAATTCAAAGTCCGCTGCACGGTTGAGGCATCATAAAACGGAAGGCCGTCAACCAAGATCAAAATGTGGCTCGAATCGCCGCCGCGAAGGTAAATAGAGCCCGGCTGAAGTGCCGAATTGGAAACGACGATGTTCGCCTGCGTGGACAGAAGTGTGGTCACGTTTGGCGCTTTGCTCTTTCGGATGGCCGCTTCATCCAAGACGATACGGCTGGTTGAATTGAAAGCGTTGTCCCGAATGACGGTTTCGGATGAGGACACACTGGCTTCTGACTCAGCGGTTGTTTGCGCGAGAACAGGCAAAGCGGTCAATGCGTGCAAGAGAATGAAAAATAAGATGCCCGGAACTCTGACCACGAAAGCCTCCAAAGAGATGATTCCTATACTGAGTGATGCCCAATTATCTAGTCGGTTTCGGGAAGCGTTGAAAGCTGCATCGCTCTACAGCAGTTTGAAGACATGATTGGCTTGTCAATCTCTCTTGGATTGCACCAAGAATTTTTCGGCGTCGCTTTGTTTTTAGGCAGAATTTCATTTCGTGTCAGGTTTGTCAGAATTGGCGCGGTGTGAACTTCAGTTTGAATCGTTTTAAAACCGGACGTTGGTATTGTGCACACTCAAAATGCAGGAACGCCCATTTTTTTATCAGTCAAATTATGTCAAAGAATATCAAGATGATGCGCATTTCCTGTGCAATCGCAGTTTTATTTCGCAAAAACTTTGGAAAATTTTCTTGCCGAGGCGATGCGGATTCATTAGCGTTGATATCAAGAGATAGGGACTTACGAACGAGTCTGCGAAAAAGAACCACTAGATATAGTAGTTGGTTCGAAAGCGAAAGAGATCTGCAATTGGTGATCAACTGCTCATTTCAATCGATTTTGAATCGAGAAAACTAGACTAGACCTTGAAATGCAAAAGCTCAAAAAAGCGGACGCAACAAGTGCAAGGATGGCAACCACTCTCTGACAAAAAACAGGAATTAGAGAAATTTAAAAGTTAAAAAGACAGAAAGTCCAAGCGAGGAAACTCAGAATGAGGTTTCTCATTTGGGAGGGCCTTTTTGTCTTTCATCGTTATTTACGAGGGGAACACACATGCTTCAAACAGAGTCCACCGGACAGGGCTACTCATCTTCCAACACTTTCCAGGATTCATCCGAGGAGAGCCATCCACACGTGATGCGCGTTCGCAAACGTGACGGCACACTTGAACCCGTGGATGTCACCAAGATCGTCGAGCGCGTCACTGGCTGCTGCTACGGCATCGCCCACGTTGATCCATTGCGAGTGGCAACCAAAGCCATCAGCGGTCTTTATGACGGCGCCACAACAAAAGAGCTTGATAATCTTTGCATCCAAACGGCCTCTTTATTAATTGGCGAAGATCCAGAATATTCCCGTCTCGCCGCCCGCCTGCTGGCGATCTATATTGATGAAGAAGTTCGATCGCAAAAAATCCAAAGCTTTGCCGATAGCATTTCGTTTGGTTTCCAAAACGGCCTGGTCGGTGAATCCACCGCGAAATTCGTCGAGAAAAACAAGGCGGCCCTGTCGGCCGCGATTGAACCTTTCCGCACGGATCGCTTCGAATACTTTGGACTGCGCACCGTTTATGATCGTTACTTGCTGAAAAATCCGAAAACTCGTCAGGTGCTTGAAACACCTCAGTACTTTTTCATGCGCGTCGCTTGCGGGCTGGCGCAAAGTGTAGAGGAAGCGGTCGAGTTCTACCGCCTGATTTCATCACATGATTATTTGGCGTCGACCCCGACCCTGTTCAATTCGGGGACTTTGCGTCCACAAATGTCGTCATGCTACCTGTGCGAATCACCCGAAGATGATTTGCGCGCGATCTATGATAAATATACAGACATTGCCATGCTCTCTAAATTTGCGGGCGGCATTGGCGTCGCGTTTCACCGCGTTCGCGCTCGCGGCTCGTTGATCAAAGGAACAAATGGTCACTCGAATGGCGTGATTCCATGGCTTAAAACCATGGACAGCTCAGTCGCGGCAGTCAACCAGGGCGGAAAACGCAAAGGTGCGGCCTGCGTGTATCTAGAAACTTGGCACGCCGACATCGAAGAGTTCCTGGAGCTTCGAGATAACACCGGTGATGAAGCGAAGCGCACTCACAATCTGAATCTGGCCAACTGGGTTCCGGATCTGTTCATGAAGCGCGTGGAAAAAGACGAAATGTGGTCTTTGTTCGACCCGCGCCAAGTCCCCCATTTGGTGGACCTGTACGGTGACGAATTCGAGAAGGCATATGTCCAAGCCGAGAGCGAGAAAAAATTCGTGCGCCAGACAAAAGCGCGCGACCTTTACGGCCGCATGATGAAGACCCTGGCGCAGACCGGAAATGGTTGGATGACATTTAAAGATGCATCGAACCTGAAATCCAATCAGACGGGCTTACCAGAAAACGTGATTCACCTTTCAAACCTGTGCACCGAGATTTTGGAAGTGACTTCGAATAAAGAGACCGCGGTCTGCAACCTGGGTTCGGTGAACCTAGGAAGACACATCATCAATGGTCAGTTTGATTTCGAAAAGCTTGCGAAAACTGTGCGCACGGCCGTGAAATATTTGGACCGTGTGATCGACATCAACTTCTACCCGATCGAAACCGCGCAGGTGTCGAACAATCGCTGGCGCCCGGTGGGCTTGGGATTGATGGGCTTGCAAGATGCTTTCTTCCAATTGAAGCTGGCATTTGATTCCAATGAAGCTCGCGAATTATCTCGCAAGATTCAAGAAGAGATCTATTACAATGCCTTGGTCACCTCGAATGAGTTGGCGCAAAAACATGGTCCACACGCTTCTTTCCAGGAAACAAAAGCGGCGCAAGGAATTTTGCAGTTTGATCTGTGGGGCACTCAACCTTCAGACATGAACCGCTGGAATGCTTTGCGCGAGAAAATCAAAACGCACGGCCTGCGAAACTCATTGATGATCGCGATTGCGCCGACGGCGACGATTGCTTCCATCGTCGGTTGCTACGAAGCGACCGAGCCGCAAGTTTCAAACTTGTTTAAGCGCGAAACTTTGTCGGGCGAATTCATGCAGATCAACAAGTACCTGGTCACCGAGCTGAAAGCTTTGGGTCTGTGGAACGAAGAAATGCGAAACGAGATCAAGCTGGCGGAAGGATCGATCCAAGAGATCGCCTCAATCCCGCAGACTTTAAAGGACATCTTCCGCACTGTTTGGGAAGTGCCGATGAAGTCCTTGATCGAAATGGGAGCCGATCGCGGCGCCTACATTGATCAATCTCAAAGCTTGAACCTTTTCATGGAATCGCCAACGATCGGAAAACTTTCGTCGATGTACATGTATGCTTGGAAGCGTGGACTCAAGACCACATATTACCTGCGTTCACGACCGGCGACCTCGATCGCGAAAACGACGGTGAAAAAATCAACACTGTCGAATTCAGCAATCGCTAATGCCGCGGCGGCATCTTCCGCACCAGCACCGATGACGGAAGAATTTGCATCAGCAAGCTCTTCAACCGAAGCCGTCGCGGAAAAGAAAATTTACTCTGATAGCGAAGCTATGGCTTGCTCGCTTGAAAACCCTGAAGCTTGCGAAGCTTGCCAATAGGAGACATGACATATGATTCTCGATCCCGGATTTAACCTCACGCTGCGACCGATGAAATATCCCGTTTATTTTGAAATGTTCAAAAACGGGATCAAGAACACCTGGACCGTCGACGAAGTCGATTTCTCGACGGACCTGGTGGACCTGAACCAAAAGATGACCCCGGCCGAAAGACATTTGATCTCTCGCCTGGTGGCCTTCTTTGCGACGGGCGATTCGATCGTCGGTAACAACTTGGTGCTGAACCTTTATAAACACATCAATGCTCCCGAAGCTCGCCTGTACCTGAGCCGTCAGCTTTTCGAAGAAGCGATTCACGTGCAGTTTTATCTGACACTTTTGGATTCTTACATTCCAAATCCGGATGAGCGTGCGAAAGCTTTTGCGGCGATTGATAATATTCCAAGCATCCAGAAGAAAGCGCAATTTTGCTTCAAGTGGATTGATTCCATCAACGAGCTTGAGACTTTGGAGACCATCGAAGATCGTCGCAAGTTCTTGATGAACCTGATCTGTTTTGCAAGCTGCATCGAAGGTCTTTTCTTCTTCGCGGCTTTTGCTTACGTGTATTTCTTGCGATCGAAAGGTTTGCTGGCGGGTTTGGCGACGGGAACCAACTGGGTTTTCCGTGACGAAAGCATGCACATCGCTTTCGCCAACGAAGTCATCAACACGGTTCGCAAGGAAGAGCCCGAGCTTTTCAACGAGCAGATGAACGAAATGATCATCCAGATGATGGAAGACGCGATTGATTGCGAAATGTCTTTTGCGAAAGACATTTTGGATCAAGGTGTGGCCGGACTTTCGTTGAAAGACATGCGCCAGTATCTGGAATTCGTGGCCGATCAGCGCTTGGAAGCATTGCACATTGCGCCCCGCTATAACGTGAAAAATCCGTTCTCGTTCATGGAGCTGCAAGACATGCAAGAGCTTGCGAACTTTTTCGAGCGCCGGGTTTCCGCCTACCAGATGGGCGTCACGGGTGCGGTCGCTTTCGATGAGGCTTTCTAAGTCTTGAAGCGAAGAACCCTTCTTTTTTCTTTCATCCTGGTCGCCTGCGCGATCTTAGGATTTTTCATCGGGGCTTTTCCAGATGCCTGGCAAAAGCTCCGAGGTCGCAACCCCGATAAAATTGTTCTACTGACCTCGGATGCCAAGCTCATCCCCGCCCAATTCATTTATGATTTTGAAAAAAGCACCGGCAAAGATGTCGAGGTGCGCACGGTGGAGAGCTATCACCTTTTTAAAATCGAAGCGCAAAACGTGGACCTCCTCTTCGCCCCGCTTTCGTGGTTGGCAAGCTTTCCGGAAATTTTGTCCGAGCCCCCGGGCCTGCCAAAGATGCACGAGCTTCTTTCGTCGGATTTCTCGAGTCTCAAACTGGATTTGCGTTACTTTTTTCCGGTGCTTTGGCGCACGGTCGAGCAAGGCCAAGCGACACATTTGCAGATCTGGGGATTTGCAACACCGCTCGATTCCAACGGCAATCCGCAGGACTTTATTTTCTTCCTGATCGATAGCAAACACCGGCTGCTCGAGTGGGCGCAGAATACGGATCTGAAATTCACGCTGAAAAAAACGGATACGATCGCTGAATTTCCAGAACAACAGAAGGCTTCGCATTTGAGAGATGTGCCCCTACCGAGATTGGTGATTGATCAAAAGCTGGATGTTTCGCCACCGTAAGACGAAGATCACCGGGCCCATCGAATTCACCGTGAGGGGCCGGCACAAATAATTTCAAAAAAGATCCGAATCAGGGACAAGCGCCGGTGGCCCAGGCGATTTGGAAAAACCGTTCAAACGAGGCCTTGGTGTCGCGCACTTCATTTCCGCTGTCATCGTAGGTGACCATTTGTCCGGTCAGGCGATACATGCTGTTGGGAAGATTTCGGTAGGCCTGGCAGCTCACCGGAAGCACGATGCTGTAACGGCCGTGCTCGCAACGAGCGGTCGTCGAGCGGTAACAATCCGTATTCAGGCCGGCCGTGTTTTTGGGACAAAGAGTGTCTTCACGAACCGGAATCGGTTGATTGGATTCATCCGACATTCGAACTTCGATATAGTGTTTGGCCGCAAGCCCCATATTGCACTCGCCACCAACCGAGATATTGAGATCGTACTCGCCCAAATCCAAAACCCCGACGGGCGAATCCAATTTGACCTGAGTGGGTGAAGAGTCCGCAGCGCTTGTGGCCGTGGAGCTTAATTCGAAAGGATTGGGATCACTGTAATTCGAGCAGTTTTGGTACTGCAGAATCATCAAGCCTACAAATAGAAAGCTCATCAAGCCGGTCAGCGACCGACCTTTTATCCAGTGTTTCATTCATTAGACTTATCGGCAGTTTCTCGTCTCACTTAAGGACGAAAGGCCATGTTTTCAAAGATGTTTCATCTTGAGACAAAACGTCCCTTCAGCTGGGATATAAAGGTCTTTAGATTTTCTTCGGGAAGAAATAAAAGGTAAGGACAAATCATGACGGCCGCAAAGCTCCAAAGCGCCATCACGACCGCGATGCCCGAATGAAAAAGGACCCCCAACATCAGGCAGGACTTGCGAAGCTTCGGCACCCACACCAGCACCGGGAAATAGACCTCAAACAAGATGGTCGAAAAGCTGATCAGCACGATCAAAAGCGGCACGTGGCGCATCCAGGTGAAATCGGCCACCACCATTTGCGAGTTGGCCAGCACACTCCACAAAGCGGTGCCATCCCACCAGCTTTGTCCCTTGAGTTTTTCCATGCCGGAATACACGTAGATCAGGCAAAGCTGAATTTGCAGCAGGCGATAAAAAACGGAGGTGAGCAGACCACCTTGCAAGGCCGGCAGATTTTTTTTCTCGCGCCACCAAGCACGAAGCGAAAGTTTTGCATCCGCCTGCGTGAAAGTCAGGTAGAGCAAAAAGAACGAGGTGATTTGATCCACACCAAAGGCCACGCCATAGTTGCGAAACAAAAAAGCGAGATGCAGGTAGATCGCGATCACGCCAAAAAATCGACTGAAGACGCCAAGACAAATCATCAAGAGCGAGAGCACAAAGACCGCGTGCACCGCAAACACCCACGAATCGGGCCAGAAAAAAAGTTGAAACGGCGGACGAAATCCCTGCAACAAAATCTGATGCGACAGGGCCCGCGGCAAAATCCCTTGATCGGTGTAAAACAGTTTCACGTCCATCTGCCGACTGAGATACATGAAAAATAGAACGCCGGCGTAGAGAATGCGAAAAATCGCCAGGTTCAAAAGCCCCACCGGCCCAAACCAGAAATCATTCCAGCGCCGCCACAAATTTGAAATCATAACGCCACCTCATCCTGTTCTGCGTGACAGTCGTAGGTGTGTTCCATGATCGTGGCCTCTTGCTTTTCACCCATCGAGACCTGCGAAAGATCCAAATTCGGAATGGGCTCTAAAATATTTTTGATGTGCACGCTCGAGGCCCCCTGATACTGACGACAGAGATAGGGACCCAAGATGACCTTCAATCTTTTTTCATCGATGATCATGAAGCGCATGGCGTAGAGAAATCTTCGCTTGGAAGAGTCGACCACGATTTTTTCTTTTTCCGGAGGGATAAAGCCTTCGATCGATTCACGGCTTTCATCGTCAAAATGAACGAAGTAATGAATGTACATGGTGTGCGCCGGATCTGGCGCAAAGAAATTCCAGGCGACGTTCAGGCCCAGAAAATTTCCGTAGGGCGCGATCCAAGGATCCAAGGCACGCCCCAGAAAAGAGCCGCTATTGGCAAGGACCGCGACCGCGATCAGGTGATAACAAATCAATACCGAGAATAAAATCCGAACCCAAAGTCCTTGGGTCTTAGAGGTGCGCTTCTCCAGTTGATTCTCCTGATTCTGAATCCTCGTCATCGGCATCTACTTCGGCATCGACATTTTCATCCGCCTGCGCGCTCAGCTCATTCTCGTCAAATGCCATCGCGGCGCCACCTTCGATGGCCTCAATGTCGAGATTTTCAGCGAGCTGCATTTCGATACCCTCACCTGACTCGCCTTCAGCGATCATTGCCGGCTCTTCGGTTGGCTCTTCAGACAAGGCTGCCTCTGGTGAAGACTCATCAGAGACAGTCTCAGCGAAGGAAGCCTCACTCATCGCCAATTCATCACTGAGCATTTCAACGTCTGGCTGCGAAAGAATTTCGCCTTCGCCCGACTCTGTGGAATCGGATTCGCCTTCGCCTTCGCCTTCAAAAGAAGCCTTCGCCTTTTTATTCGCAATGAAAGCTGGCGCCTGTGGTTTTCCGAAATCAGCCAGCGTTCCCGCCGCGGCCGCTTCATCGTATTTCGCCAACCAGTTGCGATCACGCGTCGGAACCTGCTCGTCCATCGCCAAGGCTTCACGAATGTTTTGCGCTTTTTCCGCATCACGTTTCATGCGCTGGCGCTCTTTTTCCTGCTCGAAGAAATCGGAGCTCGAGTTGATCGATCCCAATTGATCGGTGATCTTCATCAATTCGTCTTCACCTTCCGAATAACTGCTGCCGACGGTCTGAGACATGGAATCAGTGACTTGGCTTAAGGTCGGCTTTGCTTCTTCTTCCGTCATTCCTTCCGGCAAAAGCTCATCGATTTGCGACAAGGTCGGAAGCTCTTTCAAGTTTCTGAGACCAAAGATCTCCAAGAACTTTTTGGTGGTCGAATAAAGCATCGGCTTTCCAGGCAGATCACTCTTTCCTTCGAAGCTGACCAGACCCTTTTCCATCAGTGCGCGCAGCAAGTGTCCACTTTCCACGCCGCGAATTTCATCGATCTCGTGTTTGATCAAAGGCTGCTTATAGGCCACGATCGCCAGAACTTCGAGTGCTGGACCGGATAATTTAAATTGGCGCGCTTTCAACGTGCGCGTGAGAAATTGCAGATTGTCGACCTTGGTTCGCAGCTGATAACCGCCCGGAACTTCTTCCAGCGAAACACCGCGCTTGCCGCTGGCCAGCTCAACCGCCAGACGCTCGAGCGCGCGTTTGATTTTATCGCCACGAATATTGGTGCCTTTAAAAACAAGTTTCAAAGAATTGAGACTGACTGGGCGATCTGAAGCAAAAAGCACGCTCTCGACGATCGAATCCAACTGCTCTTCTTCAACAAATTCCACTTCTTCAATTTGGGCTGACTCAAACGCATCAAGCTCGGTGCCCTCGACGCTTTCGATGGCTTCGGATTCTGACGCTTCCACGGCATCATCGCTTGCTTCCGGCAAAAATGAGGCGGGCTCTTCTTCGGTGAAAATATTGGTCGTGCCAAATTCAGAAAGCTCATCAGAGTCTGCAGCCTCATCAGCCGAAGCTTCCAGATTTTCTGAATCTTCATCGGCGGCCGCCGCGGACTCTTCAAGAATTTCATCATCGGCCATTGCCATTTGGACGCCGCTCGCGACCCGCTCTTCTTCGCTCTCTGCTGAATCTTCATTTTCAGTGGCCTTCAGAGTTTCGTCAGCGCTATCGGTCTCTTCTTGGACTTCCAGGCCATCGGCCTGCAATGCTTCAGCCTCATCAGCCGACGCGATCATCTCGGCAATCGAAGCATCATCCAAAGCTGCATCATCGCTGGCTTCTGGTGCCGCTTCAGCTTCCTTCTTCTTGCCCTTCTTTTTGGCGCGAGAAGGGGTGTCGAGCAAAGCACTTAAAGCTTCCGAAGCTTCTGCCGCTAAATTTGCCACGTCTTCGCGTGAGCCGTGAGAGGATGCATCTTCAATAAAATCCAATTTTGCTTTTTTCTTCGCCATAGACCCTATCTTCGTTAGCTTAACATTTCTTTTTCAGCTGCCAGAATTTCATCATCACTTGCCATGTCAGAATCATCGGTGGGCTCTTCGAAAGCCAACTGCTCGTCCGGATCCACTTCATCCGGCATGACAAAATCGACGGCATCGACGTCTTCGATTTTTTGCGCTTTTTCCATCATCGTGGCCGCGATCTCATCGGCGCGCATCGAATCGTATTCTTCCACGCGATCCAAAACGTTGGTTTCGATCGGCTTATTGGCCTGAATGTAAATCTCTTGATAGGTATCGGCCTGGTATAAAGAGACGAATCCCATTTTTCCAAGCTCCAAAAGGCTTAAGAAAGTGATCAGGACCTGGCGGCGCTTTTCACTCAAATTGTCGATCAGGTCACTCATCCCGATTCGCGCTCCGATCGGCAAACGATCTTTGATCTCCATGATTCGCGAAGCGATGGACTGGGCCTTGGCCGCCACCTGGTGGACTTTTTTCTTGATCGTGCGAAGGGCATTTCGGTAGGCGGAAATCAGCGCGAAGAGGGCATTGTCTTCGAGCACGATTTCGTCTTCTTTGGTATCCAAACGTTCACGAATTCCGCGCGCAAACACGTCACGACCCAAGAGCGGGCGCTCGTAAAGATTTTTGCTGGCCTCTTGGTACTTTTGGTATTCCAAAAGACGTTGCACCAGCTCTTTGCGCGGATCTTCTTGTTCGATCACTTCGCCATTTTCGTTGTATTGAGGCAAAAGCATGCGGCTTTTGATGTGAATCAAGGTCGAGGCCATCGAAATGAATTCACCGGCGAGCTCGAGATCGAGCTCTTTCATCAATTTGATGTATTCCAGATATTGCTTGGTGATTTCGTTGACCTTGATGTCAAAAATATCCATCTCTTCCTTGCGGATGAGATACAGGAGCAGTGCCATCGGTCCTTCGAATTTGGGGAGCTGAATCGTTAAGCTCATAGCCCTCTCTTTATTTTCAACCCAGAATGAAAGAATCGTTGCATCTGAAATAACCTGACACAACGACTTTCAATTCACGTTCTAACTCATAGCAACTTCATTGCATTTTTGATGGTTTTTAATGTTGCTTGCGCCTCGAATCGAGCCCGCTCACAGCCATTGCGAATCATTGAATCAAGCCTTTCGGGCTGTTTCAACAATTCTTTTTTCTTTTCTCGAGGTTCTTTGACCAAGTTGTTGATATTTTGAGCTAATCGCATCTTGCAATCGCCGCAACCAATGCCGGCCGTGCGACACCCCTGCTCGACCCAGGAAAGATCATCCGTCGAAGAGAAAAGTTTGTGAAAAGTAAAAACATTGCATCTCATCGGCTCACCCGCATCTTCACGCCTAACGCGCTGTGGATCTGTGGGCATGCCCTTCACTTTTTTCTCGAGAGATTTTTCATCTTCCGTCAGATCCAAACCATTGCCGTAAGATTTGGACATCTTTCGGCCATCCAGGCCCGGCACCAAGGGCGTTTCGGTCAAAAGCGGCTGCGGTTCTGGCAATTTTGCTTTGTAGAGATGATTGAAGCGGCGAACGATTTCACGCGTGAGTTCGAGATGCGCCACCTGATCTTGGCCCACCGGCACGCGATTTCCGCGGTAGATCGCGATGTCGGCCGCTTGCAAAATCGGATAAGAAAATCGCCCCAAGTTATGAGTGTCCGTGGCTTTTGCTTCGTCTTCGGCATCTTTCCAGGTCGGCACTCGCTCGAGCCAACCCAGAGGTGTGAGATTGGCGAAGATCATAAAAAGCTCGAGATGCTCAGGCACCTGACTTTGAATGAAAATCGTATTTTTAATCGGATCAATTCCCCAGGCCACAAGCTCGGCAAACAGGTCACGGTTCCAGAGCGAAATTTCATCCACCTTTTTATAGGCGGTTGTCATCCCGTGCCAATCCATGATGCCAAAAAAACACTCATATTTCTGTTGAAGTTCGATCCAATTTTTCAGTGCCCCGAAATAATGGCCGATGTGCAAGCGCCCGGTCGTCCGGGTTCCGCTCATGATGCGAATTTTCTCGGGAGATTGGGGCGTTTGCGCTTGAGACATGATGCTAACTCTGAGCCATTAACAGCAAAAGGCCATGCAGATACGTCACCGGAATGACCAGAAATTTCATGGCACCTAACAATATCAATCCCATCAGCACCAGGCTCGTCACGTGCTCGTTTTGCTCGAGCTTATAATTGATCGAGTTTGGCAGAAAGCGCGCCAGGATTTTTCCACCATCCAAAGGATGCAGCGGAATGGAATTGAAAACGGCGAGAAAAAGATTGATCGAAATAAAGACATTTAAAAACTCGATCGCCGGTCGGTAATAAACAGACGCCATTATGGTCTTCGTCAGGCCCCACATAACGCCTGCCGATATCAAGGCTAACAACAAGTTGGAAGCCGGCCCCGCCAGCGCAATCCAGAACATGTCCACGCGAGGATTTTTAAGATTTCGCTCGTTCACCGGCACGGGTTTCGCCCAACCAAAGAAAATTCCGAAACCGGGATTGAGAATTGCCATCAGCGGCAAAATGAAGGTCCCGATCAGGTCCATGTGGACCAAAGGATTCATCGTGAGGCGCCCCATCATCAAGGCCGTGTTATCACCACGAAGCTTGGCCACCCAACCGTGAGCCACTTCGTGAAAACACAAAGCAAAAAGAAATGGAACAAAGTAAACCATTAAACGCATGGCGATTTCAGCGAGATTAAATTGCATAGATGATGATGGTCTCTGGTTTCAGGGTTAAAGTCTAGATCATTAGCGCGTTTCGTCAAATGTCAGAATGCGATTTAACAAGACGGCCAAAACCAGCTACTCTGTGCGACTCAAAATGCTATTTTTCTGAGGAGAATTTATGACAGAAAATGCCCGCCCAGCCCTGACGATCTTAAGTGAAGATGAACAGGCGTTCCGAGAAGCGGTTCGCGACTTTGCTGAAAATGAGATCAAGCCCCATGTCACGCACATGGATGAGCAAGCGCAGATGAACACCGACATCGTCAAAAAACTTTTTGAAATGGGATTGATGGGCATTGAGACTCCAGAAAAATTCGGCGGCGCCGGTGCAAGCTTCACCATGGCCTGCTTAGCCGTTGAAGAGTTAGGCCGCGTCGATGGCTCGGTCAGCGTTCTTTTGGATGTGCAGAACACTTTGGTGACCAATGCGTTGTTGAAATGGGCCAACCCCGCACAGCAGGAAAAATATCTTCCGCGAATGGCGAAAGAGTGGGTCGGCGCTTACGCTCTGTCTGAATCATCTTCGGGTTCGGATGCTTTTGCTTTGAAATTGAAAGCCGAGGCGAAAGGTGACAAATATATTTTAAACGGCTCAAAACTTTGGATCACCAATGCCAAAGAAGCCAACCTCTTCATCGTTTTCGCCAACATCGATCACGCCAAGGGCTACAAGGGCATCACCGCATTCTTGGTCGAGAAATCTTTCCCGGGCTTTAAGGTCGGCAAAAAAGAAGACAAGCTCGGCATTCGCGCCAGCTCCACTTGCGAGCTCTTGTTTGACAATTGCGAAGTGCCAGCGGCCAACGTCTTGGGTGAAGTCGGCAAAGGCTACAAGATCGCGATTGAAACCTTGAACGAAGGACGCATCGGCATTGGCGCGCAGATGGTGGGCATCGCGCAGGGCGCTTACGAAGCGGCTCTGAAGTATGTCCAATCACGAGAGCAATTCGGCAAGAACCTAGCGCAGTTTCAAGGCATTCAATTCCAGCTGGCCGAAATGCGTGTGGATCTCGAAGCGGCTCGTTTGATGGTTTACAATGCGGCTCGCCTCAAAGACGCGGGTGCGGACTTTATCGAGGCGGCGGCAATGGCGAAGCTTTACTCTTCGAAAGCAGCCGAGCGAATCACGTCTCGCACCATTGATCTTTTCGGCGGCAACGGATTCACCAAAGAATATCCAGCCGAAAAGTTCTGGCGCGATGCTAAGATCGGTCAGATTTACGAGGGAACTTCGAATATGCAGCTGCAGACCATTGCAAAAATGGAACTGGATAAAGCTCACTAAATGTTTGGCAAAATCTTATTTCTTGCGCTAGCAACTGCCAGCGCAAGTTTTGCGGCCAAGCCTGAGTCCACCCCTCAAATACCCACTCCTGCGTTTCGCTTTCACCTGGTGAGCGAGCCCGGATCTTTGAAACCTTGGGAGCAGAAAAACTCGGGCTCGAGCTACCTGCTATCGCAAATCACCGGCACGCTGATGAACTATCAAGACCATCAGCTGACACCGAACTTGGCGGAAAGCTGCAAGTTCAAAACGCCAAAGCTCATCTCCTGCACGCTTCGCAAGAAACTGCAGTGGAGCAACGGCAAAGCGATCAAGGCACAAGATTTCGTGCGAAGCTTTCAGGCCCTGCTGGATCCTAAAAACAAAGCCTTTCGCGCCGATATCTTATTTCCCATTTTGAACGCCGCGAAGATCTACAAAGGACAAACGCCCGTCTCAGATCTCAAAGCCAAGGCCCGTGGCGATCGCGTGCTTGAAATTGAGCTCTCCTTTCCGGATTCTGAATTTCTTTACGCGCTTGCAAACCCACTGACGGCGCCGGTTCCTGAGACGCCACTGCGAAACTTGGTGGAGATTCGTGAAAAACCGGCCCTGTGGATCTCTTCGGGTGCCTACGAAATTCAGTCATGGGATCCGCAGAAGAAAATCGTGCTGAAACCCAATTCGCGTTTCTGGAAAAAGGGCCCACGTCCCAACCTCGAAGTCCTCATGATCAACGAAGACAGTGTCGCCCTGAATTTATACGAAAAAGGCGAGCTCAGCTTACTCAGAAGACTGCCGACTTTGTTTATATCCAAGTACAAAGATCGACCGGATTTTTTCGAGATTGAACAAATACGTTTTGATTACTTCGGTTTTTCGCCCAAGTGGAAAGAGGTGCCGACCATTCGGCGCGCCATCTCGCAGGCCATCCCTTATTCCGAGTGGCAGAAGCTTTACCAGTCCAAAGGCTCTCCTGGATGCTCGGGTCTACCAGCTCATCTGACAACTGAATCGGTGTGCTTGACCTTTGATCCGGTCGAAGCGCAGGCCGAGTGGCAACCGCTTCGCAATCGTCCGAAAAAATTTGAAGTGCTTTATTCCAAACAAGGTGGCGATGATCACAAGCGCACGATGGAATGGTTGCAAGCCGAAATTCAAAAAAATCTCAATTTCACGCTCGAGGTGAATGGCATCGAAAATCATATTTTCCTAGAGCGTCTCGAGAAAAATCCACCGGATTTGTTTCGCAAAGGCATCGCACCGGAACGTCCGACCTGCGTGTCGGCTTTGGAAAATTTTGAGACCGGAAATCCTGAAAATTACATTCAGTTTTCCGATCCCCGATTTGATCAGCTCTTAAAACAGATGCGTGAATCTGCCAGTGCTGCGCAAAAACAAAAGCTTTGCACGCAAGCGATCCACTTGCTGGTGGATCCCGCCTGGGTGATCCCGACGGGACCGATTCATTTTACACTTCTAGCTTCGCCGCAATGGACCGGCTGGAAGCTTAATGAACTAAACCAGCTCGACTTGTCAGAGCTTCGCCTGAAGAGCGCCGTTGATGCCAAGCCCAAGCGGCGATAGCGACGCCCCCGACGAAAAGCACGGGGTGACGACGAAACAATGTCGTTGCCAAGGAAAGGGCTCGAGGTGCAAAGCGGGCAATCATCAGAGCTTGTAGACTGCCAAGTCCGGTCGATGCTTGATCTTGAATTGAAGTTTGCATAGATCCTCCTTCGAGCCTCTAACATCCCCCGATTTTCCGCCAAAGGACACATGTCATCTTGCAAGATCAGGCGCGATATTTTGCGATTCGACAGTTTTTCGTCGAACTCTCAACCATTTTCCTGCCGAATTTTGTTTCATTTTAAGAATTTTTAAAAAGTTTCAAACTAGACTCGACTGGCAAAAAGACCGACCGATAAGACCTATGTCAAGACGATAACACGCAAGTGGAGGACAACAATGTCAGACAAAAAGCCAGCAGCTAAAAACAATCCATCACCTGAAAAACAAATGCCCGGCCAAGTGGTTTCACTGGCAGCGAGCAAGTGCACGGCCGAAGGTTGCAAAGCCAAGCCCGATAAAGGCGGATTCTGCGGTGAGCATTTCATGTGGTTCAAAGAAGGTTTGATCACCTTAGAAGGCGCCAAAGCCAAGGACTTCGACAAGAAGTATCATGCTTGGTTGCGACGTAAATCAGCTTAAATTCCAAGTTCCAATTTCTGTTCCAGTTTTCGTTCCAGTTTTATCTCCGTTTTAAAACCCCAAAGCACCCACTTTGGGGTTTTCTTTTTTCTTTGATCGCGCGCCCAAGTCTCGGTAGTTTCAATGCCTATGAAAAAAGCCGCATTGATCACGGGAGCATCTTCGGGAATTGGCGCCGCCACGGCCAAATATTATGCCGACCAAGGATATTTTGTTTATCTTTTGGGTCGAAACGAAGAGCGCCTACAAGCCGTCGCCCTGGAATGCCGAAATGGCGCCTCACTTTTAAAGTGCGATCTCAATAACGACACCCAAGTCGAGAAATACACCAAGCATTTATTCGAACGCCCCGACACCAAGCTCGAGGTCCTGGTCAACAATGCCGGCATCTTCGAGACGCACTCGTCATTGAATGACAGCATGGAGATTTGGCATCGACAGTTTGACACCAACTTTTTTGGCAGCGTGAAGCTCACCATGAAGGTGCTACCCTTGCTCGTGCAAGCGCGTGGGGCTTGGATCGTCAATGTCTCCTCGGGGTTGGGTCTTCGTCCCTCTCCCCGTCATGCCGCCTACTCGGCCGCCAAGGCCGCGATGATCAGCTGGACAAAGTCGATGGCGCAAGAGCTGGGCTCACACCAGATTCGCGTCAACTGCATCGCTCCAGGTCTGGTTGATACCCCCATTCACGGCTACAAGAATGAAACCGAACAATTGCAGATGATGGCGAATTTGAAAGACCTGCAACCTTTGGGTCGAGTAGGGACCGCCGACGAAATCGCGCGCTCGATTTATTTTTTGGGCTCGGAGCAGTCGAGCTGGACCACGGGTGCGGTGCTGGTGGTGGATGGCGGGATCAATCTGCCTTAGATTTTGCTGCGGGTTCAAATTCTATCACTTCGATTCTGTCCCTGAGCTCCTCCGATCGATTGAGCCACGGCCCTAGCACCATCCCATTGATCAAGGATCGAATTTCGAGTCTCATCTTAAGACAGTATTGCAGGTCTCCCGAAGGTGGCTGAGAGAATTCAAAAAAACATCCGATAAGCCGTAACAAAAGGCGCGCTCGGTGGTTTGACCATCAGAGGGTGCTAGAACCCCGAAGGAGAATCCATGACTGCCAAAATCGTGTCTTCATTCTTGCTATTGCTGATGTTTTCCCTTTCCGCCGAAGCTCGTCGCGATCAACGGCGCGAAGTTCGCCAAGAATCCCGCATTGCCGAGGGCGTGCAAAGTGGTGAACTGAACAAAGCCGAGGCCCACCGTCTGCGCAAAGGGCAAAAACGCATCGACAAAGCACAGGCTCAAGCCAAAGCTGATGGCGTGGTGACCGATGCCGAAAAGGCCCGGCTCGAAAAAATGCAGGACGTGCAGAGCAAACACATTTATGAGCAGAAGCATGACGAGCAACAACGGGGCGAAAAGAATCCTTAATGGAGTCTGCGCTTTCTTCAATTTGATATGATGATGAATGGCTGAATTGGCCCTCTTGCGGGGGCCTTTCTTTTTTTTCGAGCTGGACCACGGCTGCCGAAGCTCGATTTTCTTTTGAATTTCACTTTTAAATTTCAGATGATTTAAATATCGGATCCACATGACATCTTCGCTTGTTCGCTCTTCTATTTTTGCGTTTATCCTTGGCCTTCCCTGGGGCGTGTGGGCCGCCGGATATTCGGTGAAATCAAGCTCTGAGCTCTCTTCAGCATACGCCGCTCAACATTTCGAAACGGCGGGCGATGGATCAACCTCAGATTCGTTTCACTTTGCGGGCTGGGATTTTTCCGCGGGTGGGGCACGCACCAAGAACCAAAGCTCGGCGGGCGAGGAGACGATCTCAAACAGCCGCGATGCCTCGGGCGCAGTGGATTTTGGATACGCGAAAGAATGGACTTTCACGCTTTCCGGAGACACCAACCATGCGACCGAAACCGAATACACGCAAAACAGCGCGGGCCTTGGTTTTTCTTACAGACACGCCCTGGATGAAAACCGCTCCTTCAATTTTGGACTTGGCACATACCGCGGAAACATTAAACAGCATTTGTCCTTTGTGATTCTAAACACCCACATCGAGCGAGACGTGACCTTGGATCAAAAAGAAACTCAAATTTCAGTCGGGTTTGCGCCCGCCAAATCACTGTCTCTGCGGCTGCAGGCCTCGCTTTTTACCTACAACAAATCCAAACAGGATCTACAAACCGCATTTCAAAATCGATTCTTAAATAACAACGCCAGCGACCTGATCACTTCGATTGCGGGCCTCCCCGAGTCCGTCTTCAAACTGAGCGGCACCTACCAACTGAACTCCGACATTGATCTGAACCTCTCCACAAGCCAAACCAAGCACATTGTCGATGACAGCACCAGTCGCCGCAGCGAACTGACCGGGGCTTACTATTGGCAGTCCTGGCTTCTTGGAGGGGGTATCGGTCGCCAACAAACCGAGGCCACCACTGAGCTCACGGCGCTGGTGAATATTGGATACTCGTGGGATTGAGCGGAGATGCATGCCCAGCGCAGCTCACGACCCCGGGGCGCTGACCACGGGCGTTTCGCAACGAAGACCCACTGTGATTTCACTCACGCCCAGAGAACTTCCCACTCGCTCGAAGACAGACCTTTGAGTCTGCGCTTCTGGTACCGAATTTCACCGATCGCTTCTTTCTCATTGAGCTGGATGTAATCTCGCACTGTTGTGTATGCATGGTAACCTTTCACGACACGCGTGAAGGGGCGGTACTTCCAGAGCTTCTTTCGCGCTTGCGTGAGGCTGCCTTGGCCATTGGAGTTCGCTTTCACTTCCATGTGGTAGTGACTTCCTGAACCGCGGGTCTCGGGTTTCGCGGGGCTTCCGGGGGTATCGGTCACTTCGAAATTTTCGCGCTGTTTCCTGGGCGCCGCGGACCGCGGGCCGTTCTGGAGCAGTGAATTTTCTCCGGTTTTTTCCCGAACCCTCTGCTGCTCACTAGAGCTGCCTGCCAATCTTGTCTCCATCGATCCTCCGCCGGCCATCGATCCTGCGCCGGCCGTCAACCGCGCGGGGGCTTTGGGGGTATCGGTCACAGCCACGGTGAGAAGGCCTTCTTTCTCGAACTGCTGGGCAATTTGTCCGGCCACCACTCGGAAAAAGCTTTGGTAGTTGGATCTTCTGGTTGTTCGGATCAAGA
>CBIHNW010000036.1:0-24309 GCA_966211795.1 uncultured Bdellovibrio sp. | reverse complement strand
TCTTCACCCTTCGCCCCTTCACTCGCATCGTTGCCTGGGGATCGGACTTTGAGAACGTTCGAAGCTACATCGTGAAGAACTTTTTCGAGGCCAACAATTGGACCAAACGAGAGAAGCAGCAAAAGAAGAAAACGAAAAACCCAAAGATCGCGCGAGCAAAACAACGCACGAATGAATCCATTTATTTGATCACATTATAAGAGCACTCAATCTATGAATACTTTTCGAATGCCAGCCAAACCTATTCTCTCCCCTTGAGTTCCCACCTCCCCTCCCAAAAAAGGGGATCCTGATTGTACGCAATCAGGATCGCGAAGCGGCCACTAGATAACATGCGAAGCGCAAGACCACGGCCGCGCGCCTGCGAAGACAGAATCTCCCCGAGCCCCAAGCCCCGAACCCCGAGCCCTCAGGCGCGAAGCCCAAGTCGAAAGCACAAGAATTCCCTCGATGCGTGAGACAACAAAAAGAGCGAGGCTAATCTGATCCCGGGGATGCGGAATTTTCGGTTGATTTTGGGGGGCTGAGGATGCTGCGTCCGACGGGGTCGATCAGGAGTTTGACGGGGGTTCCTTTTTTTCGCGACTCTTCACAAAGATCGTAGAGTTTATTGTGTTGGGAGTCTTTGGGGATGATGAGGCTGTCTTTGAGATCTTTGAAAAAGACTTCGGTCTCGGGTGTCGAGCGGATCAGGCGCACGGTTCCGGTGACTTCTTTGGCGACTATGCCATGAATAACAACGGGTTCGGATTTGGTGCCGGAGATATCTTTGGAAACTGCGCCATCAGCCTGCGGGACGGCGTCTTTCGGCGGCGGGGATGCTGGGCCGCCTGCTGCCGAGGATGAGGTTACGGGAGCGGCCGTCGATGTTTCCGCGGAAAGTGCGGGCCGTCCATGAAGCACCATGCAAAAAACCAAAAGGAGGAGTGTTTTCATGCTTCAAATTGTGCCCGGCGCGAGCATGATTTGTCAGCTGATCGATTGACAGACCAGACCCGGGGGACGGAAACTGGATCCCATATGCGGATTCTGCATTTGCTTTCACAAACCGAACTGACGGGGGCCGAGGTCTACGCTCAGACCTTGATCGAATCTCAGGTTCGCGACGGCCATCAGGTCTTTGCGATTTCGGATCGCATGCATGTGCCCCTGCCAATTTCCTGGCAGAGCCTTCCCCTTTCGACCTCGCGCTTTGCGCAGCAGCTGAAAAATATCAAAGCTTTGCGCCAGTATCTGAAAGCCAATCAAATCGAAGTCATTCATTGTCATTCTCGCGGTGCCGTTCGACATGCGCAATGGGCCCGCGCCAGGTTGCCGATCGCGCAGGTGACAACACTGCATGGAAGACAGCATTTCTCGTGGTCGAAGCGTTTGATGAACATCTACGGCGAAATCCTGATTGCCATTTGTGAAAACGTCAAGGCCGCCATGGTTTCGGACTTTCGAATTCCCGAAAGCCCCATTCGCATCATTCGAAATCCGATCGCCCCGCATTCCTCGTGCACTGCAATTCAAAGCACAATTGCCCCGGATCTGAATTCAGCTTCCATCTCTCAATCTGCAAACGTTTTGATTCCAAAATCGGTTTCCGCGGCTCAACCGACTCTTTATTCTTTGACGCCATCGACCGCCCCAAACGGTGGACGTGCGCCCCGGATTGCTTTGATTGGTCGAAGCTCTGGCCCCAAGGGGAAACGTTTCGAACAAATAGCCTTGGGGTGTTTTGAAAAATGGCTTGGCGAAAGACCCGATCTTCAGATCACGATCATCGCGCCAAGCCCTGAGCGCTTCTCGAGCGAATTTCACCGTTTCATTCAGCAGTGTGCGGAAAAGCATCCCGGAGCCGTTCAAGTCCAGGGGCACATCTCAAATCTTCGCGCCCGTCTTTCGGAATTTGATTTGGTCCTAGGAAGTGGACGGGTCGCGATGGAGTGCCTCATGAATCAAACGGCGCTTTTGGCGATCGGCGAATTCAACAGCCACGGAATCTTGCGGCCCGCTCGCCTGTGTGAAGCCTTGATGAGTAACTTTGGCGATATCGGCGCCAAGGAGACAGAACTTCCGCTGAGACTGGATGAAATTTCCAAAGAGGTGTCTGAATTTTTGCAAGGCCAGCGCCCGACCGCGAGCGAATTGGAAATTCTTCGTCAGCGATCGGAAATGGAGTTTTCAGCCCGCCTGATTCACGATGAAATTCTGGAAAGCTACCGGGCCGCCATTTTCAAACGACATGTGCCGCGGTGGATTCCCGTTTTGATGTACCATAAAATTCCGGACCAGACGATCACCAGTCGTCACCGCATCTTTGTCACGAAAGAAAAATTTCAGCAGCATTTGCGCTTTTTTCAGCGCCGCCATTTTCACAGCCTGACCTTTCAAGACTTGATGCAATTCTGGACCGGCAAGCGAGATTACCGCGAATTTCCAAAGAAGCCTTTGATCCTGACTTTTGATGATGGCTACAAAGACAACCTGATCAATGCGCAAAACCTTTTAAAGGAAAGCGGCTACCGGGCCGTGATTTTTCTTTTGGCCAATCATTCGATCATCGAAAACACCTGGGACGCCGACACCGGAGAAGCGCCTTCGGAATTGATGGCTTTGACCGAGAAATTAAAACTGGATCCACAAGTCTGGGAAATCGGAAGCCACGGCTTCAACCACCTGCACCTGACTCAAGCAAAAGATCCGGAAATTCGCCTCGAGCTGCAAGAGTCCAAGCTTTCTCTCAGGCGAGACTTGCAACAACCCGTCTACAGCTTCGCCTACCCTTTCGGCTCAACAAATGCCCACATCGCCGCCTTGGCGCGTGAAGCAGGCTACAAATTCGCAGTCAACACCGACCAAGGCGGTCTGCATCTGGCCGATGATCCGCATTCGATTTTCCGGGTGAATATCTTTCCTGAAGATGGAACTTTTGAGTTGTGGAAAAAAACCAGCTCATGGTACCGCCGCTATTTCTTCCGAAAACGCGGCCGCTAAAACTAAAACCCTAGAAGCTATCTTAGAGAAGCAAAGTCAAGGCGCAACGACGACGGCGTCCGCATGGACGTCGAGGAGGCGGCAACGAAGGATTTGCTTCTCTAAGATAGCTTCTAGGCGACACCGAAGGCGCGAAGTCCTTGCACGCAGATGACAGCCAAGATGTAGGCTACGACGTTGAAGACCACAAGCTGCATGATCGCAAAGCTCTTGGATTTGTTCTCGCGCAGCTGAACGCCGACAGTGGACATGCATTGAAGCGCGATCATGAAGAAGATCAAGAGTCCCACGACGCTGGCGACGGTAAAAATTTTATCGCCATTGTCCAAAGTCGCCTTCTGCATCTCCGCCAGCATTCCATTCGACACAGCCTCGCCTTCGCCGGTGATATTGAACATGACCGCCATTGAAGAGACGAACACTTCCCGTGCGGCAAAAGCCGACAGAAGCCCCACGCCGACGCGCCAATCGACACCCATCGGTTTAAAAATGGGTTCAATGAAATGGCCCGCGTGCGACAGGTAGCTGGACTGCAAGCGCTCGGGATCCTGTGCGTGGTAATTTGGAAAAGTGCTGCCAACCCAAATCAAAACCGCAAACAAGAAAATTGCCGGCCCCGCACGTTTCACGTAAGCCGTGGTGCGGGTCATGGTCTGCTTCAGGATCACTCGTGCTTGGGGCCTTCGGTACAGGGGAAGCTCCATCATGAACAGAGATTTTTCTCGGCTTGCCAGGATGCGATTTAAGATGCCGGCTGAAATCGCGCCGACCACAGCAGCTCCCATGTACAATGAGGCCAAAGCGAAGCCCGCCTTCCATGAAGGCTGATCCATAAACAGAAATCCCAAAAGCAGCGCGTACACCGGCAGTCTCGCCGAGCAGGTCATCAAAGGAATAATGAAATTTGTGATCCAACGATCACGGGCCGAGCTGATATTACGGGTCGCCATGATCGCCGGCACCGCGCACGCAAAACCAGACAAAATCGGCACGAAACTTCGACCGCTCAAACCGATTTTCGAAAAAGGCTTATCAATCAAAGTCGCGGCCCGTGCAAGATAGCCAGAAGATTCCAAAAGACCGATGCCTAAAAACAAAATGAAAATTTGCGGCACGAAAACCAAAACCGCGCCGAAGCTTGCGATGACTCCGTTGCCTAAAAAGTCCGTGAGAAGACTCCCGGGATCTCTGGCGACAACCCACTCTTTCGTCGTGCTGAAAGCGGCATCCACCAAATCCATCAAAGGAGCGGCACCCGAATAAATCAAAGTGAAGAGTCCCCACATGATCAGAAAGAAAACGACGAGACCTAAAACTGGATGCAATAAAATGCGATCCACTTTGGCGGTCGTTTCGTAGATGGCCGCCATGTCACGCCCCTGGCGCATCGACTTTTTGGCCGCTTCCTGAGAAAGCCATTCGATTCTTTGCAGATTCGAAACCAACAAAGTCTCGGGCCAAGGATCCAATTTTTTGGGTGCAGGATTTGGCGTCAGCGCCATCAAGGCTTTCAGCAATTCATTGATCCCGCCGCCCAGGATCCCATCGATCGAAATCACGCGGGTTCCGAATTCTTTCTCGATCAAGGCCACATCGAGCTCGATTTTATTTTTTCGCAGCAAATCCGACATGGTCAGCGCAATCACGAAGGCAAAGCCCGCCTCTTTGAGCTGCTTGGCTAACAGCAAGTGGCGACCCATCTGCGTGCCATCAACCACCAAGATCACGCGGCTGATGGAAGCAAATTGCGGATGCTCATACAAAGCTTTCAGCGTCACTTCTTCGTCGGCACTTTTTGGAAACAAGCTGTAGGTCCCGGGCGTGTCCATCACCGGAAAACTGTTTTCGCCGACAGCCTCTTTGTAACGCTCAGCCAATCGACCGACCGAGTATTCGATCGTAGCACCCGGATAATTCACGGTCTTAAAGCGAGAGTTCGTGAGCCAATTGTAAAGCGTTGTTTTTCCAGAGTTTGGCGCACCCACTAGGGCGACGCAGGCTTCTACAGAGTTTGAATCAGGGCGCATTGGGCTTCCTCGAGTCTCAGAGCTAACACCGTATTGCCGAAGCGAAAGAGCATGGGGCCACCGAACGGCGCGCGTCCCACCGGCGTCACTTCAAGTCCTTGATGAAGACCCATTTCTTTCAGTCTTTCCACCACGGTTGAATCTCCATGAAATCCTTCAATTCGCGCTTTCAAGGCAACGTCTTGATTGATCTTTTCCTGCTTTTTTAGGCTCAATTCGGCGAGTGTCATGTTCGCAATTGATACAGCCTGGCCTCGACCAGAGGCAAGAATTTCAAGTGAATTCTCACATATGAAAGGCAGATGAAAACGAGACTTTAGCCGTTATCTCGATCCTCCGTTGGTCTGCATAGATGAAAGACCACACACCAAAGACCACATGGACATTTGTCGTTTTCACCCTCTCACTGCTCTTTGCATGCGTCAGCTCGGCCGTCGACGTTTGGAGCTTTCCAAATGAAACCGAATTGAAAACGCTGGTGGTGACAAATCTCAAGTCTCAACCAAAGGACTTGTGGCTTTCGGGGCCAAACTTGCAAGACGAAACCCGATTCACGGTCCCCGCTTACGGCCAAGTTGAAATTCCGCTGACTGATTTTTCACAGCATTCTTGGATGAGGGCCGTGACCCCCGAATCCAAGGTTTTGCATCTCGAAATTCAAACCAGTTTTGAAATCATGTTGGATTTAGAGCCCGAGCAATCCACAACCTGGAAAGTCCGAGCGCCTGCCTCGGCGGAAATCATCTTGTTCAATCAAGCGCCATTTCAGCAGAAAATCGAAATGCGAACACCGACAATGGTTTGGAAAGAAGTGACCCTGGCAGCTTTCGAAAAAATCCGCATGCCGATTGCTCCCGAACTGAGAGGCCAAGTGATCAGCCTTAATGGCGAGGCCCGTTTTGGTGGACTGTTGATGGCTGGCGAAAACAGCCAACGCCTGGCCGCCAATCCGAAACCGCAGGTCCTGCCAATCAGCGAAGGGTCCGCCCGATATTTTCGCCTGACCAATTCCAACCAAGATCAAAGTTACGTCGTCAAGCTCGAGTCCGCCGACCTCATCGCCGAAGCGCAGAACCAAATTCAACATCCATGGCAGACGGCTTCCCTGCCGCGCATCTTGATGGCACGAGTGGAAGTTGGACATGGCGGATTCAATCGAGACTTGAGCTCACCGTGGAAGGCACCGTGGTCATGGCATATTGCCGAGGCCTATCGATTCGCGGACTTCGCTTCGCAAGCCTGCGATGGAAGTCCGGAATTTCTAGAGCAGACGTTACAGTCCTGGTCGCCGGACGGCCAGGGCGTCATCTGCTTTTGGAATTATCGCATCACCGAAGAGCTCAGCGCGGAGCAAGTTCAAAATGGCCGCGCGCTTTCTTCTCATTGATGGGCGCACGCTCCGCGTTCGCTGAGATTGCACTTCTTGTCGGCGCTGGTCTCGTAGATGTGGGCGAACATTGGGTCGATATCGGCGACAAGGTTCGGTTGTCCCTGTTTATCGTAGACGATTTTCACCGGCATCATTCCCGTCAAGCGAGCATAGTGCGGAAATTCTTCCGCCGAAGGCCAACCTTCATGCGGAGCGCCTGCAGGGATACTGTCCTTGGGAACAAAGTGAAAAGAAAGCCAAATCTTCCCGTTCGGATCATAATTCAGCTGCGGACGTCCAACCCAAGTCGCGTTGAAAATTTCGCGCAAGTTCAATCGGGTCGCAAAATCAACCAACTCGCCTTTTTCATCAACGACGTTTTTATAGGCGCCGAAAAATCCTGATTCCGGATCACGGTAATCCAGATAGATCCCGTACTTTCGAACATAGTCATTGGCGCTACCGGCCTTGAGATACTGATTTGTCGTCAGGTACTTAAAGACATTGTCACCTTCACGCAAATACCCGCTCGTGTGCTGATCGTCCCCGCGACGAAGGGCTTCAAAAACTTGTCCCGTGACCGGATGATGAATATTGCTGACGACCACTTCGGGGCCGACCGCAAATTTCAATGAAGGATCCATCTCACGCATGAAGGTGGTCGTCATCCACGGCAGGCCGTCTTTTTCTTCGGTGACCCGCTCGTACATCAAAGTGTAATTGCCATTTTGATTTTTAACGGGCTCATGCACGCCACTGATCGGATCAAATTCAGTCACCAGCGTTCCGCCGTAGCCGTGGTAGACCCAGCCCTTGTGTTTGGCGACATTAAAATCATGAACCGGACTTTGCCAGTGGATGCGCTCTTCGAAGACACCAGGAGATGTTTCAATGTGTTCTACTTTTCCCCACCAACGCGAGCGCGTGGCATTGTTTGCGGCCACGTTTGGCAATTTTCCAGCCTCAGACTGCTCCATCACGCCACCAAGCGCGATCAGCTCGCCGTGGTCATTTCGGTAAATCACCACATCCCAAGGCCATGCGGCCGTGTGATAAGGGCCAACCATCTCGGTTCCATCTTTGTAAAACCCGCGCGAACGCTGAATCTTTCGGATTCCTGGCTTGAAAAGATCTGCCGGAGCATCGGCCTCGATGTAACGAAGTCCCGAAAAGTTAATTCGGTATTTCGTCACGCCATTGGGATAGGTGATCGGCATGACAAGCGATGGATCTGCGGTGTCGATGCGAAAATCACCTGGATCCATATTATCGGCGGCATCGTAACGAAATCCCGAAGTTTTCACGTGCGGAACGCGTGCCACGTTCTTGAATTTTCCGCGAGCGAACAAGAAAAATCTGCGCATCTGCTTTTGGGCCGCCACCGAGAGCTTGTTCCAGGCACCGACCTGCTCTTGATGTGCGTTTTGCAGAATCGAGTGGCAAGCCACGCGTTCCGTTGCACCCATCGAGGTGGCTGGGATCAATAAGGAAAACGAAATGACGTGAACAACAAGAATTGATCTGAATTTTCTCATGCCTGGTGCATGATCAAAGAGCGTGCCTATCGCATTTTTATGCGAGCTGGTCGCTAAACCGAAAAGAGATGTTCAAGAGATCTACGATCCGCAAAAAAAGTTTCACGGTCGCAAGCACTTTTACTTTTTTACAATTTCAAATTTTGACCGACACGGGTGCAAGCTGCCTGCCCCGCCGTTTCCTCAACCTGAACTTGCAGAAAAGGGACGCCGTACTTTTTAAATTCCTGGTAAAACTCTTCGGCTAAAATTCGCGAAAGCTGTTCGACCGAAGTGTTGGTGACGTCGAGCAGGTGCACTTCGTTTTCTGGAAAGACGTAAAATCGATCCCGAAAACGAACCTCGAGTGAGGGAGAGACTTTGCTAAATTTCATGTCGGGGTGTCGGGCCGGCAGCAAAACCATTTCGTCCCACTGATCCAGACGCGCTTTGATGATTTTTTTAAAGACGTTAAAGTCGATGAAAAAGCCTTTTTTCTCCATCTCGGAACCAGAGGTGGGAACACCCAGTTCGACCTGCACTTGATAATTATGTCCATGAAGTTTTTCGGCACTCTTCTCATCAAAGATCAGAAAATGGGCCGAAGAAAACTTGAAATTTTGCTTATAAAGATGGAGTGTTGTTTGAATCATAAAGGTCATTTACCATGAAATTTGAGCTGAAAACACAATTTCGAATCGAGTCCGCCCGCTTCCTTCCCCACCTGCCGGAAGAACATCCCTGCCGCCGTCTGCATGGCCATGGCTTCGTCATCATTTTAAAGCTGATTGGCGAATTGGATCCCAAAATCGGTTGGGTTCGCGACTATCACGAGATCGAGAAAATCGCTCGCCCTTTGCTGAACGAAATCGACCACCGCGTTTTGAACGAAGTGCCCGGTCTGGAAAATCCCACCTCCGAACTTTTGTGCAAATGGCTCTTTGATCGACTGTCAAAAACGATCCCCGAGCTCAAGCAAGTCAGCATCTGCGAGACGCCAACCACCGAGTGTTCGTACCCGGTCTTGCCTTAAATCCGATTCGGCGTCTCTCAAATGGTGATCAATGATTACGAAATGGCGGTCAGCGTATCGCCATTTCGAAGCTTCACGCCGAATGTGCGAGAAAGAAAATAGCGACCAAAGTAGACTTGGGTTTCTTGACGGCGATACTGCGCCAGCACCTTCAGCGGTTCCGAATTGACGATGGTGCCGGTGGTTTCATCGACCGTGATGATCTTGCAACGAGCGCAATTTTTCGTGGGTTCCAAATCAAAATCCGCATGTTCCATTTTTAAAACCTGATCTTCGCGGTAGGGGTAGCCCACGCCGCTGACCCAAATGTTGGCGCGAAATCGTTCGGTCGAAACCGGAGTGGTCAATTTGGAGTTGAGATCTTTGAGGCTCTCGTCACTGATCACGAGATAGGGCTGACTGTCGGTGAACCGGGTTCCGACTCCCACCCCCTTCCCTTTCAGCAACGTTTCACGGTGGCACTGCGGATCGAAATGCACAAGCTCAACGGGCACATCTAAATACTCGCTCACCGCCGCCGAAATATCTCCGGGGACCAAGGCGGCTTCCAGTTTCTTTCCCCAAACTTGAACGTGTTTTCTGGCGGGATTTTGAAGCTCGAGAGGGATCTCGAATTTTTTACCGTTCACTTGAAGATAGAACCGATCGTACTCGATCACCGGCTGCAAGAGCGCCATCGATGGATGCGCTCGCTGGGTTTGAAAATCTCCGTCGGCGTTCACGAACATCCAACCGCGATCCATCACCCGTCCGTTTGAGAGGTGAAGTTCGGGACCTTCTTCGCCTATCACAAATTCGGAAACTTCGAGACCGCCACAAGATTTGATCGGATAAAGATTCAGTCTTGTGACGTTTAATTTCACAGAAAGCCTCCGCCCATTTTGACGGGCTGATTGAAGAATTGATGCCAGTCCGATCGCTGCAGGCGGATGGTCTTGGGATAAATCATCACGATCGTGCTTCCCATGTAGAAGGCGCCAAGCTCTTGCCCCCGCTTGATTTCGATGGGCGGTTGATACAGCTTTTCGCGAGGCTCTTGGTCACCGGTGACGTTGGTGATGATCTCAGGATCAAACTCGACCCGGATTTGCCCGACATTTGTGGCACCAACAAAAACCATCAGGCAATCGGCCACCCGGGCTTGGATGTCCAAGATCACGCGCTCGTTCACGGCAAAAAGATTTTCGATATTCTCCGTGCTCCAGTTGTTGACAGGCCACAGATGACCGGGGATGTGACGAAGCTTACGGATGTGGCCATCCACGGGCGAGTGCACGCGGTGATAATCGGTGGGACACAAATAGTAAGTGACGAAAAGTCCATCTTCGTATTTTTTCGCAAGCTCGTAATCACCACACAGTTCGGCCACCGAATAGGTGCGATCTTTGGCCTGAATGCACTTGCCATCCCGAATTTCGCCAATCTGGGCGATGCGACTGTCGGCCGGATGAACCACGGGCCCCTCGGCTAGCGGTCGCCGGCCATTTTTCAGATGCCGCACGAAAAAGTCACCGATGGATTCATACTGATCCAGTGGCTTTTCTGCTTCTTCGGTATTGATGTGATAGGCCTTCGCGAAAGTTTTGATACTCCAAAGCGCCAAGGGCTTTGGCAGTTTCAGGTGCATCAATCGGCCCACCCAGTAGCTCAACATTTTTTTCGGCAGAAAGTACAAAATCCACATCGCGCTATTGTAGCAGGGGAATCTTTTTCGAGACAGGTCCTTCCCCGGTTCGGAAGCGTTGCATCTTAAAGCCAAAGACGATACAGTCTTTCCATCATGTCGAAAATTCTGCAAAATCTTGAGATCCCGATCGATCAGGACCTCGAGGAAAAGTTGGCCCTTTTAATGCCCTCTTATGGCGAGTACCGCATTCTCCGCCAGAGCGTGGACGCGCGCCGCAGACATTCTCCACATTTCGTCTATTCGGTCGAAGTTTCAGAATCGGGCGAAAGATTGCAGCTCCCGCAGTTCCCAATCGAAAAGGTCTGCTTCACTCCGAAAGAAAAACCCCTGATCGTCGGCACGGGACCAGCCGGACTTTTCGCCGCTTTGAGATTGGTCGAAAAAGGCATCCCCTGCCACCTTTTTGAGCGGGGTTCGGATGCCGGCGAACGCATCAAGGGTATCAACCGCTACTGGCGCTATGGTGAGCTCGACCCACGCAACAATGTCTGTTACGGCGAAGGTGGGGCTGGTCTTTATTCGGATGGAAAATTGATCACACGGATCAAAAGTCCCGAGATCCCCTACGTCATGCACCGCCTGGTGAAATTTGGCGCACCCGAGGAAATTCAGTGGCTCTCAAACCCGCACGTAGGCTCAGATCGCATTCGTCGGGTGATCCCAAAACTGCGACAGTACCTTTTGGAAAACGGCTGCGAAATTCACTTCAACACCAAGGTTGAAAAAATTCTGACCGAGGGAAAACAAGTTGTCGGCCTGCAAACCGAGCACGGCGAAAAGTTTCAATCTCCCTTCGTGGTGCTGGCAACAGGACATTCGGCCGAAGATATGCTGTGGCACCTGCACGAAATCGGCGTTTTCCTGGAAGGCAAATCCTACGCCATGGGCCTTCGGATCGAGCATCCTCAGTCGATGATCAACCAAATTCAGTTTCGTGAATTTGCCGAGCATCCGAAATTGGGAGCGGCCAATTACAAGCTCGCACATCACGATAAAAAAACCGACATCGGCGTTTACAGCTTTTGCATGTGCCCGGGCGGTTACGTTCTCTCGAGCGGCACCGAGGCCGACAGCATCGTCTGTAACGGCATGAGCAATTACAAACGAAACTCGCCCTTTGCCAACGCCGCCATCGTGGTGTCCGTCAATCACGAGAAAAATTTTGGTGCAGATCTTTTTGGCGGACTGAAGCTGCGTCGCGATCTCGAGGTGCAAGCTTATCAAAGCGTGCTGAAAGCAGGAGGCACGAAAGAGCTCCCCTCGCAAACGGTCGACAGTTTTTTCGCCGGACGCACGGGCCAAGTTCTACCGGGCTCGTCGCCTTCAGGCGCTAAGCCCGTTCGCCTGGATCAGATTTTACCTTCCTTTATTTCTTCCCGCATCAAAGAGGGCTTGGAAATTTTTGATCGCCAGCTGAAAGGCTTTGTCTCGGAAAAAGCGCAGCTTTATGGAGTCGAATCCCGCACCAGCTGCCCAATCCGCGTCACCCGCGATAACGAAAGCCTGCAAAGCATTTCACACCAGGGCCTTTATCCTTGCGGCGAAGGTGCCGGCTACGCTGGCGGCATCACCTCTGCGGCCTGTGATGGGATCGCCGTCGCCGAAAGCATCGTTCGCTCAATGGCTTCGATCAGCGCCAGGGTTTAAAGCTTCGGACAGTGTCCGGGCTCGACCCAGTTTTTATTTTCCGGAGTGCAAAGTTCGTAGGTCGCCAAGGTTTCGTTGATGCCCTTGTAGCGCTTGATGAATTCGGTCTTTGCCGGATGAAACATCGGCACGTGCCAATAATTGAAATTCATGTGTTTATCGATCGCTTCTTCTTTGCTTTGGTGCATGAAATCGATGGCGTACATCGCCACCGCTTCGCCCGTGCGATCCGCACCCGTGCGGCAATGGACCAGGATCGGATACTCGGCGGTCTTCAGGGTCATCAAATACCCTTTGAGATCATCATTGTCCGGAAAGAAATCCGTCGTCCAACCGAACCAGAAAAATTTAACGCCGTCTTTTGCCAAAATTTCCTTCTGCTTGGGGACCCAGTAAGAATTCTCGGGCGCGCCCCTGAGACTGATCACGGTTTTAATACCGTACTTTTTCACCACTTCATCCAGCTCGGTGGGGCTCAGTTGAGCCGAGCGATAGAATTTTCCGGGATCGACTTCGTGGAAGTTTTTTGAAAGCCGCACGATCGAGCTTTGCCAAACCCAAAGTAAAAACGCCGTGAACAAAATAAACGAAATGGTTTTGATCACGATCTTCATATGGATCGGGCGAAGGCGTGCGTTTTCTTCCGGTGTTGTCATACGCTTTCTATTAAAGCGGTTTTTTAGACCTTCGACAAGTCAGGATTTCTTTTTCGAATCCCCCTAATCCAAGATTTGGCGAAAGTCAGATTTCAGACTGGGACGTCGGTTGATTGACGGTGGGGATCGCTGCTCTGCCTGGGGTTTTGTTTGCGGATCCGACAGCCATGAGCTTCGTAAAAGCGGCAAGATTGGACGCTTTACTTTGGCCCTCACTTTCTTGTCGACGGATCAGTCGACAAGACTTGTCTACGAATCTGTAGACAAGAAAGTGAGGGAGACTAGGGACACCCGCCACAGTCGACCGACTTCCACTTCTCCACAGTCTGCCAAGGATAAACCTCTGGTTGGACCGAAAGGAAGCCTCCAGGTTCATCCCGCGATCACCACCTCATTGGTCAACGCGGGCTACAAATTGCGTCGGTACTGGCCACCCACTTCATATAAAGCCTGAGACATTTGGTAGAGCGAGCAGACCCGCGCCGCCGACATCAGGGCTTCGAAGATGTTTTTTCCCGTCAGCACAGCTTCTTGCAGCTTGGCGATCTCGGCTGCCGTATCTTGGCTATGGGCTTGTTGGTACTTGCCGACATTGGTGAGCTGCTGATTTTTTTCGTCGTAGCTCGCCCGCGCCAGTTCAATTTTCGGTGGCACGTAACCATCGACCATCGTCGCTGGATTGATGAAGGTGTTCACGCCGATGATCGGCAGCTCCCCGGAATGCTTCAGGTGCTCGTAATACAGAGACTCTTCCTGAATTTTTGAGCGTTGGTACTGGGTTTCCATGGCGCCCAGAACCCCGCCCCGCTCGTTGATCTTCATGAATTCCGTCAATACCGCTTCTTCGACCAGATCGGTGAGCTCGTCCATAAAGTACGAGCCCTGCATCGGATTTTCGTTCTTGGTCATGCCGAATTCTTTATTGATGATCATCTGGATCGCCATCGCCCGGCGCACACTGCTTTCGGTCGGCGTGGTGATGGCCTCGTCGTAAGCGTTGGTGTGAAGGCTATTGCAATTATCGTAAATCGCGATCAGGGCCTGCAGGGTCGTGCGGATGTCGTTGAAATCGATTTCCTGCGCATGCAGCGAGCGACCGCTGGTTTGGATGTGGTACTTGAGCTTTTGCGAGCGATCGTTTCCTTTGTAAAGATCGCGCATGGCGATCGCCCAGATTCTTCTCGCCACCCGTCCCAGCACCGCGTACTCGGGATCAAGACCATTGCTGAAAAAGAAAGACAGATTTGGTGCAAAGTCATCGACCTTTAATCCGCGCGCTAAATAATACTCAACAAACGTAAAACCATTTGAAAGAGTAAAGGCCAACTGACTGATCGGGTTCGCACCCGCTTCGGCGATGTGGTAGCCGGAAATCGAAACGGAGTAGAAATTTCGCACGGCCTTGCGGGTGAAGTACTCTTGAATATCCCCCATCATCTTGAGCGCAAAGTTAATCGAGAAGATGCAGGTGTTCTGGCCCTGATCTTCTTTTAAAATATCGGCTTGCACGGTGCCGCGGACCTGCTGAAGCGTCCAATCGCGCACCTGATTGTATTCTTCGGTGTTCAATTTTCGGCCGAGCTCTTTTTCCTTTTTCTCGACCTGCTGATCGATGGCGGTGTTGAAATAGAAAGCCAGGATCATCGGCGCCGGACCATTGATCGTCATGCTGACCGACGTTGAAGGCGCGCAGAGATCAAATCCCGCGTACAGCTTTTTCATGTCGTCGAGCGTGCAGATGCTGACACCGCTTTCGCCGACTTTGCCGAAAATATCAGGGCGTGGGTCGGGGTCTTGTCCGTACAGGGTTACGCTGTCAAAGGCGGTCGACAGGCGCTGCGCGGGCTCACCTTTGCACAGGTAATGAAAGCGGCGGTTCGTGCGCTCGGGTGTGCCCTCGCCCGCAAACATTCGCTTTGGATCTTCGTCCGCGCGTTTCAGTGGGAAGACACCATTGGTGTAAGGAAATTCACCGGGAACGTTTTCTAGTTTCAAATACCGAAAGCGGTCCCCCCAATCGCTGGTCTTTGGCACGACCACGCGGCGGATTTTGGTTCCCGAAAGACTGGTGCGCACCAGCGGCTGACGAATTTCTTTGTCGCGCACTTTGAAAACCAATTCGTCCTGCGCGTAGCTGTCCTGCAGCTTTTCAAAATTTTCCAGCGCATCGGTTTCTTCGGAAGTAAAATCCTGGCGAAGGCTCGCCGTCACCGACTCGATCTGTGCGGGATCCAATTTCAAGAGTGGAGATACTTTTTGCAGTGCTCCCCATTGGGATGCCTTTTGCGCGAGATCCTCGGTGCGCTTTTTGTATTTGCGAACGGTGCCCGTGATTTCGGCGAGATAATTTTGCCGCTCGGCCGGGATGATCACGTTTTCGTCAGCCGAAAGAATGCTCTTACGGTAGTCGGCATTTAATGCCCAACCCGGTTGCTTGCTTTGCAAGAGATCGCCGAGCGCAAAGAACAAACGATTCACGCCACCATCATTGAACTGAGAGGCCTGCGTGAGAAACACCGGCACCTCGACTGCGTTGTCGAAAATCTTTCGCGAGCGGCGAAACTGTTTCGACACATCCCGAACCGCGTCCTGTGCGCCCCGACGATCGGCCTTGTTGACGGCGATCAGGTCCGCAAAATCGATCATGTCGATTTTTTCAAGCTGGCTTTGTGCGCCGAAATCCGAGGTCATGACGTACATGGAAAGATCGCTGACCTCGGTGATGGCCATATTGCCCTGACCGATTCCCGATGTTTCAGCGATGATAAAATCAAAATCCAGTTCGCGGCAGAAATTCAAAATCTGCGGCAAGCTGGAAGCGATCTCTCGACCTGAGCCGCGAGAGGCCACCGAGCGCATGAAGATATTCGGCCGAGAAAGTGAGTTCATGCGGATGCGATCGCCCAAAAGCGAGCCGCCGGTTTTTCGCTTCGACGGATCGACGCAGACGATGGCGATCTTTTTACCCGGATAAGCATTGAGAAATCGTTGCGCGAGCTCATCGATCAAAGAAGACTTGCCGGCGCCGCCCGTGCCGGTGATGCCGAGAACCAAGGGTGTGGCTCCCGATTTTTTCGCAAATTTTTCGAGTCCGAAATTTTTAAGCTCCGGAACTTGTCCGTGGTTTTCAACCCACGTCAGTGCTTGGCCAAGCTCAGTGCTCGGGACCGAATCTTTCTCGTCGATCCCTTTTGAAATTTTATGTTTCGCACGCGCCACTTCGATATCGAAATCAAGACCTTCGACGATCATATTGATCATGCCCTCAAGTCCCAATCGTCGCCCGTCGTCCGGATGAAAGATCTGCGCGATGCCGTAATCTTCCAATTCTTTTTTCTCGTCGTGAACGATGACGCCACCACCGCCGCCGTAGATCTTGACGTAACCGGCTCCCGCTTGCGTGAGCAGATCCTTCATGTATTTGAAATACTCCATATGGCCGCCCTGATACGAGCTGACACACACGCCCTGCGCCCCTTCCTGCAACACCGCCTTCACCACGTCGTGCACGCTGCGGTTGTGACCCAGGTGAATGACCTCGGCGCCAAAGTCCTGCAGGATGCGACGGATGATGTTGATGCTGGCATCGTGACCGTCAAAGAGGCTTGCGGCCGTGACGATGCGGATGGGATTTTTCGGAACGTGCTTTTTAAATGTCACCATTTGGGATTTCACTTCGGGTTTCATAGTCCTTGAAACTGAGCCTTTCTTTTTTCGATGAAAGCCTGCGTGCCTTCTTTCACATCCTGAGTCTGAAACAAGGTCGCAAACTTGCTGGCCTCGATCGACATGGCAGAATCAATATCGTGATCGAAAGCTTCCATGACTGACGCCTTGGCCGCAGCAACCGCGACCGGCCCCCGGGACGCAATCGTTTCGGCGATCTTTCGCACCGCTGGCATGAGCTCCGGCAACGGCAGCACTTGATTCACCAGACCCATTTGTTTGGCGTCGCTCGCCGTGACCATATTGCCGGTGAAGATCCACTCTTTTGCTTTCGGCAGATTCAGCGCGCGCGCCAAACGAACCGTACCGCCAAAGCCCGGGATCAGACCCAAGGTCACTTCGGGGAGACCGAATTTCGCATTTTCAGAAGCGTAGATAAAATCGCAAGCCAGGGCGAGCTCCAATCCCCCACCGAGCGCAAAACCATTCACGGCCGCGATCACGGGGATTTGCAAATTCTCAAGCTGTCGGAAAATGCGCTGACCTTTTTCCGCAAATTTTTCCGCCGAGTCGATCTTGAGCTGATTGATTTCCTTGATGTCCGCACCCGCCACGAAAGCCTTCTCGCCAGAGCCAGTGACGATCAACACTTTCGCTTCTTGCAGATTTTTTTCAGCGAGAGCGGTCAAAGCATCGGACAGCTCCGTCAAGAGCTCGCCGTTTAAAGCATTGAGCGCGTCGGGACGATTCAGGGTCAAAGTCCAAATCGCATTTTGATTTTCAAGTTTCAAAGTTTTGTAAGTCATGGGATGGCAGCCTTCCGTTTTTGCAGAAAAACTATTTGTCGTAAGTGTAAAATCCGCGCTTCGTTTTGCGTCCCAACCATCCGGCCTCGACGTATTTCATGAGTAGCGGACAAGGTCGGTATTTCGAATCTCCCAAACCTTCATGCAGCACGTTCATGATCGCGAGACACGTGTCCAAACCGATAAAATCGGCCAAGGTCAAAGGTCCCATTGGCTGATTGGTGCCAAGCTTCATGGCGCTATCGATGCTTTCAACCGAAGCGATGCCTTCATGCAAAGTGTACACGGCTTCGTTGATCATCGGCATCAAAATGCGATTGACGATGAAGCCTGGCATATCTTTCGTGCTCTCCACGAAAGTCTTATCCATTTTTTCCGCCAGCTCGCGAACCGCCGTGAAAGTTTCATTCGAAGTCTGCAAACCGCGAATGCCTTCGACCAGCTTCATCAGCGGCACCGGATTCATGAAATGCATGCCCGCCACTTTGTCCGGACGCTTGGTGACGCCGGCGATTTTGGTGATCGAAATCGAAGATGTGTTGGAGCACAAAAGTGCCTCGGGCTTGGCGATCTGATCCAGCTCTTTGAAAATTTTCAGCTTCAAATCGACGTTCTCGGTTGCAGCCTCGATGATCACGTCGCAGGTTTTCAAAGCCTGCATGCCTTCGGCCGTTTTGATGTGACCGAGCAAAGTCTTTTTCTGCTCTTCATTCATCGTGCCTTTTTTGATCATGCGATCGCAGCTTGAAGTGATGGTGCTCATTCCCTTTTCCAGAGCCTGCGCTGAAATGTCCGACATGATGACATCAAAACCGAATTGGGCCGCCACTTGCGCAATCCCATTTCCCATTTGACCGGCACCCACGATACCAATTTGACTTCCTGCTTTCATCTGACCTCCCGAGATCTCTGGCGCCGGCAAGTCTTCCGTTTCGAATTCCCCTGCAAGCGACTGATATAATTTGAAAAAGAGATCTTTTTTCCCATAGGAATGACGTCGAGTCACCGCCATTTCTCAGGGGCGAATTGTCATCGTTGACGCACATCACCCTGAACGCTCAAACTTCACGCTTTCTCGGCGTTCGCGTCGGCGCCATTGGCCTCTCGCAGACCGCAATTCAGAAAAGGTGTTGGCATTATTTATTAGAAATTTGGGTTCAAAATTCACCCATCCACGATGTTGACCGTTGGCATGGTGTGCCGCTGGTGAGAGCCCAAATCTTTATATCCTACAAGGCGGATTTGTTGGCTTATAGGAAATTGCTATTCAGACGGAACATCAAAAGAAGCTCGTCATCCAGGCGCTCAGGACTTTCCGCATTTTTATTTCCCCATAACGTCACCGAACTTAAGCGGTCACTGGAAGAAACGGAAAAACCCAAGCCCGTCGAGCGCACGATCGTTTCTCGATCGGAAAGATCGGATTGCGATTGTTCAAACCGAAAAAGCAAATTCAAATCCCCGCCAAGATTGGCGCACATATCAAAATGTCCCCAATTAAAGCCATGCTTGTCATCTAGCTGCAGAATCTCGCCCTTGCCAATTTCGGCGAGCACCAAGTGCCGTCCCCAACGTCGATACAGGGCCAAAGTTCCCTGGCGAATCTTCGAAGCTTCGCCGGGATTGAACACAAACCCTTCATCTGCAGAGCCCGCCGTCGAAAGTGTCGTTGAGCGCGCGTCCGTGCGTCCCACCGTCGCGGTCGCCAAGGCGCCCATGCCTTCCGGATTTAGATAGCGCCACAAAGCCGTCGCCCAAACTTTCTGATCGAGATTGGCTCCGGATTCGCCATTGTAAACGGTGACACTCGTGAGCCATGGTTTGGTTTCCGCACGCAACTCGACACCGATGTCTCGCTTGGTGAACCAACGATGGCGACGCACGCGGGTTTCAGGAAGACTGAGTTCCCACTCGGGCACCGAGCCTTCGTAACCATTCGGAATCGGCAAAAGCCCAGCTCGGATGTCCATGTAAGGAGTGCGCGCCTTGAGCGCCGCTTGCACCAGCGCCAAATCCCCTTCCTTCGTCGGGTACCAGATGGCGGGCGCGACCAGGTCGGCCGTTCCGAAACTCATCTCGCCCGACAGTCTTTCGTCGCGTTTCCATTCGAACCCAATCCAGGATTGATGAAGCTCGAAGCCACCCTGACTGGGCTCTTCGATGCGCAAGCGTGGCGAGAGTGAAAATTCGGAAAACCGGAAGGTTCCCATCTGCTCACCCTCGGCAAGGGCCAGCTGACTGATCATGGTCAATAGCAGAAAAAAAGAGGTTCTCACCCCTCCCATCGTAGAGGAGATTCGTCTTGATCGGAAGCGCTTCTTGCCTTTTCTGGTCTTGAGGGAAGTCGCCATTCAACGGAAAATAAAAGCTCTGCGATGAAGCCACTTAGCCTGCTCCTCTTCTCGAGTCTTCTTTTTCCAACGACGCCGAGCTTTGCCGTGACCAGTTCTCAGGTCGGCTCGCAAGCCGCGATCAAATTCTACAAATCTCCGCGCAGCTTCTTTCCTTCGGGCGAGGCGAACTTGCGAGAGCTTGAAAAAAATCGGGTGAAAGATCACTTTGAATACTCTTACCTGGTGCAACGGGATCAGAAACAGTTCTGGGTGCAGGCGGCCTCGGTCGTGCGCGATGTGCATCTCAGTGAATACGTTTATTCGAACGAGCAAAAGCAAACCTACCGCGTGATCCAGATTGCGGGTTCAAGCGTGCAGGCCACTCCCGCAACCGGCGGAGCACCCGAGTGGCTCTCCATTTCTCAACTCACCCCGATCCCCGCCGATACGGGTGTGGCGATCACGTTGACCTCGACCCAAGTGCGCGAAAGCCCCACTTGGAAAAGCGATTCGGTCTTAAGCCTTCCTGCCGGGAGCCGCTTGCAGCTGATCAAAATCGAGGACACCTGGGCGCAGGTCACTTTCGAATCCGTTGGCAAAGTTTCGGGCTGGGTGGATCTCAGCAATCTCGTTTTAAAATCTGATTTTGCGGCCTTTGCTTTGTGGGGTGCTAAGAATAAATGGCTTCCCGTCTTGTACCGTGAAGGTTCCGACCTCGTGACGCATGATCAAAAGCGCATTCCCCTATCCGAAGTCAAAGGACTGATCACGAAACCGGATCTGGCGATTTCGATGGTGACCGACGACGAGGAGCACTTGTTATTACGTCAGAATTTAAAAGTGTTAAAGACCGAAGCTCAGTCCTGGACGCTGTCAAAGCTTTCGGGACACGGCGAAGTTTTTTGGAAAAAAAATCTCAGCACGCCGTCCAAAGATGATCACCTGAGCCGCGAGATCAGCATTGATGAATTGATGAAACGCGAAGTGGTCTCCGTCTCGTTTCATCCGAAGAATCCAAATCTGGGCGTTGTTTCGGCGGGCGGAATTTTTCTCACCCGCGATGGAAAAACGTGGCACCAGATCAGTCGCTTTGGTCAGCAGGATTTTCCGGTCTTGATCGATGAGCAAAGTTATCTCTATATCGGCTCGCAACGAAGCTACGATTTGGGAAAAACCTTCGTTCCTTATTTCCGTTGGGAATTACTTGCACAGATTTTGGAACAAAAGCAGAAATCTCCGGCGCAACAATTAAAGCTGCGAGCGCTCAGCAATCCCCGTCCCGGTGTCCTTCGCCTGGAGCTAGAGACCAATTCGGGACCCCTACGATTGGCCGCTAGAAGCAATCAAGGCTTTATCACCAAGTGGGATTACGACTGAGGCTGCAGAACCGCTTTCATTTCCTGATAAGCTTGCTCTTGCAGCACGCCCCGTTTTTCAATCGGTACATTTTGCGTCGAGATGGGTTTTAAGTACGTGACCGTCAGTGTCCGCGACCAGCGATCTCGGTTCGGCAGCCAGTGACCTTTCCCCATGATATGATGCGCACCTTGAATCACCGCCGGCACCAACGGCATTCCGGAATTGATGGCAAAAACAAAAGGTCCCGATTTAAAAGGCAAAAGTTTTTCCTCGAAATTTCGACCACCCTCGGGGGCGAGCGAAAATTTCTCTCCCCGGCGCACTCGCTCGGCGGCCTCTTCGTAGACTTTGAAAACCTCTTCGCGCCGAGTGCGCGCAATCGGCAAAACCCCCATGCGTCGCATGGCAGGCCCAAAAAGCGGAATGCTAAAAAGCTCGATCTTTGCCCCGAAGCGCATGTCCGGATAAGCTGCGACCAACGCGAAGATATCAAAAAAGCTGGTGTGATTGAAAAGAAAAAGCGCGCTCCCGCTGGGCACGTTTTCAAGTCCGCGGACTTCGAGCTTCACGCCAAAAACCTTCAATCCCAAGCGCCCCCAGGAAGAAATGATCCATGATTCCAGATCGCGACTGTTGATCATGAAAGTTTCCAGGATCGCGAAGGAGCTCCAGATGAAAGTGAAAACCACGAAGAAAAGCGCCCCGATCAGCGAGCGAATGGTACTGAAAATGCTCACGCCGAAGGCTCCGGAAAAAGTCGCTTGCGCGCCGCATGTCGCTGTCGCTCTTTATAGGCTTGGTGCTCGGAAGGGCCCGAGGCCACCCGGGCGTGGCTTTCACGGTCCACGATCTGCACTTCGAAGGGATAGAAAAACGAGAAGGTCTCTTTCTGTCCCGGCACTTGCACATGAATCAGTTTTCGCGCGATGAATTTGATAAATTTGTAATCCGCACCGGAGAATGCATTTTCTTTTCGCAGGTACTCAATGCCGTCTTTGTGGGAATCAAGATAACCTTCGAAATATTTTTCGACCTCATCTTCGGACATTCGACCCGCTTGCGGTTTTAATTCCGCCGCGGCTTTCAGAAACAGATTGACCGGAAAGAGATTGTTGGTCGATTGATCCGGCATAATGTGGGGAAAGCTGATCAGGTTTTCTTTGACCAGAAATCGCACCACCTGAAAGGTGTCAAACATCGATTGAGTGATGAAACGAACACCCAGCTTATCAAACACACTCATCGCGAGCGCATTGGGCTTGGCTAAAAGTTTGATCACGGTGCTGGTGGAAGTTTTAAAAGGCTTCGATTCAAAGCCCATCAGCGCGATCGGCTCAAGCTTGGTCGGACTGTCATCCGGGCGCTTCAGGTAGGTGGTACCGGTCGTGCCATCGTGATAAATGCAATTTTGAAAAGGAGAAAGAATTTGCTTCTGAATATCTTCGCTAAAAGAAGAGAAGAGATCGCTTTCGGCGTGCACAAAGACATGAATGCATCTTAAAAGAGCACAAGCCCAGCGACGTCGAGCCTTGTTTTCGATCTGACTTGCAAAAAGCAAAAGCTGGCGAGGATCTTCCAGAAGCTTTCGCTCGCGAAGCTCTTCCGGGATTTCTTCTAATGAAAAACCCAGCTTATCTTGCATCAAGACCAGCGCACGGCGATGAAAATACCAAAGCCGCTCGATATCTTCCGGGCGATTGGGATCAAAGCCGTAGCCCTTCATAAAGGCATCGGCTTCATTCATATTTTTGAGATTGAGTGCAGGCATGTCGATCGCGGATTTTCCGCCGACAACTGAATGCAGAATGGCTGAATCAAACTCGAAGCTTTGTGACATCGAGTTTGACTATTGCACAGGGACAAAGAAGGCACAAGATGAGATCGCAAGCTGACCCGCAGTTCCTTGGCCCTAGCTGTTAATTCCCACAACGGAAGAAAGCGCAAGTCGGAATCGTGAACTGACCGAGGGTTCCACCGCTCTTGTTATTGACCACTGTTTTATTTTGGAAATCCACTCGTCCGGTGAATGTTCCTGGGTTCTGGGCCGATGCATTCGCAAAAGTTCCCGAGATCGTGATTGTTCCGTACTCGTCCGTGAAAGAAACCGTTGCTTGCTGAGGAAAATTAATGGTACCGGCCGCATTGCCACGCAATCGAATGGTGATGGGATCGATCGTTGCTCCGTCCTCGGTGTGGCCAACATATGAATCCGTGATGACAAGCTGCAGGGCCGAATCTGCGGTGAACACGTTGTTCGCCTGAATGCCCACATTTCCGGTCACCATGATGCTCACGATATCACCGACTGCTTGTGGATCCATGGTCGGAGAAACCAGAACCTGAACAGCATCCTTCGTCTGAGCTTTCATTGTTTCAATGAGGACAATCGGTGCTGACTGGGTACCGGCGGTTCCCCCTTGTCCTGTCGGCAGATTTGCGGGGCCTGCGGCTCGTTGGTCACGAGCGGTATTCACAGAAGCTCCATCGGCGCCTTTTTTTCCGCAAGCAACCATTGTTGCCAGTGCCACGGCCAGAATTCCTACTTTGATTATCGAGTGCTTCATAAAAAACTCCTTGATTACAACTGTCTGCTATATCAACACCCGCGCCAGTTCATGCCAGCTTATAATCGAGATGGACGTCTCATTGTGAGACAAACCGCCTTCAGAGCCTTTTTCGGTCCCGCAGTTGTGTAAGTTTTCGACAATTTCGGCTTCGGACTACGCCCAAAGAATTGCCCACTCGCTCGAGGAGAGGCCCTTGAGTCTGTGCTCGTGGTACGCGATCTCGCCGATGACTTCTTTCTCATTGAGCTGGATGTAATCGCGCACGGTTTTGTAAGCGCGGTAGCCCTTCACAACACGCGTGAAGGGGCGGTACTTCCAGAGCTTATTTCGGGCTTGCGTGAGGCCGCGCTGGCCTTTGAGGTCCGCATTCACTTCCATTTGGTAGTGAATCTTTGAACTGCGGTTCTCGGATTTCGCGGGGCTTTCGGGACGCTCGGGCTATTGGATCTTTCGGGGCTATTGGTTCTTTCGGGTTTTTTGGGGACGCTGGGGGTATCGGTCACTTCGAAATTTTCGCGCTGTTTCCTGGGCGCCGCGGAGTGCGGGCCTTTCTGGAGCTGCGAATTTTCTCCGGCCCTTTCCCGGGCCCTCTGCTGCTCACTCAACCGGCCTGCCAATCTTGCATCCATGGATCCTCCGGCTGCCATTCTTTGCCTTTTCAAG
>CBIHNW010000035.1:0-27485 GCA_966211795.1 uncultured Bdellovibrio sp. | reverse complement strand
GTCTATGATTCCAAAGATTATAAAGTTTTTTTCAACTCGTGGGTTCTTGAGCAGCCCAAAAAAGGGCATGGCGAGTACCGACGATTGGCGCATCATCTGGGCGTCTCGACGACGTTGATCTCGCAGATCTTCAATGGAGAGAAGCACCCCAGTCTTGAGATTGCGTTGGAAATCAGCGAATACTTGGGGCTCAATGATCTGGAGTCGGAATACTTTCTGCTGCAGGTCGAGTACGCCAAAGCTGGATCTCACAAGCTGAAAGAGAAATTTGGGAAACAGATTTTGGCCCGGCAGGAAAAAGCCAAAAAGATTGAAAATCGAATCAAGAAAGATTTCGAGCTAACGGACGAAGATAAGGCCGTCTTTTATTCCAGCTGGATGTATTCAGCCATTCGCTTGCTGACAGCGGTACCGGGGTTTTCGAGCGTTGCCGAGATCGCGCAGAGATTGAATTTGCCGCGCGCGACGGTTCAAAAGATTGCGGAATTTTTATTGCACAAAAAATTGATTCAGGAAAAAGCAGGGAAGCTGCAGGTTTCGAATGTCAGCACCCACATCGGTTCGTCCTCGTTTCTGGTGAACAAGCATCACCAGAACTGGCGGTTGCAGGCTTTCCAAAAAATGATCGCCGACGATTCGAAAAACGTATTTTATACCGGTCCCGGTGCGCTGTCGCATGAAGCGGCGGCGCAAATGCAAAAAATGATTCTGAATTTCATCCAAGAGTATCACAAGGTTTCGGGGCCCTCTGAGTCTGAAACCGTTCGCTGCTTGAATATCGACTGGTTCGAAATTTAACATTCCCGCAAAGTTATGGAACCAGCCGGCGATTCAGTTGCTTGTACAGACTTTCCAACTCTTGAGCTTTCGCATCGGCCAACCCATCCGAGATTAAAGTGGTCAGGTCGCGAATCACTGTGTAATCGGTTTCACCGAGAACGATCGGTTTTTGACCCGACAGTCCCGGCAATCCGCCATAAGTTTCATAGCAAGCCTGCCGTAAGTTGGAATAATTGCTCTCATTCGTTTTTTGCTCATCGCCGTTGTGATGGGGTTTTAAGAGCTCACGGACGGACTCGCCCAAACACAAATCAAGCTTTGCTTGAAACTGCAAAAGGCGCACTCCCATGACCATTTCGTGCAACAGGATTCTGGTCTTCGCGCTTTCGTCCATGGCTTGAAACTTGACGTCATCAAACCAAATTTCCTTATAGGTCTGAAGCGCCAGTTGATCCGTTTCCGAGTGGGCGCCGATCAGCTGTGAAGGAATCTTCGCCAATTCAACCGGGACGAAGTACCACTTCCGGTCCAAAACCACGTGGTACATATCTCCAGCAAGTTCCGGATGAAGCGACGCGAGAGTTTGGATGATCGGCATGAGCAGATCCTGAAACAGTTTTTGGTCGGGGATCGACACGTGATAACTTTCGATCGGTCGACCCGCGATACCATTGCCACCACCACTGTCGATGGGGCCTTGATAAGTTGTCGGCTTTTCGACAACTCGTTCAATCGTTCTTTCTTCTTTGGTGTTGCACCCCAAAAAAAGTAAGAAGGTTGAGAATAGATAAAGAAATCTCATTTAATCCACCAAAAATTCTTTTTGATCTAAGGTCTTTAGATCGAATTGTATTTCTTTGGCCGTGCGAACACCGAGACGTTGAAAGATCGTGAGTTTTTGTTGAACCAAATCCAGAGTGACCGTGCCCATTTGGATTTGTCCGGCAGATGGACCTTTCAGTTGTTCGACGACAGCCTCCTTAAAGGTGAAGATGTTGGCGAATTGACTTTGTGATGATCGATACGACTGCACGCGAAGGCATCGCGTGTTGTCCCGACTGCAAAGGATGGTTCGAGCCCCTTTGAGTTCGGCGCCGTGGCCCTGGAAGGACATTCCAAGACCGATCAGCAAGATCGAAAAAGCAGAGTCAAATCGGCCCAACATTAGTGGCAATTTCCTGACACAAATCGATCGGCGTCCGCATTCGGGAACAATCCGCCAATGGATGGGTCTCTGAGCTTGGTGACCGCGCCACAATGATTGTAGCTTGCGGGCATGATGGATCTCAGGTCAACCACCGCGTTGTCGAAAAACTTGAACGGGTCGGCATTGATCTTGTCCCCTTGTTTGTTGATTTGGACGTCAGATGGTCCGCTCAACAAAGTCTCGAACAGCGCCAGGTATTGTTGATTCGAAGGTGAATCCTTCACGCAAATCCCTTTTTCAAAAAGATATCCTTTGCGGCGGATTTCAGAAGGCGGATACCACCAAGGCTGATCTTGCTGGACCGGCTTCGGGCACAGCGTTTCTTGAAACTTGATGGCCCAACGAGTGGCGGCCGCCAAGTCCGAGCCCAGACCGCGAATGGAAGCCATGGCGTTTGAAGATCGCTTCAAGCCGAAATTCTTTTTGTTCTCCAGGAAAGTTTGTCGACCTTGGTTCGACATCTTGCCCAGGGGATCGATTTGCGCCAGTTCCTCGAGTCCGTCCACGCGGTAGCCCGTGTACACCGTCAGCAATAAATAGTAGCCCGCCGCGATTTGTTGCAAGGCTGCCAAATCGGCCGAATTGGCACGCACGAGAGCCACGTTCGTGTAGTCACACTGAAATTCATAATGAATGCCATCATCGTTCTGACTTTCGACGACTTGGCAGGCTTGCAGGGTTCTATCTTTCAAGAACTGCTCGTAAATGTGAGGGTTCAGGTTGATCACCAAATCCAGATCTTGGTTGGCCTTGATGAATTTTCGCAGATCATTGAAACCTTCGCGCATTTCATCCAAGACACCCATGACATCTTCCGGTGTCTGAACATCTTCCGTGCCTTCCGCGTAAAACTTTTTCAGCGGAGATTCAGGAAAGTTAGTCATGATCTTTTCCCACTTGCCGATGTTGCCGTTCGCCTTGGCGAAAGGACGAGCGCGCTTCCACAGTCCGCGCGTCGCCATCAACGGTCGAAGCACCGCTTTGTAAAGCTGCGCTTTTTTGTTGTCGGGATTTCGTTCCAGTGCTTTATCCAAGACGCTATCGGCCAGCATAAAGGTGTAGGGTCCCATCAGCTGTTCGGCAGCATCGGTCATCTCGTCCGAGTTCATCGACTCTTGCACGGTGACGGTTGGTTTTTGAACTTCAACGGTTTGTTTTTCAGTCGTACAGGCCGCCAATGCAAAGGCAGCTGAAAGCAGAAGTGCTTTTAGTTTCATAATGTCCCCCATCTTTATTGATGATGGTTCAGTTATAAAATCAGGCTCCAAAAGGAACTAGATTTTGTTTGTGAACAATTTCAATAAATGTTTACCAATTTGTTAACGAAACCCCAAATACCCCAAAACGGAAGTCTTGCTGAGACTCTGCTGAGAGCTCACTTCAAACTTATTGGGGGTCTATATAAAAGAAAGTTCTTTACCTGGGCACTGGATGAGTTCGGAATAACTGAAAATTAAGAATTGTTGGGTCGAAATCAGGACCAAAGTTCCTGGTTGTCAAAACTTTGATCTGTGAAAAATTCAATTCCTATTTCCGCGGTCGACACACCCGAGCTTGCCGTCTTGCATATCTCGGTTGCCAAGCAAGCATGGTATGAATTCTTTAATCGAAAGGATCCATTCCATGAAAACCATCATTCTTGGCATCTTACTTTTAGGCTCAGTTGGATTTGCAGCAACGAATTCGATTCTTCTTCGCTCCACCACTCATGTCGAGTATTCCCCAACGCCTGGCACTAGCACTCTCACCATCGACACGGATGGAAACGTGGACTATCAAAGCCCGAACGTGCGTCGCGACGGCGATTCTTCGGGCCGTCCACTCGCCAAACTTTCGCCCGATGCTTTGCAAAGGTTGAAAGCGCAAGTGGCCGCGCTGAATCCGGACACAGCACTTGTCGATCGCAACCCAGAAGACCCCGAGTGTGCTGATGCGCCTTCCGTGAACATGATGGCCTATCAAGAGAACGCCAAAGAAATTCGGTTCTATGCGGAATCCGGATGTCACGAGTTTCGTTTAGAGGACTGGAGCGGTTACGGCTTGATCGAACTGATCAAGGGCCTTGAACATTTGGCTTTTCAATAGCCCCGACATCATTCGGTCGCCGGACAAAAAAATGCTGAAATTAAAATGCAGTGATTTGGAAGGGTGGCACTGATTTGCAGAAAGCAAAAGGCGACCCTGCGGTCGCCTTTTTAGAAACGGATTTCTCCTCTCGTTTACAGAGGAGGTCTTGTGCCCAGAAAGCATAAGTTAGAACGGCTTTTTTCGAAGAAAACTAAAGAGCGGTTGGAAATTTATTTTCTGATCATTCAATTGTTTTCCCTGATTCTCGTCCTCTTAAGTCAGTTTCGAGCTTAAATTTCGCCGCTTCGGTGGCGGGGCCTTAGGCTAGCATTCCAGTATCTCGGGATTTGAAATCCATTGAGAGAAATCAAGGCTGATCAAAGGCATCGCGGGGTCACTTCGGTGGCGGCGAATCCCGTTGGGCTGCATCAATTTTGCTGTGTTTTGACTCCCCCGATGAAGTGAGCGAGCCTCTTCGCGTGGAAAAACTCGCAGCGATAATTGCTACTTTTTTTGGCGTTGGCAAAGCTCCCAAAGCGCCGGGAACTTTTGGAACCTTGGCGACTTTGCCATTGGCGGCGGCTCTGAATTGGGGCGGGCCTTTCTATATCATGGGATTCATTGTTCTTTTGTTGCCGGTTTCGGTGTGGGCCGCGGGCGTTCATGCCGCGCACTTGGGCGTCGACGATCCGGGCGAAATCGTGATCGACGAAGTGGTCGGATTTTTGATCACAATGACGTGGCTTCCCATGACGTGGCAGGCTTATCTGTTGGGCTTTTTGCTGTTCCGATTGCTGGACATCGCTAAGCCATTTCCCATAGGATATTTAGATCGAAAGATTCCGGGCGGCCTTGGCGTCATGGCCGATGACATTGCGGCGGGAATCATTGCGAACCTGGTTCTGCAGATTTTGTATGTGAAAACCGGCTGGTTGGGAGCGCAGATTCTATGACTGTAAGTTCGCAAAACCTGCAGTCTGTGATTGATAAACTTCGCACCCGCAAGCAGACTGTCGGGTTCGCGGAAAGCTGCACCGGAGGACTCCTCTCGGCGACACTGTCCGCGATGCCTGGTGTGTCTGACATCTACTTGGGCTCGGTTGTGAGCTACTCGTACCAGGCGAAAGTGGATCTGCTCGGAGTTTCTTGGAACGTCCTCAAGATCGAGGGCGCGGTGAGTGACAGGGTCGCTCGCCAAATGGCGCAAGGATTGCGCAATCAAATGAAATGTCACTGGTCTGTGGCGATCACGGGGATCGCCGGTCCGACAGGCGGAACACCAGAAAAGCCTGTGGGCACTGTATGGTTCGCCGTCAATGGCCCGGGTTTTGAAACGACTGAGAAGAAATTATTTTCTGGCAGTCGCACGGACGTTCAGCAGCAGTCCGTTGATCACGCGATCAACATGCTCCTGAACGCCATGAGCTGAGAGATCAGCTTGAATGTGAGTTGAAAAATAAATCGAGAGTTGCCGTCCGAAACCGGACGCGAGTGAAGGAAGACGCTCAAAAACTCTCGAATGATTGAATGAGATGTCTGCGAGATCAAGGGATCAAATGATCGAGGGATCGAACGGACATCAAGACTAGGATCTGACGGCCAATCAAGTCCATCGGTGCAAGGCCGAACGTCAGAGGGTGGAGCTAGAGATAATACAAGAAGATATAACAACGCGTCCGCAAAAGTTTGCGGAGAAAGAAAAGGAAACTACTATGGCTATTACAAATGAATCTAGACACTCGGACAAAGCAACTGGCGAAAAAACCAAAGCTTTGGAGTTGGCAGTCTCTACAATTGAAAAACAATTCGGTAAAGGTTCGATCATGCGTCTGGGTGTGGATGACAATCTACAAAAAGACGTGGAAGCGATCAGCACAGGCGCTTTGAGTCTGGACATCGCGCTGGGTATCGGCGGTCTGCCAAAAGGTCGTATCGTCGAAGTTTTCGGACCGGAATCATCTGGTAAAACAACGATCGCATTGTCGGTCATCGCTCAGGCTCAGAAAAAGGGCGGAGTGGTTGCTTACGTCGATGCGGAACATGCTTTGGACGTGAACTATGCCCGTAAACTGGGTGTGAACACGACGGACATGTTGATCTCTCAACCGGACACGGGCGAGCAAGCTCTGGAAATCACAGAGACGCTGGTTCGTTCAGGCGCGATTGACGTATTGGTCATCGACTCGGTCGCGGCACTTGTGCCACGTGCAGAGATCGAAGGCGAAATGGGTGACAGCCACATGGGTCTGCAAGCTCGTTTGATGTCGCAAGCGTTGCGTAAACTGACAGCTGCGATCAACCGTTCACAGACTTTGGTGATCTTCATCAACCAGATCCGTATGAAAATCGGTGTGATGTTCGGCAACCCTGAAACGACAACTGGTGGTAACGCTTTGAAGTTCTACTCTTCCGTTCGTTTGGATGTTCGCCGTGTGGGCGCCATCAAAAACGGTGAAGAAGTGACTGGAAACCGAACTGCGGTGAAAGTCGTGAAGAACAAAATGGCGCCTCCATTCACCAAGACAGAGTTCGATCTGATGTACGGTGAAGGTATTTCTTTGGAAGGTGACATCTTGGATTTGGGCGTGACCGCGAACTTGATTGAAAAATCAGGTGCATGGTTCAGCCTGAATGGCGAGCGCATGGGACAAGGTCGCGATCAAGCGAAAGAGTTCCTGAAGGCGAATCCAAAAGCGACTCAGGAATTGCGTAGCAAAATTCTGGCTCATCATGGAATCGGCAAGCTGTTGATGGATAAACCAGAAACAGGCGCGGAAGGTTCTTTGGCGGAAGCGGAAGCTGACGAAAAGGCAATCGCGGCACCAAAAGCGGCGGCGAAAGCAGCGGCTGGCGCGAAAGAGCATAAAGATCACAAAGAAAAAGAAATGGTCTCTGCCAAAGATTCGAAAGAATCAGACGCCAAGAAAAAGGCGAAGCACTAATTCTGTCGTGTTCGAAAGCGCAGCCAAACGGCAGCGCAGAAATTATAAATTTCGAAGCGGGATCCTGAGAAGGGTCCCGTTTTTTTTGGTGCTAGAGGGAGAAGAAGCAGACGGGGCGTGAATCGGCTCGCCGTTTATTTCGACAGCGCCTTTTCCAGTTTTTCAAGTCGTAGCTTGAGGTCTTGGATCTCTTGCGCCTTTTTCTGATTTTCGATTTTCAGCTTTTCAATTTCAGACTGATCGGCCTTGCCGGCGATTTCGCGGGCTTGATCTTTTTGCGTTTCTTCGACGCCTTTCAGACTGTGGTAAAGAGATTTGACGGACTCGACCAACGGAGCCACCAGGTTGCTGTAAATCATCGACTTGTAACCGTGATCGTCCGTCACAACGACTTCTGGAAAAACGGGCTCGACTTGTTGGGCGATGAAGCCCACCTGTTTTCGCTCGGAAGGATCCGCATTGAATTTGTATTCGACCCCTTGTAGCTGCAAAATTTTATTCAATGAATCTTGCAGGGGCTGAATGTCATGCTTCAGGCGAACGTCGGAAGAATGCGTCCAACCAGAAGTCGTGTATTTTCCGGTCGTCGTGCCATTGGAGACGACCAATTTTTCGTCGGGGCTCGGCGTTCCAATTCCCAAATTTCCGGATGCCGTGAAAATAAAATTCGCATCGGTTTCATGTTGCCCCGATGATAAGAAGACAACGCCGCGGTCATTGGCGGCCGGAGCACCCGTGGTCGAGCAGGCGATCGAGACTCGGCCGACGCCACCAGATCCGCCATTGATCCCGGTCGGAAAGTAGAGGCCGCCGGCTCCAACAATGATATCGGTGATTGCGGTTCCAGGTAAAAGGGTTGATGTTGTGTACGTTTTCTCGACATAAGCACCAGCGCCACCACCAGCAGCGGCCGCAGGTCCTCCAGTGTAGCTCCCACCACTCCCGCCACCACCTGGGACGCTCCCTGAAACTCCACTTGCGTTGCTGCCGACACTTGTGCCACCAGTGCCGCCGTTCGGGCTGGATCCTCCGAAGCCGGACAAGCCACCTGAAGGCGTGGCGCCATTTGCTCCATTGGTATTGATTGTTCCGCCCGAGGCCGTGCCGCCCGCTCCAGCAACCGTCGCATTGCCACTAGTCACGGCTTGGCCTGCTGTGCCTCCACCTGCGACGAGACCTAAAGAAACAATCGACGAGTTTCCACCAGCTCCCGAAGCATTGGTATTGATACTTCCGCCGGCACCGCCGCCACCCCAAATTCGAATCGTGATCGTACCGAAGCTTGCCGGAACCGTGTAAGTATAAGTGCCGGCAACCGTGTAGGTATTGGTTGATCCACAAGCGCCGGAAGCGGGAGGATTGGGTACAAAGTTGGCCCACGCTGATCCGTTGTAACCTTGAAAGTTTGTTCCGTCCCACCGAATCGTTCCCGCATTGGTGCCAGTTGTTGTACCCAGTTTGACTGCTCCACTGACTTCAAGTTTTTCGGCTGGAGCCGTCGCACCGATTCCAACACTGCCGGCAAAATAATTGGGGCTTGTGCCGGAAGCGTAAACTCCCCAGCCAGCCGCACTGTTGTTCACGATCTGTGCTGCGTAACCGATGTTGCCGGCGCCCGAGGCGGTCGCCTGCAGCGCTCGTGGCAATCCGGTGCTTGAATTCGTGACGCTGAGAGTGCCTGTTTGTCCGGTTCCGTTGTTCGTGATCGTCGCGACATACAAGCCTTCGTTGCCGCCAGTTCCTGTGACATCCAAGATGCCGACACCGGATTTTGTGACATTCAAGAGGGCCGACGGAGAGCTTGTCCCAATTCCGATGCTGCCACTTTGGGAAATCGTCATGGCGGTCGTGTTGTTCACTTTGAAATTGATGGCTTTGTTGTCATTCGTGCCGACAGAAATGTCAGCACCGGTGGTGTTACCGCCATTCAAGATGGTGCCAGCGCCCGGAACCAGGTCGACATAAGCTGCGCCGTTTTGTGAGACTTTGAATTTATTGGCCGAGTAATCGTAATATATTCGCCCCGTGTTCGTGGGCGAAACGGCCGGAGCCGTTGATATGCCCTGTGCGGTCATCGCACCATTCACATCTAAAGCCGAAGTGGGAGTGGATGTGCCGATCCCGATAGAGCCCGCAAAGAATGAGGGTGCCGATATATCTGAAGCATAGAAAGAATATTTGGTCGCACCCTGAATCGGACCCGTATAAATACCGTAGGCATTTCCAGGAGGAGCGCCAAGTGTCGTGGCGATGTCCGAGTAAACCCCATAAGCATTCGTGATCGGCCCGGCAGAATCCTTTACAATTGAGGAGTGAAAGCCATATGCCGAGTCGATTGTGCCACTGCCAAAGTTATCTAAGTAAGACTTCGAGCCATACAATGAAGTCACATTCGCGAGGGATTGAATCATGGCAAAATTCGAGTTGACGATTACGGTGGTCGCATCTTTGATGACGCCAACATAATTGTCGATTCCGGTCAGGGCTCCGGTCGAGTTCGTATTCTGGTTCAGCTTATTGTTGAAACTAGTGAATGAAGCCGTACTGGACGCACTCGGGTTTGCATCGAGCTGATTTTTAAATAACACGATAGCCCCAGACGTGCTGGTATCAGTTTTTTTATTGTGAAGCTGCGAAGTCGGCGCCGTGGTTCCGATGCCGACACTTCCACTTTGCGAGATCGTCATGGCAATTAAATTATTGGCTTTGATGTTCAATGCTTTGGTGTCGTTCGTGCCGATTGAGATGTCGGCGCCGGTGGTATTCCCACCATTGATGATGGCACCACTGAGCGTCGCAACATTTCCGCAGGCCGCATTCCCCGAGGCATCAAATGTGATCACGTTATTAAGCGAACAAGTAAAGTCAACAAAGGCCGAGCCCGTTCCATTCGAAGCGATGATGTGATTGTTTCCAAAACTGCTGGCGTTGGTGCCGCCCTTTGCGACCGGTACTTTATTCAAGCTGAGGATGCCGGTGTAGGCGAGTGTGGCATCACCCGACATGACCGCATTATTCCAAGCAGTTCCATCATAGATCATCATCTGACCACTGACGGAACCAGCCGTGATGGCTTTGCCTTTGATCTTATCGACACTGGTTGTGCCGGAGGGTCCGGAAACATCTCCTGCCAGAGTTGTGGTCCCGGCAGCCCATGATAAAACTCCTGAGCCATTGCTGGTGAGCACATCTCCCGGATTGCCATCGTTATCTGGCAATGTGAAATTCACGATGCCCGCTAATGTGGGTGCTACGAATTGAATGTAGTTCGTGCCATTGTAAACTCGCAGGTTGGTGGCTTGCACGGTGAGACCACTGACCGTGCCGGTGGTGATTAAATTTCCGGAAGAATTGATGGCGGCCGAGCCGGAGATCGTACCTGATGTGATCGTGTTGCCAGAAACTTTTCCGGCGACCGTCAGATTTGGAATGTCCGCTTCGACCAATGAAATGGTACCGGCTGTCACTCGGCCTTTGGTGTCGACCGTGACTTTGGTATAAGTGCCGCTACTGACGCCTGTATTGCTCAGATCAATGGTTCCAGCACTGCTGATCGTGCCGGCGACAGTTCCATTCACCGACATGCTCGAGCCGACCGTCAGCGAGGAAATGCCACCGCCGCCCGCACTTGCGCCAACGACTTGAACGCCGGCTGCGTTTTTGTATTTGATTTCGCCGGTCGTCGAATCAAACCAGATTTCACCATTGGACACTCCGGCAGGATTTGAAGCATAAGCGGGAAGGGCCGCACCAGAGGCATCGGTTTTGATAAAATTCCCGGCCAAGATGCTTTGCAAGTTTGCATAGGCTGGCGTGGTGAAGGCAGCTTCGAGATTGGCTTGGTTCAAGGCCGTCGAGCCAGAAGTGTTCACCTGCAGGATTCCAGTTCGCTCGAGACCCTGCACGCTTTGCGCGACCAAAGCTTGAGGAACGGTGTCCATCACGATATCCGGAGTCAGCGTGTTGGGTGCATTTGAAGCACTTGGTGTGACGATCAAACGAAAGTATCGAATGTCACCAAGAAGGGGCGAGTAAAGCCCGCCCGCACATGTTTGGCCGGGCACGCTATTGGCGCTCACGGAAGACATGTTCTGAAAAATTTGGGTCATCGTGCGGCCGGGATCATTGACCGTCCGTTTGGCAGCGCCCGTTGCTGAGCCAACGTAAATGGTAAAGCGTCCGTCGCTTGTTGTGGTGTTTGTGGTTTGCTCTTCTTCGTAAAGCAAACACGTTGCTGCGGGATTGAGAATTTGAACCTTGATTTTGACGGCGGAATCCAAAAGGGGAGTGGATGTTCCGGCGCGAAAGAGCTGGCCATCCAGGGTGAAAGTTTGCGGTGATTCATTCGCAGCGAAAGCGGACAAAGGGTTTAGCAAACCGACTAAAAATAAAAAGAATTTTAGCTTTCGCTGGATTCTGCGGTTGGTTCCCATTTCATATGACTTATCGGAATGGGAATCGCAAATATTGACAATAATTTACGGGATCTCATTTTGAGAATCACTGTGGCAGTGACAGTCCAATCTCTGTCAGACAATCCTTGTCGCAGTTGCATTTTTACTAGAGCAAAGTCTTGATATTTTCCGGACGTATTTTGCCAATAAACTATCTTTGTGGAAAGGGTGACTCGGAACGTGTCACTTTCATTTTCTTCATGGCCTTTCGCGCTTTGGCTGCTTGCAGGCGCGCGCGCGCAATTTTTTCGCGGGATTTCGCCTTCGTGCGGGCCAGAGCTTTGCGCATCTTCTTTTGCTGCTTCAGTGCGGCCTGCATTTCCTTTTGCGCGCGTTGGGCTTCATTGGCCGCCACGATGGCTTGCTTTTGCGCCTGCTTAATTTGCGCTTTCAGTTCCTGTGTTTGCCGCTGAAGCTCTTGCTTGCGTTGGCAATAGTCTTGTTGCTGTTCACGGGCCTGCTCTGATTTTGCTTGGGCGTCTGCGATGTCTTGGGGCGCTTGCATTTTCTTCTGGCCATACTCTGCGGATTTTTTCTTGTACTCTTCTTGCAAATCTTGCAGGCGTTCCGTTTCCTTATCCGCTTTCGCTCTCTCTGCCGAAGCCTTGCGAATCAGCTCTGTCGATTCGGCCAATTCTTTTTGCAGCTTGGCTTTTTCGGCCGCTTCTTTTTGAGTTTCGGCTTTCAACCGTTCATTGGCCAGACGAGCTTCGCTGACCTCGTCCTGCGCTTCGATCGCTTCACTGTCGGCCGAGATCTGCAGATCGGTGACCTCGCTATTCGTGACGTTCGCAAATGAAGTTTGGGCACCCAGTAGAATAAATAAAAGGACGATTGCTTTTTTCATGCAGCAATTTAGAGCAATACCAATGCCAGAAAGCGAATTGCGTGAATCTCGAATGAGATTGCGCTGAGATTCGTTTTAAGAGCAAAAATGTCGAAAATATTTCAATCGGTGCCGAGATTGCGCGTGATTTCTTCGCTGTCCTCTACATCTGGCAGCTCCAAGGCGTCGACCTTCGGAAGCGCTTTGCCGATCAGGCCTTCCAGTTCGCCGTACATCTCGAACATATTGTGGCTGATTCCTTCGATTTCCATTTCACGCTTTTTCCAGATCTTGGCAAAAGAGCGCTTTTCGGTGTCCAGTGTGGATTTCATGGAATTGACTTTCTCGACGATGGCTTGCACGCGCTGTGAAAATCTTTGGCTCGTCATGTACTGAAAAAGAAAATCTTTGCTCTCAACCGGAGTCGTTGCCGCAAGCTCGGCACGTTTGACGTGGATCAAGCGATCTCGCAAAAGCGCCACGACCGTCGCGTAAACTGATGGCGAGCAAACCCACACGCCATCCACAATTCCCATGGTGCGAATGTCTTTCGGAAGGACCGTCGAGCAAATCAAGCCGACGTCGCCACCTTTGGCGCGAAGATCATTCTTCAGTTTGGTCGGCCATTGCGGACTCCAGTCTTTGACGTCCTTGCACTCGGAAAAGATCACGCCGGCCAATCTGCCGGACGCCATCATCACGCGATGTTCGATATCTGCGCCTTTCGCACCCTTCTTGACTTCGACAACCTCGTCTTCCGGAAATCGCTCGCGAATCAATTCTTCAATCTTAAGCTCAAGGACCTCGCCCTGAAGCTGTTGTGATCCCTGTTCGAGCTTTCGCTGCAGAGCTTGCATTTCTCGTTTCATGTCTTCGACGACTTTGTCTTTCGCCGCCATTTTCAGGCTGATCTCGTCGTCGACTTCTTTGCGAATATTTTCGGCGACCGTGTTTTCGTGCTCCAAAAGCTTTCGCTGCATTTCGAGCTCAAAGTGTTTTTCTTTTTGTTCCAGCTCCCGCTGCCGAGCGCGAAGTTTCAATTCATTTTCCTGAGATTCCTTCAGTTTTTGGTTTTGTTCTTCGACGGCATTTTTGAGATCTTTGCATTCTAGAGAATATTTTTCTTCAGCCCGTTTCAGGGCATCGGCTTCAACTGATTTTCGAAGCGCCATTTTTTCTTGCTCAACCTGACGGGCCAGAGCCTGTTTTTCATTTTCAAGGCGTTTCTGGATTTCAATCTTCTCGGCTTCGGCTTTTCGTTTGAATTCGAGCTTTTCGGCTTCCAGTTTTTGGGCCAGATCGGCGAGCCCTTTCTCAGAATCCTGCATCTTTCGTTTGAGCAGCTCTTCCTTGGCGCGGAATTCGTTTTCCGTTTGCTGCCGGAGGTTGGCTTCAAAATCTTTGAAAATCGCTTCGGACAGGGCAAAACTTTTTTGACAATGCGGGCAGGACACAGATTCATGAATCGCCATAAGATCTCCTTCAAGCTCTCAGACAGTCGTGGAAATCGTTCTATTAAAAAGGAAGAGCAAGATCCATCTCAATCTTCATGATTCGGTGCCAGCCGGAAACTGTCATCAAACAAGGATCATGACGCGGTCAAGTGGTCTCCCTGCAAAATCCACGGCTGATAGGTCGGATCTACTCGGTGGCGTGTGAGGACGCTTTCATGGATCACCGGTGGGCCAAATTTGGCGCGATCCCAGCTGCGTGGAGCGTACGAGAAACGAAAGGTCGGTGCGAATGGTCCCAGGGGATCTGGCGAAAGCTTGAAAGCTTCGGGGTTGGGTAGCAGCAAGCCCTGCGCGGTGGCCTCGTCCATCATCCACTGCAAAGCAATATCTGACAGCGCGTGATCCTTTGACCAGCCGCCACCCACATTTTTATGAGTGCCGGCAAACCACACTTGCTTGATGGTCTGGTGGGAAAGCGGCATTGAATCCCAAAGCCTTGCCGAAAAAACGAACCTTTTTTCGTCGATCGCCAATGCTTGCCGGGCATGGTGGACCGAGGGGCTTAAATGAAAATCATGAAAGCTGACTTGCAGCCACTCTTTTTTTTCGAAAAGAGAATTTAAAAATTCGAAAATAAATCCTAACGACACGACCGTGTCCCAAACTCCGATAAAGTGAATGTTGGCCGCCCGGCTCCAGTGGGCTTCTCGAAATTTCGCTGCCTTTCGCTCTCGCTTTTGAGGATCCCTAATTTTGTAGATGTCGTAAGCGGCGCCACCAGCGGAGTCAAATGAGTCGGATGCGAGGCCCATCAGGTGGATCAAGCCAGAAAGGCTTCGCACCGTGGCCGCGCCCCGGCTGAAGCCGAACAAGAAAATTTTGTCACCCGGTTCATAGTTCGCGCAGAGATAATGATAACAAGCCTGGATGTTTTTGGAAATTCCGAGTCCGGTCATGAATCCCAAATAGTCGTAATTTGTTCCCATGCCTTTGATGTAAAAAGACGTTTGCTTCTTGGGATCCGCGCCGACCGTCATTTGAAAAAGTTTGTAAACATTGGTGGGCCGATGGACCTGGCCGCTGTTTCCCGTGCCGTCTGCAAAAATCAAAATATTTTTTGCCATGAAAGAAGCTTACTGAAATTTTGAAGCGCGGCCACCTGTTTTTCAAAAAGCTTCAGTTTTCCCTCTCACAATGCAGTCTACTGGACCTTTAAAATCGAATTTGTCAGCAGTGGCAATACGTTGACCTTGGTAAAGACGGGATCAAAGACAAAATGGAATTCACCCAGGGCAAATAAGATGGCTTCAGAAATAATGGTTCCCTGCACTTTCCCCAAGTACCGACTGTGAACAATTGGGGCATTCAACAACAGACCGGTAAAGTCATAAGATGCACGAACCGCGTAATCATCTTGCGCATCCTTCAGGTCGCCGATCAGGTCGGCCTCTTGCAGGACCTGCGTCGCTAAATTTGAATAGTCACGCGCAACGAGGTTCAAGCCATCTCGCCGGTCCACGAGACGCGTTTTCAATCTGGATGGACTCAGTCCCATTAAAATAGCACTGGAGCTGGTGATCTGCAGATTTTGCAGATCACCATTGCCGACATAAGTGATTCCTTCTTCGATGAAAACACTGCCGCTGACATACAGCCGACAGCCACCCGCCGCATGAATTTTCAAACGCCGCAGGAATAATGTTCCCCGTACAACGATATCCATTTTTGAACATTCAAGAACTGCGTTTTCATCGTTTTGCAGGAATATGCCGGCGGCCGACCTAGCCGGAATCAGCTGCAAGGGTTCATTCGAGCCAATGCGCTTCGCGCCTGAAGCCGGAGCCGAAGCGGACCAGAGTTCCGGAGCCAAGGCTTGGATCTCCGACATGCTCGGAGCGCGGATGAGAATATTTGTTTTTTCAACGACCGAATCATTTCCAACATCGGGCTCAATATGCCAAGCCATTTCGGATTGTGCTTCTTTTGCGGAGAGGTACTTCTCCCAACCCGTTGTCGTATAGGGAATCTTCATAAAGTCTTTGATCTTCAAAAGTGGCTGATTGTCATAGGCGCTTCCCAGAACGCTCTGGGCCCTTGCCGTGACCGGAGCGGCCGGAACAAAGACCGTTCCGCTGATATGCGATGACTGCCAGGCACCTGCCAAATCGTTGTACCAGCTGTTCTTGGAAAAGAAGTGATTATCACCACCCATGAAATCGGCAGTGCCAAGTCCGAAATCGGTGATCACGCTGGATTTGATTTCAGCATGACAGAGAACACAGGACATGGCTCGCACGGCCAAGGCGGGTTGGATGGTCTTCAAGGTGGCCTCGGTGGGCGAGGGATTGACCGGATTCGGCACGGACGGTGGATTCGCAGGTGGCGTGATCTCTGGTGTGCCCTGTCTATCATTCGTGTCCCCATCGATATTCGAAATGGCAATGCGGCTGCAGTTTTGAAAGGCCAAAGTCAGGCCGAGAAATACAAAGAACAAAACCTTGGACTGGCGTTGATTCATGTCTTGCCCCCTGACATAACAAAATAGCAAAAGGCATTCCTGTTTACGGCAGAGTCAGGTTTGTTTAAAGCAGATTTTGCTGTTGAAGTCGCCTGTTTTGCATCAGAGATCGACAGTTTCGGATGAAAACTTGGTGTTCGCAGAATTCAATTTGCTAGAGCAGTACAGTGGCAGTGAACGCGCAAAGCGTGAATTATTATTCATGTTTAAGAGACCGGTTGCGCACAGGAGTGGGCATTGATTCCAGGTCGAAAACGCTCGCATCCATTCGCCACCCACCGATCCCCGGTATCCCATCTTTCAGCAACACTTTGGAATCTATCCCTAAGACCGCCATCAATTCGGCATTGGCTTTTGAAATCATGATTGTTAAAGCGTTGTAGGTTGGCGCCTTCTTGAAATCTCGGCGCCAGATTTCATTCCATCCTTCACGCGTGATCAGCTGAAAGGAATTATTCACGTACCGATCCACGGCCAACCATGCACCCGGCGATAGATAGATCTCGTGTTTTCCCTTGAAAAGGCGTTGTTGTTCCCACAAATACGTCAGCCGGTTCGGGTCGTAGCTTTCGGCGTCAGCCCGCATTTTGTCCGTCGTCCACGCAAAGCCACGTCCATTCAGGGTCACAATGCGTTCGCCAAGAGAAGCGTCAAGAGTTTCATTTAAAAATTTTCTCAGGCGATTGATATTGACGACCACCCAGTTTTTTCCAAAGGCATATTGATTGGGGTCCGAGCCGCGCTCGGCCGCATTGCGCTCCCCCTCGGTGGAAAAAGTGTCCATGGCAACGGGGGCACCATCGGCCAAAATCAGATTCTCCAAAATCATGTATTGGGTGTTCGAAAGTTTCGTGATTCGTCCACGCCATTGGACCTGGCGGGTGTCGGGGTTCAGCCTCAGTTCGCCGTTCTGAATCGTATAACCTTCAAGCTCGGGGTTCACAAAAACGGTTCGGCAAAAGGTGACGTTCTTGGCGGCACTGGTGTCGACCTGAAAGACAATCCAGACACTCAAAACAAATGCCGACATTTTAAAAAACGTTTTATTCATACCGAAGGTCATTGCAAGCGCACGGACTAAACCACCGAGGTGAACTTGGCGTTCAGGTTGCGGCAACAGGTTCTTTGGAGGTTGCGCCATAATATTCACTTGAAGATTTCGCGAAATTTTCCGAACTGGTTCTTAAGATGGGCAAGGTTCACAAAAGAAACGTTCGAAGAAACCATCGAACTAACAACATATTCACATTTGAAGTATTTGGAAGTTTAAGAATTCGACCGATCCTACCTCCAACACATTCGGATGGGATTGCATGACTCAAATTTCATTGAAAACAAAAATCTTGCTGCTGATGACATTTGCCATTCTTTTCTCGGCAGGCAGCGCTATCGCCATTCTTTCTTGGTCGAATCAAAATGTCCGTGATCTTTTAGCGACGGACCATACGAACCTTTTGATGATGCAAGAACTTCGCGAAACACAGCGGGCTTTTGGAGTCGAGATCCAAGAGTGGAAGAACACACTGTTGCGTGGTGCAAATCCCGAATCTTACAAGAAAGCCGTGGCGGGGTTTGAAGAAGAAGCGGCGAAGGTGCTGGCGGGTGCCGAAAAACTGAAAACCAATTTTGAAGCCGATGCCGAAGGAAAAAAATTGGGCGAAGAATTCATTAGTGCCCAGAAAGAGCTGTACGCCACATATATCAATGCTCGAAATGAGTATGTAAATGGGACCGTTTTCCAAGCCGAGCTGGCGGATAAAGCGGTGAAAGGAAAAGATCGGCCCGTGGCCGAAAGTTTGGGCCGATTTAGCAAGTACATTTCCGATAAGGGTAAAGTGGATGATGACGTTGCATTGCGAACGACGCATTCATTGTTGATGACGGCGATATTTTTGATGCTCGCTTTATTCATCATTCTCTTCACGGGAAGCTATCTTTTTGCGAATCGTCTTTCGAAAACCTTGATTGGCATCACGGCACAGGTCTCGAGTTCGGGCAACGAGGTCAGTCGCTCCAGTCAGGAATTGGCGCAAGCATCCCAGCGGGTCTCTCAAAGCACATCGGAATCAGCCAGTTCGCTGGAAGAAACTGTGGCCAGCCTAGAAGAGCTTTCCAGTATGGTCAAAGCCAGCAGCGGCAATGCGACGACCGCATCGCTTTTATCAGAGAAGGCAGAAGTCGCGGTCAAAGAAGGCGAAGGCGCCATGAACCGGTTGCTGCAGGCAATGCAGGATATTGTGGACTCGTCGAAAAAAATCGAAGAGATCACGGGCATCATTGATGATTTGGCATTTCAGACGAATCTTTTGGCACTGAATGCGGCGGTCGAAGCCGCTCGGGCTGGCGAACAAGGAAAAGGTTTTGCCGTCGTGGCCGAAGCTGTCAGGGAATTGGCGCAGAAGAGTGGGGGTGCCGCTCAAGAAATCAAAACGCTGATCATCGAAAGCGTCAATAAAGTCGACCTCGGCAGTAAAGTGGCCGGCGACAATAAAGAAATTCTGAAGACGATTCTTTTTTCCATCGAAAAACTGAAGGCCACCAATTCAGAAATCGCGGGTGCGAGCTCTGAACAAACGCAAGGAATCGGACAGATCAGCGAAGCGATGACCAACATCGATCAGAGTGTCCAGCAAAATGCGGCGGCCTCAGAAACCGTGGCCCAAACGGCCGAAAGCATGACCGGCCAGTCCGAAATTTTATTGAATCTCGTCGGAGAGCTCAAGGTGATTGTCCATGGAGATGCAAGCTCTCAGGATCTTCACCATAAGCAGTTTGTGGAAGTGCCCAAGGCAAGAATAGCCGCTTAAAAAAACGAGCTCGAAAAATTCGACTCTGTGAATTAAATATTGAATCCCTTATAGACGCGCATAGCATTGGAACAACTTGTTTTGAAAAGGAGTTCCAAATGAAAAAAATGATCTTTGTTATCGCAAATCTGTTGGCCGCTTCGGCTTTGGCCTACCAAGTGACCGGACCTGTTGTCGAAGTGACAGATCAAAAAATCATCGTTCAAAAAGGAAAAGAAAAATGGGAGCTGGCGAAAGACCCTGCCACCAAAACCAACGGTGACGTCAAGGTCGGCGACAAAGTTACGGTTGAATACACGATGACCGCAACTGACATCACCAGCAAGCCTGCAAAGAAGAAATAAGCATCTGATTCAATGTTCCGCATCTCTGATAAAGCAGGAAGCTGCCACTTTTTATTGAGATGCGGAATAAACCTGTTCGCAAGTGTTTTGGACCTTCAGAAATCCCGGAAGGTTTGCGGCTTGGGGAAGTTGGCTGGCGGCAACCGCTTTTTGCAAAGCTTTATCGAAATCCTCGCGCATCTCTTGTTTCGTCACGAACCGTTTGAAATACTGCGCCCACCGAAATTCGGCGAAAGGCGTTGAGCTCTTGCTGAAGGCCCCGGCTTTTCGGGCAAAGTAAGCCAGACTGCGATAGGGATCATCTTTTAGCTTCAATAACTGGGTGGGAAGTTGCGAGGGGCGAACCGTTTTTCCATCACGATCAAGAAGGTAAACATAGCCGTTTCTTTCCATATTCTGCCAAAATTCTAGTTCACTCATGCCTGACCAATCCGCCTTGATCTTGACATAAAGATGCTGATGTCCGCTCGCTAAAAGAGCCCGGCCGAGATGATGATGATCAATGATAAAAAGTTGCTTGTTTGGACCGACAACGACCGGAACCGTGCGCTCTCTTAAGAATTGCCTGCGCTCTTCGGTCGAAAATTTTTTAAGCTTCCGGGCTTTCTTCTCGACTTCGATCATACCGACACTGGATTGGGTTGGGCGCAAATTTAGAGCACTTTCCATGAACACTTCGCCTGGATAAAAGGCCCAGGCCGACGAGGTGAAAAGTAAAATCAACGCAAAGAAAAGCTTCATGCTGGGAAATCCCTGAGCAAGGCATATGCCATCAAAGCACGGTACGCAGTTTGCTCAAACTGAACCAGAACGGTTTCGAATTCTACAAAGTAGACAGGCATTGAGTTAATGGCCATTCATTCTGGAAAAGGACAACGTTTGCCATGAAGGTGTTTAAAAGTTTGTCAGCTTGGATCTTTCAAAACTCGTTGATTCTTTTCTCCGGAATCATATTGGCGAGTGGTGCATTCGCTCAGCAGAAGCTGATTTTAATCGGCGGAGGGCCCGGCCGTCCGTCGGCGGCATTGAAGCAATTTGCCGATTGGGCCGGACAGAAAAAGGGGCGGATTCTGATTGTGACCTGGGCCTCTTCCATTCCCGAAGAAGTCTATCAGGATCTGCATGACGAGTTTTCCGAACAATTCAAAGGTGCTCTGGATGTGTCCCTGCGTCCGCCCAAGAATCAGACTGAAAGGCAGCAGTTTCAATCTCAGCTCGCCGGCGCCACCGGTATTTTCTTTTCGGGGGGCGACCAAGAAAGAATCATGTCGGCCTTTAAATCAAAGGGCGGCCAAGTTTTGAAAAAGCAAATTGAAGACGCTTACAATGCCGGCAAGGTTTTTGGTGGCACCAGCGCCGGAACAGCGGTGATGTCTCAGCATATGATCGTGGGTCCTCAAGAAAATGGGGTGGTCCCGTTGGCTAAGGGCTTGGGCTTTCTTCCGAATAGCTACATCGTTGATCAGCATTTTTCTCAAAGAAATCGCGCGGACAGGCTAAAGCAAGCGCAGCTTCAAACGGGAGCTGCGATCGCCATCGGCATTGATGAAGACACGGCTTTGATCGTGGAAAATCGAGCCTCGGCCCGAGTCGTCGGTGAGCACACGGTTCGCGTTTTTGAAAAAACAGACTCGTCCACTGTTTACGAGACGGTTCTCGTCAACCAAGATGTCTGGAAATTTCCGGAAATTTTCAATCGTTGTTCTGAGGCCTACAACTAATTTGTAGCCTCAAATTTTTTGACCAGTAAGCCAGATTTCTTGGCCATAAAGCAGGGAACGGGTTTTTGATGGGGTGTTAGCTCCAAAAATTTGCCGGCGGTTTTGTTCCGTGCTTAAACCAAGCATACCAGTGCTGGCGATAGTCTGCGGATTTGATATTCAGAGCATTCATGATCTCCACCGCAAATTCGATCGGGCCAACACCCGCGGCGGTGATCAAATTTTCTCCGGTGACCGCTAATTTTTCAGAATAGAGCTTTTCTCCCGTGTAACTGGAGACATATTTCTTCAGTACGCCCAAATCATTGCTGGTATGAGGGCGGTCATTCAATAGGCCTCGCCGAGCCAAAGCCATGGTGGCGGCGCAAATTCCAGCAACCAAAGTTTCTTTTTTCAATAAGTCCTCGGCCAATTGCAAGACCTCGAGGTTTCTAGATTCATCCATCCATTCGTCGCTGCCGATTAAAATCAACGCCGAGATTTGATCTTGGCTCACATCTTTGATCGCGCAATCGGTGGTGACGGTTAAACCACCAATGCTACGAACTGTTTTTCCTTCCTGTGACGCGTACAGGACGGGGATTTTCGCTTCCGCCATTTCGGACAAAATAAAAGAACCTTCCCAGTCCGCAAAACCATTTGCCAGATAAGCGACGATCTTTGGTTGCATGGCAGTCTCCTTGGGCTAAGGCCTTTGCACCGCCCATGATCGACAGGTTCAAAGTCCAGCTCCTGCAATTTTTGTCCGAGCCAATTGATTTGGCAAGAGTGATGTCGGTCCACCGATACGTCTAGATTCCTGTCGGACGTCTCAAGCTGGAACGCGTTCGACCGATAAGTGGGTATCACACATGGAGGTGTGCAATGGAAAAGATCAGCAGTATTCTGCCGGCTAACGCTCGAGTCCAATCGGTGGATCTCGATGAAGCGCCACCCGCACGCCCCGGTGCCCCGACCTTTGGTCGCAAAGCGGGACGAAACACGATCAACGATCGCATCACCCTCAGTGCAAAAGCCAAAGAAATGGCCGCGCAAGATACGTTGATGGCGAGAAATCCCAAAGAAGCTTCGCGATCAAAAATGGTCGAAGAATTGAATCGGCGGTTTTTTGAAACCCGGCTGCAGAAGCCCGAGAAAGAGTCACCGCAGTCGCAAGCCATCGCTGAAGACATCAATACGGCGATCGAAGAAAATGCGCCCCAAGAACGTGAAGCGGTCAGCACCCGCGACAATCTCAGTCCCTACGAGCTGGCCGAGGACACCAAGGCCTCACGTCTTTCAATAGAAGCTTAATTTACGATCCTCTTGGAACACAGGATCCAAGAGGATGCCCGTCTCTTCGACGGCGCTCAGTTGGTGAATGGATTGTAATTTCCGTTCGCCCTTTGCATTCCGTCCCACGACGATGATTCCATTCAGACTCAGTCCCAAAAGGCGGCGAATGGTCATCAAGCTCCAGTGCGGTGCCCCCAGTTGAACCAGCATTTCCAGTCGCAAGATTGCTTGCGACGCGCTTGAGGCGTGCAAGGTTCCCATGCTTCCTTGATGCCCAGTCGATAATGCCAATAACAAATCCTTTGCCTCTGCACTTCGAACTTCACCGACAACCAATCGGTCGGGACGCATGCGCAACGATTGGCGCAATAAATCCGTCAAATCCACCGTCGGCAGTAGACCATGACTGTCTTGTCGGGTGAGCAGACGAGTGCTGACCTTATTGGGAATCACGATTTCGGCGGTGTCTTCCAAAACCACCACGCGCTCATTGGGCGGAAGCTGTTGCAGGCAGGCATTCAGCACCGAAGTTTTTCCAGAACCGGTTTCCCCCACCACCAGAAAACTTTTTTTTGCCAGAATCCAGTCTTTTAAAATCTGCAAGCCTTCCTGAGAAGCCCAGTGGTTGGCCGAAAGGCGATCCAGACTCCAGGGATTGGCGCTTTGTCGTCGCAGGGTCAGAATGAAATTCGATTTTGTCAGTTCCGAAGAGACCAAGTGCAGGCGAAAGTTTCGAAAGCGTCCGTCACAGTAGGGGCGCTCGATACTGACTTGAACTTTCGATTCTTGGCAAACTCGCTCAATGAAATTTTGAAACGTTAATTCGCTGGCGAAGCGGTCATCATGCTGGCTCAGATGACCGCCGCGTTCAATCCAAATTTGATCCAAAGAATTGACAATGATTTCGGTGACGCTTTCGTCCTCCATTAACACCGCCAGTGGCCCCATGCCTTCAAATTCATTTTGCAACCGAGTTTGGGCGCTGCCGTCGAGGTCTTTTACCTCTTCGGAAATCAGTTGAGAAATGCGGACCGAGCTTTGGGGTTTGGCATCCAGAGTGTGAAATCCGATACTTTCGATGGGAAGACTTTGGATTTCATTCTGAATTTTCAGGGCTTTTTGGAGAAAACTCATGGACTCGCCTCCAACGATCCAGGCGAGATCACTTCTGGTTTTACAAACACCACCAGCTCGGTCCGATTGTCTCTAAATTCTTTGCTTCCAAATAGGGCGCCGAAGATCGGGATGCGCGAAAGACCCGGCAAGCCTTCGCCATTTTCGCTCTGCTCGCTTTTAATCAAACCGGACAGGGCGATCGTGCGTGGACCGTTCAATTCAAAGTGGCTTTGAATCTTGTTCGTGAATAATCCGGGCACGCCGTCAACGGATTGAGATTTATCAATGCTGCTCACTTCGGTCTCAATCGAGATGCTCATCTTTCCTGAAAAATCGGCCTTTGGTTTGACGTTTAAAACAATTCCGTATTTTTTCCAAACGACATCTTGAACTTTGTAATTCAGAATCTTGATTGGAAATTCGCCCCCGGCAAAAAAGTTAGCTTCCTTTCCGCTGCGGCATAAAATGTTCGGGCTTGCCAGAACCTTGGCGAGACCCTTTTTTTCCAGAAAATGCACATCCAGGTATTGCGCCATGTTTCCCGCTCCGTAGCGAGGCAGAATTTGTGCGGCGTAGGACGAAGGCCACTGGATTCCATAATCCAGCGTCTCATCTTTACGAACTTCGGCCACCGTGATCTGAACGCGGACCATGGGAGCTAAATCGACGTTGGTTTCGGTCTCGATGGGGCGAATGCCGAGCGCCTTTAAAAGTCGGGAAGTGCGAATCGAGGTTTCGCCTTTGTCTGAAACCAGCGCCTGAATTTGCCGATCAAACATCAGGTTCTGCGGGGGCAGACCGTGTTGTTCGAACAAGGTCGCTATTTTTTTCTGCGCGAAGACGCGCAAGCTCTCATTCATGGTCAGCTCGACCGTGTAATCGCATTCGCTGTTTTGACAAGCGCGGTACAAATTTTCCCAATCCACCCAGCGAAGCAAATGTCCACGGACCCGGATTTGACCGTCGGCCAAAGCCAAACTGAGATTGAGGGTTTTTTGCACGGCTCCTTCCAGCCGACGCTAGGCCTTTTCTTGCGAAGAAGAAAGCACCGAGACGTCGTAAGATTTGGATCCAACTTTTAAAAGCGAAGTTCCGGGCTTCATTCCACGAATCACGAAACTGTGTCCCGCATCGGACACTTGAATGACCTTGGATTTCTCGACCCAAGCTTTTCCCGAGGCCGGAAGATTTTTACTTTCACCCAGCTTTAAAATGATTTCTTGGGACCAAGCTGAGCCGGACACCAAAACGGAAACGAGGATGATCGCGAATTTCACTGAAGCCTCCTGCAAGAACCTTCAGCAATTTCAGCAGACCGGCAAACGATCCTATTTTAGTTTTGAGAGCCGAGATCCGAAAGGCGAGCCCGGATCCGTCGGACGGCCATTACAAACAAGGCAATTCAAAGCTGACCAAAACGCCACCGTTTTCGTTTTCAATTTGCAGCTGGCTGCCGTGCGCTTTCAGGAAAGCCTGGCAGACCGTCAAACCCAGTCCCATGCCGGCCGAGTGATTCATGACGTCCTCGTCAATAAAGAATGGCTTCAAAATTTTATTCACCACTTCGGGCGTGATGGCCGGCGCTTCATTGAAAACCGAAAACTTGACCCGATGAGGGGACGTGCGCTCGGATTGCAGGCGAATCACGGAGCCTTCGTTTCCAAACTTCAAGGCGTTGTGCAGAAGGCGCAGCAGAATCTGGCGAATCATGCTTTGATCGGCGACCACCTTCATCTCTTGCAAATCGATTTTCAGAGTTTGAGATTTTCTTTGCACATACTGCTGCAGATGCGGCGGCAGTTTTAAATCCAAGCTTCGCATTTCGAAGGGCTGGGATTTCGCACGCAAAGTCTTAGTTTCAGAGCCCACCACGACCAAGACATCTTCAATCATACTCTTCAATCGATCCGCGCTTTTCTGAATTCGGTCCAAGCACAAGGCTTGGTCCTCGGTCAGATGCGTTTCCTTTAACAAATCCGAAAAACTGAGAATCGCGGTCAGCGGCGTTTTCAATTCATGATTGATCAACACCATGAATTGATTCTTCGCTTGGTCCAAAGTTTTCAATTCGGTGTAAGCCTTTTCGAGCTCTTCGTTTTTCTGTTTCAGCTCTCGGGACATAACAAATCTTTCGACCGCTTGGTCGACCGTCGCTTGCAGATCCACCGGATCCCAAGGCTTGGTCAGATAGCGAGAGATTTGTCCCGTGTTGACCGCTTCGACGATCGATTCGATGTCGGTATAGCCGGTGAGCAGGATGCGAATCGTATCCGGAAATGTTTCGATGGTTCTCGACAGGAACTCGACCCCGGTCATTTCCGGCATTCTTTGATCGGTGATGATCAAAGAAACTGGTCCTCGATGTTGGTCCAGAATCTGTAAAGCTTCTTTTCCGGACGTGGCCTTAAGGACAGTGTATTTCGCGCGGAAGATTCTCTCGAGCGCCTGTACGTTGTCTATTTCGTCGTCCACGCAAAGAATGGTCTGTTTCTGCATGTGTTTTAGTGTAAGATTGAAGACAGTATCTACGCAAGATTTCTCGGTTTTACGCTTAAGATTACGCGTCTTTATGTCGATCAGGATGATGGATCAGTGTTTGAGGAGTAAACAATGAAGACAATTTTCATGCGACCATGGATTCTCTTTGCCATGCTTATGAGCTACTCGCTTGCAAGCCATGCTCAAATGTATGGAACGGGAATGGCTGGTGGAATGCAGGCCTGTCCATACCAGCAAGAGATTGGCGACGATGCGGAAAGCAAAGCCGACGAGATCAATGACGTGAACGAAGCGATGAGCGATCTCAAGGATAAGATCTCCGAAGAAACTTCGAAGAAAAAAGAACTTGAGAACAAAAAGAAGCGCGCTCAAGAATCTCTTGAAAAGCATGGGCTTCAATCCAAGTATCTGCAGATCCTGATCGATCACATCGAAAGCGGACGACCTTGCGATAGATATCGCGGACAAGCTCCACGCAAAGCAGCTTCCAACGATGATCTTGCGAATTCAAGTCGGACTCCGGCCGCAGAGACGGCGGCGGCGACTGCAGCAGCACCAGCAACAACTGGGGCGGCGCCTCCGCTGGCGACGGCAGCTGGTAACGGCCAAGATTTTTATCCGTACACACCAGAGGAGTGGGTTGCGACTTGCGATACGGCCCGAAACGGTTTTATTAACAACGTAACTTGCGACAAGGTCACATCCGCGCATCTGGAAAAAGGTTACAGCGCGGAAATTTGCCGGACCAACATCAACTTGTATCAAGAAACAAATGCCAAGTTGAAGGATCAGGTTGAAAAACTCACAAAGCTCGAAGGCGAGATGGAAGCGCTGAAAGACAAGCGCTCGATTCTCAAAGACGAGATGAAACAAGCCATCAAAGAACACAAACGCGAGATGAAAAAAGAAGCCACTGAAGGTGGTTGCGTCGAATGTATGATGGCCAGCTCTGGCTATTCGGCTCGAAGCTCGAAACCCAATTGGGGCGGCGTGGTCACGAATTCTGTCTTAGGTCTGGGGTCGATCATCCTCGGCAACCAAATGCAGAAATACGTCGCCAATCAAAATGCACGTATCGGTTATCCTTCTCAGAGTTATCCTTCATTTGGTTATGGCTATCCATTCATCATGGGAGCCATGTCGGCAGCGATGGGCGGCGGCGGCGGTGGTGGATTTTACGGATCCATCGGTGGCGGCATGGGTTCGGGCTCATTCGGTTGCGCCAGCGGAATGGGTGGTAACGGCTACGGTAACATGGTCGGTGGTCCTTTCGGATATCCAGCAAATTATTTTCAAACTCCATTTGGTGGAGGCCTTTTCACCGGCTACCCAATGGGTAACATGGCCGGCGGCGGAATGTTCATGGGCGGACAAATCATGATGGGCGGCATGGGCGGCGGCATGATGGGAATGCCAATGGGTGGAATGATGGGCATGCCGATGGCCGGAATGATGGCCGGTGGTATGGGCGGCGG
>CBIHNW010000034.1:0-28421 GCA_966211795.1 uncultured Bdellovibrio sp. | reverse complement strand
TGTGGCTTTTAAAAGACATTCCAGAAGTGGAAGAGAAGATCACAAATGGTGAGCTCTCGCTATCACACTTAAGCCTGGCTCAATCTTTCTTTCGGAAAGAGGCGAAGATTCATAAAGTTGAGATTTCGAAAGAAAATAAATTAGAACTTCTTACTGAGATCAGCGAGCAAACCATTCGTGAAGCGCAAAGAATTATGCTTTCGCAGTCTTCCGCACCTCAAGAACTGCGACCTGACAAGATCACCATGATCAGCGAAAACAAAGTGGAGTTCCGATTTACCGCGAATCAATCTTTGGAAGCCAAGATCAGAGAAGTCAAAGGACTGCTTGCGCACAAGCATTCAAGTCTTTCGATGGGAGAACTGTTGGAAGTGCTTTGTGATCTCTCGATTGCGACATTGAAGAAGGAGAAGACTGGGACCTTGAAGCAAGCAAAGACCGAGCAAGAAAAAGCCGAGACATTAAAATATAACAAGCTCTCGGCATTGAAAACGGAGAACAACGAGACTTTGAAAAACGAGACGCCCGCGACGCCGGTGAAAAGCTGCGTCAGCACACCCCAAAGCAATGAAGCTTCTGCTGAAGAGCCAAAACCAAAATCCCAAGCTCAAGTCAACCGCGAAGTCTGGCAGGAAAGCCACCACGCTTGCAGCAACTGCGGATCAAAGCGCGCTCTTGAAATCGATCACAGACATCCCCAAGCCAAGGGCGGCGGAAATTCCAAAGAAAATCTTCGCATTCTGTGCCGATCCTGCAACCAGCGTGCGGCCATCAAAGAATTTGGGCAGCTCAAGATGGATCTCTATCTGAATTAGCAAGACGCCTGTGTCTCGGGAGACTCGCCGGATGGCCGAATGTCGTCGGAAAAAATCCTCGTGACAGGCTCTACCTGCAAAATATTTCCTGTCCCCATGCGGACTTGTTCGGGGTTGAATTTGAATCGCAGACTCATCAAAAAATTCAGCTTTCCGTCTCTGATAGGAAAGGTCGATGCATATTTTCAATGCCGAAGGACCGAGGCGGCGTGGCAGCTGACTCCAAGCTTGTGGCGGCCTTCCACAAGGTGGTTCAAAAAACCAGAGAACAGGGGCGCGTTTATACGGGCGAGCCGCCGATTTCGCACGCCGGAAGCCAGTGAACATTTCTTTGACTTCAATATTGATTTCTTTAGTCTGAAGTCATGAAACAAAATGCAATCCGTTTGATCTTGGCGACTTTACTGTGTCTGCAACCGGCGTGCGTGCACGTGGCGCAAGAAAATGAGACCCACGAGTTGCACGCGCAGCCCAAATCCCAGTTGGTTCCTTTGAATGCTCAAGGTGTGGAATTGAATTATGCGATCTATCGAACCTCGCAGCTGCCATTGGGAGATTTCTTCACGCGACTGAAACAAGGCGAGTACAAAAAAGCGTTTCGCCAAGCGGACTTTCACTATCGTTCCGCTAATTTCAATGACAAAGCCCTGAACAAATTGATCGAGTCGGGATTTATACCGGTCTACGTGAAATTAAAAAACACCGGAACGACGCCGCTCACTCTGGATGAAAAATCTTTTGCGCTGACCAACGAGAAAGAACCAAAAGCCGCTTTCTATTCCGATCAACTGCCGCAGGTGTTCAGCGAAATCAATCCCACCGCAGTCGCCGCCAATGTTTACAACACCGGCGTGGTCGTGGTGGGATTTGCCGCGGTCATGGCCATTTTGGTGGTTGCCAAGTCGACCAGCTTTCCGACAAATACGGGCTCGGGACTTTCCACAGGCGGAAACGATCCTGTCTACAACGACGTTCACAAATACATGCGCGTCAATTACAAAGACTACCTGATTAAAAAAACGACTTTGCAACCGGGCGAAGAGGCGAAGGGTCTGCTCTTCTTTTACCTTGGCGAGACCGATTTGTTGCCGGACTCGCAATTGGTGTTGAACGCGAATCCGGCCACGCCTTGAACTGTCGACTGAGCCAGTTCGCCGTTCAAGCTCACCAATACTTTTCGACCGGGCGAATTTCGATCGCGCCCCCCAAGCGCGCGGCCGGAATTCGTGCCGCCACCGCAATCGCGGCTTCGATATTATCGGCTTCCAGCACGCAATATCCACCTGCGCCTTCGGCGAGATAGGTCCCTGCTTTCAATTCAATTTTTCCGTTGCGGACCTGGACAGTCTTCGCGGCGGCCGGTAAACCCAGCGGAAGACCGGCGGTCATGCCCGGTGTTTGGTTGAACTGCGCATAGTCGGCGTAAATCTGTTTCTGTTCGTCGACGGATAGCGCTTGCCAGGCATCGGATCCCGGCAGTGGTGTCGTGCCTTGATAAATCATAAGTACGAATGTCATGTTCTCTCCTTTATGTTTTTATTTGTCATTTCAATCAGTTACAATTTGCGAGCAAAGCTTTGCAAAAATCTTGTCACATCTGACCTTTCTCGTTCGTCAAACTGATGACGGATTGAATTCAACGAATGTGACAAAAAAAATGAGCCGCCAGGTCCGGGCGAGATGATGGAAAGGGATCTAGAGAAGATGGAAAAGAAAGATTGGCTCGAAAAGAATTTTGAAGGGGCTCGGCAACATCTCAAGGCCGTTGCTTATCGGATGTTAGGCTCGGTGGGTGAAGCCGAAGATGCGGTCCAAGAGGCCTGGATCCGTTTGAACCGATCTGAGTCCGAGGCAATCGAAAATCTCAATGGCTGGCTCACGACCGTCGTGGCTCGTGTGTGCTTGGATGTCTTGCGCACTCGAAAATCAAGACGTGAAGAACCGCTCGATGCCCAAGTGTCTGAGATTCCGGCACAAGGTTGGGGAAATCCCGAAGCCGAGTTCATGATTGCCGATGCCGTTGGCCCCGCCTTGCTGGTGATTTTGGATACGCTCACGCCCACCGAGCGGATCGCCTTTGTGCTGCATGATCTCTTTCATCTTTCTTTCGAAGACATTGCGCCCATCATCGATCGCACCGAATCGGCCGCCCGTCAGCTGGCCAGCCGAGCTCGCCGCCGGGTTCGCGGCGCGCGCTCACCCCAAGAAGATGATCAGCGCCAACAGGAAATCGTCGCCGCTTTTTTGGCGGCCTCTCGAGATGGAAATTTCGAATCGCTGATTCGACTTTTGCATCCGGACGCCGTCCTGCGCGCCGACGAAACCGCGATCAAGATTGCCGAGATGAACAAAGCTAAAGGTGCACCACAATTTGTGCGCGAAATGAAAGGTGCAAAGCTGGTGGCGGAAACAATGAAGGGCAAAGCCACGGCCGCGCAACTGGCGCTGGTGGATGGTGTGGCCGGTATGACCTGGGCCCCTGGTGGAAAACCTGTCGTCGCCTTTTGTTTTTCAGTCGAGGACGGCGCAATTTCAGCCATCGACATCATCATGGATCCCCAGTCACTCAGTGATATCAAAATCGAAATCATCGAATCGAAATAGGAGGCTTTCTCATGAACATTTTTTTGTGGACTCTTCAAGCTCTGCTGGCGCTGCACACATTGATCGGTGCCGTCTGGAAATTTAAAAACACCGCCGAGCAAACCATGCCATCATTGCAAGCGATCTCCTTAGGGGCGTGGCATGCTTTGGCCATCGTTGAAATTATTTTGGCCTTGGGCCTGATCGTCCCCGCTTTTTTCGCGCCCGTATCGAAGCTCGTGCCCTTGTCGGCGATCGGGATCGCCGCCGTGATGGTCGCCTTCTGCGCGATTCATCTGATTTCGGGAGCCACAGCCTTTGGACCGATGGCTTATTGGCTCGTGGTCGCCGCAGTTGCTGGCTTCATCGCCTATGGCCGCCTTGTCCTGCAGCCCTTTTAGCAAGCTTTGGGTACAGGAACTTTTTCGGGACTGTCGAAAAGTTTAACACCAAACACGCCGGTCTTCGGACGGTCTCGGTCCTGCACTGTTGTCCATGCATGTTCCGTCGTAAGAACAAGAAAGAATTGAAAGCAGCTGACACCATTTGTGATGTCGAGCCTTCAGACAGGTGCCAACCTGGAAAGGGCCCCGTTTTGGCTTTGGTGATTTCGGCGTTGCTGATGGCGTCTTTCAATTCCGCTTTCGCTGCCGAAGCCACCAAACCGCAGAAGGTCTGCAAGCTGGTCTATGCGGCCCAACCGAACGCCAAGACCATCGCAAGCCAGCCGCATGTGATTTCCTTGGGCCTGTTTGGAAAAAAGAACGTTCTTAAAAAAATCATTTCTCGCGGACAGCAAAGCGGAACATTTGCGGACCCGGATGCCGGCGCGCAAATTCCGTTCGTGCAGCCTGGTGACGTCATCCGATTTGCCAGCGGTCACGAATTTGAAGTCGTGCGCTTTCTGGGAAGTGGCTTCGTGACCAACGTCATTCTGGTCAAATACCAAAAAGGCCTTGCCGCCTTGAGGGTGAACAGAAATTTTACTTTGCACGGGCCCTCGTCCTACGCCAAAGATGCGGAAATCCTGCAACGGGCCGGCATCCGCATTCCAAAAATTTATGAAGACGCCGACGACTTTATATTAACTGCGTATGAAGATCACTTGGTCGGCACACTGTCCGATATTCTTCAAGGAGAGCCCAACTTTCAAGGTTACGATCTCACTTTTGTGAAAGAGAAGTGGATTGAATTTTTGCGAAGCACTTATAAATTGGCGGCCATCGGTGACATTCATCCGCGTCAAGTTCACTTTAATGGGAAAGAATGGTTGTTGGTGGATTGGGATCATCGACACAAAGTTTTGAGCGATTACGAGACTGAATTTTCGGATTTGCTGACCAAACAAAATATTGGTAGCTACCCCTCTGGAACCGTGATCGATGGAATGGTCCAAGCCATTCACGACCTTGAAAATCTCCACATCGAATTTGACCATGACCAAGTGAAAGCCTGGGTGACCGATCTCACACCGTTCATCGAACAAAAGCGTAAACAAGAGAGCGCGAAACACTGATGATGTTCGCGAATGAGACAGCGCCGCTTCGATCTGCTCCGTCAAGGAGACGACGGGATGCCAAGTCTTTAATCGGTCTGAAAAACCTGATGTTTCCGAAGACTTAAGCTTCAAACCCTGCAAGAGCGCAGTTTCTAGTCAGTGCCGCTTCAAAAAGGCACTCTAAAAACCGATGAATGAGTTTTACGAGGCCTCGCGATTGCATTTCTAATCAGCAAGAGTCTCGGAAAAAAAGCATTTGTCTCATTTTGAGAAAGGTGTCCGTCATCGCTCGATCTCGAAGAACTTCTCTTTTGCTGGCTTGTGGGTGGGTGCTGCTTCTGTGCGGCTGCCAGTCGCAATTCATATCCAGCCTGACGGAAGGATCTGAAAAAATAGCTTCGACTGATGATCCGACAGCACCCGAAACACCGCCCGCGCCTTTGGCACCGCCACCTCTTCCGACCACGGCCGCCGCTTTGCCAACAGTCATTGGCGACAATATGGTGCTGAATCTAGATTGCGGCAAAATTTATTACGGCACCCTGAACTTGTCGGGGCATTCGAACGTCACCTTGCAAACTGCAGGCGACTGCGGACGGGCCGTCATCACACCGGCGGTTCCGGTCACCGGTTGGACGCTGTACAAAGATCAGATCTACGTGGCTGCCGTCGATCAAGAAGTCGCGCAAGTTCTGATCAACGGACAGCTCGCAAGCCTGGCTCACTATCCCAACAGCCTGAAAGAATCCGGCTGGCTTCAGCCCAGCAGCGTGACCGAGACAAGCATGACTTTTAGCGGATTGCCAAACAACGACATCGTCGGCGCCAAGGCCACTTACCGCGGCAATTATCCGTGGGCGATCGGCACGCGCACGATCACGGCCTATGACGGTCAGACCTTGACGCTGCCGGCACCGACGAACTCGGACCTGATCAGCGAAGACAGTCCTTTGGGAAAATTCTATCTCGAAGGAAAGCTGTGGATGTTGGATTCTCCGGGCGAGTGGGCCTGGGCCGACGGCAAACTTTATGTGTGGATGCCGGATGGCAAAGCACCGGGAGCGCAGGTGCTGGCGGCCCCTGATACTTATTCGACCGTCGACGTTCAAGGCTCGAGCGGCATCACGATCAATAACGTTCGCATTTACGGCGGATGGATCGGCATCGATGCCAGCTTCAGCGACATCCATCAGAAATCGACCCAAGATTTTCACCTGCTCAATTCCGAAGTGGCTTTCAGCGACTGGTCCGGCATTTACGCGACCGATGCGCAAGGCCTTACCGTCGACAACTCGGATATTGTTGGCTCCCTTCACACCGGTATTTACTCGCGCTATGGAAGCAACGGCACGGTGGTGAAGAATTCTCGCTTCACGAACGTCAACACCATCGGCATGCACAAAGGTTCGGACGGAACGATCTTTCTGAATTCCGATCAGCACGCCTCGGTGCTGAACAACACGATTACGAACGCCGGCAAGAGCGGGATTTTCATGGGCGAAAGCAGTGACTCGGTCGTGCAGGGAAATAAAATCTACGGTGCCTGCCGCATTCACGGCGACTGCGGTGGCATTTACACATTTGATCGCGGCAAAGTTTTGCTGAACACCCGCATCGTCGGAAATTATATCAGCGACGTGAATGGAGATCCGGTTCGCCCCGGCTCAGACATTCCCGAACGCTACGGCATATACCTGGATGACTTTTCAATGGGGGTCACCGTGGATTCGAACATCGTGACCCATGGCGATTCCGGAATGATGTTGCACATGGCGGCCAACAATATTGTTGAAAAAAATTCGTTTTCAAATAATTCCAGACATCACGTGCTCTTCGTCGAAGACAGCAATGCGGCCGGCTCGTTGCGCGACAATACTTTTTCAGGCAACACCTTTGAAGGACCCGATTTGGCTTTCCGCTTTGTCGTCCCCGACCCTTCAAAAGCCGCAATCTTTCAGCAAAACACCTACCTGAATTATGGCAATAGCCCGGTGACCTCTCCGGCCGGTGTGCCTTACCAATAGCCGCGAGCACCGCGGCCCCAGCGGTACAAGAATTGAACTTGAAAGCCCAAGTGAAAACATGGCTTTTTCTCGTCGTTTTACTGCTGGGTGAGCTTTCATTTGCCACCAATTCCTGTCACTCCGTCTACGAGAATGACAGCGCCACACAATGGCTGACGGCCACGAATGAAAGATTCCGTGAAAATTTGCTGGGCTCAGAGACGCAGGGCGATCCAGAACTTTTCTTCTACTGGCACACGGCTTTCGCGTACAGTTTGGAACCCATCACCTCTTTCGTCAGTCGGCTGAGTTTTTCACAGGCTCGTTGGAGCCTCTATCACAACACGTCCCGCCTCTCCGCCGCAGATCCCCTTTCCATTACTCACCCTCTGATGAGTGGGCCTGATATAACAAATCTAGAGCTTGTGGACGTCTTTCTTAATAATTACGAAAATCGCGTCTCGCCCGCGACGATTCGCTCAATCCGAAGGTTGGAGAAATATATCTCCGAGGTCTCGATGTCTCGCCAAAGTTTTGGGTACGTGGCGGTCGGCCATCCGGCTCATGGCGGAAAATATATCGGCACCTTTCGTGTTTACAACGGAGTGGCCTCTTTCTCGAAAACCTCGCCGCTGACACCCATGGAGCATGCCTTCGAGGACGCCGGTGTACAAACCGAGACCGGCAAGAAATTGAAAGCCCTGCGGGAAAAAAATCCGGATGCCTTGATCTTCGAAATCGGAAAGTTTTCTTTAGCGGGTCCCCGCTCGCTGCTCGCGCGCGTGCGAAACTTGCTTGAGCTTTTTTTCCTGCGTCGTTATGTCGATACGCTGCCGCCAGATGCTCTGTATTACGTGCATTCCGAAAGCGAGGCCCACGTTCGGCATTACACCTCCCGCTATGGTTTCCGACTGGTGGAGACGGTCGAAATTCCGGGTCAGGTGGAAAAAGCCTTTATTCTCGAAGCCACTGGACAAGAGCTGCGAGAGAAATTGGGGAAAACCCACAACATTCCCGCGCGCGGGATTCAGATTCTAAATCCCGAGAAGTCGTGAAACGAATTTGAGACAGCTGTCTTTCTGCTGTCGTGCGAACTCTGAATTTCGGCAGGTGGCAATGATGATTCCGCTTCCCATCACCAGCATGTGAATCTCGCGACTGAGAGCCACGGGGTCACCAGCGACGGCGTAGAGCTTCATGCCCATTCCTTCGTGAATCAAACCCAGAATTCTTTTTTGCGCGATCTCCACCAAATCTTTGTTCTCGATCGAGACTGGCGTCTTCGTGGTGCAAAGGTAATAGTAATAGACCAGAAAGCTTGCCTCGAGGGGCTGTTGCTCGATCCAATCAAACTGTCCTTGGATATAGGCCAACACCGGGTTGAAATTTGCCGCCTCACGCGCTTTTTGCAAACCCGAATGAATCCATTCATAGGTCGTATCCGAGACGTACTGAAGCGCCACTTGCGACAGACTGAGACCTTTCAATTGAAAGTGATATCGCACACTGGTCAAGGCCACGTGACTGCGATCGGCGACCTTCTGCAAGGTCACCGACTCGATGCCTTCTTCATTGCAGATTTCAAAATAGGCTTTCAGGATTTGCGCTTTGACGGTCGAACCCATGGCTTCCGTGGGTCGTCCGGCCGGTCTTCGATTGGATTTTTTTCCTGTCTTTTTATTTATCATATTCCAGTAATTTCAATTGTTTAGTTCATAATTGTAATTTTAAACTATTATTTTGTTGAAGAAAACAATTACCACACTTATATTAACGCTGCGTATCAATATCATCCACCCACCCCATGTAGGAGGCTTTATGAAAAAAACATTCACGCTATTAGCTTTGGCGATCACATCCTTGAGCGCATTTGCCCAGGCTTATGACCCATCAGCAGGCTACTCGACTGAAGAAAACGAGTACGTTTGCCAATTCAACGATCCCATCAAAACAAAAATGTATGTCGATCGCGACACGACCTATGACTCAGTCTTGGGAAGCCTGAGCCCGAAAATTTTGGAAGTCGGCACCATCGATTTTTTGCAAGGTATGCCGGTATCACCCGTCGTCGTTTCTTCAATCGCGCGCACCCGCGATGTCTGCTTATCTCATTGTGAAGAAGTTCCGGAACAAATCATCTTGTTCACGTCCAAAGATTTGGCTGACGTTCCTAAGAAATTGGAAGTCAACGCCCGCCAAGCAACTTTGACCATTGGCGTGGATGAAAAGGGCAATGCTTTGTCGAATGCTCTGGTTTACACCGGCAGCTGCGAAGCCAACGAAGTTTACTAATATTTCGTCTGCACAAAAAACTTTCACCTCAGGTGAGCCGCGGATCTTCCCATCCGCGGTTCTTGATTTTCTCTTGCGCGATCACACACCTCCCTCCGATGGTCTAGCACCCAGTGCGTTGCCTTGACGACAGTCTGTTATTCCGATTTTGCGAATTGCAAGCTCGCTTCGCTTATGGTCAAAATCGAGATCTCCACTGAATATCAACTTGCCCCGAGTTTTTGAAAAATGAAATCAGCCTCTCGTTTCGTTCTCCCCAGGAAAATTCTTTCGAATCTCAAATCCGAATCCCATCCCTTCGCGAACCGACGCCTTTCGGCTCGTTACCTGGAACTTTGGACACTCAAGTTCTTCTGCTTCTTTGGCGGATGTTGGCTCTGTTTTTTTCTGCAGTCGCATCTGCGCTTCAGTTCCGTTTTAGCGGCTGCGAGCATCGGATTTTTCGGAACGCTCATTCCCAAAAATCCACGACTGGATCCACTTCACATCCAAGCGACGATTTACACCGGAACTTTCGTCGCCATGGGGTCGGCGATCGATCAAACTTCGCTGTGGCACCTGCTTTTGGTTTCCACCATCGGCACCACGGTTTATTTTTTGATGGATCGGCGCTTGAAGGGATTGGGCGGAAAGTTGGGGGCCATCGCCTTCATTTCGACATTGCTCAGTCTGCTGCTGCGAGGTCTGGTATGATCTTGAACCTGATGACGGTGCTGGCGTCCGTTTTCGGTGCGCAGGCAACTTTCTTTCTGGTGCACGAAAAACGATTCACCGCGGTTCGTGCGTCGAGCGCCGCCACTTTGGTGTTCGCGTTGCTCACCGGATTCTGGAGTGCTCCCTTTGTCATGGCGATGCAGGCCGCATTCTTTGGATCGACCTTTGTTGGCATGACTTCCAACAGCCGCATGGGAAAAAAGCGCGTCCTTCTCGCGAGCCTTCTCTTCGCTTTCGTCTTTATTTGCGTACTGCCCTCGCTGAAGGGATTGGGAGGCGGCCTTGGAACCGCGGCCTTCGTGTCGAGCACCACCGTGTACTTTGTTGAAAAAGCACTTCGCCGCCGGTTGAGAAACAGAAATTCTTCACCTTTGTAAGGCTCCACCACTCGACTTTGTCTAAAATCGCCAGCAATTTTGGAGATTGCTTGTGGTGTTGGTCTACTTTGGATTTGGATCACTGGCGAAGCATTGCAAGTGAAGTCCAATATGTTGGTTTTTTGACCAACATATTGGATTTGTGCTTGAGTTCATCACGGAGCTTCCTTTCAATGTCAGTATCTTGTCCTTTTTGCCAATATATCGACATTGCGAAGAAGTACCCCAAATTTGAATTTCGCGGATTTATAGTCGGTTTTCCCCAATGACCGATTTTTCCCGATGACTGGTTGTCACCACTGGCCCGTCTCCACGCCTTAAGGATTGACCGTGCCGCCGTACAAGCTGCCGGTGCCAACGACTGATCCGTTGACGGTCAGCGTACCACCGTTTTTGGTGAGGGTGTTGGCATTCAAGCTCAGAGCTTTTGTGGTCAAAGCGAAACCTGCCATGTCCACCGATCCGGCGACGATGGAAAGTCCTTGTCCCGCGGCGCTCATCGAGACCGCGGTCGCCAAAATGACTTTCGCGCCGGCGGTCGTGTTCACAAAAACATTTCCGCTCGGGAAATAAACCGCACCGGATGCCGTCAGCGTCTGATCCGTTGAACCAACAAATTGCAATTGCACCGATCCCAAGGCTCCATTTCCGGTCGTCGTGATGTTCTTAGCGACGGCGAAAGTTCCATTGTACACCCCGATTCCACCGATCGAGTTCAAGGTCAAATTTCCATCCACGTAAACCGTCGAGGCATTTAAATCATAGGTGTCGACCCAACCATTCAATTTGACGTTATTGAAATGAACGGTTCCCGGATTGATCGAGTGGGCTGTCGTTCCGCTGGTGCTGTCGAATTCGAGCGTCGAGCCTGCAACGTTCAAGGTTCCGACCGAAGTCACGGTTAGACTTCCGTTGATTCCAACTGTTCCGCTCAACGTGACTGGATTTGTTCCGGTCGCGAGTTCAAGATTCGGCACAAAGGCTCCGGCAATGCCCGTGATTGTTTGACCGGCGGCATTACCGATCAAGACGACCAGTGTTGAGCCGTAAGCGCCGTGTTCCTGCAAATTCAAGTTACCGCCGACCTTGAGGGAGCCGGTCTGCATGCTCATATACGAAGTGATGGCGGCGAGAGTTAAATTCCCATCGATATTCACCGTCTCGCTATTGAAATTATAAGTATCGTTGTATCCATCGAAATAAACATGGTTCAAATGATAACCGCCCAGCTTGACAGAATGGGTGTGATAACCTGATGGATGTCCCATTTCAAAAGTGGAACCTGTTGTCGTGAGTGTTCCAACCGAAATGATCTCGATGTCTTGCATAAGACCGACAGTTCCACTGAAGGTCACACCGTTAGTTCCGGTGGCAATCGTCAATGAGTGAAGCCTCGCTCCAAACACTCCTGTCACCGTTTGCCCCGAGGCATTTCCAACCAGCTTGACATCGACACTTGCTCCTTGATCAACCAAGGTCACACTGGCACCGGCCAAAAGTGTTCCGGAATACATTATCGAGTAGCCTGTACTTCCTAGGGTTAGAGGACCGTCGACATTCATGTCTTGGCCCCCCAAAGCATAGCTGTTTGCGAATCCATTGAAGTTCACTGCATAATACCGAGCCGCACCTGCAGAAACGCTGTGGCTTTGATAGCCAGCTCCTGCAAATAACAAGGTTCCCGAGTTGTGATTGAAGGTCGCTCCAGCACCGACTCGCCAATCTCCATTCGCCGACAAGGTCCCGGATGTCGAGGTGTAGGTTCCACCAACCAAAGTGATCGCACCGGTCGAGGTGATGGCCGCGGCTGATCCCGCAAAAGTTCCCGCGATCTGCGTCCATCCAGCATTGGCCAGAGTGATGGTGACACCACCGCCTTGAGTGATCGTTCCGGCATAACTCGTTGCCATGCGAACTCCAGAGATGCTGATATTCGCCCCTATCGTCGGTGAACAATTGCTGGCGCAGACTCCATTGAAAACCGCGATGTTCGAAGCCGCCGGCGCTGATCCGCCGGACCAATTGCCACCTGTGCTCCAGGCCGTGTTGCCGCCGCCGCCCGTCCACACAAAATTATTGGTGGTGATGGTTTCGCTCTGGGTGGCATCTTTATAGTTGGTGGCAGTGGCGGTGACCACCGAGGTCGCGGCCGTGCTGCCGACAAAATAAAAATTTGCGGAGCTTGCACCCGTCAGCACCGTCACGGTGGTGATGCTATTCGTGCACGCCGAATCCGAATAAAATGTCAGACCGTTGGTCGCCGATAAATTCACGGTGAGATCGGCGGTCAAGGTGGCCGGCCCGCCACTGCCCGATTTGGCTTGCACGGTCATCACGCCCGAGCAAAGACTGTCAGCAAGAGTTTGGGACGACGTCGTGAAAGACAATGACGGGTCTCCCGCCTTCCAGAACGCAAAAGGCAAAACGACTTGCGCCGAAGCTGTTGCAGATAAGAAAAAAAGAATGAGAGCGGTCGAGAGTCTCAAAGGCTGTTCCTTAAAATCCGGTGATCCAAGTCGCCAGACAGTTGGTTCCATCGCTGATCAAACTGTAGACTGATTTATTCAAAGTTCCCGCCACGCGCGCGCCGTTCGTCGGCACGAATGAGCTTGGCAGCGAAGTCGTTCCTGCGTTGGAATAACAATTGATCGTCACGGTGCCGGTTCCCGTCCCCGCGACCACCAGCGTGTAGGTTCCACCGGGTTTCATGTTGTACACATTCGCGGTTGGCGAAGCGGTATTCGTCGTCCACAGCATGATATTTCCCAAGTCCGCATCGAAAATCAAAGGCGAAGCCGCCGACGACGTTTGACGAGAAGAGTGAATCTGACCGGTCGCCTGAATCGCACCCGAAACATCCAAGGCGACACTCGGAGACGGAACGCCAACGCCCACAAGGCCACCCGAAGTGATGCGCACTCTCTCCTTCAACCCGGTGTGATCCGTCGCCGATGTGTGAAACACGAGCGAGGTTGGCAGAGCACCGCTTGTGACGGTATTGTCGACTTGTCCAAAAATGCCGGCCCCGATTACGGTTCCCGGTCCCGGACTTGAGCTCGTCAATCCCGCAAATGCCAAGCCCGGCAATAGATCTCCTGAGACCACGGGACTTGGGCCACCCGTCCAAAAACTGCGAGCGCCAACTCCCATAAAACCATAATTCATCGTGCTTCCAGCCGCATTGGTGTTGACCGCGGCATAATTCGCAGTCGTGTCTCCGGCTTGATTGTAGACCGTCATGATCGGACTGTAGCCACCCCAGTTGTGCTCGGTCGAGCCGACGCTATAGTAGACAGTTGGGTCCAAGGTGGTGATTCCCGAAACAAAGACCTGTGCCCCATTGGCTCCTTTAACAGTTAAAGGAATTGCCGACAATAAATTCGTACCGATGCCGACACTGCCGTTTTGAGAAATGGTCATGGCCGTCGTGTTATTGGTGATGAGACTGAGCGGTCGATTGTCGGTTGTGCCCAAAGTCGCATTGCTACCGAAGGCGTTTCCACCATTGAGAAATCCACTGGTGGCAGCGGCACTGACCAGGTCGATATAAGCTCCACCATTTTGGGAAATTTTAAATTTATTCGCCGAGTAATCGTAATAGATGCGGCCCGTATTCGAGGCCGAGGTCGAAGGAGCTGATGACATTCCTTCTGCGGTCAATGCGCCGGACACATCGAGTGCACTGGATGGCGAAGAGGTTCCAATTCCAACATTGCCACTAACGATGAGACCATTCGCAGGTGCCGCCGTGACACCCGCGTACGAACCGATGGCCACATTACCACCAATGTCCAATTTGGATAGTGGTGTATAGCCATTTGCATTTGAGACATCGAACATTCCGACTTTGCCGCTGGATTTGATAATCATCGCCGGGGCACTGGCCGTCCCTGGAATATCAGCTCCGACCATAAAGCCAATGTCATTGGACGCAGATCCAGCCGAGAGATTCAATCCCTGCACGGTTCCCCAAGCAGAGTGCGGGCTGATGGAAGCTAGGACCTGTCCATATGAGTTTCCGTTGATATTGAATAACAATTCTGAAAGCGCGCTTGAATTGCTGGCAAGATTTTCGATTTTAACATTGACCCCGGCGCCGGTGCCGTCGTTGCCTAAGACATGTAAAAGTTCCGTCGGGCCTGCGGTTCCGATTCCGACTTTTCCATTCTGAGAAATCGTCAGGGCCGTCGAGTTGTTCGTGATGAGACTGATTGGTCGATTGTCTGTCGTTCCTAAAATTGCATTGCTTCCGAAGGCGTTTCCACCATTCACAAATCCGGTTGCTCCGGAGGCACTGACCAAGTCAACATAGGCTCCGCCATTTTGCGACACTTTAAATTTGTTGGCCGAGAAATCGTAATAGATCCTACCCGTGTTCGTAGGCGATGTCGAAGGAGCCGTTGACATGCCCTGTGCGGTCATGGCCCCGCTAATGTCCAAAGCCGAAGATGGAGTCCTCAGTCCAAAGCCAACGTTTCCTTCGACGATCATTCCGTTGGTTGGCGCCGCAGTTGAGCTATAATAATTGGCTCCAATACCGACTCCACCATTCACGGACAACAGCGAAGCCGGAGTGGCGCTTCCACCCACGGCGATCGTTTGACCCGTCATATACAAATAGGGATGAGTTGAGGTATCGGTGAAATACTGAATGTCTTTCCGGACATGCAATCCGTAGCTAGCACTGGTTCCGGCGCCGATTCCGATCGCTCCATTTTGTGAAATGGTCATGGCGATGGTGTTATTCGTTTTGAAATTGAAAGCATTGTTATCATTGGTGCCGATGGAAATATCCGCACCCGTCGCATTACCACCATTGAGGATGGCGGCACTTAAAGATGAAACATTCGCGCAGACCACATAGCCGGAAGCATCGAAACTTAAAACTTGATTCAATGAACAGGTGATATCGGTCAGTGCCGATCCCGATCCGTTGGAAGCGATCACCCGATTGGCGCCAAAAGATGTGGCGTTCGTCCCGCCTTTGGAAACCGGAACTTTGTTCAGTGAGATCACGCCGGTCGATGCCATCGTCGCATCACCGGACACAACATTGTTCGCCCACTGCGTGCCATCATAGATCATGATCTGCCCACTCACGGATCCCGCGGTGACAGCTTTGCCTTTGATCTTATCCACGCTGGTGGCGCCGGAAGGACCCGAAACATCTCCGGCCAACGTCATCGTCCCGGCAGCCCAAGACAGAACTCCGGATCCATTGCTGGTCAAAACATCGCCCGGGTTTCCGTCGTTATCTGGCAACGTAAAGTTCACAATTCCCGCCAAAGCCGGTGCTGTGAATTGGATATAGTTCGTTCCGTTGTAAACGCGAAGATTGGTCGCTTGCACGTTCAGACCACTGACAGTTCCAGTGGTGAGCAAATTTCCGGTGGTGTTGACACCCGCAGATCCGCTGATCGTGCCGGCCGTGATCGTATTACCAGAAACTTTCCCGGGAGTGGTGAGATTTGGTATATCCGCTTCGACCAATGAAATGGTTCCAGCCGTGACGCGGCCTTTGGTGTCGACCGTGACTTTGGTGTAAGTGCCGCTGCTCACGCCCGTGTTCGAGAGATCAATCGTGCCCGGAGAACTGATGGTTCCGGCGACGGTTCCGTTCACCGACATGCTCGAGCCCACCGTTAAAGATGAAATTCCGCCACCACCACCGCCCGCACCAACGGTCTGCACGCCGCCACTGGTTTGGTATTTGATCTGACTGGTGGTTGTATCAAACCAAATGTCACCGTTCGTCGCACCGGCCGGATCCGAAGCGTAGCTCGGAAGGCTGGCTCCGGAAGAATCTGTCTTGATGAAATTACCCGCTAATATGCTTTGCAGATTTCCATAGGCTGGAGTGGTGAATAAGGCTTCGAGATTGGACTGGGTCAAGACCGTCGCTCCGGAATTGTAAACTTGAAGAACGGATGTGCGCTCCAATCCCTGCAAGCTTTGCGCGACGATGGCATTTGGGACCGAGTCGATGGCCAAATCAGGCGACAACGTATCTGCGACATGCGTGTTCGAAGGCGTGACGATCAAACGGAAATAGCGAAGAGCGCCGGCCGAAGGCGTATAGTTACCACCGGCGCAGGTTTGACCGGGAACATTGTTTGCCGGAATCGCCGCGATGTTTTGAAAAATCTGGCCCATGCTGCGGCCGGGATCATTGACGGTTCGCTTGCCATCGCCTGTGGCCGAACCGACGTGGATGGTGAAATTTCCATCCGTCGATGCCGTGTTCACCGTCTGTTGCTCTTCGTACAAAAGACAATTGCGGGCCGAATTCAAAATTTGCACCGTCACCGTGGCCGAGCCATCTAATAATGGCGAGGTGCTGCCGCTGACATAAAGCTTGCCGTCTAAAGTAAAAGTTTGGGGCGAGTCATTCAGTGCATGAGCGGGAAAATGAAAGAGAACAAATGCGAGACACAAAACAAGTGCGAACAAAGGAAATCTGAAAAGAATTTTGAATTTCAAAATTTTTTTGCAATGATTTTCCATACTTAATAAATCGGAAGTCCAATGGAGCTTCTTAAAATATTTCGGAAATCTTCAAAAACCTGTCTCATTTCGAGATCGCCGTTGGATCCAGGTCTTCTGGCTCCCATCCCAATGTCCATATGGGACATTCGCCGGCGTCAGCCTTTAGACCGAATATGTACCAGATCAATCCAATCCAGTTGTCGCCAGTTTGGTCTATTCCGATTGTTTGCTAAACTGAGAGAACATCGGGGGATGGATATGGGCCAGAACATTCGACCTTTTCAAAGGCTGAAAAAGCTTTTGTCTTCAACCAATGAAAAATCCGATTCGGAAAATGCCAAAGCGGAAAATTTTTCTCCGCAACGGCGCAAAGTATTTTTCATCCTTTCCACCGGCATGCTCACTTTGGCTTACAATGCTTGCTCGCGCGGATTTGTATCGGGTCTGGATGCCGACAATCTCTCTTTATCTTCCACTTCGCCTGATAACACACCTCCCACTTCGTCGGGTGACCCCAACATTCCCGCAGGCGGAAACGGCGCACCGGCCTGGACCGACGTGCCGACCATCGCGTTCACCCAAGGTGTACCGGGACGATTTTCGATTGAAGCTTACGTCCGTGACGCCGAAGGAGTTCATTTGACGATCACTAAAAATGCGGCCGCACTTCCCGCAGGTGTGACTTATGATGCCGCAACCAAATCTTTTATTTACGACGGAACCGGCAGCGTTGCCGCCACCAGTGGTCACATCTTGACGGCAACGGAAGGATAACAGTCATGTCCAAATCTTCATCGAAACCTTTCATCGTCCAGATTCGTCCCGACACCCGAACCGCCGACACACCCTCGTGGGTTCCCGCCGAAGGACAGTTTGCGAATATTTCCCTGAACACTCTTTTAGAGGCTCGCCCTGCCGGCTGGCCGACTTCGGATGTCGGGGGACCTTTCGCCAACTGGTCCGGTGGAACCTTGGCAACAAGCTTTTCCAAATTGGGAGCTTACGTTGTCCATGGCTCGGGCCATTTGTCTGCAGGAGCTGCGTTATGGGCCGGCGTTTGGTGCTTTGACTTGGACACTCTGAAATGGGTGGGAAGAAATATTCCGGCCGAGCCGATGCTGGAAGGCTCGCCTAATTTTATGTTCAACTCATACGGCGAAATCACTTCGCCCGCATCGATTGCGGGTCACACCTACCCTCCCCACACTTATGATGGATTGGTTTTCCAGCCAAGCTCTCAAGGCGGCGGCGCCAAAGGTTCGCTCTTGCGATTCTGTTTCGCCGGAAGCAACTTTCACCGGGCGGTTCATCGCTTCGATCTTTCTTCGACGACCGCGGCGCCCACGCGGATCATCGATGATCTTCCCTTTGGCAGTGCCTCGGCTTCCTATCCCGCAACGGCCACCGATGAAGGACGTGGTGGCGTGTGGGTGCTCACCTGCAGTGGCAACGGGCCGCTGATGTTTGTCAGTTTTTATGATTGGTCGATCACCAAATTCCCGGTCGAATACAACGAATACGGCGATCACTCGCTGATCTACTTGCCCGCACCTTACAACTGCTTATTCGGCATGGGACGATCTGGCAACGGAGGCGTCTCGATCTCCTATTGGGTTTGCCCGATTGTCGGAAACGTTCCGCAAGGATTCACGCGGGTGACGGCCACCGGGACCGAACCTTCAGATCATCGCTCCGGCGGTGTCTGGTCGACGCTTTTAAAATGCATCGTGAGCTACGAAGGTGCCGGCTCGCGCACGGTCCACAAGCTGACTCCGCCGGATCCATCGGCCCTGACCACGGGAACATGGACTTGGACTTCGGAAACTTTGACTGGCGTGAACGACGCGACACCATCGAAAAATGGCGTTGCCAATAATGGCGTGTGGAGTCGCTTTATGGAAGTTCCGGCCGCCCGCTGCTTTATTTTTTGCGATGGCGTCGGACAACCGGTTCAGGCTTGGCGTCTGACCGGAACTTGATCGCGCTCGGTTCATTGAACTGCGAAACCTGCTATCAAATGGGGATGATATATGAAGCGTTTCTTCAAAAGAAAAACGAAGTTTCGTTTGGCTTCGATTTCAGCTCTGCTTTTGATCTGCGCTTCCTATAACAACTGCACCAATTTTCATACCGAAGAATTGGCTGATGGCGAACTGAAGCTCAGCAGCTCGGCGCCGGATGCGGCGATTTCCATTCAGTTCGACAAACCAGCGACGACTTGGGATCTTTCCATTCACGAAACTTTTCAAATTCTTCTGAGCGAAGGTCAAAAAATTCTTTCCGTCACCTGCCAACTCAATTCCGACCCGGCAGAGGACTGCTCCTCGAAATCCGTGACCTTCAATAACCTGGTCGGCACCGATTACACTCTGGTGATCAAAGCAACGACCGAATCTGGACTCACGGCCACCCAGCAACGAAGTTACCACAAGATTCCACCGCCACCTTCCATCACCGAGCCCGCTTGGCTGAAGGGACAGGCCTTGAACGAGTGGTTTCAAATTCCCGGAACCAAGGGCAATGGCGGCTCGGCGGCTTGTGCCTTTTCGGGAATGGCTCTGAAAGAAAGCACGAGCGAAATCATCATCGCCGCGGCTGGCGGGCACGGAGACTCGAGCGACAACCGCGTGGTCTCCATCCGTTTGGATCAAGAAAATCCGACTTGGGTTCAGCGCTCGGCGCCTTCGACTGTCGTCGCACCGAATGTTGCTTACTATCCCGACGGCAAACCGGCTTCGCGTCACACTTACTATTCCACTCATTACATTCCGCAACTGGACCGCGTGATGTTGATCGGCGCCCAGTTTGTTTACGGAGCGGCCTACACTTTCTTTAATGTCGATGGTTTCAGTCTTGGTACGAACACTTGGGATCCGGCCGGGACCTGGAAAGACATCACCACCTACGGCAAAGCCGCAAACACGGCGACCGGTGATGTGTGGACCGCCTATGGTTGGGGCGTCGCCAAATGGTCGCCGACAACCGGCGTGCAAGAACCTTTGGCCAACGTCGAAAGGGCCGGCTACTTTCTGGCGATGCAGAACGCTTGGGATCCCGTGCGCAACCAACTGGTCTCGATCGGCTTTGGTGATGGTTGGGGCTACGGCAATTTCCCGAATCTCAATTCTTACAAGATTGATTCAACCGGAAAGACCGTTACGCCGATCACCTTCAATCCTTCGGCGGGCCTGACTACATTTTTGGCCGAGCGTCCGGTCAGCGCGAGCCTTGAATATGATCCGGTCTTCGACCGCTTTCTGTATTTCGGAAACAACGTCGTTGGTGGTCGCATCTTTGCGATCAAGCCAAACACCTCTTCCGTTTGGGATGTGAGCATTCTGCCATTGGGCGCCGGCAGCAAGAACCCGGGCGTCACCGCCAACGCCGGAGTGATGAGTCGTTTCCGTTACGTACCGAAGCTGAAGGGTTTTGTTTACGCCCACTGCCCGCCAAATAACGAGCCCAGCGATCTTTACTTTATCCGCACATCGAATTAAGAGCCGGCAACGACCGGCTCGAATTTGCGTTTGATTTTATTCCCAAATCAATTTTGGATTTTGTCCACTGGTGAAGACCCAAACCGAGGTTAACCAATTGGCGAACGGCGTGGCCGATTGCAAGGTGGGAGTGGTCATGCCGATCACGCCGGTAATGGTGCCGGTGGTGCTGGCATTGGCCGAGCACATGGCCGAGTTATAATAGACATCACTGACCGCGACGGATGCCGCTGATCCCACATAACCGATGCAAGCCTTCGGTGAAGGCCCCGCCACCGAGCCCGCATAATAGCTGCGGTTGATCGTGACGTGACCGTGAGCGAATGAAAGAAAGCCCGCAATCAAAGAAGAGCCGTCGAGTGCCGTCAAATTCGAGGCCGCGTAGCTGTCAGCGATGGTGATGTTCGCCGTGGCCCCTTGTGAACCACCGACCAAGCCACCACCATTGCCAATGGAAATGTTGGATTGAATTCCTTTGTAATAAGATTTTGAAACCAAAACATCGGTCGCGTAAGCCATATTGACCAATCCGCCACTGTTCGCCGAATCGAGATTTCCATCGAAAGAAGACTCGGTGACCGAGACTGCCGGATTGCTGTGGCCATAAGCTTCTTCGATCAGACCGCCCGCGCCGACGGCCGAGGTCACCGATCCCGTGACGTGCACTCGATTGAAAGAGGCCGAGCCCTGAACGCAATAAGCGACTCCGCCACCAAAATCTCCCAAAGATAAATTGAGGCCGGTCAAGCGAACATCGGTGAAATCGGCATTCAGGTCGATCATGCCGACCAGGCCACCGACATGATCATTCAAGCCACCTAAATTCTGAATCGAAGAACCCGTGACATCAGAGACGGAAATGCTGGCACTGCTCGATCCCAAGATGCCGCCCCAATTTGTCGAGTTCGAGGTGCTGTTCGAGAACGACAGATTGTTCAAGGTGATATGAGTCGCACTGACGGAACTTTGCGCATGACCAACCAAACCGCCGTTATCGTCTCCAAATGTCGTCGTCAAGGTCAGACCATCCACGCTGATATGATCCAAAGTTAAAACACCCCCGGCTCCGTGGTCTAAAATCAAGCCCGCCATTCTGGCATCGCTCGTCAGACTGATATTTTGCAAAGTTAAATTTTGAATGGTGACCGCGGAATTCGTTTTGCCGAATATCGCAAGCTCTTCGGTCGTCCCGGTGACGGAAAGATTTTTGAGCATAAAGCCATTGCCATCCAGACTGCCGGTAAAAGCCGTGGTTGAATTTCCGACCGAGGTGAAAGTCGCCAGCGTCGTCCCGGTGAAATCCACATCCGCGTAGAGCTTAAAGGCTTTGCTCCAGGATGCAGAATCGGCCGCCAAATGCTTCCATTGGGAAAGATTGCAGATGGTGTAGGGACTTGACGCCGTCCCCGTGCCCCCACCGTAACCATTTGTCACCGCTGTATTGCAAGCAACGCCAACGGTGGTTGTGGTCGTTGTCGTGGTGGTCGTCCCAGTTGAAGACGAACTGCCACTGGCATCTGAACTTTGATGGGTGCAACCCATCAAACAAATCGAGCCCAATATAAATAATGTTAAATATTTCACGCCAACGTCCCGCTTCTGCATTCGCTGTATTCTTATCGGCAGGACCAAGACCTAAGTCGATAGAGACTGATGCGAAATGATCCATTGAGATGAGACATTCACATTTCTCAGACATTTGCGTCTCAAGAAGCGACCACGGCAAAAATGTTCCGGCTCGCAGAACGTCTCAGCTGGATGTTTTAGAATGGGACGGCCGCGAAAAACTGTCCGCCAACGCCCGTCTGAGCAGTCGACGAAAGATTCTGTCTTTCAGCGATGACGGAGATTCAAGCCTCATCCGTTTCATCTCGCGGTCAAATGTCTCGGGGCCGGTCGAGCTTAAAATTTTTCCCAACAAGCGCGGAATGGATTTTTGATCTTGCTCCAGCACTTGCAGCGCCAAGGCCAGACGCACTTCTTCTGGTGTAAAGTCGCTGCCGAATGGAAATGCGGAAAAAAGCTGCTGAAATTCCGGTCGCTGTATCCACTGGTGAATTCGCTCCGGATCGTTGTGACGGAACTTTTCAGGAATTTGATAATCTTTCGAAACTTTGCCGGCGGCCTTTGCCTCTTGCAAGAGCGGCAATTGAAAATGCGAGTCCGTGATGTTCAGCATTTCGCAGATGCACTGCTCGTCCGATTTTCCGCGCAGGTCGGCCACCCCGTACTCGGTGACGACAATGTCGCGCAGGTGGCGCGGAATCGTGATGTGTCCGGGTCTCCAGACAATATTCGAAATCCGACGGCCTTTGGCGTCCCAACGCGTGCTTCGAAGCATCAACACCGAGCGCGAGTCCTTCAATTCATGCGACATCGCCACAAAATTGTACTGCCCGCCCACGCCGCTGACGACTTTGCCATCAGCCAAAGTTTCACTGGACGCCTCGCCAAGCAAACTCATCTGCATGCAAGTGTTAAAGAAGCGGGCCTGCACGCGTTGCCGCCGCAGCAGAATTTCCTGTGGATCATACAGGTCGTTGACCTTCGAGACACGCGTCATGCGCAGTCCCTGGTGATCCTCGGCCGGCAAATCCCGCAGCCATTGATACAGCTCTTTCGAGCCTAAGAAAAACGAACCGTGCAGGTAGGTTTTCTTTCCCGACTTTTCATCGTTCACCTGACGTTTGAGAATGCCGGCTTTTCGAAGGTGCATGAAGCCATCGGTGAGCATCTCGGTCAAACCGTACAAGCCGACTTGGAAAGACTCGAGATGTTGCATGGGTGAAGACAGGGTTTCGGCGACTTGGCGATAGGTCATATTTTGTTTCTGCCGAACCATCAGCGCCGAGACGATGGCATCGGATAACGAGCCGATGCCAATCTGAATCGTGCCACCGTCTGGAACCAGGAAACTGGAATGCAATCCGATCAGATGATCCTCGGGCGCAATCGGGATTTTCGGCAGAGCAAAAAGCTGGTGCCGCACTTCGGGTGAATCCACGATCCCGTCAAAGAAGGATGCCTCGACTTCGCTTTCTCCTTCTAGAAACGGAAGATCCGGATGGATCACGCCGATCATCAGCAAAGGCCTGCGCGCGCGAGCGTACAGATCCGCCACATCCAAGGTCAAATCGGGATTGCAGCTGAGACTGTAACGGCGCTGGCCCGGCTCCCCTCGGGCCGAAATCAACTGGACAACCACGTTGACGTTCGAGCGCAGAATATTTTCCGCCACGTGGGTGTAGTTCACGCTTTGGTAATGAGTTTGCAACTGCCAGGATTTGAGGGCGCTGCCGGCTTGAAAGTAAAATTCGTGAACATGCACATTTGCCGGCAACTGATTTTTCTGCGCATCCAAATAGTATTTCAAATGTGGATAGTCCGCTCCCCAATGCCGCTCGGCAAAGGGTCCCAGAAATCGCTGGGCCAAATCCTCCTTGGGTGCGGGAACCGTCAAAGAAAGCGCCGTGAAAATTTGCAGGCGGATGTGCGGATCCGAGCAAGCTTTCTCGTAAATCAGGTTTAACAGCTGATTGGGTTTGCCAAGGCCCAACGGTGTCGCCAGTGCCACATCGGAGCCTAGGCGCTGAAAAAGAAAATCGGTCGCTTGCTGCAGGTGATGGAAGATTTCGGGTGGATGACGCGAATCAGGGGGCATTCCCTATCCTGAGCCGAAGACCGGTGTGGATCAAGCGAATAAAACAGAAGATCCGCGCGCAAGTTTTGATCTTCTGATAAGTCGCGTTGGCAATGACGCTGGAATTTGACTTGAGAAGTGAAAAATTCTTAGCCAATATCTGCAGCTAGATACGACATTTTAACCCCAAGGAGCGAGATATGAATCTCATTCTAAAATCTTTCGCCATTTTTTTGACTTTATCCAACATGGCGTTGGCTTCGACCTACAATTCAAGATGTTCAAAAATCTCAAACGATATGGAACACTTTGGCGACAAGGATTTGTCTTTTCGCTTGTCCGTTTGCGAAAACAAAGACGCCAAAAACTGTGTGAAATTGGTCGAGACCGAAGCCTACCATCCGCCAAAGGATCAAAAGGCTTTCGACGCGAATCTTTATTTCAAATTCACCGACGAATCAGTCGAACAAATTCTGAAGTCAAAAAACTGGGACGTCGAGAAGGCCCGAATCGAATACGGAACCGTGGTCAACACGAAATACCACGCCAGCGGCAACAGACTGTGGCTGCTTTTCAAGCATGATGCCTTCCGCAGTGGAAACTTTGATAGCGGCACGGCATTCGATATCAAAACAGGATTGGTCGACACTCAATCCTGCGAAGTCATTCACGTCGTGGATTGATTCAAACCTCAGGGATTTTGAGAAAGCTTGCGAAGGTGTTTAGCGTACCCGGCAAGCGCTTCGTCGATGGCACAGATGGATCCCAGGTAACCACCGGTCGCACGTGTCAGCTCAATATACCGACGTCCAATGCGGCTTCCATCAAGAGCCGCATTGAACTCTGCTTTGCAATCGAGATCCAAGATCGCAATGGCGCTGACGGTCGCTCGTTGTCGGCCCGCGATTTGTGTTAAACTCGACACGAAGCTCGAGACCGAGATCAAATTTGGATCTCGGTAAAGAGCATAGAGATCAGACGGGTCCGTCGACGGCGCCAAGACAACCGGATCCGCATCGGTCTCTTCGCGATAATTGCCGGCCAGAAAACGGATCGAATCTGTCGAAAAATCATCTTCGTCCGAGATGATAACAATTGAGAGCTTCGCATCAGGGCGGCGAAATGTTTTGTTTTCCGACGCCGTGAGAACTTGTTGAAAACTTGAAAAAGCTCTCTCGTCTCCAGTTCCTGAGCTTCCTTGATTCAAATTTATGCTCAAAACTTTTTCCAAATTCGCTAAGCGCGAATTCACCACCGGCACCCCGCTATCCGTGACCATTGTATACGGCCGGGTCGCAAAGTTGATTTCTCCAGTACGCAAAGTCCGTAGACTCTTGGCATCTTCGGAGTTGTTGATATAACCTGCTCTCCACGCGTCCGTCCCGGTCACGCCAATTCGAAAGTCGATCCGGTCTTGCTGCAGCTGTTGAATGAAGGAAGAGATAGCGCGAATCGTCCGGTTTTGGGCTTTTTGCATGGAACCCGAGTTATCGACGACAAAAAGAACATCCACCTGACGACGCGATGTCGCCGCGACCGCCATCTGTATCGACAAAAGCAAGGCGAGAGCCGAAAAAAGACTGCACTTAAAGACTTTCATATTTTCCTCCAGTCCAAGTTTAGTGACGCATTTTATTTTTCGTCAACGGAGCGAAGAAAGAATTTAAGACGACTTCAACCGAGGACAAAACCGTCCATGGTTATCAGTCTGCATATTTCTCTTTGATTTACATCGCTTAGTCGAAAGGAACAAAAAAATTATGCGGCCAGACTCAATCGCCTTCCTGGCTCCAAGGCCGGCTCTCGATTTTGAAGCCGTAACGAAAGCTCTCACCGGGCATGAGAAGCTTCATTCCCGTCGGTGTTCCCTGCCAGAGCTCCCCTCGCGGATCCGGAAGATTTGTCACGAGCTCCAGCGCCGCGAAGACCCCTTGATCGGGCTTCGGTGCGTAGGCTTGGATGCCGATGATGTTCTTCGTCAGCGCCGTCATGCGCATTCGCAACTTGGCTTTGGTATCGATGAACTCGGCAAATGCATAACCTTCTTCATCAAGCTCAAGATCCACCCAAAGATTATCAAGGTAACGCCCGTTCAGATGTCGGCCGCCGCGATGATGAAAGTCCATGGCGGATCCGGATTCGACATTCCCGATCCGTCCGGTGGGGAGAACATTTGTATAGTCATCGATTTCGACAAGCTTTCGGCCCGGGATCCAAAGCTTCACCGCCGACGAGTCCCCGCTCGGAGCTCGGAAATAGGGATGCGCCCCCGCACCCATCGGCACCGGGCTTGGGCCGGTATTTTCGACCCGCATTTGAAAAACGTAAGCTCCGTCTTGCAAGGAATGACTCGTGGTCAGTTTCGCAAGTCCCGTCCAGTACGGCTGGTAAAACTGATCTCCGAATTCGGCACGCAGATGAACTCCCTGATCGTCTTGAAATTCGAAAACTTTCGTCGGCTTGTCGAAGGCAAATCCGTGAAGATGATGGGGCTTCTCGCCAGGTTTCAGGCCGTTGTTCAAAGGTGCCGTGACTTTGCAGCCGCAGACTTGCGCTTCAATCACCCCGGGTCGCACCTGGCGCCCCGTCAATCGATTGGCAAAACCAAACAGGGTTCCGGCAGCGCCCGGTTGAAAAAAAACGTTTCCGGCAAAGGGATTTCCGGCCGCGATCTCTTTCTGATATCGAGCTTCAATGCCGGCGGCACCGCCGCTGCCAAGCAAATTAAAAGCAGAGCCGTCTGGAAGCTGAACTTTCATCTCAACCGGCGTTGCGCCTGCGGCCTCGGCCACTTCGAGACCAACGATCTGCGCTGTCTCGATGGCAGGATTCTCTTGAGTGATCCGAAGCACTCGGCCATTCGCGACTTTGGTGCGACTGATTTCAAATCGAGTATTTGGGTGTGGCGACCGAGTTTCGGTTTCCAATTTGGTTCTCCTGATTCAAGCCCAGTCTCCAAACTGTCAGAGGACTTAGGCCATTTCAAAATGCTCCAGCAACCGGAGCGCAAAAATTTCTTCGGGATAAAGCCCGTGCTTTCGAGAGCGCTGGGCCTTTCGGCAACTGACGTGAATCTTGAACAAGCTGCCATCTTCGTAAGCTTCTAAAACGCAAGGGTGGATGTAATACTTGCGACAGACCGCCACCGTATTTCGCAAATGCTCCGAGGTTCTTTGCACGGCACTGACCACATTTTTCTTGAGTGTTTTTGCATCTTGGTGCGGCCCCGCCTCGAGCAACGCCATCGCTGCCTGCACGGTTCCACCCCAGGTGCGAAAGTCTTTCGCGGTGATGTTTTCACCGGTGATCTCGCGAAGGTAATCATTCACGTCTTGAGAGCCCACATCGACATGTTCACCATCTTCCGTCAGGTATCCAAAGAGTTCTTGCCCCGGCAGCTCTTGACAGCGGCGAACGATCTTGGCGATTTGCGGATTTTCGATTTCCGCATCGTGAAGTTTTCCGCTTTTGCCCTTGAACTTAAATCGCACCTTGGCGCCCACCACTTTGACGTGGTGATTGCGAATGGTGGTCAGACCGTAAGATTTGTTTTTTTCCGCGTACTCGTCATTGCCGATGCGGATCATGGTTTGCTCCATGATTTGCACGACCGCCGCTAGAACTTTGTTTCGCGCCAGACCCGTCGTTGCCAAATCGGTTTTGATTCGCTTTCGAATCATTCCCAGATTTTTGGCGAAGACTTTCATTTTCGAAAATTTGGTTTCATTGCGAATGCGATTCCAATTTTCATGGTAGCGGTACTGCTTGCGGCCCTTTTCATCTCGACCCGTCGCTTGTAAATGACCTTGCGGATCCGGACAGATCCACACCATTTCCCAAGCCGGCGGAATCACCAAAGCCTCGATCCGCGCCAGAAGCGGCGAGCTCTTCAACGCTTTGCCATTGGTATCGAGATAAACAAACCCCGCGCCCCGCCGCCGGCGCGTCAATCCCGGAAGCGAATCCGTCACGTAACGAAGCCCCGCCATCTTCGCGGCAAGCTCCGGATTCTCTTGTAGCAGACTGGGATGAAGATCTTTGGGAAGACTGGGCCTTGTATCCAACATGGGGGGAATACTAGTGCGGAAGTGCCATTTCTATAAATCCAAATCGCAAAATCCATTCATCCACAAAAAAACATTGTCGATGATCAGAAAAGATTGATTTGCCTTCCCCAATCCAGCCCAAACAAAAGGCATCTTCGAAGAGCGTGAACCGCCAGCTGGCTTTTTCTAATTCAAATAGAGATCCATCTTGAGCTGTCCAAATTCTTTGATGGCCGCACGTTGATTGCAGAATCTGCACAGAATTCTGAGATTTTCTTTGGAATTTTCACCACCTTTGGCTTTGGGGTGTCTGTGATCGATCTCGAGAGCACGCTTTGATCCACAATTACTGCATGCGTGATGACTTTCTTGCCAGACTTCACGGTTGATTTGGGCTTGGGATTTTGGTTTTGGCTTTGCGGCGGAGGCTTCATTGCTTTGAAATGTGCTGACGCAGCTTTTCACCGGCG
>CBIHNW010000033.1:0-30209 GCA_966211795.1 uncultured Bdellovibrio sp. | reverse complement strand
GAAGGAGAGAAGGATTATAGGCGAAGACTAGGTCCGAGTGACGGAAACGGTCCGCCGAGAAGCACTCAGGGTGCACCCAACGAAACAAAAGCGCCGGCCTAACGACCCAGTCTGCATCCGCGCTCAATCGCAGGCGCAAAGCTCTGCACCACCGGAATGCCCGGTGGCGCGCAGATCACCTCAGTCGCTAGCCGCAAAGCTTAGCTGTAGAACTTGCGCTGGGTCTTGGCCATATTTCGCAGAGGCGTGCTGGGTTTCAAACGAGCCGCACCTTTGGACGAATACACTTCCAACTGATCGACGACGTACTGCGAACCAATGGTGTCCGCGTGCTTTAAGAGACCGCCACGGAACGGAGGAAAGCCCGTTCCCATGATCATCGCCAGATCCACCTCGTGAGGCGTGCCCACGATGTGATCCTCAAGCAAAGCGAGCGAGCATTCGTTGATCATCGCAAACACGCCACGCTCGATGCACTCTTTGGTCGAAAGCGGACTGGTCGGCGACGAAAGCCCCAGGTCGGCATAGATCGACGCGTCGACTTCGGTGCGTTTGCCGCGCTCGTCGTACTTGTAAAATCCCTTGCCGTTTTTCTTTCCCAGGCGTCCGGATTTTTCGAGCTTCTCCATGCACGGAGCCATCTCGACCCGCGAGCCGAAAGCTTTTTTGAAAATCTTTAAAACCTTGATGCACACATCAAGGCCGACTTCGTCCATCAATGCGAATGGTCCCATCGGCATACCGAACTCTCGAACGTAGGCATCGTCAACGACCTTGATGTCCATTCCCTCTTGCAACAAGAAGGCGGCTTCGGCCATGTAAGGGAGGAGCAATCGATTCACCAAAAATCCGGGACCATCTTTCACGACGACCGGCATTTTTCCGAGCCGCTTTGACAGCTCAAAAATCGTCGCGATCGTTTCGTCGCTGGTTTTTTCGCCGCGGATGACTTCGACCAATGGCATTTTGTCCACTGGATTGAAAAAGTGCATGCCCGCAAAGTACTGAGGATTCGGATGTCCCGCCGACATTTCCGTCACGCTCAATGATGAGGTGTTGGTAGCGATGATGGCGTCGGGACGCATGTTGCGCGCGGTTTCGCCGATCACTTTCTTTTTGATTTCCATATCTTCAACGATCGCTTCAACAACCACGTCCAAGTTATGAAATCCACTGTAATCCACGGTACCTGTGATCTTATCCATCTTCTGCTGGAATTCGTACTTGTTGATGCGTTTTTTCTTCACCAACTTCGACCACAAATCACGAGCGTGCTTCAGACCCTTTCCGATCGCATCAAAGTTGATGTCCTTCATGCGCGCTTCGATGCCCTTGTCGGCTGCGATATAGGCGATCCCGCCACCCATCGTTCCGGCACCCAAAATACCGATCGCCGAAACAGGTTTTGCTTTCACGTCCAAGCCACTGACACCCGTCTGTTTTTTCACCATCTCGGTGAGGTCGTAAACGTGAATCAGGTTTTTCGAAATCGGCGTCATCGCCGCTTCAACGAAAGCCTCGCGCTCCAGCTGCAAAGACTTTTCGCGGTCGGAACTGCCGTAGGTTTTTGAGATCACTTCGATGACTTTGAGCGGAGCCGGGTAATGCCCATGAGTCATGCTCATCACGCCCTTACGAGCTTGCGAGTAGACAATCGGGCGTCCGATAAAGCTTTCCAACACTTTCGGCACCGGACCTTGCGGTTGAAAAGTCTTGCGTCGTTTCTTGCTGCCATCTTTGATCAGCTCTTGCGCCATCTTCATCGCTTGCTCAAGCAAGATCGAGGGATGCACAACCTGGTCAACCAGACCCATCTTGTAGGCCTTCTGCGCTGGCACCAATTTGCCAGCCAGGATGATATCAAAAGCATTCGCCAGACCGATGATTCGCGGCATGCGCACGGTCCCACCAAAACCCGGAATGATCCCGAGCTTTGTTTCTGGCAGTCCGATCTTCGTCGATGGATCTTCGGTCGCGATTCGGTAATCGCAGGCCATTATGAATTCGCATCCACCACCCGCGCAGGCGCCGTTCACGGCCGCGATCGAGGGGATTGATAAATCTTCAAGCTCGTTGAAAATTTCTTGGCCTGTTCCCACCGCTTTTTCAAATTGCTCTTTCGCGGTCATCGCCTTGATTTCGTCAATGTCCGCACCGGCGATGAAAATCTTTGGTTTGTTCGATTTGAAAACGACCGCTTTGTATTTTGATTTTCGAAGTTCGCCGATCACTTCGCGCAGGCGCACCATCATCGGCGTGTTGAACTTGTTGACCTTCTCGCCGATCATGTCGAATTCGACCAGCGCGATGTCACCGTGGGGAACAATTTGAATCGATTCTTGGATGCTCATGGATTATGCCTCCGCTTCCAGGACCATCGCGCCGCCTTGACCGCCGCCGATGCACAAAGTTGCCAGACCAAATTGAACCTGTCGTCGCTTCATTTCTTTCATCAAAGTGATCACCAGACGTGTACCGGTTGCACCCACGGGGTGACCCAGGGCAATTCCACCGCCATTCACGTTTAAGATCTCATCGCGGATCTCGCCGACCTTCGATGACAGTCCCAATTTTTCCTTCGCGAACGAATCCGAATCAAAAGCTTTCTGACAAGCCATCACCTGCGCCGCGAAGGCCTCGTTGAGTTCGACAAGACCGATATCTTTCATCGTCAGTCCGGCGCGTTTGAGCGCCAGCGGAGTCGCGTACACCGGTCCCAGCCCCATGCGCTCGGGCTCAAGCCCTGCAAAGCCGTAACCGCGAATGCGAGCCACAGGCTTCATACCCAGAGCCTGCGCTTTTTCCCGACTCATCATCAAGAGCATGGCCGCGCCGTCGGTGATTGGACAGCTGTTACCGGCCGTGATGCTACCCGTTTTTTTATCGAAGAATGGCTTCAGTTTGGCCAAAGCTTCCATCGATTGACCGTCGCGGGGACCATTGTCGGTCGTGAGAGTTTCTTTGTAATCGGGTCCGATTGGCAGCGGCGCAATTTCCGCTGGCAGCTTTCCGTTCTTGGTGGCCTCGACCGCTTTTTGGTGCGAGTGCAATGCAAATCGGTCCTGCATCTCGCGCGTGAGGTGCCACTCTTTCGCCAGAATTTCCGCCGTCTGTCCCATGTTGATGCCGACAAATGGATCGGTCAGACCCTGCATCACCGAAATCACCGGGAAGTACTGATCCTTCATGTTCGAAGTGAGAAGCGCCCGGATCTGTTTCATGTCGGCTTTGAAAAGTTCAAAGAGCAAAGGCAGCGCCTGCGCCGGTCCCTTGGCGGTGAAGAGCTTGTCCATGATGCTCTGAATTTTTTCCGGCAGCAGGGTCGGCATCTGCGACATGTTTTCGGTCCCACCTGCGACCACCACATCCATGGTGCCCGATTTGATCTTCTCAAATCCGTTCGAGATGCTCTCAAGCGCCGAGGCACAGTTGCGGTGCACGGTGTAGGCCGAGGTCTTTTGCGGGATGCCTGCATTGAGAGCAACGACCCGGGAAATATTGACAGAATCAACCGGATTTCCAGTATTTCCGATGATCACTTCATCCACAAGATTCACATCCAAAGAGCTTCTCGCGATCAACTCTTTCAGCGCCACTTTGCCAAGTTCGGCCGGGTGAATTTTTTTAAGTTTGGTTCCAGCTTTCGCAAAGGGCGTTCGCACACCCTCAACAATAACGACATCACGTGGGTTGGTAGCCATCGTCTTCATTCCTTTGTATTTACAATCGTTTTTGTACAATCGTTGTCGATCATCCTTGAATCTACACCAAGATAGTAAAGCCAATATTTTCAGAGTGATAGCAGAAAGCCCAAGTATGACAGCTTGCAAAAGAAATGACATTTCAACTCTAGAGTTCTAACGTCAAATTTTAGCGGATCGAATCTTAAACTTGGAGACGTATGTCGAGTCACAACAGCAACAGCAATTCCAACGAAAATTCCACTTCTCATTTCACGAGCTTGGACCAAGAAGCTCTCGAATTCCATAAAAAGGGAAAGCCCGGAAAAATTGAAGTTATCGCGACAAAGCCGACCAACACTGAAAAAGCATTGAGCCTTGCCTACTCGCCCGGAGTCGCCGCCCCCTGCCGCGTGATCGCGAAAGATCCGAGCACGGTTTACGATTACACGGCCAAAGGAAATTTGGTGGCCGTGATTTCAAACGGAACCGCCGTTTTGGGTCTGGGAAATATTGGCCCCTTGGCTTCAAAGCCCGTCATGGAAGGAAAGGGCCTGCTCTTCAAACAATTTGCCGGCATCGACGTTTTCGATATCGAGATCAACACCTTGGACGTCGAATCGACCATCGCGGCGGTGAAAGCCTTAGAGCCCACTTTCGGTGGTATCAATCTGGAAGACATCAAAGCGCCGGAATGTTTTGAAATCGAAGAGCGACTGAAAAAAGAAATGAAGATCCCCGTGTTTCATGACGATCAACACGGAACTGCGATCATCTCGGGCGCAGCTCTTTTGAATGCCTGCATGATCACCAAACGAAAAATGTCTGACATCCGCATCGTGGTCAACGGCGCCGGCGCTTCGGCCGTGGCTTGCTCGAAGATTTTCTTCTCTCTCGGAGCCAAAAAAGAAAATCTCACCATGTGCGATTCCAGCGGAGTGATCTACAAGGGTCGCAAAGAGGGCATGAATAAGCACAAAGAATTCTTTGCCGTTGAAACCGAAGCCCGCACCCTGTCGCAAGCCTTGGTGAACGCCGATGTTTTTGTCGGCTTAAGTGTTGCGGGTGCTGTGACCGGCGAGATGATCAAGCCCATGGCGAAAAATCCGATCATTTTCGCCATGGCAAATCCTGACCCCGAAATCGAGCCCGGCAAAGCGCGCGAAGCCCGACCCGATGCAATCATCGCCACCGGCCGCTCCGATTACCCGAATCAAGTGAATAACGTCTTGGGCTTTCCGTCGATTTTCCGCGGAGCCTTGGACACGCGCTCGACCCAAATCAATGAAGCCATGAAGCTTGCCGCGGTCGATGCCCTGGCGCGACTGGCCCGCGAAGATGTCCCGGAGCGCGTCTCGGCCGCTTACGGCGGCAAGAGTTTTAAATTCGGACCCGAGTACCTGATCCCGAAACCTTTCGATCCCCGCGTGCTTCTGTGGGTCGCACCGGCCGTTGCCAAAGCCGCGATGGATTCAGGGGTCGCGCAAAAAAATATCGAGAATTTTGACAAGTACCGCGATCAGCTCGAAGCCTACCAAGGTCCAGAAAAGGTTTTCATTCGATCTGCCATCCACAAAGTTCGCGCCAACACCGCCGCCCAAGGCGGAGAGCTGCCGAAGATCGTCTTCCCCGAAGGCTCATCGACCAAAATTTTGAAAGCTCTACAAACCATCGTCGAAGAAAAAATCTGTCAGCCGATCTTGCTCGGCTACCCCGACGTGGTGAAAGAAAAAATCCGGGCGCTCGATTTGCCGGACCTCGAAGAGATTCCGGTCCACCATCCGTCTCAACATCCAAAATTCAAAGCCTATGCCGACGAACTGTTCAGACGTCGTCAGCGTAAAGGCATCACCGCTCGCGAAGCGGAACGCTTGATGGCGGATCCGAACTACTTTGCTTCGATGATGGTCGATCAGGGCGACGCGGACGGCATGGTGACGGGTTCTTCGATGCAATTTGCGGATGCGGTGAAGCCCGTCCTGCAAACCATCGGTGTCGCTCGCGAAGCCGTTCCTTGTGGTTGCAATATCATGCTCCTCGAAGATCGCTTTCTGCTTTTGGCCGACACCACGGTGAATATTGATCCGACGGCCGAGCAGCTGGCCACCATTGCCCTGCAGGTGGCACGTGTCGCCGAATACTTTAATATCGAGCCGCGCATCGCGATGCTCTCTTACTCGAACTTTAGCGCGGCTCCCGGCACTCCGGCCAAAATGAAGCGCGCGGTGGATTTAGTGAAGGAAAAGCGTCCTGACATCATCGTTGATGGCGACATGCAATCGGATACGGCAGTGAACGTCGAAATCTTAAACCGCATCTTCCCGTTTTCGGAATTAAAGAACGGCGCAAACATTTTGGTGTTCCCGAATCTTGAGTCTTCGAATATTTCCTATAAGCTTTTGCAGCAGCTGGGAAAGGGCGAGATGATTGGTCCGTTTTTGCTCGGCGTGCGCAAATCCGCCAACGTCTTGCAACGAACCACGACCGTCGATGCGATCGTGAACTCGGTGGTGCTGACCGCGCTGGAAGCGCAGTACTTGATGGAGCGACGGAAGAAGAAGTAGCGAAAACTACTTCTTCGCTGCGGTGACACAAACAGTTGGATTATCGTTAGTGTCGCGATATTGAGCCGGGCTGGAGAAATCTTTGTATCCCTCAACTTGGGCACTCGCAATCTTGGAGTTGAGATCTTTGGCCGCAGTATAAATAGAATATCCAGACTTACCTTCAGTCGACCCGCAGATCACCTTTGAATCTTGAATAGGTGCAGGACTGAGGGTTACACAAATTGTGGCATTATCGTTAGCATCTCGGTACATCGAGGGTTCTGAAACGCGTCCATAGCCTTTTATTTGCGCCTGCGCTATTAATTCATTGATTTCCTTGGCGGCCGTATGAACCGAATATCCTATCTTGCCCTCGGTTGAACTGCAGATCACAAAACCTCCTGCATGCGCCATTGATGAAAGAGTCGTCACGACAAGCAAGATCCCTGATGTAAGCTTCATAATATCCTCACTTAAAAGAATGTTTTAAAAATTTCCAAGACTTAACCTTGCAAAGATATGCCAATCATTTTTTCAAACAAAATTGTTTATAAAGTGGACGAAAAATTCAGGCTTTAGCTTAAATTCTCTATGAAACCTGACAACTTAAAGCCAACCGTCGGCAATCTAAACATAGCGCCGGAAATTGAAAAACAGCATGGATCGTTCGACACCATAAAGAATTGGAACCTGGTCAACTTGACCCTCACTGAAACTTCAAAATTCACCCTCTTGACCACACCCTCCAATTCGGAGCACACTTCACTCCTCTCAAAGATTGAGGAAGGTCATTATGAAAAACTGGATTTCGCTCAAAACATTTTCGAATCGTCAGGCCGCTCAGGCCACTAAACTTTTGTTGGAATGCCATGGGGTTTTGGCGCAGGTTCATCCCGATGATATTGGACAAACCCGCCTGTGGGTGGAGCTCACTCAGACCGAAAAAGCGCAAAAACTGATTCATTCTTAGATACCACGATTTTTCCGCTTGCGACCACGTCTGGTTTTGATACACTGGTTGCAGGTGGGAGGCTTTTCCTCTGAATAAGGCTCAAATCAAGTCCTCAGATCGTGCGATCGTCATAGGCGTTGGCCTGAAAACGGAACCCACTTCCGAAATCAAAGAAAATTTATTGGAACTAGAAGAATTGGTTGGAGCAGCTGGCGGCGAAGTCGTGGGCTCTCTCGTACAGACTCTTCCGCAGTGGAACCCGGCCACCCTGATCGGGACCGGCAAGGTCGATGAAGTCAAACAGATGGTCATCGACTCGCAGGCCAATCTTGTCGTCGTCGATCACCAGCTTTCGGGCGTTCAGGCGCGAAACTTAGAGACGGCCATTGGCTGCAAAATCTTGGATCGCAATCAACTCATTCTCGATATTTTCGCTCAGCGCGCGCAAACTTACGAAGGAAAACTTCAGGTGGAGCTCGCGCAGATGCTGGATCAATTGCCGCGCATGATTGGTGCGTGGATGGATTCACTCTCCCGCCTGGGTGGTGGTATCGGAACCCGGGGGCCGGGTGAGACGGCGCTGGAAAACGATCGTCGCCGCATTCGCGAGCGTGTTGCCATCATTCGCAAGAAACTGGATGGCGTCAGCAAGGCGCGCGCGCAGCACAGAAGCTCGCGGCGCCGTCACGAGATCCCGAGCTTTGCCTTGATCGGATACACGAACTCGGGAAAGAGCTCTTTGCTGAATCGACTGACCGGTGCTCAGGCCCTGGCGAAGAACCAGGTCTTCGCGACTTTGGATCCCACCACTCGCAAAGTATTTTTACCGGACGGACCACCCGCGGTCGTGACCGATACGGTTGGATTCATTCGCAAGCTTCCAACCCAGTTGATCGAAGCTTTTAAAGCGACCCTAGAAGAAAGTGCTGAAGCCGATGTGCTTTTGCACGTGATTGATCTCTCATCTCCGAATATGCTTCGTCAGATCGAGGTCGTTGAAAATCTGATCGAAGAGTTCAAGTGGCAGGATAAAAAGATCATCCACGTCTTTAATAAGATCGATGTCGCGCCACTGGAGATGCAGTTCAAGGTGAAGCAGTACCCGCGCGTCTTCGTTTCGGCCTTAACCGGGCAGGGCTTTGATCAGCTCAAAAAAATGATGGCTGAATCGATCAATGAAATGCAGGAAGACGTCGAGCTCTACTTCCCGCGCGCGGAAGAATTTAAAATCTACGACCTCTCTCGAGACACCCGCATCGTCCGCAAAGAATCCGCCACCGAAGGCACGATCTGCGTCGCGCAGATGACACCGGCTCTGATCAATCGCTGGCGAAACTACCTGGTAAAGTAGTTTTTTAAGCTCCAGACCGGCCGTCAGTTTTACAGGATCCGCGCAAGTGTTCAGAGCAGTCCCGGACAGTTTCTTCGCGGCCGATCAGGGCAGAGCTTTACAGGATCCGCGCGATCATGAATTGAATCGCTAAATTTGCGTTGATGGCCTCGAGCTTGATTTGCGGATGCTTTTTCTGAAAGACCGCAAAGACCTCGCGCGCGAAGGCCTCACCGATTCCTTCAACCTTCTTGAAATCAAAAACGATACGCTCAAAGCTTTCAAGACCGGCGACAAGCTTCTGCGCTTGCACTCGGGACATCAGCTGCGAACCCAGCATGCGCACGCGGACCTGACTCTGCTCGATCTCGAGGTTTTCATTCGCGTACTCTTGAAGTATTTTTTGCAGATTTTGTTTGGATCTGGCGCGAATCGAAAAATCAATGCGCGTCCCATTGCGCTGCCGGCTCTCAAGCAGCATGAAGTCTTCCTGATCGTTATCGATTAGCGCCTTGAGCTTATGACTGGTGATCACGAACCGATCCGCAATCCTTGAAACAAGGAAAAGCCCTTGCCCTTGGCGGGAAGCTGGCGTGGTGGACTGTTTTCCTTTCATCAGGTGGTGCGCGGCCTCGAACTCATCCTGCAGATGAAAACCATTTTTCACTTTCGCGAAGACACCAACACCCTTGTCTTCAACGGAGAAAGAAAGAATGCCATCTTGAATGCGCGTGCGAATCCAAATCCGCTCCGCCTCTGAATGATCAACCGCGTTCGCCAGCACCGCCGTCAACGCGTAGGAAAATAAACTGCGCACATTGTGACTGACGAGCTTTTTAAACGGAAGTCTCGCCTCCACCTCTTCTATGACCAGCGCAGGATTCAGCTCTTTCAAATTCTTCACCAACAAAATTTCTAGCTGCGAAGAATCCAGACTGTCTTCAAACGGCCGAACCGAATAAACCGCACCACGAGTGGAACCACTGCGAAAGATCTGACCAGACTCGACATAACGCTTCAGATGAAAAGCCGCCGTCTGACGCCCGACCTTGAAACGCATCGCCATATCCTGCGAATGAAAAGAAGATCGTTGTTGTGCCCATTTCAAAAATTTAGCTTTCTCAACCATGCCCTAATTGTCGGCACAATCATCGGCCCCATCAACAAATAATTGTCGCCCCCCGACAATTATTTCACCCACCTCCCGACGTTCTGAAGGTGCCTTCCCTTTTTCTGTAGCAATACTGCGTTATGGCAGCTTATAGAGCCCACTCGATCGATGGATTTAACGATTTAATCACTGCAGATAAAGGCAAAAATGATCGGAAAATGAGAGCCCGAAACCGCAGCCTCTTTCTTTCAAATGAAAGAAGAAAAAGCCGCAATCGACCTCCCTCATCGGAAGGAAATAAAAATCCGTAGGGAATTTAGACGGATGCAGGCACAGACGTGAAACAAAAGGCCACAGAGTTTAAAATAGGATCGAGAAATGAAGAGCGGCATTCACAAAATCGTAAATCCAATTTAACGCAGTATTGCTACAGAAAAAGGGAAGGCACCCTATTTGCTATTTGAGGCGGGCTTCGCGGCGTTGGCGGGCGGCTTCGAAGCGGCGCTTTTCGGTGTCGGTTTCGGGAATGACTGGTGGGACTTCGGTGGCGCGACCGCTTCCGCCAATGGCGACGAAGGTGGTGTAGGCGCTGGCCGTGTGGAAGACTTCGCCGGTTTTTGGATTTTCGGCGTCGACGCGAATGCCGACTTCCATGCTGGTGCGGGAAACGAAATTCACGCTCGCCTTCAGGTTCACGACCCAACCCTTTTTCACGGGCGCGATGAAATTTAATTTATCGATCGAGGCCGTGACGACTTCTTTTTGCGAGTGACGTTGGGCCGCGATGGCCCCGCAGATATCGATCCACGACATGATAACGCCCCCGAATATGGTATCGAGGGCGTTGGTATGACTCGGTAAAACTAACTGGGTCATCACGACTTGCGAGGCAGAAACAGGTTTACCAGATTGTGTGCCAGGCATGTTCGTGACAACCCTTCAATTCAAAAACTAGATTCTAATTACATTCCCATGCCGGCATCTGAATTGCCGCCACGGTTTCCGATATCATTGCCTCGGCCTGGCAAAATTGTGGGCTGACCACCAACTGTTGCGCTCCCAGCGGGGATAGTCTGAGTCGCGTGTGCAACGTTGTTGTAAGCACCACCGGCTTGAACCGTTTGTTCGTTGCGAGCCGTCTCTGTCTCGACAAAGCCGAGATGTGGCAAGCACCAAACGATCAGTTGAGCGCGTGATTTAACGTTCATTTTTTTGTAGATATTCGTCAGATGGAACTTCACCGTTTTTTCAGTGACGAAAAGTTGGTTCGCAACTTCCTTGTTCGACAAACCTTTCGATACCAGTTCCGCGACTTCTGCCTCACGATTGGACAGACCTTTTTGTATTAGGACATCTCTGAGCATCCTTGCTCCCTCCCCGTTATATAATTTAGACACCGACCGATGGCGTCTGGTTAAAACTTTCGTTAGTCTTCTTTCTTCAAAGGCTAATCAATAATCTAAATATTATGTTTTAATCAGTTTCCCGGGAGGCCAGATCTTTGTCTGCAAATATTCATACTTCTGTCCAAAAACATCCCATGTTTCCAGACAGATGTCCTAAAACAAAACACCCTGCTCCTGTCTTAAAGTCTGTCAGTAAAGTTCCGGCAAAGCAACGACTTTGGACTCTAGTTTTTTAAAACTAGACCGATCAAAGGAGGGATTAACTGCAGATATTGCACAACGGGAGTGAAATCATGTTTCCTGCAAATACGAAATTCTTAGTGGTCGACGACTTCGCAACTATGCGAAAAATCATCAAAAAAGTCCTAACTGAATTGGGTTATACAAATGTTGAGGAAGCGGATGACGGCAAGCCAGCATTAGCTGCTTTGCAAACCGCCCAGACCAATGGCTCGCCTTTTCAGTTCGTTATTTCTGACTGGAATATGCCCGGAATGACCGGCATCGACCTCCTAAAGGCCTGCAAAGCAGATGCAAATCTGAAAAACATGCCTTTCATGCTGGTCACCGCTGAAAGTGAACAAAAGAACATCGTCGAGGCCGCTAAAAATGGCGTCTCCGATTACGTCGTGAAGCCATTCAATGCACAGACACTTAAAGGTAAACTTGAGCGTATTTGGGCCAAACACAACACTTCGAAAGCCGCGTAAGGGAGACCACCAAAATGGGTGCAGAAAAAATTGAAAAAGCAAATCCCCTACTCGACAAACGTTTCATCAATGCGTTCGTCGAAGGCGTGATCAAGACGGTCTCCTTAATGGCCCAGACTGAAGTGTCCGTTGGCAAACCCAGCGTTGAACCCAAGTTTCAAGCCAAAGGTGATGTGGCCGGCATGGTGGGAATGGTCTTCGGCCAAATGAAGGGCACGATGTCGATTTCGTTCACCAAAGAGTCGATCTTCACCATTCTTGAGAGCATGCTGGGCGAGAAGCACACCGAAGTGAATGATGCCGTGGCCGATGCCGTTGGCGAAATGACCAACCAAATCTACGGAACTGCGAAAACGACTTTGAACCAAATGGGTTATGGTTTTGAAATGGCCATTCCCTCGGTGATCAAAGGGACCTTCGTTATTTCCAAACATCACAATGGCGCAACCCTGGTGATTCCGTTCAATCTGGCGAACGGCACTTCGTTTCACGTCGACATCACAGTGATGTAATCGATTTTTGAAATTAATAAGAGTATCTGAAAAGCTTCGGCCAAAAACCGGAGCTTTTTCTTTTTTGAGTTCCTAGCGACTTGAAGTCCGAAGGACAAGTTTGGAGATAGAATCAATTGAGCTCGCCATCTTCAATTAGCGCTCCCGCTCACTGCGGCTCGATTTCGCAGCCACTCCATCAATCACTCACCGCACCTGGAGCCCATCGTGGCCTGATCTCAACGACCAAATCGATCAAGACATAAACAAGACCAGCGCGTCTCGATCTCAATATTCGAAAGCTGCGAGATCGAAGATAATCTGACCGTTTTCAAATTCGATGAAGTGAAGACTTTGATACAAATTCGAAAACTGACTGAAGAAGGACACAATAATCACCATCAGCGCGACCACCCAGTGGCGCGCAATCAACGATCGCTGCGGTCCCAATTGCACCACGCGGGTCTCGGCCACCCAGTCCGAAACATGAGTTCGGTCCAACCTCAAAAGCGCCAAGGCCCTCGGCGCCAGGCCGAAGAAAAAAGAAAGACCATCGGTGAAGACACGAAGAAAGCTTTGAAACAGTCCCAGATCCTCGCTCTCACCGGAAGACGGCACCACCCGAAGTCCCATCACCAATTTCCCTAGCGTCGCGCCTAGAAAGTACAGAAAGCTCCATTTGTAAAAGAGATTCAAAAGCAAAGCGACGATCAACCAGCGCCAGTCGATGTGCACTTTCTCTTCAAACAGCATCCCGCCCCAGAACTGAATCCAGAACGGAAGCAGACAAAGGCCTCCGACCATCGAATCAAGCCAATACGCGATCACTCGGCGCCAAGTGCTAGCCGTGTTCATTCAATTCCCCACATTTTTAAAAGGTTCGCTTTTTCCGCAGCGTTGCCTTCCAGTTGCTCCCAATAACAAAGTCGAATGGCCCGCCCGAGCTCTTCACCCTGCAGCTTCGGCGATAAATCTGAAGCCACCACCCAAGGCGCCGGCTTTTCTCGTCCGAGCTGCAGCCGACGCGACAGAAACTTTTCGAAATGTGGTCGCTCTTCGTCGGTGAGATAGAGCTCTGAATATTCCATCAAACCGCGCAGATGCTCAGGCAGGTAACTGAGCGCTAAGACTTCTCCCAAAGGGTGACGCAGAAAGGGCCGATCGTCGAAAGTCCACTGCAATGCCTTCATGCATTTTTGTTTTAAATCACGAGAAAACTTCCAGGCGTCCATCAAAGTTTCAAAAAAATTGAGCGTGGCTCCTTCTGCCTGCACGAAGCGAAGCCATAGAAAAAAACGGAACCAGTGATCTTCCTTTGTTTTCTCTTTGCGCGCAAAAATAGGCTGGGCCGAATTCCAGTTGATCTGCTCATGCCCCAGAAGACTGGCCAGCATTCCGGTCGCGCATAAAATCTCCAGTCCTTTTTCGGGCCAGTGACTCATCAGCAGTTTGGTCATCTCATCTTGAATGCGCTCGCCACTAACCGTACGGATCAAATCTCTTTGCGTTTCGACCGCAGCTAAGGTCTTCGCTTCAATTTCAAAATCCAATTGCGCCGAAAAACGAACGGCCCGAAGCAGACGAAGGTGATCCTCTGCAAACCGTTTTTCCGCAAGCCCAATCGCACACAGCCGCTTTTTCTGCAGATCCTCGGCGCCACCGACGTAATCCAAAACCGAATGGGTGGTCAGATCATAAAAAAGTCCATTGACGGTGAAATCCCGTCTTTGGGCGTCCTCTTCCGCCGCCGCAAACTCCACCGATTCGGGTCTGCGGCCATCGGTGTAGGGACCGTCTTTGCGAAAGGTCGCGACTTCGACCTGAATTTCGCCTTCGACCACGACGATGACGCCAAAGCTTTTGCCGACGGCCACGGTCTTTGGAAAAAGGGCTTCAACTTGATCGGGAGTGGCATTGGTTGCCACATCAAAATCGTTGGGCGACCGATGCAAGAGAAAATCGCGCACACAACCGCCCGCCAAAAGACCCTGAAAGCCTTGCTCCTGCAGGTTTTTGCAGATTTTTTCGGCCAATTGAAATTGAGGATTTGCTCGATATAAGTCCATGACGCTGATTGAAATGTTAGGTAAAATAAATTCGGATGTCGATGTCTTCTTTGCAAGAAAACCTAAATGGATATTTAACTCAATGGTCCATGAACCACGGCTTTTCGCATTGGGGAGCAAGCTCGCTCGAAAACCCACTGAGCATCGAATTCTATCGCCAATGGATTGAGCAGAACTATCACGGCGAAATGGAGTACTTGAAACGTCACCTGCCATTGAAAGAAAACCCGAAACTCATCAATGAACGCCTCGAGTCAGCTTTGGTTTTTGCCCATCCTTATGTTCCGCACCCGAGACCGCTTGAGAGCTTGGAGCCTTTGACTTCTTTTTCCCCTGAACTGTCGCCGGCAAACCCCTCGTTTGCAGATTCGCCGTCAACTTTGGATACGCCCGCTTCGTCGAAGACTTTGCCTGCGTCCTCTTTGCGAAAAGCTTTTTACGCGAAAGGCGAAGACTATCACTATTGGCTTAAAGAAAAATTGGAGCTCGTGGCGTCCCAGCTTCGTGAACAGTACCCTCATGAGATTTTTCTGTGCTTAACGGATTCGTCACCGGTACTGGAAAGAGATCTTGCTTACCGCGCGGGCCTTGGTTGGGTTGGTAAGAACACCTGCTTGATTCACCCCCAGCACGGAAGCTTTTTTCTGATCGGCGAGATTGCGACTTCGCTTCGCTTCGAATCTTCGTTGAGACCCGTTCACGATTTTTGCGGAACCTGCACCCGTTGCATCGATGTGTGCCCCACCAAGGCTCTCGAATCCCCGCGGCTTTTGAATGCACAGAAATGCATTTCCTATTTAACCATCGAGTCTCGCGAACTGCCGCCAGTTGAACTGCGTTCGGGAATTGGCGACTGGTTTTTCGGTTGCGACCTCTGCCAGACCGTGTGCCCGTGGAACGAAAAAGCCTTCAAGAAAGAGTTGCAGATCACCGCCCGCCCGCAGCTTGAAACGACGCAATTGCGTGAGCTTTCTTCAGCTGGGCGTGAAGAGTTGATCTGTGAGCTTCGCGAGATTCTCACTTTGTCCGGCAAGAAAATCGAAAAAAAATTCCAAGGCTCACCACTGAAAAGAGCCGGCCCCTTTGGTCTGCGCCGAAACGCCATCATCGTCGCCACCAATCAGGCCTTGCACGAACTTGTCCCCGAAATTTCCGGTTGGAAAAAGGACGAGAAACTGCGCGAGCTGGTGAGCTGGTCTTTATCTCTGCTGTCTCATCCACGCTGATCTTGGCGAGTCTCGCGGACATCGCCCCAGCTTGCATTCGGCCTGTCGTGACCGGATCTCTGTCCGTAGAGACCACACTCCTGTTTTGCGACTTTATCCTGCTAGCGGACCGTTTCCGTCACTCGGACCTCGTCTTCGCCTGTAATCCTTCTCTCCTTCGCCTGCTTTGTGCTCTCCCGGGGCCCCTTTTGGGGGTATCGGTCACATGGCTAAATCAAAGCAGCAATCATTCGAGAAGATTTCTTGGCGGCATCGCTATTCGCATGGCGGGTCTTTACGGCAAGAGCGAGCGGGACGGTCTGCTAGGCCTTTGAGCTCGCGCGATTCTTTGCATTTGGTGTTTAAGGCGAACCGCGAAGTGGTCCGCGGAGGCTTTCGGCAGTCCCGCAGGTTCGCGGTCATCCATCACTTGGTGCAGAAGTATAAATTTAAGTTTTACGTGAAGGTCGAGCAAATTTCCGTGCAGGGTGATCATCTGCATCTTTTGATCCGCACAACCAGAAGATCAAACTACCAAAGCTTTTTCCGAGTGGTGGCTGGTCAAATCGCGCAGCAGTTTGAGAAAGAGGGGCTTCTCTCGGTGGCTGTGACCGATACCCCCAAAGCCCCCGCGCGGTTGACGGCTGGCGCAGGATCGGCGGCTGGCGCACGATCGATGGCTGGAGGAGGATCGATGGCGACAAGGACGGGTGGAGAATCAAATGAGCAGCTGAGGGCCCGGGAAAGGACCGGAGAAAATTCACTGCTTCAGAAAGGCCCGCGGTCCGCGGCGCCCAGGAAACAGCGCGAAAATTTCGAAGTGACCGATACCCCCAAGAGCCCGAGGAGGCCCGCGAATCCCGCGAAATCCGAGAGCCGCGGTTCAAAGATTCACTACCAGATGGAAGTGAATGCGGACCTCAAAGGCCAGCGCGGCCTCACGCAAGCACGAAATAAGCTCTGGAAGTACCGCCCCTTCACACGTGTCGTGAAGGGCTACCGTGCTTACAAGACAGTACGAGATTACATCCAGCTCAATGAGAAAGAAGCCATTGGTGAAATTCCATACCGGATGCGCAGACTGAAAGGCCTCTCCGCGAGCGAATGGGAAGCTCTGTGGGCCTGATCGGAAGGAACCGCCTGATCCGTAGACGCTCGGATGGAAAGCGCAAGCTCTGGCCTGAAAGCACAGGCGCGGCGAGTGACCGCGCTAGACAAAAATCAGTCGAGGCCGAGTTTTTTCAAAAGATCATCGATGTCGTTTTGGGAAAGTTTGGTTTTTTGGCCCTTGTGAACTTCGACGCTGCCGCGGATGTCGGCGCTGAAAACCGAAGAAACCCAGCGCAGGCGCTCGAGAAAGGTTTTCGAGAAAAGTTCTTGAATGCCCGTTTTGCCGCTGGTCAGACTGTCAATCATCACCTGCAGAACTTCGGTTCCGTCCATCAACAGCGCCACGCAAATATCGTAGAACTGCTCGTTGTCTTCGATTTGCGAACTTTTGTACCCGACCGCTTTGCAAATCGCCGAGTAGTCCGCAATTTTATGAATGAGATGATCAGAGTCGGCCATCAAGGCCAAACTTTTTGCCGCCCCCATGATGCGATCGACGTTCTGTCCATAGTCTTCTAGACCTTTGACCTGGGAGTAGTCACCCTCACAAGTATCAAGAATGGTTCCCATCTTATCGATGAGAATCTTTGACTCGTTCTGGAATTCTTTTAGAATTTCTATATCAAGATCTGCCATATCCTCTCGATGATAATGTGTCATCTCAGGCTTGGCAAATAAAGAGATGAACATGGAATACGTACCAATCCGAGTGAGCACTTTGCGAGGCGACCAATCCATCGACTTTGATGCCTTCGTCAAAATCAACGACAAGTTCATCTTGTATCTTCGCAAAGGTGACTCTTTCGAAGGTGAACGCTTGCAGAGATTAAAAGCCAAGAAATTAAAAAAGATGTTCATTCTTCCCGATGCCGAGGACAGCTACCGCACGTACCTGCAGCGAAACATCGAAATGGCCTACGATAAAAATTCCGGCAAAGACATCGCCAACCGCGCCGAAATCATTCAGGGCAATCAGCAAAGCAATGCCGAAACCGTGATGGAAAATCCCGAGAACGAGGCGACCTATAATGAAACCAAAGACGCGGCGGCCAAGTTCGTCCAGTTCTTGGATCAAGAAGCACCCCACTCTCTGTCGAGCATCATCAATATCAAAAATGCGGATCAAAATATCGCGCATCACGGAGTGACGGTTTCAACGCTGGCCTTAGCTTTAGCGAAAAAATTGAACATGACCGATCCCAAGATGTTGCAGCTCTTAAGCCTGGGCGCCTTACTGCATGACTTCGAACATTTTCATTCAGGGCTCGCGATCAATCGTCCCGTCGGACACATGACGGCAGAAGAAGCGCGGGTTTACAAAATGCATCCGCAGACGGGCGCTGAAAAAGTGCAAAACAAAAAACACTTTGATCCGGCGGTCATCAACATCATCGCCCAACACGAAGAATACGTGGACGGCAAAGGTTATCCGAATGGATTGACCGAAGGAAAAATGGATCCGTTGGCGGTGATCGTCGCTCCTTGCAACATGGTCGATCGTTTGATCACGTTCGAAGGCGTTCCCCGCAAAGAGGCCGTTCGTCAGTTGATGATCACGGCCGTGGGCCGCTACCCGCTGAATTACATTCAAGCTTTGGGTGATATCATGAATTCGGTCGGGCCGTAGAAGCCCACCGAACTGGCCATCGATTTCAAGTTCTGGTTAAACCACGGACAAGGTTGGTGGTTGGTTTTCGTTAATGATTCCAAGCTTCATCAAACCCAGAAATGTCAGGTACTCGTCTTCATTCAGACTTTTGCGATAAACCGGAAGATCCTCTCGCAATCGATCCAGTAAGGCGGCTTCGTGCATCTCCAACCGCTTTTCTTGAATCTCATTCGCGCTTTTCCAGATAACGTAAAGGCCTGCAGCCTTTTTCAAAGCGGCGCTGGCCGCCGAGATGCGCACGAACTGGCAACTGGCATGGACCACCAAGTTTGCGGTCACCGAAGAGCGCGCACGAAATTCTTGCGTGCGCAAAAAGTGGATTTGAAATTCATAGTCGGCAATTTCGACGATCGCGAGAGGGAATTTTTTTTCTCGCAAGACCATCGGAAAAAAATGAAGGCTGCGAAGACCCCACTCGCGCTCGAATTCATCACGCACCTTCGACGCGCTTTCCGCGCCCAGAACCAAAAAGGTCTGAGGAAATATTTTTTCAAGGTCCAGTGACAAATCCATTTGGATTTTATTAAATCATAGCAGAGGTGTTGATGGAACTTTATTTCATGGCCTGGCCCGAAGTGGATGCATATCTTAAAAACAAGAAAGATTTGATCATCCCGATTGGCTCGACCGAGCAGCACGGTCCCACAGGTTTGATTGGAACAGACTATCTGAGCTCTTGGGAGATCGCTAAAAAAGTCGGTGAAAAGACAAACACCTTGGTCGCCCCACCCTTGTGTTACGGCATGGCCCTGCACCACATGGCCTTTCCCGGTTCGGCAGCATTCAAACCTTCAACCTACCTGTTGGTTCTCAAAGAATTGATTCAAAGTTTTGCCCAGACCGGGTTTGAGAGATTTTTTCTGATCAACGGCCACGGCGGCAACATCCCGACCGTGCAGGCGAGCTTTTCCGAAATCTTGCACGAGAACCCACGGCTTCGCTTTCAGCTTTTCAATTGGTGGCATCTTCCCGAAGTCACGGCCTATGAAAACGAGGTCTTCAAAGATCAAAATGGCTTCCACGCAACGTGCGGCGAAATTTCCGTGACCATGCACTGCCACCCCGAAGCCTACCGGAAGACTCGCCCCTTTGATTTTTTTCCGACGGTTCAAAGAAGCGATTGGCCGCTGAGTCCGGAACGATTTCGCGAGACCTTTCCTGACGGACGCATGGAGTCAGATCCGCGCCTGTCGAATGCCTCACACGGAATGCAAATTTTCAGTCGAGCGGTCGATTCCATCGCGCAAAAGGTGAGCACAAAATAATACACAGCAGCGACAGCTGCAAAATCATTTTGACTCGCTGAGATTGAACGAGGAAAACGAGCCTCGACATGAACAAACTTTTTCGATCCATTTCAACTTTGTTGATTTCATTTTTTCCAGCGACTTTGATCTCGGTCGCGCTGATCTTTTTAGCGTCCTCACATGCCGAAGCCTTGAACATTAACGGATACGTTGTGGTCGACAATGGTCAATACATGATCATCGAGCGCGAAACGGCCCGCACCTACAAAATTCAGCCATCGAATCCGGATGTGAAAAAATCCCTGTTTCAACTGGCAACCTTTGACGGCATTCGCGGACAAATTTCAAATAAGACCGAAGACACCTTGATCCTTGAGACCATCGATTTTGTTTCTCTTCGCCGTCTGCTGGGTGATTGGACCGACGAAACAGCACGCGTGAGCTTTGTGGATTTCGCCCGCGTGAGCTTTGATATGTCTGGCAATGCTCGACATTTTTATTATGCTCTTTCACCAAGCCAGAATAACACCTACAAAATTTATCTCACCGATCAATCATCAGTTGTTTTAGGCTCATTGAACATCGATGGCTTTCGCACGATTTTAGAGTTCTACGATTCCACCACCGGCCAGGTGGCGCAACGTCTTGAACTTTCTAAGGCTCCCCCACGGCTCGCTCCATGAGTTCGGCCTGGACATCGCCTGATCCAACGCTTTTCTTTTCAAAACAGGATCCCGAAGATCCAAGGCTGGGTGATTGTGTGACCGCCATCAGCGGTGCCCTCGAGCAGGATTCTGCCGACTTGATCATCTGGGGTTACCCCGATCACGAAGGCATTCAGCTCAATGGCGGACGCGAAGGTGCCGCGCTGGCGCCTGCGCAAATTCGCCGGGTGTTCTACAAGATGACTCCGCATGTGGGTCAACAATCAAAGCCTCGACTGATTGATGCCGGTGATATTTCACTTTCATTGCCTTTAGCCCAACGGCACGATCAAGGCGCCATTCGCGCGCAAAACATGACTTCATTGGGACTTCCCTGGGTAAGCCTTGGTGGTGGACATGATTATGGCTACGCCGACGGTGCTGGTTTTTTACGCGCACAAATCGCTCAGGGCGAGCGACCCGTGGTTTTAAATTTTGACGCTCACTTGGACGTCCGACCGGCCGAGAAAAATCTCAATTCCGGCACCCCTTTTCGTCGACTGCTGACCGAGTTCTCGGGCCAGTTCGATTTTTTCGAAGTGGGTTTGCAGCCTCATTGCAACTCGCGAACGCACTGGAACTGGGCGCTTTCACAGGGCGCGCATTTGATCCCACTGTCGCAAACCGAAGACCACGGCCTGCAAGCCTGTTTGGAAAAAGCATTGAAGCCATTCTTGGGACGCCCCTTGTGGCTGAGCCTTGATATTGACGCCATCACCTCGAATGAAGCTCCGGGCTGCTCACAGTCTTGGACCACAGGCCTCAAGACCGATGAGCTGATGCAAAGTTTGGCCTGGTTTAAATCTCAGTTTCAGTGGAGCTCATTTTCCATTTACGAAGTTTCGCCTCCGCTCGATTCAGATCTGCGAACCGTGAAGCTGGCGGCCCTTTTTCTGCACCGATTTTTATCTTTGCAAACGGGCTCCCAAACATGAAACGCGGATTTGGCAGCGACAATCATTCGGGCGTGCATCCCGAAATTTTCAAAGCCCTCTTCGACGCCAATCACGAACATGCCCCAAGCTACGGCACCGACGAATGGAGTGCTCGCGCCGAGACTTTATTCAAAAAAGAATTTGGCACCAAAGCCGAAGTCTTCTTCGTTTTCAACGGCACGGCCAGCAATGTCTTAAGCCTGCGCGCGATGCTGGCGCCCTACCAATCGGTGCTTTGCTCGGACTTAAGCCATCTCAATGTTGACGAGTGCGGCGCGCCCGAATTCTTCACCGGCGCGAAACTGATTTCATTGCCTTCCAAATTAGGAAAAATGTCTCTGACTGATCTTAAAGGCGCCTTGATCCGACGCGGGGATCAACACTATTCGCAAGCCAAAGTCGTGAGCCTGACCCAACCCACCGAGCTGGGCGCCGTCTACAGTTTTGATGAAATCCGCACCATCACCGAATGGGCGCATGCCGAGAAAATGTGGGTGCACATTGATGGAGCCAGACTGGCCAATGCAGCTTTGCATTTAGGCGTCAGCTTCAAGCAACTGACCACCGATCTTGGCGTCGACGTGGTGAGCTTCGGTGGCACCAAGAACGGATTGATGATGGGCGAAGCTATCGTTTTCCTCAATCCCGCTTTGAGCGAAAACTTTAAATACATCCGCAAGCAATCGGCACAACTGCCGTCGAAAACTCGCTTTATCGCCGCTCAATTCGAGCGCTACTTCAGCAATGATTTGTGGCGATCGATCGCGCAGACGTCCTGTGATATGGCAGAGAAGCTTCATCAGGGCTTGAAAGAATTCAGCGAGCTTGAGATCACATCTTTACGTCAAAGCAATGCCGTCTTCGTGAAAATCCCCAAGGAATGGGTGAAGGCCCTGCGCGAAAATTATTTCTTTTACGTGTGGGACGAAAAGACGTTCGAATGCCGATTGATGACCAGTTGGGACACCACCGAGACGGACATCCAGGGCTTTCTGTCCGAAGTCCGAAAGCTTGCGAATCAGAAGAAGGGACTCTAGATGAAATATCCAGCCGTTCAGTACCATGACTACCTGGGACTTGATGCCTTGCTCTCGGCGCAGAAACTAAAATCAGAAGAGTACGGAAAAAAAGCGCACGACGAAATGCTTTTCATCGTGGTTCACCAGACTTACGAGCTTTGGTTCAAGCAAATGCTCTTCGAGCTGGATTCAGTGATGCAGACTTTCTCGAACACCAACATCGACGAGTCCGAAATGGGCACGGCCGTGCACCGGCTTGAACGGATCGTCGACATTCAGAAATTCATCAATGGCCAGATCGATATCATCGAGACAATGACGCCTCTGGATTTCCTGGATTTTCGCGAATACTTGTATCCGGCCAGCGGCTTCCAAAGTTTTCAATGGCGTTGTTTTGAAACGAAACTGGGTCTTAAATCCGAGCATCGTTTGAATTACAACCAACAGCCATTTCAGTCGCAGCTGTTGCAAGCTCAACAATCGCAAATGGAAGAAATCCTGAAGCAACCAAGCCTTTTCGAGCTGATTGAAAAGTGGCTCGAGCGCACGCCGTTTTTACAGACGGCTGGTTTTGATTTCTGGAATTCCTATCAGCAAGCGGTGCAAAATCTTTTTGCGGCCGATCGCAAGGTGATTGAGCTCAATCCCCGACTATCGGACGAAGAAAAGAAAAAGAATCTCGCCATGATCGACGCAAGCCTTGCGACCTTTTCGGGATTTTTTGATCCGGCAAAATACAAAGAGCTTCAGGATCAGGGATACTTCCGCATGTCGGCGAAAGCTCTGCACGCGGCCCTGCTGATTCAGCTTTATCGCGAGCAGCCGATCTTGCAAATGCCGTTTCGTTTGCTGCGCGCTTTGGTGGATCTGGATGAGAGCATGACCCAGTGGCGATACCGCCACTCGTTGATGGCGCACCGGATGCTCGGCCGCAAGATCGGGACCGGCGGCTCGTCGGGACATGACTATCTCAAGTCGGCGACCGATCGGCATAAGATCTTTACCGATCTCTTTAATCTCACGACCTTCTTCATTCCGCGCTCGATGGTTCCAGAATTGCCGCGCGAATTGAAATCCAGAATGGGTTACAACACCCCTTCGGCGTAGAACCCCGCGGACTCGATCAAACCTGAGAGCACCGAGTGGAAGTGGGACTGGGTCTGCAGTCTCTCTGCGCCGAAACGTTTTTCAAACTCTTGGCGGATCAATGGCACTTGAGCCGATCCGCCGGTGAGACAAACCAGATCGACGGCCGAAGCTTCAACCCCAGCTTGCGAAAGGCATCGATCCAGCGACGCGAAGATTTTCTCTTGCACCGGCTGTGCCCAAGTTTCAAAGGTCGGACGCGTGAATTCGGCATTGATCTCAAGGCCTGGGTAATTGAATTCAAACGGCATCGGCGACCGCGACGAAAGCCCCCGTTTGGTTTTCTCGATTTGCTCGAACACGGAAAAAATTTGCTGATCGTCAACCAAGATCATCAATCTCTCGATCGCTTCGCGGTCGCTATCGGCGAGCGCTCCCTTTTGCACCTCGCGGATGAATTCGTAGGTCGCCTTTTCTTTGAGGTGCACGATGTGCGAAGGCTGATTGAGCCGCGTGGTGACCGATGGTGGCATGGTCAAAATATTTCGTCCCATCGAGACTTTGTAACGAGCTTTGGCACCGAAGAAATCACTGAGGTTCTGACTCATGAAAAGACTGTCCAGCGCATCACCGGCCAGCGCACAGCCATCAAGACCCAAGACGTGATCTTTCTGAAACGCGTAGGGCCCGATGCGAATCAAAGTAAAGTCTGAAGTTCCACCACCAAAGTCACCAATCAGCACCAGCTTTTCTTCGGTCAGTTGCCGGCGAAAATCGAAGGCCGCCGCCAGTGGTTCGGGAACAAAATCGAAATTGCGAAAGCCCGCAAACTCGGCTGCTTTTTTCATTCGGTGCAATGCAAACTCGTCCTCGACCGGATCCATCGAATAGCGTGCGGGACGCCCGATCACCGCCGAATCAATTGGCGCCTGCAAAATGGCTTCAGCCCTTTTCTTCAGCTCTAGCAAGAAAGTGCCCACCAGGTTTTCCAAGGTCAGCACGCGGTTGTTCAACATGGTTCCCAGATAACTGCGATTGGGCAAATGGGATTTGAACGAGCGAAAGAATCGGCCTTCCATTTCATTTTCGATGTAGCGGCCGATGGCTTCATGACCATAGTAACAAAGGTCCTGATGCGGAAAGTAGAGAAGGGTGCGCATCAAAGTTGGATCGGGTGCCGTCTGATCCAGAGCCAGCGCTTCGATTCTTTTCCCATCACGCCAAGCGCCGACCAGCGAATTGCTGGTGCCAAAGTCAATCCCGAGAACGATCTGATTTTTCATAGATTCTCAGAGTACCGAAGCCGGCCTCATTCGAGCAAGAGATTATCGGCGCCGACTCGGGCCCGGGCTTTCACGCACTCGACGCAAGAAGCGAGCAAAATCGTTTCAATCGTGCGCCCAAATATCAGATATCATTTTAAAACTGCGGCTGAATTTGAAACTGGACCTCATCCGAAAAAGCCGAGCGAATCGCCGGATCTTCAAAGAGCAGGGCCCGCACTGGCGAAGCATCGCCATCCACAATTGGCAATGGTGCAGCCATCAAAGTGTAAAGACCTTCCGGCACCGATTTCAGAATCAATCCTTCCAGCACCGCGATCCCCGTCTTGAATAAAGCCTGGTGAGATTCAAGCGCCTTCGAATCTTCAGGATCCACGCTCGGAGTGTCGATGCCAACCAACACACATTCTTGCTGATGCAGGTGTTGAATCAGCTCAGGACTGAGAGACATGAAATCCGGATTCCAATGATCCGGATCCGGAAAAGAATCCGTGAAAAAGAGCACCCGCTTGGCCTGAATCTTTTTTCCGTTCAGGTCCCGAGTCCCAATGCGCCGATCACCCTCTGCCCGTCGCTGGACGTGAATGACTTGTGCCGGACCGACATAAGATCGCAAGGGCCGCTGCTCGATGCCGACGCCATCGGCGTGATAATGCGAGCTCGAATCCGCATGAGCTCCGAGATGCAAACTGCTTTCAACACTGGATAATAAAAGATGATGACCCTTTTTAAAATCCAAAGCGATCTTTCGCCGAAAGGCCGCATCGCCCGGAAAAACCGCAAGCCCTGGATGAATTTTCGGAGTCAAATCATAGACCTTCATGGCATTCCTTTTAAAGAGCTTTGATATAAGCCAAGACTTCTTCGGCGTGCCCTTGAGCTTTGACCTTGCGCCACTCTTTGAGCAGCTTGCCGTCTTCGCCGATCAAAAACGTACTGCGAACAACGCCCAGGACATTGCGGCCGTACATATTTTTCTCGTGAATCACATCGAACAAGCCGCAGGCCAATTCGTCGGCGTCGGACAAAAGTTCAAATTGAAAATCTTGTTTGCTTTTGAAATTGCCGTGAGATTTCAGGCTGTCGCGCGAAACACCAAAAACTTCGGTTTTATTTTTTCGAAATTCTTTGATCAGCTTCGAAAACTCGATCCCTTCGGTCGTGCAACCGGGTGTCGAGTCTTTGGGATAAAAATAAAGAACGACTTTCTTTCCCTTAAGTTGCTTTAAAGAAAAATCCTGACCCGAAGTCGAGGGGAGAGAAAAATCCGCAACCGCCTCGCCAACCTTTGCGGCTTTCAAAGCTTTCGCGGCTTGAGTCGCATTAGCAGTTTTTGCAGATTGCGAGTCGGAAGCTTTCAATGCTTTCGAGCTGGAAGCTTTGCTCGTTTTTTCACTCTTCGCTTTTTTGGTATTTTTGATTTCTTTTGCCATAGTCCCGAAAGACTATGGCAATCGAATTCTTATGTCACGCACTCAGGTGGCACTTCGTTGCTGTTGCTCGGCTTGTTGATCGCGCGAATCCTGCTGTTGCTGATTTGAATCCCGCTGTCCCGGATCCTGCTGCTGCAAGCCAACCTGAGGGTCGGTCAGCTTCGCATCCGGATCTGCCTGAGCATTTCCGTTTTGGGTCGCGTCCGCTTGCGCTTGATTGGGTTTTGCGGCGGACTCTTTGGCTTTGCGTTCTTCTTCTTTCTTTTTCAGAGCATCGGCCAGCTGTGCATTGCCTTTTTGCTCGATATCCGCTTTCACTTTCTGCGACACTTCTCGCTCTGGGGCCGTTGCGTTCAATTCGACAATGAAGTTTCCGAGATCAATGTCATCCTTGGCGACACCCGGATCATATTTTGCTTTCGGTTTTTCACCATTGGTCGATTCATAAATCGCAAACTCAACAGTTAATGGTTTCAAGGTTTTCATTCCTGCAAACGGATGCGCGAATTCCAATCTTTTGATCAGCAAATACTTGGTGTCAGAAATATCATTTCCAATGTTGGTGCACATCATTGTGCCCAGACGCCCTCTGTCGGCAATCGGACTCATGCGGCATTTCGATTCATCTTTCGCTTCCCAGATTTGCATCAAACCGCCCATCATGTTCTTTGTACTGCCATCCAGATTACCGATCGTGAAAACAATTTCCCAATATTCGGCGGTGTGAATCATCTGCGCAATCACCTGACTTTTGTCTTTCGCATTGCAAGGTGCGAATGAAACCGAATACTGCGTTTCTGAATCAGCTTTGATGCTTGCGTAACCCAGCCTGCAATCGGCCTTGTCATCCACCACCAAAGGCAATCCTTTAGAATTGTACCGACTTTCGATAATCCAGGACATTAACTGGAAAATATTAAAACCTTTCGGTGCCGAATCTGGAGACGAATCGTCAGGATCTTTTAAATAATCTTTCATTTCCTTATACAGATTACCGGCATCTCGAAACATCGGACGAAGCTCTTTCATATCTTTGGCGACATGCACGCGATCGGCCTTTTCTTTGTCCGTCAAATTGGCATCGCTCTCAACAGCCGTTTTATCCGTACCGGTCGTCGCGTCTTTCTGCTTCGGTTTATCAGCGGCGCCCTTGAGATTTCGCGGGCCGTTCACCTTCACTCCACCTGCATTTTTATTACAAGCGGCAAAGACCCCGACCGAGACAGCAGCGGCGCACATCAGTTTTACGACACGATCCATAGTTCACCTCTTCAAGGAATTTCAAAGAGCAAGCCACGGGCCGAAACAAGCTCTTAATTGATACGTAATATCAATAGCTTACAAGCTTATCTCAAAGTCTCATTTTGAGAATTCAATGCCGAGCCCGAATCTTGTCACTGCGCTGTCGAGATTTTGCTCAGATATTCACCTTGATTGATGCACTCATTTTTTGAAGAATGAAGTTCATTGCAACCACTGTCGAACCACAGCAGAGAGGGCCACCATGACATCAGCATCCAATGCGAAACCTTGGCTAAAAAATTATCCCCAAGGAGTTCTCCCTGAAATCGACCTCAAACAATTCGCGCATGTCATGGAAGTTTTCGATACGGCCGTCCGAAAATTTAAAACTCACGCGGCTTTCACCAACATGGGCGTCAGCATCACCTTTGAAGAGTTGGATCACAAGGTCGGACAGTTTGCTTCGTTTTTGCAAAATGAACTGAAGCTCAAAAAAGGTGATCGCATTGCTTTGCAGATGCCAAATCTTTTGCAGTTTCCGATCGCACTTTTCGGTGCCCTTCGAGCCGGCTTAATCATCGTGAACACCAACCCGCTGTACACGCCGTCAGAGATGCGCCATCAATTTAAAGATTCGGGTGCAAAAGCCATCGTGATCCTGGCGAATTTCGCCGCTCATTTACAAGAAGTGATCAAGGACACTGAGATCCAATCGGTGGTGATCACCGAAATTGGTGATCTGTTTCCCTTTCCCAAAAGCTTGGTCGTGAATTCGGTCGTGAAATACGTCAAAAAAATGGTGCCCACTTACAACTTGCCGCAAGCCTACACTTTCAAAAAGGCTTTGGAAATCGGCAGCGAGCGACCTTACACCGAAGTGCCCCTGAAGCAGGATGAAATCGCTTTTCTGCAGTACACGGGCGGAACAACCGGCGTTTCAAAAGGTGCGGTGCTCACTCATAAAAACATTGTCGCCAACATGTTGCAAATCATGGGATGGATGCGTCCTCTTTTAGAAGAGGGCAAAGAAGTCATCATCACCGCCCTTCCGCTGTATCATATTTTTTCGCTAACGGTGAACTGCCTGACCTTCATGACTTATGGCGGAGAAAATATTTTGATCACCAACCCGAAAGACATTCCGGGCTTTATCAAAACCATGCGTTCGACGCCTTTCACGGTGATGACCGGCGTGAACACTTTATTCAACGCTCTGATGCACCACCCGGATTTTGACAAGGTTGACTTCTCAAGAGTCAAATTATCGGTCGGCGGTGCCATGGCTTTGCAACGGTCGGTCGCCGAAAAATGGAAAGCCAGAACCAAAACACCGATCTTCGAAGGCTATGGCCTGACGGAAGCCTCTCCGGTCGTTTGCTGCAATCCCATCACCGGCAACCAAGAAATCATCGGCACGATTGGCATGCCCTTGCCTTCGACCACCGTTAAATTAATCGATAACAACGATCAAGAAGTCGCGCTCGGCCAAGAAGGCGAACTGTGCGTGCAAGGTCCCCAAGTGATGCAAGGCTACTGGAACCGGCCCGACGAGACAGACAAGGTCCTGAAAGACGGCTGGCTCAAAACCGGTGACGTCGCCGTGATGCTCGAAAACGGATTTTTCAAAATCGTCGATCGCAAAAAAGACATGATTCTGGTCTCAGGCTTCAACGTCTACCCGAACGAAGTCGAAGACGCGATCGCCTCACACCCCGGAGTCATGGAAGTCGCCGCCGTCGGCATCCCCGACGAACACTCGGGCGAAATCGTCAAAGTCTTCATCGTTAAAAAAGACCCCAATCTCAAAGAGTCCGACATCATCGCCTACGCCAAAAAATCCCTGACCAATTACAAAGTCCCAAAGCTCGTCGAATTCCGCACCGAACTGCCAAAAACAAACGTCGGCAAAATCCTACGCCGAGCATTGCGCGGGACTTAGATTGTTCCTCACGTTCGACGAACGAGCGATAACTTTCGCACATCGCAAGGATTCGTGCTCGTCGCGAGAGCTCGCGTGGGGTTTCGGAACTTTCAAGGCTGCGGAACATGAATGCGCGTCGACGGCTCTTGGTTTCTGTTTGGGTCTGAAGGCTTAGTTCTTTCTTCGCTTTGCGGGTTGGTGGGTTCTGTCTTCGCAGGCGCACGGCCGCGGCGTGGCGGTTTGCATGTGGGTCGGTGGCCGCTTCGCGACCCTGCTTGATTACAATCAGGGTCTCCTTATGAGGAGAGGACAAGCTAAGCCTTTATTCGAGTGGCACATGTGCGGTCGGATTCACACTGTGAGTTTTTTGTCTTACTCTGGCATTCTTTGCATTGGTAGGTTTTGGCATTTTCTTTTTGTGCTTCTCGCGTTTGGTCCAATTATTGGCCTCGAAAAAGTTCTTCACGATGTAACTTCGAACATTCTCAAAGTCCGATCCCCAGGCAACGATGCGAGTGAAGGGGCGAAGGGTGAAGAGCTTGGTTTTGAGCTCGGGATTGGCCTTCTTGATTCCCATTGTGAGTTTAGAAGTAATGGCTCTGATAAATCGGACGTAATCTTTGCGGTCTCGCACTTGGATCAAGAAGTGAATGTGATTCCAATTAATAGCGATGTCGTAGATATGGATATTAAATTTCTTCGAAATATTTTGGATGAGTATCTGAAGCCTTTGATTGCTGGGCTTAAACACACTTTTTAATTCAGATTTTAAAATGAGATGCGTGGGAGATTTGAGTGAAAGCGGACGCATTGACTTTCTTTTGCCTATTAACTCTTCGCCGCCAAAGGTCTTTTTGTAATCTTGAATAAATCCAAATTTAATCTGTCGCATTTTCTTGCTCTATCCTTTCTGCATTCTCAAACTAAATGTGACGAGTGAGCATTCGCGTTCTCGAACCTGCTGCTCACTCTACATTTCTCACTTTCATTCCTTACTCAAACGAAAGTGAGTTTTATATAACACATGATTTTCCAAGGATTTTTATGAGCGCTTGCAAACCTT
>CBIHNW010000032.1:0-33196 GCA_966211795.1 uncultured Bdellovibrio sp. | reverse complement strand
TTTGATTTCCGAGCAACCGCAATCATATTGCAGGCCATGGCTTCCGAGAGATTTAAGTATTTGAGACAATACTCAAACAAGCTTGAGCATTGAAAATACGCATGCACCTGATAGTGATCCACCTCACACACGGCTTCGAATAAAACGTGTTCGGCCTTTCTATACTCGCGGCTCGCAAAGAGTGCATGTTCGTGAACAGTTTCTACCTTCAATACGCTAGCATTTTTCTTTCCTTCAAGCATAACACCAATCTCCCATCATTCGGAGAAAGGTATACCACCAGTTTTTTAAATGAACTTTCAGCAAGAAACGAAATCATCGGCAGACAGCATTGATAGCACCCTAAATGCCTCGCCATTCAAAGCAAACTGCACGACCCAAAACTTTTCGCAAAAATAGAGTTCTATTTAAAGCCCAGCACCAAGGAAGGCGCCGAAAAACCTGTCAAAGAAAAACACATAAAAGTCTCGCGTCATTCGGCAGGCACGCGACAAATGAAATTTTCACAATCATCTTCAACAATTGATCTCAGACCAACCAGCCTTTCGCGCGCCAAAAAAATACCAAGCCTAGCGCCGATAACTCAACCACCAAATCAGCCCCGCGCCCGCACCAAATCAGCCCCGCGCCCGCACCAAACCAGCCCCGCGCCCGACCCAAAGCCCGCGCCCGCACCAAGCACCAAAGAAAAAGGCCTCGTCCGAGGCCCTCAGAAAAACCCAAACCGGCGCCGAGGCCGTGCTGAAAAGTGAATGCTATTCGTCGTCGAGATCGTCGGCAGAACCAAGGCCGTACTTTTCGACCCGGTAGCGCATGGAGCGGAACGTGATGTGCAGAAGCTTCGCCGCCTTTTTCTTGATGCCGTTTGACGAGTGAATCGCTTTCACAAGCAACTCTTTTTCGATCTGTCCCATCACCTTGTCGAGATCGATGCCGTCTTCCCCGATTTCGATTTCGTGGGAAGAGGCCATCTTGCGGCCGCTCGGTGTGTTCACGAATGGTGGCAAGCTCTCTGGCAAAATGGTCGCGCCGCCTTCCAGGGCCACGGTGCGCTCGATGATGTTCTCGAGCTCACGCACGTTTCCGGGATAGTCATACTTTTTCAGCATTTCCATGGCCTCGGTGCTGATAGCGCCGACGGTTTTGGTCAGGCGATCATTGTACTTTTTCAAAAAGTGAGTGGCCAAGAGCGGAATGTCATCACGGCGCTCGCGCAAGGCCGGAGTGCGGATGTTGATGACGTTCAAACGGTAGAACAAATCCTGACGGAACGTTCCTTCTTTGACCATGTCTTCCAGATCACGATTGGTGGCGGCACAGATGCGCACGTCGACCTTGATATCGTCGGTCGCGCCCACGCGTCGGATCACGCGCTCTTGAATGGCGCGCAGAAGTTTCACTTGAATGGTCACCGGCAACTCGCCGACTTCATCCAGAAAAAGTGTTCCGCCGTCAGCCACTTCGAACAAGCCGGCTTTATCCGCCACCGCGCCGGTGAACGAGCCTTTTTTGTGTCCGAACATCTCGGATTCCATCAATTGTTCGGGGATCGCACCGCAGTTGATGGTGACGAAAGGTTTGTCTTTCAAAGGACCGTTATAATGAATCGCCTTGGCGACGACCTCTTTACCCGTTCCGGACTCTCCCGTGATCAAAACATTTGTCGGCGTTTGCGACACGCGTTTCACCAGATCGTAGATCCGGTGCATTTCGTCCGAGTTTCCGACCAGATTTTGAAAGCTGTATTCTTTGGTCAGTTCTTTTTTGAGAACCCGGTTCTCGACTTCCAATGATTTGGCCCGCAATGCATTTTGGATGTTCATGCGAACTTCGTCGATCTTGAACGGCTTCGTCAAATAGTCGTAAGCCCCCATCTTCATGGCTTCGACCGCCGATTCGGTCGTGCCGAAGGCCGTGATCATCATGAAAACCAGTTCGGGATAGGACTCTTTGACGTATTTCAAAAGCTCGATGCCCGTCATGTTCGGCATCTGCAAGTCGGAAATCACCAGGTCGAAAGATTTCTTCGTCAGGAGATCGCGAGCTTTCGCTCCGTCCTCGGCGCAGGTGACTTCGTAACCTTCCTTCTTTAACATGATTTCGAGAAATTCGCGGATCGATTCTTCGTCGTCGACGACCAAAATGCGTGGCTTCATGCTGTGACCTCTTCAAGTTTTATTTTCCGACGTGATTTCAAGTTGATCAATTGTTTTTCGCAGGGAATGAGATCACGAACTCGGTCCCTAGACCTTGTTCGCTCTCGACAAAGATCTGAGCCGAGTGGGCTTCGAGAATTTTGTGGGTGATGGCTAGACCAAGGCCCGTACCTTTGGGCTTCGTCGTGTGAAAAGGTTCGAACATGCGCTTGCGAGTCTCGGCGCTCATGCCGACGCCGGTGTCTTTCACGCGCACTTGAATGCGGTCGCCTTCCAAATGTGTGCGAACCGTCAGCACCGGATTTTCTTTCAATGCCATGGCCTGCACGCTGTTGATCACGATATTGAGAAAGGCCTGCTTTAATTTATCGCGGTGACCTAAGATATGGGCATTCTCGGACATGTCTTTTTCGACCGTGACGGGTTTGGCAACACTGCTTTGCGCGTTGGCCACCACCTCATTGAGAATGCCATTTAAATCAATGACTTCGCCCGGAGGCTTCTCGGGTTTTGCAAAGTCTAAAAATTCCGAAATCAAACGATTCAAGCGATCGATTTCTTTCAAAATAATTTTCGCAAGCTTCTTATCGTCCTCATCACTGAAGTTTTGCGACAAGAGCTCGACGCTGCCACTGATACCCGCCAGCGGATTGCGAATTTCGTGCGCGATACCAGCCGCCAGCCCCCCGACCGCCGCCATTTTTTCAGACTGACGAACGGCAAACTCGAGACGTCTCTTTTCGGTCAAATCTTCGATCACGACCAGATAGGTGCTCTCACCCAGGTCCGCCCCTTGCGGCAGCAGTTGCAAACTTAAAAGCGACGGCTCTTGTTCGGCTTTTGGGGTCCAACGAATTTCGTGTTTTTCACCCGCTTGCAATTGACCTAAATCCGGAATGCGGGCGGCCAATTCCGGCAGAATCTGCAACAGTCTCAATCCTTCCAGATCTTCGTGACCAAAAAGCTGAGAAGCTCCGGGATTGAACTGCAGAATTTCGCTCTTGGTATTCACGGTCAGTAGCGCCGAAGGAATGGTTTCGATGATCATTTCGTTCAGACGACGAATCACCCGCAGCGACAGGTTCTGCACTTCGATTTTTTCCGCAAACAGATTGAGCTGCTCGCTCAGGTATCCGGCCAGGCCCGCAACGGCGAAGAAAGAAATGTTATTTAAAATCAGCATGAACAAAAAAGACATGGCCTTGATTTCGGGTCCAAACCAAGAACCAACCGTGAAGCCAACCGAGGTCAAAGCCGCGACCAACAAGGCGCCGCGCATTTGAAAGACCAAGCCCGACAGGATGATCGTCACCAGGTACAAGAAAAGAAAAAGCGTTTGGTTGAGTGAGCTTGAGACCATCAAGAAAGTGATCAAGCCCACGTCCATCAGAAAGGTCAAAAAGACCAGGGGCCGCTTCTCGAAAAAGCGATCCAACTGAAAAACGCTGATCACGTGCACGAGAAGACCGATGCTCGAGACGGCATAAAAACTGAGCATCAAGCTCCAGTTAAAAAAGCCGTCTTGAAGCATATGATTCAGCAAGGTGAGGATCACCACGATCAGATACATTCCGATGCGAGTTGCCTGAATCAGCAGTCGGTGGTTCATGCTCTCCTTGGCCCTTACTTCGCGCCGCCGGTCGCAACGTCCGCCATTTCGAAAATTGGCAAATACATCGCAAGCACCAACACCGCAATCGTGCCGCCTAAGAAAATCATGAGCAAAGGTTCGATCATCGAGGTCAACGCCTTCACCGCATTCTCCACGTCGTCTTCGTAGAAATCGGCAATCTTGCTGAGCATGGTATCCAATGTACCCGACTGCTCCCCGATCGCGATCATCTGCGAAACCATATCCGGGATGGCCGGCTCTTTTTGCAGAGGTGCGGCCAGCGGTCGACCGGTCATCACCGAATCTTTACTGCGCACCAACGCGCCTTCGATGACCACGTTCCCGGCCGTACGAGCGGCGATATCGAGCGCATCCATCACGCTCACCCCCGATGATAAAAGTGTCGACAAAGTTCGCGACAGTTTTGCCACCGAAGATTTCTGAATCAGCTCACCGAAAAGTGGAACCTTCAAGAAGATGCGATCCGTGACCTGCTTGCCTTCATGCGTTTGCATCCAGGTCAACAGTCCCCAAGGACCACCGACCAAAGCGCCCAGCACCACGTACCAACGGTGAATGAAAAGATTCGAAAGGCCGACCACGAATTTCGTGAGCGCCGGAAGTTCTTTGCCGGCACCTGAATACAATTCTTGAAAGCGCGGAATAACGAAAATCAAAATACCCGAGATCACCAAGGCCGCAACCACCAAGATCGCGCCCGGCAGGAACAGCGCTCCCTTGACCTGCTTTTTGAGTTTTTCCGTTTTCTCCATGTAAGAGGCCAGACGCATCAGGATTCCGTCCAAGATACCGGCCTCTTCACCCGCACGAACCATGTTGACGTAGAAGCGATCGAAGATGTCCGGCATCGTCGCCATCGCGTCGCCGAGACGTTTACCGGACTCAATCGCCGTTCGCACTTTGTAGGCCGCTTCTTTTAATTTGGGATCTCGCTTTCCATCGCTCAGCATTTTCAACGAGTCCACGACCGGGATACCGGCATTGATCAGCGTTGAAAACTGACGCGTGAAGATCTGCAGGTCTTTCGTTGAAACCTTGCCGGCACCGAAAGCCGCGAGCGGATTCTTCTGTGCGCCACCGGCGGCTCCCGCAGCCGGCAAAATGCGCACAGGCACCAACCCTTGGCTTTTGAGCTTTCCGCGAGCGTCGATTTCGTCTTGGGCGTCCAACTGACCCATCTGCAGTTTTCCGGCCGTATTTTTAGCCTGAAACATATACTTTGGCATTGGTCTATTCTCCCTAGATTCCGACTTTTTTCAGCAATGCATCCAGCTCTTCGGGCTCGGGGCTTGCTTCAAATGCCGTCTTCAATTCAATTTTTCGTTTCATCAAAAGTTGGAATAACGAATGATTCACCGAACGCATGCCGGTTTTTTCGGCTTGCGTCTTCATGATCACCGGTATCTGTGCGAGATCTTGCTGTCGGAGCGCCTTTTGAATTTCATTTTCCACAAACAAAACTTCAAATACGCCCTGCAGATTCGTTTCGATGCCGGCAACAAGTTTCAGTCCCAAAACCATTTGCAGCGTCGAAGCCAAGCGACGCGCGCGACTGGTTTCGGATCCCGATAACAGATCCAGCATGCGCTCAAGCCCCATGCGCAAATCCCAAAGCGGCAAGGTCAGCACCACCGAGCGTCCCTCTTCGGCCAGGGCCAATGCGGTTTCGCAATGAACGGTTTGTTGCGAATCGATGACGATCAAATCAGCGCTCTTCATCGGACCATTCGCCCGCAGCTGGGTGATGGGAAATTGGTACAAAACATTTTGCGCGGACTGCAGGCTTGGCGTTTCGTCATCGGTGTAAAGGGCGATGACTTTTTTACGGCCTTGAGCTGCATTCAAAAGATTCACCAACGCCGAAGATTTACCCGAGCGGCGGGGGCCCACGATCAGGCTCAAGCCCTGTTGGCGGCAGATGCTCTCGAGAACCATGGGTGGAAAGTTCCAGGCTTTCGAGGCGTCATTTTGCAGAACCAGGCTGCCATTGATGCCTTCGAAATCGATTTGAAAATCAAACTTGAACGAGACCTCGCCGATTGTTTTCACCCCGGAAATTTTGAGATTCTCGAACAGGATTTTCTTTTCTTCATCGGTCAGGATCTGCGACAGCAACTGACGCGTTTCCTGAGTGGATTGCGCGGCCGAGTTTGCCAAAGGCACCAGATCTTTGCCGATCCGGAACTGAACCGGGCGCTGCGCCTGGATCAAAACCTCTTGAGCTTTTCTTTCCTGCGCCACGCGCAGGCAAGTCTGAATCCACGTCATAATCAGGTGTCCTTTACCGATGTATTGAGAACTTCTTCAATCGTGGTTTGGCCACGTTTTAATTTTAACAATGCCGAACGCCGCAGGGTCCGCATGCCCTCTTGCCGCGCCAGAACGCGCAGCTCTTCCGAACTGCCACCGCGCAAGATGATGTCGCGCATTTTTGGCGTCATTTCCATCAACTCGAAAATCGCGATACGGCCTTTGATGCCGATGCCGTTGCAGGTTGGACAACCCCGCCCCTTGAACAGCTGATAGTCCTTCACTTCTTTTTCATCGACGCCGAGATCCATCAGAGTCTGCGCCGCCACCTCGATCGGAGCTTTGCAACCTTCGCAAACTTTTCCAACCAGACGCTGGGCCACGATCAAATTCAATGTCGAGGTGATGATGTAAGGCGCGACTCCCATTTCGGTCAGACGCACGATCGTCTGCGGAGCATCGTTGGTGTGAAGCGTGCTCACGACCAAGTGACCCGTGCTCGCCGCTTTCATGGCGATTTCGGCCGTCTCCAAATCTCGAATCTCTCCGACCATGATGATGTCCGGGTCCTGACGAAGAAAGCTTCGCAGCGCGCTCGCGAACGTGAGCTCGATCTCCGGATTCATTTGCACCTGGTTGATACCTTCCAAGTTGAACTCGACCGGATCTTCCGCCGTCGCGATGTTCACGTCCGGCTGATTGAGCTCGGCCAATGCCGAATAAATCGTCGTCGTCTTTCCAGATCCGGTGGGACCCGTGATCAACAACAGACCCTGAGGTCGGTGCACGTTATCTTTGAAAATTTCCAAATCCTCGGGCTCGAAACCAAGCTTGGTCATATCGAGCTGCAAATTGGATTTATCCAAAAGACGAAGCACCACTTTTTCGCCCCAGATCGTCGGCAGCACGCTGACACGAAAATCCATGGACTTGCCACCCTTCATCGGTAGCTTGATACGACCGTCTTGCGGTCGGCGCTTTTCGGCGATGTCCAGTTTGGACATGATCTTGATACGACTGGAAATGGCGGCCGCCGAAGCTGGCGACTGGGTGCTGGCTTCGGTCATATTTCCGTCGATGCGGTAGCGAACGCGAAAGCGTTTTTCGTAAGGCTCAAAGTGAATATCCGACACCCGCTTTTTAATCGCGTCGGTCAAAATGGCGTTGACGAATTTGATGATCGGACTGGCTTCTTCCTCGGCGTTCATCGCCGCTAAATCAAGGTCATCCCCGCCCGCGACGTCGTTGGTGCTGGCTTCGTGCTGATCGACCTCTTTACTGATGACGGAAACGTTTCCGCCATAGTATTTGTCGATCGCCGCCATGATGCCCATTTCGGTCGCCACCACCGGTTGAATTTTGCAACGGGTGATGAAGCGCAAATCATCGCGCATGGCCGTGTTCGACGGATCCGAAAATGCGACGACCAGCGTGTTGGTTCCGACTTTTTGCACCGGAATCAGCAGGTATTTTTCGCAAACCTCGCGCGGCACCATCTGGATGGCGTTGGTCTGAATTTGAAATGTATTGAGATCGATGCCCGGCGCTTGAAAGATTTGTTCCAGCGCTTTCAACAGGGCTGGTTCTTTCACCATTCCCAATTGCACAAGCACCGTGCCCAGCTTATTGCCGGTCTTTTTTTGCTCTTCCAGAGCACGCGTCATCTGTTCCGGCCGAACCAAGCCTTGTTTCACAAGCAGTTCGCCGATCCTGATGCTCGCCATGAGGACCCTCCATGATCAACAATTTATTTTATATCCAGCGGACGCGCTTTGTTACTGGACCTACGTCTGATTTTCCCGAAACCCTTTCCTGAACGGAACGTCCAGACTTCGGGTCGAGCCGGCTGAAGGGCGAGGATTTTTTCAGAAGTGAATGCCCGCGACGTCCGAAGGAATCTGCTCGTTCAGGCGAGAAGTTTGGCTGAGCTCACATTCTTGTCGACGGATCCGTAGACAAGACTTGTATACGAATCCGTAGACAAGAATGTGAGTGCGCCAGATCAAAAGCGGAAGGTCGCCAAAATTCAACCGAATCCCGAGCTGATATCGACCCGAGCCAATTTCGAACCCGCGACAATGACCGAACGAGCCTCGAGCACCAAGAATGCCCGCGGCCAGCTTCGGACAAATCCCGGGACCCAGAGCGACCCGCCCTGTCCGTCAATTTGGCGTAGTTTCGGCGCGCAGAAATTCGCTCCAAGCCTTGAGATAGTCGATTTCCGAGAGCGATAAAATCTGCGGCGACAGGGCTTGCAAAAATAGAAAATCGCGCTGGCCCCAAATTTCTCCACCCGCCAGGCGCCGGATGCCCACGTGCTCGGCTTCCTCGAGCAAAGGATTGGTCAGACCGCCCATTGGAAGATCGACCACCATGCCTTCTTTTTTCAGAAAATTCAGATAAGTCAGATCTTCGAATACCACGCTGCCACCATCCGCGCTCAGGGTGTTGAGCAATAGCGAGCCGTTATTGGGTTGCAGAGTCAGTTCGTTCTCGTGCAAGGTCGTAAATTCCAAACTGAAAAAAAGTTTTTGCAGCTGGTTCACGATCCCTTGCGCTTCCTCTTGGTTTTCGGAAATCAGCACGATTTTTTTAAATCCCATTTGCACCGCCACCACGATGCAAAGCCGGGCGGTCGAATCCGAACCGGTGACGTAGGCGATCGAATGCGTATCCAATTGCGGAGTGCGTTCCAAAATCAACTGGTGCAAAGCCTCGCGCAAAAAGCAGCGAATCCACATCGTGCCGTTTTGGCGAATGATCGAATCAACCACACCCGCCTCGCGCACCTCGGTCGGAATCCGTGCCGAACCGCTCAGGAAAATATCAGAATGCAGCGCCGGCATCAGGACACCGTCGACCTCTGCAGATTTCAGCAATACTTCCGGATGCGTCAGCTGTTCGGCTGAAAATTCAATCCACTGCAATGGCAACTTCAAGTTTTCGATCCAGAATTTTTTTCGTTTCTCAAAAACTTCTGCGGAAAATTCCCCGACCCGAATCATAAAGATTCCCAGCGGCGAGCGGACTCGACATCGGCTTGTATTTGATTTTTCAGTTCATCGATCGAGCCAAATTTTTTCTCTTCGCGCAAGTACTGGCAAAGCTCGACCTGCAATGTTTGACCGTACAGGTCTTCGGAAAAATCCAACAGGTGCACTTCGGCTTTGATCGGCTGGTGATCGCCTTCAACGAAGGTTCGGTTCAATCCGACATTCATCACCGCGCGAAACCGTTTCGCCGGATCGGGCCAGCGCAGAACTTCGCAGATGTAGACCCCCATGCGCGGAAAAAAATCGACGTCGGGCTTGATATTCGCCGTCGGAAATCCAAGCACGCGACCGCGGGCCGCACCTTTTTCGACCACACCTTGCAAGTAATAGCGTCGCCCCAACATGGATTCGGCTTCACGCAGCTCACCGGCCAAAAGATGGCGCCGAATGTTCGAAGTCGACACCGTTTCGCTGCCGATTTTCAACGCCGGCACCAATTCCAATTTGATTTTTCGTCGCTCGCAAAAAGCTTTCAGCAAAGCCTGATTCCCCTGGCGGTGGGCACCGAAGGCGAAATCCTGACCGACGGTGATGTAGCGGGGCTGAAAATATTTCAGGATATAGTCTTCGAGAAACTCGGGCGCCGAAACTTCCGAGAACTCGCGCGAGAAGGCCTGGCGGAGAATACCGTCCAATCCATGCTTCGCAAGCTCTTGCTGCTGATCGCGAATGTTGAAAAGACGCACGTGTTTTTTTTCTGGCGCCAATATCTGTGCGGGATGAGGATGAAACGTCAGCAGCAAAGATTGGCCGCCAATCGCGCGAGCCGCGTCCACAACGTTTTTAAGGAGTTTCTGGTGACCTTTGTGAACACCATCGAAATTTCCAAGGGTTAAAGCCACCGGTTTTGCGCCGTTTGCCTGTTGATCCTGTCGCCATTTTTCGGGGTCCCACCATACTTGCATAAGCCCATGATAACTGAGGGAGAATTCCAAAAGAACTTGAAATTTCAAGGACCTTTGCTATGGTGCAGCGCAGACATGAAAGCAAGACGCCAAATCCGCCTGACCGTTCGTCACCTTCTGCGGCAGCTCTCCAAATCCCGCGGAGTGGTGCTGAGGGCATTGCTTTGCTGGGCCATCGGCTGCGTGATTCTGATCAATGACGAGGTCACCTCTTACGACAGTCGCCTGCAGATCCGCGGCAATCAAAGTGTCAGCTCCCAAATCGTGCTCATCACCCTGCGCGCTTCAGATTTATCGGAAGCGGCCAGCGTGCGCTCGCGCACTTTCGGTCCTTTGGGCGAAGTCACCGACATCACCGACAGCTTTTACTGGAATCCCGAGATCTGGACCGAACTGATGCAGAAGGTTCTCACGCAAAAACCCAAAAAGGTCGGCGTGACACTTTTCTTTAGCGAAAACTTAGGCCCTTTGCGAATGCCGCTGTATCTCTTAAAGCTGATGAAGCATCCGCAGATTGTTTGGGGCACCAACGTGGCGATGTCCGAACGCGTGAACCAACCGCTTTTTTCGAACGATCTTCGCTCGAATATTGGCTCGATCAACTTGGCGCGTGACGAAGATGGCGTCATTCGAAGATTTTCACCTTCGCAAGAAAACTTGATCTCGCGCATGACCGGACGCGAATTCGATTCGACCAGTTCGCGCATCATCAATTTTCGCGGCAGTGGCATTTTCCCCGAGTATTCGTTGCGGGATATCTTGGACGACCGCATTCCGACCGACGCCTTGACCAACAAGTACATTCTGATTGGATCAGAAAGTGCATCGAGCACTCAGTTCCTGACACCCCTGGGTCCTTCACAGCGACACGAAATTTTCGCGCAGATTTTAGATAACACTTTGGAAAACCGCTGGATCCACCGCGCCAGCAACTGGGTGTACGTCATCTTCTTGCTGCCGCTGATGATCCTCAGTGTCTTCATGATCACGGGCTATCCGCAGACGGTGGCTTTCGTGTTCATGCTGTGGATCGCAACGCTGACCGCCGCACTGTCGGCTTGGGTTTTTGATCTGTTTTCGATCTGGATCCCCGCGGTTTCGACGGCGATGCAGCTTTTGGCCACCTGGGTGATCTTTATCGGTTACCAGGCGAACATCATCGAGCGCCGCAATTGGCTGTTGCAACAAGAGCAGAAATACTTGGCCGAGCTCGAGCAGCTGAAAAATAATTTCGTCTCGTTGATCAGCCACGATTTGAAAACACCGATTGCTAAAATTCAGGCGATCATCAACCGTCTGCTAAATGACCCGGGCACGGCGGCGATCAATGCGGATCTGAAATCGCTGCACGTTTCCAGCGACGAGCTCAATCGTTACATCCAAAGCATTCTCAAGGTCCTGCGCGTCGAGTCTCGAGACTTTCAGTTGAACAAAGAGGTTGGCGACATCAACGAAACGATTCAGGAAGCCATCAACCAATTGACGCCGCTCGCTCAAGAAAAACAGATCCGGATCCAATCCGAGCTCGAGCCCATGTTCTCGATTGAGATCGACTTCACTTTGATGCGCGAGGTTTTGATCAATCTCCTGGAAAATGCGATCAAGTACACTCCGAATGGCGGAAGCATCCAGATTTCCTCTCACGAAGTGGGCTCGAAAGTCTGGATCGAGGTCCAAGACACCGGCGAAGGCATTCCCGCAAGCGAAATCGCCAATGTCTGGGGAAAATTCGTGCGCGGAAAAGATCAGGATCTCAAGACCAAGGGAACCGGCTTGGGCTTGTACCTGGTGAAATATTTTATCGAACTGCATGGTGGAGAGGTCTTCTTGGAAAGCGCGCTCGGCAAAGGAACCAAAGTTTCTTTCTCGTTGCCGCTGGAAGAAGAGACCGGTGACGAAATCGCAGGAACCGTCGACTCCACTTCCACTTTTGCAAAAACCGAGGTGAGTCCATGAACCAAAATCAAATGAACGTGCTGATCGTCGATGATGAAATGGAGCTGCGAAAAAATGTCGCCGACATTCTGACGACATCGATTCCCGAAGTGCAATTCCAGATCAGCGAGGCCGACAACGGCAAGCAGGCCTTTGAACTTTTCGAAAAGGGCGATTTCGATCTGGTGATCATGGACGTGCGCATGCCCGAGATGAACGGCCTGGAAGCGTTGAAGCTGATCAAGGAAAGCGATCCGCGCACTTTCGTGGTGATCATGACCGCGCACTCGAACTTGCAAGATGCGGTCACCGCGATCAAGGACGGCGCTTACGATTACATCGAAAAACCGGTCAACGCCCAACGCCTGGCCGAGCTCGTGCGCAAATCACGCGAAGCCCGCGACATGGTTTCAAGCCTGGCGCTTTCGAATCCTATTTTCGATGACGACGTCGAATCCGAATTCGTCGGCAGCTCGCAAAAAATGAAAGAGGTCTTCGGTCTGATCTACCGTCTGTGTAAGGTCGACACGACGGTTCTGATCCGCGGGGAAAACGGAACCGGCAAAGAATTGGTGGCGCGCGCGATTCACTACAACTCGCCCCGCAAGAGCGGCTCTTTCGTCGCCATCAACTGTGGCGCCATTCCGGAAAACCTGATGGAGAGCGAACTTTTCGGTCACGAAAAAGGATCTTTCACCGGTGCCAGCGAGCGCAAGATCGGAAAATTTCAGGTCGCCAACAATGGCACGCTTTTCCTGGATGAGATCGGCGAGCTTCGCCCCGACATGCAGGTGAAGCTTCTTCGCGTGTTGCAGGAAAAGAAATTCCTGCCGGTCGGCAGCAACCGCGAGGTCAAATCCAACGCCCGCATCATCGCCGCCACCAACCGCAACCTCGAAAAGATGATCGCCGAAGAGGACTTCCGCGAAGATCTTTTTTATCGCCTGAACGTGATGCCGATTTTCCTGCCACCGCTTCGCGATCGTCGCGATGACATCCCGGCTTTGGTGCAACACTTTATCAAGAAATTCGCGAAGGCCCACAATTCCATGATCAACGGCATTTCGAAAGATGCCGTCGAAGCATTGAAATCCTATCGCTGGCCCGGCAACATCCGCGAACTGGAAAACGCGGTCGAGCGCGCCTTCATCGTCGAGAACTCGAACATGATCCAGACCGAAAGCCTGCCGGATGCCGTTCGCCAGATGACCGCTGCTCCCGCGGTCGGCTCTGCACCTGGGGTGATCGCTCCGGGCCCAGCTTCGTCTTCCCAGCAGCCTTTGGATTTTGAACTGTTCAAAGAGCAGGCCGAAAAAGACTTTATCGTCTCGGCTTTGAAAGCCAACAAGGGACGCATCAACCAGACCGTCGCGCAGGCCAACATCCCGAAGAACACCCTGCTTCGCAAAATCAAAAAGTACGGCATCGCGGTCGAGGATTTTAAGGACTAAAAGCGGGCCGCAAAGATCGCACTTCCATGTGGAAGTGCCATCGAACTGCAGGCGTCTCACACCTGGTGACGGCTCTGCGCTGGAGAATTCATCCGGCTCGAAGGCGCTTCCATGTGGAAGTGCACTTAAATCGGATATGTCGTTCTGGGCCAAATGACTTCCATGTGGAAGTGCGAACGAATCCGATATGTCCCCCCCACCAAATGACTTCCATCTGGAAATACCGTCAATCCGAGGCGCTGGCCCTTCGCCAGTTTACGGCTTTCCGAAGATGCTCCAGAGCTCAGGCTCAGAGCGGTCTATCCTGATTGGCTTTTGGACCAGAAGCCGGCTGGCTTGCCTCTGGTCCAGTATCTGAATCTCGCCATCCCCTGATAAACTGTCATCAGGGGGATCAATATGAACCAAATTCTTTTCGTCATGGCTCTTCTGACCGGAACTTCCGTTTTCGCCGACGGCAAAGCCAGCGTTCTCACCAATCAAGATGCCAGTGTTTTTCCTCCGAAATTCAGCTGCGTTCTTCTCTATAACAATTCGACCATGTCCGTCGGCCAAGTGCTTCAGCTTCTAGAAACAAATCCAGCGCTTTCCAAAAGTCTGAAGAAGATTTTGGGTGTTCAAAATGGCAAGGTCGATGCAGCCGTGATTCAAAAAGCCACTGCCTATCAGCAAGCCAAAAATCTAAAGGTCGCTGATTGCAGCAACGCCAAGATCAACGATGTCTTCGAAGACGCCGCAGATTTTAAGAGCTGCTCGGCTCTGCAAACGCTCACCGATGAAATGAATAAAATCCCGATTGCGAACGAAAATTCGAACTTTTCAGATCGCTGTCGAGTGAGCACTCCGGCGGCTGAGCTTTCGAAAAGTGTTCCGAGCGCAAAGTAAAAGCCCAAAGGGCAATCCACCGGAGGACAAAGTGCGACTGATCATCTTAACGGCCCTTTTCTTAGCTGCAAATTCGGCCTTGGCCCGCCCCCTGTTCACCGAAACGCCAACCCAGTTTGAAATCATGCCGATGGACACGACGGCCGAAAGCATTCTGAAAGCGGGCCCGCTCTCGAAGCACGTCACGGAAATCGAAAATGATCGGGTTGATTTTCACCAGCGGGCCTATCAGGCGTTGGAAAAAATCAGACCTTCGATGTCTTTTAAGGATCATGATGATCTGTACTTCGTTTACGACTGCCTGTTTTTGCCGGAAGCTGGCTTCTATTCGAAATATGCCGATCTTTCCAAATCGAAGATCACGTCGGCGCGAAAAACCGTGTGGGAGATCTTTCAAAAATGAAAAACCATGTCGTGATCACCGCCCTTGTCTTATTGGGTCTGCAAGCGAAGGCCGATATCCTGTTCGTCGATTTGAACAACGTCCCGGCCGAAATTGAAACCGCGAAGCAAGCCGCCAAAGCGCGCGGCGAAAAATTGGTCGTCTTCCCGCTCGAATACGCCAAGTACAAAGACCTAACCCGTGAAAAGCTGAACAAAAAAATCGAAGTTCTCGAAATTCAAGAACGCCAGATCTGTGATCCGCAACCCAACAGCCGGGAATGCGAAAAAATCGGCGAGCAAGTCAGCCAACACCAAGAGCTGATGGATAAGCTCGCGGTCCCCGTCTACACGGTCAAAGAATTGAAAGAAGACCTCTCCCGCCTGCAAAATCCCGTCACCTCGGTGCTGCTATCGGGACATGACGGCAACGCTTCGATTTCGGGCGAGTTCGGCAAAGTCTCGGCCGATGAATTTGTCGCCGCTTTTCGCCAGTTCAAAGGTCGCACCCAGGTGCGCTCGGTGTACCTGCTGGGCTGTCGTTCGGCCGTTGCCGAAACATTTGCCGAAGTCTGGCAAGTGGCCTTTCCACGAGCCGTGTTTATCGCGGGCTACGAAAATGTCGGCTACCTGCGAGACAACCCAACGGGCTCTCGCTTCTTAAAGAGCGTGATGCAGGAAGAGCCCAACATCATCGCCTCGAAAACGATGAACGAGGCGCAGATCCTGTTCCGCCGCGCTTCCCCCGTCGATCAAAGACATGGCGTGGCCGCGAGTCTTTCGCAGAACGGACAAGAAACGATTTACCTGTCTTCGAACAACCCGCCCGAAATTTTGCGTAAAAAGCTCAAGTGTCCTGAAACCGATTTGCAAAAAATATTGAACTATCGCGAATGCGCGGTTCAACGCGGCGGCAGCGAATGCCCCCTGAGCTTAGCCCCACAAATGGTGCCAACCCAGAGATGTCAGTTCCTGCTCGAGGAAAAAACCTCGGACATCACCCGCTTGCGAAACGAAATGTACGTGCTGGATTCCTTGGGGCGGCCGACTTCGCACATCTCGAGCCAATCCCTGTTCGCAAATCTTTACTCTTACATCAAAAACAATCTGGGGCTGACCGAAGAGGACTTTAGCACCTACCCGAAGATGAAAGCAGCCCTTCCCAGGGTCAAACAAGAATACGAAAAGCTTTTTTCTTATCAATCCATCAAAGACATGCCGGCCGAAAGCTTGGCCGAGCTCGGTCGACAGAAAGAATATTTCGATAAAGCCTGGCTTGCCATTTCCAATCTCGAAGTTTCAAAGCTGGGATTCACCATGTCCGGAACACCGGGCATTGGCGGCGAATTGCGCGCGCAGGCATTCGCTAAGGCTATTCAAAGCGGCCAGGCGAAAGAGACTTACGCCAATCGCATCTCAATGCTGACGCAGAAATTGAATAGCGAAAAAAGCGAAACCGGTCTCTTGGCTTTGAAATCAGAAATCGCGGCGCTCGAAAATTTTAGCCACTAGCCAATAAGTTTTCGAAACTGCGGATCCGGCAAAATTCAAACTGATTTCGAATTCAGAACACTTTCTAGAACCGAAATCTTTTGCAAGACCTCGGTGGCGGTGATGCTCTTCATGCATTCGTGTGTTCCGATCGGGCATTGATTGTGTCCATGCTTTCCGCAAGGACGGCAGGCCAAAGCTTTGCGCTCGACAATCAGGGCCTTGCTGTTCCAGGGACGAAAGCCAAACTCTAAAACCGTGGGCCCAAAGACCGAGACGGTCGGCGCGCCAACAAGTGCCGCCAAATGCTGACCGGCACTGTCGTTGGTGACGACGACGTCCGCGCGTGAAAGAATCAGCAAAGTCTCGAGCTGCGAAGTGCGACCCGCCAAACTTTTTGCGCCCGGAATCAAGGCCGCGATTCGATCCGCCAACTCTTCTTCGCCCGGGCCGCCCATGATCAGCACGCTTCGACCTTGCGCCTGCAACTTCTCTCCGACCTCGCGGAAGCCCTCTTCGGTCCATTGTTTGGTCCGCCAAACGCTGCCCGGAAAAAGGCAAACCGCTCTCGCCGGAAGATCAAACTTGGCCTGCAACACATTCCAGGTGTCCGGCAAATTCACCAAAGGCGAGGCCCAATCCGGTACCGGCGTGAGCAGGTCGTGAGCGGCCTTTTGCCATTCGAGATCCTGCTTGTGAAATTGCAGAATCTGGTTTTTGAGATTGGTGTCTTGTTCCTGCAACAAAGACATCTGCCGAATCGAATCCGGCAGCACTAAATTCTTTTTCACGCGACGATCGAAAAATAAAAAGTTCCACCACTTGTGAAAACCGATTTTGGTTTTGGCGCGGATCGAGCGCGAAAACAAGGCCGAGGTCATCGATTCGTGCGGCGAGAGCAGCAAATCAAATTCCCAAGCTTGCAACTGCTTCTGCGCGGCCTGATAAGACGCCTTATCTTTCTTCTGAATCTCGTAAGTCTTATCAACAAGCTTCAGCTCTTTGTACAAAGAACCAAAACCTTTTCGGCAGACCAAAGAAATTTCGCAATCGGGAAATTGTCGTTTGAGATATTTAAAAAGAGGAACGGATAAACTCAGATCGCCGAGGAAAGCTGTTTGGATAACAAGAATTCTTTTTGTCGCTGCCACCAGCTGTGCCCCTGCCCGATCGCCGTCATGATGTCCGTTAAACTGACCTGATCATAGCACATCTTGTTTTGCTCACAAGTTCTCTTCCAACAAGGAGCACACGCAGCTTTCGTTCGCAGCTTCACCCCACGGCCATACAATTCAATTTCCTGCGCGCAGGTGGGCCCAAACCAGGCAATGACATACTTTTCAGCAGCGATGGCCATGTGCATGCCGAGACTGTCCCCCGTCAGCACCAGATCACAGGCCGCCACGCTGATCAACCCGTCCCGCAACCCCATGGCCGTGGGACTTTGAAACACCGGCAGCCCCTCGCCGATTTGAAAATTTCTCTCCGTGTCCTCGGGCCCGCCCAATAGCACGATATTCTCGAAGCCCTGATGCAAAAGCTCTTTGATGATTTGGCGTTGAAATTCGACCGTGAGTTTTTTCGCCGCGATGACATTGCTGCATCCGGTGTTGATGCCGATGATCGGCTGAGTGGTGTTGAGCCGCCACTCTTCATGCCGCTTTTCCTGCAACCGAATTTCCGGCACCGTCAAAGGCAGGTTGTATTTTGGCAAGTCCGTGGCCGGCGCTTCCTGCACCGAACGAAGCTCGAACGCCTCGAGCATCAGTTGCAATTCGGTCTTTTGGTTTTCGAAAAATTTTTTCGGGTTGCTCAGTCCCAGATGCCAAAGCTCGCTCGCCGCCTTCGTTGCCGGCAAAATCGCGCCGCTTTGCGGATCGGCCCGAAAGCCATACACGTGACGAGCCTGCGTGTGCTGAAGAATGGCGGCGGCCTTCAAAGATTTATCGATGACGATGGCGGCATCGAATTTCAATGCTCTCAAGAGCAAGAGATCTTCCGGCGCGCTGGTGAGCACTCGGTCGATGTCCGGGTGGCCCCTGAGCAGTTGATCGGCTGGTTTGTCGGTGATCCAGGTCACATGGCTTCGTGGATACTTGCGACGAATTTCCGACAGCAATGCGGTCGAACGGACGACCGCACCCAAGGCCCCAAGATGCACGATCAACACGCTGCTGGCGATCGGATCCAGATGCGGGCACCGCGCCGAACACTCACCGTTTTTACCGCAAGGTTTATAGCCACTGAAATGCCGACACTGATTTTGGATCATGCTTCTATTTTAAAGCGCGCCCACGGAAATCACAGTCCAGAGCGGAGAATCCGCCCCCTCACTCTCGACCTAAGCCGCAGGAGCCGTTCCCCGCCTTAAGTCTTTTCACTCGCTCGCAAAGAACCCTTTCGTCCGCGCTGTTGGCATTCGATCTCGACGATTGCTTCTTCTCATTGAGCTGGATGCAGTGAGGACGTTCAGGAGGCCCGCTCATTTTTTTATGAATCTGCATGAAGGTTAGGGACTTCCAAATGGAAGTCGTTTTTCGCCCCAGCAGCTAAAAAGCACGCGAGGCTTTCCTGGGTTTCGGTCACCGCGAAATTTCCGCATTGTTTCCCGTACGTCGCGGGTCGAACTCACCGGCCCGGTTTGATCTGCACGACTTCGGACACCAAGGTGCCGATCTTGATTTTGGATTCGATGCGCAGGATGTATTTGCGGTCATCGTCGCTGAGCCAGATATAGTTATCGCCCACCGGATTGAATTTACCTTTGAGCTCGATTTCGGGACGGATCACGATCGCGTTGAAATCACCGGCCTCGGTCGAGATTCGTTCTTTGCGGATGGCCTTCGCGCGAAAAGTTAAGTTCTTCTCGTCGTCCGCCACGTGAAAGGCATTTTCCTTGCCGACTTCCCATTGAAAAACGCGCATGTAAAAGGCAGCCGAGAACACATTCTGCGCGTAGGGTAAAATCTCCCACTGCTGCTTTTTATTTTCTTCGCCGTTCTTGTCGGTGACCTTCTTTTCCCAATAAGTCGCCGTCCCCTTGTCGTGATCGAAGAGCATCTGCGCTTCCTTGAGCTGGGCGCTCTCCTTGACGTGCAAGGTGAACACGCTCGGGATCATCTTTTCAAAATCCATCAAGACATCGACATAGTCATCGACCGAATAGAACGAAGAAAAGAAAGAGCTGGTCTTGATCGTCGTGCGAAACTGGTAATTCTTTTTGCCGTTGACCATCGCGAAAGAGCGCGTCTCTAGATTCAGCGAACCCGCCTGCATCTTGAAATAATTCACGCTGTGAATGACTTGCTCGCCAACGCGGAACGGATCCTTCAGCGGACGACGGCCAGAAAAGCCCTCATCACTTTCGATCTCGGGCTGACGCTTGCTATTTTCCGCCGTGGCCGCTGGGGACTCGGTCGCGGAAGCCTCTTTCTGATCGGATTTTTTATCGCCTTTTGAAGATTCAGCCTTCGCTGCAGATTTTCCGGACTTGTCGCTTTTGCCAGATTTTCCGGATTTTCCCTTTTTACCAGCCGAAGCTTTGGTCGTGGTCTCAGAAATCGGCGACGAATCCCCCGCCGAAGGTGGCGCTGGCTCCAGTTCGCCCGACGAAGTTTCAACGATGTGAACCTGTTGATCGAATTCTTTGTTTTCCTTGAGCGCTTCCGCCTTTTCGTATTTCAGAATTTTGGCGGCGCACGCCATCCAAAGCAGGCACGCAAAGATTACAAATATGAAAGCCCGAAATTTCATTCCCATCTTTTCCAGCGTCTGTGCACCCACATCCACTGCTCCCGATGCTTTCGCACTATGGATTCGATCCGATCGTTATATTTTTGAGTCATTAAGCGAATTTGTAAATCCTTATCTTCGATCTTTTGGACGGCAATTTCCTCTTCGAAAACCACATGCGTCCGCAATTCGCTGTCTCGATAAGTATACACAGGCAAAACCGGTGCCTTGGTTTTCATGGCAAAAAGAGCCAATCCATAGGCCGTTCCCGTCGCTTTGCCGAAAAAAGTGGTCAAAATGCCATAGGGCTTCCCCATAAACTGGTCAATCACGAACACGACGGCTTCGTTCTTGCGACAGATTCTCAGAATGTCGAAGGCAAGACTGCTGCCATGCGGTTCCAAAAACTGGGTGCCCATCTTCTCGCGAGCGCCGAACCAGAGCTGGTTTAAAAACCGATTTTTAAACTTTTTCGAAATGACGTGCAAGCGGATGCCCCGAATTGCCAAAGCCGCGATCCCGACATCCCCGTTTCCGACATGCAGGCTCATGATCAAGATGCCCTTGCCTTGCGCGCGCGCCCGTTCATAGTTTTCGATGCCGTGAAAAACCACTTCCGTTTCCAGCCATTTTTTATTCAAAAACGGCATCATGCAAAATTCGACAAATCCATAGCACAGGTAATGCATGGACTTGCGCGCGATTTGCAGTCGTGATTCGTGTGACTCTTCCGGAAAGGCGATGGTGAGGTTTTTCAAAACCGTCCAGCGCCGAAGCTTCAGGACATCAAACCAGAGATACCCTAAGAACACGCCGATGCTCCAGCGCAGGCGCTTCGGAAAAATCCAGAATGAGAGCGCCAAACTAGTGGCGACGACTTCGGTCCAAAAAATCATATAATTCTTGTGGCGCCTTTCGAAAATGAAGCGAAATCTGCATTGGATTCAAAAGTTCTCTGAGCGACGGAAAAGCCTGCAGCTTGACGAGATCTTTCTCGGTGGTCAGAATCTCACTCACCCCGAGCTCGTGACATTTTTTAAGGATCAATTCGGCATCTTTGCCGGAATAAGCATAATGATCCGCAAACGCTTGATGCCCCAACAGCTCAAAACCGCCGGCCAATGAAGCTTGCAGATCCCGAACGTTCTTTTCAAAAATCGCGGGCTTGGCGATTCCGGAAATGGCCAGCACCCGGGCCCCAGGCGCGATCGCCCGCGCCGGTGTCGGTAAAAAGTCAATCTCGCAAACCGGCAGCCCCGGCGGCAGTCGTTCCCGGAGCGCATTCACCCGCGCTTCGTGGGCCCAGTTCACTTTGGTCAATGCCACCAAATGCGCACGCTCCAGCGCCGAGAAACTTTCGCGCAGCAACCCCACCGGCAACAAAGATTCTTCCTTGGCGTCCGCCGAAGCATCAACCAGCACCAGGTCAAAATTTCGGTGCAGGCTTCGATGTTGAAATCCATCATCGACGATCAAAAGATCCGGCTTCATCTCTTTGACCGCAAGCTGCGCGGTCAGGTATTTTTTCGGCCCGGTCCACACAGGCACGCCGGGAAATTTCTGCGCCAGCATAAAAGCTTCATCGCCGTAAAACGCGGCCCCATCGGGACGAGTGAGATCGATCTGATGAATGCCGTGACTTTGCGCTTTGTAATTTCGCGCGATCAAAACGGCATGCAGTCCCCGCTCTTGCACCATCTGCAGGATCGCTTGCACGACGGGTGTTTTTCCCGTCCCGCCAACCGACAGATTGCCCACGCTCAGAACCGGAACATCCAGCACGACCGCGTCCATCAGTCCGGTATCAAATAAAAAATTTTTCGCGTCCGCTCCGAAGCTGTACAAGGATGCCAGCATTTCTTTGAAATCCGTTTTCATGGCGACCCCTTGGCAAAATAGGGTTTCAGCGCATCCGCCACGCGTTTGGTCGCACCCTTTTCTCCGAGCTGGTGACGAATCTGTTTCAGATCTTCCCGCACGCGATGGGTGTATTCGGGATCTTCCATAAAACGACTCATCAAACGATAAAGTTCATCCGGATTCGCCGGGCCTTGCCAACGCTCGGGCACGATCTCACGTCCCGAAATCAAATTGACGATGCCAAAGTATTTGACCCCACGAACGATCATTTTCGCAATTACGCCGGTGAGCCATTTGAATTTGTACATGACGACCATGGGCTTCTCTAGCAGCGCCACCATCAAGGTCGCCGTGCCCGAGGCCGCTAAAATGCAATCCGTGAGATGAATCATCTCGAATGGATCTTGTTTTAAAAGCATGTACGGAAAGCGAACGTCTTGAAGGCGATCCTGCAATTTTTCTTTGTCGACCGTCGGCGCACACAAAAGCAGAATGCGAATCTTCGAATAGTTTTTATAAAGCCGGCGCGCGACCTCGAGCTGGATGTCCAGATGCTGGCGAATTTCAATGCGGCGGCTTCCGGGCATCAATCCGACCACCACCTCATCATCGGCGATGCCGTAGCGGGCGCGATGGGTCTTTCGGTAAGTCTCGTCCCAGTATTTTGGATCCAGTTCATCCAACAAAGGATGTCCAACAAACTGACAAGGCACCCCGACTTTTTCGAAGAAGGGAACTTCGAACGGAAAAAGGACAAAAACTTGATCACAGTATTTTTTAATGGTGTGCACGCGGCCTTTGCGCCAAGCCCACACCTGTGGCGTGATGTAATAAACCACCGGGATGCCCATGGCCTTGAGCTTTTTAGCCAGCATCAGATTGAAATCAGGATAATCCATGATGATCGCGACTTTGGGCTTTCGCTTGGCGGCTTCGGCGACCAGCGCGTGAAATATGCCGCGCAGTTTTCCAAAATGCTCGATGATCTCGGCAAGCCCCACGACGGCCATTTCTTCGGATTTGCCGATGCGCTCAAAGCCGATGGCTTCCATCGCGTCACTGCCAACACCGAACGCTTGTATGTCTTGGCCTTCTTTTTTCCAATGTTCCAACAATCGCTGCGCAAAATTAGCGCTCGAGGCTTCTGCTGCAACCAGCAGAACAGAGCTCATCTCCAGGCCTCGGCACGGGACTCGACGAAAGCGATGATCTGCTCGACCACATCCAAAGCTTTCGATCCATCTTCACCGCGCACGGCCTGCGTAGGTTTTCCTTGAACCAAGGACAAGAAGGCCTCGGTTTCCGATAAAAGATTATCACCCCGTCCGGCGGGACGAACTTCGAACGCCACCGGTTGTTCGGGGTTTCCAGAATGCTTCGTCTGCTCAAGCTCGCCCGTTTGCAGATTGGCAATCCAGATTTGGTGCGCATCGATGGCGCGAATGGATCGGGTCATCTCTTTCGCCAAGCGCGAGCAATTCACCTGAACTTTCAAGCCACTTTCAAATTCGAAACTGGCCGAGCACCAATCATAAGTCTTCGTGACCATCTTCCCGGCTTGCGCGGTGACCAGGCGACACGGCGTCTGATCCATCGAGAGCATCAGATCCAGATCGTGAATCATCAAATCATGCAAAACCGAAACGTCCGAACCGCGAACCTTGAAAGGCGCGTAGCGATTGAACTCCATGAAGTGGGGTCGTTGCAAAACCTGTCGAAGCTCACGAAACGCCGGATTGAAGCGCTCGCTATGGCCCACACATAATGTGAGATTTTTTTTCTGCGCCAAATTGACGAGCTCATGAGCTTCCGAACGTTTCAGGCAGATGGGTTTTTCAACATTGACGTGAATGCCATTTTCCAAAAAGAACTTGGCCAGTTCGTAATGTGTCGGCGTGATGGTCGCGATCGTGACCGCATCGACTTGTCCGACCAGATCTTCCGGGCGGAAGAAAGCTTGCACCCCAAGCTCGCCGGCGATTTTCTTCGCCTGCACTTCGTGCAAATCACAGACGGCCGTCAATTCGACATTCCATTCGGGTTTGGCGGATAAGGCTTTGTATTTCTGAGCGTGAAAATTTCCGAGATATCCAACACCAACAACGGCGGCTCTGACTTTCCCCGTCTGACTTTTTGCCACGCTCACAAATCCTCCTTGAACAACCAGAGAATAAATTAGCACCGACAGCCTTGGGTCGAAAGCTTTTTCTCTCTGAGACTGGGTCAAGGAACGAGCTTCACCAGACTGACAAGAAGTGTGAATGTATTTTGGAAGGGTGCATTTTGCAGGCCGAATCGTGAAGAGCCGACCCGCAGGAGAGACCTTGCAGGTCTATTCTTCTTCTGAAGGTCCTTGTCCACGATTCAATGCGATACCCCGCTTTGAGCTGCGAACAAAGTCGATCAGGTATTCCATGTTGGGACTCATTTGGCATTCCGTGCGAATGCGTGACAGACCTTCTTCGATCGTGTCTGAACCGCGCAACAGGATGCGAATGGCTTTGTGAATGTTTTGAACTTCTTCGCGAGGAAAGCCTTTGCGCGCTAAGCCGACCTTGTTGGTCGCTCGGCAAATGGCATAATTTCCCTGCGCCCGGCAAAATGGCAGGATGTCTTTGTTGACGATGCTGCTGCCCGCAACGAAAGCACCGCGACCGACTTTGGTGAATTGATTGAAGGCGCTTAAGCCCCCGATCACCACGCCATCTTCAATGATCGTGTGTCCACCCAAGTGGCTGTCATTGGCGATCACCACATTGTTGCCGATTTTACAGTCGTGTCCAATGTGGGTGTAGGCCATGAAATAACCGTTATCCCCGATGGTGGTTTCTTTATCACCCTTCGAAGTCGCGATATTCGCCGTCGAAAATTCACGGAAGATATTGTTGTTGCCGATCTTCAATCGAGTCGGCTCAGATTTATATGTCACGTCCTGAGGCGGACCACCAATCACGGCACCCGGGGCGAAATGATTGTTCTGACCGATTTCCAAAATTCCGTAGCGGGAACCCAGGGTCACGTGACCTTCGACAAAAGTTCCCTTCTGGATGGTCACCGTCCCTTGAATCAAACAGTAGGGCCCGATTTCGACCCCCTCTTCGATTTTCACATCTCCCGAAATAACCGTGCTGGGATGAATTTTCATGGCGTCAGCTCTAACTTTCTATTTTTCTTTCTCGAAGGCCTGGATCACAGCATCAGTCAGATCTGCATCTTTTTGCGAGTACAAGATCGCCTGCGCCTGTTTATCCAGAACCAAGCTGTAGCCTTTATCGACGGCTACTTTTTCGATGACTTTGCGCATTTTTTCGATGATCGGCTCGATCAGCTCTTTTTCTTTCTTTTGCAGCTCCATCTGATTTTCAGCGACGACTTTTTGGAACTTCATCATTTCTTCCTGAAGCTCCATTTGCTTTTTGCCCATCACTTCTTCCGACAAAACCGCTTTTTTCTTTTCCAAATCTTGGTTCATCTTTTCGATGTCGGCTTTTTTCTTATCCAGGTCTTTTTTTCGTTTCCCGAATTCGCCGTCCAAAGTTTCTTTCGCTTTTTTACCGGCGCCGGTGGATTGAATGGCTTTCTGCACATCGCAATAACCAATTTTCGCATCTGCCGCGTGCGCAGAGGCCGCGAACACCATCATCACCAATCCCAAAATCATCTTTTTCATAAATTCTCCTTAATCTAAAAAATCAAAGTTTCGTTATATATCGCTTAAAAAGGCGCACCGATCGAGAAGTCAAAGACCACCGAATCAGGCGATGCATCCGAGCTTCGGGTTGGAAAACCCCACTCGAATCGCAAAGGTCCAATTGGTGAAAACCATCTGAATCCAAAACCGACGTCACTGTAAATTTCACTGCTCGACAATTGATCTTCCGCCTCGCCGACGTCGAAGAACACCACACCCTTGATACCGGCTTCCGCGATCAAAGGAAACTCGAGCTCAGTTTGGTACAATCCCATCTGCGTACCACCGATGGTCCGAGTCGCCGCCCGTCGCACGGTATCGTCGCCTGATGGATTGATTGGAGTGCCATCCGGATTACATCCCCCTGTGCCACCATAGCGTGAGCGGAAGTCGGCATCACAATACAAGGTCTGAGAGAGTTTGCGGCTACCAATGCGGTAGAAATTATAACCACGCAACGAATATGGACCACCCAATTTAAAGCGCTCCATGAACGGAACATCGCGACCTTCCGGTGCCGTGATGAACGAGTAAGAAAGATTATTTCGCCAAACGACTTCCCAGAAAAGCTTTTTGAAATATCGAGCCGTCGCATTTCCTTTGGTGAATTGAATCGCTCCGTCGAAACCAGCGTACTCCAATGAAGTCGACGTGTACGCACCCTTCGAAGGCGAGAATCGGTCATTCCGGACGTCGTATTCCAAGTAACCTGTAACGGACCGGGTATCGCCGGAAAATTTATCGGTATCGAATAATGTTTTATCCGTGATGACCTTATCGGTGCCGTTCACCGTTTCGGTCACGACATCCAACACCGCATCTTCGTACTTTAAGCGAATCGTTCCCGTCAGATCTTCACCCAAAGGATGTCCAAAACGGAAGGCGCCACCGGTTCGTTTGTCTTTGTAATCGGTCAGGGTGGTCATGGTTTGGTAAACGTCCACACCCAATGACCATTCCGTATCGCGGAAATAAGGCTCGGTGAAATTAAAGTTGTAAGAGCTGTAATCGGTTGAAAGATTCAAACCGGCGCTGAGCTTCTGACCTTTACCCAAAAAGTTGGATTGATTGATCTGCCCCTGCAACTGGAAGCCGGTCGCACTGCCGTAACCCGCACCCAGCTGAATGCTACCCGTGTTGCGTTCTTTGACGACGATATCGATGTTCAGTTGATCAGGCTTTTCCGGCGGCGTTGAAGTTTTGAAATTCACTTCGTCGAAGAATCCCAGACGTTGGATGTTTTCCAACGACTGACGACGGCGAGTTTCGTTGTAAAGCTCACCCTCGCGGACTTTCAGTTCTCGACGAACGACTTTGTCCCGCGTCTTGCTGTTGCCGACCACGTTGATTTGACCGAAGTATACTTTGTTGCCTTTGTCGAATTCGAAGGTCACATCGACCTTGCGCTCTTTTTCATTGATGCGCGTTCGTGGGATCACGTTGGCGAAGGCATAACCCAAATCCCCGTACTTGGCCTGCAGATCGCTCAAATCTTTTTGCAGAACATCGTACGAAAACACCTGGCGCTTGTTGATTTCAATCGCCGCACTCAGTTCGTCCCGCGTGTAAAGCAGGTCTCCGGCAAAATCGATGTCGCCGACATCGAACTGCTCGCCTTCGTCGATTCGAATGGTGATGTAGATGTTTTTCTTATCCGGAGTGACGTAGACCTGCGGGCGGTCCACTTTCACCTGCACGTAACCTTCGTTAAAGTACATGTAGCGAAGCTTTTGTACGTCGACATCAAAGGCGTCTTGCTTGTAGGCGCCGGAACCCGAGAGCGCGCTGAAAAATCCGCCCTCGTTGGTCGCCATGCGGCCTTTCAGGTAGCCGTCTTTCAATTTTCGATTGCCCAGGAAAGTGATCTTCTTCACTTTCACTTTTTCATTTTCTTTGATGTTGAAAGTGATCTTGACCGATTCGTCTTTTTTCACGTCTTCAATCTTGGTGTCGATCTTAGCCAAGAAGAAACCTTTGTCTTCGTACATTTTTTGAATTTTATCCGTGGCTTCGCGAAGCTTCGGCATGCTGATGATTTCGAACGCCTTCAGACCCGAAGTTTCCAAAAGCTCTTCGGTTTTCAGTTCCGAGTTTCCTTCAAACACGATTTCCGCGATCGATGGTTTTTCCACCACCGTGTAGGTCAGATCAACCTGCGATCCCGCAGTTTCACGATTAACCTGAATGTCGTAAAAGTATCCGGTCTTGAAAAGATTCTGGATGTCTTCACGGATTTGCTCTTCGCTGTAGGCACCGCCGACTTTGGATTTCAACCGAGTCTCGATCGCATCCTTTTCGATTTTCTTTTCACCCTGAATGTTGATTTGTCGAATGGTCAGACCCGAAACAGAGGCATTTGTCGAAGGAGCCGCGGCTCGTGTCGCGCGGGCGGCCGGTGCTGTCTTTGCCGGCAAAGTTTTCGTTGGCGCTTTGGCCGTCGCAGGTGCTGGCGCAGCTGGGTTCGCAGGCAAAGTCGCGGTTGGCGTCGGCTCAGTCGGTGCCGCCGGAGCAACTTGAGTCTGCGGAGTCGGCGCCGGAGTCGTTGTCGACGTCGGAACCACTTTTTTAGCAGGCAAAGTCTGAGCTGTAGGCGAAGTTTTCTTCGCAGATTGAGCGTGGACCGGTTGCGAAGCGAATGAAATCATCACGGATGCCGCTAAGGTCAGCAAAGTCACACCGACACCCTGCGGTGGGTTTTTCAACAGGCTTTTCAAGTTCGATCCCCAATCAATCTGAATTGCATTTTCGATTCGCCGTCTCTCAAAATCACTCTGGATTTTTCTCTCAACATCTCTAACTTCTGCTCTAAATACTGCTCTGACATTTGCTCTAACTTCTGCTTCATATTTTTTGCGGTCTTCTGACGCGATCTCGCTGACCTGTCTTTTATCTTCCGCAATCTCTTTGCAAGTTCTTTCGAATTACCCAGTTGTTTTAAGGACTTAGAATCAATTTGGTGAAGCCTAACAGGCGCTCCGATCAAAGTCAATCACACCCATCGTCCATCCGAAATTCGATGAACCTTCCCAAACTTGCGCGAAAAGTTCGGATCATGAGTCACAACAATCAACGTCAGTCCCAAACTCTCTTTCAACTGAAAAAAAAGATCCTGAATCAATCCACTGTTCTGAGAATCCAAATTTCCGGTGGGCTCATCGGCGAATAAAATCTGTGGCCGACAAATCAAGGCTCGTGCAATCGCTACTCGCTGCAGCTCGCCACCCGATAACTGTGATGGAAAGTGCGTCATGCGTGTGGTGAGACCCATTTGCTTCATCAAACCTTCGGCACGACCCAAGGCTTCGGTGCGATCCAAACCCGCGACGCGCGCGGGAATCATGATATTTTCAAGTGCGTTAAATTCCGATAGCAGGTGGTGGAATTGAAACACAAAGCCCATTTCCTGATTGCGAAACTTCGCCAGTTCTTCATCACCCATCGCCAAAAGCGAGCGGCCTTGAAAAAACAATTCCCCGCTGCTGGGGCGATCCAATGTTCCAAGAATGTGCAAGAAGGTGCTTTTGCCTGCCCCCGAGGCACCGACGATGCAAATCGCTTCGCCCTTGCGAATATCGATCGACAGGTCTTTGACGATTTCCAGCTCGCCGGTTCCTTGCGGATAGACCTTGCGTATTTTTCGAGCGCTTAAAAGAAGATCATTCATTTTTCAATCCCTCGACGGGCGAAAGGCTGGCACCGCGAAGGGCCGGAGCCAATGTCGCCAGAAAACAAATCATCATGGTGGCAAGCGCGATGGCTCCAGCATCCGAGAAGCGAATCGATAAATCAATGCGGTCCACCTTATAGATGCTTCCTGGCAAAAGACCGTAATGCGATTCCACCCAACCAAAAATAAAACACAAACCAAGCCCCAAGATCATGCCGCCAATAATGCCAAGGCTCCCCATCAAAACGCCCTGCCAGCAGAAAATCTGCACGACACCTCGACGGGAAACACCGAACGCCTTCAAGAGACCGATCTCCGAAAAACGCGCGACCACATTGATGTACAGGGTGCTCGCCACATTGAAAGCCGCGGCGATGACGATGATCAAGATCACGAAAAAGATAACGACCTTCTCGATGCTGACCGCCTGAAAGAGATTTTCATTCACGTCGTGCCAGTCGCGAACTCCGTAACCCAACCCCAAATCCCTGCTCAGTGCTGCCGCGATATCGCGGGCCTTGTCGATGTCTTTGAATTTCAGCAACAGACCCGAATAGCGCTCGCCGATCTCGGCAATCTTCTGAGTGGTGGCAAGCGAAGTTAAAATCATGCGTTGATTGTATTCGTACTTTCCAAGATCGACGATGCCCGCGACCTTGAAGACGCCAATCTTGCGGCGAAATTGATTGGGATCCAGTTCGTTTCGCAGTGGCAAGACCACACGAAACTCTTCACCGACCTGCAGACCCATTGTCTTGGCAAGACCCAGGCCTACCACCACCGGTGAGGCGGCCGCTCCAGGCTCATTTTGAATTTCCAATTTTCCTTGGACCAATCGCTTCTCGAGACCCAGGGTCGTCGTGATTTGATCGGGTTCAAGTCCCTGCAACATGACTCCGGAAATTTTCCCGCCATGCGCGATCACCGCTTCTTGGAAAAAAAATCGGGTCGAGGCGACCAGATCCGGCGTGACCTTTTTCACGCGCTCGATCAGCTCATCTTTGGTCAGCTGGTTTTGCGCTTTGTTGATGATCTGCACTTGTCCCGTGACATCGGCCACGCTGTTTTTCAATGTGCTTTCAAAGCCACTGATGACCGCCATCGAAACCACTAAACACGCAACCCCAAGAATCAATCCCGACAGAGCATTGGCGCCCGACAAGGAAAAAAGCTGGGAATGCTTTGAAAGCAGCATTCGGTAGGCCAGCCAAAAGTAGAACTTGTAACTTTTCAAGACTTGGCCTCGGCCGCGGCCGGCGCCCCGCCCGTTAATTGGGATTTCAGATAGGCCATCACGAATCCCTGCAGCTCTCCATCCATCACGTCTTGCACCTGATTCGTTTCAAAACTGGTGCGGTGATCTTTGATCATTTGGTAAGGATGCATGACGTAGGATCTGATTTGCGATCCCCACTCGTTGGCTTTTTTGTTGGCTTCAACGGCGTCGCGTTCTTTGTTTCGTTTTTCAATTTCTTTTTCATACAAAGCGGCCTTCAACATTTTCAAAGCCGTCTCACGGTTTTGAATTTGCGAGCGCTGCGTTTGGCAGCTGACAACGATTCCCGTTGGCAAGTGATACATGCGAACCGCGGAATCTGTTTTATTGACGTGCTGACCACCGGCCCCACTCGAGCGGAAAGTTTCCACTTTGAGATCGGATGGATTGATATCAATCTTGATATCGTCATCCACTTCGGCCCAGGCAAATACGCTCGCAAAGCTGGTGTGGCGTCTGGCATTCGAATCGAACGGCGAGATTCTCACGAGACGGTGAACCCCACTTTCGGCCTTCAGGTACCCGTAAGCGTAAGGACCTTCGATCAACATCGTCACCGACTTGATGCCAGCACCTTCGCCCTCGGTCATTTCGAGAGTTTCAACCCGATAGCCTTGCTGAGAGGCATAGCGCATGTACATTCGCATCAGCATGCCGGCCCAGTCACAGGCTTCGGTTCCGCCCGCGCCCGAGTTGATCGACAGGTAGCAGGAGTTGGCATCCAACTCGCCATTCAGCACCCGCTTCATCTCGAGCTCTTGACCGACTTTTTCCAGTCTCGCAATTTCGGATTTGGCTTCGCTGAACGAGCCTTCATCATTGGCTTCGATGCTCATGTCCATTAGCACTTCCGAGTCTTCGACTCCGGTGCGGAAGGATTCGTATTCGCCAATGGATTTTTCGAGGAAGGCTTTTTCTTTGTTCAGTTTCTGCATTTCTTCAGGTTTATTCCAGAGATCTGGATTTTCCGAAGACATGGCGAGCTCTTCTAGGCGTCGCTTCTTTTTGTCCAAGTCAAAGATACCCCCGAAGCTCGGAGGAAAGGTTTTTCAAATCCGTCAATTTACGCTTGAGGTCGTATGTTTCTGCTACAATTCCCATAGGCGTTAAATGTCGAACTGATTTCGAAGCCTGTCAAACAGTTGATCCTGAATATCAAACATCTTTTTCGCTCCGGATTTTGATTTTTCGTGATCGTAGCCCAAAAGATGCAAGACGCCATGAATCAACATGTAGGAAAGCTCAGTCTTAAAGCTCAAATCATGTTCTTTGGCCTGTCTTTGCAAAACTTGTGGGCAGATCACCAACTCTCCCAATTCAGTGTCGAGCTCACTTTCGAAGCTTAAGATATCCGTGGCGTAATCTTTCTTGCGATAGGTGCGATTGATCTTTTTGGCCGCAGCCGAATCCAAAAACACGATGGTCAGCTCTCTTTGGCCAAGCTTCAATTTGGGCCGCAAGAATTCATCGATGACCGTATGAATCCACTGACGGGGCATTTTGATTTGAGAGTGATTGATTAGGTTTGTCACAGACCGTGATGTTTAACAAAAGCGGTCTGGAAAGTCAGGTGCGAGTTTTGCTTTTCTCAAGGTCTGCAATGCGGGCTCAACCCAGCCATCCCCGATGGGGCATGTTGGGACTAAGGTCATTTGAAGGTCAAAGGTGTCAAAGGTAAGGAGTAGGCTTATGAAACATTCTCGCAAAATGGCGATCACCGCTGACGGTTTTCATGTCTCCGGAGTGAAGCCGACACCGGGCCGAAACTGGATTGGCGTCGTTCTTGGCGCCTTGATCGTCCTGGCCGCGGCCCTTTGGGTTTACAATCATAACAATCGGGTCGCAAGCCTTGCCGTCGAGGACGCCGTCGCGGTCGAAAGCGAAAATGCCGCTCCGGTTGCCGTCGAAGACACCGGCGATGTTCCAGCCAGCGAAATCCTACCCGAAACTTTGGACACCTTGGGCGAGTACCTAAATGCCCCCGTCTTATCCGAACTTCCGAAACGCTTTCGCTTTGAGGACTTGAACTTCCAAAGCGGCGAAGCGATTTTGATGGCGGGCTCTGAACCTGAATTGCAACAAATTGCTTCGGCGATGAAGGCGCATCCGCAGGCACATGCCCGCATCGAAGGCTACACCGACAACGTCGGCCAACCCGAAGTGAACATGGCCTTGTCCGATCGCCGCGCCCAAGCGATCCGCGCGATGCTCATCTCTCGCGGCGTGCACCCCGATCAGCTGGAAGCCATTGGCAAAGGCTCAGAAAACCCGATCACTTCAAACGCCTCGATCGAAGGTCGCACCATGAACCGCCGAATCGAATTCGTAATCACCCAGGTCAAGTAGGCATCACCTCCACCGAAGGCGGGCCACTCAGCCATGGCGCGGTTCGCGTCTTCGCGTCAGTAGCCCGCGGTCGCATACGGAGCCTCGGCGCGCTCCGCGTTCCCCGCGTACAGATCTTCGGCCAATCATCTCTTGGCGCCCTACCATTTTTATCGCATGCAAATCCCCGCCTGCTCCCGATATTTCTGCCGATTGTGCTGAGCACACAGAATCGTGAGATTCTCAGGCACGTCTTCGCCACCCGCCCACCGTGGCTTGATGTGCTCGACCTGCAACTTCCAGGCGGAAGTGCACTTTGCTTGGGTTTTTGAATCCACATGCTGGCACGAGTGGTGTTTTTGAAACAGATCTTTGCGGAGCTGGTAGTAGGACTTTAAGTTCGTGGCATTTGAATCATCTTTTTTTACTCGGGTTTGAATCTCCAAATCCCGGTCCCGACTGAGATCTTGGCTTTCAGCAAAAGACGACGGTGAGTTTGGATCTT
>CBIHNW010000031.1:0-38830 GCA_966211795.1 uncultured Bdellovibrio sp. | reverse complement strand
CTTGCTTATTCGGTCCTGACGATCGGGATGTACCTGGTGCAGACCCGGGCCGGGTATCAAGAGGAAATTGATCGGCGAAAGAAAATTGTCGATTTCTATCTGGATCTTTCGATTCATTTTCTAGTGAATAAAAAGCCCGAATCGCTGCTGCCACGTTTGCAATCGGCGCGGGAGCTGGGCGAGTTTGACTTTTTCATCTTGCGTGAAAAAGATCAGGTGCTTGGGTATTACAACAAAGACAATTTCCTTGAAGGTCTCAATTACGATTATCAAGTTCTGAATGAGTTTCAGAATGGCAATAATATCACCATCAAAACCATTCAGGTTCATGACTATAAAATCACGCTCGGGATCTATAATACCGAAGGCACTTTTCTTTGGTACGAATTTCAGGCGCGAAAGAACGTCATCGCGTTGGATCTCTTTCTCGTCACCACGTTGGTCTTTGTCATCGTCTACCTGATTCTGAAAGATATCATTCAGCTTTCGAAAGCTTTGCAGTCTCGCACGCGGGAAGATTTGGATTTGATTCAGACTCGGTCCAAAGAGGGGGAAATCCTTTTGCAGGCGGCGACCGGGTATGAAAAGTCCACGCAGGGGCTTCGCAAGGACAATTTGCTGTTGGCCAGTTCGCTCGCGCCGGCGGTGCGGTCGGAGATCCGCTCGGGTCAGGAGCCTCCTTACGAAATCGATTGCACGCTCGGGCGGATTGATCTGAATGGGTACACGCAGCTCATGTTGCAGAAAGAGCCGCGAGAGCTCTTATTGATATTGAATCAGTACTTTCAGAATTCGCGGGATCTGATCGAGCGCTACAATGGTGGTCTGATTTATCAGTATGTAGGTGATGAGATCATCTTTCTTTTTAAAGAGGATCCGAAATCGCCGGCGGCACTGCGGGCGGTGTCTGCGGTTCGCAGCATGATGGAAATGGCCGAAGGCTTGGTGACACCGGGCGTGCCGAATGGGATGCGGTTGAAGGCCAGTCTGGTCAGTGGCAAATTGCAATTCGTCAAACTGGATCAGGGGTATGCCTTTAGCGGGCTGCCGTTGATCGAATCGGTGCGCATGCTGGGGCAAGTGTCCGAGCGAAGTGAAAGCGTGCTGATCGCTTACAGCGAGTCGCTGAAAGGGATTTCGGATTATTGTGAAGCCAGCGGCAATAAGACCGCGGTGTTCAAGGGTTTTGAAACCGAGTCGCACATTGTGGAGATTAAGAAATTCACGACCATTGATGTCGCCCTCCAGAAGCTGCCGCTGGCAAAGGTGGCAGAACATTTTCGCAGCAATCGTGATTTGTTGGGCGTGCTAACATCACTTGAAAAATTTGTTGATGGCAAAGACGAGAAAAGATTTTTTGAACTGATTGGGCCGCTTCGGAATATGCAAGTCGGGCAGGTGGACGAAAAAGTGGTGAGCGCCTATCTCGCTCTTTTGAAACTTTGCCTGAAACTGGGGGATGATAAGCAGCCCGAATCGAAACGGTTGGCGTCGGTCATCTCACTCAGTCAGAATTTTCTGCAAAAAGACCAATTGCGGCCGCAGTGGGTGGACGCATTACAAAGGTGCGAGAGCGCGCAGGATCCGCGCGTGCAGGCCAACGCTTTGATCGTCCAGGCGCATTTTGATTTGGATATCAAAGGCCTGGATAAGAAGATGAATTCGGCGAACAACCGGATCGCGGCCGATGCCATCTTGGTAGCGGGCAGGCAGGACTTTAATGAAGATCTGTTCACGCGCGTGAAAATATTTTTGCAGTCGGATCAACCGCGCTTTCAGGCGAGCGCCCTGTACCTGATCGCGGCATTGATCGAGTATCATTTTGACCGGGACTTGGTTTATTTAAAAGCAAACTCGTACCTTCGACAATTGGCCAGAGAAATTCCACCTTACACCAAAGATCCAAATCCGATGGTGCAAAGTCGCGCCAAGCTGTCCCTTTCCGCCATTCAAAAAGTAGGTCTGTATGAAAATTGAAAAAGAAAGAGTTGAACTGGGTCCGCTGAATCTCGAGCAGATCCGCATGAACGGCAAGATCGTGGGACTGAAGCAAAAGCAGAGCTTGGTTCTCAGTCCTTTGCAAATCGAGATGCTATCAATGTTACATCAAGGGATGTCGATCGAAGCCATCGTCCAGGCTTTTCTGCTGAAACGGGTTTTGATTTCATTCGTCGCGCTAGCGAACCTGATCGATTTTTTGCTGAAAGAGGGCATGATCATAAACCCTAGCTTTCACCAATACTTTGCGCCACAGAAAGAGCCGGAAGCTGGCTTCTTGGATAAAGTGAAAGCCATTTTTAAAACCGAGGAAGTGCCGCCCGAGCAAGTGAAAGAAGAATTGCGGAAATTGCCTTTTCTGCGCTCTTTGGATCCGGAAATTTTGAAAGTCTTTTTAGATCACATGCGCATCGTTCAGTCTCCGGCCGGGATTGCCGTCTGTCAGCAGGGGCAATTGCAGCGCAGTCTTTTTGTTTTATTGAAAGGCCAGGCTTCAGTTTTAAAAAGGCAGAATGCACCGAAGCCTCGTCGCATCGCGACCCTGAGCGAAGGCAGCATTTTCGGCGAAGTCGGTTTTTTTCTGGCCGAGCCGAGAACCGCCGACGTGGTGACCGAGACTTCGTGTCAGATCATTCGCTTGAAATATCAGACCCAAGTCTTTGATCAATTGATCCAGCGCGAAGCCGCTCGCAATTTGCAGAAACGTTTCTGGGTGATCCACTCGCTTTTAAAATCCACAACCTTTCAGAGCATACCCGATGATTGCTTTGATGCGTTGGTCTTTGCCGGAAAGCTCAAGACCATTCCCGCCGGAACCACCATCTTTCGTCAAAACGATGTCGGTGACAGTGCCTACGTGGTGGTGCAAGGATCGGTCGTGGTCATCAAGAATGGCAAATCGGTGCGGGTGTTGAGCCAAGGTGATACGTTCGGTGAGGTGGCCCTGATGATGAATCAAGGCAAACGCTCGGCGACGATTCAATCTCAAACCGAAACTGTGGTGCTGGAAATTCCCTTTGATCGGTTTTATCAGCTGCTCAGTCAAAATCTCATGTTGGCCTGTGAATTTGAGAAGATCTCTTTGGATTACACGCAAGCGGATCGCGAGCGCGCCTAAAAGATCGACAAAAAATTGCTTCTTGCCTTCCGACACTTTCGGCTCAACAATTATTTATGGGAAAAACTCCTTTTGAAAAAGTGCGGTCTTTGGTCGAAAGGCGAAAGATTTTTGAAACTTTATTGCACGAAAAAACCGAAATTTTGTGCAAGGGAGATGACGAGACTTTGTTTCACCTGCATCCCATTTCAATCGTCAGCGATTCGCACATTCATGGCTGGATGGAGCTGATCGACGGGCTTCCGCAAAAAGATTGCGACATCATCGGCAACTTTACGGTCGGGAGCGAGCGCTACTTTTTTCAAACTTCGTTAAAAGTCGCTGATGGCGAAGCCGGTTTCTTGATCAACAGTGATGTGTTTCGATTGCAACGGCGCTCTTCGATTCGTCTGCACGTGAATCCGATTTACGAAATGTATCTGGCCATCACCGAATTCAAGGGTGGCGCCGTGTATTCGATCGCGCAGTTGGCGGATGTTTCGGCCGGCGGCGCGCGGATCTTTTTTTCGGATCTGGATTCTCCGATTCAAGCATCAAATTCAAAAACCTTGAACCTGCAGTTAAAGGATCGCTTTAAGGCAATCTTGCATTTGGGATCGAAGAAAAGTCTTGAGGTCTATTGCGAAGTGAAACATTCGCAGCAAGCGATCTATCGCGGCAGCGTGGTTGAGCATTTCGGAATCGAATTTGTGGATCTCTCGCCGGCGGTGAAGAATCGATTGCTGGCGCTGACCATGGATCTGCAAAAACGCATGGCGATCGAAGACTGAGCGGACCCTGAGCCCGCTTTTTGAATTTCGTCTATTTGACTTTTTCCAACCAGCCGAATTTGTCTTCGCTTTCGCCGTACTGAATGGCAGTGATTTCATTGTACAAACGGCTGGCCACCGGACCGATCTTTTGATCGTTTAAAATCCAGTCTTTGCCTTGGTAGAAAAGCTTTCCGATCGGCGAAATGACGGCCGCCGTGCCGGTGCCGAAGGCCTCTTGCAGACGCCCTTGTTGCAGGGCTTGCAGAACCTCGTCGATGCCAAGCTTTCGCTCGGTGACCTTGAGCCCCCACGAGCGAAGCATTTGCAGTACGCAGTCGCGCACACCACCGGCCAAGATCGTTCCGTCCAATGAGGGCGTGATGATCTCGTCACCGATTTTGAAGAACACATTCATGGTGCCCACTTCTTCGATGTGTTTGTGGGCGACGTCGAGCCACAGAACCTGCGCGTATCCCTTTTTCTTGGCTTCCAGAGCAGCCAGCAGGCTGGCGGCATAGTTCGCGCCCGCTTTGGTCGCGCCCAGGCCACCTGGAGCCGCACGGATGTAATTTTCTTCGACCCAGATGGAGATCGGATTCAATCCTTCTTTGTAATAAGAGCTGACGGGCGAAAGGATCACGTAGAATAGATACTCTTGCGACGGCCGCACGCCCAAGAAGGCTTCGGTGCCGATCAAGGTCGGACGGATGTAAAGTGAGCAGCCGCGGTCCTTAGGGACCCAGTCTTTTTCCAGATCGACGAGCTTGCGAATGCCTTCCATCATGAGTTCGGTTGGAGGGGCTTCCATGCACAGCCGTGCAGCACCTTGCTGCAAACGTTTGCAGTTGTACTCGGGCCGAAACAAAACAATGTCGCCGTTTTTCTGGCGAAAAGCCTTCATGCCTTCGAAAAGTGCCTGCCCGTAATGCAAAACGGCCGCGCCCGGATCGATCTGAAAGTTTTGGTAGGGAATGATCTCGGCCTGGTGCCAACCTTCTTTGGGAGAGTAGCGAACCTGGTACAAATGATCGGTAAAATATTGACCGAAGCCCAAATCTTGAGAAGCGGGTTTGGATTTGCCTTGCGCGCACTTTTGAACAGGAATTGTCAGCATCTCGGAACCTTTCAAGAATAAAGAAGGATGTTGAAAAACTATCTCAATTGAAAGGGCTCGGTCAATGCTGACGACGGGGAAGTCAGGGAAAAATGCCCCCGCGTTGACAGGCAGATGACATTATTTATGCACAGACGGGTGGCATTGATCTTGCGAACCAGGTTCGTGAAACGATGATGCCGAACCACTGGTTTGGCCATATTCGGAAATAACGGCCAAGGAGGCTTCATGTCCAAACAGCTGGTGTCGACACTTTCTTTCCCACTCGCATTTGCCGCTTGCGTGAGTTTGATTGTCGCGTGTTCTTCAACGCGAAATAAAACCAATGTCGTGCGAACAGAAACAGAGACGACGCAGACCCATCACAACGCTGACAGCACGCCGGTTGCCTCGGCTGAAGCCATGCCTGCTGGGGATCGCAATGTGGTTTCAAGTATCGAATTCGCTCCGGGACAGAAAAAGTTAAGCCCCGAAGCAACGGCTGAACTGAATCGTGCCATTCTTGAGGCCAAGCAGCGCGGCCAAGTCGAAGAAGTGCATGTTGCCGTTTGGCCAGATCAGACCGCGCCCACAAGAGCGGGAGCCGCTTTTCCAAAGAACCAAGTGCAGATAACCAAAGAGCGCGCTGAAAATATTGAAAATTACATGGATCAAATGGAACCCGACGCGAATATCCAAGTTCACAACATGACATCCAAGTCTTCTGATTTCGCAAGCTACCTGGATGTTCAAGATGAGTTGACCAAAAATCGTCTGGCCGATGTTGGTGTTTCAACCAACCCCGAAAATGATGAAGTTAAAGGGCCCACATCTTCGGCATTGGTTTTTATCAAAGTAAAATAAGAATCTATTTTTAAAGGAGCAGGAAATGGACACAACTAAGAAGCCAGAAACAAATCAGCCTTCAAAGCCGCAACCTTCACGCGATAATGCGCCAGAAAAGCAGACTCCAAGCGAGAGCGAGCCGCGCCGCTACGATGAGGCTGATCCAAACTGGAGCAATCCCGACGTTCAGATGCGCGGTGGACAAACCACAAACCTCAGCGCTCCAAGCGAGTTTTAAGGAGATTGTGAAAACTGGGAAGCCGATGAATTGAGATGAATTCTAATTCAACGGCTTAGATTTCGAATTTTTGTTGGTGGACCCAGGCTTCAAGCCGATCCACCAACAGCGCGATTTGAGAGTCATTCAATTCGCGGGCTGAGATTTCCATTTTTTCGCCAATCTGGGAAAGTTCTGGAAATCCAAATGAGCTGCCATTGCCTTTCAGGTTGTGGCCGATCGTTTGGATGGTTTCGAAATCTCGTTTCACAAGACATTCGCGACAGCGGATGAGATCCGCGTGTCGACGAGTTCGGTATCTTTGAATAGCCTCTAAGTCCAGTATATCAACAGACATAATCCCCTCATTCTTTGATATAACTTAGCCTAGATCATATTTTCGGCGCGCATCTCCTGCAGCTTTCGGTACAGCGTTTTGCGGTCGATTTCTAAATCCTTGGCCGTCTTTTCTTTCGCCCAACTATTTTTCTCCAAGACGTGCTTGATGTAAAGTTTCATCATTCTGTCAGCTGGCATAATTTCGTCTTCTGACAAAGATTTAACGTTAAAAGCCGAATTGCCGATCTGCGGTGCCGGAGCTCCCTCAAAAAAGTCGAGCAGATCCTCGGCCTCGATCATGCGACCTTGCGACAAGACAATGGCGCGCTCAATCGTATTTTCAAGCTCACGAACATTTCCCTTCCACGGATTGCGCAGCAGCTTTTCCAGCGCAAATTTCGAAAAACCCTTCATCGGGAAGTGATTAAGCGCCGAGTACTTTTTCAAGAAAAATTCGGCCAGCGGAATGATGTCGTCCACGCGCTCGCGAAGAGGTGGGATGTAAATCGGAATGACGTTCAAACGAAAGAACAAATCTTCGCGGAATCGGTTTTCCTGCATCTCTTTTTTCAAATCCTTGTGGGTTGCCGAGATGATGCGAACATCGATGTCACGCATTTGATTTTCGCCGATGCGTTTGATTTTTCGCTCTTGCAAGACGCGCAAAAGTTTACTTTGAAGCTGGATGTTCATGTCGCCAATTTCATCCAGAAACAGCGTGCCGCCTTCGGCCTCTTCAAACAAACCAATCTTTTTCTCGACGGCGCCGGTGAAAGCACCTTTGGCGTAACCGAATAATTCCGATTCCAAAAGATTTTCAGGAATGGCAGAGCAGTTGATCGCCACGAACGGGGCTTTGCCGCGTGTGCTGAGATAGTGAATGGATTTGGCGATGACTTCTTTTCCGGTCCCGCTTTCGCCACAAATGAAAACATTGGAATGGCTGGGAGCCACGCGCTTGGCCAGATCCAGGGCGCGCATGAAATTTGGACTTTTGCCGATCACTGATTGCAGGCCTGTGCCTTCTTTGGTGTGAATGGCCGCTTTGAGAGTTTGGTTTTCGCTTTTTAATTTTGAAAAGTGCAAGGCGCGTTCGACCGAGACGAGCAATTGCGGAAAGTGCAGTGGCTTGACGACGAAATCAAAAGCGCCAACCTGAATGGCTTCGATCGCCGTTTCAACTGCACGGTTGCTGGTCGCCACGATGATCGGAAGATCGAGATCCATCTCTTTGCATTTGCGAATGAAATCAATGCCAGACATCGCCGGAAGTTTGAGGTCGGTGATGATGGCGTCAACCTTCAATTTGTCTTTGGAAAAATCCTTGAGCACCGTTTCAGGATTGTCGTAACCAACGGTTTCAAATCCCTTCTGGCGAAAGAACGCAATCACCATTTCTTGAACATCGAGATCATCTTCGATAATGAGAATCTTGTACATACTTGTACCTCGCTTTCCACTAGTTATAGATGACGTAGACATTTTCCCCAAGGAAAAAAGACTATTGCCCCGTTTCCTATTTTGCTACATGCCATATGCTTTTTGGGACATGGCCTGCATATTGCCTCTTGTTAAAGCAAAGATAGCAACAAGCTGTCTGACAACCTTATCAAAGGGGGAGCGTATGCTGCGTGCCGCATTGGTCTTTTTTATTTTGGGATTAGTGGCGATTATTTTTGGCGCAACAGGTTTCGCCGGTGTTTCGATCGATATCGGTCGGACTCTTTTGATCGCATTTTTGGCTCTTGCTGTGATTTCTTTCTTGGCAGGTGTACTGGGCGGTAAGACTCCGCGCAGTCTTCCTTAAAGTTTGATACTGAGAAGGAGGTTCAGCTTGAATCTGATGGCAGCGGAATTGGAAATAGAGGGGCTTGAAACTCACATCCAACCAGAAGAACTTTTCAGTTTGAGACGGAAAAGAGTTTTGGTGGTTGAAGAGGATTGGGATTTTTCGCAACTTTTAGCAAGTCTTCTGACTCAACATCTGGATATTGAGGTGGAGGTTGTGAAGAATCCCTATCAGGCCCTGAGTCGCATGGTGCATGAACCATTCGATGTTCTGGTGCTGGATAGCAAGTGGAACCCGTATCAAGCTTTGCTCGAGGCTGAGCAGTTCCTGGAACCTTTAATCGAGAATCATATCATGGAGTGGGGAAAGATCCCGGTCCTGGTTATCACTTCGGATCCTGGATTCTCAATGCAAGGTTTGGAAAGTCATTACTTTAAAATCGTGTCCACCGTTGAAAAACAAATGGGAATTGAAGGCACGGCTCAGAAAATCGAGGATGAGTTAAACGAAATTTTAGATTTGTAACGAGGTCACCTATGTCCCGTGTTTGCGATGGCTGCGGAAATAAGTACGACAAGATGCTTAAAATCGTCAGAGACGAAGAAGAGTTTTATTTTGACTGCTTCGAATGCGCGATCCACGTATTGGCTCCGCATTGCGATCATTGTGATGTCCCGATTATCGGCCACGGACTGGAAGAAGAAGGCCAATTCTTCTGCTGTGCAAGCTGCGCCCGCATGGCGGGGCAAGAGCACTTTGTGGACCGTGTTTCCGAGGTCCGGGTCTAAGCAACCCACAATCCTCCAGACTTGAGACCAGCTCTGAGCTGGTCCTCCACTCGACCAACGATAGGTCTTTGCTTATTTCCATTTCCAAAAAATCACCACCCATCTGATCAAGGCTGAAGGTGATTCGAACTTGCACCGATAAAGTGACATATGTTGTTGCTGCTGTTGTCTGCATTTTTCTGTTGCCTGATCGTGCTGATGCATCAGCGGACCCGTCAATTGCAGCACAGCTTGAAAGAGCTGCGAGAAGTTCATGATCGCATCGATACCATCATGAAGGTGGTGCCGGCAGGCCTTTTTCAATCATCTGCAAATGCCGAGTGCCTTTACGTCAATGAGACTTGGTGCCAGTACACAGGCTTTACAAAAGAAGAGGCCCTGGGCCACGGCTGGAAGCTTGGGCTGTTGCCCGAGGACATTCGCCGAATTGAAAGCGAATTTCAGCAGGCGAGCCTCCGCAAAGAGTCCATCCAACTGTCGTATCATTACCGCGCCAAAGCCGGTGAGCTGCGCTGGATGCACACCACGGTGGTGCCGCATCTCGGGGAGAGCGGTGACTTTATTTGTTTTTACGGGGCTTCCATTGATCTGACCGAGCAGAAGCAGGCGGAACGGGATCTGCTCACAAATCGAAACTTGCTGTCGACAATTCTTGAAAATTTGCCCGTCGCTTTGGTGTGCAAAGATGCGCAGAACGATTTTGCCTACACCTTCGCCAATAAAAAATGTCAGGATCTCTTAGGCAGGTCCGAAAAGGACATCGTATCAAAAACTGATTTTGACTTTTTCTCTCGTCCTTCGGCTGAACAAATTCGCAGCGAAGATCAGAACGTGGTGCGCACGGGACAGGCGCATGAATTTTCCGGGCGAGACTTGCTGCTTCCAACTGGGAAGACCGTGCACCTGCATTCGAGACGGGTGCCTTTGCGTGATGCGGATGGAAACGCTCGCTTGGTGCTCGGAATTTTCGAAGATCGCACCGAGCAGCGAGATTATGAAAAACTGATTGAAGAGCAGAGAATGAAACTGATCCACTCGGAAAAGATGAGTGCGCTGGGGGAGATGGCCGGCGGCATCGCTCATGAAATCAATACGCCTTTGACGGTGATTGAGCTTAATGCTGGGCAATTGAAAATGCAGCTCGCCAATGGCGTTCGTGATCTCAATGCGCTATCCAAGTATCCCGAACGGATCTCAAGTACGGTGCAAAGAATCGCCAAGATTGTTCGTGGTCTGAAAGCCTTTGCGCGTGATGGTGAAAAGGATCCTTTCGAAATGGCTTCGGTCGAAAGCTTGATTCGTGAATCCTATGAATTTTGCCAAAGCCGATTTCAACAAAGTGATGTTGAGTTCAAGATGGGTCTGGTGCCACCGGATCTCATGATTGCATCGAGAGCGGTGCAGTTGTCGCAAGTGTTTTTAAATCTCTTGAATAATGCCTTCGATGCGGTCTGCGAAATGGAATCCCCCTGGGTGCGGGTCGACGTTAAAGACCTGCAAGACGAAGTCGAGATTTCTTTTACCGATAGCGGCTCCGGGATTGCGCCTGAGCTTGCAAAGAAGATCATGCAGCCATTTTTCACCACCAAAGATGTCGGTAAAGGAACGGGGCTCGGGTTGTCGGTTTCGTTATCCATAGTGCAAGGGCATGGGGGCGTGATCACGTTGGATGCGAATCATCCCCACACACGATTTGTGGTTCGCCTGCCGAAATTTCAAAAAATGTCGGAACTCAAAAAAATATCGTAGCTCATTCTCAAAAATAAATTAGCAAATCACACAAATTGGTCAAACTGCCTCTCGGCAATGGATCAAGACGCTCTCTGTTTGTCGTGACAGTGGCACCTGCGTTGCAAGTTCCTCGGGCTGGAGGTCATTATGGAAAAAACAATCACAAACGAAAAAAACTCAAGCTCAACGCAAGCACCTTTGGAAGGTGAAATGACGAAGAAAATCGAAAGCGTAACTGCACGTGTTCCTTCCGTGGGATACTTGGGGCTGGCGCTGGGAAGTATGGCTCTTTCCGCAGGATTGGCGATGGTTTCACAACGAAAAACAATGGCCAATTTTGTCGGACTTTGGGTGCCAAGCTTTTTGCTCATGGGAATCTATAACAAGCTCGTTAAGCTTGAAGGTTCTGACTCTCAGACTCGTCCTCATCAGCAAAATCTGCATTAATTTCGGTTTTCATTTCAATTTTTACAGTGCCTGTCGCAGCTCTATTTTTCTGCTGTGACAGGTGATTGTCATCTGATCGCGATCGGGCGCTTGTTGATGTTTGCGCCCGCTTCGCACTTTCGTCCTCTCTCGCCCAATGACGATTTGCGGTTGCTGTTGAGATCTTCGCCAATAACCAAATAAATCCATTTTCGAAGTTTCAATTTTTTGTGCAAAACTTCGACATTTTACAAACAATCGTTTTTTCGTCATTCTCGTGGTCAGCCAAGATGATGCAAACACGCGTATTTCATTTCGAATTTCTTTTGAAGGCCGCACAATAAAAGCATTCAAGGAGATAGATATGAAAACGCAATTTCGTGTCTTGCTGTTATCGTCAGTGGTTTTAGCGATGACCGGATGTCAAAAGTCTGGGATGAATACGGCAGCCGAGGTCAATGTCACTGAAGGAGCTTCCGTAGCTATGAAAAGCTGCCAAAGCGGCCCTTCTGAAAATGTGGCAATCGAAGGCCTCGAGAATCTCAAATCGGGACAAAAAACCCGCTTGAATCTGAGCACAGGTGTGAACTGTGACGACGCAGCTTCGGCTGTTTGGAAAGTCGGCAACACGGTGATTGGTTCTGGCGCAACGATTGATGCCGAGATCATCGGAAGCGGTAACTATGTCGTGTCGGTCGATATTCCGGTTGGCAGCAAGTCTCAAAATAAGACATCGGCTAAGACCACAAACCAGGCCATCTCGATTCAACAAAGTGTCACCGTCACGGATTCAGGCGTGATGGTTTCGGGTCCGCAAGCTGGAACAGCTGACATCAGCTATAACTTTTCATTGGCCATTCCGGCCGGTGTTCAATTGGCCAGTGCTGAATGGGATTTCGGTGATGGTTCTGCGGTTGAAAATTCGTTGGCGGCACGTACGCACACTTTTTCTGAAGGTGTATTTCAGATCAAAGTGAAATTGACCAAAGCAGACGGTGTTGTTGAAAACTTGCAACATCAGATCACTTTGTTGCCGGTGCCAGATGGTCGTTACTGTGCCTTGGATCAAATGGCCATTGTCGGAGCGACCGAAATTCCAGCATTGCGTCCGGTTGATTTCTCCGTGAATCTTTCGGATTGCTTGAAGACGGTTGTGACCGGCATTCATTGGACATTCGGTGATCAATCACCGGTTGTGAACGGCACCACGGCTTCACACACGTATCAAGCGGAAGGCTCCTACACGATTTCGGCCGAAGTCTTATTGAATGGCACGTCGGTGACCCTGATTCGTGACATCACGGTCAGCCAAAACTTGGAAACATTGCCAGGTCCGGTTCCAGCGCCGAATCCGAATCTTTGTGTGGGCTCCGGCACGACACGCGTGATCGATGGCGACGTGAGCAATGAAGCGCAGGCTTGCGGTGTGGATGGATCAAAACAAATGACTTATCGCGATCAAATCACTCAGCAGTGTTCAGTTGTGGGTGAAGGCCTTGAGTGGGTTGAAGTGTCGCGGACTCGCGTCCTGGTTTCTGAGGGTCAGTGCGGCGGTCAATCTTGCTCGTTGGTCACTGAAAATGGAACTGAAGTCTTAAAAAATGGCGAATCGCGCACTTTGTATTCGTCAAAATCTCCAGTGGGCGCTTGCCAGGATGTTCAAGTCACTCGCTCTTGCGCTAACGGTGTGTTGTCAGGTTCCGAGACCGCAAAATACCTGACCTGCCAAAGCGGCTGCGGAGACTTCGGCGTGAACGGTACGGTGAAAACTGGTGTCGTGATCGGTGAGGTGTCAGTTCCCGTGACTTGTCAGTTCGGTGAGCAAGGTATCAATAGCATCTACAATCAAATTGCGGATAAGACTTGTAACAATGGATCGGTTGTCACTTCGAACACTCGTCAGGGTGACGTGAAGACAGCCGGAGCTTGTCCGGTGTATTCATGGGCGGCGACAGAGCAGTACACGGCTTGTTCTGCAAGCTGCGGTGGAACGCAGTCTCGTCAGTTCGAATGCCGAAATGCGGCCGGCGTGGTTTCTCCTGCCGAGCGCTGCGGAACGGCGATGCCGGTCGAGACCCGAGTTTGCGATGGTGACCCAAATGCGGTTGCGAAAGTGGAAACAGTTGTGACCTCTGAGCAAGCTCCTAGCTGCGCCACTTGTCCGAAAAACCAAATTGGTGTGGTGGTGAAAGAACGCTCGGTCACGACTTTGAACACGACCTCTTGCGTGGATCACAAAATCCAAACGACAGCGCAAGTGACCAATAGCGCTTGGGTTGAAGAAAAATACTGCCGTGATTTGACGCCGGCTCGTTGTTCACAAGACAGTCTGAGCAACGATATGGCCCATGGTCGCCATGATTGGATGGTAAAGTGCCAAGATCAAGTTCCTGTGATCAAGGAATTCCTGACTGAATTGAATGATGTGAAGTATCAGAGCTTCGGTTTGAACACTCCGGGCCGCGTTCTGTACCCAACATTCATGAACAGCGCGACGAAGAAACCTTGGATTGCTCCAACCACCAAGTCAGCGGCTTGCGTGGTTCCAGAATCTGCCTATGTGGCCGGTGTCTGCGTGTCTTCTTGCGCGACGCCTGAACAGCAGATCCTGGTCGAGCAAGATCAGAAGCTCAAATACATGCCTTTCATCGATGCGTTGACTCAGAAAATTCCGGTTGTTGCGACTTTGCAAAGCAACAGCACCATGAGCAGCAAGACGGTGGCGAAGACCCAGGTCGATTCATGGGTGACGGAAATGTTGGATGGCGACCATGATATCCTGGTCTTCAATATGAAGTCGGGCGGTCAGTTGAAATTGACAACCAATCATCCGATCTTGGCGGACAATGGTATGATGAAGCTGTCTTCCGAATTCAAGGTTGGCGATTCGTTGGTTCAATTGGGTGGAAAACTGGATCCGATTGTTTCGATTGAAAAAACGGTTCATCATGGTAAGGTTTATAACCTGTTCGTGAAATCAAGTGCTCTGCAGAAAAACGTTGTGGTGACAAACGGTTACCTGAATGGAACAGCTTTCTATCAAAACGAAGGCACGAAATTCATGAATCGATCTTTGTTCCGCGAACGCATGATCCGCGGTGCATTTCCTGAGGAGAAAAAATAGCCTGAGGGTTTTGAAGGAAAATAAATCGCATGCAGAAAAAACATCTTGTTCTGGCAGCCATCATCTTGATCTTAATTATCGCGGGAGGGATCTTTCTTCGGAAGGATCCCTCTTCGTCTCAGAGCCCAGCTTCACCGGCGGTCGCCGTGAGCGGTGAAGACAGTGCAAAAACGGACAAACCCGCAGTGATCGAAGTGCCCAAAGGTCAGGCCGGCATTCCTTCGGGATCGTCGATGTTAGTTCCGCCTTCGCAGCTGACCAAGTGGAGTCCCGAAGTCAAAGAGCGGTTGAAAGCCTTTGAGGCGCTGCAAATGAAAAGTGTCATGACGGCGGCTGAAGAAGAGGCGCGCCTTCAGTATTTGCAAGATGCGGATTTGATCGCACAGGTCGGAGCTTCGTTGCGCAGTCGGGGAGCGCAGAATGATCCCCAGGCCGAAGAAAATCAAAACATTGCCATTGATGTCTTAATCGAGGCGCTGAAAGAGGGAAACGAGCAGGCGGCGAGCGATGCGATCTGGGATCAGATTCGTGACAATCAGGTTGAAGATGCCAGCGTGCCGTTGAAAGAGAGAAAAGTTTTTGCCGGCATCAAGGGCGAAATCTTGTATCACGCAACAGCCCTGCGACCGGATATTTTTCAGGACGTTGAAATGGATCTACCGGGACCTGTCAGCCAGAAGATCTGGCGCAATGTGCAAGCGCAACATGAAAGCAACCTGGAAGCTTCGCAGGTCGAAGTGGACGATCACATTTTCAATCAGCAACAGTCCGGGAAGTAGAAGCCTGACTGGCTTGCAGTTTCTTCCACTCTTTTTCCGTCATCAAAGTGATGGATTCAGTGTTGGGATCAAAAATAATTTTCACGTGTCCTTTGGCGATCTGTCTTAAGACCTGCTCTGACTTGGTGTCATGGTGGACTTCCTGCCAGCCATAATCCGTACCATCGCGAAAGATAAATGAATCCACGACGGCTTTGAGGGTGCCAGCATCTAGGGAATCCGGCGGAATTTCGACGGGTGGTAAATTCTCATTTTCATTTCTCATTGGAACGACTTGGACCTCCCTGATCATCTTGTCACGAATGATCAGAATTGGAAATCTCGCTTTGATGGAATCTTGAGTTTTCGCACTGCCTCTCGTACGATGGGTTTATGAAATACGAAAAAGTCGGCCGTGTGACCTCTCAGTCGGTTTTAAAATGCACGGGTCAGACGTGGGATCAATGGGTTGAGATCTTGACGAATCAGGGGGCCGCCGGGTGGACTCACAAGGACATCGTCGCCTTCTTGAAAAAAAAGTACAAGCTGGGCCCATGGTGGCAGCAAGGTGTGGCCACGGGATTCGAGCAAGCGATTGGGCGAAAGATCGAAGGCCGCAATGAAAAGGGCGAGTACTCGCTGACCGCTGGGAAAACCTTACCGGTCGACGCCAAGATTTTATGGAAATATCTTTTTTCACCCAAGGGTCTACAGGTCTGGCTGAAACCATTATCGGGTTTTAAACTGGCCAAGGGGGCGATGTACGAGACTGAAGGCGGCGTCTTCGGTGAGGTGCGGACGTTCAAATCACCCGAGCGGCTGCGCCTGACGTGGCAGGAAAGTGATGCCGATCGCAGCACCGTGGTTCAGGTCTACGTCAAACAGAGGCCCCATGGTAAATCAGCCATCTGGGTGCAGCACGAAAAAATCCCGAACGGCCGCGAGAAAGCTCGTCTGCGAGAGCATTGGAAGCAGGTTTTGGAAGACCTGATCGAGCAGTTTCCCCCAAAGTCCACTCGCAAATAGCTTTTCATCCGGATGTCGTTTCGCAAGCAGTGTCATCTCTCATCTATTTTGAGCTCTTGTGGGAACAACAGTTGCAGAAGTGCGGCCTTTTCGAGAAAGTGGTGGGCACATGAAATCCGAATCTTTTGAAGGTTTACTGCAGCAGGCATTTCACATGCCTTCATTTCGTCCCGGACAACGCGAGATCATCTCGGCCGTCTTGGATAAGAAAGATGTTCTGGCAGTGCTACCGACAGGCGGCGGCAAGTCGTTGTGTTACCAGTTTCCGGCGACCTATTCTCAGCAATTGGTGATCGTGATTTCGCCGCTGGTGGCATTGATGAAGGATCAGGTCGCCAATCTCAAGCGCCAGGGCATGATGGCGGGCTGCTTGTACTCGGGCCAAACTGAAGCTGAAAAGCGGGTGGTTTTTTCGGAGATCGAGAAAAGCACCGCCTACGTTTTGTATTTATCTCCCGAGCGCGCACAGAAAGATGGCTTTAAGGCTTGGATTCAAAAAAAGACGATCGCATTATTTGCGGTCGATGAAGCCCACTGCGTTTCGCAATGGGGTCACGATTTCCGCGAAGAGTACGCAGAGCTGCGCATTCTCAAGCAGCTTCGTCCCGATGTGCCGGTCTTGGCGTTGACGGCATCAGCAACACCGACGGTTTTGCAGGATGTGGCTAAAAATCTGAATTTGCAGAAACCTGAAAAAATGGTGCATGGATTTTACCGGCCGAATCTTTATTATCAGGTCGAGTCCTGCGAGACGGACGAAGAGAAATCCACGTTCCTGCTGCAGGCCATTCGCCAAAATCCCACCGGACGCATTCTGGTTTACTGCGGAACCCGCAAAGTGACCGAGTCGCTGGCGGCTTTTTTAGAAGATAAGTTTGCGCAAGTGGGATTCTACCATGCGGGTCTGACGACCACGGAGCGAACACGCACGCAAGAGGCTTACCGAGAAAACGAAATTCGCATCTTGGTCGCGACCAATGCCTTTGGCATGGGGATCGATCAGCCGGATGTGCGCCTGGTGGTCCACTTTCAAATGCCCGGCAATATCGATTCTTTATATCAAGAGATGGGGCGAGCGGGGCGAGATGGCGAGCATTCAACTTGCCTGATGCTGTACTCGAAAAAGGACAAAGGTCTTCAGTCTTATTTCATTCAAAATTCGACGGCGCAAAAGGCGATCAAAGATTTGCGCTGGCGAAATCTCGAGGCCCTGGTCAATTATTCAGAAGGCAGTGAGTGCCGTCATGCCGAAATTCTGACTTATTATAAAGATTCGCAACGGATTCAGCGCTGTGGGCACTGTGACACTTGTGATCCTGCTTCCAGTCGCCGCATTCAAAAGCCCGCAGCACCACCGCCACCCGTGCGCCTGAAAAAAGCGAAACGTTCGGCCTCTTCTGGAGATCAAGTGTTGGATGCGACCCAAGAGCTTCGTTTTCAGGCACTGCGCAAGTGGCGAAAAGAAAAAGCCACGGAGTTGGATTTGCCGGCTTTCGTGGTCTTCAGCGATCGTACGCTGCGAGAGTTGGCGATTCACAATCCACAAAATATCGAAGAGCTTAAGTCCATTCATGGCATCGGTGAATCCAAGCTTGAAAAGTTTGGTTGGGATTTGATCGCTGAACTGGCCGCTCAACAGTAAATAAAAATTTCTGTGAGTTCTGGAATTGATGGTGCGGTGACTGGTGTTACCGCGTCGTCCCCGACATTCTGTCTCTTTTAACGGCGTCCATCGAGCGCCGCCGGACCGTTGGAATGGTGTATCAACGACGGTTGAGAATGCCGAATATCCACTTCCCATTTCATGGTTGCTTGGTTAGCTTCTTTTGCACCAAACACCGAGAAGGGAACCAGCCATGCGTTTTCGCGATGTCAAAGAATGCATCAATCTCACCGTCATCATTGCCAGTCTTGGATATTTTGTGGACCTTTTTGACATCACGCTGTTCGGAGTGATGCGCGTGACTTCGCTGAAGGATTTGGGACTGACGGATCCGCAGCAGATTTTATCGGACGGGGTTTTTATCTACAACGCCGGTATGATCGGAATGATGATTGGCGGCGTTTTGTGGGGAGTGATTGGAGATAAGAAAGGGCGTCTGTCGGTTTTATTTGCTTCGATTCTTTTGTACTCGCTGTCGAATATTGCCAACGCTTTTGTTTGGGATGTGAATAGCTATGCCTTCTGCCGCTTTATGGGGGGATTGGGTCTGGCCGGCGAGCTCGGTGCGGCGATCACTTTGGTCTCAGAATCATTGCCAAAAGAAAAGCGCGGCATCGGGACGACGATCGTTGCCAGCTGCGGGATGCTGGGGATCGTGGCCGCAGCTTTGATCGGGCAGCTCTTTCCATGGAAGGCGGCCTATGTTGTTGGTGGATTGATGGGCCTGGGGCTTTTGCTGGCGCGAATTCGCATGCATGAGTCAGCGCTGTTCACCAAAGTTTCGCACGCGGCAGATGTTCCGCGCGGACAGTTTTGGATGCTCTTTCAAGGCAAACGAATCGGACGTTATCTGGCCTGCATCGCCATTGGCGTGCCGATTTATTTCACCACCGGCATTCTTTGGACTTTTGCTCCGGAATTGACCGCTGGATTAAACGTGCAGGGGACGGTGACCGCCGGCAACGCGATTTTGCTGGGCTCGATCGGCATTACGATTGGGGATTTGTTGTCAGGGATTCTCAGTCAATACCTGCAAAGTCGTAAAAAGGCGGTGGGTGCGTGTTTGGCGTTGGGATTTTTGGTGATGACGATTTACACCCAGTCCGAAGGGATGACGAACACGATGGTCTATGCTTGCTGCTTGGTGATTGGCCTTGCGGTCGGTTACTGGGCGGTGCTGGTGACGGTGGCGGCCGAACAATTCGGTACCAATCTGCGGGCGACGGTGGCGACCACCATACCGAATTTCGTGCGGGGCTCGGCGGTGTTTGTCACTTTGGGATTTGCGGAAATTAAAAAGACGATGCCAACCGCGCAGGCCGCTTTTTACATCGGGACTTTTTGCTTCGCCATTGCCATGGTGGGCTTGTGGGCCGTGAAAGAAAGCTTTCACCGCGACCTGAACTTTATGGAAGAGTAGGCTGCTTCATTATTGCGTCGGCATCTTCTTGACGAAGTCATCCGCCGTCGCCACTGATTTATGAAGATCGGTGATCAGCCGTTCGATTTCGGTTTGGATCAGTCGATTGTCGGCGCGGGAAGCGGAAAGCGATTTCGCGTCGAGATTGTATTTCAGGTAATGAATCTGATCATTGAATTTTTTGAGGACCGGAACCATCTTCTCTTCGATGGCTTTGAACTGCGTTTCCATCAAGGCGTAATTGGATTGGGACTCGGTCAACTTTTGGCGACTTTGGGTCTTGAGCGAGACCGTGTCGATCTTATCGACCTCTTGTTCCCAATCATTAAATAGGTTTTGTGCCAATGGTTTCATGCGATCGATGCTGGTTTGAACTTCGTTCGCATTTTTCAGTGCATCTTCGTACGAGAACTGCAGCGTGCGATACTTTTTCTCAAGATCCTTGCTGTTGTCGGCGTAAAAGGACTTGAGACTGGTGAGCGCGCTTTTAAAGGACTTCTCGGCATTTTTTTGGTCATCTCGGGCGTCGACGACACGATCCTTGAGAAGGTCTTTCTTTTCGACGCCGACCATTTCGGAACTGTTCAGGGTCGAGCTGCCCGTCATGCGTTCAATCGAGCTGCGGCAACCCGTTTGGGAGAGCAAGGTGATGGTGGTGATTAAGATAAGTGTTTTCATGTTTATAAGTCTGCACAGGTTGGAGACGAAAAAAATATGATTTATGATGAGCTGCGAGTTAAATTGCGGAAAATCATTTCAAGCGCATCTGTTCTGTGTTTGCAGTCAGAATTGAGATCGAGCCAAGAGATACGCATGTCGACAATCTTAACCTGTCACGCTTCTGTTCGAGATCCGCACAGGACCACTGGGATCGGTTGATGGTCGGATGGCATTTTACATCGAGAAGAAGGTTTGCGTGAATTCAGGAGCCGCGGTGGTTTCAGGTTCGGGAAGGGGCAGTTGAAAGACAAAGCAGCTGCCGACATCTTTCTGGCTCCAAGCCAAACGCAGGTCTCCGCCCAAAAGTTGAGAGAGGTTTCGAGAAAGGTTCAGGCCAAGACCGGTGCCGCCAAACTTTCGGGAGATGGACGCGTCGGCTTGACTGAATGCTTTGAAAATTCGTTTTTGCTCTTCGGCGGAAAGACCACAGCCCGTATCTTCGATCTCAATTTGCAAAGTGGTTTTTGAAGAGCCTGAAGAGATCAGGGTCGTCGTGATGTGGATGTGTCCAGAGGCGGTGAACTTGATCGCGTTGCCGATAATGTTGCGCAGGATTTGTTTAAAGCGGAAACAATCCGTCAGAATCGTATCTGGCACCCGCCCCTGATAGATAGCTTGTAAAGCCACTCCCTTTTGGTTGGCCGAGAGATTTAAAAGTTCAATCACTTCGTTGATCGCGGATTTTAAATTAAAAGGGGCTTTTTCCAGATCGATTTTTCCAGCTTCGGCTTTCGAGAGATCTAGGAGATCGTCCACCAAATGGGAAAGCTGCAAACCATTGCGATAAATGGTTTCGGCGAACTTTTCTTTTTGCGGCGTTGGAATATCCGGTGCTTGCAGAAGATCAGCGTATCCCAGAATTGCGCCTAAGGGAGTTCGCAGTTCGTGACTGACATTTGCCAGAAAGGTGTTCTTCGCGACGTTCGCTTCGGCTTGGCGGCTCAGGTCTTCGCGGGTTTTTGTGAGGTCCTTGAATCTTCTTAAGAGCTCGTAACCGAGATCGCGCTCGGTTCTCATGAATTCCGAAACAAACAAAAAGAGCGTCGCCAAAATGATCAGGTGTATCAGGACTGAGAATGCAAGCGGTGGAGGTGCACCAAATGCTTTTGGAAAGCGATAGTCTAGAAAAATCCACAGGGCGATATTAGCCAGGATAAAACACGAGACCAGAAAATGTCGAAAGCGCGTTTGAATCAAAAGGCCACTGAGATACAACAGGGTCCAATATCCGCCGTGCAGTGGGCTGCTCAGGGCGCCGGTGGTGGCAATGCTGGTGGTGCAGGCGGTCCACAGTCCAAAGTAAAGAGGAATCCAAGCAAACGATGAGTAAGCGTCGGTTCGCTGAATAGATAATTTGAGCGCCGTTGCGCAGCCGGCAACGAGGGCGAGATCGCCAAACAAAACGATATTTGGAACATGGAATAAAATATCGACAACCGTTGCCAGCAAAGAAAGAAGCAAGCCAAATCGGCTCATGGCGCGGACGACGCGGAAGGCGCGCTCCTTCCGCCAATCACCAAGGAGAGCCTCGGTATCTTTGTGCTGGGTTTTGATATTTTTCACCAAAATGGATTACGCCCTAGGGCGAAACATGGCAATCATCGTCATGAAAATGGAGCAAGACCGCGTCGCCGCTAAAGAAATTCTTAACGATAAATTCAAAATTCGGCAGCTAACAAAACTAGATCAGTCGAATTATTTGAGATAGATCAGACCAAAATAAACAATTTTATCTTCGAGAATTTTGGTCCATCGAACTTGCGCTTGGGTTTTCGGAAGCTTTCCGACTTGCACTTCGAAGGTTGCGCCCTTCTTGATCATCCCGTCTTTCATCGCCATCAAACCGCATCCCGCGTAGGATTCCTCCACGATCAGGCACGGAATGCCGGCCGTGAGCTTCTTTCCATTCTCATCACTCAGGATCAGGGCAAAGGTGCCTGGATCTGGAGCGTACCGCGTGGACTTTCGTTTTTGGGTTGGTTTCTTGACCGGGGCGGATGATTTAACAGGAATTTTTTTTGCCATAGATAAAAATCTTAAGTTCGAATCACAACGCGAGGCAAGTCGAGACTTGCGATTTTATCCCGTGAACGAAGATCTGAGGCCGGTGGCCGGTTGATTGTTGATGATGTGCTAAGTTTTAAACTTAGAACGAGTCTTTAATCTTTTGGATGATGCCGTCGATTTCGTTTGGCGAGGCTGGAGCAATAAATATGGTATCGTCACCGGCGATGGTGCCCAGAATGCCACCGATCTTGACCTGGTCAAAGTGAGCGGCGACCAGACTGGCTGAGCCCGCCGTGGTATGGATGACAATCATGAAGCCGTTGTGTTGAATGTCCAGGAGAAGATCTTTGAATCCGGTCGTGCGCAGCGGAGCGGGGGCGGGTCGGTCCATGGAAAGTTTGTAAACCGTGTTGCCAGAAGCATCCACAGTTTTGACCGCACCAATTTTTCTCAGGTCGCGCGAGATCGTGCTTTGAGTGATATCAAAAGCATGGCGGCGAAGTTCATCGGCAAGCTCCTCTTGCGTCGAGATTTTTCCTTCAGCTAGGAGCTTTCGCAGAAAAACCTGTCGGTCGCGCGGATCTGGATTAGCCACTGAAAATTCCCATCATCAATGCCTTCTGCGCATGCAAACGATTTTCAGCTTGTTCGAAGATTGCGGACTGCGGACTCTCGACTACGTCTTCCGTAATCTCCTGACCTTTGATCATCGGTAAGCAGTGAAGCACGATTGCCGATGGCTGAGCCTTTTGCAGAAGAGCTTTGTTGATTTGATAACCTTCGAATGCCTGCATACGCTGCTTATTCTCAGCTTCAAATCCCATGCTTGTCCAGACGTCGGTGTACAACGCATCGACGTTCTGGACTGCTTGTGAAGGAGTTTCATGTTTTTGAATAATTGCTCCACCGATTTTCGCTCGAGCAATTGCTCGTTTGAGGATCTCGGTGTCGGGCTGATAGTTCTCGGGACAAGCGTAATGCACGTTCACACCAAGAAACGGAAACAGCAAGAGTGTCGAGTGCAAAATATTATTTCCATCACCGATGTAAGCGATGGTGAGACCTTTCAATTTTCCGAAACGCTCTTTCAAAGTTTGAAGATCCGCCAATGCCTGACAAGGATGGTGAGAATCCGAAAGACCATTGATCACCGGGATTTTGGCTTTCGAAACCATGCGCTCTAAAATCGAATGCTCGAAAGTTCGTAGCATCACGCCGTGAACCATTCCCTGCAAAACGCGAATGGCGTCTTCGGGCTCTTCGCTTTTCTTGTTGCTGCCGGTGAGCTCGACGACGCTGCCGCCAAGCTCCTGCACGCCGACCGTGAAGCTGAGACGGGTGCGCAGCGAGGGCTTTTCAAAAATCAGAGCGACGGTCTTGCCATTCAAGACCGACGTGCGCTCGCTGCCGCGCGATTTTTTCAAGCTCGTCGCCAGGTCCAACAATGAGAGGAGCTCCGTTTGCGAGAGCTCCTCTCCGGTGAGAAAGTGTTTGGATTTAAATGGCTGCACAGTGCTGCAATCCTTCCTCGAGCGGACGATCACCGCCCGGCACACACCAGGTTCCGATGCGATCACTCCAAAGCCCTTTGATGGTGTCTTTGGTGTTCATCACGCGAACCGCTTTCACGCCATTTTGCAAAGCATACAGCAAAGCGCGCGTTTTGGTCAGCATGCCACCCGTGACCACTTCTTTTGTCACCAGATCCTCGAGATCCTGTTCGGACAAATGATCGATCAATTGCTTTTGCAAATTCAAAATGCCGGATTGATCCGTCAGGTAAATCAAGTATTCGGCATTGAGCGCGCTTGCCAAATGGCTGGCGGCCCAGTCCGCGTTGATATTGTAAGCCTCGCCACTAGCACCCACACCAATCGGTGCGATCACCGGGATGGGAGCTTCGGGGCTTGCTAGAATTTCTTCGATCCACGTGCTCATGACCTGCTGGATGGCGCCGACCTGACCGAGCTCGCGCGAGGCTGATTGGCACAGCAACGTTTTATTCTGCGCGCCCGAAAGTCCGCGCACCGGAATGCCTTGGGCTTCCAGATGGCTTACCAGCTTCTGGTTGACCTCGCCAAAGAGCACGTCTTCGATCACGCCCATCATTTCCGGCGTGGTCACGCGTTGGCCCTGAATGAAATTCCACTGGATCCCACGCTTGGTCAGTTCGGCATTGATCGCGGGACCGCCACCGTGAACCAAGATGACCTGGTATCCGTATTTGCGAAACTGCTTCAAGGCTTCCGACAAAGTCATCAAAACAGTTTCATCTTGCAGAGAAGCTCCGCCCAATTTGATTAAAACGCGTGATGATTTCATGAGTACTCCGTGTTGATTTCAACATACTTCTTCGAGAGGTCGCAGCCCCAAGCCACGGCTGATTCCACTCCTGATTTCAAATCGATCTGGACTTGGATCTTCGTTTGTTTCAAAAGCGCTTTGACGGCATCACGCTCGAATTCGACCGGAGCGCCGCCTGCAAACAAAAGCTGATCTTGCAGCTTCAAGGTCATCGCATTCAAACACGACATCGGCACCTGATCCGCGCCCAAGCGCGCAAGGATCCGGCCCCAGTTGGGGTCTTCGCCGTGAATCGCCGTCTTGACGAGGGGGCTCAGGGTGATGCCACGGGCCGCTCGTCGAGCCATCTCGAGATTGGGCGCGCCTTTGACTTCGACTTCGATCAGCTTGCTCGCACCTTCACCGTCGGCGGCGATGGATTGGGCCAAAAATTTGGAGACATCCATCATCGCGTCTTTAAAGTTTCGCATGTCTTCGTCAGTCTTTAGCTCCACGCCGGCTTCACCGCTGGCCATCATGAACACGCAGTCATTCGTTGAGCTTTCGCCGTCGACGCTGATCATGTTGAAGCTCTCGTCCGTCGTCTCTTTCAAGAGCGATTGCGTAAGCTCTGGCGTCAGAGTCAAATCCGTCAGGATGTAACCCAGCATGGTCGCCATGTTTGGATGGATCATGCCCGAGCCTTTGCAGATCCCGGTCAGGCGCACCACTCCCTGCGACAGTTTTACGACTGTCGTCACGGACTTGGGCACGAGATCGGTGGTCAGGATCGCCAGCGCAAAATTTTCGGCCACGTCGGTCGCGCGCTCGACCAGTTCGGGAACGGCGGAGACGATTTTCTCGACCTCCAAATGTTTGCCGATCACGCCCGTGCTGGCGGTCAAGATTTGCGAAGGTGCGACACCCAATTTGTCGGCCACAGCTTTCGCCATCAAGAAATTGTTGGTCACGCCCAATTCACCGGTGGCCGCATTGGCCTGGCCGGAATTGGTGATGATGGCGCGCACTTTAGAGCTCGGCAAATTCTGCTGGCAGAAAAGCACGGGGGCCGCCTTCATCATATTCAAAGTGAAAACGCCGGCGGCGACACAGTCCTTTTCGGTGTAGATCAATCCGATGTCGGGACGGTAGCGACGAACGCCGCAGTTCACTCCGCTAGCGAAAAATCCTTTTGGCAAAGTCGTTCTTTGCAATCCTGGTCCTGGGGTCATGTGTGAGCCTCCGTTCCTGCCAGTGCATAATGCGGGGGCAGGTCCAAAAGTCGGTTGAGATTTTCCACGGCCTGGCTGGCCGCACCCTTCATCAAATTATCAATTACCGAAAACACGTACAGCTTGCGGTTGGCGAGAGCGTAACTGATGTGCGTCTTGGCGGTGCCGGTGACGCCGGTCAGTTTCGCAAGCTTTGCGATGTTCGTTCCATACTGAACCAAGGGGTTTCCTTCGTATTCAGAAGCGAACGCCGCTTCGATTTCTTCCATCGAGTCGGTGGTGCTGGTCGCGTAGATCGAAGCGATGATGCCTTTTTGCGTCGGCAACAAATGCGTCGAGAAATGGGGCTCGATCCGCTGACCGGTGAAAAGCTCGACCGCTTCCTGAATCTCGGGATAGTGCTGGTGCTGGCTGATGCGGTAGGGAAGACAGTTGCCAGCAACCTCGGAAAATAAAAGATTTTCCAAAGCTTTTCGTCCCGCACCGGTGGTTCCCGATTTCGCGTCGATAACCAGACCTTCCGTCTGGATCAAAGACTTTTTTAGAAGCGGAATCAAAGCCATGCTGATCGCCGTGGCAAAGCAACCTGGATTGGCAATCAGATTGGTCTCGCGATTTGCAGGCTGAGCAAACGGCACCAATCCGTACTGCGCACTCGTCAATGTATCTTTCGCCGTGTGCTCGAAGTGATACCATTTCTGGTAATCATTTTTCTTCAGGCGAAAAGCACCCGAGAGATCGATGACCTTTTTTCCCTGCGCCAGAATTTGCGGCGCAAGTTTTAAGGACACTTCTGCCGGTGTGGCCAAGAACACCACGTCCGTCAGATGTTTCATCAATTGATGTTCAGGCAAACACACGACCTGCTTCGCTTCGGCTTCAAACAAATCATCGCTCAGCGAAAAATCTTGAGTTGCAAATGCATGCGTCAGTTTTATGCCGGGATGTTTAAAAAGGAGTTTCGCCAGCTCCAGACCCGAATATCCACGAGCCCCCACGATGGAAGCCGTGATGGGCGCGGGTTTCAGGGCGCCGCCGGAAATAGTGGTGTGAGTGAATGCCTCTTTTTTATTCATCATGCGTGCATAATTATTGATTTAATCTGCATTGTCAAATATATATTGCATTATAATCCAGAAAGATGCATATACATGCATAAGTATGCCCACTAAGCATAAAACGAATGGTCTGACGGAAGCTTGAAATTCCGAAGGGCGATTCCTGACGGAAAGGAAACAAACAGATGAAAGAAAATACCAATAAGGATGCAGTGCTTTTGGTCTATAGCGGAGGCTTGGACACTTCGGTTTGTATTCCCCTGATGCGCGAAGAATACGGCTATAAAAAAGTCGTCACCGTCACGGTCGATGTGGGACAGGATCCAGCCGATATCACTCAGGCGGCTGACAAAGCGAAGATTCTGCAGACCGAGCATTACACTGCCGATGCGAAAGAAGAATTTGTCGAAAAGTTCTGCTGGCCCGCGGTTCAGGCCAATGGCGATTACCAAGGTTATCCGATGTCGACTTCGATCGCGCGTCCCTTGATTGCGGCAAAAGCGGTCGAGTACGCAAAGAAATTGGGAATCGAAGCTTTCGCTCACGGTTGCACCGGCAAAGGCAACGATCAGTACCGAATTGAATTCGGGATTCGCTCGCTGATGCCAAATGCGGTGATTCATGCGCCGGTTCGTGAACGCAACATGACCCGGTCTTGGGAAATTCAGTACGCGAAAGAGAAAAACATTCCGATTCAGCAGTCTTTGAATAAGATCTGGTCCATCGATGAAAATCTTTGGGGCCGATCGATCGAAGGCGGGCGTTTGGAAGAGCCGGACTTTGTGCCGCCGGAAGAAATTTTTCAGTGGACCAAATCCATGGAAGAAAGTGCCGCGCAAGCTTCACTTGTCAAAGTTGGCTTTAAAAACGGCGTGCCGGTTTCCTTGAACGGTGAAACCCTGTCGCCCGCGCAATTGGTGTTGAAAATGAATTCAATTGCCGGCAGTCACGGCATCGGTCGTATCGACATCATGGAAGATCGCATGATGGGCCTGAAGGTTCGCGAAAACTATGAATGCCCCGGAAGCACCGTGTTTTTGAAGGCGCACAAAGCTTTGGAAAATCTGGTACTGACTCGTGATGAAATCCGTTTCAAAGCGGTTGTCGATCAAGAGTGGAGCAAGCTTGCCTATGAAGGCCTGTGGTGGGATCCATTGAAGGCGGATCTGGAAAGCTTTATCGGCAGCACGCAAAAACGCGTGACCGGTGAAGTGTCCCTGAAGTTATTCAAGGGCCAAACAACCGTGATCGGTCGAAGCTCGCCTTGGGCACTGTATTCCGAGGAGCTCGCCTCGTTCGACACCACAACTTTTGATCAGCGAGAGAGCACCGGTTCGGTAAAGAATTTTGGCCTGCAATCTCGCATGTACAATCAGTTGATGGAAAAATATCAACCGAAGCAGTAGGTTTTAAATGACAGATCCATCTCGGTGGTGGATCTGTCGCTGTTCGAAATGCATGTGTCAGGTTTGCTTCAGTCGTTGGCCTGTCGTCGCCGAATTTGATTTGCCAGCATTTGAAATCGTCAAGAAGGAGTCGAAAATGAAATTGTGGGGAGGACGCTTTAGCAAAGGGACCGCCAAAGCTTTTGAACAGTTTTCTTCGAGCATTTCGACCGATTCGAAAATGTGGGCGATCGACATCAAGACATCGATCGCGCACGCTCGCATGCTAGCGGCGCAAAATATCATTTCTCAGGCAGACGGCGAGAAGATCATGCGCGGTCTTGGCCAAATCGGCGAAGAGCTGGCAAGCGGTGCTTGGAAATTTAATCCCGAGGCCGAAGACATTCACGGTGAAATCGAAAGACGCCTGTTTGAGCTGGTCGGCGAATCCGCCAAGAAAGTTCACACCGCCCGCAGTCGCAATGATCAAGTGGCGACGGATACGCGTTTGTTTTTAAGCGAAGCAGTCCGGGATATTCTTTCGGTTTTGAAAGACATCCAGGGCGAGCTCTTATCTCAATCCGAACAACACACGGAAACAATCTTGCCGGGAATGACCCATTTGCAGCATGCCCAGCCGGTTTCTTTGGCTCATCATTTGATGGCTTATTTCTGGATGTTCCAGCGGGATCGCGAGCGCTTTGAAGAAAGTCTGCCACGAATTTTGTCGATGCCTTTGGGCTCGGCCGCATTGGCCGGAACTGGTTTCCCGATTGATCGTCAGACCGTGGCGCGCGAGCTTTCGTTTCATAAGATTTCTGAAAACAGTCTGGATGCGGTCTCGGATCGCGATTTTGTGATCGAGTTTTTATCATCGGGTTCGATCGCGATGATGCATCTGTCTCGCCTGTGCGAGGAGCTGATTCTTTGGAGCACTCCGGAGTTTGCATTTGTCGAGCTGGGGGATGAAGTCACCACCGGATCATCGATCATGCCGCAGAAGAAAAATCCGGATGTGGCCGAGCTGGTGCGCGGCCGGGTGGGGCGCTTGTACGGTGCTTTGATGGGGGCCTTGACGATGATGAAGTCGTTGCCGCTCAGCTACAATCGCGACATGCAGGAAGATAAGATTCATCTCTTTGAAGGCATCGAAACCTTGCACTCTTGTTTGCAAATGATTCATCTGACACTGACCAAATGTGAATGGCGAACCGAACGCATGGCTTCGGCTTTGAAACGCGATTTCTCGAACGCCACAGATCTCGCTGACGATTTGGTGGAAAAAGGTCTGAGCTTTCGTGAAGCTCACGAAATCGTCGGCCACGTCGTGCAAGCCTGCATCGCCCGTAGGGTGGGTCTTGAAGATTTAAATCTGGCTGAGCTTCAAGCTCTACATCCCAAATTTGATTCTCAAACGCTGCGCCGACTGTCGCACACCGCGGTTTTGAAAGCGCGGACCTCGCAAGGGGGAACCTCGCCATCAGCCGTGAAGCAGCAGCTCATCAAGGCTCGGCAGATTCTGGGCTGAGTCGTCGGCCCGCAGCAAAATTCTCGATGCTCTTTGCCATAAGGCCGTGAATCGGTGCTCAGAAGCAATTGATCACGTCATCAAAAAATAACCCTCGATTCGAGCGATTCTGATCGTGACAGACGCAAATTGGCTTGCTGAATATATTCCTTTCAATGGACCGGTCAGGGCTAGGCGCGCGCTTTGCTGTTTCTCTTTTCAATCTTCTTGTTGTGCGAAAGCGTGCGATTTGAAGGTGAGGGGACTGACAAAAAGGGGTGCTTATGACAATTCTGGGGTTTCAAATACAAGGCAGTTTTTTCAAGGCTCTTTTACAAATTGGAATTTTGTGCGCCAGCGTTTTGCAGATATCTTGCGCGCGCCAAATGTCGTCGAATCTCATCAGCGAAGACGAGATCACACCATCCGCCGAAGTCATTGGCGGTGATAAAGTGGCGCCGACTTCAATGATGTCCGGCAAAGTCTTATACATGGCTTACGGGACGCAACTGGATAAAACCGGAAACTCGACCAAAATTGCTTGGGCGGGACACTGTACGGCTTCGGCGATTTCAACCCGCGTGATTCTGACTGCTGCCCATTGTGTGGATGGCAAAGCCGAGTCTGGCATTTACATTTCGCTGACCAAAAAACCCGAATCCGATCCGCTGAATTTGAAAGAGTGGTTTGCGGCCAAAAAAATTCACGTGCATGAAAATTACGGAGGCCAAGCCGGGCATTATGAAAACGATCTGGCGCTGATTCTTTTGGACCGAGAAGTGCCCGCCGCTCGCGTGATGAAACTGGCAAGCGCCAATCAAATCAAAGTGCCGCAAAGTTTCACCGTCGCTGGATTTGGAATCACATCGGATCGTTCGGACCCGAATGCCGAAACGGAGCCAACACCTGAATTGAGATTTGTGACGAAGACACTGCAAAGCCTGCAACTGGACTCGAAGACGTTCGCCATCAACCAGAATGACCATAAGGGTTTTTGCAGTGGTGATTCCGGAGGTCCAGGTCTGGTGACCGATCCCCAGACGAAAGAGCTGTTGATTTTAGGTGTCGTGTCCAATACCAGCATGCTGGCGATGGACGACCAAAAACTGGACCCGCAAGGCATCTACAGTCTCTGCATCGGGAACGGAAATTACACCAACACCGCCAATCCCGAGCTCAGGTCCTGGATTGACAAGACCCGTGCGTCTTTGGAAACGATCTCTCCTTAGGGCTAGAATTGCGCGCGATGAATCCAAGAAATCTGATTTAATCCGATAAGTTGCACATGAGTGCGGCCCCGGTTCTTCAAGCAGATCCTTCGGATTTCAAATCGCAATTGCGAACCTGTTTGCTATTTCAAGAAGCGCCGCCGGCCGCGATTGATTTTGCGGCCGAGCACGTTGAAGAAATCTTTTTCAAAAAAGGCGAATGCATCATTCTTGAAAAAGAGTTCAATGACTCGGTTTACTTTATCATTAAGGGTGCAGTCGAGATCGTCAGTTACCTCGCCGAAGAAAATCGCATTCAGCGCTTGGCTCTTTTGAAAGCCGGAAATAATTTTGCTGAATTTTCGATCCTGACCAAGTCGACTCGCTCAGGTTCGGCCTATGCGTTTGAAGATTGCGTTTTGCTTCGCATGGACGGGGATCAGTTCATGACCATGCTGCAAACCCATCCCATGGTGTCGCTGCGCTTGGCGCAGATTTTTGCGCTGATCAATCAAAATGTTGAATCGCTGAATGAGACCGTGCCGTTTTACCACCCCAGCCAATTGGCGCTGTCGCAAGAGGTGACCGCTTATCTGCCGCTGATTCAGTGGACGAAGATGGGCGTGATCCCGACTTCGATTCGCGCCGGGCTATTGACCGTGATTCTGAAAAATCCGCACAATGAGGTCTTCTTTCAGCACATGCGACAGAGCTTTCCGAATATCGAGCTTACCTTGAATTTGATTTCCGAATCTGAATTCGATGTGGCGGTGCAAACGGCCCAGCAAAGTCTCAAGTCTACTCCCAAGATGGCCCCACGGCTATCGGCGGTTTCATCGACTTCTTCCGTTCCGGCCGGCGCGGATGCGGTCGCCGACCCAATGGCGCTGTTGAAAGCTTCGAAACTTTTTTCTTCGCTCCCGGACGGGATTCTTCAGCAAATCGTGACGCATATCAAACCTTTGACGGCGAAAGCGGGCACGCAGATTTTAACTTCAACCGCCGAAGCAGGATCTTATTATCTGATCGCCAAAGGTCAGGTGCAAATGCAGCGCGCGCTCAGCGGCTCTAAGGCCGTGGCCACGATGATGACTTTGACTGCGGGCGAAGGCTTCGGCGAGGTGCAGATTCTGTCGGGCGGTAAGCCCGGCTATCACGCCCGCGCCATGGACGAATGCATTCTGTTTCCCATTCCACCGGTCTTGATTCAGCAGCTTTTAAAACTTCCTGGTTTTACGATCGCGCTGGCGAAAAGCCTGGCGCAGCGGCTGCAACTTTTGGGTCATGTGGCGGGTCTGAAATTTTTCAAAACCGAAGAGAAGATTAACTTTAAGCCCGTGGCGAATCTTTTGCCCCTGGCCCTGATGAACGAAAGAAAAGTCCTGCCGCTGAAGATTATCGATAACGAAATCATCTTGTGCGCGGTCGATCCAGACATGACGGAGCTTTTAAGCCACGTCAGTCGGTACCTGAAACACTATCGTTTGAAACTTTTTAGCGTTCGGGAAGAGCAGTTTAAAATTTGGCAGTCCGAAATCAAACTGCACATTGAATCGGTCACTGACACCCGCACGCAGGCGGGAGTGGCCACTAAAAAGCCGGTCATTGATGTCGTCAAGTGGGTCGATCAGATGCTCCTGACCGCCATGAAGAATCGTTCAAGCGATATTCACTTTGAGCCATCGGAAGATCATCTGCATGTTCGATTTCGCATTGATGGCGTGTTGCAGGAAAGCAATGAGCGCCTCGAGATTGGGACGGGCCGCGAGGTCGTCAACCGTCTTAAAATCATTTCCGATATGGATATCAGTCTGCAATTTGTTCCGCAAGATGGTCAATTGAAGACCACGATCGCTGACGTATCGGTCGTCGCTCGCGCCAGCTGCGTGCCGGTTCGCAACGGAGAAAAGTTCGTGCTTCGTTTGATTCGTTCGCAAAGTGCGGTGGTGCCACTGGCCATGATTGCGCCCGATCGTCGCATTGTGAATATCTTAGGCGCGGTCTCAAAGAGCCGGCAGGGATTGTTCTTGGTGACGGGACCGACAGGTTCGGGAAAGACGACGACCTTGTATTCGATGCTCAACGCGATCAACGACGTTGGCGTCAACGTGACGACTTTGGAAGATCCGGTCGAGATGGAAATCAAGGGCTTCAATCAAATCGAGGTCGATTACAAGCGTGGTTTTGATTTTAGCAAAGCGCTGAGAAGTGTACTTCGTCAGGATCCCAACGTGATCATGGTCGGTGAAATTCGTGATGAAGAGTCCGCCAAAATTGTTTTCGAAGCCTCGATCACGGGTCACTTGGTTCTCTCGACTTTGCACACCTCGTCTTCATTGGATATTGCTCCACGATTGCTCGAGCTGGGTGTCAGTCCCGTGACCATCGCGACCGGTTTGCTCGGGGTTTTGAGTCAAAGATTGCTTCGCGCTAATTGCAAAAAATGTCTGACCACCAGACCCACTTCGACATCGGAAAAAAATATTTTCACCGAAGTCTTACGTATGCCCAAGGCCCCCACAGAGGTCAGCTATTCGACGGGATGTCCAGCTTGCCACGGCAGCGGTTACCACCACCGAATTCCGGTTCTCGAGATCTGGCAGAACTCGTTTGCCATGCAAAAAGCTTTGCTGGAAAAGAAAAGTCCAGAAGAGCTGATGAAGGTCGCGCGCTCGGAAGGATTTGAAACCTTGTTGGAAGCTGGTCTGAAGCTGGTGCTCAGTGGGCTCACCAGTTTGGAAGAAGTCCGACGTGTCTTGGGACGGATTTAATTTATGCTGATGAACCGTGTGCAATACTTTCGCCTGATTTCGATTGCCGGAGCTTTCCTGGTTGGTTTTTGGTTGCCGCTTCGCCTGATCGGTTTTGATCCGGCCTTCGAGCTGGAAATCGTTTTTGATCTGCTGGTGTCGGCGATCTCGATCGTGAATCTCTACCTGTATTTTTTCGACACCGAAAAAGATCCAAAAAAACTGCGTTCTTGGTTTTCGCTGACGGTGGTTTTAGATTTGATTTGTCTCTTGCCTTTGTCGCTGGGGGGCCTTGTGCTCTTCGACGAAACATGGGCCTGGGCGATGGTTTTAAATCTTTTCAGCGTTCGCCACATTCGCAACATTCGAAAATTTCTGGACGGTTTCCCGTCTTTGCAGCCCGTGACTTATCGTCTGGTTCCGCTGGTGATCATGCTACCAATGCTGGTGCACCTGGTGTCGTGTGGATGGATTGCCCTGGGTTCCGGTACCGCCGGATCGGATGCGGATCAGCTGCTCACCTACGTAAAGGCCGTGTATTGGTCATTCACGACATTGACCACCGTCGGCTACGGCGACATTTCGGCAAAGACCATTCCGCAGATGCTTTTCACCTGCGGCATTCAGGTCATGGGCGTGGGTGTGTTTGGTTTTATCCTGAGCAACGTGGCCAGCATCTTGGCACGAACGGATGCGGCCCGCGAGCACCATATGGATAATCTAGATAAGATCGAAACGTTCATGAAGTTGCACCACACGCCGATCGAGCTTCGCTCGAAGATTCGCACCTATTATCATTACATGTGGATCAACAAAAAAGGTTATCAGGATCACAGCTTGTTGGACGGGTTGCCGACGAAAATTCAGTCCGAGCTTTTCATGCATATCAACCGCTCGATCGCCGAAAAAGTTCCATTTTTGCGAGACGCTGGTCCGGAATTGTTGGAAGAGTTGATGAGTGAACTGAAGCCCCGCGTTTTTGTGCCGGACGAAAAAATATTTAGGGTTGATGAACCCGGCGATGCGCTTTATTTTATCCAAAGTGGCAGCGTCGATATCCTCAGCCGCGAGGGCAGCAGGATTGCGACGTTGAAAGATGGAGCCTTCTTTGGAGAAATTGCTTTGATTTCAGATAAACCGCGCTCGGCCACGGCCAAAGCGCAGACCTTCTGTGATGTGTACATGCTCGAGCGTTCAGCATTCGAGCGCGTGACGGCCTCGTATCCCGAATTTCGTCATCACGTCGAAGAAATCATGAATATGCGCCGGGCCTCTTAAGCGATGATCCCGTATTGGCTTCTCATTCTGGCCATGCTCTCGATTCAAGGGGGAGCGGCACTGGCAAAGAGTTTGTTTCCGATCATGGGTGCAATGGGCACCACTTCGCTTCGCATCGGCTTTGCGGCCTTGATTCTTGCCGTGGTTTGGAAACCTTGGCGGCACCCATTCAGTCGACAGGATCTTCGCTTGGTCGCTTTTTACGGGACGGCTCTGGGCGTGATGAATCTGCTTTTTTACCTGGCGCTGGTGAAAATTCCCTTAGGAGTTGCGGTCGCGCTTGAATTCACGGGTCCCTTGATGGTCGCGATCGCGGCCTCGCGCCAGAAGCTTGATTTTCTTTGGGCCTTATTGGCGGCGACCGGCATCTATTTTGTTCTGCCGCTGGGTGATTTGATGGCCACCCCCTTGGATCCGATCGGCGTTCTGCTGGCCCTGGGGGCTGGCGCTTGCTGGGGATTGTACATCATTGCCGGGCAAAAGCTCAGTCGCCACATTCCGGCCGGCGTTGCGGCCTCGTCCGGAATGATGGTCGCGGCCCTGGTCGCGTTGCCGTTTGGAATTTTTTCTTCGGGCCTGGATCTTTTGCAGTTTTCGGCATGGCCCACGGCGCTCGCGGTGGCGCTTTTATCCAGTGCGATTCCCTATTCTTGCGAAATGGTGGCGCTCAAAGCCATTCCGGCAAAAACCTTTGGCATTTTGATGAGTCTAGAGCCTGCCGTTGCGGCGGTGTCGGGTTTCGCGTTCTTGCAGGAAGCTTTGAATTTAAGTCAAATCGTGGCGATCGTCTGCATCATGGTGGCCTCTCTGGGAAGTTCTCTGAGCAGCCGCTCGCTTCACGCCCAGTAAAAAAGGTCGAGCTTTGATTTCGTCTTCCACTCTTTAGCCCCGGCTGATACATCTCTGATCGACCCATTTTTCAGGAGTTTTTCACCTTGAGTTCCGCTTTTTCAGATCTTTCATTATTGCCAGAATTGACTGCGGTCTTATCCGAACTCGGGTATGAAAAACCGACCGAAATTCAGGCCCGCAGCCTGCCGGTGATTTTGGCGGGCCAGGATCTGATCGGGCAGTCGCAAACAGGCAGTGGGAAAACGACGGCCTTTGCTTTGCCGATTCTGCAGAAAATCGATCTTCGAAAGCCAAATGTGCAAGCGCTGATTTTGTGTCCCACGCGCGAATTGGTGCAGCAGGTGGGACGGGAAATTCGGACTTTGGGACGTCGCTTGGATGGCTTGATGGTTCGTTGGGTGGTCGGTGGCGAATCCGTGCGCTCGCAAGCTGACAGTCTTGAATCCGGTGGGCAGATCATCGTCGGCACCCCGGGGCGGGTCTTGGATCTGATGCAAAGAGAGATCTTGGATCTCTCCAGTCTGCAGATTTTGGTTTTGGATGAAGCCGATAAAATGTTGGATATGGGCTTTGAAATCGAGATGAAGGAGATTTTGGACCAATTGCCAAAATCCTATCAAAGTCTGTTTTTCTCGGCGACCATGCCGGAATCGATTTTGGCCCTCAGTCGCAAGTATCAAAAAAAACCTCAGCACATTCAAATCCAGAACCAATCTGCGGATCAGCCGCAGATCGAGCACGTGCTTTACGAGACAGAAGCTCAGGATAAGTCTTCGATCCTGATGCGCGTGTTGCAACAGCATCCCTCGAATGCCACGTTGGTGTTCTGCAATCAAAAGGCGACCGTCGATCAACTGGTTGAAATGATGAAGGCGCAAGACATCAGCTGCGCGGCTTTGCACGGCGATCTCGAGCAAAGAGACCGGGCGCGGGTGATGGCACTTTTCCAAAACGGCAGCTGCCGAATTTTGGTCGCCACCGATATCGCGGCTCGCGGTCTGGATGTGGATCACCTGGATCTGGTCGTGAACTATGATTTGCCAAATCAGAACGAAACTTACGTGCACCGCGTGGGCCGCACCGGCCGTGCTGGGCGCAAAGGTGTGGCCGTCACCTTGGCCAAAGGTTTTGATGCCATTCAAATTCAAGAGATTGAAAAAGCCGCTGGCATCAGTTTTCAAAAGCCAGTTTTGGGTTTTAAAAACCAACACGGCTTAAGCCTTTCCGGTCGTCAGGCGGCGATGCAGACTTTGTCTATTTCCGGCGGACGAAAAGACAAGATCCGTGCGGGTGATATTCTCGGTGCTTTGACCGGAGCGGCCGGCGGATTTAAAGCATCCGACATCGGCAAGATCGAGATTCAGGATGGCTTTTCGTTTGTGGCGATTTCATCGAACCTGGCAAATGCGGCCTTGCAGAAGCTTCGCGAGGGACGCATCAAAGGGAAGAAGTTTCAAGTAAAGCTGGTCGTGGCACCCAAGCCCAAAACAGACTGAGCGATCTATTTCACCAGGCGGATGCCCTTGTCTTCAATCTGTATCAGGCGCTTTTTATACAGTCCACCTAAGGCGATTTTATATTTCTTTTTGCTGACGCCGAAAAGTTCGTAAATGATTTCGGCCGACGTCTTATCGTTGATCTCGAGGAAGCCACCTTTTTCTTTTAGCTGCTCCAGAATTCGTGGTGCGATATCATCACCGGCTTGGTGTCCGGTTCTTTGCAAAGCGAGATCAATTTTTCCATCGGGCCGGATTTCTTTGATAAAGCCTTGGGTCTTCTGCCCATAGTTCAAAGGCTGAAACACTTCGTTGGCGTAGATCAGTCCCCAGTGTTCACCATTGATGATGGCCTTAAAGCCGAGATCTGTTTTGGCCACAATCCAAAGATCAACTGCCTGGCCGATCTGATATTCGGTCGGGCCCTTTTTGATATTTCTCTCCAGTCGCATCGAAGCCGCAATGCGATCGGTATTATCCAGGTACAAATACACCATCACGTCTTGGCCCACATGCAGCGGACGTGTCTGCTCGGCAAAAGGAAGAAAAAGATCTTTCGAAAGACCCCAATCTAAAAAAGCACCCACGCCCTGCATGGAAACCACCTTCAACAGAGCAAAATCCCCAATGCAGGCAAAGGGTTTTTCGGTTGTTGCAATCAGGCGGTCTTCAGAGTCCAAATAGACAAAGACGTCGAGCTTGTCACCGACGTTCGCGTCCTCGGGTAGGTAGCGAATCGGCAGAAGAATTTCACCATCATCACCGCCATCCAAATAGGCGCCGCGGTCCATGATTTCGACAATGGTAAGAGAGTTGAATTGGCCGATTTGAACAAGATTTTGCGACATAATATTTTAGGTAAAGGATCCTTTGTGAAGGGAGTATAGGGGAAACTGTGTCAGTTGAAAAGCCCATCTCTTATTGAAACAGCGTCTAGGCAAATTTTATGTGAAGTTTGTGAGTTGATCTTTTCTAAACCTGTGATGTCACCGAAACAGGATGCAAGTCAAATAGTAGGAGTGACGTCATGACTGTCTTCTCAAAGGTCCGTTTGTTCAATCTGTTGTCGTTAGGCCTGGTTTTAGCCCTGTACCTGTGTATTGGTTCGGCTTTTTATTACCAAAAGGTTTTGAACGAAGCGCACGAGTCCAAGTTTGTCTCGATGGTTCTGGCCAATGAACTTCGCGATGCCTCGGCCAATCTCACCCGCACCGCAAGAACCTTTGTGGTGACCGGAGATAAAAAATACGAACAAGAATATTTCGACATCTTAGCGATCCGAAACGGCGAGAAGGTGCGCCCCGACGGTCGCAAGATTCCGGCGCGGCAATTGATGAAAGATGCAGGTTTCACGGACGCAGAATTCGCATTGTTGGCCGAAGCTGAAAAAAGGTCCAACGAGCTCGTCGAAACCGAAACGGTGGCGATGAATGCGGCGAAGGGACTTTTTAAAGACTCGTCCGGAAAATTCACGGTCCAGAAGGAGCCTGATCTGGTTCTAGCGCGAAATCTTATGCACAACGACGACTACCATAAATTTTTAGCAACCATCGCCGAGCCGATTGGCGAATTTGATCATGTCTTGACCAAGCGAACCGAAGACACGGTCAACCAGGCGATCACCTACGCACGCTACGCCCTGGGGCTTGTGGCTTTGATGATCATTGGTCTGTCGATTTCAATGTACATGTCTTCGCACTCATTGAAGGAAGGCATCCGTCTGCAAACGGTGACGCTCTCGAAAGCCTACGCGCAAATTCGGGAATTGGTTTCAAAGCTCTCGGGCTCAAGCTCGGAACTGTCTTCGGCTTCCTCCGAATCGGCAGCTTCCCTCGAGGAAACGGTCGCTTCTCTGGAAGAGTTGACCAGCATGATACGTCAGAACGCCGAAAACGCCAAAGCGGCGTCCGACCTGTCTCAAGTTTAGAAAAACACGGCGCAAGATGGTTCGTCGGAGATCGCAAACC
>CBIHNW010000030.1:0-49429 GCA_966211795.1 uncultured Bdellovibrio sp. | reverse complement strand
AGCTCACCATTTGTGATCTTCTCTTCCACTTCTGGAATGTCTTTTAAAAGCCACATGGCAGAGATTCGGCGGTAAGCTTCATTATCGGAATATCCAAAGTGCTTCACCAGCATTTCGCGAAGGGAATCATACTTGTAATCACAATAGAGCCTACGGCGTTCAATTTCGCGAAAGTGATGCAAAAGATGGGTTAAAATCTCCCGCTCTTCTTTGACTAAGACTTCCGTTTTCTCCACTAGCATTGAATCATTTAGTTGTTTAATATTCAGTGCTTTGTTCATCTCAGGCTTCATTTGCAAATCTCCTCAAATAAATCTCGTAAATTCAAAGAGACCTTATCATGAGTTTTAAATCCGAAATCGACCACACTCTCTGCCTGACCGCTTGAGGGATTTTGAAAATTTATGGCCGGTCTCGAATGGCAAAAAATAATCTCAATACAGAGCCAATGCCGGCGAATGAAGGGCATCAGGAAAGCAACTTGAAAATGAATTCACATCAGGCGATCTGGAACAAAATGCGTGTCAAATAAAAGTTCTATGACATCAAAATTTTCCGCAGAGCTTCATGTGCGCAGCGAAGAAACAAGAAGCCAGTGCAGGGTTTCGCGTGCGCAGCGAAGTGCAAGAAACTGCATCGCGGGATCCACCAAACTCCAGCGGAAAGCTTCATGTGCGCAGCGAGAACCAAGCAAGATGCCAGCGCAGAGCTTCATGTGCGCAGAGAACTCAACACAAAACTGCAGTGCAAAAGCCCATGACCCTCATGGGGCCGACCAGAACCCACCGCAAAGCTTTGAGCTCATCTAGCAAAACATCCATCCATTTCCCGGTCGACATCGGCATATGGTTTCAGCGAAAACATCTCACCAAGATTTTCACATCAACAGGTCCGACTTTTCCGCATGCGTGTATGCAGGTATCGGGTTGGTGCAAGTTATGCAATGATTGCATAATATCATGAAGCGTTTCTTGAAGTGTAAATCAGAAGGCTTTGAAGGCTTGGTGCTGTCGATCTTTTTGACGGCGGCCGGTCTATTGGCGCCTCTGCCCATGCAGGCTCAGACGGTGAGCTGTGCGGGTCTCTATTTGCGTGAGAACGCCGTTCACCGATGGCAGCCGCTGATTCACATGGACCCGGCCTTCCAGGGCGAAGAGCGGGGCCTGTATTTCGATGTGAACACCGGTGTTCATTGGAACGTTAAATATTTCGAAGATGATCTCAGAGACGAGTTTGAACTCTTCATCAACAAAGATGGAAATCTGGTCGATCGGCATGGGTATCCGGCGAACACTGAATTTGATCGGGAAACTCTTCAATTTGATCATGGCCTGCTGGTGATTGATTCGGATCTGCGCATCTTTATGATGAAGTGGGATCAGCGAGGCCGCTTTCATCACACCTCGCTCACTCACGGCAAGCCAGTGATTTTCGCGGGCACGGTCGCCTTGATGGACGGCCGCATTCGGGAGCTGTCAGATCAGAGCGGACATTATAAACCATCCGTGCTTCAGTCTTTGATTGCCATTCGAACCTTGCATGAGCTCGGAGCCGACTTGCGAAACTTGAAGCTGAGCGGAATTGCGTTGCCGCAAACGCTTTCGAATTCTCATGCGATGACTGCCGATGAAGTCAAAAAGCAGCTGGGGCTCTTGTTTCAAAACGCCGAAGTGACCCTCGGGCAAATTCGTTCGCTGATTCCGCCCCAACGCTAAATCGGCGCCGTCCGATTTTCCACAATCATGAACGCTCACGAATGGATCACGGCATCCGCTCGAAATTTGACATGTCGAGATCCCAGCTCGGGATGACCTTGCAGTGTATTGAGCATTTGTCGAGTTTTCGCGCCATTCAAAGTCGCACCCAAAAGCGGCGCCAGCACGCAGATGTCGAAGCTTCCCGCCAGCAGTGGGATGATGCCGAATGCGGCGACTTTCTTCGCGGCCGGAGTTTTTTGGGAGAGACCCAGACCGATCATCGCGGCGCCGGCCAGGATCCTTGTCCAACGACCAGTGGGGCTAGCAAAAAAAGAAATGAAACTTGGAAATCGAATTTGTGGCTGCACTTGGAATTCTCCTTTTTAGCTTTTCAGCTGAATGCCCAGTTCAGCAGGGGAATTTGGCGCCAGTGAAAAAACAGTTTTCTTTGCAAAAAGTCCCGGGCACCTGCTGAAGGTTGCATCGATGAGATAAAAAGCAAATGGCATACCCAGTGCAGCCCAATGACCCAACGGAGGTCCACGATGTTATCTGCCATTGGTTACGCCGCGAAATCAGCGCGCAGTCCCCTCGAAGCTTTTGAATTTCAACGCAAGTCTTTAGGTCCGCATGAAATCCTGATCGACATTCAATATTGTGGAGTCTGTCATTCGGATGTGCATCAGGCGCGCAATGAATGGCATAACACTTTGTATCCTTGCTTGCCCGGACACGAGATCATCGGTGTGGTCAGCAAGACCGGCAGCGACGTGACGAAACATAAAGTCGGCGATCTGGTGGGCGTGGGTTGTTTGATCGACAGTTGTCACAATTGCGATCCTTGCCGTCAGGGTCTCGAGCAAATGTGCGAAAAAGGCGCGACCGCGACTTATAATGGAAACATCCGAGAGCCCGATCAAAATAAAAACACCTACGGTGGTTACTCGGATAAGATCGTGGTGAAAGAAAATTTCGTGCTGAGCATCCCGAAAAAAATTCCGCCGGAAGCGGCCGGTCCCATTCTCTGTGCGGGCATCACCACGTATTCACCGCTGCGGCAATGGAAGGTCGGTCCCGGCACCCGGGTCGGAGTGGTTGGCGTCGGGGGTCTGGGGCACATGGCGATCAAGCTTGCGAAAGCGATGGGGGCTGAAGTCACGGCCATCACCCACAGCAAAGCCAAAGTGACCGATAGCAAAGCCATTGGCGCCAATCACGTCCTGCTATCGACCGATTCGTCGGCGATGAAGAAAGCAGAGTCGTCTTTGGATTTTATCCTGAGCACGATTCCGAAATCTCATGACGTGAATCCTTACCTGGAGCTCTTGGCCCCGGATGGCGTGATGTGCATTGTCGGCTGTCTGGATCCCTTGGAAAAGCCCATTGATATGACAAAGATGGTGATGGACCGTCGCACGCTGGCGACTTCGATCATCGGCGGTATTCGCGAAACGCAAGAGGTCTTGGATTTCTGCGCGAAGCATGAAATCTGGCCCGATACACGTTTGATTGATATCAAAGAAGTGAATGATGCTTTTGATCACCTGGATAAAGGCGACGTCGATTATCGCTACGTGATCGACATCTCTTCGCTACGGGGTCAGCATGAAAGTGTCGGCTTGCTAGAAGCCATCGGCATCGAACCTGAAAGCAAGCGCAAGCCACATTGAGCTTGCGCAAAACAGCGCTTACTGACCGCAGGCGACAAAATGATTTCCGTGCTTTTCAATTTTGATCAGCGCTAGCGAGCTTGCGTCCAGTCCCAGGCTCTCGAGCTTTTGCCCGTTGAAATTCTTTTCGGTCGAGATGTTTCCGTATTCCGTATCGAAGGCAAAAAGCAGCGCGTCCGCGGGAATGGATTTTTTCGAAAGAATTCGTTTTTTCAAGGTTTCGCAGCTTTCGGTTTTAACGATCTGGTAATTGCCTTTTTCCAGGCCATGTCCTTCGAATTCAAGACGAACCAGATTTTTTTGTTCCAAAACTTTCAAGCTGCCAAGCGGTTCCTTTGCGGGTTTGGCATCTTTGGCAGCCTTGTCTTCGGCTTTCTGAAATTTGTAAGACTTGGTGGGTGCGGTGGCGCCGGGGAATGGGGAGTCAACCGACTCCTCGGACTGAGCAAAGCTCAGCGAACAACACATCAGGAAAATAAAAATGGAAAACAGTTTTGAAACTGGCATTTTGTCATCCGATCATGGGTTCTTTCTATCTATTGAACCATGATTCTGACAGAATGCAAACCCACAGTTTGGTTATATTTTCCTCTAGATTCAAGGAATCGACAGAATTCTGACACCCACTTGTAAGACCCAATCGAACTGTCAATCTTTTCGTCAACACTTTCTCCGACAAATCCGCTCTCAAGATGGCCGCAGGCAGTTGCATGACGGGGCTCGTGTGCTGCTGGTCAAGACGGTCAAGGTTCCCCCTTGGATTCGAAGCCCCCGCGCATTTTGTTGTTTACTCTCGCCAGAACAGCTGAAATTATTTCTGCTATAACAATTCGTTTTAAAAAACCGAGAATGCTCGATCATGAATAGATTGCGTCCTTTTTTGTTGTTGTTTCTGGCTTTGTTTTCAGCTGTGGTCTGGGCCGCCGAACCGGAAGCCGAAAAGCCGGCGGAAGCTCCGTTGATGCGACGGGTGGCCAACATCTATCTGTCAGAAAGCTTTCTCAATGAACAGATCAAGGTCTTCTCGGCCAAGTCTCAGCTTTTCAAAGACCTGCATTTGAATCTGGATGCGAAAAACGATCGCCTGTACCTGTCCGGAATTTTCCAAGTGCCCTTGGACGAGTTGCAAACAATCAAGATGGATCGAAGCCTGGGTCGATTCAAATTTCAAGTCGCCATCCGCCCACATGCCGAAAAAGATGGAAATCTCCGTCTCGAGTTCCCGTTAGAAGAAACTTATTTTCACCTGGCCAGTTCAAAAAATCCGAAACGCGACCGGGTCGTGGTGCCGGTGCAACTGTTATCGTTGGCGTTGGCCTCGGCCCGCGGTTACCTGTCGGCCTTGTCCGGTGACTTTTCCATCTTCGATCGCAAGACCGCCAAGTTTCAGGGATTGCTTCGCGGCGTGAAGCGAACCCTGAATGAAGAGTCAAACCCCGATGTCCAAGAAGATTTGAAATTGCAGAAGCGAGCGTATGAATTGCAATTGGAAACGATCGCCGTCGAACGCACGCAGCTCGAGCGAACATCGAAGAGTGTCGCCAATGTCATGAGCTTACTGGGGCAAAAGAAAGTCGATCTCAATGAGGAAATCATCGCGGAAGACAATTCATTGACCCTGAAGCTAGAGCTTGGAAAGATTCTGCCCTATTTGCAAGACATCGAATTGGCCGGCATTCGGATCAATCACGATCCCAATGGCGCTGGCGAAGATTACTTTGTGGTCGGCGTGAATTCCGCACTGCAGGCTTTGCCACCATCCCAGGCCAAGCAAAAACGCAAACGTCGCGAAGGGGTGGCGGTGCTGCCGTCGATGGTTCTTCGCATCAATCAAGCCGTCTTCAATAGCAAGGCGGTGTTAGCCGCGCAGAATGCAAAATTTGGTGCCGCCAATATCGAAAACTTTGATGTGGCTTTGCAAGATGATGGCATTCACGTCACCGGAGATTGGCACAAGTATTTTTTCACGGTTCCTTTTGACGTGATCGTCGATTTCGTCTCAACCGGCCCAGACGTTTTTGAGGTCCGCTTGCGAAAGCTCAAGGCCAAAGGCATCGACATGCGCTTTTTAACCAAGTACGCGCTGGACGCCATCCAGGATCGTCTGGATAAAACCTTGGCCGGCATTTGCGCTTTTGAATACAAGGGCGAAGATCAAGAGGACAACCACATCCTGCAGGTCCGTGTTGAACCCAAAAACCTGGTGCCCGCATTTCCAGACCTGCATTTGATCGGCGTGGATGTGGCGAACCGCGAATTTCTTTTACAAATTGGCCATACGGCAAGCGAGACCAAATGAAACCAAATCATTCCGAAAGTCATATCGAGAGCGAAGTCACCAAAGCCTATCAATACGGTCTGCGGACGGTGATGGAGCTATTCGATATTGGTCCAACGGTTGCCATCGTCGTTTTATCGACGGCCTTTCTGGTGATCGTCGTGGGACTGGTGGCCTTTGTTCGCAGCGCGCCCCCTTCGACGTTGACGATTTCCAGCGGGCCCGAGGACAGTTACTTTCACAAGACCGCTTTGCGCTACGCCAAGAAATTGGAAAAAAACGGGGTGAAGGTCAACGTTCTGACCTCGAGCGGTTCGTTGCAAAATCTTGAGCGTCTTGCAGATCCGAATTCGCATGTGGATCTGGCGATCGTGCAGGGTGGGATCAACGACAAGGATTTCAAGGTGGATAGCCTGATGTCTCTTGGAAGCATCACCAATCAGCCGATGATGGTTTTTTACCGTGGCAAAAATCTCGAGCTTTTGTCCGAGCTGGCCGGCCGAAAGCTCGCGGTGGGCTTGCCGGGATCGGGCACGCGCAAGATCGCGCTTAAACTTTTAAGCGCGAATGGAATCAAAGAAAAAGAGCTTGGCAAAACCGTGCTGCTGGATATGGATGCGGACACCGCCGCCGAAGCCCTGAATAAACGCGAAATCGATGCGGCTTTCATCATGAGCGAAAATGCTTCTTACGGTGACATCCGCAAGCTGATGCGTTCGGATGAAATTCACCTGATGAATTTTAAACAAGCTGCCGCCTATGTGCGAAAGATTGACTCGTTGAACGTGCTGGAATTGCCGGAAGGTTCAATTGATCTGGGTTTGAATATTCCAGAAAAACCGATCACCTTGATTGGCCCGATGGTCGAGCTGGTTGCGGCCGAAAGTCTGCATCCGGCGTTGTCCGATTTGATCTTGGATGCGGCCACGGAAATTCACACTCGTCCCGGCATGTTCCAAAAGCGCGGTGAATTTCCCATGGCGGTCGAGCACACGATTCCGATGAGCGAAGACGCCACGCGATTTTACAAGTCAGGGAAAACATTTCTGTATCGTTACCTGCCGTTTTGGTTGGCCAGCTTGGTCAGCCGTTTCTTGGTGGTTTTGCTACCGATACTGGTTTTGTTGATCCCCGCGATTCGGGCGGTGCCTTCGATTTTCCGTTGGCGGGCGCGCATGAAGATTCGCCGCCGCTACCGCGAGCTTCTGCTGATCGAAGAAAAGTTCAGGAATGAAACCGATGCCAAACGCCTGGCCGGGTTGCGCCGCAGTTTCGAGATCATCGACAACGAGATCAGCCGGATGCGCGTGCGGGCCGCCTTTGCCGATCAATTCTACTCGTTACGAGGGCACATCGATTACGTCCGCGAGTTGATGAGTAAAAAATTGGCCTAGGGACCCTAAGGGCGAAGCGCACTCAGCCGTTTTAAAATGAGACGGCATTTTTCCACGCATGAAAATCTCGTTTTGAGATGAGTAAATAAATATTCGTGCATGGCCAGCTGTTCGCAAAAGAATTCGAAATGAGCCCTGATTTCAAATCTGAGCAAGATCCTTTATGCATTTAAGCTATGAGAGCGATTGTTTTTGCCGTTCGCAGTGTTCGCAAGAATTCATGTCTGTGTCATTTTTCTTGGGTTCATGAGAACATCGAGACATATGAGCAAAAGCGTTTTTGAATATGACAATTACCGCGAATTTCTCAAAGATACTTACGATCGCTTGAAAGAGCAGGATAAAAAGTATTCCTTTCGTTTTTTCTCGAAGATGGCCGGATTCAAATCCAGCAGCGTTTTGAAAATGATCATCGATGGAAAACGCAACATGGGCTCTCATAGCATCGAGCAATTTGCTCAGGTGTTGAAGCTCAAGCCGGATGAAGCTTCTTTTTTTCGAATTCTCGTTCTGTTCAATCAAGCCAAGACGGGCTCTGAAAAGCAAAGCTATGCCCAGGCACTGATCAACTTTCAAGAGTTTCGCCGAAGTCATCCGTTAACGGAATCGCAGTACAACTTTTACGCGTTTTGGTACATGCCGGTCATTTGGGAGCTCGCCGGCGTTCCGGGTTTTCAAGATGATCCCGAATGGATCGCCAAAAGAATCATCCCGAACATCACGGTCTCACAGGCGAAGAAGGCCGTCGCCGAGCTTGTGCTGTTAGGCCTGCTGGTCAAGTCGGCGCAAGGAAATCTCGTCAAATCTCAGGTGAATTTAAGGACCACGGATGAGGTGGCCTCGAGCGCGATTGCGCAGTGGCACCGCGAGATGATGAAACGCGCGGCCGAGAGCATTGACCTGACGGCGCGCGAGAAGCGAGACATTTCGAGCATCACCTGTTCCATGTCTTTGCCGATGGCGAAAAAGATCAAAGAAAAAGTCCAAAAATTTCGAAAAGAATTGATGGAAATGGCCTCTCAAGATCCGTCGCCAACGATGGTTTATCAATTGAACTTTCAATTGTTTCCGCAAGCCGATGTGGAAGATGAAGAGGAGCGCAAATGCAGCTGACCCCATCCCGAAAATCAATCATTGGCCTTGCCTCGCTGATCCTGATTCTGGGGTTTAATAATTGTGGACGCGTGCAAACCGCACCGGATGGCACCGACATTTCTTTCACCAAAGGAGTGGAAACCGGCAATCCGATGACGGCCATCGCGGCCTTGCCAAAAATATTTCTAAATAGCAATTATCCCAATCTGCCGGAAGGGCACAGGGTCTTGACCGTCGGTCACAGCGGTCGGAATTACACGGATTGCCAATCAGCCGTGAATGCCGCCGCTCCGGGCGATGAGGTCGTGATCGATGCCAGATTTGTGTGCTCGCGTCTGGTGCTACCGGACAAGGGACCCACCGACAATTACATCGTCATTCGCTCTGCCAACATGAGCGGGCTTCCGCCCGAGGGCGTTCGCATTTCCAAAACGGACTCTGCTAATCTTGCGGTCATTGAAAGCAAGAATGACGAGTTCGCGGTCGGCATCGGCGATCTACCAGCCAACTCGGCCGCAACCAGTGCGGCGAACCATTATTACCTGCTGGGCTTGGAAATTCGGGTGAACCCGAGCGTGAACATAGCAAATGCCTACATCGTCAAGCTTCGCAACGGCGGCACGAGTATGGATCAATTGCCCCACGATATCGTCATTGGACGAAGTTGGATTCATGGCAATCCCGATCAAGAGATCCGACGGGGCATCGATTTGAATGGTCTTCGAATTTCGGTCATTGATTCGATCATCGAGGACGTTCATCAGCACGGAGCCACCTCGCAAGGCATCGCCGCCTGGGATGCGGCTGCGGGTCCTTATAAGATCACCAACAACGAGTTTGCCGTGGCGGGAGCGGCACTGTTGATTGGCTGGCAGTCTTCGATTCCAAATCTGATCTCAAGCGATATCGAAGTTCGACAGAACCTGTTTCACAAGCTCGACAGTTGGAGGCAACCCGTCACCAGCAATGCGGGGCTCACCGGCCATTGGGTCTTCAGCGAATCCATCATTTTGCGAAGCGTGCAGCGCATTCTGTTTGATGGAAACGTCTTCATGAATGACTGGGCGCGAATTCCGACGGGATCAAATTATATCGGGCGTGCTTTCTCGATTGCGCCGGCAGGGTTTGGTCAATCGTGGGCCCGGGTGCAAGACGTGACCATCACCAACAATATCATGCACGACATTGCGGGCGGTTTTTCCATTTCCTATCAGGATCCGGCTTTGCCAGAAGTGATCGCTCGTCGCATTCAGATTTCGAATAATGTCGCTTACAATTTGGATCCTAAAAATGATCGGGGATTTATCTGGCTGCAAGGTCAGGCAGAGGGTGCGGTCGTGTTCGATCACAACAGTTTTTTATCCAGTGCGGACAGTGGTCCGGCGATTTTGATGGCCAGTGCACAAGGAGTTTTCGCCCAGTTCAATTTGACGAATAACATTTTCGGCGATCAAGGCGCGGGAATTTTGGATCTCAATCGTCAGTTTCCCAATATCGTCTTTCACCACAACGTTTTGGCCGGGCAGTCGTTGCAAAATTATACGGGTTCTGCGGACTTGAATTTCTTCCCGGGTGATCTGGCGGCGATCGGATTCTCGGTCGATCCGTCGGCGGGAATTCCGGATTTCAAAATCTTACAGCTGAAATCGTCCAGTCCTTATTCAAGGGCTGCGTCGGATGGCAGCGACATGGGCGCCAATATTCAAAAAATAAAGGAAGTCTTGAACTGACGAACACAATCCACGCCTGAAATCGAATTGAATCTGTAGAACGTCAGAAGCTGGATGGAAGATCTAAAATTATTTGGGACCTCGGAAATATTCTGGCTAGACTCGAACCGCATTCAGGACGGTGCGTATGATCGCCAGACGATTCAATTTTTTCCTTCCACTTTTTTGGCTCTTTCTATTTTCCATGCAGGCGCATCCGCTTTCAAAGACTTCACCCGCGACCCGCTTTGAGGTCGCCAAATACGATGGGAACGGAAAGCTTTGGAAACGGGTGCTGATTTCCGAAGGCAAACGGCCGAGCAGCCTTTGGCAGTTTTGGAGCTTGATCGAGTTCTCGCCCGATGACCGTTCGGCGCTGCCGAAAGTTCTGTTTAAAAAAAAATTGGCCTTATCCGAAAGTCCCGCGGCGGTGCAAAAGATTTTGGACGAGGATCCGCCGCCATCACCACCGTTGGTGATCACGCCTCATCCGTTATGGCCGCATCAGAAAGATCACTGGGAGCCCAGTGATGAAGATCTTTACGAGAAATGGCTGCAGAAAAATGCGGTGCCAACTTTTTTGAATGGAAGTGGCATCGTCGTTGATTGCGCCGATTATGCCATGGCCCTGCGCTGGATTTTCGCCTATGAAAACGGATTGCCGGCAGCGCAAACGTTGGCGGGTTCGGATGTGCTATTTGGATCTTGGCAAAGCACCACCGAATGGGATGCTTTCCCATCGGGAGCGGACTGGCGGCACGACGAAAGATTTAAGGCGGCGCTGAAATACCTTTTCGATTCGACCTTCACCCACAGCCTGCAAGAAGATCTTTATCCGGTCGCGATCAACCGGCAAAACGTTCGCGCCGGTGCTTTGTATCTGACCTTGGCCGAAACCTCGGGACACGCACGCACGGTTTTGGCGCTGGGACCAGATGATCGCTGTCAGGCAAAGTCTTGCATTCTGGTGATCTGGGGGAACGAGCCTGCCTCGGAAGATGGATTCATCAGTGATGCCGATCCTTACTTTGTCACCCAGGCGCAAGGTGGTTTCATGCGTTTTCGCTGGCCCGAATTTGTGAATGGAAACTGGACACTGCGGGATCCGCAATCCATGCCCGGATATTCACAAGAGCAATACGGCTGGAACAGCGCCGACTATTTTCCCAATTTGAATTCGAATCTATCGCTGTGGACCAATGTCGAAGATCAGGCAGAGGGGCTCGCGCAAAGTTTTATCAATGCGATCAAGGCCCGCCAAGTGGCGGTGAATCAGGGGTTCTATCTCTGCTCGATCGTCCCCTGCGATCCGCACAGCGATTTGCAAGAGACTTATTCGACACCGGTACGAGATGCCGACATCGCCAATTACATTCAATCGGTCTTGGGTTTCATGCGATTCCACGGTGAAAACTCGCCGGTCTCCGAGCGGGTGACACGAAAATTGCGGATTTCGATTTTTTTTCCTGGCCACAGTCTAAGGTACTTGGATTTGCTCTCGAATGAAACTTGGAGCAAGCTTGGCTCAGACCCCATATCAACCTTTCAAGCTCGCTGGAATTTCAGTTTTGCCAATGTTTACGATCAGATTCGGATTTTAGCGCGGGTCTTGCACAGCAACTGGCAAGATCGAATCGATCTTGTCATGCAGGCTTTGGATCAGTGTTTTCAAAATGGTTACGATGGCACGGTGATCTGCCATGCTCAGGATCAGAAAATATCCATGCTCGGTACGGCACGTTTGGATCAAGCTCTTCGCCTGCAAAAGAAATGGCTGATGGAATCCATTCGGGCTCAGCCCGGGTCAGTGCAACGACAAATTCGATCGGATCTTTCACAATTTAACAGCTCGATCAGCGACCGGACTCTTTGGAATCTGATCATGACCGATGCCGATATCGATCGCATGACCTCGAGCCCAACGGATGATTATAAACAAAGATTCGGTCAGGATTAAGTGGTTGTTGCACGAATTGGTATTTGCGAGAGCGTGATTTCTGCCGATTTCTCCTCTGGAATGTCGGAGAATTTGTTGAAAGTCTGATCTAAACAGGAAAATCTTGATTCCGAATTTTTAAACTGACTACACTTTGAACAATTTCAGGAACATTAAATTTTCGCAAGCCGTTCTTTCCGGTCAATCAATTTAAATCTCATTCCGATAAGTCCTCCAGGGTGGGGGAATCTATGAAACAAAAAAACAGACTCATGATTTTTGTGATGACTTGTTCTTTTTGCGGATTGTTGGCCTGCAAGCAAGCCGAACATTCTTTCGCGAGCGAGGCTGAAAATCAGCAAGCCAGCGTGGATCCAACCACTCCCGAAGTGCCGGTGACCGGCGAAATCACGCCGCCTGAGCTGCCGATCGTGACCGAAGTGCCGGCCGAAATCCCGGCCTCTTGCTCTGAATTTTTAATGAAGCCACCAGTAGTGGATCAGACCGCGACGGAAGATCGATCCTTCACCTCGACCAGCGGTAACGTCGTCGTTCCCGAAGCCTTGCGCAATGTTTTCGTCGCTATCGGTAGTGGCTCGGTCGACATTCGCTCGGCCATCTCGGCGACCATCGATTCGGGTTCCGGTGACGTGCGAATCAACGCCGGCAACATCACCAGCGCGAAGATCGTGACCGGCAAGCTTTGCATTCGCGCCGATCATATCGGCACGGCGGATGCGGATGGAAGCTCGGGCTCCCAAGTGCTGGCCGCACAGAGTATCGATTTGATTCATCTCGGGGGCGGAGCTTTTCACGTCTATAAAGCGACCATTAAAAAGTTGGAGCGTTTGCCCGGCGGCAAGGGTGGGTATCCAGGCCAAATCTGTCTGCATGACGGCGCAACGATTCTCGATTACGGCACCTACAATCCAAGCGTCGCGACCACGGTCTGTCCTTAAAAAAACCGGTGCAAACAGCGCCGCAGGTTCAGGTTTGATTATCGTTCACCCGATCCGAGCGGTGCGCTGCTAATGATGGATTTCAATTCGGTCGCCAAAAAAATATTTTCTTCCGAACTGCATCCTGGTTGGCAGGCCAGGTAGATCGCGTAGCGACCCATCTTATTCGTGAGCGCTTTGCCAGTCAGGCTTTCGGGCACGATCTCGATCAACTCGCCTGGATGTCTTTGCGCCACCCGCGACGGCAACAGCGAGACGACCGAACCTTCGACCGCTGCGGTTCGAAGAACTTCGTAGGACTCGCTGGTCAGGGTGGGTTTAAACGATGTGCCCAGGGATTTGATGAGCTTGGTGAAATAACCGGGATGTCCATCGGGGCCGCTGGCCAAGACGCCGACCCCCAGCGCATCAATCCAAGAGGACCTTTTGCTAGGATCCGAAATTTTTGCCGAAACGTAAAATCCCAGTCTTTCTTCGGCGAGCGGGATGGCCGTCACGCCCTGGATAAAGTCGTTGTCTTCCACCACCGCCATGCACAGCTCTCCTTTTTTCACCGCCTTGGTGAGATCCGAACTTCGTCCGGATTTGACCTTCAGGCGAATTTCGGGAAAGTGGCTGCGCAGGCGTTTCATGATTTCCGGTAAAATGTCGACGGCGATGCTTTCCGTCGCGGCCAGATCCAGCCATGTCATTTTCGGCAGCACCGCACAAGTGCCAGATAAATTTTTATGCAGGTCCGAACAGACATGAAAGGCCGGCTCAGCGGACCGCAGCAGCTGCGCGGCATGTTCGGTTGGTAAAAGCTTTTCCCGCTTTCGCAACAGAAGCTTTCGCCCGATGGCTTGTTCCAGGCCGGAGATGGATTGAGACATCGCCGAGCTTGTGACGTTGGCACGGGTGGCCGCTTTTTTGATTGAGCCCGTTTCGATCACCAGTTTTAAATTCCAGAGCCGCTTGATTTGATTGAAATTGATTTCTTCCATGCCTGCAAATTACCACTTCCATCGGATTAAGTGAAACTGAATGCAAGAGTTAAATGGATTTAATCTGTTCAATCGAGGGCGCTTCGGAAAAGAATTCGGGAATGCGACGAACAATCAAGTTCGTCGTCTCGACAAAGGAGTTTTTATGAAAAACCACAATCGCGGCAAGATGATGTTTGGAGCTTTCATGGGTCTGATGTTTCTGGCGGGTTCGGCCAAGGCCGACATGAATGGCTATAAACTGAAGATCACGAATGGATCCGCCATGCCGGTTTCCCCCGGCACCTTGTACATCACCTCGAACCAAAACAGCCTGATCAAGATTGGCGCCGTCACGACGGACGGTTTCACGCGACTTTGCCAAACAGGCAATCCGGAGGACCGCTTTCTGGAAGTGAACAAAAATGAAAAGGTGCTCTGGTCACAGAAAACAACGGGCCCCATCCTTCCGGGCGAATCGATCGAAGTGACCGTGCCGGCAACCCACCATGGCCGCGCCATTCACTTTGAAGCGATGTACGGAAAAACCAAGGACACTTGCGCCGTTTTTCACCTGAACGCCAGCGAGCTGAATGGTCTCACTCAGCAAGACGTATTCGAGGGCCGAGACGAAGTGATTTCAACGGGAGCATTTCTCGATCCGGCGCTCCCTCAGAATCAGGGTGTTGCCGATGTTTGTCAGAGTGCCGGAAACGCTGTTGATTGCCTGCGTATGTTAGCCCCCGCAAACTCGGGAAAGAAAATTCGATTCTTTCCAGGATATTTGCCGACGGTCTTAGCCGCACTCGAGAAGTTGTACGGCCCTGAACAGACGCAAGCTCTGCTGATTCCAACTTCAGGCGCTGTCCGGGTTGAATTCATGAGCTCACCGCAAAAATAAATGGTCCCTGAATTTTTGTCAGCTCGGGCGGAGGTCCGCCAAGTCTTGATGGCCAGATGCTCGAGCTTTCAGTCGTGAATCTCAGTTTGAGATTGGAAATCGTCTAGAAAATCCTCAGTTTTCACTCACAATTTCATCTGCACGGACGGATCGTGATGAATCTTCTCGGGAGGCGCATCAAACTGGGATGGTGGTCTTTTCAAATCGTGAGGACATCCGATACACTGAATGAAGGGCTTCGGGATGAAGCTCGCTGCAATGGGGGATTCAGATGAAAGCTGCGACAAAAAACACGGTGCTGGCAGGTTCGTGCCTGCTCTTGATTCTCAGTTATCAAAATTGCGCAAAAAGTTTTGTCGCGGGTGTTGGATCCAGCGAAGCGGCCAGCACTTCAAGCGAATCCACTCCGACAGGAGATAGCGGCGCTGGCGGCAATACTACGACTCCGAGCACGCCTTCGAATCCGGGGGTTCCGACTCCACCAGATCCAAGCGATGCCGGTCGACGCATTCTCAAAGTTTGCGCATCCGGGTGTTCTTACACTTTACCCAGTCAAGCCAATGCGGCGGCCATGGACAACGATATCATCGAAGTCCAGGCGGGTACTTATAACGATTGTTTCGGTGTGACCAAGAACGGTTTGAAATTTCGTGGTGTCGGCGGTCGCGCCCACCTGACAACCAAGATGTGCCAGGGCAAAGGTGCAATGGTGCTGACGGGAAATAACACCGTGATTGAAAATTTCGAATTTTCGGAGATGGCGGTCGCCGATCAAAACGGCGCCGGCATTCGGCACCAGGGTCTGGGATTGATCGTTCGCAACAGTTACTTTCATGATGGCGAAGACGGAATCTTGTCCTCGGCGATCACCGGTGCGGGTGGCGACCAAGATTTGATTTTGATCGAGAATTCGAAATTTGAACATCTGGGTGGTGCCGGCGGTTATTCGCACGCCGTTTATTTTGGGAACCACAAACAGGTTCTTGTTCGCAATTCACTTTTTCTCGCCAGCCGCGATCAGGGGCACGAATTCAAATCCCGTGCACGCGCTTCGAACATCGACTGTAGCATGATGGCTTCCTTGGATGGCATGGACTCTTATTCCTTGAACTTCCCCGATGCGGGGCAGGTGACTGTCACCAACTCGGTGGTCGAGCAGGGGACGAATTCGGCCAACTCTGGCATCATCGACTATGGCTCGGAGATGACCTACACTCCATCAGTGAACACGGTGTCTTTCAATAAGGTCACGGTTTTGAATGATGCCAGTGGCGGCACCTTTTTTGCCGTTCGCCATTCGACCCAATTCACCATCACGGACTCGGTGACGGCAGGCCCCGGCACCCAATATTCTTCACAACAGGCGGCCGAGCAGGGTAATCAACATTTTGCGACACGAAATGCCGCCGGCTATAGCGCTTATCCCGCATTGCCAAAGCCCGCAGCCTGCACCGGTGTGATCGGACTGTTGAATTAAAGGAGATCGGCTTCGGTGGTGTTTCGCCGAAGCTTTCGCGCAAACGCCAGGTTCTCGAGCGAACGATTCAATTCTGAAATTGGACGAGCCGTGTAGGCGCAAAGACCGAGCGACTCGAGTTGATTCTTCTCGATGTATCTCATGATAGCGGTGAAGGCTCCGCGGGAAACCAGTCGCGAGAAGGGTCGGCCCTCCCAAATCTTGTTTTCTTTCCCCATCCGGAATGTCTTCCTGATCTTCAAAGCCAAGCAACCAGCAAGATCCCGCAGGAAATCGGACTGCCCTCGTGCATCTTCAAACCTCATCAGAAGGTGAATATGATTTGAATTCACCGAGAGGCGATAGAGCTTCGCCTGGTATTTCTGAACCTTCTGAAGAATCAATGTCTCGATCCAAGTCCTTCGATTGCTTTTCAGCAATGATCTCGCACCTGACAGCTGCGGGCTGCGAAGGATCAGATGAATCGATTTCCGTTTGTCAAAAGGTCTCGGCTTTTTCCGATAATTGAGTGCACCACCAAACCCAAGCCCACGCTGAATCAGCCGCGCCTTCGTGCCAGGCCGGTGAGTTTTTTCATCAAGAAACGAGAGCTGTTTTGGTCTCTTCATAAGTGATCCGTGTATCGCATTTTCCCTCTGAAAAATCAAGTTTCGAATTCATTTTTGGAATACAAAATGTGTAAATATATTTTCGATTATGAAAGGTAGCGGTGGTTCTGATTTTCAGTTCTTATTGGTTTTGAGGGGAGCGTGATCACGCATTGATTTGTTCGATCGGACGAGCAATCGATCAGGTGATCAAGTGCAGAGACAATCAACTGCGTAGGCTGTTGATCAATCAAAATGCCAAGCCTGCAATATTCAGCGGTGTGAAACTGATAGAATTCTTTTTGAGTGAGAGCGGATGCGTGTGGAGGGCCAACGGCTTGACCAAATTTTCCAAGTTAAAGACAAGCATCTGGACAAGAATTGCCAATTCAATATACGTGACAAAACCGCATGAGCCCCGAAACCTCCAACCCGCGGGCGAGCGGTGCTCCCAATGTTCATGTTGGGGACCGAGGCTTTGGCGCACAGGCTGCAATCATCAAGTGTCAGGAATAAAACGGCTTTGCAGCTTCACCAGGAGAGAGATATGGCACTTGTTTCGGTAAAACTTCGACAGATGTCGAACAAAATGCTTTTGGCTTTGGCGATGGGGTTGTCTCTCTTCATCTCTCTAACGGCCGGGGCGGTGGTGCCTTTGAACGGGAAGATCTCGACAGGGATTCCGATCGAGCTGCAGGACCAGGCTTGTGGGATGGCTTTCAAACAAGAAGATGCGCTTTCGGGAATTCGCATTCATGCCAACTGGATTCTCTCGGTTGGACACTCTCAATCCGAGGCCGATGATTTTCGCGTCCGCTGTGGAGTGAAGAAAAATACCGATACCAAAGGACGAGAATTCATCCGTATCGATAACTTTGCCTTCAATCAGAACCCAAAAAACATGCAAGAGTGGAGCGTGAACGATTGGGGGCTGGCGCGAATTTCCGGCGACGAAAAGCCGATACCGACGTTTCCGATTCTGGATTCAACCGAGCAGATTCAAAACTTGCTGTTGGCGGGGCGCTGTCACGTGGCTGGTGCCTCGAGCGAAAATGTTTCGGGGATCGAATCTCTGAAGCCAAACTTTGTGCATCTGGATTTGGTTCAAGATGTACGCGCAACCACAACCCATCTTTTAATTGAATACCCGGGCGCACCCATTATTTTTAAAGGTGATAGTGGTGGTGTGCTGCTGTGTGAAGGCGAAACTGGTTTTGCCCTTGCGGGTCTCTTGCAATACGGTGGCAAAGCCTATCCCAAAAACGGCGAGAGCACGAATGTCATCGGCGTTCTTTTGTTTCAACCCAATGTTCTGCAATGGATTGGAAAAGTCACGGGCGTGAACTTGATTACAGGTGACACATCCAAATCTGTTCCATGATTTTCCCAAGTTCATTTAAAGAATCCACAACCGCGATGTTATCTCGGGAAAGATCAAGCTGGCTCGAGGATGCGGCAAAAACTTTTCGCCAAACGTCCTCTTTCTGGCCGGCTTGGCAAGAGAAGAAATGCACCTCTTTGATCGAGGTCGAAGCCATCGGCGGCAAGGATTCCGGAGTGATGGTGTCTCCAGATGGTGTGAGCAAATTCCCCTCGGAGCCGTGCCCGAGAAAAACGATCCGTTCCACGTTCTTTCGCTGAGCAATCCGATCGAGATTTTTCTTTGATAAAACAAAAAGGCAGCCCCGGCGATGCGAACCCGCGGCGGACAAATTCCAGGATTTGATCAAAAATCGGATGTGATCATCAAAATCCGTCAGCCCGTCTTGATTTCCGATCACCAAGATTTCCTCGGGCTCTTCGGCTTGCCAATCTTTCATGTGACCACAAAGATAGGCATCGGGATCTTTCAGATTCAGACCATAGGTTTCAAGCTTTTCTGGGTTCACCAACACAGTTTTTCCACTGAGATCCACCACGCGACCTTCCGTCGGTTGCAAGGTCACATTTTTCTCAGGCGCGATCTCGCAAGCGTGAGAGTTCCCACCCTTCGCCTCTAACCCAGTATTCGCGGCGCCAACCCCTTTCGCGCAGCCACAGCAAAAACTGAGCAAGGACAAGGCGGTGAACACTTTAAGCGGTGATAAATTCATTTGTGACTCCAAACGATGACGTTCTGCTGGTTGCAAGCCGTACGCCCAGTCAGAGGTCAGCTGAGCGATGGGCACACGGCATTCCTGCCAAAAACTTTGACAGGCTGCCAGCGCACGGCCTTTTTGAGGGAACGGCCGAAGCGCAGGATCAAAGGCTCTTTCGGAAAGAAAATCTCAAAAACGACCAAATGCTTAAGCCCTTGAAAGCATGTGAATATTGCACGGATCAGGCTGACTTTTGTTTGTTCGAAGAGAGGATGAATTCAAATATTCTAAGAGCAGATCCAGACAACAATCGGGAGAAAGATCATGCTGCTATCATGGTTTAAAAAAAATAAAGCCAATCGTCGCCAGTCTCCGCGATTTTCCACTTGCCCACAGCTTCGCTGCGTTTTGAATTGTCGGGGCGATCAACTCTCTTGCTCGGTGCAGATGCTCGACATCTCGGAATCTGGCTTCAGCTTTATCACTCAGGACACTGATTTCAACATTGGCGGAAAATTTGACATCCACATGTTTTTGAATGATGCACGCTGGATGCAAACTCCTTGTCAGATCATCTCGCGCCAAGATTACCTTCCGTTCGGGGCGAATGAGGTTCAGATTTCCATCTACCGAATCTCGGGAAAATTCGAAAACGCACTCGATTCTCAGAAGTTCCAAAAACTTTGCTTTGAGCCGATCACAGCAAAAACCAACTAGGTCGCTAACAATTCAATTTTTTCTTATTCTCACTTTTTCAAAGCACCATCAAAGTTTTGAAACACTGATATCAAAGAGGCAGCACTAGGCTGGGTGTCTTGAAGTGGGACGCGCTTCCGCAAATTTTGCGATCTCGAAATGAAACAAAAAAACCAAGTTGCGGAAAACTGTCATGTTTCTCTCGTTTTCCGACAAATTATCTAACTCGATAAGGTCCCCTGCTTTGAATAAACTGTTCTCAGGTCACGGCAATAGGGTGGGTCAAGCGCCGGTGGCTGTCACAGACAGTTTTCGAAGAAGGGGAAAAAATGTTGTTATCATGGTTTAAAAAAAATGTAGAGAACCGACGTCAATCACCACGCTTTTCCGCAAAGTCCGAGCTTCGTTGCTTTGTCTCTTCTAAAAACAGTGACGCCAAATCGGTGCAATTGATCGATATCTCTGAATCCGGTTTTAGCTTCGTCATTCCGGCCGAGCTTTTCGAGATCGGAGAGAAGTTCCAGATTCAAATGGGGCTATCAAATGACCAACTGTTCTTGACGCAGGGACAGATCACGGCCCAACACGTGTACTTTCCATTCGGTGCCGAGCATTTTCAAAAAGCCGTTTACCGATTCTCGGGAACTTTTGAAAAATCACTGGATAAACAGAAGTTCGAAGAAATTCGCCTCGAAATCCATGCGGGCAAAGCGGCCTAAGTTTCGCCCCGCGCTCAGCGGCCTGGACGATGGACGCTGACTTTCTCTGGCGAACAGGAAATGTCTGAAAGATAGCAGAGCTTGTATTAAGGACGTTTGTCCAAACTGTTCGTCCTGGATTGAAGAGAATTTACCGGCGCCTTAAAATGGAGAGTATGAATTCTCCCATTTTGCATTCTTTGATTTCAGCCGCGCTTGTGATCGGGAAGCATTCACTGATCCAGTTCGTCTGTCTGTTCGGGCTTTTGATGGTGTCCGGCTTTTTGCTGACTTGGATTTCCAGGTGGACCAACAATTCGTTCCGCCAATTCCGCTTTCCCCAAATGGGACTTTATCTCTTTGGGGTGATCGGGGTCCCTTTGCACGAGTTTTGTCACGCCCTTTTCGCCAAAGTCTTTTTTCACGACATCCAAAGTATCAAGTGGTTTGATCCGAAAGGAAAGAATGGCTCTTACGGTGTCGTCGTGCACACATACGATGATAAAAATCTTTACCACCGCACGGGACTGTTTTTCATCGGCATGGGGCCGGTGCTTTTGGCGCCGTTTTTTCTGTACCTGTTTTACACGCTGCTGGTTCCGGGGTCTTCGCATGTTTTAATGACGTTTGCTTCGCCGACCGTGGCTTTGCAAAGTTTCACTCATTCTTTGATTGCGGCCCAGAACTGGAGCTCGGTGGGATTCTACGTTTTCATTTACATCTGCATCTGCCTGACGTCGCAAATGGAATTGTCGAACGAGGACTTTGCCATCGCGCGGGGCGGGATGATTCCGCTGATCTGCCTATTGCTGGTGATCAATACCGGAGCTTACCTGATCAACATCAATGTGCACGCACATCTCAGCTCATGGTTTTCGACCTTCTTGAATTTCTGGGGCTCGTTTTTCTGCCTGGCTTTGGGCGTTTCGCTTTTAAATATGGTTTTTTGCTTTTTCTTTTTAAGCTTGATCAATCGCCTGTTGGGCCGAAGTCTTATCAATCCCTTTCGCGGTGATTGAGCAAAACTTTGAGAGTGTTCGATGCTCGTGCCGCTCACAACTCGCACCTTCAGTGTCATTGCACTTCCAGCAAATATCCGAGCTAAATTTGAATAGTTGAGAAAGGAATGCGCATTTTGGTGGCTTGCCGATAATTCACAATACGAACCCATTTTGAAACAGAAAATAGAAATGATTTTGAATCCTCTATTTTCGGATAGATTGTTCAGGGGTTCTCTCGAACTAAGACGAAATCTAAAAAAAGCTGCCAGGTTTGATCAAGGGCCAGGTCTGGATAGCCGATAAGCCTGTAGTGAAACCTCGAATCACCACTCCCTTGGTTTATCGTTTGGGAATTATTCTGATACTTCTGATGCCCTTGATAAGTGGCTGTACGAAGCAAATTCAAGAATTCGTGAATAACGGAGCCCATGATGTGACCGGTGACATCTCGACCCCGGATCAATCAAGCCCGGTGACGGTTTCCTTTTCGACGGCCACTTCGATTGTCTCAGAAAAATCACTGACCGGAGTCACGATCACGGCCAATCTGTCGGCGGTGACTTCGCAAACGGTCAGCATTCCCTTGAATTTTGCCGGCAACGCCACGGGCAGCTGGGTCGATTATTCGGTTTCAAATACCGCCATCACCATCCCGGCGGGTGCGACCTCGGGATCGATCACGTTGACGCCGTTGGAAGACTTGCTAGTTGAAGGCGATGAAAACGTGATTGTCACCATGGGCGCGGTGACCGGCGCGACGAAAGCAAATCCGGACACTCATGTCGTCACCATCACCGATGAAACGCCTGTCTCCGTTACGTTGGCTTCTGCCAGCTCGACGGTTGCCGAGAATGCCGGTTCCGGTGTGACCATCACGGCACTGCTATCAGCGGTGAGCACTCGCGATGTCACGATTCCTTTGGTTGTCACTGGCACCGCCTCTGGTGGTGGAGTGGATTACAATCTTTCCGCGACCAGCATCACGATTTTAGCGGGATCGATGTCGGGCGACGTGACCGTGACGCCGGTGAATGATGCCATATACGAAGGTAACGAGACCGTCATCTTGACGATGGGGACCGTGGTCAACGCATTGACTACGGCGCCGACTGCGCACACCGTGACCATCACCGACGACGATGCCTTTTCCGGCATGGTCAAAGTGAAAGACATCAATCCGGCACCGGACGGGACCGTCCTTCAGACATTAGTCATCGGCACCAAAGTGTTTTTCGTGGGCGTCTCGGCCGCAACGGGTGACGAGCTTTATGTGACGGATGGCACGGTTGCGGGCACCAGCTTAGTGAAAGATATCAATCCAGGGGTGCTGGGATCTGGCATCACGAACCTCACCAATTTTGGTGGCACTCTTTATTTCAGCGCCAATGATGGCACCAACGGAAAAGAACTTTGGAAGTCCGACGGAACCGCTGCAGGGACGGTGATGGTCAAAGACATCAATCCTGGTGCCGGCAGCAGCTATGTCAGCAGCATGTTCATACATTCTTCGGGAACCGTCATGTATTTTTCGGCAGACGATGGCGTCCATGGCATTGAACTTTGGAAAACGGATGGCACCGCGGCCGGTACCGTCATGGTGAAAGACATCTACGCCACTGCAGATTACAGCGGTCTTCCTTCGGGTTTTGTCGAGATGGGCGGAACGGTCTATTTTACGGCGGGAGACGGGACCTACGGCTACCAGATTTGGAAAACGGATGGCACCGCGGCCGGCACAGTTTCCGTCACCAATGATAGCTTTATCGCGTATGGAGTCGCTCCTGGAGTTCTAACGGTCATGGGGAGCGCGATTTATTTCAATGGCGAGCACACGACCTCGATTGGTTCAGAACTTTGGAAGTCGGATGGCACCACGGCCGGCACGACCATGCTAAAGGACATCGACAGCTCGGCGTATGTCAGCGGAGATCCCACAGATTTCAAAGTCGTAGGTTCGACACTTTATTTTTCGGCAAGAACCGCCGCTTCAAGTCGCGAGTTGTGGAAGACGGATGGAACATCGGCCGGCACGGTGATGGTCAAAGATATTTATTCCGGAGGCAGCAGCAGCTCACCGACAAATTTGACCAACATCGGAAGCACAGTCTACTTTATTGCAGACGACGGCACCACCGGACGCGAACTTTGGAAGTCTGATGGCACCGCGGCCGGCACGGTCCTGGTGAAAGACATCTATACGGGTAGCTCGACCAGCGAAATCAGCAACCTGACCGTGATTGGAACGACGCTGTATTTTTCAGCCTTCACGCCGACGACTGGCTACGAGCTTTGGAAATCAGACGGAACCGCAGCAGGCACAGTGGTGGTCGACATTCGAGCCGGAGCGCGCGGCATTCGGCCCGAAGGCTTCACCAAATTCGGAAGCAACCTTCTCTTCTACGCGACCGATACCAATCTCGGATACCCCACGTTATGGGTGAGCGATGGCACCGTCGCCGGCAGCACGTCGTTAACCAATACTCGGGTTAAGAGCCGCGGAATTTCCAACTTTAGCATCTTTCAAGCTTTGGGTTCAAACCTGATTTTTCAGGCCGACGACGGAGATGCGGGTTCGCAGCTCTGGAAGTCTGACGGCACCACGGCCGGAACTGTCTTGGTGAAAGATCTCATGCCGAATGGCGCCTGCGCCACTTTGAACAATCCAAATGTGGCCGGCAGCACTTTGTTTTTTACCGGCAATGACGGCACCAACAATGGTCTCTTTAAAACAGATGGGACCACGGCGGGAACCTCGTTTGTCGCAGCCGTGAATTTGGTGGACGCTCAAGGATTGGATTTTGGTGGCACTTTGTTTTTTGAATCGACCGATGTCCCGAATGGGTACGAGCTTTCTAAAACTGACGGCACGCCGGGCGGCTCGGGGCTCGTGAAAGACATCTACGCGGGAGTCTCGAGTTCGATGCCAAGCTATATGGTGAAAATGGGTGCGAATTTTTATTTCGCGGCCACGACATCGGCTAATGGACGAGAGCTTTGGAAGTCCGACGGGACCGCTGCTGGAACTGTGTTGCTCAAGGATATTTTCGCCGGTGCTGCCGGAAGCAGTCCTGCGTATCTCACAGTGATGGGCACAAATTTTTACTTTAGCGCCGGCGATGGCGCCAATGGCACCGAGCTTTGGAAATCAGATGGAACCGCGGCGGGAACGGTCCTATTGAAAAACATCAACTCGGGCGCAGCCACCAGCAATCCAGCCAATTTTACTGTTGCCGGTTCGACACTCTTTTTCACGGCAGACGACGGCACGCATGGCGAAGAGCTTTGGATGACCGACGGTACGGCCGCAGGTACGGTTTTGGTGAAGGACATTCGACCCGGTCTAGCCGCTTCAGGAATTAGCTTGATGAAAGCGATCGGTTCGACCGTTTATTTTATCGCTAATGACGGCGTAGACGGTGGCGAGCTTTGGAAGTCCGATGGAACTTCGGCGGGAACCGTGATGGTGAAAGATATCAATCCATCAGGGAATAGCGTCTCCAGCTATTTCGTGGTTATAGGCTCGACGCTCTATTTCACTGCGAACGACGGTGTCCACGGCAGTGAACTGTGGAAGTCCGATGGCACGGCGGCTGGCACCGTGCTTTGCGAAGATTTGACTCCGGGGAGCACCGGTTCATCGATCACAAATCTCGTCCCGATGGGCGGAAACCTGTACTTTCTGTACGATGACGGCATCGACGGCGCCGAACTTTGGAAATACGTTCCTTAAACGCGGACTATTGGCAACGGAGAGCCGAATCGGCACGGACCCGGGCGATGCCAAAGTCCATAGTTTTTGATCCGTTCTCGGTGGTCAATCGCAGCATCTGCTGATTGCCAAGCTTCGTGAAAACGCCAAACCACAATCGATTTTCTTGATCACGAATGTGCATCACGAAGGTCTCTTCATCCAGGCGGCGAACCCGCTCGCTCGAGCCAAAGAAATAGGTTTGGCATTCTGACGTCAAAAAGACATTCATGCGTCTTGAATTTTCTTTCGAGTTTTTAAAGACCAAAACAAAGTCACCGTTCGGTGATTGCCAAACCGTGTTCGCCACGTTCAAAGGAAATGGTCCCGTGCCGGGATCACGCGCGCCCGAGGTCAAACCAGCGAAAAGAAGAAAAACCAGGGCGATCAATGACAGGCGTTGCGTTTTCATCTTATTTTTCTCCATTTCGGATTTGCGTGAGCAACTGCTGGTTAAAGGTGTAGCCATTGCGGTGACGAAGAATGGATTCGACATCCGGAAAGATGGGCTCCAGCGCTTGTCGCAGCCGTTTGAGCGTGACGTAAATTTTATTGTCATGATCCAGAGGAGAGTAATTCTCTTTCCAGATTTTTTTGACCAAGTCTTCTTTCGAAAAAACTTCGCCGGGGTGATTGACCAAAAGATTTAAAAGATCGCGCAAGATAAATTGCGTTTGAAACGAGACAACGCCAACACCTTCGCGCTCCATGATTCCTTGAACGGGGTCATAGGAAACTTTGTTGTTCAGTTGGCTTCCCATTTCCTGACGGCACTGATTCAGGTTTTTCAGGATCAGTTTGTGCACCAGCGGCAGTTCTTCGGGCGGGCAGCTGAACTTTCCGAGCTCCAGATAGATGTGGGCTGTCGCGTAGTCTTTCATCTTCAAGTGCGTGCTTCCCAAAGCATTGAGCGCGCGCAAGAAAAGATAATTATTGGGATTGTGTTTAAGCTCTTCGCAGGCGGCCTGCAGATACTGAACCGCGGCTTTGCATTGGTCTTGCCAATAATGCACGAATCCCCGCAGCAACGATCCGGCAACCGTCAGTTCCGAATTGGCGTGAAAATGAAGGATTTGATCCAGCTTATCCAGCTCCAGCAAGCAGGTGTGCCACTCTTTCTTTTCGAAATAGTAAGCCGCCAGTCCGTAAAGACCGTAGGCCAAAGAATCATGTTGGCCACTGACGAGCGAATGCCCGATGGATTGCTGAAACTTTTCTTTCGCGATTTCGCTGCCGTGAGGGAAGTAGAGATTCAAAATCCCCAACGTGTACTGCGCACGCGCCATGATGGCCGGCGTGATCTGCTCGGTCTTTAAAATCATTTCCAATTTCGAAACCAGGTGTGGCAGCTCAGCGTTTCGTTCCTGCTCAAGCAAGATGCGAATGATGTACAGAATGATATCGACGTAAAGTTCGTACTGATGATGGGCCCAAGCCTTATCGGCCAGGGCTTGAAAACTGGGAAGCGCCTTTGAAAACAAAGCCATGCGATAATGAGACTTGGCCTGCAAGAGCTCGAGCTGCTCGGTGCGAGCAGGTAATGAATTTTCAAATGTCGGCTCTTGTTGACGGGCTTCCATGGGGAGCCACTCTAGTGGGAAATTTCAGAAAAGCGTAACTGATAATAAATGATATTTTCTTAAATGGGGCAAAACCGCGTCCAGACAGGGTCTTGCGGCATAAATTTAAAGAATTTTTTGAAGAACTGCGTATTTAAGGAGCAGTTTTGTGGTGCTCAAAGAGTGGTGATGGTCTCGTTGCTTGAAGTTTTGACCTCGGATTCGGACTTGGCTTGCAATTCTGTCTTGATTTCATTCATGGCGCGCAGGTCCGCCTGCAGACTTTCCAGGGTGCCGTACTGCTTAATTTTTTCGGTGAGCTCAACCCCGCTCGCCAAAGCTTCATCTAAAGAAGCCGACTTGATCTTCGTTTCCAGAGTTTGCAGCTCTGCGATTTTAGCGTTGAGGCGTTCGATCGTTTTTCCGACTTTGACCACTTCGGGTTCATCCGGTTTTACCGTTATGTGAGCTGATGGCGCCAGCTGCAGGCGGGTGATCACATAGGCCGAAGACATCAAGACCACCAGGCTCAGGCTGAGCAATCCGTATAACAAGTTTCGCATAAGGCTCTCCATTTATAGAAGTCCTCAAGTGCAAGGCAAATGCCCCTGAGAAGAAATATATGCGAACTAGAAACCTCGGCTTTCGCTCTGGAAAGAGCCCGCCAAAAATAGGCATCAATCTGTTCAAGGATTCTGCAATCTCTTTGCGCGAGCCAAGAAGGCCATTCTGGCATGCGCTGTCAGGTTGCGGGGAGTTTTTTAGAAAATGGTTCCACGATTGTTGTGGTCTCAAAATGAGATGTCTCAAATAAGAAGGCGCTGTTGCTGGAAATCTTTCAGTTCGATCACTGCAGTGAAGTGGAATTGAAGCGATCTTCGTTATTTCGCGAGAGAAAGAGGGGCTGCAAATGGGATTAGAGTTGAGAATTCGTTTGCGGTTTTGGTGCCAGATCTCGGTGCTTGAAATTGATGATCTCGGTCTTGTTGTTTAAATTTTCGTCGTGCTCAAGCTTCACTTTGAAGCCGGAAACCGCATGTATCTCTTGCAGACCGTCGACGTGCATGCGCTTAGCTTGAAATTCGGGAATCAATTTCGCTTTTGCCCGCGCATCTTCAAAGCTTTCAGCCGAAACAAAAAAGTTCACGTGACTTTCGTAAAGGCCGTCGCAAATTTCGCTGTCGTAAAATCCACAGTGCACCAAGTACAACTTCATAAAAGCTCCCGAATGTTGGAAAGATCGAAATCTTGCACGAGGCCTCAGTTTTGTCCATGTTCATGTTCCGGCCCGGGGCGAAAGGCAAATCGCAATGGCCGATCGATCGGCCCTGCCGCTAATTCTCCGTGCGGATCCCTAATCCCAGTCTTCGGTGACCGAAGGGGGGATGTCGACCCAGTGATGTTTTCGCGCCTTGTAGACGGAAAAAACCGGGGATGGAAAATTGGGATTGGCGAAAGCGCCAACCGCGACTATCAGGGAATCGGAATAGCCTTCGGCATCGTTGTAATAATAAACCGTCGAGCCGCAAGTCGGGCAAAAATGAAATCGAATCGTCGAGCCCTCTTCTCCCGTTCGCACAAATTCGGTGGACGAACCCTGGATGATCACCTTGTTGCGATCGATCCGTGTTTGCACGCCGAACACGCTTCCGGTTCTTTTTTGACATTGAAAGCAATGGCACATGGATGTTTTTTTGATATCGCCTTGATAGGTCAATTTTAATTGGCCACAGCAACAAGAAGCTTCGTGTTTCATCTTTGAATTCCTTTTCGACATCCATTCCTGCTGGATCCAGCACTCGGTTGTCAATCTCGACATTTTGCTCGTCCATAAATGCAAAGTTAACGAACGAGGCATTTTTCTACAAAGGCGATCTTAAAATGGAATTAAGGTTGGCTGCATTCTTGCTTTTATGAAATTCCATGCAAAAACGAAATTTCAAATTATTCATTCTGGCTTTGTTTCTGCTCATGGCAAATTTCGCTTGGGGAGAAGAAGAGGCCGATAAGATGCTGATCAAACCCGACCCTGAGCAGACCGCACCCGCGCCGAATGCGCCAAATGCAACGGCCGCAGCTCCGTCCTCGGCACCGATGGAAGGAGCGGCAAAAGTCGCCGTGGTTCCCAGCGCCACCGACGACGCCAGAACTCAGACCACGTTGATGAGTCTGGTCACGCAAGCGGGATGGTTTCCCGAACTGAAAGTTTCGGTGAAAAACGGCATCGTGCGCATTCAGGGGAAAACGAAAGATACGCAACATCTGGAATGGCTGGCAAAGACCGCCGATCGTCTGCCGACCGTCGTGGCCGTGATCAACCAGGCTGAAATCGAAACGCCGCCGGTGAGCGATCTCACTCCGGCATGGAATGAGTTCAAGCGCCTGATTGAACGCAGCAAACGCGCTCTTCCGCGGGTGGTGATCGCCTTGGTGCTGGGCACTTTGTTTTTCTTTTTGGGCCGCGTGCTCGCAAAGCATATCTACAAACTTTGGAGCTTTCGCATTAAAAACCTGTTCCTGCTTTCAACCGTCGCGCGCCTGACCATGCTGCCGATTTGGGTGCTGTTCTTTTACGTGGCTCTGCAGGCGGCAGGCCTGTCGAATCTCGCCACACCGATCATTGGTGGAACGGGGGCCTTGGGGGTGATCTTGGGTTTCGCGTTCAAAGACATCGGCGAAAATTACCTGTCCGGTATTTTGCTGGCCATCCGCGCGCCCTTCACCAAGGGCGACGAGATCCAGGTAGGTGAGACCAGCGGCTTTGTTCAGAGCTTGAACATGCGGGGCACGACGATCATCGACTCGGATGGAAATTTGGTTTTGATTCCGAACTCGACCGTGATTCAATCGATCATCCGCAATAAGAGCGTGAACACCAAAGTGCGTGGCTCATTCAATCTGAGCATTGCCTACACCGATTCGGCTTCACGTGCGCAAACCATCATCAAGAACATCATCAAGGCGCTGCCCGGAGTGCTCAGCGAACCGGAACCAATGATCGTCGTCGAGAAGCTGACAAATTCGACGGTCAATTTGAAAGCGGTGTATTGGTACGATACCAAGACCGGCTCGCAAGATCGCATCAACTCGAGCGCTTTGGTGCAATCCAAAGATGCGCTGTTGGCCGAAGATTTTGCGCTGCCATATTCAAGTCAAGAATTTGTTCTTGGCGATGAAATCAAAGTTCGTTTGCTCGAAGGCGCGATCGATGCGCGCGAAGCCCAGACAAAACAAGAGACGCGCAATCTCGGAGCGCAAAGACATCTTGAAGAAAGTCGCGAACAAGAGTGCGACACGAGCCCTGAGCACGAAGAAGAGATCAAACGAATTGGCGGAAGTTCCGACCTGCTCGACCGTGGCCAAAACAAAAATGAAGCCCACCCTTAATCCCCGCACTTTGGGGATTGATGACCTGACGTTCAAAAGTTCCACGTTTGTGTCCTATTTTTGAACTTTGGGCTGAGTGTGGGGGAAGGTTAAATGGGTTTGGCTCTCGGCACATGAGTTGCTCAGCTCTGTGTGGTGTAAGGCGATTGTAGATCAACTGACTCATACGAAGGAGAGAGATTATGAAAATTTTTAAATTTGCCCTGACAGTGCTGACAGGTTTGAGCGTCACGTTTGGGATGAATGCTTTTGCCGCAGAGGCGGGTCAAACAAAGACAGTTCAACCGCACGCCTTGACCGATAAATCGGAATCGAAGCCTCATGTTGGCTTGCAATTCGGTGTTGCCAATCCTGAAGGAAGCTATGATTCAGGTGCCGATTACGCATTGGATGTGGGTGTTCAACCTTACATTCCTTTTGCCGTTGGCGTGGAATTGGGCCAATCCAAGTCAGCAAGCCGAACCGATGCTGAGGATTTGAAACGCACTTTGCTGCTGGGTAAGGCCACTTATAATTTCGCCGGTGAAAATCGCTTTTTCAAATACACTTACGTCGGTGTGGGCCTGGGCCGATCCTTCGGCACCGGTGGTGACCTGTGGGTGAGCGCTCCGCTGTTGGGTTTTGATATTCCTTTGACTGCCTTTTCGAACGGCGCCACGACTCCGATTTCAGTCGGTGCTTTGGCCAAATATTTGGTCTACGAAGGATCAAATCCTGATTCGATGACTGTCGATGGCATGATCAAGTATTGGTTCTAATCCATCCATCCATCAATCCATCAATCGATTGCATTCATCGATTGCCCAATTGAGATCATTCTTGAACCGCCAGCCTTCCTTTTGCTGGCGGTTTCTTTTTGGGAAGCTCCATTGATCAAGATCGAACTCTCACCCTCGCCGCGGCCTGAAGCAGGGAGGGCGCCTCGTCAGCAGCAAATGACGACCTCGGCGATGGTCGCAAGTGTTCGGATAACTGTTGCGAATTGGACGCGGCAGACGCGAACCAGGTCGAGATCCCGAAATGAAACAGATCGAATTCCACGCTTTTTTTAGAATGTTTCCAGATTTTAATCTTTGTTTCTCCAGCCAGCCCTTGATTGATCCGAAAAGTCAGTATGTTGAAGCTCGCGCATGAAAAGCTTGTTCAATTGCATTTGGCAATGGCATCACTTGGGATTGCCTTCTTTTTGGTTTTCTTTGCGCTGGATGGTCACGCGCAATTTGCCAACTTTTCTTTGTGGCACAGTAAAAAACCAATCTTGAATTACACAACCAGTTCGCAGTCCGTACTGGCCGAGCTTTGCTCGGGCGCGGTGACGGTGCAGACGAAAAGTTACCTCAATGTCGTGACCAACGTGACCGCCGATTTGACGGTGGCTCTTTCGGGACCGGCCGGAATGACGTTTTATGCTGATGATTCCTGTACCAAGCCGATCAACACGCTGACGATTGCGAACGGTACCAGCTCCGCAAATTTCTACTATTTGTCGACGACGGTGGGCTCACCAACCATAACGGCCAGCGCGACCAATTACATCTCGGCGCTGCAGGCGCAAACGATCAGTACAAACGGATTCATTTGGACGGGCGCCGGCGGAAACACGAGCTGGAGCACTGCCGGCAACTGGTCCGGTGGGGTCGCGCCGGGTGCTTCGAACGTGGCAACCTTTAATGGAAGCTGCGCCTCGAATTGCTCTCCGGACATCACCGCCAACGTCAGCGTTCGTGGCGTTCGTATCAATGCACCCTATGCGGGAACCATCACGCAGACTTCGAATTACACTCTGACAACTTCGTTCGTTGGTTGGGTGCAGAATTCGGGAACCTTCGTGGGTAGCAATTCGGCCGGTGCCATCAAATTTCAGATTCGGTTTGTGTTGACCGGTGGATCCTTCACCGCGACGAATGGAAATTTCACGGTCGAACGCAATTCTAGCTATGATTACATGACCTACACCGTTGCTGCAGGCGCGACCTTTTCGGCTAATTCCGGAAGCTTGATCCTTGATAGCGCCTGTGGTTTTTACGATGTGAAATTGGGAACGCCGACTTATAATAACGTTTCCCTGCAAAATTCTTCCGGATGCGCGACCTATCGATTTTTAGATTCCAGCGTCAATGTTGCCGGAAATATGGATATCGTGGGTTCAGCCTATTCGCCCAGTTTGAATGGCGCAACTTTCAATATCAGCGGGAACCTAACGACATCGGGAACGACGGATTGGGCGGGCACGACGATTTTTAAAATGACCGGAAATGCCTCGGGGCAAACCATCACGTCGGTCGGCTCGCGCACCATTCCCAATTTGGTGATCGATGCCGGAACAAATCCCATCACGCTCGTCGGGGTCGTAAAAATCTATTTCAACTACACTTGGGTCTCGTCAGGAACTTTCACCACGACGGGCTCGACCCTTTACATGGCCGGAGGCTGCAGTAACGCCAAAGTGATCACGCCAGGAACGGTGATCTACAACAATGTCACGTTCGACAGTCAGTGCGATACGTTCTCTTTGGCGAGCGGAACCATGAAGGTCAGCGGAGACCTGCGGTTCAACGCCGTCGGTTACAATGGTGCGATCAATTCAGGAACCTTCGAAGTCAGCGGAAATGTTTACACCACCGGAGGCGTTCGATGGCAAGGCAATGCCGTGGTGAAGCTTGTTGGAAATGCTTCGGGACAAACAATCACTTCGACAAATACGGGAGCCGTGCCGAACCTGACGTTAGAGACCGGTACCAATGCCGTGACCTTTAATGGGTCGGTCATGGTCGGCAGCTACATCGTCAATTCTGTTGGCACCTTGACCATGACCGGTATGAGCCTGCGCATTCTTGGACCGACCCTGACCGTGGGAAGCGAAATCTACGGCGATATAACTTTGGGTGGAACCTGCGTCAGCATCAACCTGACGGGGACGTTCAATGTGAGTGGGACATTGACTTTCAATGATGGCGGCTGCGGCAACGGCATCAGCGGCGGCGCGATTGTGGCCAAGGGAAATATCGACAATGAAGGCTGGGGCGGGGGAACCACCAATATCAGTTTGCTCGGAACTGCCAGTCAGACTTTATCGGGTGCTGGATTTCGCTGGCCCGGCACCAGTGTCACCGTGAACAATGCGGCCGGGATTGTCTTAGCGGCCGACGTCTCCAGTCACTGGTCGACCTTTGCTTGGAACGTGGTCAGCGGAAATATCGATATGGCCGGTCATGCTTTGTTCATCTCTGCGCTCACTCTTAATTCAAATACCATCACGCGAAATGGTGGCACGCTCACGGTGAATGGCACGAACGTTGGCGCCGGCACGGTCAGCGCTTTTGGTGGGACCATTAATCCGTAGACCCCAATGCTTTCCATTGCCAGCAATGTTTTGCGGTGAATCTTCGGCCGAATGAATTTCGATCTTGGCTTGTCTCAAAATGGGATATTCATGCTAAGTCTTGAATCTGACAGGTCTCTGAGCCATTTACCGGCCGCATTCGAAATTTTATCAATTCAAGACCCTGCGATATCCTAAATTCATCCAATCAAGGTGGGGTGAGTTTATGGCCTTGAAATTAGCGACACGAATATTAAAGCGGTTACCTGAATCTTGGCGGTACCGGTTCTACCGAAGTTGGTTTTCGGTGCCAGATTTGGCCTGGGATGAAAATTTTCGAGTCGAAATCGCCAGCTCCGAAAAAGATTTGGAGTGTGCCTATCGTGTGTTGCATGACGCTTACGTGGCGACGCAATTGATGACTCCGCATGCTTCAGGACTGAGATGCAATCTCTATAGCTTTTTGCCGCACACCACGGTCATCGTTGCGAAATACAAAGGTGAGATCGTCGGCACCGTCTCGTTGATCCGGGATTCGGTCTGGGGTTTGCCGTCCGACAAGGACTATCGGAAAGAGAATGATACTCTTCGAGATGGGGGGCGGAAATTGGTCGAAGTCTCGGCATTAGCCGTCGCCCCATCGTTTCGCAATGCCGGGAATGCGGTGTCGTTTCTTTTGATGAAATATATTTTCAATTATTCTGCACAGTATTGGGGTGTGGATCATTTGGTGTGCACGGTTCATCCTCGAGCCCAGGATTTTTACAAAGCACTTTCGCATTTTCAGCGAAATGGCGGGGTCATCCAATATCCTTTCGTTCAGGGCGCCTTGGCGGTGCACCTGTCGATGTTAATCTCGGCAGCACACACCGAAAAAATAATTCGTTCTTATCCCTCGAAAGACGTGAATCGAAATCTCATGCTCTTTTTTTTGAACGAGGATCCGCGATTGACTTATCCAAGTCATCGTCGGGGGGCGCAAATCGACCCGGTGTTGACGCCGGAACTGTTTGAACGATTCTGTGTCCGCGAAACCGGGGTGTGGAACAATCTGACCAGCTTCGAGAAAAATTCCTTTTACCATCTCTACTTTGGAATGTTCGGCTATTGCAATCCCCAGTTGCAAGTACGGCCCGAAGCGTCCGACCCCTGCCTGCGCGATTACCGAATTCCAACCGAAATTCTCGCGGTGATTGACCGAGGTCAAGAGAGCCATTTCGCAATGCTCACGGATCTTTCGAAGGGCGGAGCCTTTCTGGCTTGGTCCAAAGAGCGTGGTGATTTGGGGTCCAGCTTTCCCATCTCATTCAAAATCGGCAGCACCATCATCCGCACGACGGCCGAGGTGATATGGAAGAATGATGGAAGCTCGCTTCAGCATCCGCATGGGATCGGCATCAAATTCAAGGAAGAGCAAGCGATCTCCAGTCTCAATTTGCAAAGCTGGTTGTATGATCGCGCCGGTTGAGAAGGCAGGCTGGAGCACGCTCTGCTCAAGTGTTTCATTAATCATTTAATTCTTTTAAAACTAAAGGCAAAAGATCTTCGGGCCAAAGCAGGGCACCTTTGGTGCCCACAAATTGAATCGAAGTGCGAGATGTGACATTCGTTTCATAATATTTCTTGCTATCGCACGCAGCGATCACCACTTTTTTCAACCGGCCAGCTTCGACGGGATTGAAAAGACGGAGATTGAATGTGCTTTCGGGTCCCCGAAATGGTCCCAGGCCCAAGCCCAATCCCAGTCTGGAATGACCAATGTAGATGAAGCGATCGTACCGTAAAAGATTCTGCTCGAGATGATTTTGAATGCCGACGGATCTTTCGGTCTGTGCGGCACAAACGCTCGAGCGCACGCTGCGAACCGAATCTTCGCCCGGGCAGAGCACGTTGGAATTTAAAACGGTGACGGCTTCATTGCGTTTGGCATTTTCAAATCGACCTGGATGATGGGGATCTTCCGTAAAATCAGCCAACATCAACGTCTCGGTGATACGGTCTTCGGTGTAATGCGCACGATTGAAGAAAAACTGATGAGTGAAAAGCTGGGTCCAATTTTCAACATGATTGTCATCCGAATACCCGATGACGATCAAGGTCTCTTGCGGACGATCTTTTGCCAATGCAGCCCAAGCTTGCGGCAAACCGCAGAGCTCAGATGCACCGAGAACAAGAATCATCGAGATGAAAAGTTGAACCCAGGTTTTCATGGCTTACTCGGCCCGGTTGGATTCAGATGGTCTGTGGACGGTTGCGCTGTTGTCTTTAAAGTCTGCGCACTTGGCCACTGCGTTTATTTCCAAGTTTTCGGCGACGGTCGATTTATTGAGGCGCAAATCGTTCAATGCGTTTTCAAAAGACTCACTTCGGGCGTGGCCTGCCAATACCGAATCTGAAAGTCCAGCTGTCACCAGTTCAGCTGCAAGCGCGGCGACCACGAGCGGACCCTGGAACATATCATTCCCGTAATATCCTTGGCCCATCACTTTGTGTTTAACAACTTCATTCGGGCTCAGACGAAATGACATCTCGACGTAACAGTTTCCGGTGCCGCTGATGTTGGCATCTCTAATTTGTCCGTAAGATTCACAGGTCGTCGCCGAAATCATGCGCAAGCAGGCGCTCTGATTGAGGCGTGAATCTTGGCTGATTGCCGAAACGCCGGTTGGGTCTTCTTGAGAAGCGTGAGCGTGAAGGCTCAAAGCTGCCAATAGGATCAAGATTGTTTTTTTCATGGGGGTTCTCCTTTTTCTTTGCCAAGCAAGAGGGGGATCTTGGTGGCGGGTTGTTGGGGTCTTGACGCAATGTATCTAAATGAGAATAAAAAGTATGTATTTTAGTTACCTATTAGGCATGATAAAATATCATAAGTAGATACAAAACGAATTAAATACATAAAATGACTAAGTTATGACGATTTACGATTTTGACAATTACAACCTTTTTTTGCGAGCTTGGATCCAAGCTCTGCCTCGAAAAGGCCGGGGATGGCCCCGGAAGCTGGCGCTGCATTTGAAGGTGCATCCGACTTTGATCAGCCAGGTTTTGCAGGCCAAAAAAGATCTCACGCCCGAACAAGCGCAGAAGACGGGCGAGCTGATGGAGCTCGCTTCCGATGAGGTCGACTATTTGATCGTCTTGGTTGAATTGGCCCGGGCTGGCACTCAGGACCTGCGCGACTATAAAAAGCGTCAGCTGCAGAATTTAAAGAAAAAGTTTTCCGATCTGCGCGGTAAGATTCAAAACAGCAAAGAGCTCGATGAGTTCACGCAAAGAAAATATTATTCGAGGTGGGAGTACGGTGCGATCCGCTTGCTTTCGCATTCGGAAAAATATCGAAGCCTCGAAGCGGTTTCAAAGCGCTTGGGACTTTCCTATTCCTTGACGGAAGATCTGGTGCATTTTCTGATTCAGAACGGGCTCTTGGAAAAAGACGAGCAGGGATTCTTAAAAGCCACCGGGATTTCAACTTTCGTCGGCAAAGAGTCTCCCCACCGCGTCTCGCATTTGCGAAACTGGTTGCAGCAAGCGATTCGGCAGCAAGAAATGAAAGGCAGCCTCGACATTTCCCTGACCGCACCGGTGATGATCAGCCTTGAAGACGCCGAGATTTTAAAAAACCGAATACTGGATTTCATTCAGGCTTTCACGAAAACCGCCGAGAAAAGCCCTTCGGAAGAATTGTTTTGCTTGAACCTGAGCTGGCATAAACCGGACTGTTAGTTCAGTGAATCGAGCGGGACAAGGCAGACCTGGTGATAGACTTTGTGGAGATATTCATACCCTGGGACTTCATATCCACTGGGATCGCCGACTCCCGTTCCTCTGGTCGAAAAGTTGAGATACGGAAAATGATCATTTTGTTGATTCATTGCGGCCATGGCTTTTTCAGACACGCCAACGATCGCTGTCTTGTGAGGTGTGTAAAACCAATAGTCAAAAAGGATTTTGGCATAAATCTGCCGGTTCGAAAACATTTCGATGGTGTCCGCGAGAGACAGACTTCGATCTTGAGACGGACACATCTTTGTTAAGTCGACCGTACTCAAAGCTGGAGTGCCCCACGTCGAATGGAGGAAAAGTTCGACGTCCTGCTCGGCCATAAAGTAAGTGTCATCATTCAGCCGAAAACCTTTACCGAATTTTGTACTGTAAATCGAGACGATGAAATCACCCTCACTGACGCGAAGATGACATTTTGGCACGGTTTCATTGATCAGTGCATTGTTGCCTGCGATACGGCCCAAAGCATTGATTTTACATTCAGGCACATTTTGATTTTCGATTTGGCTTTGGATCACCGTGGCCAATTCATCACCGATGTCCTGTAGACTCATGTGGTCTCGTAGACCCATGAAATGCAATGTCTCGTGCAACAAGTAGGAGATCAGCTGCTCGTCGCTGTAATTGTTTTCTTTCAAAAACTGCCGTGAAACGCAGACGTAGCCGGCATTACCGACACGGCGAAACGCCATGGGATAATCTGCCACTTCGTCTTGCGGGCAGCCGGATTCAATGAAAGCAAATTTAATTCCCATCAAATAGACTCGAAGACGCAAACCATACGGTGCCGGGTTCTCCGAATCTGCAGTCTTGAGCTCTTTCATTAGCGCATCCAATGTCGGCTGTGAAATCTGCCGGGACTTGAACAGCTTTTCAATGTCGCCAGGTGATCGCAATTTCGAAAGGTAAGCGGCCGTTCTTTTTCGAAGCTGCACGATTCGTTCTTTCAGATCATCCGTTCCGCCGTAATCGCCGGGGCCGTCTTTCGTGTTGGATAGGGACTTTTCGATTTCAAGCTGAAATTGATCCGAACCCTGGGGGCGTCCGGACTTGGACGATGGGTTGAGCTTCATGTCATCAGACGAAGCCCGGTCCGAAGGTTTGTTTTTAACTTTCGTTTGCAGGGAAAGGCTTCCCTCACGCGGATCTGTTTGATCGGCAGATGAACGAAAGGATTTAAATTCTCGAGATTCTCTTTGTTTGTCTCTTCCAGAATCCGCTGCCCACGAGAGAGGGCCAAAGCCCACCATGACCAGAGATAAAATAAGAATGTGCAATTTCATGGTTTGAAACCCTCGATCTGTCTCGAGAATTTCAATTTCGAGGCCATTTCAAACGCATTAGAACCCTGACCGGCCGGTTTGGGATGTCCAAGAATCAAAGCCAGGGACAAAAAACGGCTCCGAACCACGGGCCCGCGCGATGGATTTGCACCATTCGACGCGGACCTTTATTTTCTAGCAAATTTAAGGATGGGCCAGCGACCGATTTTCACGGAGCTTTTTTGGTTTTACCTTTCGCTGTTGGTGGCGTAGCAGTTGTTGTTGCCAAAAATGCTGGACGAAAAGATAAACTTCAACGCCCAAGCAACCGGCCACCAACACCACTCCGTAAACCGTCATGATCAGCGTGAAGGATGCGGTGAAGTTCAGCTCTTTGAAAACTCCGAGCGCAAATGCGGTCCACCATGAAACGGCCGAGACCGCGCCGGACAGCAGAAGCTTTTCTAAAAAATGAATTTTGCCTTTTTGCCGCAGATCATTTTTGAGCGCTTTTTCAAGGAACAAAAGGCCCGATCGATGCAGCCAAGACCCGTTGGCGGTCAGGATCGCGACGATCAGAATTTTGGCGTAGAGCTTGGGATTGTCCAGAAGCTCGGGCGTTCGGAAATGGTAGAGCACCAGAAAGCCCAATCCGCTCAGAATGAGAATGCCTAAGGATTTTAAGATGACCTTGGACGCTTTCGATATCAACGTCATTTGAAATTCCTTAATCCTTCCGGTGAAGGCGACCTGAGCCAGCATCAAATCGCAAAAAAGAACCAGGCCAAACGACAGAGCAAAGCTGCCGAGATGAATGAAAATAAGAAGAGTGCGAATCATGAAAAACCTCCGTGAACGTCGCAAAAGTGTCGGGTGGTTCGGTGTTAAAAAGTTTTTTAAAAAGTCGGCAATGGCGTTTGGTAAAGACTGGCCAGAATCAATCTCTGGGCGAGATCAGAATTGGATTCGCCTGATTTCAGGCCCGCCATTTTTTTCCAGCTCGATGGAGCTTCTGGATGCAAGCCGCTCAGCATGACGAAGCCTTTTCGGTTCCAGCCTTGCGAGATGGCGGGTTGGCCATCTTGGTAACGAGCGACGACCCCGCCGTTCCATTCCGGAGTCGCGGGTCCACTCCACCACACCAGGGCCTGTTCCGTGTGATCCGAGAACTTCACATGCGTCAGTGCCGCGTTCGGTGAACCCGAATGATGTCGCCAAACAGAAAGATGCGGACCCGAAATGACGGAAAGGTCATCTTCCGAGGTCAAATTCGAATTGGCCAACGCGCCAACGGCGGCATAGGCTCCGGCCGAGAAACCGAGATAGCTGACGCCGAAATCACGAACGGCTTTTTTGATATTCAAGCGCGCGAGATCGGTCAGCCCCTTCATCATGACGCCACGGCTGCCGCCGGGTACGATGATCAAGCCGAATTGAGTGAGCTGATCAAAAGACATGAAATTCAGTTGCGCCGTATTGACCAGCAGATAACTGAGATTGAGCGAATGAACCAGTTTTTCAATGCCTTGCCAGTCGGCTGTCGAGACTCCTTGGCCATTGAATATCATCACATCCGTCGTCGTTCCGGGGCGAACTCCTTGAGTTGAAAAAAGGGTGGCCAGCCGATTTTCGGGATCGACGTTTTGTAAATCTGTGGGTGTTGGTAGACTTTCTTCAGCCTTGATGTCTTGAGGGGTGATCGAGCGATCGGCGCTCAAGAATCCGTGGGGCGAGCAGCCCGCTGTGGCGAGAATGAAAAAGCTGAAAAGTGGTAAGATGAATTTTTGTGGGAACTGCATGAGACCTCCGTTGTCTTGCAAAATAATTTCGCGCAGAAGTGCGCCTCGTTAAAAGTGATTGTTCGACCTCCTTGGTTGGATCCGATAATGTCAGAGGGTATCCGATCGGGAAAGGCGCGAGCGACGATTGTAATGGACTTGTAATTATTAGCAGGCCGATGGTCTGTATCCAATATGTTGGTCAAATCTCCAACATATTGGATTTCAATCGAAAGAAATGCCGTGTCCGCGCAGATTTAATTTCCGGCGGGGAGTGAAGTCGATGACGCCGTGGTCATTGCTTGCACGTTGGCGCCATCGGGACCATTCAATCCGTCATCGCCACCGACATTGTGCAAATATAGAATCGAATCAAATTCGCCTTCAAGTGCGGTGCCCAGACGATCCAAGGCGCGCTCATTTTTTGCGTACACTCCGGCCTCGGTGCCCAGTGAGGTTTCGTCGAACCAGTTGCGATCAAAATCAACCGGCACTTTGTTCAGGACGGTTTGCGAATCGCGGACGTTGCTCTTTCGCACTTTGAAAATAAACATCCAAGCCGGACGACCATCGGATCCGTACGCAAAGCTCGTCGAAGCTTGCATGACGTGCGAGCTCGCCACGAATGGCGAGTAAACTTGATCCATCGTCCATCCCATGCCGTCGTCGAAAGCGGACTGGTACCAATTGGTGTGGCGATTGACCGCATCTCGCAGGCGCTCGTAAGCCATCTCAGCATTGTAAGGCTGATTGCCGATCGCTCCGACGACAACATTGAAACCCAAATCAGCACGTTGGTAAAACGGCTTCATGTTCTCTTGCCAGCTCGGGATGAACTCATCAACCGGAGTGGTGGTGACATTCGGAATCGAAAACGAAAAAGGTCTCGACCGCGCATTGAGATTTTGGCGCATCACGACCTTCGCCTGCGGATCACGGAAAGCGGCATCATATTTCTGATCGCGGAAGAGCCATGTCGCCAATCCCGCGCGCGCCGTTACCCAGCGAGAGCTGAACGGATTTTTAAAATAATTTTGGCAGTCAGCATCGGTAATGAACTTATCACCTTCGCGAGCTTTCGCCGGCGTTTCGCAGTGAGCCGCGACCGAAGTGGCGGTCCAGATCATACCGTTGGATTCGGGCGAATTGTGTTTAAAGTTTTTATCGCCGCGATAGTCATAGACGTAATCCAGATCTTCTTTCGTGCAATTTTGATAGGCGAACTGTTTGTAGCCTTTCTGATAAATCTGGAAAGCCTTTTGGTCCGTCAGGTTCATCAGAACCTGATACAGGCGCTGATTGCCTTCTTCGCCAACATAGTTGGGGTTGGCAATGTAGCTGACCAAGATATGCTTCGTCTCGCAAACGCTCAAAGGTTCGACCGGTGCATCGACCGTGTAAGAGCCGATATGGATCGACAGCTTTTGTTGCCGAGACATCTCGGCCTGCTTTGCCAGCCAGATTGTTCCCGTGAACTGCGCAAACGGCATGTAAGAGTTCGCCGTCATTTGCGACCAGATATTTCTGGTGGGATCAATCGGTCCCTGCTCAGCAAAGACTGGTTTGTACAATTTTTTAAGCCAATTGATCTTCTCTTGAATCATTGTCGGACGATCGCGAAATTCGGCGCAAAGCTGGACCAGGAAAGCGTGCGAGCCGGTGGTGATACCCTTCGGAGCATCGGCTGGTGGTTGCACCCAGGCTTCCTTGGTGCCCAACCCATAGACGCGTAAGATCGGTGGATAAAAATAGTAGCTCGACGGCGACACGGTGGACATATGCTGAACCGCTGCTAGAACATCGGGACTGTTGTAGTTGGGTTTCGGGATGTCGGTGCTATCGAACTGACCCACACAGTAATTGGAAAATAGATTTTGTTTTTCCTCGTTGGTCATATTTCGAACCGTGCGTGGTGCCGAATACTGTGCCGATGCCACGACGGATAACAGTGTGCTCATGCTCATGACAAGCCCAAGAATCGCAGTCTTTTTCATTTTTTCTCCAAGATTGATTTTTTGAAAGCGTTGGTGGTCAAACCGCCGCTGTCGGATGCGCAGGCGAAAGAAGCAATCAAAATGCCAGCAAGGACGGGGAGCCTGAGCTAATCATTGCAGCTATTTACGCCCGCGTCCTAGGTCTGCGAATCTCCGAAAATTTCAGTATCGGCAAAGACTTTGACACGGGTTTGGCGTTTTCGTTTCTTTGGGATTTTGGTGGTCCCGGGGCTGCCGAAAAGGCCTACCCCGGAGAACTTTCCATCTGTGCACGCGGTGGCTGCATCAGTTGTTGGTTTGCAGGGTGCACTGGTTGGCTGCGCCGGTTTTGCCGCCGATGAATTTAAACATGGGGAGCATCACTTTTGTCAGGGTGTTCATGTAACCGACTTGTTTGGCTTTAAAAACGTGCGTGCCTGGATGCATGATCAGTTGGACCGGCGAGCCTGCTTTTTGGTAGCTTTCGATCAGTGGATCGATGCTGAGAGGCCTCATGATGAGCTCGTCCTGATCGGCATTGATCATGACGACGGATTTGTTTTTCGCCTGACCGGACCAAGTGATGGCGTCGAAGCGGCTCATGTAAAATCGGGCCTGATCGACGGACCACAAGACATCTTTCAATGCTTTGATCGTTTCGCTATCGACATCGTTGCCGGCGCGTTCGCGGTAGGTCACGATATTCGCCAAGTCTCCACCACCGACGTTGGTGGCGTAGCGATCAAAAACCGGATCGATGCCGGCCGAAATTAACGAGATCATGGCGCCAAGTGAAAGACCCATCAAACCCATGTCATCTTTGCGAACTTTGGGAAGTTCTTTCAGCGCTCGGTAGGACTGGTGAATGTCCGCCAAACTTTGCAAAATATTTCCTTCGAAAGCTTCAAAATTGCTGGAAATGAAATTCTCGCTGCCCTGTTTGCGGGGGCCAAAGTGGGGAAGATAAATCAGCATCACCAGGCCTTGATTGGATTTCGCGGCAAATTCGGCGATTTGCTTTTCCGAGTCCAAATCATTCCCCAATTTGTGAACCAGGATCGTGGCCGGAAATTCGACATCGCAATTGCGGTAAGCGTTCGGCTCGTAAACAAATCCGCGAACCTTATTCGAAGCGTGATCGCCAGCTCTTTGCACCAAGCTGTCGAATTCAAACTCTTGCACCGAATAACCGACGCGCTTCCAAGTCACCTGTGGTGCCGGCGCATTTTGGATCAATTGGTCGAACTTTTTTTTGAATTCCAAAGCGTTCGCAACCAAAGTGGGTTCGTTTTCTTGGGTCAGGCAAAACTTCTCGTCTTTGCAATTGGCATTTTTATACAGCTGGCGAAGTCCATCGCGGACGTCATTCGCAGTTTGCGCATGAGTCATCGGTGGAAGAATGCAGATCAACAGAAGACTGAAGATTTTACGTGTCATGATTTGCTCTTTTGTACGAGTGAAAAATGAGGTTCACCCAGAAAAATTGCAAGCTCTGTTCCTGGCTGCATCCTGCTTTCGTTTCTTCTTTCGGTCAAACAACTGAACTAATTTCTTGGATGAAAAAGTTTTGGGCGAAGATTTTCTGCTGTCATGATCACGTAATTTGCTTTCAAAATTTTGCGTTGATCTAATGATCCGCGCAACCAAAGATGTATTTTGTATCCGCCAGCGAATCAAAGTTGAACAGGTTGAAATTTCAAACTGACCTGCCGAGCACGCGTTGAACCCGGCCGTTGGTTTGCGGATGTCAGCTCCAGCTATGAACGGCAGCTATGAAAAAGATACTGATTCTGCTTTATCTTCGACACGTGGGGATCTTTTTATCACGGCCCGAATTGTCGTAGCTTTAGCTTAGATTCGGTTCGCGAGGTCCGGGGCGGTCGCAAGACTTTGTAACCTCCAGTGCTGCCACAAGGTTTTGTAACGGATCCTTGCGAAGATTGCATCATGGAACCTGCGCCATATCTGCGACTAGGTACTGATGGCTGTGGCTTGCGGTCCGCAGGATGCACATGAAAATTTGCGCCGAGATCTTGTGGGACGCGACGGACATGAAGCTCTGCGCTGGAGTCTTGTTTCTTTACTGCGTGCATGAAGCTGTGCGGAAAATTTTGATGTCATAGAATATTTATTTGACAGCCATTCGGGTCGAGGTCGCTCGATGTGAATTCATTTTTCGAGCTGTCTTTCTGGAGCCCTTCATTCGTGCGCATTGGCACTGTATTGCGATTGCTAACTGTGATTCGAGACTGGCCGTAAATTTTCAAATCCATTTGAACAGCCAGCCTGCAGGCGTAGTCGTTTTCGCTTTTAAAACCCATGATAAGGTCGCTGTGAATTTACGAAAACGATTTTTTTCAGAGGAGATTAACAATGAAAACTGAAACAGACAAAGATTTGAGCAAGATTTTGAATATCAAAAATTTAAGCGATTCGTTGCTGATTGAAAGAACGAATGGCCTGGTCAAAGAAGAACGTGAAGTGCTCACAAATCTTTTGCATCACTTCCGTGAGATCGAAAGAAGAAGATTATTCTGTGATTACAAATATGAATCGCTCCGCGAAATGCTGGTGAAGCACTTTGGATACTCTGATAGCGAAGCATACCGCAGAATCTCTGCCATGTGGTTACTTAAAGATGTTCCGGAAGTGGAAGAGAAGATTACAAATGGCGAACTATCGCTATCGCATTTAAGCCTTGCACAGACGTTTTTTCAAAAGGAAGCAAAGATTCATAAAACCGAGAGATCGAAAGAAGATAAGCTGGAACTCTTAACTGAAATCAGTGAGCAAACAGTCCGTGAAGCGCAGAGAATGATGCTTGCCCAGTCTTCGGCACCCGAAGAACTGCGGCCTGACAAGGTCACCTTGATCAGCGAAAGCAAAGTGGAATTTCGGTTTATCGCGAATCAATCTTTGGAAACCAAGATCAGAGAAGTGACAGGTATGCTCGCCCACAAGCACCCAAGCTTATCGATGGGAGAATTATTAGAATTGCTTTGTGATCTCACGATTGCGGCCTTGAAGAAGGAAAAGACTGAGACCTTGAAAAACAAAACTTCCGCGATGCAGGTGAAAAGCTGCGTCAGCACACCCGAAAGCAATGAAGCCTCCGCCACAAAACCAAAATCTCAAGCGCAAATCCACCGCGAGATTTGGCAGGAAAGTCACCACGCATGCAACAACTGCGGCTCAAAGCGTGCGCTCGAGATCGATCATCGCCACTCCAAAGCCAAAGGCGGTGAAAACTCGAAAGAAAATCTTAGAATTCTTTGCCGAGCCTGCAACCAGCGGGCAGCCATCAAAGAATACGGACAGATCAAGATGGATCTGTACCTGAATTCGAAAACTGACTCCTAAATTGGGATTCATAGAAAAAGCTTGAGCGTGCGTCAGTCATCACGATGACGTTCCTCGATATTTTACCAATTTCCGGCGAACGCATTTGTGTGTGATATTGGTGTCGGGAAATTTTATATGAAATTCATTTAAGAGTGGCGCGGGATGATGACTTTTGGAGCGCTCGGGCAGAGGTGGTTTGTTTGCCAATTGAATGATTGGCGGCTGATCGGTGGCTCGGAGAGATGTGGCCTCTCGAAAGGATGTTGTTTAGCTAGTGCCGACGGGACAGTGGGCACCTCGCGAAAAGATTTGGTCTTCAAGTTGCAAGAATTCATTTGCATCATCACTTGGAATAGAAGCTGGGATCTCATTGTGGTTTGGAGAGCTCAGCATTGTTCCTCTGTCCAAAAGTTAGGCGAGGTTTTTATGAAATTTCTTTTTTTCAATCTGCTGGCGATTTTAAGTCTTTCATCCGTGAACAGTTTTGCGGCAGCTGAAGATCATCTCGATTGTGTCAGCAAGGATTCTGGTTTTCACGTGCAGCTCGACACCCAAAACTGCAACGGTTTCGAATTCAAGAGCTATGACTCGGGCAATGGAAATCCTTGTTCGAACATGGGCGAGTTCAAAGTGAGAATGTCGGCGGATGGCCAGGCGGTAAAGGGCCGGATTCAAATCATTTCAGTGCAGGCTGGAACCCGGTACACATTCATCGAGCCCCTGATGGACGGTGAAAACTGCAAATTGCAATATTGGAATTTAGGCCTTCAGGTTCAATCGGTTGTGTCCGTCGGAGGAAAACCACAGTTCATGGATTTGCAATGCTCGCAAGTCACCCATCCGCCTGAAGGGTCCGTGGTTTGTGACATGGAAGCACTCGAGAAACACTCGATGGATTAATCCTCGGAACAGATGTGACGGCCCTCGGTCTGCCGGCCTAGTGCGAAAAAAAGGATTGGCCGCACAATCGAGTTGTCATTTAGCAATTGCATCGATTTTGCAGAATCCCAATTGCATTGCGAAATGGTGTTTGCACTTTCCAATCAAAATAATATTTGGAACGCTGAGGAGCGTTTCTTTTTATTTATTTTGCGAGGAGCCCATGCATGTCCGAAACTCGAAGCGAAAGTGAAAACCCGGCGATACCTTCCCCCAAACCGAAAACGACCCGGCCCCGATCGAATCGCGACTGGTGGCCAAATCAAATGGATCTATCGGTGTTGCATCAGCATTCCAGCCGATCCAATCCGATGGAGCCGTCCTTTCAATATTCAGACGAATTTAAGAAATTAGATGTCGAAGCATTAAAGAAAGATCTCTTCACCGTGATGCGGACTTCGCAAGAGTGGTGGCCGGCTGATTACGGTCATTATGGACCCTTGTTCATTCGCTTGAGCTGGCACGCGGCTGGAACCTACCGCATCGAAGACGGTCGCGGCGGCGCGGGTGATGGTGGACAGAGATTTGCGCCACTGAACAGCTGGCCCGACAATGCCAACCTGGACAAGGCCCGTCGGCTTTTGTGGCCGATCAAGCAGAAATATGGCCGCAAGATTTCATGGGCGGATCTTTTGGTTTTCGCGGGAAATTGCGCTCTTGAATCCATGGGCTTTCAAACCTTTGGTTTTGCTTTTGGTCGCGAAGACATTTGGGAACCGGAGGAGGTGTTCTGGGGGCCTGAGGATGCGTGGCTCGGAGATGAACGTTACAGCGGAGATCGAGATCTGGCGAAGCCCTTTGGCGCCGTGCAAATGGGTTTGATCTATGTCAACCCCGAAGGTCCCAACGGAAAACCGGATCCGAAAGCGGCGGCTCGGGACATTCGCGAGACTTTCGCACGCATGGCAATGAATGACGAAGAGACGGTCGCATTGATCGCCGGTGGCCACACCTTTGGGAAAACTCATGGTGCGCACAAGGCTGATCATGTCGGCCCCGAGCCCGAGGGTTGTCCCATTCACTCGCAAGGATTGGGTTGGAAAAATTCTTACGGCAGCGGCAAAGGCCCGCACACGATTACGAGCGGTTTGGAAGGAGCATGGACCAGCAAGCCCACGTCTTGGAGCCACGAGTTCATGGACAACCTGCACAAGCATGAATGGGAGCTGACAAAAAGTCCGGCGGGTGCGCATCAGTGGACGCCCAAACATTCGGCGGCAAAGGACACCGTGCCCGACGCCCATGATCCGCAGAAAAAACATGCGCCCATAATGCTGACCACGGATCTCGCGTTGAAGGCCGATTCAGACTATGCGAAAATTTCCAAGCACTATCACGAAAATCCAAAAGAGTTCGCGGACGCATTTGCCAAAGCCTGGTTCAAACTGCTTCATCGAGATATGGGCCCGCGAACGCGATACCTGGGCCCTTGGGTGCCACCAGCGCAACTGTGGCAAGATCCAATCCCGCCTGTGGAGCATCCCTTGATCGACGCATCCGATATCAAGACGTTGAAAGAAAAAATTCTGGCGTCAGGCCTTGGTCTTTCGCGTTTGGTGTCGACCGCTTGGGCGGCGGCGGCCTGTTTTCGTGGAACCGATATGCGGGGCGGGGCGAATGGTGGACGGCTTCGTCTGTCGCCGCAGAAAAATTGGGAAGTGAACGAGCCGGGTGAGCTTTCGAAAGTTTTGGCGGTGCTTGAAAAAGTTCAGACAGAATTCAACAAATCTCAGTCGAGCGGCAAGCTGGTTTCGACGGCCGATCTGATTGTTCTGGGTGGATGCGCGGCCATTGAAGCGGCGGCAAAAAAAGCCGGACATAACGTCTCGGTTTCATTTTCACCGGGACGCGCGGATGCCTTGCCGGAGCAAACGGATGCCGAGTCCTTTGCCGTGCTCGAACCACGAGCCGATGGATTCAGGAACTACGTGCATGGTGGATCGAAACTTTCGCCAGAGACCTTATTGTTAGACCGGGCGAATATGCTGAACCTCACCGCACCTGAAATGACGGTCTTGATTGGTGGCATGAGGGCGATGGACACTAATTTTCAACACGCTCGTCATGGTATTTTCACGGACCGGCCCGGGATTTTAACGAACGATTTTTTCATAAATCTTTTGGACATGCGAACTGAATGGTCTGCTTCTTCGCACCATGGAATTTATGAAGGTCGGGATCGTACCACCGGCAAGGTCAAATGGACGGCGACGGCGGTGGATTTGGTTTTTGGCTCACACTCGCAGTTGCGGGCGTTGGCTGAAGTATACGCCTGCGATGATGCCAAGGAAAAGTTCGTACGGGATTTCGTTGCGGCCTGGAACAAGGTGATGAATCTGGATCGCTACGATCTTGTTGTCAGGTAAGCTTGGCTTGGACTGAGGACGACTGCATTTGCTCTGAACTAGGGTCGATGGTGCAGATGCAGTCTCACTCAAGAATTACTTTCCTTTTTGAACAGAGCAGCTAACGCTCGTCATGCGGCCATTCAAAGTCACGGTCAAATCGACGACTTGAGCTTGATGCGTGAAATTTCCCGACGTCGACATGGAATAAGAAGGCAATTTTCCAGATTTTGCATCAGCGTGCTCTTGAAGCGAAAGGTGCACGCTGCCCGTGTCCTGGTTTCCATGAATTGAAAAAATCTCGCCATCAATATTTCCTGTGATATCGAAACCATTCTCGATCGAAACTGCCGAAGTGAAAGTACCATGAACAATCGTCGCCGGCGAAATGTTAGCCGCATCCGCCGAGTAAGCCGAGCAAACGACCTTCTCGTTAATGACCATCAGCTCATCCTGCTGTCGAACGTTGCCCATCATGAAGGGCGCCGCAAATACGCTTGAAGTCGCAATCAAAGTCGCAACCGCAGTTAAAATTTGTTTTTTCATAATGACTCCTTTTAAGGGTTTGGGTGTGCGCCATAAATAATTCAAATTTCCAGAAACACCTAAACCAAACGATTTTCTGCATCACTATTTGTCGGCTCCCAGCGAACGACTGGCCAAGAGTTCGACAGGGGCCGGGGGTGGGGAGTGGGGATAGAGGAGGTTTGTCTTCGCAGGCGCGCGGATGTGATCCTGAGCTCCGCACGTTGGGTTGTGGCCGCTTCGCGATCCTGATTGCGTACAATCAGGATCCCTTTTTTGGGAGTTGGAATTGGGAGCTTGGGGCGAAGGGGGGGTATTGGAGGTGGAT
>CBIHNW010000029.1:0-52510 GCA_966211795.1 uncultured Bdellovibrio sp. | reverse complement strand
CCAAAGCACGATCAAGATCCAAATGCTATGAGCTAGAAACAGATGCGAAAGCTTCATCCAGATGGGTGAAAGCAAAAGCAAAGTCGAGATTCCGAATAAAATTCCGACGCCGGTGACGATCGCCAAAGCACGGCTGCGAAACTGCAGTGCCGTTTGCCCGGGCTTTTGCAATTGAATCGAAAGCCAGGCCGTCAGCGCGATGCTGCCGCCGAACAACAGTCCCATCAATGGATGCAGTCCCCGCAAGCGAACCAAGAAGTGCGAGTTTGCATTCCAATCCGCTTGAAAGCCTTCGCTCAGGCTGAAGGCTGGAAATAGAGTGTTGGCCAGGGCCGCGATGGCGCCGGTGATGCCGATGATCAGGAAGGAAAAGATCAGGCCGCTCACAATTCTTCGAGGTTTCAAACCATCAAAGCTCCACGGCGATTGCGCGCGCTTTTTCCAACCTACGGCACCCGCTAGATCCGCCGTCAGCGCAAGACTTGCTGTCAGCATCAACGAGTTTATTAAATGCAGACTCATGATGAACGCACGGTAAGGGGTGTCGTTGGTGCCGACCAGTTTAAAGAGAACCAGTTTAGCGCCAAGCAAGGCTTCGGTGATGGTGAAAAACAAACTCCATCCCGCCCATTTTCGAGCCAGGTGACCTTTGGGATAAACTTTTCGTGCCCAGAAAAAAAGACCCAGAACCAGAAATCCAAAAAGGCCTGACATTCCACGATGCGCGAACTCGACCCAGGTTTTGCCCTGTTGCGCTTCCGGAATCAGCTGCCCTTTGCAAAGCGGCCAGGTATCGCCACAGCCATCGCCGGAATGAGAGATTCGCACCCAGGCTCCCCACAAGATGACGACGATTGTGTAAAAAACCAGAATGCGGGTCCATTTCTGAAAGTTGGCTTGGTTTGCACTTGGATTTGTCATGGCCTGAGGGGTTAACACAGGTTGCGCTGGCACACAAAGAATGGCACTGTGAATCCATGTCACAAGCGGGGTCGCATCAACATTCTCACGGTCATTCCCATGGCCATGGCGGACATCACCACCATCATCATGGCGGTGCGGACGGGCGCTTGGGTCTTGCCTTCTTTTTAAACCTGGTGTTTGCGATCATCGAGCTTGTAGGCGGTCTGATGACCAACAGCTTGGCGATCATCTCGGATGCTTTCCATGATCTCGGAGATTGCTTCGCCATCGGTGTTGCCTGGTATCTCGAGAAAAAATCTCGCCAAAAGAGCACGCCTGAATTTTCATACGGCTACCGTCGCTTTAGCGTGATGGCGGCTTTGATCACGGGCGTGATTTTATTTATCGGTTCCTGCTTAATCGTCGTGAATGCGGTGCCGCGCCTGTTTGCGCCTCAGCAGCCGCAGGTCGAAGGCATGTTGCTGCTTGCGGTCTTAGGTCTGATCGTCAATGGGGCGGCGGCCTTTCGTGTTTCGAAGGGAACTTCGCTGAACGAACGCATGATCTTGCTGCATCTTCTTGAGGATGTCTTGGGCTGGGCCGTGATTTTGATCGGGGCCCTGATCATGTGGTGGAAACCCATTCCGGTCTTGGATCCGGTGATGGCCATTGGCGTGGCGATTTGGGTGCTGTGGAATGCTTTTCATAATTTGAAAGAAACCATGCGCGTCTTTTTGCAGGCAAAGCCCAATCAATTCGAAATTTCAGATGTCGAAGACGTGGTTCGAAAAATGCCGGGAGTGCAAGACGTGCATCACACGCATGTCTGGACGATGGATGGTGAGCACCACATTCTCACCACGCACTTGATCGTTCACGATGCAACGACGCCCGAGCAAGCGCATGAGCTCAAAGGACAAATCAAAAAAGATCTCTTCGCCAAGTACCACATCCAAGAATCCACCATCGAAATCGAATGGCCCAATCATAAATGCGCGGATCCCAGTCATTAGCGGCTAGATTTCAGTGCGGTGCTCTGACTTGGAATTGTCCAAAATTTCTAATCGCGAATGGCTTTTGAGAGAAGCTTGAGTCGGTCCCATTGTCTCTGCCGGGTCAGCCTGGCGGCGGTGATGAGCCAGCTTTTCCATAACGAACCATAGACCGGAATTTTGTTGCTCGAGTACCTGAGCGAAATCCGTTTCCGATTCCGCTGATACAAATAGGTCGTGTACAAAGTGTCTTTGTGGCAGGTTTTGCCGATTGCGTGCAGCACCTGAGTTTTTTCATCGGTGAGCAAGGGAAGGCCCAGTGCCTGCACCCGCCGCGAAAGATCGACGTCTTCCCAGTAAGTTTGCAAGGATTCGTCAAAGCCTTGCGTTTTTTCAAAAACATCTCGATGGATCCAAAAGGCTGTGCCGGGAACGTAAGGATGACGGACCGATTCGAACTCTTCCTTTGATTTGCAGTGAGCGAGATGGGCTTTCTGAATGTGAAACCGTCCACCCAAAGAATCCACGCGACCTGGCTTCCGAGCAAAGATCAAAGGCGCAATCAAAGCTGGCGCCGTGTTCGGGCATTCAAAATGAAGCAACTGACAATCGTTCGTCAGAAAAAGAACCCAATCCGAAGAGGGGGCTACTAATGAAATATTTCGACCATCACTCGCGGTGTGCATCGCAGTTCGGGTCTCTCGCGCAAAGGCTTTGGCCAGCCCCTGATTGGCGCCGCCAGAAAAATGCCGGTTCTTGTCCAGCACCAGATGCTCAATCTCCGGAAAAGTCGCTTGCAAATGCTTTTGGTGTTGTGGAAGGCTGCCGTTGTGAACCAGCAAGATCTGCGAATCCAAAACCAGTTTCCGAGCGCTGACCACGGTCCGGGCCGTCAGCTCGGGATGATTGTAGCTCAGAATCACGATTTTCATTTATGAAACCTCTCTCTTCATCATCGATGCCTTCGTCTTTACATGACGCTCCGGATGCGCCCCTGGTTCTGATTCCGGCGGCGGGGTTTGGAACGCGGGTTGGTTCCCCTGCGGCCAAAGAGCTATTCCTGGATCCATCCGGCAGTCCTCTCATAGCTTTCGGGCTCGAGCAAGCCCGCCGTCGCGGTTGGCCCGTTCATGTCATCACTCGCAAAGAAAAAACCGAGCTGATCGATTACCTGCAAGACTATCGGCAGCAAACAGGTCTGTCGCTCGAAATTCAATTGATCGAGCCCAGTCGCGAGTGGCCCGATACGTTGCTCAAATCTGAACCCTACTGGCGCGAGAAAAATCTGTTGTGCCTGCCTGATACGGTCTTCGAGCCGACGGAAATCTGGGACGATCTCGCGCATTCAAAAGCAGAGCTCGCCGCCGCCACTTTCCAGCCCAAAGATTTCTCGACATGGGGAGTTTTCAGAACCGCTTCGAATCTAAATCTGAGCCAAAAAAAATCAGGCCGGATTCAAATGTGTTTGCCAGACACAGAAGGCCTTCCGGCAATGGTCTGGGTTTGCGAAAAGCCTCAAGAAGAAAATCTCGATCCAATGTTTCACCAGGCCTGGGGTCTTCTCTGTTGGCAAAAAGCCGCCGGCCACGCTCTTCTCAAAGCTCAACTGGAAAGCGGGTCATCTCACGCCTGGCATCAGCTTGAAATGACGTACGAGTCTTTCAAGCTCAAATCATTCGAAGATGTGACGCGCAAACGTCTACAGCTCGACCGGCTCTAGGTATTTCAAAATCATCTCGCGCGCGCGGATCTGCGCACCGAGCACCGAAAGAAAAACAAAAACTCCGCCGGTCTTGCGATCTAAAAACACCACCTCGCGAGGCGGCGTGCGCAGTGGAAAGCCGCGGATGATCTGCAAAGCCTTTTGGGTCAAACGCCGAGGCAAATCCGACTGCTTCCAATCGTAAATGCCATCCGCTGACATGTACCGCGCCAAAGGATCAGAAGGATCCAAGAAGGGCTCGACCGTCATCAGGCAAAACTCTTGAAACTGTTTCTTCAATTCGGGCGAATCCGAACCCGCGATAAACTTGAGCTCTAATGAAGCCCGCTCCAAAGCCGCCGCATCTCGAAGCAAGGCCGCTTTGACCATTCTCGAGTAAGCATGCATAAAGCCCAGGTCATATTCGCGAACCGCACCAAAATCGAAGAGCACCAGTTGGTCGTCGCCCGAGGCGTTCAGACGAACCTTGTAATTTCCCATGTGCGGATCCGTTTGCACAAATCGCCACTGAAAGACCTCTTTAAAGTACAAATCCAGATACGCCACGCCAAGCCGATTGCGTCGATCCGCACTGAGCGATCGAACCAAAGAATCATCCGGCGAAAGGCCTTTTTCATAAGAACTCGCAATCACGTGCGTGCTCGAAAATTCTTCGCTGATCTGGGGAACGATGTAACGCGAATCCGAAGCCAGAAGCTGGGCGTATCTTTGAGTGTGTTTGATTTCGAGCGGATAATTCAGCTCTTGCTCGAGCATGCCGTGCACTTCTTGAAACAGAACTTCAGTCTGCAGCTCACCCGGCAGCAAATTCAGCACCGACATGAATGAGCGAATCGCTTTCAGGTCGCTATCAATCGCCTTGTCCACACCTGGGTATTGCACTTTCAATGCGATCACCGCGCCCGTGGATTTCACACGCGCCCGGTGCACTTGACCCAATGAGGCCGAGCCCACGGCCACCGGATCGACCTCCAGCAAATCCAAACGCTCGCCCAGCTGTGCTTTCAAAATTTTTTCGATTTCCGAATATTGCAGGGGCGGGGATTTGGATTGCAAAGTTTTGAGAAATTCATTCGCTTCGGGTGGCAGGAAAAGTTCGCCATACATGGAAAGCATCTGTCCCGCTTTCATCAAGCTTCCCTTGAGCTCGCCCAGTTCGCGCGAGAATTTCTGTGCTTGGGTCGCCAACAGCTTTTGCCATTTCTGATCTTTCATTTCGGGATCGGAAAAAAGAGTCGATAGATTATGGCCAACCACTTTCGAGCCTGTGTCAAGCGTGAGTTTGGTGAGACTCAAGCCTCTTTGCAGAATCGAAGACTTGATTTTTTGCAGGGGTTTCATATTGTCTTGAGCCATGCTCACTCTCTTTTGGCACCGACGAGATTTACGCCTTGATGACAATGCCGGACTTTTCCATTCTCTCAAAGACAGTGGGGCTTCGTCCAGCGCTGTTCAGCCCATCTTTATTTTTGACACAGATATTTTAAAAAATTTAAGTGACGCGGCAGACGCCCGTGTGACTTTTCTGCACGACCAGCTGCAGGAAATGAAAGCACAATATCGTGCCAAGGGTTCTGATCTTTGGGTCTTTCATGGCTCGCCGCTAGCGGTCTTCAAGGATTTGCTGGCAAAGCAAAAGATTCAAGCGATCTACTGCAATCATGATTACGAGCCCAGCGCCATCAAACGAGACGCCCAGATCGAGGACTTCTGCCGAAAAAATCAAATTCAGTTTCACAGCTTCAAAGACCAGGTGATTTTCGAAAAAGACGAAATTCAAACCGATGCCGGAAATCCCTATACGGTCTACACGCCTTATAAAAACAAATGGCTGAAAGGTCTCAGTCCCTTTTATCTCAAGTCCTATCCCGGCAAGCACTATGAAAAGTTTCTGCATCAGATTTCAAAATCAAAAGCTCTTCCCTCATTGAAAGACATGGGTTTTCAGCGCAACATAAAAATTGAAATCCCCCATCGGAAAATCACGCCCGGCCTTCTGAAAAAATACGCCGAAGAACGGGACTTTCCGGCCAAAGATGCAACGACGCATTTAGGATTGGCACTTCGCTTCGGAACGGTGAGCGTGCGCGAATGGGCGCGCCGAGGAAAGCAGTTCAGTGCCACCTGGTTGTCCGAGCTGGTGTGGCGAGAGTTCTTCATGCAGATTCTTTATCATTTTCCGCACGTGGAAAACTCGTCTTTCCGACCCGAATACGACAAGATCGAATGGCGCGAAAGTCAGTCCGAATTTCAAAGATGGTGCGATGGCGAAACCGGATTTCCCATTGTCGATGCCGGAATGCGAGAGCTAAACAGCACCGGCTACATGCACAACCGCGTGCGCATGATCACGGCAAGCTTTCTGACCAAGCAAATGCTGATGTATTGGCTCAAAGGCGAGCGATACTTTGCCGCCAAATTGCTGGATTATGACTTGGCCGCAAACAATGGCAACTGGCAGTGGGCAGCGAGCACGGGATGTGATGCGGCCCCTTACTTTCGCATTTTCAATCCCGAATCGCAGACCGAAAGATTTGATCCGCAGCATGAATACATTCGAAAATGGGTGCCCGAAGTCGGCACAAGTCGCTATCCTGCTCCCATGCTCGATCACAAAGAAGCGCGGGATCGGGCCTTGAAAGCTTTCGCCAAAGCGCTCGGGGGAAAAAAGAAATGAAGATTCTCATCACTGGCGCCACTGGATTTATCGGACAGGAATTGGGAAAAGCTTTGGTGCGAAAGGGCCACGAAATATTTGCGGTCTCTCGCAGCCAGAAAAGTGCCGAGCTTCATCTGACCTATCCCGCGCACATCATCGAAGGCGATCTCAACAAAACTCCGCTGGATTCTGCCAAGCTCAAAGACATCGAGGTGGCCATTCACTTGGCCGGTGAAAATGTCGGCTCCAGTCGTTGGACCAATGAGAGAAAAGAAAAAATTCGAAACTCGCGAACCCAAACGACGGCCAACCTGTTGCAAAGCCTGCCGAAGACGTTGCAAACATTGGTCTCTGCTTCGGCCACCGGTGTCTACGGCAATCGCGGTGACGAAGTTCTCACCGAAGATAGCTCTCACGGTGCGGGTTTTTTAGCCCAAGTCTGTCAAGACTGGGAAAAAACTACGCAAGAAGATCTCAAGAAATTTCCAAACACCAGACACGTCACTTTGCGAAGCGGTGTGGTCTTTGGCTCTTTCGGTGGGGCCTTCACAAAAATGCTGACACCGTTTCGCTTCAATCTGGGCGGAGTGTTGGGTGATGGCGAGCAGTGGATGAGTTGGATTCATCTGGATGACATGGTTGCACTTTACGTGAAGGCCATCGAGGACTCGAAAATGCATGGCATCTACAATGCCGTCGCGCCTGAACCCGTCACTAACAAACAGTTCACGATGACCTTGGTGACGGCTCTCGATGTTCATCAAGGACCGCCGGTTCCCAAAATGGCTCTAAAACTTCTTTTTGGCGAAATGTCGAGCGCGATTTTGGATTCACAGAAAGTCAAAAGTGAGCGCCTGCAAAATTTCAAATTTCAATATCCAACGTTGCAAGCGGCACTGGATGAATGCGCGGCCCCTTACAAAGCGGGCGACGAAGTTTTCTACGCCGAACAATTCATCGATCTGCCGAAATCCAAAGTCTTCGATTTTTTCTCGAAGGCCGAGAATCTGGAAACGATCACGCCCCCGATGCTGAACTTTCGCATCGAGAAAAAATCGACCGAGACGGTGACCAAAGGTACGTTGATTGACTATCGATTGAAAATTCGCGGTGTGCCGGTTGGGTGGCAAACACTGATCGAAGAGTGGAAGCCTGATGATGTCTTTATCGACAGCCAACTGAAAGGCCCTTATTCCAAGTGGCACCACACGCACAGTTTCGAAACCTTGGGAACTGGAACCTTGATGAAAGATTTTGTCCGCTACCGAATGCCGCTCAAAGCATTCGGAAAAATCGCAAGCCCCCTGGTTCGCAGCGACGTTGAAAAAATCTTCGACTACCGCCGTGAAAACGTGGCACGCCTGATTTGAATCATTCAGCCAAGCAACAGGATCTTATTAAGTTCCAGCGTGCAAACGTTTCGAAAGTTCAAATGCAACATCCAGCTTGCAAGCCTTGCTAATGCCCTCGAATCCAGGTGATGGATTCGCTTCCAAAAGCAATGGCCCCGATGGCGTGCGCAGAAAATCGACGCCGGCATAATAAAGTCCCAATCCCGATGAAGCCTTGATGACTAAAGATTTCTCTTCGGTTGTCAATTCGGCCGCGGTGGCCTGACCACCCTGATGGAGATTGGACCGCAAGTCTCCCTTAGGTCCTTGGCGTTTCATCGAAGCCACGAGCTCGCCACCCATCACGAAAGCACGAATGTCGGTGCCGGCCGATTCTGCCACCAACTCTTGCGACAGAAATCCGGCGCGCAAAGTGCGGTAAGCGTCGACCTGCGCCTGAGATTGCTCTCGGGTCTCTTGCCAGGTCACGCCAAATCCTTGCGAGCCTTTCAAAGTTTTAAAAACATGCGCGCCGGTCTCCGGAAGCAGGTGAAATTCCGTTGCCAATGTCGGATGCGCAAAGCGAGTGCGGGGCACCGGCAGGTGATGTTGATGAAAGACTTGCAGTGACGAAAGTTTATCAGACGCCAAAGCCACGCTGGCCGGCGAATTGATCACTCGGCAACCCGCACTTTCCAGAAAGCGACCGATGCGCAGGCCATAAGCCAAAGACTTCCAACCCAATCTCAGCAAAGCCAAATCGGGGAGACGAAGCTTGCGGCCCAAATGAAAACATGTCGAGGAATCGACACCGATTTCAAAGTGAAGCTGCATGGGATTCAGGACTTCGGTCTCAATCCGGGATTTCGAAAAGGCTTCAGACAGTCTTTTCGTCGATGTGATTTCAGAATCAGATGAAAGGATCCAAATTCTCATATAGAATAGAACTATGCCATCCTTCCGCGCAGAACTCAAAGGCCGAGATTTGATCGAGATTCAAACGGCCGACAACGACACCGGAAAAACCCAAATCAAAGCATTGGGTTGCACCGAGCTTTTGTCTTTGATTCGAAAAAACCAAGTTCAATACGGCAAAGATCCGGCGCACTGGCCATTGCCAACGGGCTCGTCGCATTCCGATTTGCTGCTCAAAGAAGTGCTGCTCAAGTCTCGCAATCAATGGGTCTATCCCTATTGCCACGAAGAGCTTTGTCATTGTCGCAGTGTTGCCACCGAGAAAGTCGACCAAGCCATCGTCGCGGGTGCGCACCGGCCCGAAGTGGTCTCTCGACAAACGGGTGCGAGCACCGCTTGCGGAACCTGTCGTCCGGACGTGCAAAAAATCATCGATTTTCGTCTGAAGAATTCCGCTTCTTAATCTCTTCTTCCACAACCAGAGCGTCTTTCGCGACTGAAGCCGTGCCATTGGCTGTCTCTGCGGGGGCCGCAGCATCTGACGAATTGGCATTTGATGCAGACTCTGAAGATGGCGGTGCTGCTGAAGAAGATGCGGGTGTGGCCCCGACTTTTCCGGTCGTGTCTTCCACGATCTTCTCGGGAAAAGTTCCCGTTTTTAAATAATGCTCAAGCATCGGTAAAAGTTTGCGCCGGCAGGACCCACCGCAGGGGCCGACGCCGGCCGTGGTGGCGTCGAATATTTTATTCATCGTATCGCAACCGTCGCGAATGGCGGCTTCGATGGTGCCGCGATTGACATTGTTGCAGCGACAGATGATGGGAGACTTGTGTTTCTGATTCTTCATTCTCTAACGAGAGGGAATTGCGTCCAGCAGGGTTGTGAGCTCGTGAACAACTTTTTCCTTCAGCTCTTCATAGTTGCCTTGAACGAAAGCGCCGGCCGCGTGCACGTGTCCGCCGCCACCGATATTTTCAGCGACCGACAAGACTTCGATCTTCCCTTTGCTGCGAAAGCTGATCTTATAAGTGTCGAGCGAATCTTCGCGAAACAAAGCGGCGGCTTCCAGCGTCTCGATATTCATCAACATATCGATCACGTCGCGCGAATCATCGGGTTCTAAGTTGTAATGAAATAAATCCGCATCCTTCAGTCGCAGAATCGCAAGCTTGCCATCGGCAAAGTATTCGATCTGTCCGAGCGCTCGCGCCAGAAAAGCCATCTTCTGCACCGTCTGATTGCCGAACAGGTGACGATGAATTTCTTCGGTGTCGATTCCATGCTCCATCATTTCGGCCGCGATTCGGTGAGACATCGGAGAGTTTCGGACAAAGCGATAAAGCTGAGTGTCGAAAGTGATGCTGGTGTAGAGCGCGCGGGCGACCTCGCGGTTGATCGGCAGGCCCATTTCTTTGATCAGGCGGTAGGACATCTCACCGGTGCTAGCCGAAGTGACATCGATCCAACTGCCTTCGGTCGGACTGGGCCCTTGTTTTAGAACCGGGTGGTGATCGATAAAGGCCACGGACTTGCTCAATTTTTTAAGCGGAGTGTAAAGCGGCTCGACCAGGCGTTGATCATTGGTATCGAAAATCAAACTCAGATCGACCTGGGCCGGAAGCTTCGAGTCGCTATCAAAATATTGAATCCAGCGATCGGGTTGAAGAAATCGATATTTCTTTGGCGTCATGTCGACATTGATGATTTGAACATCGACCCCGGCAGATTTTAAGGCGTGAAAAAGGGCCAACTGAGCACCCAATCCATCCCCATCACATTGTCGGTGGGTCGACAGAACTATACTTTTGGCTGAGTGGATCCGGTCTGATAGTTTCTTCATGAATTTCATATTCTAGAGGGCTTAACTGCAAGGTTCAATCAACCCAGCAGAGTTCTGGATCTAGGGCTTTGTGTAAAATAACACTATGCATAAGCAATGAATACTTGTTGGGTGTGAAGCCATTTGGTAGCACTCTTACCTCTTTGAAGGAGCCTTTATGAGCGCGACGGGCAGTGACAAGATGCCAATGACAACTTTGGGTAAGGTCCAGCTGGAAGCTGAGCTGAAACGCCTTTTGCAAGAAGAGCGTCCTTCTATCATCAAAGCGATTGAAGAAGCTCGTGCGCAAGGCGATATCAGCGAGAACGCCGAATACGAAGCCGCCAAAGAGCGCCAAAGCATGGTTGAAGGCCGAATTGCTGAAATTCAAGGCAAAATTGCCAGCGCCGAGGTCATCAATCCAGCTGAAATCAAAGCGGACCGTGTCGTATTCGGTGCAACCGTCACCATTTCCGACGTCGAGGAAGAAGACGAATTCACTTATCAAATCGTTGGTATCGACGAAGCGGACGTGAAATCAGGAAAAATCTCGATCATGTCGCCCATTGCCCGTGCTTTGATTGGCAAAAAAATCGGCGATATCGTGACTGTTCATTCGCCCAAGGGCGAAAAAGAATACGAAGTCCTCACTTTCAAATACGTCTAAGACTCATAGCGATGGGTCCATCTGAACCCGTCGTCAGCAGTCAAGTCGACGGGTGGGGTCAGGCGAAGTAGTGCCTTTTAAACACTCGGTTTTGAATTCTAAAATCATTCACAACTGGATTTCATCGAAAGCTCAAGCCGTCAATAATTGCGGTTGGCGGATCCTAGCTTTTTCAAAAGAGCTTTGCCACAATACCGAAGATGGGTTTGCGCAAAGGTTCTGATTTTGAATCCGAAAAAGATCTCGTGGCAGAACAGCCAGGTTTGGGTCTCAGTTTTATGGGGCTGTTTCTGGCATTTTTCATGGGAATTGCCATTCGCGCTGCCATCTCTCCAGATCGCGTCCAAGAGCATCTTCACCGCGCGACCGAAAAGATTCATAAGGATCTGCACATTTCTTTTGGCCATGCTTATGTCAGTCTGGCCGATGGCATTTTTCCCGATCTTTCCGTCGTCATCGAAGACGTGAAGATTTCTTCTGATAAAGCGTGCTGGCTCACACCGCTGGCCGAAATCAACGAAGTTCGCCTGCCTCTTTCGATGGGGCATTTGTTTCGCGGAGAAATTTTGATTCACGAAGTCCTGGCGGACGAATTCAACTTAAGTCTTCGAAACCCCTACGCCAAATGTGAAAACGACGGTGCAGCGGCGCTGGCGGATCCGGCTCTTTCCCATTCGGCGCGTGCCACCGCGAGCAATCTGTCTGGCGCCTTGAGCTTGCCGCCATCAAAACCGGTGATTGCTGATTTTCAGAACGTTCGCCGCAGCAACCCGATCGACAGTGTCGAGATCAAACATTTCAATATTCACTATATGCCGATCGCCTTCACTTCGTTTTTCATCGAAAACTTTTCGGCAAAACTGAAATCGCAGGATCCAAAGTGGATTCAGTTGATGGGAAAATTAATTCTCAATCGGGATGTCGATGCGCTCGACACCAGTGCGCACGCCAATTTGCAATTGGACTTTCACGAAGGGACCGAGCCCAATCTCGATCTTTTGTTGCAAGGGGTGTGGCGCGAAGGTCATTTCAACCTCAAAAGTCATCTCGATATCAAGGCGCAAGATCTCTCGTTGCAATCCGAAGTTCGCCACATGCCACTCAGTCAAATCATTCCCTACCTGAAAAAGTACCGGCTGATGGAGTCTGAATTCAACGGCAAACGCGCTTGGGTTTCGGGCGAGATGAAAGTTCAAGGCGGTTTGTCGAAGCTGCAACAGACGCCCATGCGCTTTGACCGCCTGAAGTTGGAAGGAGACCTGGGCGAAATCAGCTGCTCGGTCGCCGAGATCACAAGCCTTGCTCCTTTCACGTTCAACCCGATTGATCTGCAGATTCGCGGGTTGAACATTCGCGAACTTTTGATTTTTCTCAACCGGCCGCATCCGACGCCCGCTCTGGGAGAACTCGGGATTTTTAACGGCACCGCACATTTCGTGAACCCCGAGCAATTGGCGCTTCGGGGAGATTATTCGGGACTCGAGTTCATTTTCTCGAATCGCGGCTCCAGACAAACGCAGGCTTTGAGCCTGATCAGCGGCGAGCTCGAGCTTAAGAAAAACACCTGGGAAATTCAGGTGGATCGCGTGAAGCCGGTCGAGGGTATCTTTGACGGGAAGCTTAAGATGACGGCCGATAAAGATTTTAAAAACCTCGCGATTGATGCCCAGATTGCCGAGCTGGGATTGGCCCCTAAAATTCAAAGTTTAATGACGGGCGGGGGGAGTCTCGGGGCACTGAGTGGTCAGCTGAAGCTCAAGCTCAAAGAGGCGCAGATTACAGAATTGAACGGCCTGCTCAAGTGGAATCAGCTGCTGATCGAAGGTGTCCGGTTGCAAAAACCAAAGATCAGTTTGAAAATGCAGGCGCAGGACCTTCGCATGGACATCAATGCGGCTGAACTGGACATCACGCCAAAAGAAAATAACACTTTGTTTGCCGGACTTTTTGAAAGTCTCGGCACCAACACTCTCCAGCTGCAATCGGCATCGACGCAAATTCGCACTCGTCAGTTTAAATCTTTGTCCTGGGAAAAATTTCAGGCGCAAAGCAGCTATGGAACATTCCGCTCTCAGGGGGGCTGGAATGAGAATTCGGAGCTGAACGGCAAACTTCAAATTCGCGGCAAAAACGCGAAATCTGAAAAGCTTTGGAAAATTCAGGGCACACGAAATCAACCGCAATTCACGGCGCAGTCACATGATTGAAAGATTCATCATTCCTGAGCCGTGGCCCACGCAAGCTTTGGTTCTGCCAAGGTTGCAGGCGCACCGTGGTTTTTGGAAAGAAGGAGCCCCGGAAAACACTCTCGACGCTTTCCGCGCGGCGAAACGCCGGGGTGCTTTGATGTTCGAGTGCGATGTTCGCTTGAGCAAAGACCAAATTCCCGTGATCATTCACGATGCGGACCTGCAACGAATTGCGGATCGCCCCGATTTGGTGGCAAGCCTCACCGCCGCCGAGCTAAAACAGTTCGCTCAGGTGCCGAGCTTGCAGGAAATTTTGACGGATCTTTCGATTCCGCGTTTTGTAAATATCGAACTGAAAAGCAAAGAAAAGCTGGATGATCCGCTCGAGCGCAAAGTGGCCGAAGTCGTGAAACGCGTCAAAGCCACCTCGCGGGTCTTGTTCTCAAGCTTTAATCCCATGTCCCTGTACCGCATCAGTTTGCATTTGCCGGATGTTCCGCGCGCGCTCTTGGTGACCCAGGAAAATGATTCTGACAATCACATTTTTCTGCGACGAATGTGGCTCGCGCCATTTTTGCGAATTCATCTTCTGCATCTTCAATACGAGATGGTGACCGAAGCCAGCATGAAAATCTGGAAGCAGCAAAGGATGCCGATCGCGGTATGGACCGTCAATGGCAAAGAAGAAATTCAAAAGTACCAACGCCTTGGCGTGATCAGTGTGATCACCGACACTGTCTAATCGGAGGTTTTTGTGAAAGACAAGATCAACGAAAAATTCGTCCGCAGTAAAACAGATCTGGCCCGCATTCGCGCCGAGAAAAAACAGGGCGTCAAAACTTCGCTCGAGATCATGGGCTCAGGGTCGCTCAATCGCGACGGCGTGCCAAGCCTTCCACCAGATCAACGAGAAGTGAAAAATTGGCCAGTGCTGGATCTCGGAATTCATCCCGAAATTTCTCTGGACGACTGGAAGTTGGAAATCAAAGGCCTGGTCGACCACCCGCAAGTTTTCACCTGGGTCGAATTTCAGAAGCTGCCGCAAACCGAAGATCAAAGCGATTTTCACTGCGTAACGGGCTGGAGTCAGCTCGGCATCCAATGGAAGGGCGTGAAATTTTCCGATCTAGCGAAAGCCTGTGGCGTGAAGCCCGAAGCAAGGTACGTTTACACCACCGCCAGCGACGGCTACTCGACGAACCTTTCGCTGGAAGAAGCGATGAAGTACGACGTGTTGATTGTCTACCAAGCCAACGGCCAACCTTTACCGAAAGAGCACGGCGGTCCCGTGCGCATGATCACGCCGCAACTGTGGGCCTGGAAAGGCGCCAAGTGGATCACCGGTATCGAATTCCTCAAAGAAAATCGCCGCGGCTTTTGGGAAGAGCGCGGCTACTCAAACTCCGCGATCCCCTGGCTTAACGACCGCTACACCGCTGACGAAAGCGAATCTTAAGCCCACAAATCTCGGCCACCTCTTCGTAGAGGTCATGCGCGTTCAGCCAACCTGTCCAAACTTTGTCCAAAGTGGAAAAAACTTCAGCCGCACAAACCAGTCATCTGCTTGCCGGCCGCCCCAGGTGTTGGTGACGGTCTTCGGCACTCGGCACGGTCTTTGGATAAGATTGCGTATCCGGGAGGGTTTTATGAAATCTGCAATTTTATTTTCATCCGTCATTCTGAGTGCCATGGTCGCGAACGCTGCTGCTGAAAGCTCAGAGCCGTCACCGATCCGTTCTTCAAACGAAATCGAAACCACGTGCCGAATCAAGGCCAAAGAAGTTGCGGCCGAGAGCTATCGCGGCTGCGTGACCGAACAGAAGAACACGCAGATCGAGCAGATCAAGAAAGAATACGCGGCAAAGCTGCAGGCCCTGAAATCTCATTACGAGCAAGAGCTCAAGAAAATGAACGGATCGAAAGCCAAGGCTGAAGACGGGAACGAAGCCCCAGCGGCTCCGGTCGAGAAAATCGATTCGGCAGCGAAGGCGCCTTCAAAGAAAAAGTCAGTTGCTGGATTGCCAAAGAAATCAAATAAGAAATCAGCCGCGGTCGTTTCAAAAGCAGAGGTCAGCGAGATGACCGTGCAGCTGAAGCAATCTCCGGGCACACCGGCCAATGATGAATCAACGATGGATTTGCCTGAGCCAATCCCGGTGGAAGACGTTCCCGCTAGCGAATCTTCGATCTAAGCAGATTTAAAAAAAATGGCCCTGAATTTTCAGAGCCATGTCCCGTGACCTCGATATCAAGTCGAGGGTTTTAAAAAGCTCCGCCGAAACGGAGCTTTTTTATTTTGGAAATCGATTTTACCGGCGAATCGCCTTCGGATCGATCGCGTCCTGAAGACCGTCACCCAGATAGTTGAAACTGATGGTGGTGAGCAGGATCAAAAGTCCCGGAATGAAAGCCAAGAATGGCGCTTCCGAAATCAATTCCTGAGCATTGAAAAGCATGTTTCCCCAGCTCGGCGTCGGCGGCTGAATTCCAAGACCCAAAAAGCTCAGTGCGGATTCGAACAAAATCGCATTTCCCACACCCAGGGTGACCGACACCAACATCGGTGCAATCACGTTCGGAAACATGTGGCGCAAGATAATAGTTTTGTCAGTCGCACCCAAAGTCTTTGCGGCCAAGATGAATTCACGTTCGCGCAGCGAAAGAATGCTTCCACGCACCAACAGCGCGATGGTCATCCACGAGAAGAGCAAAAGGATCACGACCATCTTCACGATACTTTCATTCTCAGATCCGACGACACTTTTAAAGATCGGAATCTTATTCAGATCAATCGCCGCGATCACGATCAAAAAAGGCATGATCGGCAGTGAGAGCAAAGCATCCGTCACCCGCATCAATGCGGTGTCCACCCAGCCGCCATAATATCCAGCCAAGGCGCCAATCAACAGACCCACGATCGCCGAAAAAATCGCGACCATCACGCCAACGCCCATTGAGACACGGGTGCCGTAGATCAAACGAATCAAAACATCGCGACCCAATTCATCGGTACCAAAGACGTGGCGGGTTTCGAAAGACTTGGTTTGTTGCAACAAATCTTTCGCCAAAGGATCATCGACCTGCTGAAGCGAAGAACGAATATCCGGAAGCTCTTTCTTCATCAGTTCGTACAGAGCATCTTCCGGTTTTTCAACTTGGACGACGCCTTTGTCGATCAGCTTTTGATGAAAGGCGGGCATTTGATCGACGTGCTGACTTTCAAACTGCGTGACGCGATCTTCGCGCTGATCCGCCGGCATCACCGCCACCGAAAATGGAGGCAGGTAGCGTTTCAACGGATTTTGCGCCTCTGGATCCAGGCCGGTCGCCATGCGAATCAAGGGCGCGGTGAGGGCAATGATCACAAACAGCAAGATCACGAACAGGCCAGCGACGGCCATTCGGTGTTCGGCGAACTGAGAAAGAACAATCTTCCACATCGGAAGGACTTGTTCCAGCTGCTGTTTCTCTTTATCAGTGAGGATGCGTTGTTGTTCAGACATGAGAGTTCACCTTACTTAAAAGAAATTCGCGGATCTGCGAAGCCGTAGAAAATGTCAGCCAAAAGATTCATGATCAAAACCATCGTCACGGAGATGATGAAGCTCACCATCGCCACGTTAAAGTCATTGCCGATGATCGAGTCATACACGAGCTTGCCAACGCCTTGGTAAGCAAACACGGTCTCGGTGATCAAGGCGCCACCAAAAATCCCGGACAATGACAAAGTCACGATGGTGATCAAAGGCAAGAGCGCATTGCGGAATCCGTGTTTCCAGATCACGGCGCTACGAGAAAGACCTTTGGCCTTGGCGGTGCGGATGTAATCGTTGCGCATGGCTTCGAGCATGCTGGCCCGGGTGTAACGAACGAATGTTCCGATCTGCAAGTAAGCCAAAGACAAAGTCGGCAGCACCAGGTACTTGGCGCGGTCCCAGATTCCGGCCAGCCCATCGGACTCGATGCCGATGGTGAAGGTTCCACCTGCCGGCAACAGTTGAAACCAAACCGCGAAGATAATAATCAAAACGATGGCGAGCCAGAACGAGGGCACCGAGATGCCCGCAAAGGCGAAGAAGTTCACCAGGTAATCTAGCTTGCTTCCGGCCCTTAAGGCCGAAAACACCCCTAACGGGATCGCGATCAGCAAGGCCAGGCTTAATGAAGTCATCGAAAGAATGAAGGTGTTGAAAAGTTTAGGTCCAATCAGTTCCGAGACGGGAATGCGGTAAGTTCGTGAATACCCCAAATCCCCTTCGGTGATGGATTTTGCCCAGCTCAGGTAGCGCTTGTAAGCTGGTTGATCCAAACCGTAAAGATTGCGAAGACGGGCCACGTCTTCCGAAGTGATTTTCGGATTCGACTGAATCATCAGTTCGACCGGGTCACCGGGCATCAAGGTCATGATGTAAAAGCAAAAATAAGAAAGCAGTAGAATCACGATCACTGTCTGAATCAGTCGTCGCAAAATGTAGGTGGTCACGTCTCAAACCTCTATCTAGTCTGAAAAAATATTTTTTCAGTCGTTTACGTCACATGGTCTTTTACTAAATCTTCTTTATGAACTTCAATTCACGTCTGTCAATTTCTCGACAATCAAGGAAACCCCATAGTGGGATTTCCTTGCCAATCGGGACTGAACAAGGCCCGTCCTAGAACCGGGACCTATGATTGGATCCGATTTACTGAATGGCCCACTTTTCGGCGTCGTTTGTTTCCGAGTATTGGTGTCCTGGCATACGGAAATTCTTCAAGGCCAGAGGGCTCACCGCGATGTCCGCTCGATAGTAAAGCGGGATCACGGGAACGTCGTCCGTGTAATACTTAAGGAATTCATGCGCCAATTCGATGCGTTTCTTCAGATCGAATTCGGTTTCCATTTTTTCCATCACGGCATCAGCCTTTGGATTTTTCCAAGCCATTTGGTTTTGTCCAGACCAGCCATTGGCCAGTGTCGGGATCTGGCTTGAGTGGAAGCTGGATTTGAGATCGCTCTCCGGTGCGGAAACCCAAGCATACATGCCCATCGCGCCGAACTTGCGTTTTTTCATCGTCTCACCAAAGAACACACGAGCCGGTTCGTTCTTGATCACGACGTCGATACCGACTGCCTTCCATTGACCTTGCAGGTACGTCTGGACGGTTTCACGGATTTTGTTTCCCGCAGTCGTCATGAATGGCAACGACAACTTCTGACCATTTTTGTGGCGGTATCCGTCTTCGCCCATTTTCCAACCGGCATCATCCAACAGCTTCGAAGCTTCACGCTTTGAATAAGGATAGATGACGATTTTCTTTGGGTCGTTGGTGTACCAAGGATCGATCTTCGCCAAGTTGTGCTCGGCAACGGTTTGTTTTCCGTCAAACAGAGCTTTGACCAGGTCTTCTCGATTGATCGACAGAACCAGGGCTTTGCGCACGCGCACGTCTTTCAAGATTGGGTTTTCCAAATCCAGATCGATGTGTTCGTAGGTCAAAGAAGGTTTGTACTCGACCAAATAAGGAAGGCTTTCGGATTTAACTTTCTTTTCGAAGGCCAAAGCTTGATCGAAGGTGAATCCCAATGAAGAGATCGCATCGATCGTTCCTGAACGCAGGTTTGCTTCCAAAGTTGATGTATTTGGAATTAGCTTGATCACGATCTTTTGGATCGTTGGCTTCACGCCGTAGAAATGCGGATTTGGCACGAAAGTGACGTGTGAACCCAACTTCAATTCTTGAATGATGTAAGGACCATTGAAGAGGCCTGGGTTGGTCGGGTTCTTGCTGTAATTCGAGTTGGTCTCGTAACCTTCTTTTTTCGAACCCCATTTTGCAAAAATAGGAGCTTCCAAATGCTGCGGCAGCGGCAAGAAGCGACCGATCTGGTTAAAGTTCCAACGAGCTTTGTCGTAAGTGAAAAGACATTTCTTCGGAGTCTTCGCATCCCACTCGATCTTCTCAACCTGAGTGAAGTCTTCTTTTGAACCGACGCTCACGTTCGGGCTAGCGGCCACTTCGCGCGAAAATTTAAAATCCTCGCAGATAACGGGTTTGCCGTCACCCCAGCTGGCGTTGTCCAAAATTTCCCAAGTTGCTTGCACGGTTTTTTTACCGTTGATGGTGACGATTTTCGCTCCACCATTTTCGATGGTCGGGATGGATTTTGCCATTTGTGGAACCCATTTTCCATCAGCGTCCAAAGCAACCAAGGCGCGACCAACCAGGGAATACATATAAGTGCTGGCAACCATGGTCATGATCAGCGGGTTCATGTTTTCAAACTCTTGCGAAATGCCGAGCTTGAATTCCTTATTGTTCAGGGTCGTCGCAGCTGAAGCGGTGGAGATATGGAACAGCGAAGCGCTCAGCAGAACAGCGAGGGTGGTTTTCATGAGTTTCATGAAGTTCTCCTTGGTTCGTAAAGCCAGCAAGCAGTTTTGTGCTCGGCGTGGCCGGGGTTATAGTTCTTCAGTATTGGCAATTCTTTATCACAAATTCCAAAGCGCTGCGGGCAGCGGGTGTGAAACGGACAACCCTTTGGCGGATTGATCGGTGAAGGCACTTCGCCTTCCAGGCTTTTCTTCATCATCTTCTTGCCGGTGCCAACGCGTGGGATGGCAGCGATCAAAGCCTGAGTGTAAGGATGTTGAGGGTTATTGAAAAGTTCATCCCGGGGCGCGATCTCGACGATTTTTCCGAGATACATGACCGCGATGCGATCACAGAGGTGCTCGATCACCGACAGATCGTGAGAGATGAAAACATAAGTCAGGTTCAATTTTTCCTGCAGATCTTTCATCAGGTTCAAGACCTGCGCCTGGATCGAAACGTCCAGGGCCGACACGGGCTCATCGGCGATGACCAAGCTTGGATTCAAAGCCACCGCCCGCGCGATCGAGATCCGCTGGCGCTGACCACCGGAAAATTCGTGCGGGTAGCGGTTAAAGTGAGAAGCTTTGAGACCCACGATCTCCAAAAGTTGCTTCACGCGGGCTTCGCGCTCTTTGCCGGTCATGATGCCGTGAATTTCAAAGGGCTGCAGCAGGATCTGGCCAACGGTCATTCGTGGATCCAAAGACGCGTATGGATCTTGAAAGATCATCTGCATGTCTTTTCGCATTTCACGGAGCTCTTTGCCTTTGACCTTCAAAAAGTTTTTGCCTTTGAAGTTGATGTCGCCAGCGGTTGGCTCGTAAAGGCGAATCAAGGTTCGGCCGAGAGTCGATTTTCCGCAGCCGGATTCGCCGACCAGGCCCAGAACTTCGCCTTTTTTCACATTGAAGCTGACGTCATCGACGGCTTTGACTTGGCCGACTTCACGTAGCAACAGTCCCTTTTTGATCGGGAAATATTTTTTAATGTTTTTCGCTTCGAGAATGTATTCAGACATGGATTTTTTCCCTTACTCCACCGGATGAAAGCATGAAACAAAATGACCCTTGGACAGTTCAACCAACGGTGGCTTCAAAGCCTGGCATTCCGCCGTCGCGCGCGGGCAGCGATTGGTAAACGGGCAGCCCGGTGGATATTCGTGCGGCGCCGGAACGGAGCCTTCAATCGTGCGCAGACGAGCCACGCGCTGACCGAATTTCGGACGGCTGGTGACCAATGCCGATGTGTAAGGATGACGTGGATGCGAGAAGAGCTCTTGCGTTTCTGCAATCTCGCATGTGTGACCACCGTACATCACCATCACGCGATCTGAAATTTCCGAGATCACCCCTAAATCGTGAGTGATGAACTGAACGGTCATGTTGAACTTGGCTTGCAGATTTTGAATCAGTTCAAGAATCTGGGCTTGAATCGTCACGTCGAGCGCCGTTGTTGGCTCGTCCGCGATCAAGAATGTTGGATCACAAGACAATGCCATGGCGATCATCGCCCGCTGGCGCATGCCACCCGAAAGCTGATGCGGATAATTTTTGTATCGATCTGCAGGTGAGGGGATGCCCACCAGATTCAGCATTTCGATCGCTCGTTCACGCGATTCCGCCTGCGTCACCTTTTTATGGCGCATGATCTGCTCATCGATTTGCTTACCGATGGTCAAAACCGGATTCAAGGCCGTCATCGGCTCTTGAAAGATCATTGCCATTTCGCCGCCGCGAACTTCTTCCATTTCCGGCTCTGACAATTTCAGCAGATCACGGCCGTTGACGAACACTTCGCCGCCGGTGATTTTTCCGGGACGCTCGATCAAACGCATGAGCGAAAAAGAAGTGACGGATTTACCGCAGCCCGATTCGCCGACGATACCCAGCGTTTCACCTTTGTTGATGTCATAAGAGATTTTATTGACGGCACGAAATGGGCCGGTCTTCGAGAAAAATGTTGTCTCAAGTCCGCGCACGCTGACGACGTTGTCTTTCAACTGAACCCTCCAAAATTTTCCGATTGCGCTTGATGGATCAAGGCGGGTTTATGTAACAAGACTCGTTGCGGAAAGCCAAGGATTTTTAAGGCCTTGGTGGATTTTTGTGCCGAAAAATATGGACCGCAAATATGGCCACAGAAATCTTTCGGAACTATAAATATTTTTGATTCTCGATGCGGCTCCAGATTTGGCTCAAAGAGCGGGTGAGGGCTTTGCCCATCACGCCGGCCAAACGGTCCGACAAGCTCTCTTTGACTTCGTAATTCAGTTCAAAGATCGGTGTGTCTTTCTCAAAGCTTAGCAAGTAGTCGTCGCTGGTTTTCAGCTCGTCGATTAAACCTAAAAGCTTAGCCTCTTCTCCAAACCAGTAATCGCCAGTTGCCACTTTTCCCATGTCGACTTGGGGACGGAATTGGTGGACGAAATTTTTAAAAAGCAGGTGGGTGTCATGCAGTCGTTCTTGAAAATGAGCTTCGCCCGCCGGCGTGATTTCGCTCAACACGCCCACCGTGCGTTTGAATTCGCCCGCCGTGTATTCCTTGTAATCCACGTCATGCTTCTTGAGCAGGCGATTGAAGTTCGGCATCTGCGCCACCACGCCGATTGAGCCGACGATGGCGAAAGGTGCGGCGATAATTCGGTTGGCCACACAGGCCATCATGTAGCCACCACTGGCTGCGACTTTGTCAACGCACACAGTCAAAGGAATGCCGCGTTCGCGAATGCGCATCAGTTGAGAAGCTGCCAGTCCATATCCATGAACCACGCCGCCCGGACTTTCCACGCGGGCGACCACTTCATCCTGGGCCGTTGCAATTTGCAAGAGGGCTGTGATTTCTTCACGCAGGTTTTCAGTTTGGCTGGCGTTGATGTCGCCATCAAAGTTGATCACGAAGACCTTTTTCTTTGGGGTCTCCTCTTTTTCATGTTTCTTTTCTGCTTTGCGTTTCTTTTTTTCCTCTTTCATCTCTTCTTTCGAGGAAATGAAAGATTTCAGAAAATAACCCAGATCTTTGTATTTTTTGTGCAGTGGCTCAACTTCGAGCTCCGATTTCTGGCTGGCGCGTGAAGCAAGAATGGCAACAAGGACAATCAACGCCCCCAGACTGAGGACAATGACCAGGGCTTTTAGAGAAAAGATAAGAACTTCCATCATAGGGTCCAGAATCTAGCGGGCTTCCCTTCAAAGGTCGAGAGGAAAGTTGTGTCAAAGCTCGGTCGATTCTATTCTATGAAGGATGCGACGCTGGGTGAATGTGCTGCTTATTTTGGCTTTCTGGGTTGGGGCTTCTTCGGCCCGGGCCGAAGAGTATTCGGAAGAAGAAAGACTTTTGGGATTTGCGCAGCATCAGCGTCGAAATGCCGAAATGGATAAAGAGCGACAGTCGGGTGCCGGCGAAATGAAGAAGAACCGTGCCGAGTGGGAAGAAAATCTCCAACAGTCCGTGCAAGAGTATCGTGACTGGAAGTCCCGCCAAGCGGCGGCTCTGGATGAAAAAAGTCCCGAATACAAAGCCGATGTTGCTTTCAAAAAAAGTCAGGACAAAGAGCACGATGAGGCGCAAGAACGATTCGTGCGTGAGCGGGACCGAAACCGGGCGCAGCGAAAAATAACGGTGCGCCTGACGGAAGAGCATGAATACGGGTTGGATGAGCCCATCGAACGAGTTCCGATTGACCGACGAAAATTGTACGGATCGAACACCTCTTCCGGACGGGGTAGCCGATTTTCTCCAGGTGGGCGAGCTGGGGGAGGCGGGAGCACGGATTTTGGTGTTCCGGCACCACCACCACCGCCAGATTTCAATCCGCCGACATCGGCGCCGCCACCGGCACCTGAATTTTACGAGCCAGAAATTCCACCACCGCCACCGCCGGCCGAATTTGACGAAAACATTCCGCCGCCGATCTTCGAAGACAACGATTTTTAATTTTTGCGAAGGCAAAGAGGAAGGCAGCAGGCAGAGCATCAGCTTCGCTTGATTAGCCCTTCAGGATGTCGTCTGTTTGTAAGCCAGTGAGCTCGCGAATGCCCTTTAGCAAATGCCACAAGATCACCATCAGAAAAAGAATCGAAGGCACGACGATAACCACCGATGACCAAGTGGTCATCTCGGCGATTTGCTGATTTAAAATCTGCGATTTGGCTTCGCCATCTAGATTTGCATCCAAAGGTAGAAAAATTCTTCGCGCCAAAAAGAAATTCAAGACGGCGCTCAAGAAAAATGAACAGGCCAGAAGCTTCGTCGAAAATTGCAGGTGCTTTAAAAACTCGCCCTCTTTTTGGTTTTGCTTGAGCTTTTCTTCGATCAATTCCAGATGCATGGTGTGGCCATTCAATAAGAATGTTTTCACGAATGGTTTGGCCTGGGTCGAGGAAACAAATACGAAAATGCCGATCAGTAATGGAAAAAAGGCTTCTTTGATCGAAAACCACATTCCACCCAGTCCCGCGACGGCAAGGCTGCCGGTGACGAGAACGTTGGTGAACCCTAAAAGCGAAAAGGCGTTCCATTTCCGTTTGCGATAAAGATCCAACAGTCCAAAGACCAAAGGAAAAGCCAAAGCGATCAGCAGGGCATTGAAGGCGCCGATTTTCGCTGAAGCTTTGTTCAGGATCAAAACCGGAATCAAAATATTAAAAATTAAATTGAGAAATGCATTTTCCTGTTTTGGTTCTGACATAGTGTTAGCAGCATAAAGGACAAGTCGGCGTTTTTACAATCTTAAAAAAAGTGGCGAAGCCGGTCGCGAACATGTCACACTGAAAATACGGACAGAAAGGCTTGAAACTTGAATCGATTCAAAAGGCCGCAAAGACTTTGGCACTCTTGCTTCATTTTCTTGCTTTGTGTTTTTTTTCAGCAAACCTGGGGTGAAGATCTGAAGATCGCTCCTTTATCTGTCCCGAATCTTGAAACATTGCCGGAACTCAAGCCAGTGACGAATGAATCGGGTTTTGCCCCCGTTGCTGAGGTGGGTTTGCTGCGTGGCCTGGTGGAATTTCCGGTCTACAGTTTTTATCTGGGCTCACCCGATATTTATGGCGTTGCCTACGTTCCAAACTTTAGCCCGCGGGTCGGGGCGCAGCTTCAGTGGAAGGACTTCGGTTTGACGCTGACTCTGGCGTTGCCAATTCCGAAGGAAGAAATCGATCGTCGCGGCCAGACGGATCAATTCAGTTTTATTTTCAGCCGCTATTGGCGCCAGCACGGACTGGATGTGTATCTGCAAAACTATCGTGGCTTTTACGTGGCAAGCCCCTTGGCCGAGTTCCGCATTCATAAGCCCGAGCGAAATCCGCAGCTGCCGGATGCCGAAATCACCAACGTGGGTTTGAATTATTACCAGGTACAGGATTCCGAGAGCTACAGTTTGATGGCGGCCTTCAGTCAGATGGAAGTTCAGCTGCACAGTGGCGGCAGTTCCCTGTGGACGGCATTTTACAATCATCTGCAGATGAATCGAGGACAAAAATTTATCAAAGGAACCGAACCCGATTCCTTGCAAGAAGCGCCAAAGCTAGAGTCCGGAGTTTTTGAAACGCTGGGGCTGGGTTGGGGTTACGGTTACACCTGGGTGCTCTCGCCAATTTACTTGACGGTTCAGGGAATCGCCGGGGCGGGCGCGCAATATCAAAAAATTGATGACGAAGGCCAGGGCATTCAGGGGCTGACGACCGCCGCCTTGAAACTCAATGGCAATGCGGCGGCCGGATACAATTATAAAACCTATTCTTTCGGCGGAAAAATTTTGATCGATACACTCTTATCAGATGTGCGGGGTACGCAAGTGTACTCGACTTTGCTCAATGGACTTTTATTCTTCGGTGGTCGCTTCTAGAAGTGCGAACCCAAAAAAAATTTGGTCCATTCCTTGGCTCAACTCTCTGTAAAATTTGCGAGACCGATTGCGACCGCCGTGCTTTGAACAATTTCTGTCTCTGAAAACTGACGATTCTGGTCTGGCACGGCGCGATTTCAAGATGAACTAAAAAATAAAGGCTTTTCGCCGGGCCCGATCTTGCAAAACCGATTTGGGTGAAGAGGGGAAAATAATTTCACCCATTATATTGGGTGATGCCTTTGGGGGTTTTATGAAAATGCAGATTCTATTTTGTTTCTTGGTCCTGATGTCTGCACATCAAGTTTGGGCATGGGGAACGATCGGTCATAAATCGACGGCCTTGATTGCGGAAGCTTATCTTTCACCGCAGGCCAAAACGACGGTGCAAAATCTTTTGCAAGGACAGCGGCTGGTGGACGTGGCCAATTGGGCTGACAGTTTAAGGGATCGGCCCGAGTATGCTCACACCATTCCGTACCATTACCAAAATACGAGGACGACTTTGCGCGGTCCCGTGAATATGGACGCCTATAAACAGAATCTCTTGCAGCTGTCGCCCAGCGATCGTCGAAATTACCGGGCCGGTGTTGTTGAAGCCATTGCCGGATCCGAGCAAGTGCTGCGTGATCCGCAATCCACATTTCGTGAAAAACAATCGGCCCTTAAATTCCTAGTCCACTTTGTGGGTGACTTGCATCAGCCATTGCACACCGGCGAAGCGCGTCTGCACGGGGGGAATCCGGTGCAAGTCGTTTGGAAGGGCAATGAAAGCAATCTGCACAAAGTGTGGGATTCAGATATCATTTACGACAAAGTTCAAGACATTCGAGGATATTCTTACCGCGATCCCAGTTGGACCTACGCTCAGTGGTTGTTAGATCAGAATCGTGGTCAAGCCAAGTCGGGCTTCGCGCTTGGCAGCATCACGAGTTGGTATCAAGAATCACTTTCTTTTCAGAAAACAGCTTATGATTCGGAATACGCTTCGAATCCGGATCAATATGAAGTTTCAGCCGGCGCCACCATCGATCAACGAATTCTGATGGGCGGTCGGCGACTGGGAGAAATGCTGAACCAAATTTTCGCCAATCAAGCAACGGCGAATCCGGATCGTCAAATGATTCAAATGGCCGAGCAAATTTTGGGGTCATTGCAGAAATTAATTTGCTTGAAGCCACGCACGGTGGCGAACAACTGATCCAAATTTTCATGTCAATCGTCGGGGTGAGACTGCCGTTTTGCCCCATTTAAATGCCGACTGCAATCAACTGCAGCTCGGCATGTCTTTTAAGTGGCACAGCTTGTGCTTTTTGATTTTCCTCAAGAGGTGCCACATGAAGCAACAAGAAGAAATTTATTTAGGGACAAAAGAAAGCCCGGTTGCCGGGAAAGAAGTTTGGATTCGAAATTTCCTGGGCCGATTTGAACGAGCGATCGCGGCGGGTGAAGCCGACGTGTTGGCGCGTTTGTGCGCAACGCCATCGTTGATGATCAGCGAGAACTTTTCCATGGCGCTGACATCGCCGCTTCAGGCGAAAGACTTTTTTTCCGGAGCCTTGTTGAATTACACATCTCATGGATCCACTCTCGGGCGTCCTCACATTTCAAGCCTTGAATGGGTGACCCAAGACATGGCCTTCGTCAATGTGCAGTGGACCTTGCTGGATAAAAAGAATCACGAGACCGGTTCGGAAAATACATTCTACATTTTGAAATGCGACGAATCCGGCGAGGTGAAAATTCAAACCGCCCTCATGCGACGTTCGATGGCGAATGTTCAGTAAAGGAAATGAAATATGAAACTGACCAGCCCCGAATTTAGCGAAGGCAGCCACATCCCGGTTCGTTACAGCCAGGAAGGTGATGACATTTCTCCGCCTCTCGAATGGTCTGATGTCCCCCAGGGATGCAAATCATTTGCTTTGATATGTGAAGACACGGACGCCCCCCAAAAATCAAAAGGCGGCCCCCACTTCACCCACTGGTTGATTTATAGCATCGGCCCGAATGTGACCTCACTTCCCGAGGGAATGCCGGATAGCGCGCATGTGAACATTCCAGTTTTGGCCAGTCAGGGCGAGAATTCATTCGGAGATATTGGCTATGGTGGCCCGATGCCGCCGGTCGGTTCGGGGCCTCATCATTATGTTTTTACCTTGTATGCCTGCCGCAAAGTTTTGGAATTGCAGCCTGGCGCCGAAAAAACTCAAGTCTTAGATGCCTTAAAGGGAAATGTGCTGGCCACCGCGCAGCTAACGGGCTTGTACGAAAGGCTGAAGCAAAATAGAATTCACAAAGAATCGAGCATAAGAACTTAGAGACCTTCGTGGATCCCGGCTGGCGATTTCAGAAATAGGATCAAATATTTTACAAGTCTGTAATTCGAACTTCTTTTTCCTGGTCATGGAATTGCGCATGAGTTAGTTTCCCCGCCTGAAAACGGGTCTAGTTTTAAATCAACCGAAACAGGAACACATATGAAATTAAATGTCAGCTTAGTTGCTCTTTTAACTGCAGGTTCAGTTCAAACTTTGGCTAAAGCCCCAGTGGTTTCTGCGCCCATGGATCCGGTTTGCGTTCGCTCTTTGCAAGCGGCGGTCACATCTCTGGACGGCGGACTGTACACGGATGAGCAAGGCAAGCCCTTCATCGATCCAAATGACCTCAGCTCCGTTAAAATTAGCAATGTGAAAACTTTGGCCTCTTCTTGCATCGGTCCTGCTGATTGCGATGATCAACATCCTGATGCATTCACTTGGTCAGCGGATGTCGGCGAATCATCCGGCGTTCATGGAAAAGTCGTTGTCAGCTATCATCGTGGAAATTGCTTTGTGAAAAGCGCCTCTTTCAAAGGCGGAAAATAATTGAATGAGTCCACTTCCTGACGGCTATTTCTGGGATCCAGAATTTCAGCTCGGTGAGGAATCCCAGGCCATTGCCGCGAAGGTGTGGCCTCGGTATCTAGTTGAAGCCAGCGACATCGCACAGGCCGACGTGCAATTTGAAATGTCACATGCAGAGTTTCGCAAACGCTTTCCGGCTTTTGGCATTCGGTCTCAGTCCGATAGCAAGCTTATTGCTTATGCCAATGCCGTATTTTTAAAAACGGATTTCAGCCAGAATCATCTTCCGGAAGGCGGCTGGAACGCCGTGATCGAAGCCGGTGCAAGACGCGAAATTCCGAATTGCCTTTCCCTGGTTGTCGCCAATGTAGATCCTGAATTTCAATCTTTGAAACTGTCTTATCATTTGATCGAAAAAGCCAAAGAGATCGCCCTTCATCACAAGGTCAAGAAGCTGATTGCGCCGGTGCGCCCCTCGCACAAGCATCTGCATCCAGATATTTCGTTCGGCGATTACGTTCAGCTTCTTCGTCCAGACGGGAGTTTTCAAGATCCATGGCTTCGGGCTCATCAAAAGGCAGGCGGTCAAATGTTGAATGTTTGTTCTCGCTCGGTCCAAGTCTTTGCATCACTGAAGCGTTGGAATGAATGGACCGGCCAGACATTTTCTCAGAGCGGCGAGTACCAAATTGAAGGGGGGATCGCTTCGCTGGCCATCAGTGCCGAAGCTGGAACCGGTCTTTACACTGAACCCAATGTTTGGTTTTGTTACGATCTTTAAATCTGCAGGATGTGAAATTGAGGAGCATTGCCTCAAAAATGCAAAAGCTTGAGAAATGGTGTACGATCAACAACCAGGCTTCATTGTGAAGCTGTCAGTTTCAGAGGATGGGTGTTGAATGCCAGAACTTCCCGAAGTCGAAGTGGTTCGTCGCGAGTTGGCGGAGATCACTCGTGACCTTCCGAAAATCGAAAAGCTCGAATTTTTGCGGAAGGATCTGCGCGATCCCATGCCGATTCGCAAATTGCAACAGCTGCAGGGTGCGCGCATTTTATCGATTCAGCGACGCGCCAAGTATCTGCTGATCGAAACTGAAAAAGGTGGCATCCTTTCGCACCTTGGGATGACCGGGACCTGGCGTATCGCCGTCCCGGGTGATGAGCAGTTGCATGACCATATTTATATTTATCTCTCAAACGGCATGCGCCTGGCGTTTCGCGATCCACGAAGATTTGGAATTTTTGAGACCATCGATCTAACGAAGCAAACAAAAAATCCAAGACTCAAAGAACTGGGACCCGAGCCTCTGGATGCTGAATTTTCCCCAGAATATCTGCTGTCAAAATTGCGCAAGCGCCAAGCGCCGATCAAATCCACATTGATGGATCAGAAAGTCGTTGTGGGAGTTGGCAATATTTACGCCTCAGAGGTTTTGTTTCAGTCGCACATCAAGCCCTCGAAACGGGCCGATCGCATCACCCGCGAGCAGGTCCTGGTTTTGGTGGAGAATATCAAGAAGGTTTTGCTCTTGGCGATCGAAGGCGGGGGGTCCAGTATCTCGGATTTTGCCGGCACCCGCGGTGAATCCGGATCCTATCAAGACCGTCATCAGGTGTACGGTCGCGAGGGAAAAGAGTGTGTGATTTGCGGCACAGAGATCCGCCAATCCGTGATGGCTGGGCGATCCACGTTCTGGTGTCCCGCTTGTCAGAAATAGAGCTCAGACTCTAAAAATCTCAAAAGGTCTCGAAAAGATCACATCCTTTTCATATTCACGAGAGATCTTGCCAACTTGAAAGGCGAAGATCATGATTAAAGCGATGGCTCTACACCTTTGAGGAGAATTCACCGTGGAAAACTTCGCCTTTTATGGAAGCTTTTTAGAACAGAGTTGCCTGTGGACCGTGCTATCACTGCTTGCAGTGGTCGTGATCGGTTATCTCGGAAGTCCGCTGATCGTTTGGACCCTGTTGGGTGCCGCGATCTTGATCGGCTTCGGCGCCCCCATGTGGCTGTTGATTTTAGGCGCGGTGATTGCCGTGATCTTCAATCTGCCACCTCTTCGCCGCCTGATCGTATCGGCGCCGTTGATGAAAGTGATGGCGCCTTTCATGCCGAAGATTTCTCCGACCGAGCGCACGGCGCTTGAAGCCGGTGTGACTTGGGTGGAGAAGGATTTGTTCTCGGGAAAGCCTGACTTTAAAAAAATCATGAAAGAAGAGGTCTACCCCGATCTGACGGCCGAAGAAAAAGCCTTCATGGCGGGGCCGGTGGAAGAACTTTGCAAAAAGATCGATCACTGGAATGTGTGGCGCACGCGTGAGCTCGAGCAAAGTGTTTGGGATCACATCAAGCGCGAGCGTTTTTTAGGTATGATCATTCCAAAAGAGTACGGCGGCCTTGGCTTTTCGGCTTTGGCGCACTCTGAAGTCGTGATGAAGGTGGCCAGCCGCTCGATTTCGACTTGCATCACTATCATGGTGCCGAACTCTTTGGGGCCCGGCGAACTTTTGATTCACTATGGAACCGACGAGCAGAAGAAGCATTATCTGCCAAAGCTTGCGGTCGGTGAAGAGATTCCGTGCTTCGGTTTGACCGAGCCCACGGCTGGTTCCGATGCAGGTTCCATCACCTCGACTGGTGTGGTCTTCAAAGGCCAAGACGGAAAACTGTATGTGCGTCTCAATTGGAACAAACGTTGGATCACGCTTGCTGCGATTTCAACGGTTGTCGGTTTAGCCTTTCGCTTGCGCGACCCTGAAAACTTGCTCGGTAAGGGCGAAGATGTGGGTATCACTTGCGCCTTGATTCCGGCGAAAACGGCCGGCGTGGTGCTGGGAAATCGTCACGATCCTTTAGGAGTTCCTTTCTACAACTGTCCGACTCATGGAAAAGACGTGGTGGTTTCAATTGATGCCATCGTCGGTGGCGCTGAAGGTGCGGGCCGTGGTTGGACCATGTTGATGGAGTGCTTGGCTGCAGGTCGCGGAATTTCTTTGCCGGCACAATCGGTGGGTGGCGCGAAATTGGCGACGCGCGTGTGCTCGGCGCACGCAGTGGTTCGTCAGCAATTCGGAGTTTCCATCGGAAAATTCGAAGGTGTCGAAGAGCCTTTGGCACGAATCTTTGGTTTCACCTACGGTCTCGAGGCCATGCGCAAATTCACTTTGGGCGCGATCGATAAGGGCATCAAGCCTGGTGTGATCACGGCGATGTCGAAATATTATTCCACCGAGCTTGGACGAAAGCTCATCAACGATGCAATGGACGTTATGGGTGGTGCCGGAATTTCCATGGGACCTCGTAACGTCCTGGCGGAAATCTACATTGCGACCCCGATCGGTATCACGGTCGAGGGTGCGAACATCATGACCCGAACCCTGATCATCTTCGGTCAAGGGGCTTTGCGCGCGCATCCTTACGCCTTCAAAGAAGTCGACACGATCGAGAAAAAAGATCTGACTGGATTTGATGCTGCATTCTGGGGACACGTGGGGCACATCGTGCGAAACAGCTTCCGCTCTTTCGTGCTCAGCCTCACTCGCGGTTACGTCACTTATTTTAACTATAGCGGTCCTTTGAAAATGTACTATCGACGTCTGGCTTGGGCTTCGGCAAGTTTTGCGATCTTGGCCGACCTCGCGATGGGCACTTTGGGTGGCTCGTTGAAATTCCGTGAAAAGATCACCGGTCGTTTCGCCGATATCTTAGCTTGGATGTACATCGCGACGGCAACCTTGCGACGTTTCGAAGCTGAAGGGCAGCGCGATTCGGATTTAGCATACGCCAAGTACGTGTTAAAGCATGCTCTGTCTGAAATCCAGAACGCCTTCGACGGAATTTTTGATAACATGTACAACGTCGAGCAAAAAGGTTTCGGCAAAGTCTTGTACAGCGTTCTCAATTTCGTGTTCAAAGAAATTCTGGGTTCTTGGTCCCGCGTTTTCTCGATCGGCTCTCACGCTTCGGATCACCTGCAACATGTGGTGGTGAATGAAGTCTTGAAAGGCGGCGAGCTGCGCGATCGTTTGACGGATGGAATCTACATCCCGAAAGATCCAAAGGCCGAGCAAGTGGCACGTTTGGATCACACGATGAAGCTGGTTCACCAGTCTGAAGCCATCGAGAAAAAAGTGAGAGATGCCGTGAAGAAAAAAGTTTTGGCGAAGCAAAAGGGCCCGGCTCTTTTCGAATCCGCTAAAGCCCAAAACGTCATCACGCAAGAAGAGTACAACCTGTGGAAAGAAGCGGCCGCCGCACGTTACGATGCGATCCTGGTCGACGAGTTCACTCAGGAACAGTACCACGCCCGCGGCTAAGGCTTCTGGCGACTGTCTAACATTTCGTCAAATCTTGGGGGCTTTCGGGCCCCCATTTTTATTTCCGCCATCTCGGAGACGCACTTTTCGGCACGCAGACTAGAAGCTTGGCAGGGAGCTTATCACGCGCTCGTTTTTCCGCCGTTTGAGGTGGGCCATGCCTGGAACTCTTTGTGCAAAAGCCAGCGCCGATGAAGACTGTTTCGACACGTATGCTTAGCTTACTGGGATCCTTTTTGTTGCTTGCCCTGCAATCGACGCCGGCCCTGGCATTGATCGAAGGAGTGATCAACAGTCGCACCGCCCAACGGATGCCCAGTCCCACTGTGAATTTTCAGCAGAGAACCCACGTGATTGTGATGGGAACGGCTCCCGAGTTCTCGTTATCTGCCTATTCGGCCGCAAGGATGAAGGCGCTCAAGTGGCTCGAGATCATGCCCATGGATCAGGTGTACATCGTTGGCGCTGATCACAAAGGAGCAGCGGACTTTCTGAAAAAGAATCAGTATCTGGTTCAGCAGGATCCGAGCACGCGCTTGAACCACGCCGTCTTGATTCAAAAGCTCAAGCAGCTAACGCAAATCGCTTCGATCGAAGTCTACAGCCATTCGAATCCACCCTACGGATTGACGTTGGATGAGGGGATTGAAAAAGACACTCGCTACTATCTCAGTTACGCTAAATTCAGTCAGGCCCAGTATGCCTCGATGAAAAAGAATTTCACCGCGGATGCCTTTGCAGTTTTCTACGGCTGCAACAGCGCCTGGAAAACGGCCCCCATTCTTTCTTTATTGTGGGGAATTCCGGTGGCCGGTGCGCTGCAAGCGACCGAATTCCAAATCTTGGGCCGTGATGGAAAATACCACACGGGTACTGACGCCAACCGGGCCGCTTACGGTTTGATGTCGACGAATAAAGAAGGCTTTCAGACCCCGCAAAGCTGCGGTCTTGGCTGTTACCGAATGCGTCCTGAAAATCGAAATTATCGCGGCGAGCATTGGGGCTCTTTCCAAGTCGGACTGCCGTTCTATAAATTCTTCTGCGTGAACCCAAGAGACTGGAATCAGATTCAGCAAAGTTGGGCCACGGCTTATAAATTCCAATTTAAAAAAGATTGGACGGACGACAGCTTGGATGTGGGTGATTTCGCAAACTCGAACCAAGAAAATATCACGGCCGATCGCTGTCTGAAGAGCATGGCCCGATTTATGATGTCAGAGCCCTCTTTGCAATCGCTTTCCCGCGACAGCGACCTGCTCGAGTTCAAATTGAATGTTCAAGATTTTCTGTGCCCCCACGACGGCAATCAGCAGCAGACTGAGAATTGCATGCGAAGGCTTTATGCGGCCGAACTTTCCGATCGAGAAGAGGCTTCGAAGGACTTTAATTTCATGAGCGGTAAATCGAGAAATGCACAATGTGACCTGAAAGGATGTCAGGTCCGCATCGTCTGCGCCAAAGATGGAATTTCGGATTCGTTGTTGGGCTCCTACGCAAAAGGAGGATGCCAGACCGTCAACCTGTCACCCACTTTGACGACCACTATGCTGGACGAATACAAAAATTATATCGCCGGCTTCCAGCTTCTGAAAAATGAAGCGAAAGTCGTGCTTTTGCCCAAGCACTAAGTGTCGGGCGGGCATGAATGAATTTGCAATGAAGACTGAGCCTGTGCGTGGGGTCTTAAGCGTGAACCTTGGTGGTTTCGCTCACCAAAGTTTCGCGCACGATAACGACCTTGATCTGACCCGGGTAATTGCACTCGGTCTCGATTTTCTGGGCCATGTCATGGCTCATCCGCAGGGCCTTGATGTCATCCACCTTGCGGCTGTTGACCAGAACCCGCACTTCGCGGCCGCCGGATAGAATGTAGCAATCAGTGACGCCATCAAAGCTGCGCGCGATCGCTTCCAGTTCGGTGACCTTTTGATTGTAAGACTCGATCGTTGAACGGCGGGCACCGGGGCGGGCACCGGAAATCGCATCGGCCGCAATCACCAAAAAGGCCATGTCGGTTGAAGGCTGCTCATCATAGTGATGGGCTTTGACCGCGTGAACGATGTCCGGAGCCTCATTTCGTTTGGCAATAAAGTCCGCGCCGATCACGGCGTGGCCGCCCTCGAGCTCGTGATCCATTGCTTTACCCAAATCGTGCAACATACCGGAACGGCGAGCCTTCTTGATGTCAACACCATGAAGTTCAGACGCCAAAAGACCTGCCAGCCAGCCGACCTCACCGCAGTGAAAATATTGATTCTGAGTAAAGCTGTAGCGAAATCGCAGGCTGCCCATCATCTGACGAATTTCAGGATGCAGATGATCCAGTTTCAGTTCTTTTGCCAAGTTATCGCCATCACGCTTGATTTGGTTCAAAATCTCGCGCTTTTGATTTTCCGCAAAACGACGAATGGCGTCCGGGGTGAGCGGCTTTTTTTCTTTCAAGCAGCGCTCTAAAGTTCGGCGAGTGAGCTCGCGGCGAACCGGATCGAATCCCGCGACACCGATCATTTCCATTGAGTTATCGACAATGATGTCGCAGCCGGTGACCTCGGTCAGGGCTTTCAGATTTTCGCCCTTTTCATCGACTAGAATGCGGCGCTGATCTGGGTGCTCAAAATACACCGGCGCAATGCCGCGTTCGGGACAATAGGGGCGGGCAAAGCGCATCAAAGCCGTGTCCAAGATTTCTTTGGCCAAAGGTTCCGCGTGCTCTTTGATATCTTCTTCGTATTCTTGCGCTCTTTCGTAAGCTCGCTTTTCAGTTTCCTGAATCAATTGCTGTATCAGCTCGGCCTGGGCTTGCTCCGGTGTCGTCTGTAGGCGGCTCGCCAATTTCTGAGCCAGGTCCTCGCTCATGCGGTGCAGTTCGGCTTTGACCTTTTGCAGGGCCTGATCTTGCGCCTGAACGTTTTTTTCGCCCTCTTTGATCTCTTCTTCGTGCTGAACAGTTTTTTGTCGTTCCTGGCTGTAGCGGTTGTCGGCCTTTTGCTTTTTCTCTTGAACCAACTCTTCAAGCTCTTCGATGCGCTCTTCCGTTTGAAGCATCATCTTTTCGTCTTTGGCCCACAGTTCGACTTCGATTTCTTGGGTGCGTTCTTTTTCTTCCAACAACCGCAATTCGGCCGCATCCTTGGTGTCTTGCAGAAGATCATCAGCCTCGGATTGGGCCATTTTGATGATCGAGGCCTGGTAAACGCCGTAAATCACGTAACCGATTAAGATACCAAAAAACAGGCTGACGACACTGGAAAGCCAGACGGGAACAGCCACTGACAGGGAATGTAAAAGCTCAGTCAATTCAGACACTTTGAGAATCCTTTTGAAGAGGTTTATCATTCCATCGAAAAGCGAAAAAGAAAAGAGTTTTGAGGGGTTTATGTGGAGTTTCAGCTCATCCCCCAAGCGCCTTTGATCTGATCGATGAAATGATTCAATGCGCGATCTGGCTGCAAGGGATTTTTCAGCCTGAATCGAAGCGGAAATTTCGGCCAGGCAGGGACGAACCTCGTAAAATGAATGAAGGCCGAGAACTCCGAACATCCGATTCACAATTTGGAACCTCGCATGCCAATTCAGTTTTCCAAGGAGGTAACTGATCTTGGTTTTGTCTAAATAATAAACAGTTGTGAATAGTTTTCTTGTTTTGGTTTTTCTAACGCTCTTCAAAAGACGTCAAAATCGCATGCACAGCAAATTGCCGCGCCTTTGCAACACCTTAATTTGACCTTTAGAACCCAAATGCCGCAATATCCGGCAACTATGGGATACACATTAAGTTATTTAATGGCGGCAGCTTCGGCGTTTGGTCTTTGGTACGGTGGCGTTTGGGCATGGGCAGGTGCTGTGCTCGTGATCTTGATCAACGTTTGTCTGGACGAGTGGATCAACATCCGTCCGATCAAATCGGCTCTCTGGCGCAATGTGATTTTAAATCACAAAATCGGACATGCTGTTTTGTATTTCTACCCGGTCGTACTGACGGCTTATTTGGTATTTGGTCTTTGGTGTCTGCATTCGCTCCCGATGGGGGCTGCTTGGGTCGGCGGATTTATTTCCATGTGCGCGATCATTGGCACCACGGCCAGCAATGCGGCCCACGAAATGATTCACCGGAAAAATATTTTTTTGCGCGGTATGGGTGTCTATACCCTCGCTTTGATCAATCACTGCGTGTACCGAATCTCGCACGTTGAAATCCATCATCATTACATGGGAACTGAGCTCGACCCTTCAACCGCAAAGCCCGGCGCGACGGCGATGCAGTTTCTGCGTGATTGTTATTTCGGAAATTTGCAAAAATCATTTCGCTTCGAAAAGGGCCGTGTCGGTCTTTGGAGCTATCGCAATCGGTTCTGGCATTATGGTCTCATGATGCTGGTGATGGGGTCTCTGCTTGGCTCCTTGATCGGCGCATCAGCGGTGGTCGAATGGCTGGTGATATCGGTGGTGTCGATCCAGATGCTGACGATGATCGATTACGTCGAACACAGATCCGTTCCTCTGCGGGCGCAGCTGGCAGATGGTTCCTACGAACCCATTCGCGGCCTGAACTGTTCAGATTGCTACCATCTGATTTCAAATCTCGTTTATTTGAACGTGGGCCATCATGCTGATCACCACTGTCGCGAGCACATCGCATTCACTCATCGATTTCCAGACTCTGGAGCGGACATCATGCGCCACGGCTATTCGTGGACGGTTCTGCGGGCGTCTTTCGGTCTGGATATGCCAACCGCACCAGGTGCCGCATTGGTTTCTGATGATGAAGACGTGATCACGGCAGCCAAAAAAAGAAAAGCTTCAAAAGCACCGGTCTACATCGAGACGATTCGCCGCCTTTCCCTCGAGCGCTCCTAAGCTCATTTGTAGAGAGGGAGTAGGAATGCCTTGCCTCGCATTTTCTTAAGAACGGTCTTATAAGGCTGGCGCAAACATGTCTGGCATGTACGTGCTCGGCCGGGTTGGGTCGTCCTGAACTGGCAAGCTATGAAGAACGATCGCTTGATGGGTCACATCCGTGGCGGCCGAATGCAGAGCTCGCTTTTGGTCAAATGCGGACTGATTTCGTCGATCCGTCTCTGTCGAACGAGCTTTATTCAACTCGAAAGCTAATTGCCTTCTCCAACAAGTGGTAAGTCCGCGATACAAGATTTTGCATCTTTGATGACGCCATTGGCTTCATGCAGGTCCGTTTTCGTATATCCAACGGTGATGTGCGAATAAAACTTTTCCGCCTGAAACTGCGAATTCGAATCTTTGACCAAGGCTTGCACTTTCCGCCGAAGCTCAACCAAAGCCGGAGATTGAATGACCACAAAATAAGTCGCCTCCAATTTTCCCTTCAGTTTGGCTTGCCCGCGCCCCAGGCAAACAACCTGAAACGGCGAGCTTTGAATCCGTGAAGAGCGTGCAATCTCATCGATCTGCTCAATGCTGACGCCATAGGGCTGCAGATCATTCGCAAACTCGACCGGTGTGATGACGGTGATGTGGGCCTCGCCTCGAGTGATTAGCTTCATGCTCTCCTGATGCTGGATGCTCTGAAACAGGGACGGCATAGGTTCATAAGCAATGTTCATCGCCAGGTAATTATCCAGCGATCCTTTGCCATGATGCTTGATAAAGGGAACGGACTCGCCATTCAAAATTTTCGAGTCCAATTGGTAGACCGCAGAGGCCTGCGCTTGACCGGCGCAAAGGATTGCGAAGAACAAGGATTGGAAAAACACTATTTGGAAGAGATTTCTTTTCATCAGGTTCCCTAATGGTCAGAGGTTGGTAGAAATTTGTTATGGCATAGAATGATTGAAATCGAAATCGGGATTTCATTCAGCTATGATTATAAGTCTGTTAAGGAACCGAACCTTATAAAACTGGAAGGGAGCTGGTGGGTGTGTCGATCGTTTCGTCAAACTTGCAATGTCTGCAAATTTTAATTGAATTAAACTGCTGGTTCGTAATTCCAAAGTCATCGATCTGCTTTAAACAATTGATGTGGTAAATTATTGGAATACGGGATGGCATTTAGACATTTCGTTAAGAGCCGGGAGATTTTTGATGGAGGCAGTCCGATATTCATGGGAGAAGATCCAGCAGTCCGGGAGATCCACGGATGTTCTAGCCGGTGAAGAAGATCAGCTGTTTCCCACTGCGCATAGCATGATGATTGCGGATTTGCTTCCAGTTCAAGTCCGAAGCCTGCCGGGAATTGGTCATATCATTCATCTTGAAGCCCCACTTGAATTGGCTAAGGGTATTTTAGATTCCGTAGGCCAGGCGTAGTTATGCAAAGAAAGCCAATTGTTTATTCTGAATTGATCGACATTCGATTTTCCGATTTGGATATGTATGGGCACGTGAACTCAAAGCACTATATTGATATCGTCGCGACCGCTCGGCTGATTTTTCTGAAAGAGAATATGAAGGTATCGGTCGAAGAGGTTGCAAAACGTGGAGTTGCCTTTTACATGACCAAGTCAACAATCCAATACAAGAAGCCCATCCTTGGCCTTCAAAAGGTTCGGGCAAGCTCTTTTGTTCGAGAGGTAAAGGATGGAAAAACATTGGTGATTCCATTCACAATTTCTAATCTCGGCGATGATAAGATCTATTCGGACGGAGAGCTAGAATTTGCTTTGATTGACATGACGTCGAAGCGCACGACCCCAGCGCCCGACTGGCTGCTCGATCTGTTTTTTGAGATGGCGTAAGCCCATTCTAATATTAATCTAGAATCCGAAACAAAATTAGCGGAGTTCTTTTCCTTCGACGATCCAATAGGCAAAACGCATGTATAAAGTTGTTGCATGGTCGCAGCCTAGAATGACGTCATTTAGCTCTTCTTCAGTCAGGTTCGCGGCTGCGAGAGCGCCAAGGACTTGCTCGCCATGAGCTAGATTTGGACCATGGCGGTGAATCATTAAAAAGCGCAGGTTTTTTGGGTTTAAGAATGAGCTTTCTTGAATTAACTTATCTAAGATGTCGGAAGAGCCATCCGAGATATTTTCTAATATACAGGTTGCGCCCAGACGAACGAAAGGACGGTTTTGGATCATCGTATTAAAATATGCCCACCACAGCTGAGTATCAAAAGGCATAGGAAGCGGTTCAACGTCCAACTCTTTCAGGTCTGCCTTTGCAATTTCGAAATGAAATTCTTCTTCCTGTGCAAAATTGATAAGCCACTTCCTAAGGTCTTTCTTTCTAGCCATGGTCGAGTTTGCTGCGATGGCCATGAAATGGTTTTGTACGCCTTTTGTGAGATGATACTGCATTGAAAGAAAGCGTATATATCTAGCCCTCGTGAGCCCCCCGGTCGCGCCCATTTGTTCCACTTTCTTTCGAAATAAATCTTGCGCTACGGTGACTAACTCATGAACGGCTTTCATGCTATTTTGTCTTCCTTTTCTATTTGAGTGGTTTCGTAGGATAGGCAGGCCACTCGAACTAGTTTTTCTAATCCACGAACTTGAACATCTTCTTGAATTTTCCACTCCGCTGAGAGTTCGGAAAATGGAATGAGTTGTTCAGAAATGACGATGTTTGATTTGAAAATTTTTGTTAATTGCTCAAGACGGCTCGCAATATTGACGGTATTGCCAATGACCGTAAATTCCATTCTTTCTTGTGAGCCGATATTTCCGGCAATGACATTGCCTTTGTGAATTCCGATTCCGACTTCGATTGGTTTTAACCCTTTTTCGGAGAGCTTAATGTTCAGCCAATTCAGGTCCTTCAGAATATTCATTGCAGTCTGAATCACGTCTTGAGGTGTTGATTCGGATCCGGGAATTGCGCCCCAGGTGACTAAAGCTCCATCCCCTAAAAATTTGTCTATAATCCCACGCGTATCGGCTGCGTTTTTATGCACGACGTTGAAAACTTGATTCAATATATCACATAAGATTTCAGCGGGGATTTCATTCGAAAGGGCGGTGAAGTTCCGAATATCCAAAAATAAACATGTTGCCTCTTTAACCTGCCCACCGAGCTTTGGTCCAGAATTTCCAAGAGTTCCTTCAACAATAGATGATGGAACATATTTCTGAAATATTTTACGAATGTTAACCTCAGAGTCGATTTTGGCCTTCTTATCTAAAGCCATACCAATGGATTGGGCCACACGTTGAAGCACAACCAAATCTCTTCGAGAAATCAGTTCTTTTGTTTCGCCTTTGTCGGCAACTAATACGCCCCAATTTCTGTTCTCTGATGGAACGGGGACCATCGCAAATCCATTTGTATTCAACTGTTCAACCAGTTTTGCGGATGCTGGGTTCAGATGAAATCGATGTTCATTGATATTGGAAATTAAAATGGATTGGCTGGAATGATAGACAGAAGAAATAAATATTCCTTCGGAGCGCTGGACTGATACGTCAACCTTAAACTGCCAAAGATCTTGAATTGGCTTTTGCGCACCATGAACTGCAACAGTTTTTAAGATATTGGCAGAATCATCAGATATCATGATGAATGATCGCTTAAATTCAAATTTCGAATCTAAAGATTCCAATGAAGTTTGAAATATGTGTGACAGCTCTTCCGATGACTGAATTTCACGGTTGATTGATTCTAGAATTTTTCCTTCTTGATATAACTTCTCGAGTATTGCTTTGGAATTTTGCAGTTCTTTATATTTTTCGTCAGCGTGCTTTTCGTATTCATCCAAAGCTTCGATCATTTCCCCATATTTTTTTCGGAAGCCAAATGATCTCATGCCGAGCCAAGCTATTGTCATGAAAGCCATTCCCCATGAACCATATGAGATCAGTTGTCCGGTTTCAAAATTTGAAGATAAAGTCTTACCTAAGCCAAAAATGCTGATTGTGCCCAGAACCGAGAGAATGACCGCAAAGGGAGAGATGATTTTGTTTTTCCAGGTGACAACGAATTCGCAGTATTCGTCTCCATCAAAAGCAGACTTGATCGGTTTAACGACTGCGGGCTTTCCAGTTAAGGCAAGGACGTATGCTTCCACAATTGCATACCAATTTTCTTTTGCTGAAGGATGTTTGGGTATAAGTGCTCGGTCTGGATTGGTCAGGCGAATTCGGCAGTGGGTTGAACTTGATTCGACAACTTGGTAAATCCGGGTCTTATTAAATTTTGGCAGAAATTTTTCAAAAGACTTAAATGCAAGTCTGGGTGAGAAAAAGTGCTTCACGATGAAGTAATTTGAGCCCAGAATTTCTTTGGTGACAGATCGATATCCGGCGCGTTTGTTTAGAATATAAGGATCACCATATTTGATAAATTTCGAAATAAATTCGTCAAAAAAGTCGATGCTAACCCAGTTGCTAACACTTCTAAAATATTCTAAATCAAATCCAAAATCGAGTAAGATTTTTTTTGTTTCGTTGACCCCAATTAAAGCTTCTGACTCTAAAATAAAGGGCAATATGACGGTTGCATTAAAATGCTGCTTCGTCCACTTGGGATCTGAAACACTTTGGGTTTTGTTGATATGCTCAAGTGTTTCATTGGCCCCATCTGCATGAAGTTTCTTCGATTTTCCTTTGAAGGCTTTGAAAACTTCGATTGCTGCTGGAGTCGCTATCTTTTGCAATGATTCTTTGAAGGTTAGTTTTCTTGATTTGTTGATGCCAGTTTCATCAAAAAACTTTTGGGTTTCAGAAAATGCCACGCTCCAAGCATATGGATTCATTCCATCAGCGGATGCGTAAGCTTCGCTGTAGATAATCATCAGCGTCAGGTTGGTATTTTCTTTGACGGGATGAGGGTAAGAAAATGTTGTTTTTTTGAAGCCAAGGCGCTCATATAACGGAATCAATTTTGGCTCGGCAGCAATGATCCCATCAGGGCGACCGTTTAGCATTGCTAAGACGTGCACCTTTTGAAACATGCCCAAAACTATATCTGTACTTTGTGCTTTAGGGTGGACAACCAGTTTGTTAATTTCTGCTAGATTGTCAGATCGAATGCCAGGAATTTGGGAAAAGTCCAATTTTCCGGCTAATCGAATATTGTGAACCTTGTTCAGGCGGAATTCGCAGCTGGCGACAAGCTGTCCACCAAGGAATGCTCCTAGAATAAATCCTTCCTTGTCGAGCCCGTCTCCCATATCTTGCCATCTTTTTGCTGCTTCAATTTTCTGCGCGTTCTTATAGCCGAGATATCGAAGTTTCAGCACCTTCTCATAGTCTTGAGGTGTCGAAATTTCTTTAATGGTCAGGTGAGATCTTAATTCCTTTTGAATAAAATTTGATTCTGCAAGTTTATCCAGGCGCTCATCTGGCTTGGTGGTAGTGCCTAAAATTGAAAGGTATTTCGCCATGAGCGTAGAGTAGTTATGACTGGCGCCTTTTATTGAAACGCCGAATAGAATTGTATTGTCATCACTGGGGCGCGAATTTTCGATAAAAAGATCAACATCCGTTTTTCCAATTTCTGGAATGTTCAGTACGGCCGTACGAAGTTCCATTCCTGGAAATAGATGTTTGTTTGAAAGTGATGTTGAGAGAAGCATCCCAGTTGTGGAAGCATTGACAACTTTAAAATATAAAATTCGGTTGGGATCTAAAGGATCCTGCGAGGAAACAATTGGCGTAACAGTCTTATTCGTTTGAAATCTTTCAGCACGGGAAAGCACATACGCGGACTTAGCCGAAAATTCGACGCCAAACATTCCATTTTGTTGGACCGTCTCCCAAATAATCCGAAAGTAGATTTTCTCAGGAAGTTCTTTCAGTCCTATCTTAATAATTAAGTGGGCGTTTTTGCTTTGAAAACGATAGTCGTTTTGAGAAACCTTGAGGCAAGCCCCTCGAAAGTGGAAATTCACAATTTCAACATTGCATTTTTCACCATTTGCTATGAGAGAAGCATTCACCGGCAGAAACTGCAGTGTTGAATTAATCCTATCGTGTCGCCGTCTATCCGCTGAGCTCATTAGAGAAAACCTCAATAAGTTATCGGAATTTATGAGTAATAGATGAGAGGCGGCCCAGCAGAATCGAGTTGACGGTTTCGGTAAATGGACCAAGGTCTGGCGGAGAGTCGCGAAAATCTTCCCAAAGCGGGAAAGATTGAAACGATTCTTTATTCTTGGGGATGGATTTTAAGATTTAAAGACTTTTTCAGTTACTTTTTTGGTTTGTACGATAACTGGTAATTGTGATTCTTTTTGTTTTTTCCAGGCGACAGATTGAAATATGACTAAATAAAAGGTTCACGAATATTAGTTTATACAATTTTTATAGAATGTTGGAGAATGTGGATGGAGAAATGTGATGAATTATTCTATGACCTGGCCTTCCTTTGATAAATTAAATAAAATTGCAGAGAATATCAACGCTGAGATAAGAGTTTCAGCAATCTCAAAAGATCAGATACAAATTGTGATTTCCAATTTACGGCAATGGTATCCGGCTATTCAAGTTGGGGCCGAATCTAAGCATCTGTCCGATAGATTTTATTTAAATGACAGTTATTTGGCTGACGGTGATAGCGCAAGGCCCAATTTACCCCTTATCGTGACTTCGCAAGATGGAACGATGGTTGGGTTTATTTCATTTCAGATTGATCGGTCGTCGGAGGCTCTAACGAGTTTATTGGGAGTTGTAAACCCCCTTTTCAGAGGGAAAGGCATCGCTTATTTTGGTCCATGTTTTTTAGAGGCAATAGGAAAACAGATGAATGTTGGACTGATTTACTATTACGTGACTCTTGAGACAATTGCTCAGCAAAAGGTTGCCGAAGCGCTTGGATTTAGTATTGTTGGTATTTTTCCATCATGGGATCGAGACTTGATTGATGGTTCGGTCCAGCGGGTATCTGAAGCAGTTTATGCTAAACCTTTGAGGAGCTTTGATCAGGAACGCCTACCGAATCAAGACAATTTAACTGAAAGAACGAAGCTTCTTTGGAAGTTTCTGTTTGAAGAGGAGAAGAGTGGTGGGTAGCAAGTACTAACTGGAAATGCGTAATTTAAATAGCTGAATTTTTTAAACAGCTCAAGCGAAGATTAGAAGTTCTCATATTATTGAATATTTAGTCTGTTGAAATTGGCAATTTGGCGGATTCCGCTTTTCTATTCCCTCATGTTCAAAATAGTTAAACTATGCGTTCAATACAATGTTCGCAACCTGAGGACTTAGTGTCAGCTTCGATGTGTCATACATGAAGCTATTACCTATATGTCTAAAAAATGAACAACGAAAATCAATCACATTATATAAATATATATTTAATAAATTGTTCAAGTCGCACTGAAACATTATAGCCAGAAAAAATTGTGCTTTCTCTGGTGGCTTGTGCGTGGTCTCTGCATTGCACTTTATAAAATCATCTTCGGAGGGTTTATGAATATGCATCAGAAAAAAAAATTTACGACTATTTTTCTTCCTCGCTTCACTGATTTTGACCTGCAGGGGATCTTGAACTCTGCACGCTATGTGGAGCTGCTAGCTGAAGCACGCTTTGAGCAAATGAATCGGTGCTATAACTATCCAATCGAAAACTATTTAAAGAAGAACCAGCATTGGGTCGTTGCCAACATAAATATAAACTACATCAGTGCGATTTCGCCTGGGCGAGCAATTGAAATATCTACAGAAGTTACCGAAATTGTCGGACCGAAAGCGCATGTTGCATTTGGTTTTGAGACCCGAAATTCTTCAGGACAGGTGAAAAGTCACGCTTTAGGAACTGCTGAATATGTTTTAATTGATCTAAAGACAAAGGCTCCGATCGATATTTCTGAAGAAGAGCGGAATGTTTTTTTATGACTACGATTGGCCATACTGAGCAATCAGGCTTAGGATTCTTAATGCAACAGACATTGTTTGGTGAATCAATGGGGATTAAGGCCCTTAAGAAACTAAGTTATTTGCTTCAGAAGCATGATCCAGAGTTTTTAAATTCTAAACTATCTACCCAGTTGAATAAACAAATCGCTGATGAAGCGAGGCATGCCGCTATTTACAGATCTATTTTAAAGTCGGGACAGTATGGTACGAACCATGAAGTATCTTTTGAGTGGAAGTCAATCATTGAACACTTGGATAGGCAGGACAGTCCTTTTAGTATTGTATCCATTATTCATTTGCTAATAGAGCCTTTTACTAAAGCAGTAGTTGAAGATCTAATAGTGATTGGTCTGCAAGGCTCACATATTCAGCAGGTGAAGTCGATTTTGGAAGACGAAGCTGAACATATCAATCTCGGTTCTGAACTGATTGAATTCTGCCAGAATCATAACTTATCGTCGGTCAATGAATTTAGGTCCCAAGCACGATTCTTCATGAAGACACAAGGACGCGGAATTATGGATAAGATTTCTGGGCATAAATATTTTATGTCGAAGAGCGCTAGGTTACAGTTTTTAGAAGAGGTATCTAATACAGAACACAGCCTTTTGAAAGATTGAGATGAGTCAGGTTGAGTGTAAATCAACGCAAAGATCTTTGGGAATGCTCATTGAGTTTGTGGCGAGTGTATTAGCAAATCGACCCGAATTTGAGATTAGTCTATTAGCAATTGATCAAATTTTTGCGCTACATTTACCAAGTATTGAAAAAGAAGAGTTATGGTATTCTCACAATATTGAAATATCTGATTTAAATTCTATGAAAGTGACTTTCCGACGAAAGTTTCAGGGAAAGCCACTAAAGCTTACATATTTTGAGAAAAATTCTGTAGAACTCATAAAGCGTGAACTTCAGAAATTGGTCGAGAATGAGTCCCTTCTAACTATTCAGTTTTCTCAAATTTTATGCGAAATTGTTGTTCCGCTGAAGCACTTATTAATTCGGCATACCAACTTTCTTTCCGATCATCAATTTTACTGGCTTTGCGTAATCTTACAAATATGTGGTTATTCTGGAATAGCCCTGAAGAATGTTGAAGCCCGTGATTCAATCGACCGTATTGAATTAATTGACCCATATTTTGATTCTACCTGTTGGACAAAAGAAGGGGCTCGTCAATCGCCTTTAGTCTCAAAGGAGATTGAAAATTTTAAAAAAATTGAAAGTGGAGATGTTGATACAATCAAAGAGCATATTTCCTCTCCTGTTCCAAGTACCATGCTATTCAAGTTGAAAGCAGTTTGTGGAGTGGCGTGGCTGTTCATGCAAGTTTTTGGATTAATATTTGCGAGCAGAAAGCCATGGAATGAAATCTCGGAGTGGATAAAAGATGAGCAGCACTGGTATCTGACAAATTCAATTCTATCGTCTTACTGGTTTGGTCCGGAGAGAGGTTGTAGGCCAACTTATGCTCTTGTTGTCCATGCTTTAAAAAATAAAAGCCTTTATTTGAAAGTCCGAACTCTTGATTGGGCGCTATTTGTATTTTCCCATGGTATGTATATACCTTTTTGCAATTCGCTCTATGCAATTTTATCAAAAATATCTCAGTTGAAAACTCCAAATCTATCTGCAGAAATTTTCATGCACCGATCGATTTTAAATTTTTATGAAGGACGGCTGTTTAATTCGTTTTATCTTCAGTCTTTGAATGAACGTCGTCTGGCCGATGGGGAGCACGATTTTAATCGGCTAATAAATCTTTCGAATGCAATGAGAACAGCATTAGCGATGCAGCAGTCCAGTATGGTGAACTTGCTTTATCATAAGTGTTCAAAAATTGAAGGTTTTGAAAGAGGTCATCTTAGAGAAAGAACTTTGCTGAATTTTTGGATTCAACAAGCTCGCCTGAGCAGCGAAGACTTAGAAAATAAGGATGAACTCAAAAAACTATGTGAAAAGGTTGATAGTCTTCCGCCTCTCCAGCGAGAGTCGACGAAACTTCTATTGGCATTAGCATATTTTGAATTGGGGAAATATAGAGACAGTCTATCTCTTATTGAAAATGTCGAGCGCGATCTAATTAAATCCGGATTCATAAGATCATATAGGTATATCTATTTAGCTATTCGCGAATTGATTGAACCGAAGAAGAAATTTTCTCTTTCTCTTCGGGTGTTCGGACGAGACTGGAGTAAGGTCGGACAGCGAATGCCGATTAACTTTTCGAGTAATTACAAAAATGAAATCCAGAAGAATTTTTTTTACGGAAAAGGTGTCGATATCGAACTTTTACCATCGACGCAAATGGGTAATAGAATGGATCGTGAATCGAACCTTGTGGGACACTTTAATGAAAGAGAGGCTCTCCGAAACCCAACCTTTTCGATTCGGTTTTTGCGAAATCAAAAAATTGTGTTTTCAAATGCAATCAATGAGCCTAATTTTGATTTTTTGAAAAAGTTATCGCATGAAGGACAAGGATTTTACGAGTTAAACGACTTGAGATATTCCTTTGATACCTATGCAACTGGAGCTGGTGTCAAATGGATTACAGTTGATGCTAAATTAGTAAATTCAAATTTAATTTTTTCGTTTGATGAGGTTCGAATTGGTGCTCCAATTATAGAAGATGCAAAGCCTGCGGAAATATTGGGTACATTTCTAGCGCTAATAAATGAAATTGTTGGGCATTTGCATCAGATTTATGAAGAAGAATATCGCATTAATGCGATACAAACGCTTGAAAGCCAAAAAAGCTATGTAGCAATTGCGCAAGTCGCAAAGCAAGTGGCTCACGATATTAGATCACCCCTTTCTGCAATCAATCTTGCTGTGAGTGTCTTAACTGATATTCCTGAAGAGGGGCGTAAATTGATACGTAATGCCGCTCAAAGAATGAACGACATCGCGAATGAACTTTTAATGAAAGGAAAGGCAAGTGAAGAATCAAAATATAGCTCGGGCAATTGCACTGAAATATTGCCGGCAGGCATTTTGATTGATGACATCATTTCGGAAAAGCGGATCCAACATCGGGGAAAAATAAACCTTGAACTTTCATTTGATTTTTCAGATGGCTTCGGAGCGTTTGTGGAAGTTAATGGATCGGAAATTAAGAGGGTCTTTTCCAATTTAATTGAAAATAGCCTTGAGTCTTTTAATTTTCATGAAAGTAAGGAAAAGATATTTAAGGTCCAACTATTTGTCGTCATGTCTCCAGCATCAGTATGTATTGAAATACGAGATAATGGCCGTGGAATTCCTGCTGCGACGTTGGAAAGGCTTGGCGAGATCGGAGTTAGTTGGGGGAAGAGTCGGGAGGCGGGTAGTGGATCTGGCCTCGGTGTGTACCATGCAAAAAGAACCATTGAGAGACATGGGGGAAAAATTGAATTTCAGTCCAAGCTTGAAGAGGGTACTGTAGTTCGCATCTTCTTGCCAAGAGCAAAACCACCTGCATGGTTTAAAGAGAGAATCACAATTTTACCGGGCACACAGATAGTTTCCGTAGATGATGATGTTAGTATTCATAATATCTGGCAAAAAAGATTTGCAAATATTATAAATGACAATACGACTATTTCTTTACGATCGTTTACATGTATTGATACGTTTCAAAATTATGTCCAGCAAAACAATTTTTCCGCTTCAACATTGTTTCTAATTGATTTTGAATTTCTCGGTCATAAGCTCAATGGTTGCGATGTTATTCAAAAATTAGGAATTGAAAACCGATCAATACTGGTTACGAGTCAGACTGAAGATGAATACGTATTGGAAAATTGCAAGCGACTTAATATTCAAGCGATACCCAAATTATTAGCAGGAACTATTCCGTTAGACGTTGAAGATTTTATTTGAACTATGTCTCAATTGTTGCAACTTTAAATTTCCGCTTTATCTAGCAAAGTAGGGTCTATAACTAATTATTATTGTTATAAAGTGATTAAAGTGAAAGTTGCTCATCTCATAATGAGACAGCCGTCATTTGTCAGCCCTGTTAGGGTCTTTGACGTGTAAATATGAAACAATTTTGTCTGTTCTAGCATTTAAATTGAGCTGATTTCGGTGCCAAGCTTGCTCTAAGGAAGGGTGAGACAAACAGGGGGCACCATGAAGCACACAATCACAACAATTTTGATTCAGGCAACAATCGCAGTATCTGCGGTATTCTCTTCTTATGCTGCTCAAGCTTCTGGTTGCAGCCTTCGCAATGATTCAATGGTCGATACCCGCGACCTTGGGGAATTCGTAAAGGCAGAGATGAACCCGATTAAAAAAGTGTCACTAAATGCTGCTGTTCCTTCAGAAAGATACTTCAGAATAGACCGCAATAGTTCAGATTATCCGGAGCTTCAAATGCTCAATACGGATGGAATTCTTACCTCAACTGAAGATGTAAATGTCGGACTATTGAAGTCGGGGCAGCGAGGTTATGCGCAGGTGGTGCCGTTTACAAAATGTCATTGGTTTTCAAATATTCATGTTGTGAATGGTATCGCTCTTGAACGTCAGGAGCAGCTAAAAATTGGGACTGAGGTTTATGGATCTTTCGGTCAAGGAAATTCATGTGAAGGAAAAGAAAGCTTCAAAGTTGCCGGTGTTAAAGCACAACTGGCTGGTTATAATCCAAATTCATATAACGAGAAGACTGGGGAATTTTTTAATGACATGGACTGGGCAGTTTTGAAGCAGAATGCAGCAGTAAAAGGTCTTCCAGTTGCAAGAATCTGTGAAAATAGCTTTTCAGTCCAAGATATTGGAATTGCCACTGGTACTCCCGTCGATCAAATCGATGACAGGGGTTTTTCAGTTCATGGCGCGGAAATAGTACAGGGTGAAAGCGCAACAGGTACTGGCATCATTCGCCTTACCAATAAGAAAAAGCAACTGGGTAAATCCGGTGGACCGATTTACAAGATTGATAAGGATGGCTTTTGTTTGGCTGCAATTACCGTTGGTAGTGGGAAGGTCCTAAAAATTTCTACAATCATGGCTCAAATTGCACAAACAAATCCTGCTTTGGTTAAGGATATTATGAGAGTTATGCGAGGCGGAGAATGTAAACCTTAGGCAACACCTTGGTCTAGGTCTTCGTGAGGCATATTCTTTCCATCGGAAGATAATGTTTCTATAATGTTTGCTATGGGATTTAAAATCCACCAGCATTTGGTGCTCTTAGCAACGCTCGTATTTAGCTTATTATCCCAGGGTCAGAACTCGGTCATTCAATATGAGAAGGCCCTTACTCAGAATCGCCAGATCGACATTTCGGCAGTTCTACATGGTACTTATAGTGAAATTAGATGGGATAAGAATGGTGATGGAATTGTTGATTCCTGGAGCTTCGCAAAGGACAACATTTCCATCAAGGAGAAATTTGAAAATGGGAAGTTGCGAGAAGTAAGAGTTCGCAAAAAAGATCCGCATACCTATACAACTCTTCAATATAGTGTTGACCGAAATTTCCTGTTGCATTTGGCTAAAGTTACAGTCAGACCATATCGAAAATATTTTACCGAAAAAGATATTTCTGTTTTCGCTGGGATGTTTGGAGAGAATCCCTGCAATAAGCCTCCAATACTCAAATATACTGATTCCTCTTCTTGGAAAGATTTAATCTGCAAGACTAACGAAGCGGGCCTAAAAGATGAATTAAGTAAGATGGTTTCTCCATCTTGTTCGAGGGAAAGAGAAAAAGTTTTGAGCGGCCTTAACATGACATATGGGCTTCGCCTCGAAAGTCAGATGGAAGAGAATAAGGTGTTGAACTGCCTATCGAAGAATCAGAGCACTGCTGACTTTGTCCCAGATTATTTACAATCAATTGGTGCCGATATATTCGATCAACCCAAGCTTCAAATATTATGTGAGTCATATTCTGGGCCAGGATGTGGAAAAGCGTCTTTTGATCCCACTGCTAGAGTTATAAAATTGCCCGTTAAAATGCCGCCTTGTGCGGCCCCTATGGAAACGATATTTGGAAAATTCATCTTTCATGAGTCGCTTCATCGAGTAGTTCTTGATGAGCTCTCAGAGGATGGTGTTGAAGCAATTGTGCAGACTTGCATGGATGGAAATGTCTCTGCTTTAGATCGGGTATCAGCAGAATTAAAAAATGATGACTCAAAGGGAGCAACCTTCTCTGTTGAAGGACGGGCGGGAACTCAAAATGCAAACAGGCAATTAGTTGAATCAAAATACACTATGCCAGCAAATGCGCAGGACATCGCTCAGCCAGCTAACATCATCGGCTCTGCCGGAGATCGCGGTGGCACATTGAATTCTGGGTTTCGTGATGTTGCTTCGGCGGCGAGTGAAAGTTTCAATCCGAATCAAGCCTATCGGGAAAGTGTGGCGCGGACGGGGGCGGTGTTTCCGAAGTTTGAGGCTGCGGTGAATGCGATTGTTCCGCCGGCGATTGCCGCATCAGCTTCGGCGACTTGGGTGGCTGCGGATGGTGGGGCTTCTGGTTCCACGCATTCTTCTGGTGTTGGGCAGTGGCTTGTGAACAGTGGGCCTGCCGCTGGCAGTGCGACTGTGGGTGTGGCGACTCAAAGTGCTGATTTAGGTGCTTCGAATTCGAAGCGGTTGCCTTCTTCTGTCGGAGAGAGTGAAGCTTCTTCGGTTGGGTCGCCGGGGCAAGCGAAATTGTCGGCTTCGGCTCGCGGTGAAGTTTCTGGAAATTCAGGGCGGGCGGTGGGAATCGGTCGTTCTGCGTCGGCGATGGGTGGGGGATCTGCGAACGTTGATCTTGCGGATGCGCCTTCCGATCAGGACCTTGAATCCAATCAACAAAACAAGGTGGCTCTGTCACCGCAACAGAAGCAGCTGGCTTCGCAGCTGATTCAAAATATCAATAGCGCGAAGAATCCGAACGAAGTCCTGGCGATGCTTCAGAAGAATGATTCGAAGCTTGAAAATTTGAAAATCCATGTTTATGACCCTAAGGCCGTGAGCGCTCGTCAGCCTGCAAATGCCAAGGCAGGACCACGCAAGTCTGGATATTTTGGTGCCTCGGAAGAAGAGGCCGCTCAGTTCTACAGTTTGATCAATGGCAAGCTGGTTCCGGAATGAAGCGTAAATCGGTCATTGTCTTGATCCTGGTCTCGTTTTGGCTTGCTTATTCGGTCCTGACGATCGGGATGTACCTGGTGCAGACCCGGGCCGGGT
>CBIHNW010000028.1:0-52776 GCA_966211795.1 uncultured Bdellovibrio sp. | reverse complement strand
AATTTTCATTTTGAAATTTTCTTAGAAATTCGAATTTTCATGCTGGGGCGAAGGGCTCTGGCAGGTTTAAAACGAGATCTCGCAAGGGTTTCCGAGCACTCGAAAAACTTCTTGGAAAATCATGTGTTATATAAAACTCACTTTCGTTTGAGTAAGGAATGAAAAGTGAGAAATGTAGAGTGAGCAGCAGGTTCGAGAACGCGAACACTCACTCGTCACAGTTAGTTTGAGAATGCAGAAGGGATAGAGTAAGAAAATGCGACAGATTAAATTTGGATTCATTCAAGACTACAAAAAGACTTTTGGCGGCGAGGAATTAAAAGGCAAAAGAAAATCAAAGCGTCCGCTTTCACTCAAATCTCCCACGCATCTCATTTTAAAATCTGAAGTAAAAAGTGTGTTCAAACCGAGCAATCAAAGACTGCAATTGCTCATCCAAAATATGTCTAAGAAATTTAATATCCACATCTATGATATAGCTATTAATTGGAATCACATTCATTTCTTAATCCAAGTGCGAGACCGGAAAGATTACGTCCGATTTATCAGAGCCATTACTTCAAAGCTCACGATGGGAATCAAAAAGGCCAATCCCGATCTCAAAACCAAACTTTTCACCCTTCGCCCCTTCACTCGCATCGTTGCCTGGGGATCGGACTTCAAGAACGTTCGAAGCTACATCGTGAAGAACTTTTTCGAGGCCAATAATTGGACGAAACGCGAGAAGCAGCAAAAGCAGAAACTAAAACCAAAAAAATCCAAGCAAGCCCAAGCAAACCAACCCTCGGTTGATTTCAATTCTCCCAGATAGCCAATAATCAGAGAGACACTCAGACATGCGAAAACCCACAAATTCCTAAGATGCGAATGTCTCAGTATTCTTCCCAAAAGAGACCCTGCTTGTACTCAATCAGGATCGCGAAGCGGCCACCGGCCAACATGCGAAGCCCAAGACCACGGCCGCGCGCCTGCGAAGACAGAACCCACCCAAACCGCAAAGCGAAGACCAAGACCCTGCGCAAGCCAAAGAAAGATCAGGGCCCCATCTTCAAACCGAAAATTCAAACTCCCACGTCGATTCAAACCCCAAACATGGCGATCACGACACCGTGGTTACTGCCGGCTTCAGGAAGAGCAGGATCATGACGGACAGGATGGCTCCGGCGGCGCCGTAGAGGAAGGTCCATTGGGCGCCGGCTTGGTCCCAGAGCAGGCCAGCGATGGAGCTGGCGGCGATGGTGGCGAGACCGGAAACGGTTCCGAGGATTCCGAGGCCGGTGGCCTTGAGATCGGCGGGCACCAGGTCGACGGCATAGGCTTTGCCGACCCCGTCGGTGGCTCCCATGTATAAGCCGTAGATGAAAAAGAGAATCCAGAAATGCCAGGGTGACGAGGCGAATCCGAACAAGGTGTAAACAAGCGCAAAAACGAGAAGGCCGCCGATCAACACGTGTTTTCGATTGAGGCGATCTGACAAATGGCCCAGATAGGGACTGCTGAACGCGTAAGTCAAATTGTAGAGGCAGTAGAATAGGATGGTGGTGGTGAGAGTCTGGCCGGACTGTTGGGCCTTTAAGAGCAAAAAGACATCACTCGAGTTCGCCACCGAGAACAATCCCCAGGCCAGAAGATAAGTTTTGAATTCTGAATTCAGCGACGAGTACTTGAGCCGTTCCGTCGTTTTCGCCGAGACTTTCCGCGTTTGAACGTCGCGAACCAACAATGCAATAGCCACCGAAGCAAGTCCCGGAATCAGGGCCCAGTAATAAACTTCGCGCAATTGATTTTGCGACTGGAAAAAATGAAGGTAAAAAATTGCGAGCAAGGGACCGATCGCGGCCCCCAAAGTGTCCATCCCCCGATGCCAACCGAAAGCGGCGCCACGAAATTCTGGTGCAATGGAATCCGCGATCAGTGCGTCCCGCGGGCTCGAGCGAATGCCTTTGCCAAATCGATCAAAACTTCGCGCAAAAAGCACATGCAACCAAGAGCCGGCCGCACCGGTGATCGGCTTTGCCAGAGCGGATAACAAATACCCCGCCCACACAAATGTTTTCCTTTTCTGCAGCCGATCCGACCACGAGCCCGAGTATGTTTTTAGAAGACTGGCGACTCCTTCGGCGATTCCCTCGATCAGACCCACATCAAAGACCGAGGCTCCGAGAATGGTGGTGAGAAATATCGGCGTGATCGGGTAAAGCATCTCGCTCGAGATGTCCGCAAACAGGGAGACGAGGCCCAATTTAACGACTGTCGGTGAGAGTGCCTGGTTTTTCTGATCTTGCAAAAGGTCTCCTTCCGTCGGGACCGTTCCAAGCTCTTAATGTCATCAGTCCGATGCGAAAATTCAAACAAAATTCATCAACCGAATCATGCGAAGGCCAAATTCTTCGGGCTGAGGGCCTTAAACTGAGACTTGCAACTTTTGAGGGCAGAGGTTGCTTGGTATGCGGACAATAAAGGTTGCGCCCGAACCCAGGGAGCTTTCGATGTGGATGCTACCTTGGTGTTGCTTGATGATTTCGCAGGTGATGTACAAACCTAGGCCCAAACCGCCGTAATTCGTGGGCGGAGTGGCTCGTTCGAATCTTTGAAAAATCCGTTTGTGATCTTCGGGGGCTATCCCGATGCCGTGATCTTTGATTCTCAATTCCGCCCATTCCTCGTCGGCGCTGATTTGGATCTCGACGGGTTTTCCGGGGCCATATTTCATCGCGTTCGATAAAAGATTGATCAGCACTTGTTCGATCCGAAAAAGATCGCAAACGATCATCACTTGATCGGGGGCGGAGATCTTGCAAGCGCAGCCGAGCTTATTGAGCTGAATTTCAAACGAGTTGACGGTTTCCTTCACCAGCTCGCAAAGATTCACCTTCTCAAAATTCATGGCAACTTTGCCGGCCGTAAATCTGGAAACATCCAACAATTTATCAATGGTTTCGGCCAGACGCTCGACTTGGTGATAGGCCGTCGAGAGCATTCGCTCCAGTCGTTCGTCGTCGATTTGTTTCAGGGTTCGGGTGCGCACCATTTTTAAGAATGATTGCATTTGCAGATTGAGCGGGGTGATCGGAGTTTTCAGTTCATGGGAAGCCATGGCCAAAAATTCGTCGCGCGCTTGAACCTGACTTTTCAGCATTTTATTTTCTGCATCGCGGACCGCTTCGTCCTGACGTTTTTGATTGTAGTATTGAAGCTCGTAGTTGCGCTTGAAAAGCTCAGCCAAAATCGAGAGCTTGGCTTTTAAAATTCCGGTGTCGATGGGTTTGAATAAGTAATCAATCGCCCCGACCTCATAGCCAAGATGGGCATAGGCTTCCGATTGGTGGATGGCGGTGACAAAAATAATGGGCGTTGATTTCGCATGATTCAGAGAGCGGATCAGTCGGGCCGTTTCAAAACCATTCAGTTCTGGCATCTGGACATCCATCAAGATCGCCGCGAATTCATGGAGGATCGTTTTTTCAAAGGCTTCTTTACCCGAGCTCGCCATGTGCAGGTCGTAGCCTTCGCCGGATAATGTTGCCGTCAGCGCTAGAATGTTTTCGCTGCGGTCATCGACCAAAAGAATTTTGGGAGAGTGAAAGTGAGAATCCATGGACCCGCTAGGCGGAAAAAGCTCTGACAGCACTGAGCAGTGTTTCGAGCTGCACCGGTTTCGGTACAAAGCCATGAGGATGAACAGCCTTTGCGGTTTCGGTGTAGGCCGAGCAAACGACAACCGGAATATTCGAAAGTTTGGGGTCGTTTCGCTGAGCAGTCAAAAATTGCCACCCATTGTGTTTCGGCATCATCATATCCAGCAAGACCATGCAGGGTTCATCAGAGATCTGCGTCAGGCGCTCCAGTCCTTCGGCACCATCGGCCGCCGTGTAGACCGAGTATCCTTCAATCTCTAAAATATCTTGCATCATAGTTCGGATTGATTCTTCGTCATCAATCACCAAAATATTTTTGCAATCCATACATGCCTCGCGATCCAGCCCAAACTAAAACAGTGTGGAGCGAGCCTTTTATGGACCAAGTTTTCTTGCGAAGCAAATACAGGAGCGGGTTTGCGCGAGGTGACGTTTAAATAAAACGAATTTCGAATGTGAACTTGTCAATGTGACTCAAGAACTGAGCCAATGTCACCGAAATGACATTGGCGAAAGACATTTTTGACTCGCAGATTACCAGATTGAACAGCGATTGGCGGGAACCAATTTCGAATTCTGGGAACATTGAAAATCCCGCGCAAATTCAGGGCGATTCATGACAACTCCGTTCACGCGGAATTCAGCAGGAGGGTGAGGATCCGAAGACATCTGCACACGCAGAGCTTCGGGACGAGTTTTCGTACACCAGCTCTGGGCATAGGCAATCCAGTACTGCTGTCGTTCGCTATAGCCATTCCACTTGGCCCCTTCGGGGCGCAGGTTCAGATTTTTTTCCAAGGCCGTATAACCGAGCTTCACTCCACCTTGATCGGCCAAATTCTCGGTCAATGTTTGGCTGCCATCAACGGTCAGATTCACGTCCTTGATCAGGTATTGATTGGCCTGATCAATGAAACACTGGGCTTTCTCATCAAATCTTTTCTGAGTGCTTTCGCTCCACCAGTTTTTCACATTGCCGTGGGCATCGTATTGAGAGCCGCTGTTATCGAATCCATGGGTGAGCTCATGTCCGATTGTGCCACCCCCAAACGAGCCCAAGTTTGCACCTTCGGTTGCGGTGAAATCCAATGACGGCGGTTGCAGGATGCCAAATGGAAAGTTGAATTCGTTGTTGGCGGGATCATAGTAAGCGTTGAATTCCCAAGGCATCATGTACCACTCTTGTCGATCAACCGCGTGACCAATCTTTTGGTAATCGCGGTGTGATTCGAATTTCGTCACGTACAGCGTGTTGAATAAAAAGTTTGAACCTTGCTTTTCCAATTGGGAATAGTCGCGCCACTTTTCAGGTCCGCCAACCTTTTGACCCATCAACTGGATCTTTTCCAGCGCGCCAGCATAGGTGTCTTGATCCAGCCAGGCGTCAGGTCCTTGACTGAGAGAGATCAAATCCGTTTGGAATGCATCCTTGATATCCGAGATCATTTTCTCGGTTTTCAATTTGATTTCCGAGCCATCAAAACTTTTGACGTAAGCTTCGGCCAAGGCATAACCCAGTCGGTTTTCAACTTCTTGCGTGCAGTACTTCCAGCGCGGTGGGGGCTGCGCGATCCCGTTGAGACGTTTGCTCCAAAAGTTAAAATGCGCTTGCTCATAGGCGCCGGCGATTTTTTCCGCCGAGCTGTCGATCAATTTCCAGATCATGTAGGCTTTGATGTTGTCCAATGATTCGGTTTTGAGAAGTCCCAAGAAACCGTTGATAAATTCAGGCTCTTCCACGTTGAATCGTGCCAGCTGCGCATCCGAGACCTTCAATGTTTGAAAGAAGGTCTTCCAATCAAAGCCCGGATACCGAGACTGTAATTCTTGAATCGAAGTCAGGTGAATGGTCTTATTGGTGTCGTAGCGATCTTCTAATGACAAAGAGACTTGGGCCAAGGCCGTTTCAATTTTCAGGACTGCATCCGCCGCGGCGGCGGCCTTGGTGCTAGAGTATCCAAAAAGGGTGAAAAGGTTGGTGACGTAGCTTTTATAGTCCGCCAGAATTTTCAGCGACTCTTCGTCGGTTGCCAGATAATAGTCTTTCTCCGGCAAAGAGATTCCACCTTGAGATAGATTTCCCAAGAAGCGGCTCGAGTCCGCCGGATCCTGTTGCGAATAAAACCCCAGAAATGCGCCGAAACCGAAAGTTTGCGAAAGTGCGATCACCTTGGGGAGCTGCGACTTGCTGGAGAGCACTTGTAGATTTTTCATCTGTTTTTTCACGAAAGCGAGAGACGCCTGAATATTTTGGTCGGCAGTCATACAGCTTTGATAAAAGGCACCGAGCTGCTTGGCTTGTGATGAAGGAGCCGAGAAGTCATTCTGGGCGTACTTGAGCAAAATTTTATTCAACACCACATCCGTCATTTCTAAAGGAATGGTAGCCTGACGACTGACGCCACGTTTTTCATCCGGAATCACGGTCGTGTCCAGCCACTGGCCGCAGGCAAACTGATAAAAATCTTCGCAAGGGTCCACCGCCGGGTTGCCATTTTGGCCATCTTTCATGGCGTTCGCATCCAGAATGGGTGGAGTTTTCAAGTCTTGCGGTAAGCTTCCCGCCAAGACAGATTCCGAAAGGATCAAAAAGCAAATTGCAATCGAAGAAAGAATGGATTTCGCCATGGGGCCCCCTGTGGGGAATGCTTATATTCCTGGCACATCTCAGAGGCTATTGATTTTTTTGAAAAGCTCCGAAATGGACCGGCATTCCATGACGCCCCAGCGCGGGCGGATCACACTTGAAATAAGAGTTCCAGCAGCGCGGCTCATTTGCTTTGGCCCGCCTCTAAAGCTGGGCGAGACGGCCGCCATCCACCCGAAGGCTCGCACCTTGAATAAATTCGGCATCAGCCGAAGCCAGGTACGCTATGGCCGCCGCAATATCCTTCGCATCACCCACATCGCTGTGTTTGATGACTTCAAGACCGCTTTTAATATTTGGATTATCCCACAGCATGGGAGTGTCGATGGCGCCAGGTAAGACCGCGTTCACCCGAATCCCTTTGGGCTTACCTTCGATGGCGGCGGAACGGGTGAGCGAAAGCACGGCGGCCTTGGCGGCGGCATACGAGGAAACCAAAGGTGTCGTCTCGATGGCATGGATGCTGGCGACATTGACGATGGTGCCACCTTTTTTCATGTGCAGAAATCCTTGTTGGATAAAATAGAAGGTTCCTAACAAGTCGACGGATAAGACTTTGTTCCAGTCTTCTGGCGTTTGTTTTTCCAATTCTTTGAAAACCATCAAGCCCGCATTATTGACGATCACGTCAATTTGGCCAAAATATTCAAGGGTCCGCTGCACGGCTTTTTCGACATCTTTTGGATTGGCCACATCGCAGGCGCAGGTGATCGTTTGCCTTTGATCGGTTGAAATTTCTCTTTGGGCTGTTTGCAGCTTATCGGGATTGATATCGACCAACGCAACTTTCGCACCCTCTTCAAGAAATCGTCGAGCGGTGGCAAGCCCAATTCCGCTGGCCGAGCCGGTGACCAGTGCGACTTTATTTTGAAATCTTTGATTGCGATCCACGAGACCTCCTTATGTGGCGTTTGATGGGGCGGCGGTGCCGGTTTCCGGAGATGCGCGTCCTGGTTTCGGCATGATTCCCCGACGAAATTGGTGCGGAGTTTGAACGGGAACTTGCAAGCAAACGCTTTGCGTGGGTAGGACCTCGCGCCAACTTTTGATTAGTTTTTTATAAGCGGTGCCAACCGGGCGAATTTTTCGATCGAGATCGTAAAGACCGACGGGGTGAACTTGATTTCTCTCTTCACGTAGAGCATTGTCCCAATCGACTTGGTCGGTCAGCGAATACCAAGTAAAGCCGACAATCGGAATTCCCTTGTTACGGATGCGAAGAACGTTCGCCCACTGCTTCCACAGCCAATTGACGCCTTCTTCGCCTTTCGGGCCTTGGGCGCAGTTGGTCTCTGTGTGCATCACGGGTAGCAGGTAGCGGTTGTAATACTGGGCGGTGATCTCGTCATAACCGAACACCTCGCCGGCGGCAGTGGTGGTGCCTTCGCAAGTGACGCGATGTTCGTTCGTTTCGTAATAATCGTTTCCCATGATGCTATTGTGTTTGAGACCCCAACCAAAAAAGAAATGGTACTCGTCGCGGGTCATTCCATTGTCCAAAAGAAATTCATACATCTGCGAATCCACGCGGCGGCCATAGTTCAAATCCAAAGACAGAAAGCGTTTCGAGTTCAAAATCTCCGCAGGCCCGATGGCCGTCGGATCTTCGGCGTGAAAGTATTCTGAAGATTCACTTTGAATGAAAATCGCGTCGGGCCGAACTTTCAAAATCGCTTCCATCCCCAAAACATTCGCTTTCACGATGTGCTTGAGGGCCGTGACAAAGCTGCGATCGCTGGTTTCTTGCTCGTTCCACCACCCATAGGAGGCCGAGAACAGCGCGCAAATGAACATCTCGTTGATCGGCGTGTAAAGCTGAACCCATGGATAACGGCTCGCAAAAGCGCAGCAATAATCTGCAAAAAGTTTTGGGAAATCTGGATTCTGAAAATTTCCAATCCAGTTCGGGACACCAAAGTGGCAGAGATCCGCAATTGGATTGATATTTCGACGGGCGAGATCCTGAAAAGTCAGATCCGCAAACTCCCAGTCATAGCGATTGACGCCAAGCCAAGTGGTGTGAATGGGCGGACCGTAGCGCAAATAATAAATTTCTAGATCCTGAACCAAGTCGAAATCGAGGGACCATTTTTTATAATGATCGCACTTTTCCATTTGGTCGATGCGTGTCTTGCCATGATTGATAGTCGGGTAGCTATTTTCGATGCCCGTTGCAAACATAAATGCGCTCATGAATCCCGCACTCCTTCAGCTTTCATTTTTCATCGAAAGTCTTCGTCCGTTTGTATGTTGCAAACCAAAAGCCAGGACCAAGCGGTTCTGAAATGGCGATCATCTTGCAGCCATCAGCTTTGGGGGCGAATCAGATTTAAAGATTCGCCTTCTTTCAAAAACGAGGTGCAAAGATCACCAAAGCTCCGTGGCGTTTTGACCGGCATCTAAAAATTCAAAATGAGCTGAGAATTGCAGGTCAAAAGGAAATTTGTCGAATGGCAAAAGGTGAGTGGCTCTGCTTGGACGAAAAATATGAAGAAGGGGAAGACAAGATTCAAATGAAGTTCGCAAAAAACCACATTGAGATGCACATCCTCGGTCAACGAATGCAGCTTCTACGCTGGCTTGAAACTCGGGCCGAGTTCCCAATGCTGGTATTGAGTTTTATCTGGTTGGTGTTGATGATCCTTGAGCTGACTTCGGGCCTTTCGCCCTTGTTGGCGCATTTCAATAATTTGATTTGGTATCTGTTTGTCGGAGATTTTCTCATTAAAGTTTGGCTCGCTCCTGCGAAGTTTGAATACATCAAAAAAAACTGGATCACGACGCTGGCCTTGGCTCTGCCGGCCCTGCGTCTTTTTCGAATCTTTCGGGCCGTGCGATTTTTGAAAGCGACGTCTGCCATCCGCACCCTGAGACTGGCCCGAATTCTCACGTCGTTGAATCGAGGCATCGCGGCGCTTGGCAAAAGTTTGAGCCGCCGTGGATTCGGCTACGTCTTGGGCCTGACGCTGATTGTGCTGCTCGCCGGCGCGGCAGGGGTCCTTTCTTTCGAGAAAGAAAATGGAATGATCATAGATTACGGGACGGCGGTGTGGTGGACGGCCATGATTTTGACGACCATGGGATCGGACTATTTTCCAAAAAGTTCAGAGGGTCGCATCTTGTGTCTTTTATTGGCCGTTTATGGCTTCGCCGTGTTTGGATACGTGACGGCGGCCGTCGCCACCTTTTTTGTCGGACAAGATGCCGAAAATAAATCGTTCAAGGAAAACGAAAAAAAATCTCTGGATGATTTAAAGTTCGAAATAGCCGAGTTGAAACAGTTGATTGAAGAGACCAAAACGGCGGTTGAGTTGGGCCAGCGAAAAAATGCAGCCGGGCGGGAAGCCCAGAACAATTTGTGACCGATGTGCAATGAGGTTGGTGAAATAAAAAACCCAACTTGAGGGCACAAGTTGGGTTTCGGTTATTCAAATCTGACGGTCATATCCATTAAATATTTGAGAAAATGTCTTCGGTTTCCTCCAGCATAAAGTTTTGCACGCCCGGTTGGGGAACCAGGTTGAATCCAGGACCCTCATGACTTTCCATTTCGAAATGATTGTCATCGACCCGCAAGTTGTAATTAAATTTGGACTTGGGCGGCTGCGCATCGCCGTCGCCGATGGTTACGAGACCACCTTGGCTTGAAGTGGCGACGATTTTGGCCTGACAATGTTCCAGCATGGAAGCAAAGTTTTTGCAAAAAAAGTTGTCAGGGTCAAGAGAGCCAAGATGTCCAGACATCAGCTCTTTCGGATGCTGTGGACCTGGAGTGTTTCGGAAAAGGTGCGAGGTCTCAATTCCATCTTCCGTTTGAACTCCAAATTTTCCATTGGTCCGGCGAGCGAGAAGATCATCCTGTTTGGGGCATCCAAGTTTGGATGGGATGTAGCGCTCTGATATTTTTTCAATGGGACGGAAGATGATCTTTCTGGCTTGGGGGTCGCCGGCATCCGTGAATTCATAGAATTCGTCTCCGGAATTTGTCGATGCGTCCGCGATTTTTTCAAGCGAACCGATGCCGATCTTCAAAAGTCCGTCTTCGATGATCCACTTGCCTGGGGTCACCTGGTCTTTCCCGCGATTGTAGGTATAAAACTGTGCCCCTTTTTCGGTGATCGAGAACGTTTCGATGGAGATCGTGTAGGTTCCATCTTCCAAAAGCATCAACTGTCCGACCGCCGTATTGCCGTTATCTTGCGGAATCAGCTCGGTCTCGAGCACGCGGTAAGATCGATCCTTGCCACAAGTCCCCTGAACTTTGAAAAGCAATTCGTCTTTTGAGAGATCCAGATTGGTGGTGCGCTGGACCGAACTTTTGTTGCCACCGCTGTCATTGTTCGAGCTTCCGCCGCCTTCGCCACAAGCAACGAGTGTTAATAAAGATCCGGCCGTTAAAAGGAATGTTCCTAATTTCATATGTAATGACCCCTTACAGTGAGTTGTTTGCAGTGGGGTCTTAGCAATGGTCATTCCCGCAAAAACAGGGTTCAGATGGCTTATAGAGGATTACAGATTTTTTCCGTCTGAAGATTAAGATTGGGATCTATGATCTGGGAATGGAAATGAAATTTTGCCGATGGGCCGGAAAGTAGGCTCCAGCTGTTGTTGCAGCCGGAGCCTGGAAAGGATTGAACAAGAGAACAATCCCTTGGGATTAGGGTTTGCCGTTCATGGTCGAGCTTGCATCCTGACCGATAAAGCTCTTCCAGCCGCTGTAGCTCAGGGTCACGCCAGGTGAGGCCCCATCCCACATGCGACCGAATGAATTCACGTTGTTGGTCACGTAGGTGTTGGCATCATAGATACCAAAAGCCTTTAAATTTCCGGTCTGCAGATTGAAGAAGACTTCGCCCGTGGTTGATGTGATCGCATTGTTCTTGATCACGTTGTCATGCATGCTGCCGGTGTCTTGGCCGAAAGCGATGTGGGTGACCCGGTTGGCGTAAATGGTGTTGCTGGTGATGCTGTTGTTGAATCCGTTGTGCACGAGCACGCCAGTTTCGCAGGCGGTGACCTTGTTTTGTGAAACGGTGACGCCGTTGGAAAAGTCATCCAGGTAAATCCCGATGCCGCCGCTGCCGTTGACCGTGTTGCTTTGAATTCGCAAAGTCAGTGGCAACTTGTCACGAGCGCCGGTGTAGATCGCGCCGCAGTCATGATCTGGACCTGTACAGTTGTTCTGAACCATGCTGTTAGTGACGTAAGAGTAGCTGTTATGCAGGACCACAATGCCGTGATAGACGGATTTGGTCACGGTGACGTGATCGATGTTGTTGTCATGACCGTCGCCAAAGTAGATCCCGATGCCCACGTAACTGCCGCCGGCGCTTCCGCTGTTGGTGATCGTGGTGTTCTTAACACTTCCGTTGACGACCCAAGAGCCACCATCGATTCCGGTTTTGCCAGAATTGCTGATGCTGCTGTCGCTGATTGCCATGCCAACGATGCCGCTGGCGTAAATACCTGCATCACTGCAATTCAAGATATCTGTATTCTGAATGGTGATCGCCTGTGCGTTGTTGATGTTGATTCCGCGAGTGGCGGACTGAATCTTAAGACCGATGATCTTAATATTTTTAGCGCTGACCGCACGGATCACATCCTGAGAGGCCGCTGATGGAATCAGGGTCGGTTTTCCGCAAGTGCCGGAAACATTGATCGTGATGTCCGATTTGCTGCTGACATCCAATGTTCCACGGTAGACCTGTCCACACTGCAAGCTCACGGTTGCACCGTTGGCAATGTTCGATGGCATCGCCAAAACTGATCCAGGAATCGGTGTCAGAGCTGGTGGCACAATTGATGAACCAACATCAACAGGAGCTGGAGTCGGAGTCGGCGTTGGCGTTGGGGCTGGAGTCGGAGCTGGAGTCGGCGTTGGAGCCGGTTGAGGAGTTGGCGTCGGCGTCGGAGTTGGGACGACTGTTGAGGAATACTCACACGCCTTTGTGACTCCATAAGCCGGATCACTGCCAAAATAGGCATTGGTGCAAGGCACGGGGCCTGAGACCGCATTTTTGGTCACGTACTTTCCGTTGGCGCCGTAACGAACATTGCGAACGCCGCTAAAGCTGCAAGAGGCATATTCGCTCGCACATTTCACCCAACTGACAGGGGCTGGAGCGGCCACGCACACGGCCTGTAAGGCCAGAACTTTGTTGACGCCTAAACATGGGTCGCCAAAGACACCGTTCGATGCATTGATCGAGCAGGACTGTTTACCAACGCAGGCAGATTGCGCGACGCTTTTCGAACTGCTGGCATTGCACGAGCGAATCGCGTAACTGCCACAAGTGTTGGCGAGCGGATTGCCGTAACTGGCAAAGCTGATGCTTTGAATGATCTTGCCGGCTCCGCAGTTTAATGTCGCTGGTTGATTTTCATTTGCCTTCGCGCAAATGTCCGCAAGTGCAGTTTGTGCTGCAAATAAGAATAGGAATGTGATTCCCACGTACTGTCGTTTCATATTTTCCCCACCCATTGATTGTTTCGTTACATTAACGTTAACCGTGATAATTGGTGGATCCCACTGATCAATTTGACGCGATTTTCTTTTCTGAAACCGCTAGGTTGTCATCGCTGTCTCAGTGTGAAACGCAGTGAATTTCGCTTTTCTCTGTTTGTGTTTTTTTGTCATATGATAGATTTTATGGGATCAAGGGCAGAGAAGTTAGAACATTTGGTCAGAGAAAGTCGTTTTGATGAGGCCGAGAAAAAACTTCGGGCCATTCGCAAAGTGGATCGTCCCAATGCCGTGGCGATCGCGAACATCGCTCGTCGGATCAATCAGCCGGGCCTGGCGCTGCGAATTCTGGGTCCTTATGTCCGACCAACAGATCTTCATCAGGGTGCGGCCACCGCCGTCGAAAAAATCGAATATGCCGAAGCGCTACGAAGGGTCGGTGCCATTGATGAAGCCTGGCTGCTGCTGCAAGAAGTGGATGAAGATCAGAATCCTCAGGCCAGCATCTACAAAACATTTTGTCTGTTCAATCAATGGAAATACCAAGAAGCGATTCCGGTCTTAAATAAATATTTGGCGCGGACGGATTTAGAAGACTATGCCCGGTGCGTGGGTGAAATCAATTTGGCGGCGGCCCTGATTCAAGTCGGTTCGCTTGCGGAAGCCGAAATACTGCTCTCCCGAATTCGCGAGAGCAGTCAGAAGGCCGGATTTATTTTACTTTACGGAAATAGCCTTGAGCTCTCCGCGCAACTTTTGATTTTACGCAAAGACTTTGATGCGGCCTTGGACATCCTGCAATTGGCTGCGGAACCACTGAAGGGTTCCGGAAAGATCTTCAGTTTATTTGTCGAAAAGTGGACCGCGATTGCCGAAAGCATGAAACAAAACCGGTGCACGCCATCCTTGCTAGAGGTCTTTGCCAAAGCGAAGCAAGCCATGCACTGGGAAAGTGTGCGGGACTGTGATCTGTTCATTGCCTTGCTGAACCGTGATCAGGCTGGATTGCAAAAGGTTTACTTCGGGACTCCGTTTGAAAGCTTTCGGCAAAGGATTCTGCATTTTGACGGCGCCAGCTTTCAGATGCCAAAGACCTACGTTTGGTCTTCGGGCGCTTCACCCAGTCAGCTTCTGAATCTCGCCACGGGTCGCCTGGAAGGCCGCAAGTCCGGTCATCTCCCAACAGGCCAAGCACTGCACCGATTTTTGATTTTACTTTGCCGTGACATGTACCGGCCGCTTTCGACCTTTAGCGCTTTCGGGAAACTCTTTCCGGGTGAATTTATGAATGCGCAAACCTCGGCCAACCGAATTCATCAGATCGTCAAACGATGTCGAGAGTGGATCATGCACGAAAATCTGGATCTGCGCATCGAAGAGACCGATGGTGGTTACCAGCTTTTTGTCGGTGAAAAGACCGGGGTGATTCTACCTTGCGAAATCATGCCTTTGGATAGCTCAGAGATTGAATGGTTGTTGTTGAAAACTCAGGTCGGGCCCCATTTTTTTAACATTCAACAAGCCCAGGTTGCGGTGTCGGGCTCGGCATCGAAAACGCTGCGTTTGTTGCGATGGGCGCTCGAACAGGGGCGGGTGCAAAAGGTCGGCAAAGGCCCCAGCACCATGTACCAGGTCCAGACGGCAAAGCCCTCTTCAAACAGAAATTGAATTCAGCCATTGGCGAGCATCCGCTTTGTCATTAAAGCCAGAGACCCAAGTGTTAAGGAGCGCAGAAGTTCGAGACTTTTTCGAATTGCAGCGCGGTTGCCAAGATTTTACTGCCGAGAAATTGACCGGAAGAGGCCACTCCCATATTGGCGCTGGTACTGCTCAGGGAGCGGAAGAAGATGTTGATGTAAAGGCCACCCGCAAACATCTGTGCCTTGGTGCCAAGCATTTGCACCCCGGTGCTGCTTTGAATGGTCGCGGCTCCGGTCATCAGGTCAAATTCGATTTGAACATCTTGGACATTTGGATAGTAAGAGACAAACTGCAGTTTTTCGACCGGGTCAGGCTTGACGAAAAATGAGAAGGCATACGTCTCACCCGCGGCCAAGATCGGGGACTGCGCCATTCGGTGCCAAGACTCGAGAGCATTCGGGTCGTTTCGCTTGACTTGATAAAGCGGCAGGCTGGCCAATGAACCCACCAAATCCACTGCCAGGCCCGCATGTTCCCAAACCGGATCTTGCAGATCCAAGGGCGCTTGCAGATAGCTTTGGCGCACGGGTGTAGCGAGCAGGCTTTGACCGGCAGGACAGCTCGAGGCGACCACGTCGAACGGACTTGGATTGGCCAGAATGGCGAACGTCTGGTTTTGATAAACGAGATCGCCATTGTTCGCCACGATGTAGTCCTGAGGGCTCAAGGGCCGAGGCTTGATATCAGCACAGTTTTCGCGCACCAATTCCGCCTGACCGCTTGGGAAAACGAAGATCTGCGAATTGGGAAGGGGCCTGCCGTTCGCACCTTTTTCGAGGCAGGCTTGATCGTGTCTCAGGAAATTATAGACGTCCGGTTTTCCGCTGTAGCCTTCACCGTTCATGTCGGATTTGAGATCAAACGAATCTGCGGCCGATTGAAAGGAAATGTTCGAGCTGCAGGCCTGGAAGGAAGAGACGATGAAGGTCAGGGCGAACAGGAGGAGAATGTGATTGCGCATAAATTCTATTATCGATTATTTTCAAAAAAATTATAGAGATAAAATGAAACATTTTATCTAAACCAAAGCCCGTCTCGATTTGAGACTGGAAATCCCACCAGAATGATCAGTACGATCAACAGATTCTCTCGGCTAAGCTCAATAGAAAGTTCGAATAAATAGAAATTTAGAAGCTTCTTCGCGTCCGCGTGAGCTGGCTCGGGAACAGGGGCCGCAAACTTGAAAAGAGCCGTTAACTTTCTTAGGATCCGTCAGCAAGGGATGACCTTATTAACGGCCCTGATCTTTATGGCGATCGTCGGATTGATCATATCCGCGGTGTCGGCCATCATCGCGCAAAAAGAGGACGTCTCGCAAAAATTCAAAATTTTGGATGCGCGAAATGCGGTGCTGACCGCCGCTCTGAGAAACGCGCGCACGGGTAGTTTTTATTACTCGACATTGTTATCGTTGGCGCCGTCACCGCCAACGACAGATCCCTTCTATCAATGCATGATCGATGATGGCGTCGCGGATTGCCAGGCGGGAGTTGTCCATTCTTTGATGTTGATGGATCACACGGACCCATCTGCGGCCGCCATCCTTGTGCTGGATGGCGCGACGAATCCGGTTCACTATGATATCTACGGTCAGGTCTGTTCGGCCCCTTCCCGGAATTTGTGTTTCTTTGATGTGACTGCCGAATACATTCCAAGCTGTCTTGGTAACATCTCTCCTTGCAATCAGGCCTCTGTCATTCAGGTCACAGCGCACGTGAAAGTGCATTTGGCGTATCGCGATGAATTTTCGTACCTGAATGTTCTCACTGCGACCGAGACGGTCCCAATCGGCGACCTCGCTCATTACTATGCGCCTATCTTGCCACCCGTGGTTGCCAATCCTGGAAATGGGGGACAGTACGGAGCTGCGATCGGTTACGGCGCGGGTCCGACAGGTGGGATCACCCAGACATGGCTGATCGCACACGGCGCGCCGGCCCCACCACCGTCATCAGGAGCGCCGGCCCCTTCGATTCCACCAGCGGCGCCTTTGACTTGTCCTTCGGGCCACGTGATGTCCAGCACTGGTTGCGTGAGTTTTAATTTTTAAACCGATGGCCGGAGAACGCATGCAGGGTTTTCATCGAAGTAAATTTTCGTCTTTTTTGAATGGCGATCTACCGTTTTTGTCAGGTTCTTGGCGCCGCGGTTTCACGATCATTGAACTGCAGATTGGTATCGCCATTGGCATCATTGGCATCTTGATATTTTCTTCGGGGCTGCTGGCGGCGGCCAAATCTAAATCTTTTATTCAATCGACAATGGTGCGCAATGAGCTTGCGGTCTTGGTGCGAAGCTCGATTTCCGATCGGGCAGCGATGCGAATCACAATTCAGAACAATCCCGAATTATACGCCATGGTTCATAACGACTACTCGCTGATTCCGGGCGGGTTTTTGGTTTCGAATCAGCCCTATCCCGTTTCCATTTACGATTCATCGGGCACCGTGATCTCGGGAACTTTGCAACATCCGGTTTATTTTACGAGTGAAGGGAATTCGTGCACGACGATCGGTACGGGAAACTGTCTGATCACCATCAAAAGTTCATTGATGTTTCAGGGTCTGCCCCAGAATAACTCGCCGGACCGCCTGATCCCGATGGGGCAGTATCCTGTGGGTCCTGACATCAATATTGATTTCATCCAAATCAATTACTCGATTTCGTTTGCCGAAACCGCGACCGAAATTGGGCGTCGAGATATCAATGGCTCGGTCATCGTGAATTTTGAAGACATCACACCCTGAGGAGAAACTATGTCCCTGGAAAGATCAAAGAAGAGCGGGGGATTTTCAATCACCGAGGCTTTGGCCAGCATCGCCATTTTTTCATTCTTACTTTTAGCCTGCGCTTCGTTTTTCACCCAGATCAATCAGAACATTCTGAGACAGCAATACGCGACGGCCCGGGTTCGCCTGATTCACAGTTTGATTCATATTATGGGGATGCCTTCAACGCTGCGGGCGTCCGGAGCCGCGGCACCCACCAGCGTGCTTGGAAAATGCATCAACCACTATCAAAATGCCCTGTGCAGCGGTTTTGCAAACGCAGCTCCGCAGGGAGTGGCGCTGTATCTGCCACCGATCACCGGAACGACCACACCGAATTTATCGGGACCGCTTTCGGGGACGCCGAGCCTGCCCTTATTTTTCAGTCCCGAAGGGAAAGTCTGCAGTTCCGGCGTGGGACAATGTTCTCCGGAGCTGTATCCGATTGCTGTTTCGACCCGAGCCTTGCCGATTTGTCCACCTGCTTATTCAGCAGTTGCGAATCCTGATTGGTCGCAACCGATTTTTCCTGCTGGATTGGCCCCGCAGAATGATTGCTGGCAGTCCCAGTACATTAAAATATTCTTCGACATCCGTCCCGCCGTTGGCGTTCCAGATGCGCTGAGCTTTCCACCCGTCACGGGAACCATTATGGTCAGCTCGGTCATGGCAGGGCTCTCGCTTTGAAGAGAGATCATCAGCGAAAAGGAGAATGTTAACAACAGGTGTGGATCTCGCTTTGCAATTGGGATTTGCTTTTCGCAATTCAAGAATTGGAGAGCAACCAATGCGTGCTGTTTTCATGACAATGTCTATTTTTTTGGCGGCCATTCCCATTTTCGCAAATCCAGTGAAATCCGAATCACACCGACATCCTGCAGACGAATCCCGGGTCGTTGTCCTGCCTTTTCACCAACAAAAGACGGAGCTCAGGATTGAGAAGCTGGAGGGTGGTTATCACCAGGTCACAGTCGTTTTTGGCAATCGTCCCCAAGGTGCGATCTGGAAATTGAAAATCGGTCGAGTGTACTTTCCGATCGGCTGGGGCCTTTGGACCGAGGCTGGCATTGACCGACAACTGACGGATCTTGGAATTGAAGTCGTGAAGAGCACCCGCGAGGGTTCACCCATGATCTCTCTCGATCGTGGGCTCTTGATTCAGACAGATGAGGGACTGATTTTATATGACCCAAATGAGCAGGTGGGCTTCGATTATCTGCCCGAGTTCAAGTTTCCAATAAAATTTCACAGTCTCAATGTGAAAAGTAAAGCTCACCAAGACATTCTGTTGTCTTACGAAATTGCTGAGACCGGTGAGCGATTCGTCGAGGGTACGAGCTACTTTAAATTAGAGCCGATGGGTCCAAACAGTCTTGATGCAAAAATGAAGTACTCGGCCATCGTGCATGATCACTTTTCTCCTTGGCTGGCGTTCGATACAAATACTCAGTTGCCGGCCGACGCCAAAAAAGTTTCATTCTATAAAAATATGGCGCTCACTTCGACCGTCGTGACTCCGTCATTTGTTTCGCTCACTCCCTCGGTCGCCGTGCGAAGTTCGAAGAAGCGAGGGGGCTCTGTTCCCACCTATCAAAGAATGATGTGGAGAATTGAAGAAGATGCGAAAGGTCTCCAGTTGTCCGGGAGTGAGTTGATAACCCAAGAATTGGATCGGGTCGAAGCTCACGTCGGTCCTGAGATCCAAGACCTGCAAAAGCTTCTTTTCGAATCGGGAATCGCGGATGAGATGAGGAAGGAAAATCAAACGGTCGTCAGCTCAGATGCCACCCACCTATTGGATCAAAAAGGCAAAATCAAATCTTTTGCCGTCACCATTTTAACCAAGCGCAAAGAAGCGGGGCTCAAAACCCGCCGCTGGATCGTGCCATTGAATCCTGAAACCGGGGTGACCAAGGGACACATCGAGCTTCCGCCCTCGTCGGGGGCTGATGATATTTTGATTCTGCCATCCGGCGATGCCTTTCTGAAAACAGGAGAGATCTTGAAGCTCAAAACAAAATCTCTTCAGTGCCGACAAATCTACGACGGTTTCTAGCCAGGGCATGCTTCTTGAACTTTTGATTGTTATGAAAAAATGGATTCTTCCGTCGATCGTGCTCTTAATGGCGCCTGAGATCAGCATGGCGCTCAGATGCCAGAATTTGTACGGAAAATGGAGCGAACCCAGTCGTCCCGAGAGCGGATTCGTGCCGGGGATCAAAAAAATCACCCGCGGCAAACTGCATGAAGCGCCGAAAAAGCGCCAGGCTGTCAAAGACAATCGCCCCTTTATCAGCGAAAGGCGCGCTCGGGATTTGGTCGAGATGGCGAAGAAACGCCACAAGCCCGGCCAGTACGGACCCCGCTTGATCACCGATCAGTTTACGGAAACGCCGGATATCGATAAGCCCGTGTGGGTGACGCTCCCGGATGGCAAGAAGGCGGCGTTCCTGGGACTGTCGGGGCAGCAGTATCTTTTGGTTGAATCCATCGATCAGCTCGCTCGTGGCGGCATCGTGCAACCTCGCAAAATCAAAATGCTCAATGAACGCGGCTTTCCCTACGGTGAAGATTACGATCCGGTGACGAAAGAAAAAATTCCTTACGCGCTGGACTCGTCCACGTGGGATGCTTCGGCCGTGCAAGCGTATGATGAAATTGGCAGACCGGTCCTGAAGCTTTTGGCCGGAGCGATGGCCAACGGCGGAAATGGCAAACCCTTGTTGATCCAACAAAAAAATGCGGCGCAAACCCGACGCCGGGTCGTTTTTCACCAGGTCACCTGGGTCGAAGAAAGCCCCGGCCAGTGGACCTTGATCGCCTCACAGCCACGGTCTCCGTTTTTCACCAAGGTGATGCGGGATGGCCGCTGGAGTGAATTCGATGCGGATGGAACGCCACAGATGATTCACAGCTATGGTGGCGGTGTCGTCAAGCTTGCCAACGGTGAATCCTATGGCGACAAAGATGGAAATTTTCATTGGGCCGGCGACGGAGTCTTCGAAGTCCGCAAAGTGATCGGCGCAAAGGAAAAAGAATGGGCGTACACGCCCTACAGTTCCGGAATGTACATGGCAAAGCTGGATCCCACTTTGAACAAAGTGATCGAATCACCGCACGTCGTGCTGGATGCTTATAAGGAAGACGGCAGTGTCTTTGCCGAAGCCGAACGTCCGGGCATTGGACCCTTGGTTGAAGGCGGGCACATCGAGCCCCGCGTGATTTTAGAGGACGGTACCACCCGCGAAATTCGCTCGGTCGAGGACTTGAAAGACATCCGCCGTCGCGGATTGAAAGAGTACATGGTCATGGTCGGCAGTCAGGGTCCTTACAACAAGGACTATGGAAGCTTTCAAGCGAACGCGCCGGCGGGAACGACGGATTTTAAAATGGTCGTGAACGAAAATGGCGAGCTTAAAAACATCACCGAAGATTTCAATGTCATCACCTACGCAACCGGGCGACCGGTCATCGTTTACGGTGAAAGCGGTCAAGCCTATATCATGTGGCACGGAGATGAACGTTTGGATCGTACGGGAAAGCTCGCGGACCTCAGTCGACAAATTTGGATGGCACCCGTGCAGATCAAAGTCGTCGATGGTGTTGAGACCTACGAGATTCTCGACAACACAGGACTGTTGGAAGAGCTTCGTACTTACAAGCCTCGTCCCGAATAAAATATATGACGAGCGGGAGAGGCGGGCTTGTTTATTTGGACCAACCCATTTTCTTGTAGAACTGCTTGCATTCGTCGCTTTTCAATCTTGGATAAGAGTCTTTCATATAATTTTTGTCGTAGAGACTTGGATCTGGTTTGAGTGGATATTTCATGATGACGTTGAGATAATCCACCCGGCATTTGGCCAGCGCATTGTCGAATATTTTAGCGCCCCAGCGGTCGAGATAGACTTTTTGATCCACCGCCGATTTAAGCCGCGCATCCAAATCGGAAGCTGAGATTTTGCCAGAATCAATTTCCGTCAGGATCGATACAATCCAAGTCATTGCGGGGTCCACGGGTGGTGGTGGGGGAGGGGCCATGGCGTGCGATGGTGCGGTCTGTAGCTCTGGATGACTTTTCATTTTCTGCACCAGATCTTTGTAGCCGCAGTTTTCGGCGATCGTCACGTATTCCGAGTTATATCGAGCCTTCGCATCGATCAGTAAGCGTGCGATTTCCTTCATGACCACTCGGTTCTCTGGCGGTTGATTGCAACTCAGCAGAGTGTACCGAAGTGGTGGATTGGGAAGCTCTGGAGTCATTGGATTGGGATCGATGCCGCCCTTTAAGAGCGCGCGCACGACGTCCACTCGCCTCATCGCGATAGCTTCTTGTAAGATGGTGGCTCTGCCGGTGACGGGGCCAAGATAAACATTTTCTTTCAAGTAAAATTGAACATCCGCCGCCGATTTTGGCTGACATTCGTACGCTAGTGAAAGTCCCCCGCCGGTCCGAGCGGTCAAATCAAATCCCCATCTTTTCATTTTCAGAAAATCTTCGATTCGGCATTTCTCGCTTCGAGCCAAAAGTAAAACAGCATTCATGCCCCTTGAATCTTGGGCCTTGATATCGGCGCCGAGCTTAATGACGGTTTCGATTTCCGCCATGAGTCCCAACCGAGCAAGACCCAGCAAGACCGTGTCGCCCATTTGATCCTTCCACTCGAGATGTAAATATTCTTTTTTGACCGTTGGTGCGAGCAATCGTTCGCATAGCTTCTTTGCGGCCGTCATCTCGGAGTCATCGGGGCGATTCTGGCCGCGGGCTGCAAGGCAGAACCCAATGGCGGGGGTTCTGCCTTTGGGTTGAGTGTCTTCTCCGGGCTGCGGGCAGGAGCAGTGGCCGGGGCCGTTGCAATCATCGGTGCAAAGATTTCCGGAGCAGGCGCTCGAGACACATCTTTCGACACATTCAGCTGGGCAGATGCCGCGGAAACTTTCGCAGGACCAAATGCATTGTTCAGCGCAAATTCCGAGCTGTGAGAAAAAAAGAACACTGAGGGCGATCAATAGAAATTTGGTCATGTGCATTCCCCATCGTTATCCGCCAATCAGGAAGCGTCAATCAATTCTGCAATGGAAAAATTCTAGCGTTCATGAGCGTTGATGCATTCACCACAACTAAATCAAATTCAGGAGGTTCGGTGGACGTAGAAAATGCTCGCGCACCTTTGGGTCCTAGTGCGTTGGAAATTTCAATTCAAATGATTTTTAAAACCAGTGGCGATCTGCCGAACCACTTCCGCAAACCAAGGAACGGCGGAAAATTCAGAACGATATGCGAGATAAAATTTCCTTAATTGAATGACTTCGGCTGGAACCTTGATCACCCAGGTTCGGGATTCATTCACCTGCAGATAAGCGGGAATGATCGCCCACCCAAGACCCAGATCAACAAGCTTGGCGATTCGCGCATAGTTTTGGGTGATGCGACTGACCGTTAATCTGCGCGAATCCACGGCATTTGCAGCGCAAACAGTGCGAATGATGACGTCGTCTTTTTTAAAATCAATGCAAGGAAGAGCTTTAAGCTCTTCGAACAAAGATTTTCCATAATGCTTACGTGTCCGCAGCAGCTTTTTGGGCACCAGGATCTGGAACTCTTCTTTGAAAAGGGGCTTGGCGATCAGTTCATGAGTTTCGGGTAGACTGTGGGCGATGCCGATTTCGGCCTCGCGGGACAGCAAATCACGAATGACCTGATCGTTGGTGGTTTCGTTAAAGGTCAAGCAACCGGAAAATTCGATGTTTTCAGCTAGGCGATCCAGAATACCCAGTCGTGCCGAAATTCGCACATGAGCCTGCTTTGGATCCGCATACACGTTGGTCACATCTTGAATCGTTGCCTGCAAATTTCCGATGCGCTCTTTGATTCGAGAATGCAGATTTTGGCCGTAAGGGGTGAGAACCTTTTTTCTACCGCGAAACGAAAAAATGGCGTGGGGAAGCAGGGCCTCAAGAGCTTTGAGCTGTTTGGAGAGGGCCGGTTGCGTGATTCCCAATCGGCCTGCAGCCAGTTGAATATTCGGGGCATCGTTGAAGATCACGAAGGCGTGCAGAAGCTGAATGGGAATATTGTCCATGCGAAATATATAACTGAAAGAATATTAAATATGAAATCATATGCCTTATAAAAATCGTCTCCTCGAGCCATGATGGTTTCAGGAGGAACCTATGCTTTCTGAAGACGTCAAACTGGTGTCGATGACACCGGATGCTGAAAAGATCATGGCCTACTGCGCCCGGGTCAGCAATCCCGAGAACCAAGACAATCCACAGATCGAAAAGCTTTTGTCGTATTGTGCAAAGCACGGTCATTGGTCGGTTTTTGAACAAGCGAACATGGTCTTAGAAATACAAACCTCGCGGGCGATCGCGCCGCAAATTCTTCGTCACCGTTCGTTCTCGTTTCAAGAATTTTCTCAGCGGTATTCGCAGGCCAATGACTTTGTCCTGACCAAAGCTCGACGGCAGGATCTCAAAAACAAACAGAATTCGACCGACGATCTCACGGACGATATTCAAAAAGATTTTGAGCAAATGCAAAAGGACATCTGGAATTACGCCTTTTTGAAATACAGCCAGGCTCTGGAAAAAGGTGTCGCCAAAGAGTGTGCGCGAAGTCTGCTGCCGCTGAGCACTTCCACCAAGATTTACATGAACGGAACGATTCGCAGCTGGATTCATTACATTGAGCTTCGGACCCAGGCCTCGACGCAGTTGGAGCATCGGCAGATCGCGCAAAAATGTCAGGCGATTTTTATGTCGCAGTTACCGGTGGTTTCCAATGCCTTGGGTTGGACCGCCGACAATTCGTGCACGGCGGTTTCCTGCTGAGGCGGCGGTATTTCTGACGCCCTTATCATTTTCAATTTTTCCCGCAAGATTGTTGGTCATAAAGTGTGCGGACTTGAAGCGCCGTCAAAGCCGTATTCCAGACCGCGGTCTCGTCGACGACGCCATTGTAAGGGTGAGCGTTGTTGCCATTGTTGAGGGGGTCCGTGTTATTGGCCATGCCGATCACGTAAGGAGCAGAGGAGCCGTAAACGTAAGGAGAAAGCCCGGCGAATGAATTTGCGGCCCCCGAGGCGACGCCATTGACATAGAGCTGGACGGTTTTCGCCGTGTTGTCCAGCACCATCGCCAGATGATACCACTTGCCGGTTGAAAGGGTGGCCCCGGTGAATCCGTGCCAGACTCCGCCGGTGGTATAATATTCTCCACTGAGTTGCCCTGTGTTCGCTAACACGATTCCGATATGCAGACGACCAAAGATCATGGCCTTACATATCGACGAGTTCGTTCCGCACGCCGCCGATGGGATTGAGGTGATTTTTGTCCAGGTCGCAAACGTGTAGCTGGAATCGGTTGCCGTATTGAGATTTGCATTGTAGCCCGAGATCGCAATCGAACTGGTGGTGCCGTTGAAACTGGCCGCATTGCCGATCCGACCGGCGGTCGCAAAGGTCACATTGGCGGCCGTTCCCGCATTGTTATTGGCCGAGCTATCGGCGGCGGTGCTGGCGCCTGCCGTCTCGTCCAGTTTCCAGTACCCCTGCAGGTTCGCCCACTGCGGAGTCCAAACCGACGTCAGCGGAAAACAAGCGGCCCCAGCGCGTAACAGGGCCGCCGTCATGGTGCTCGGGCGAGCGTTGGCGCATTCAAGTGAAAAAATGCAAAAGAGCAATAGCAACGACAAGCGAATCATGAGGGCTCTCGTTTGTCGGCGACATCAGAGATCGGAAAGAATTGAATGTTCAACTGATAAAGTGCATCGCGATTGATTTCCTGCAGGGTGAGGAGCACGATCTCAGTGCGAAACTCGGCGATTTTTTCTTTGATGAGTTGAATGTTTTCCCTGGAATAACAAAGACTCACGGACGAAATGTCGCGGCGACCAGGAGGAGTTGAATCGATACTTTCGGATGCCCGTTTCAAGTAATCGCGGTGCCAGCTGGCGATCAGGTCCGACGAAATATCGGCCGTGGTGGTGATAATGCTTTCCTTTTTGATCAGATTTCCGTTCTCATCCCGGCCCAGCAAGCCCAGTTTCAAAAGATATTCGATTGCGCCCCTGGCCTCTTCGGGTTTGATGTGCGGCAGGGTGTGGGTGGCAATCCAATTCTCATCTTCAACAAAGCCGGGAAGGGCCACCAACTCGCGAACAACCGCATAATACCAACAGGCAAAATACTGATGCTGCGACTCATCCAGCTGATGAATCTTCCGCTCCGAACGCGATTTTAAAATTTCGCCCGAGAAAAATTGCTTCTCTTCGGGGGTCGTCGCCTGATTGGAGTGAACGAGATTGCGAAAGAAACGGCGCTGTTCGCTGTTCATCTTAAAAACCTTGGAGATCTTATCGATGCTATCGGGGGAGAGGTTGCTCTTTCCTTGCATCACCAGGCTCAAGAAACTGTGCGCTTTGAAGCCGGCGACCCGGGCGAAGTAACGCAGGGAAAATTTTTTGTCGCGCGCTTTGGTCGCTTCGTAAGCGTCTTGCAGAAAACCGCGATAGTTGTCGTACTCGAAAATATTGGGAAATTCAGGCTTCATTTTGTTCATCATCCAGTTGCCGTCCTCGGGCTCAATATGCTCGACACCGAAATTTTCGTTCAAGAAAAAATCATTTTCAAAGCCATAGAAGCGGACTGTGGCACAGTCCGATTTTTTTTTCATCACTGGTAGCTCGTGGCCCAAGTCACGTAGCAATCGTAATTGCCGCCATTTTTTATCGTCATCACGGAATAAATGGAAGTCGTGCTACTGGTGGTAGCGGCATTGGCAGGTTTGTATTTGGTCGTCCCGCTACAGGCGAAAGTATAAGTTCGCGACGTCGCATCCGTGATCACGACCGTGTACTCGCCACCATCCACCATGCCACTGAGAGTGAAGGCCGCTCCGCTCGCGGTGGGGATGGTAAAAGTATTACTAGTCGTGAGATCCAGGGTTGTCGCAACGTTCGAGACGGCCGTCGGTTTGCTGGTGATGGCGCCACTGACATCCAAAGCGGTGCGCGGGCTGCTAGTGCCGATCCCGATCTTCCCGTCCGAAGCGATCCGCATTCTCTCGGCCACGGCGACGCTGTTGGCCTTGGTGCCGAAGGCTAAATATCCGGCATCGTTGCCGCTGGTGGCGTTTTCTTTGAATCCTCCGAGCATGCCGAAAGAGGCAAGCGTCGTGGAGGCCGAAAATCTTCCGCCAAAAGAAAGCGTGCCGCCTTTATCGATGGCGAAAGCATCATTGGCAGAAACCGCCAATATTCCATTGGTCGACGACAAGGCCTGCGAGGAAGAATTGATATCCACCGGCGCGCCGGGATCGGTCGTTCCAATGCCAATCGAACCACCTTGCGAAATGGTCATCGCGATCGAATTGTTCACCTTGAATTTCAATGCCTTGTTGTCATTCGTGCCAAGCGAGATGTCCGCGCCGGTCGTATTCCCACCGTTGACGATTCCGGTGAAAAGCGAGGTGACATAGGCACAGGCAGAATTTCCTGAGACATCAAAAGTGATGACCTGATTCAAAGAGCAGGTAAAATCCTGAAGGGTGGTGCCGGTTCCATTGGAAGCGATGATGCGATTGTTGCCAAAACTTGTAGCGTTCGTTCCGCCTTTCGAGACGGGGATTTTGTTGAGCGTGAGTTGGCCAGCATAACTGAGAGTGGCATCACCCGACATCACGGCATTGTTCCACGCCGTACCGTCATAGATCATCATTTGTCCGCTCACACTGGCAGCGGTGATGGCTTTACCTTTGATCTTGTCAACGCTGGTTGCATTGTAGGTTCCTGAAACGTCTCCTGCGAATGAGGTGGTCGTTCCAAGTTTCGTATTGAAGACGTCGTAATCGGTTTTGCTCAATAATCCCGCGGTTGTTCCGCTGTTCGAGGCCATCGGGATTTTCCAAGTGTGCGCGTTGGTAGCGGACGTGATCGTCGGGGTGGCCACTGAATTGTCAACGCTGATCGCAAGAGTCTGAGTGGCGCCGCTCTGGCCGCTCAGAGATGTGATGCCCCCGCTCGATACCAGATCTACGTAAGCGGCACCATTTTGCGAGACTTTGAATTTGCTTGCGGAAGCATCGAAATAAATACGCCCTTCATTAGCGGGCGAGACCGCAGGAGCTGCGATACCGACTTGATTGAAGGCACCACTGACATCCAGGGCGGATGAAGGGAATGTGGTCCCGATTCCGACATTACCGCTTTGGGAGATTGTCATCGCCACCGAGTTACTGACTTTGAATTTCAAAGCCTTATTGTCATTCGTACCAAGCGAAATATCTGCGCCAGTGGTGTTACCGCCGTTGACGATGAATCCACCCAGCGAGCTGATCGCGGCGCAAGTGGCATTGCCCGAGACATCGAATGAAATGACTTGATTGAGCGAGCAGGTGAAATCCACCAAGGCGGAACCTGTACCATTGGAAGCGATGATGCGATTGTTGCCAAAGCTCGTGGCGTTGGTTCCACCTTTTGCCACGGGGACTTTATTGAGCGTCAGCACTCCATCATAAGCCAAAGTCGCATCACCGGAGATAACACTGTTCACCCAAGAGGTGCCATTATAAATCATCATCTGTCCGCTCACTGATCCCGCGGTTACCGATTTGCCTTTGATCTTATCGACACTGATATTGCTATACACCCCGCTCACATCACCCGAAAAAGTAGCCGCTGCATTCAGTGGCGTGTAGCCAAGTGCTCCCGTGACATCAGTCGAAACAATCGAAGCAGTGGCCCAAGATAAAACTCCGCTGCCATCGGTTTTTAAAAACTCATTCGGATTGCCATCAGTTGTTGGCAAAGTGAGATTCACATTTCCACCCAAGGCGGGCGCTGAAAGCTGAATGTAGTTTGCACCATTGTACACGCGCACGTTAGTCGCTTGCACATTGAGACCGCTCACGGTTCCAGTCGTGATGAGATTCCCTGACGTGTTGATCGCAGCAGATCCGCTGATCGTTCCAGATGTGATCGTGTTGCCAGAAACTTTTCCAGGCGTGGTGAGATTTGGAATATCACTTTCAACTAATGATATCGTACCCGCCGTGACTCGCCCTTTGGTGTCGACGGTGACTTTGCTGTAAGTGCCGCTGCTGACGCCCGTATTCGTCAAATCAATAGTTCCAGAGCCAGAGCTAATCGTGCCGGCCACCGAGCCGTTCAAAGACATGCTCGAGCCCACGGTCAACGATGAGATTGAACCGGCACCACCAGCACCGACGGTCTGCACGCCGCCGCTGGTTTGGTATTTAATCTGATTGGTGGTCGAATCAAACCACATGTCACCATTGGAAAGCCCCGCCGGATCCGACGCGTAGCTTGGCAAAGTAGCACCCGAAGAATCCGTCTTCATAAAGTTGCCGGCCAAGATGCTTTGCAAATTCGTGTAAGCCGGTGTGGTGAAGAGCGCTTCGAGATTGGCTTGGGTTAAAACCGTAGACCCAGAGTTGTTTATTTGCAGAACCGAATTTCGCTCAAGACCCTGCAAGCTCTGCGCGACGACCGCCGTGGGAACCGAGTCGATCACCAGATCGGGCGTCAAAGTGTCCGCAATGTTCGAAGCAGAAGGAGTCACGATCAGACGCAAATAGCGAACGGCACCGGCAGAGGGATTGTAAACACCACTGGTGCAAGTCTGGCCCGGAACATTGTTGGCGGAAATCACGGCGAGATTTTGCAGAATCTGCCCCATTGTGCGGCCGGGGTCGTTGACGGTTCTCTGAGCAGAACCTGGCAGTGAGCCGATATGAACGGTAAAGTGTCCCCCGGTATTCGAAGTGTTCACCGTTTGCTGTTCTTCGTAAAGAAGACAGGTGCCACTTGGGTTGAGCACCTGCACGGTCAGTTTTGCGGCACTATCTAAAAGCGGAGCGTTGGTGCCGGATTGGTAGAGCTGTCCGTCCAGCGTGAAGGATTGAGGCGAATCATTCACGGCAAATGTGGGGGACATAAAAAGAAAAATGAGTGTAAATAGGAATATAACGTTTTGAGACAAGGGAAATAAGTGGATGCTTTTGATATGCCTTTGTTTCGACATGTTCAAAAAATCGGTCGGCTTTAACAGATTCTAAATCTTCATTGGACAGATAATGGATAGTAGGCGGACTGTAAGACCGATTTTTTGGTGTCACCTCAGAAATGGACAGAGAACAGTTCAGGTTCTTTCCGCAATCTCAAAATAGAATTCTGAAAATGAGATTTCAAGAACCACGCGCCTTTAACACCCACGCGTGGCGGTGGCCACCTGTGAACGGCAAACGGGGAGATGAATCCGAACTAAAAGCTTTCAACTGACGCCGAGTCTCCCGGTAGCAGGCCCTGTGAAAAGTCTTGCAGATTCAGGACGGCGCCCGTTTGAGAGAAACTGAGAAGCCAAGCGCGATCGAATTGGTCAGAACCCAAGTGGGGTGGATTTTTCACGCCCAAATCTGCCGCGATGTCGGTGAGCACTTTTCTTTCCCAGCAGATGACGACAAATTGGCCATCTAATTTCGAATCCTTTTGGATCGCCAGAATCATTTGGTGGAAATCATCACGCTTGGTCTCGCTGTTGATCGGGAGATTGAAAGTCTCGGCGACGAATTTTAAAGTTTGAATGGCGCGGATAGATCCGCCCTCATTTTGAGGAGCCATCGCGAAAAGTGCGGCGGGGCGACCGAGCTTCGCCAATTCCGGTCGGTTTTGAAATAAAGTCGGAAGCAGCCGAGCCCTTTGCCAACCCTGTTCCGATAGCTCGCTGCCTTCGTCACCCTGGGTCGGTTTCTCGGCGTGACGAATCAGCAGGATCTGGGCCGGCATGGCCCACGCACAGTTTGCAATCAGGAATAGGGTCGCGGATAAGAAGATTTTCAAAGCTTTCATCTTCAAAAGCTTACGACGAAATAGCGAAGCTTCAATCGAAAAAAGATATCCGGAACACGGCAAAAAAATCGAATGCAACTGGGCAAGGGCTTTATTGGAGATAAGGTGGAATCGACTTGATGCCAATGCCCTCTGGATTCAGTCTGTGAATCGTTTGGTCGATTTTCTGTCCAATATGAGCAAGCAGAGCCGCGAGATTGGGAGCCTGCGACAATGTGGGCTCTCCATAGAAATCTTCGTGCTGTAAACGGTAGACCAGTCGATATCCGGTCGCATTCGCAAAGTCTTGCGCTCTGAACTCGTACATCAATCCGGTGTTCTCGTGAGTCATATCAAAAATCAATGCATGGGCGGCGGCCTGTTCGATTTCGGGCCAATTCGAGATCTCATGAAAAAGCTGCTTCCAAATTTCCGGCGTGAAAAAGGTCGTGCCCTGCTTGGCGTGATTGATGTCGTGACCGTAGAAATTTCGAGGAAATCTCAGAATTTGATCTGCCATCGACGTTTCGGTGATCAGTCCCACCAGCGCCAAAGAGTGCGCTTGGGCGTCATTCAAATCTCGGATCGAAAGGTTCCGGTTCGTCGGCACGGGCACAAGCTTTCGCTTGAGCACGATGAAACGGTACAGCTCCTCATAATCGTTCCAGCTTTGCCAATCGGATGGATCCTTCAACCGATCGAACGAGGTCATGCGATGAGTTTTGGCCAGTACCAAAGAATTCGCCAAGTCCACAGTCTGAAACGAAAAGAATAAAACATCCCGCAGAGAGGTCGGATTCTTTCGCAGCAGTCGGGCTTCCTCTGCTTGCAATGTTTCCAGATTTTGAACGAGTTCCTTTTTGGAAACGGCGATCAGGGAGCGGATTTTGCCCTTCATTTCCAAGAGTGTCTGGTGCGAGCCGTCCATGAGGATGTCTTTCTCCTGTGTCGCGAGCAAAGTTTCGAGCACACGCTCAGGATGGATGGTGGCTTCTTGCATCAGCCGATCGCGCAGAGACTGCAGAGATTCGCCAAATATTTCCAACTTGTGGCTCGTGGCAACTTGTGAGTGGCGGGCGTAAATGGATGAGCACAAGATTTGGGCCTGCGCCTGGATGGAAAGAGCGATGGCGATCGCAACCACAAACATCAACCAAATCAGTCGACGTCTCATTGCCAGTGGATTTTTGGTGGCCAGCGATCCCGTGAACATTTGTCTTTCCTTTCCATGACGGCTCTTTGCAAGGCTTGAACCGCAAATGGCAGGTCAGGAGCGGGAACCCAGCAAAAACAAATGGAGAACAAGTCGACAGACGTGCAAATTTGGGCGAGCGGAAATTCAAAAATATTGCCGGCTGACAGGATCACGGCCGGCGCTTCTTTCTTCACTCAAGATTCATAGGAATTTAACGGTGCTGCTTCGACTCGGAGATTGTGGCGGAGCGATCTTGGAACTATAAAATTCAAGATGCAAAAGCTGATCATCATGACAGCGCTGAGCCTTCTGACCTGCACAAGCTGGGGACATTCGCATTTTACAGATCAAGACCTGATCGATCTGCTCAGGCGGTATCCCGCTGGGCTCATTTATCTTTGGAGCCCCAACATGCCTCTCTCTGTGATGGGCCGAGACGAAATCTTCGCCGTGGCGGAAGAGATTGGGGCGCATTTATCGGTGATTGCAGATCCTTTCGCTCACCAACTGCCGGTGACAGATGCCATCTTGACCTCGCGGACATTGATGGATCTGGGAATGATGGATCATTATCCAGCCATTGCGCTCTACAAGAACGGACATCTCATTCAAAACGAATTGGTGCTGGGCTACGAGCCTGCGAACACTCTCAGGCCGCTTTTAAAATCTTTACTGGAAAAGGAAAATCGATGAAACGAATGTGCCTGCTTTTCTTTTTTGTCTTGATCGGTCTTTCCTTTGCGGGAGAAGCGCAAACGGTCGTGAAAGGAGTGGTGCAAAAACAAATCGATATCGATGTGATTCCGTCGTATTTTTTCAAAGTTCACGGCTCGGGTCGCTATCTCGCCTTCACCAAGACCACGGATTTTGCCAACCCCGCGGCCGGAGGCATCAATCAACTTTTGGACGTGCAAGAAAACACCACCCAGAACATTCCAGGACCTTGGGATCCGGTCTTCATAACGGACACAAATTTGATGGTGCTGCCCCGGCAATTGAACGGACCACTGGTTCGTTACGAGCTTCGAAAGCTCCGGGACCTTTCCTCCATTGGCGAGTTTCCTGAGCTCAATGGGCTGTATCAATCGGTCGGTGTGTTGAGCGAAAAAAATGGCAAGATCGAAGCTCGCATCATAGCCGAAAGCGCTTACGACACGCATCCGGTTCAGGATTTTATTTATGATTCTTCCACCAATACGCTGACGCTAACGAAATTTTCTTCCGGAATCTGTCCGGGGTTTTCCATCAAGCTTCCGATGCTGTCAAAAGACGGCCGAAAATTGGCGGGTCTGGATCTTCAGACCCAGACTTCGGCCATCTGGGACATCAAGCCGGATTTCAGCTGCGTGAAGATCCATGATCTGGGACTGAAGACGGGGAAGCTCAATTTGAACTATGAAAATTCAAAGGTGACCTATCATATTTACGCGCCGGCCGTGCAGCTCGATCCAAACGCTCCCGACGATCAGTCGGATCATTACGTCGCCATTCCGTCGGCCGATTTTGTTTCCGATATTTTTGTGATGGAGCTCAAATCGAATAAAGTGACTCGCATCACCGCCAACAAAGACATGAATTCAATGTACCCGGATTTCACCCGCGATGGACGGTTGGTCTTTATCAGCCATCCTCATGATCCCGGCAAAAAAGTCGGCTTCACCTATTTGGTTTTATCCGCCGTGGGCTTCGACCCTTTGCTTGATCACACTCAGGATGTCCGATTGAATTTGGTGCATGATCAAATCCGTCCAAAGGCTCGCGTAAAAATTAAAATGGGTGGAAAGTCGAAACTGACTTTCTAATTTCAGCGTGAGCGTGCCGTCGGAATTCTTTTCGATCTGGTAAGTTCCATGCAAAACATCGAAAAATGGTCCGCCGATGGTGACATGCTCATCCAGGGCGGTCGGCGGGATGTCTTTTGGGTCGACATCGATCCGAAATGACAGGCGCTCATCCGGTTTCCACTCGTCGACCGTCTCGTTAAAGACCAAACCCCGTTCAAACCTCGCCGTGCGCACGCCGCCGACACGCTCGACATCAATTTCTGCATCCAGGGGCCGCGGAAAACCGATTTCATGAACCCAGCTATTTGCCAGCTCCGAGCGAGTGATGGTTTTGACGCTCTTAATTTCATCCCAGACTTTTGCGGCCGAGCCGTTGATCGCAATCGAATTTTGCACCTGATGTTGCTGTGGGGAAAATGAGATATTATTTTCGAAAACATGAGTCGCCAGCGGTAGCACCAAAAGTGCCAAATTCATTTTTCGACCGGTGTTGAGTTTCGCTCTCGCGATGAGCCCCCCAATCCCTGATAGGATCAGTCCAACGGGAAGGTACATCACAATGCAAATCAATCCTTCGTATTTGAAAAGAAGAGTCACGAGGCAGCCCAGAATCACCGAGGCAAAAGGCCAAAGAAAAGCCTGCAGTGCGCTCAGGTCCCGGCGGTTCATCGAGCGAATGGTGAAATAGCCAATCAGCAAAGGTCCAAAGATCATGAAAGAAATCGACATGACGGTGAGGACAGTTTTGGCCTCGCTCAAAACCCGCAGAAGAAGACCATAGATGACACCGACGGCGATGCCGGCAATGAGACCGTTGTATTTTTGAATCATGGCCCATCATCAACGAATCCCATCAAAATGAGAAGTCAAATTCACATTGCACCTTCAAGGTGTTTGGATCGATCCGCCTCAGGCTTCGACCCACCACAGAAAAATGCAGATGTATTTTACCAATGGCCCACAATATTTAAGAGTGATCCATGTTCCTGAGCTAGCTTAAAGGCATTCAGCCGTTCAGCGGTTTTCAAAACTTGCTGACAGAAAGGAAAGTGCGATGAAAGCCATACAAATATCAGCCTACGGAGAAGCCGATCAATTGAAAGTGCAGGAGGTTGAAAAACCCCGGGCTAAAGATCGTCAGGTTCTGGTGAAGATTCATGATGCCGGAGTGAATCCCTTTGATTGGAAAGTTCGCAAAGGATTCATGAAAGACGTCATGCCGGTGCAGTTTCCGCTGACCATGGGTTATGATTTCGCCGGCGAAATCGTCGAGCTTGGCTCATCGGTGCAAGATTTTAAAGTCGGGGACCGTGTTTTTGGGTTTGCGCATGGCGCTTATGCCGAGTTTGGAATTGCCGATGTCGATAAGTTTGCAAAAATTCCGGATGGGTTGAAGAACGAGATCGCCGCCTCTTTACCGACCCCAGGGCTGACGGCCTATCAACTGATCGCCGATCACGTCAAGGCGCTAGGTTTTCAAAAACTTCTGGTTCATGGCGCCGCCGGTGCGGTTGGCTCTTTCGTGGTGCAAATCGCAAAATCATTCGGAATGACGGTCTACGCCAATGCCGCCAAAGAAGACGAAGCCTACCTGCGCGAGCTTGGGGTCGAGAAAATCATCGATTACAAGACTCAAAGATTTGAAGAGGTGCTGACGAATTTGGACGCGGTTGTCGATCTCGTTGGTGGTGAGACTTTGAAGCGATCTTATCAATGCGTGAAACCCGGTGGCCTTGTCATCTCGACAGTTGGTCCCGTGGACGAAGAGGCGGCGAAACTGTTCAAGGTCCAAGCCAAGTCATTTCTGAACAAGCAAAACGCAAAGGACCTGGCCGAGGGTGCAAGCCTGGTCGCTTCCGGCAAAGTGAAACCAAGGCTCGCCGAGATCTTGCCGCTGGAAAAAGCGGCCGAAGCTCAGCGGCTGAATGAAACGGGACGAGCCCACGGAAAAATCGTCTTGCAGGTGAATTGAAGAGTTCTGAACGTCACGGGCAGGGCTCGATCTCGCGATGATCTCGCTGGCAATCATCTTGCAATTGGACGGCTTCGTTCGCTTCGAAAAGATCTTTGGCGTCTCGTACATTTTCGCGATCCATCTCATCTGCCGGTGAACCCGGCGCATGTAGAGATTGGAGCCTTGAAAGCTCTCGCTCAATAAGTAAAATTGGCGGCCGGTGCGCTGACCATGATGGTGCCACTGACGGTCTGAAAATTGAATTGGTCGGAGGCACCCGGTGCGAGCTTAAAGGTGTAGCGCACGCGAATGTATTGGGCGCGTGGGCACCAATTGGAAATCTGCAGGCCTTCCGGATTGACGTGATTCGTGCCGTCGCTGGCCACCCAGGTTCCGCCCGCGTAATAAAAAGTGACATCGCATTTCGGTGGGCACACGGTCTGCCATTCGGTGGAAACGGCGATCGGAAAGTCATGGGGAGTGCAGGCGGAATCTGTCGCCGGATTGCAGGCAAGTCCTTCCAGACTGTAAAGAATGGGGTGTGCGGGGCCACCGGAAATGGGTCCGGAGAGTTCGACCGTCGCTCCGGCGGCGTTTCTCGGCGGTAAAAGAAGACTCAGGGGTTGCCAGGACGTGATGCTGGAAGCGGGACAGCTTCCGGTCGTCCCAAAAACACACTCGCCCAACGCCGAAGTCCGACCCTCGTTATACGCCGCTGCCCGCAGTGAGGATGGCATTCCCATGATGGAGATCAGGCTCTGGATGGCGCGAACCCGCGTGTTAGATTCGTTCTGCAGTTGCACCGCTTTCTGAGCCTGCACGTAAGAGCCGATGCTCAGCAAGAAAGTCGCTGAGATGAGCGCGATGGAAATCAAATTCTCGAGCACCGAATAGCCCGCGCTGGAAAGTTTGGAGAGGTGATTTCCATTCCACGCCATCAAGGCACCAAATTTCCGATGTCATCGACGGCCAAGAAAACGGTTCCGGTGAAAGGCTTTTTCGCGATCGTCACTCCTTTGTGGTCGGCCATAAATTTGATGGTGTAGCTCACCGTCATGAATTCAGGTTTAAAGCTCGCGTGCCAGGCGGGGTAGGGGTAGGCCGGAGCCGGAAACATATTATCGGGCGATCCCCACATCGCCAAACCCTGGATGCGCACCACGGCGGTGGTCGCGATCAGGCAGTTGTCAAATCCGGGAGTGCTACAAATGGCGCCTTCAATCGTATAGTACACAGGGGTCTCGGGGCTTCCTGTGTCGTCGGCGCCCGCACCCACCATTCGTTGTCCCTGATTGTCGAAGAGCCCGACGGGATAGGCGCGGTTGTCGGTGTAGAGCACGCCTCCCACTTGCGCGTAATCAGCAGTGGCGGCCGTGACCGCGACTTTCATTGGCGGATTGCGAAGAAGGGTTTCCTTCAGCGAGTTCCGATTCAACAAAAGCCGGCGAATCATAAAGTTCAGTTCGCTTCGGGTCGTAGAAATTTGCAGCGAACGAGCCGAATCCTGAATGTGCAGGATCAGGGAACCCATTCCCAATGCGCCGGTCGAGGCGATCGCGAGGCTGGTCAGGATTTCGACCAAGGTGTAACCGCATTGGGGTTTCCACCGTCTCTTAGAAGTGAAGCTTGCCACAGCTCGCTCCTTTGATTTCACCCGCAGCGCACGCGCTCGGGGCGGCGCTGGTCGATGGAGGTGCCGGTGCTGGCCCGGGTCCCGGGCCCGGTCCGGGTCCTGGGCCCGAACTGGCGGGACCTGTCATGGCGGTGATGTGGGCTCCGCCGGTACCGGTCGTTGGCGGCAAAGGAGGCAGAACCGGAAAATAATAATTCTGAGAATCCCGGATCGCCACCGTCTGGTCGGCGACGACCGCCGCCAGTCCTGAGAGCGGACTGCCGTAAACGGAATTCACTTTCACGGTGACCGAGACATTCATCGTATCGGCCGAAGCGCACGTGGTCGCCGCGGCCGCACAGACGGGCGTGAAGGTTGCCGAGACTTCGAAAGGACAATCTTGCGAAGGCCCCGCGCAAACTTGACCAAAATGGTTATAGGCCACGGGTAAGCCCGGTGGACCAATGATCGATTTGTAGGTCGATGTCGCCGCATCCCAGTCCACCAAGCTCATGGGATAGGGGGCGCCGCTTGTCAGGCAATCGGTCCCGAGTTCATCATCGACCACGCATTTGATGAACATGGTATTGACCGGATCATTTTTTAAAATGCTGTCATAGTAAAACGTCGCCACGCGCGCATTGCGAACGGCCGACATCACCACCAGGTCGCGCGACGTGATCCATTTGTTTTGATCCGCCATATTTTGGGCGCGGTTCACCTTGTGCCAGATGTAAAAAAGAACGAACGAAACCATCACGCAAAATAGCAGCGCCAAAAGCAGAAAGGATCCCCGTTCATTATTTCGAAATGTTGCATTCATCCGTCTGTCACGCATGTCCTTCGCGGCCCCAAGTATTTTTAATTTATAGCAATTCGAAGAAGGCGAAAATCCAATACCGGACGTCTGGATCACGAAGTGGACTGTGAACGGACTGTGCTCCAAACATAAGCGCGCGAGAATGAGACGGAGAACAGCAGTCACCATTGCCGTCCACAACGCGCTGGCCTTGCCCGAGTTCTTTATCGACAAGTCCAATGACGTTCCCAATATCTGTCAAAGTTGTTTTCCGGAGATTATCAAATGGGGTGGTCACCCACACTGCGCGCCGGCGGCTATCTCGAACAGTTTGGTCTGGCTTTCAAAAAATGGCTTTCCATCGCTGCAACCATTCCAAACGGGTGATCCACAAAAAGATCAGGCACGTCTGGTCAATGTTTTGGGCGATATCATGGGGACGAAAGAAAGCGCTGGAACGTCTCCCCAGAAAGCTCTCGCAGGTCTCAGGACATTTCTGCAGGATAAAAAAGTGAGCTTCAAACGCATTGCCGCCACGGGCTGGAGAAGCGTCCCGGATTTTGTCACCCTTGATCACCGGGAAGTCAGTTTGGATTGGATCAAAGAAGGAACTTTGGGCCAAGGCTCGGTGTGGATTCTCATTGGCTGGTGTCATTATGATATGGCCAAAGATGACTGCAGTATTTATGACGGCCACTGGATGACGGTGGTTGGTTACGGAAAAAATCGGCTAGGGGAAATCGATCCAAATATTTTGATCGTGCATGACCCGGCCGAAAGAGCCGAGCGAAAAAATTATTACGCATCGATTGGCAGCTTGGAGCATGGAACCATTGATTCCGTTCGGCCAGCCAAAGGAATACTGACCCTGAGCGGTGATGTAATTCTGAAACCTTCCGCGGACCGCGGCGTGATTCAAGGTGCCTACCGGCTGGAATTTTAGGCAGGCGCCCGACGGGATCACTTTAAAGGCAGCAAGCATTCGTTGAATTCAAAATCTTTTTTACATTGCAAACTGGCTCTGAGGGGTGGCGCTAAAATTTCCTGAAAGCGGACCAGGCCATCGGTGTGAGAGTCATTCGAGTAGTCATTCTCAATTTTGCTTTCTTCGGGGAAATGGGATTGCAAAGACGGCTCGCTGCAAAGCCAAGAGACCGAGGCCAGCATCTTCCCGCGTCTGTCGGCGATGGAAGGGGTGCTTTTTAAATATTCAGCGATCGCGTGGCTGGCCAGAACATCGGCGAATCTTTCTTCTGGTGGTGAAGAAAAACCTTCGTTCATCATGAGATCATTGGATGAAAATTCACCCTCCATTCGAAGATTGGATTTGATAATTTGCTCGGTCATGGTTCTTGAAATTTCGATGGCATTTTTAAACACATCTTTCGAAGCTGGATTCTTTGCCGAGCACGTGTATTCGGCCGTAAAATAGACCAGCGAATTGATAGCGTCTTCGGGAGGCTCTTCATCCTTCGTCCATAAATAATATTTGCAAGGATTTAAATAGTAGGGATTGCTCACCAGCTTGCCGTTTCGAAGCGGCAATTTGTCTTTGATGATGCGCAGAAAATAATCTGCACCGGCCAGCGAAGAATAAATCGTGGTCGTCTTGTTGGCGGCGATCCGTTCAAAATCTTCGTTGTTCGGAGTCTTGGTGTTTGCTTTTCGTTTCAGACATTGTTGGAACTCTTTCAGTTCTGGCTGGAAAGAATCCAGATCGGCTGTCTGGCTGGCATACGTTTTTTTGAAACCGTCCCAGAAATCACAATTGATCGCTTTTTGAGTGCACACTTGGGATCTTAAAATCTGTTGGTTTTTGACCAGCCGAGAACTCATTTTTTTCAAATAAAGGCTGCGAGAGAAATCCAGCGCATGGCCGATCTCGTGTGCTAGGGTTTGCAGAATGTCTTCGCTATTAAAATCCCCAGCGCAGACCGTAATGAGATTCAGGAATTTATAATAATAGGCATTCACCGTGGTGCTCGAGCATTCATAGTCCGCGATTTCCGGCAAAGAGCCTGGCAAAAACAGTTTCACCTCTTGGATCCGAGTTTTCATGTCCTGCCGAGCTTTATCGTCGACATTCAGGTGATCCAGGACGCGCAAATAAGCGAGCTTCAAATTTTCAAAAGTCTGCTCGACATTTTGCCACTTCTTATCCTCTTTCCAAAGAGCCAAAGAGATTTGGTTCAGCAAGCGGCGTTTCTCTTTTTGGTATTCAATTTCGTACTCGGGCGGAAGCTCTTTTGAGTTCAACTGGTGAAAGCCTTTGTATTTGGCCACCAATCTTCGCAGGATGGTTTCGTTCAGGGCCGCATCCCAGATGCCATCGACCTGATTGGCGAGACGATCGTACTTGATTCTTTCGGCAAAGGTCATCGCGCTTAAAGGGGGGCGATCCAAAAGTTCCTGAAGCTTTTCAAAGTACGAGACTTCGTCTAAAGTTTTTTTCAAAAGTGGCGGCAAATTTTTAGAGCGACTGATTTTCGCTTTCGAATATTGAAAAAAGACCTGACTGAAATCGTTGGCCGTATCGCCTTGCAAGATCGTGATGCTTCCCTTAGGCCGAAGCACCTGCAGGTTTCCGAGCGCTTCGGGGTCGTAAAGTGACTTGCAGTACGCATCGGTCATCTGCAGGCAACCCAGTCCATCATCACTCTGGACCTGATAAGATGAAACCTTTTTCGGCTCGATTTTCTGCGAAATGCAACTGGACAGCAGGATTAGAAAAAAGACTGACATTAAAAAGCGCATTTTGTTTTTCTCGAAGGATGATAATCAGTGTCGCAGCTCAAACTGTAACTGACAACGCGAAAAAAACAATCAGAACCTAGGTGGAGATTTTTGAAGATCAGTAAATCCCCAAACCCAGCACTCGCGGCTTGGGGATTTACGTTCGAAATTTATTTTTGAGCGGGTTGAGCGCTGGTTTTTGGCTGAACGGGCGCTGTGGCCGACGTGGAATCGCATTTGTATCCAGCTGTCTCCAGTTTCTTTTGGATGCGGCTTTTGACTTCCATGCAGTGCGAAGGGCCGTTTGTCGAGGACGCAATCATCTTCGTTTTTCCGTAACTGGTGTAATGAAGTTGGCAACCTTTGGGCTGGCTTTCATCCAGTTTCAAAATGCGGTTGTCCTTGCCCTTGCTGCAGCTGAGAGAATTTTCTTTGGCAGCTTCGGGAGCAGTTTGTGGGGGCGCGGTGACGGCTGGTGTCGCCGGGGCGGTGGCCGCCGTATGCTCCGCTTGCTTTTTCGAATGAGAACAGCCCACTGTGAATAGGGCCGTGGCAATAAACAGAATGATCATTTTAGGCATGTCATTTCTCCCTTTTGATACGTGATGGTTGTGAATGAGATCATGGTTTTAAAAAATTTATTTTGGCAATGGCTCTTGGTTTGTTAAATGTCAGCAATATTATCAGCATGAATGAACCCATGCTCTCTCGCAAGTGATTTCTAGAAGCTTGCACGACGATAGAAGTCTTTCGGGAAATGGTTGGGGAATTTTCTGGGTATGAAGATAACCAAATCTGACAATGAGGGATTCGAGCTGAGGTGGGCGCGGACGGCACCGTGTTCTTCATTCGGTTTCCTTTCGAGAGGAAACCGAATGAAGAACCTGTCTTAATCAATGTCTGTAATGAAAATCCGTGACCGCGATATCAAAGGTGTCCGAGACGTAGCGGTAGAAGACCTGATACTGGGTTGGATAGTATCCGGCTTTCGGGAACGTGTCGGGCTGACGAATCGGTGCGCGAAAGTGCGGTTTTGTTTCCAGGTAGGCCTTAGTGATCATCGGCTCTAGAAACGCCAAGCGTCCATCATAATATCCATAAACCATGGTGGCGGTAAATGGGTGACCATGAAATTCAGGCGCTAGCGTGTCCAACCAATGCCATCCCATTTGCGGCACGCCGGCCGGTGTTGGTGCATAGTCACGGGGAACCGCACTGGCAGAAGGATTTTTCAAGCACCGTGCTTCGTCGTCGCCCGCGCAGGTGATCTTTTGGCGCGCGCGCTCAGACAAGATGTAGAAGTGAACATCAAAGTGAGGCACGTCATAAATGCCAGGGGGCTCGTGTCCCTGAGGCTCCCACATCAGATAAAGATGCGTGAATGGCAAAGAGGGACGGCGAGGAAACGCCATGGAGATTTCCGAGTGATGATCAGGCAGGTCCTGCAGCATCACCGCCGGGATCGAAGCGCCCAGGATTATGGGATGACCGTGCGAGTTGGTGCGAAGCCAGGTCGTCACCGAATCCGTACCGGCAATGATTTCATCATTGCGCGCCTCCTGCGAAAAAGCCATCAAGGGTGAGAGGCAACATGCGCCCCACGTTGCAAAAAGCATCAGTCGTTTAACAAAAGATTTCATTCGAAATTCCTTTCTGTGGAAAATGGAAGAGTTCAGTTCTTCAGCGTGCATCGCTTTGCAAATCCAATGCAAAATCATTGCAAACCGAGGACCTTTTCGACTTTAGGAATGAATAATATATTATTTGGATTGTCACCCAGGATCAATTTGATGAATGGCAAGTGCCGCGAATCGCGCGAACCTTCGCACACCGATCACGATGTCGTGGTTTATTTTCTAGACGAGCAGATTGTATTAGGTGATTGCTAATTCAAAGAAAAGCTTGGGAATTTAGGGGATGCCAATCTGGCCGAGTATCCAAAACCTTGGAGCGTATCAAGAAGGTAAAGATCAAAAAGATCATTGCCGGCCACTTGTCATCTTTACATGGACCCGAGCTGATGGATCAGGTTTTAGGGCTCCTGCGAAAGAAAACAACAACATCCCCGTAAAAAGAGACCCTCACCATTTTAATCTAACCAAGCCCTGACAATCGATCTGGGTCCTTTCGATTATAACGGGGTTCGTTCAAAACCCACAAAAAGGTGACTCTATGACACGATTCTTTCTCCCACTCTTGTTATTGGCGGCTCAAGCTCAGGCTTTGACATTGGAAAAACAAGCAGGCAGTTCTATCACCCCCGAAGCTGAACAAGCCATCCTGTCCTATGTTGAAATCAACTGCCGGCAAGTCAGCGCGCTGAAAGAAAATTCGACTGCTGTTTACGGCGATTCTTCACCTCGGATTCAAACTTCTTATCAGCTGGCGGCCTACATCGATTTTGATTTCACGGGTCGTCCGGACTTTGACCGCGTCGAAGTTCTGATTGATGAAACGAAAATTGGGAGCCTGTGGACGGCAAAGGTTGTGGGTTTCAGCGGTCAGTTCGAACTTTGTCAGAATCTTTGATTTTGCATTAGTGCCGGCAAGAAGGCGAGTGAACTCGGCTCAGAGGCTTTGAATAGAAATTCGTGGGATGGGCCAGTCGCAGTCGCCGGTCTCTAAATGATCATTCTTCGTCCATATCAGCCGGAAACCTGAATTAGCCCTGATGTCGGTTGTGGCCGATGCTCCCATGCGCATTGGCGAAAGTGATGCCGGTGGTTGACGGCCTTTTCTGGTTGCTCGAAACCAGATTTAAAGATGAACTAAAGGCCTTTATCCCAAGAGGTCTCGCATGAAACAATCACGGTCCACTCCAACCATCACGGCTTTTAAAGATTCTCCGGATCGCGGACGGGGGCTGGCTCGTGATATGCGCGTTCGTTGGGCTTTTGAAGAGGTGGGGCAACCCTACAACGTTAAGCTGGTTTCGTTTCAAGAACTGAAAGAGCCTGCTTATCGCAAGCTTCAGCCTTTTGGTCAAATTCCGTCTTATCAAGAAGGCGATTTGGTCTTATTCGAAACCGGAGGCATTCTCTTTCATATCGCCGAGACTCATGCGGGATTGCTGCCGAATGAGCCAGGGGTCAGGGCGCGTGCCATTGCGTGGATGTTCTCGGCTCTCAACACGATGGAGCTTCCGATCCTCAGCCGGGAAGCCTTTGTTCTTCTCGAGCGCGATAAAAGCTGGTTCCAAGATCGCCTGCCGATGATGGACGAGCGAGTGATCACAAGACTGAAGGAACTGTCGGCGCAAATGGGTGACAACGAATGGCTCGAAGGATCCTTCAGCGTGGCGGACATTTTGATGGTGACAGTGTTGCGCAGGCTCGGCACTTCCGGTTTGCTCGAGGCCTATCCAAATCTCGCGGCCTACATCGCGCGCGGTGAAGCAAGGCCCGCCTACCAGCGCGCTTTCGCGGCCCAGCTTGCGGTGTTTCAGGACTCTCAAAAAAGTTAATTGCCTCCGACTTTACATTCGAGGGCTGGTGAATACAATTCGGCCTATCTCTGGGGTCAGTTATTCGAAGCATAAAATTTATCGATCGGTGCGCCTTGCGTTGGGGCTCGTCGCCCACTGATCACTTCAGTATGGTTTCCCTTACAGGAGATCATATGAAAAAGAAGTTTCTTTACGGAGCCTTGGCCGTGTTGGTTTTTTTCTTGGTCGTTGTCGTGATCAATCTCTTTGATCAAAAATTGAATCCGGATATTGAATCCTTGTTGCAAGCTCGAACTTCGGGTCTTGAAACGCCGGGACTTGAGATGTATTTGGGTTTGACTTCGAAATCCGAAAATTGGAAAGAGGTCGGTGCCGGATTTAAATCTGAACTTCAGCAGCTTGAAAGTTTGAAAAGCCAAAAAGTTTTTTCCGAATTCTATCACAAGTACAAAGAGCAATCCGTCTCGCTCGATCCGGAACACGGAGTTATGTGCAGAACTATTTGCACCGCCACCGAGCTTCAAGAAAAACGGCTCAGCATTGATAAATATTTGGCGGACCATCACCAGCTTCTTTTGAGGTATCGCGAATTCTTGGCGGTTCCTGATGCCCGCGAACCCGCATTTCCACATTTCTCACTGATGATGATGCGTGCGGGTTTAGCGATTTCACTGCGGGACCTATTTCATCTTTACCTGCAGGTCAATCCGGATCATCTAGCGCCAGCTGAAATTGTCGATCTCTTGGTGAAGGAAGGTCGCTACAGTCTGCGCAGTCTTGAGCAGAAGCAGGTTATGCTACATCAAGTGATCTCCCTGAACCTTCTGCGGGAAAACGTTCGGTTTTTAAATTACTTTTTGACCGAGCATCCGAATGTCAAACACCTCGTTCCATTAGGCTACCTCGCTGATCTTCGATCTCTCGATGTGCAGAAGATGACGAAAAATGCATTGGATGGGGAACTCTTGATTGATCACGAGCTGGTGCAATTGGAACCAAGTTTGGCCGGATTCGACAGCCCAGGTGTCAAGTGGGCGTCCCTATTTTTCCAGCGAAACGCGACGATCAATTATTTTGGGGAAAAGCATCAGGATCTTTATCACTCGCCATGTTTCCAAGCGCAACAAATCGACGACTGCAACAAGCGAGATCTCCAGCAACCACAGTTTTCTTGGTATTCTTATGTCGTGAATCCAATTGGGAAAGCTTACGCGAAAATCTTGCTGCCAAAGCTTGGCGGGATGGTCGAAAAAATGAGCGTGATGAAAGGTCAGATTCAAGAATCCGTCGCGAAATTGGACTGACAAAGAACGGTCAGTGCAGCAGGCGAATTTTTGGTTCTGCATCTGGCAATGAGGATCGGAAGTGGGGCGCCTGTTGGGTTTGGTCTTGCCCGTCGACTGAATTCAATGAGGCCATGAAGGTCAGGGTGAAGGTGCAGCCTTGGCCTTCGCTGGCGGCGGATAAGGAGATTTGGCCATCGAGCGCTTCGGCCAGACGCCTTGATAAAACCAGACCCAGGCCGGTGCCGCCAAATTTACGGGTCGTTGAATTGTCGGCTTGCACGAAGGGCTGAAAGATCCGCAATCGGTGCTCTTCGCTCAGGCCAATTCCAGTGTCCTTGACGTCGACGGAAATCGCGCACGCATTCTCAGCCTCGGCTTCTGACCGAACCACGATGCGCACGAATCCTTTGTCGGTGAATTTCACCGCGTTTCCGATCAGATTCACCAAGATCTGCCGCAGTCTCGATGGGTCCGTGCAGATTCGGGCGGGAACCGATTCATCCATATTGAGCAAAAGGTGAATGCCTTTTTGTTTGGCCTTGTCTTTAAAAAGCATGACCGAATCAGAAATCAATTCATAAAGTGAGAACTCAATTTTTTCGATCTCCAATTTTCCGGCTTCGACTTTGGCGAGATCTAAAATGTCATCGATGATGGAAATCAATGCATTGCCGTTGCGGGTGATCGTGTCCACATATTGTTCGCGCTCGCTTGGTTCCAGTGCTGGGTCCTTCAACAGCGAGCTAAATCCCAGAATCGCGCCCAATGGTGTGCGAATCTCGTGGCTCATATTCGCTAAGAATGAAGATTTGAGGGCATTGGCGTTTTCGGCTTCTTCTTTCGCCCGTCTTAGATCGACCGCGGCTTCTCTCATCTTCTCTCGTTCTTCTTCCAGCAATGTTTGAAAGGCGACCTGTTCGGTGATGTCTCGACTTGCGCCGGTGATGCCGACGATTCTTCCGTCCGGTTCGTAGACGGGAGAGGTGACGGATTCCATCACCAGGCGTTTCCCGCCCGGTTTATAGGTCGATCGAAAGCGTGTGACTTCGCCGGAAAGGGATCGTTGAAAATGCTCGGTGATGCGGGTGACTTCGCTGGGTTCAATTTCATCCATGCCTTCGCAAATTTCGCTGAAGGTGTGGCCGACAGTTTCTTGCAGGGACTTATTCCAGGGTTGCATCTGAGCCGGATTGGCATAAACCAGCCGCAAATTTTGGTCGAAGAGATAGAGCATATCGAAAGAAGACGATAGCATTGCATCGTAGGTCATGGCTTGGCGTCTCATCTCGGCGGCTAGCCGGACGGCCGCGGTTTCAGATTCTTGCAGGGCAAGCGTGCGCTCGGATACGCATCTTTCCAGCTCGTCTCTGGATTCTTTCAATCGCAGATTGGCGCTTCTGACTTCTTCGGAGCGTTGGTAAATTTCTTCGGTGAGCTCGCTTTGCACGATCGCCGCCGTCACATCTTCGACGATGTGGATGAGGTAGCTCACATGTCCCGAGTCATCCAAAATGGGAACATTGATGGGGCTCCAGTAGCGAACTTCGAATTCGCCGCTCGCAGAACCGCGAATCGGGATGTCGTATTTTTGAATGGCCATTTTGTCGGGAACTTTATCGCGCAACACTCGGTGCAGCGATGCTTTGAGATTGCGCACGCCTTCGGAAACCGGATCCATCGGATTGTCGGGAAAGGCCTCGAACAGCGGACGTCCCATCGTGCTCTCGCGAGTGGTGCCGGTGGCTTGCAGACGCGCATCGTTGGCGGCGACCATGATAAAGTCAGGAGTCAATACCAGGACCGGCGTGGCAATAGCGTTAAAGATTGCCTCAAATTCGCTAACTCGAAAACCCGCCACAAGCCATTCCCCCGTCAACAGATGAAGACCGATTCCATGGACTCAAATCGACGACTCAGAATTGCCTGAATTTATGAGAGAAGTCAAAAAATCGCGAATAAGTGCTAAACAACATTTTTGTCAGCCGTGCAGCACGGATTCACCTAGTTGTTCGGAGCGCCACTATTGATCCAATCCGAAATAGCTTTCAGTTCCTGTGCGTTTAAAAGAGTGTTTGGTTTCGGTGGCATCTCACCTTTATTCGTAATCGAGAAAAGCTTGCTCGAATTCGCAGTCCCTGGTTTCACATATTTCATGACCAGATTGTACGAATACAGCCGAATTCCGCCTCTGCCCAAAGTGGCCGAGTGGCAGGACACGCATTTCGGCTGAATGATATTGGCATTGATTCCGGAAAAAGTCGCCGTCAGCGGAATGGTTGCCGGCGGAGGCGGTTGATTGCTCGGAGCTTTCGCGCCCTGAGTGATCCAGTCTGAAATGATGGAGATGTCACTGGAAGCGAGCATGCCATTCGGAGGCATGCGGCCTTTGGAAATCGCATCATACACGCGCGAGGTCGATGGAGTTCCAGGAGTGATCCATCCTCCACTGATCAATGAAGCCGGATTGTTGATGTTGGAAAGTCCGCCCGAAGTCGTGCTACCGTGACAGGTATAGCAGTGATTTTGCAGAATGGTCACGGCCTGCTCTTCAAGAGTTCCAGTCGCTGACGTTGGTGGGTTGGTCGCCGCAGGCAATGTGGTCGGTGGAATCGATGGGGCCGCAGCACCGCTGGCAATCCACCCTCGCAAGATGTCTTTGTCTGCTTGGCTCAGCGCGCCTCCCGGAGGCATTTTGTTGCTTTCGACGGACGCCAGCAGTGGGGATTGGTCGGCCTGACCAGGAATAACCAGGCCACTTGCAATCAGGTGAGGAACTTGAGTCAAACCATAGATGCCGGAGGGGCCACTCGTGTCCGTGTGGCAAGAGGTGCAGTTCTCTGCAAGAATCTGAAGTGCTTGATTCTCAAATGGAGACGAACTTAAAAGTTCCGTCCCCGCTGATGCGTTGAGATCGTCAATCGATCGGCCGCGCCCACAGGCTGTCAAAAGAAACGGCAATATCAGAATGAAAACCCGCATTAGTTTAAACTGAAATTGCATATAATCTATCGTGCAAAGTCGGCTCCAGCCAAGTCTTCTGCAATTCATTGCAATCTCGAAATCTGCCTATATTTTGTCTTTGAATAAATCATCGACAAACTTAGAAAATTTAAAAATGAGACGTCGTTCACATTTGGAAAAATCAGCTTCTGTTGATGGCGGCCTCGATACCTATTTTCAACGGCTGCATTGCAGAGCGAAGGCATTGAACTTGCTTATTCACTGTGTGTTGGCATCGTTTGTGGCGAAATGCCCGGTGTCGAGCAATCTGATAACGATGTCGAGAGCGATCTCGATGGCGATCCAAGGATGATCCGAGGATTTAAGGAGGAAACATGAGATTTTCAAAACTGTTTCGAAACGTCTGTGCTCTGTCTATGGCTCTCTTGCTTTCACATCTGCCGCACATTGCTTTCGCAGAAAGTCAGATGATTCCGACGTCGCAAGTTGCGGATGAGCTCAGCCGAACCGAAGCTCAGCAACAAATCGAGACCTACCTTGAAAAACCAGAGCTGCGAAAGGCCTTGCTCGAGAAAGGAATTTCTCCGGACGAAGTCTCTTATCGTTTGGCTTCATTGTCGGATTCTGAATTACGTCAAATGGCGACCGAAATGAATCATGCTCAGTATGGTGGTGACATTCTATTCACCGTGCTGATCGTGGTGTTGATTATTTTCTTGATCAAACGAATGTAATCTCGAGCCGCCAATGCTTCAAAAATATCTGTTGTTCTGCCTGATCGCCACCTGTCAGTTACTGGTGGCGTGTTCTTCGATGCCGACTTCGTCAGACGGACTGTCTCAAAGCCTGCGTGATCTTCCCGAAAAAAAAGAAATTGAAAACGTGCCTTTCATCAAGCAAAGCGCCGGCACCTGTGGACCCGCGACACTGGCGATGGCTCTGCAGGCCAATGGCAAGAACATCTCGATGCAAGAATTGGAATCCCAAGTCTTCACTCCCGGTATGAACGGAAGCCTGCAAACGGATTTGATCAGCGCCAGTCGCCGTCAGGGAATGTTGGCTGTTCCCATCGAAGGGATCAATGCTTTGATCCGGGAAGTGGCGGCGGGCCACCCGGTGATCGTTTTTGAAAACCTGGGCCTGAGCTGGATTCCGCAGTGGCACTTTGCTTTGGTGTACGGCTATGATTTGCCCAGTCGCGAGCTGATTCTGCACACGGGGCCTTACGAACATCATCATCTTGGCATCGACGATTTTGAAAAATCTTGGAAGCTCGCAAACGAGTGGGGGTTGGTGGTCTTGCCACCGAATCAGCTTTCGGCAACCGCCAATGAAGTCGCTCATGTCAAAGCCGCCGCGGGACTTGAGCAGGCACGGCAATCAGCTTCGGCCAAAAGCGCTTACGAAAAAATAATCGAAAAGTGGCCACAAAGTCTTGGGGCCCGGGTGGGTTTGGCAAACCTTGCATTTGAAAACGGGGACTGTCGTACGGCCGTGACACTGTTAACGGCAACGGCGCAGGATCATCCGACAATGCCTTCGGTTTGGCACAACCTGGCCGTCGCTCAGGGGCGATGTCAGATGAAACAACAAGCTCAACAAAGCGCCGCGATGGCGCTCCGTTTATGTCCCGCGGCTTCAAAAGATGCCTATCGCAGCAACCTGAAAGAATGGCTTTAGGGCCTTCAGTTCAATTCTGCGGCCGTGATTTCTTCCGAGATCTGTTCTGACTTTTTTGGTGCTTTTGGTTTTTTCGGCTTTGCCGAGCTTCGCGCGTTCGAGTTCGAAGCGTCGGCCTCGATCAATCCAGAAGCGACCAGAGCTTGTGTTCGATCTTCAATCAGTTTTCGAATTCGCTGCCGCGGAATCGCCATTTCATCGGCTTTGAAAAGAACCTTTTCGAAAATTTTTTTTGAATCTTCAAATTCTTCCTTGGCTCTTTCCCATGCGTCTTTGGTGGCATCAACGGCGATTTTGGCTTTCTCCATATTCAAAGAGGCAATATCCGCTTCTTGCAAAAGTTTAAAAAAATCCGACATGACCGCACTTCTCCTTTTTTGCGTCTTGAGGTCGCTGGCGTCAGAGTGTTGTGACGTGGCGACTGGACGACGTGGTTTTCATTCTGGTATTTATCTATACTTACACATAATTTACATATGGCAAGCAAAATGAAATGGCGGCTTGTCTGAAATTGCCGAGATACAGAAACAGGTGCAGCAATGCTCAGATCGGTGTTCTTTCGGCCTGCTAAGAAAGGTGTGGTGGTGCTTTGGCGTCCGACCGATGTGGATCGACCGTCTGGGAGCTGAAGACTTCGGCCAAAAATGTAATTTCAAAACTGCAACCTTTGTTCGGTTCGCAATGATTCAGCTTCACATCTCCATCCAAAGCCTGCGCCAGTCTTTTCGACAGAGCCAGCCCCAATCCGGTGCCACCGAATTTGCGAGTGATGCTGTTATCGGCCTGAGTGAAGGGTCGAAACAGTTGGCGAGTTTGTTCGGGCGTCATCCCCGGTCCCGTGTCATTGATTTCAATTTTGAATTCGTGACGCGAAAAATCCTGAGCTTTGCTGGAGACAAGAACTTGGACTGTTCCATGCGTGGTGAACTTGATGGCGTTGCCGATCAGGTTCACCAGAATTTGTCTCAGTCGTGCGGGATCAGAATGGATCAGATCGGGTGTGGCGTCCGGAATCGTTTCCATGAATTCAAGATTTTTGCTTCGAGCTTTGTCGCGAAAAAGATCCATGGCTTCCGTGATCAATGAACGCAATGAAAAATTTGAGCGCACGATCTGCAAATGCCCGGCCTCGACTTTCGAAAGATCCAGGACATCATCTAAAATCTTAGTCAGCGCGCTGCCGTTTCTGCCGATGACTTCAAAGTAATAGTTTCTTTCTTCCGGTTTCAGCTTTGGATCTTTCAACAAGTCCGTAAATCCCAAAATAGCTCCCAACGGAGTGCGGATTTCGTGGCTGACATTGGCTAAGAAGGAACTTTTGGTTTGATTGGCGGCTTCGGCCATTTGCTGGGCATTGGCCATGACATCCATGAGTTTTTTCTGCTGATCGATGTCCGTGCAGGTGCCGAACCATTTGATCACTTGTTTTTCCTCATTGAAAATGGGGACGGCCTTCACTAAAAACCAGTGATAGTCTCCCTGTTGACTGCGGATGCGGTGCTCTCTTGAAAGCGAGACGCCGCTCTCGATGCATTTTATCCAGATGCGCAAGGTTTCTTGCCGGTCATCGGGGTGAATGCGTTCGGGCCAGTTTTCACACTCGGCTTCGTGATCTTCGGCGCCGGTGTAATCCATCCAACGTTTGTTGAGATAGTCCAGCTTCCCATCAGCAGTGGCCGTCCACACCAGCTGCGGCAATGTGTCCGACAAGGCTCGAAATCGCTCTTCGCTTTTTTTCAATACTTCTCGCGCTTGCACCTGCTCGGTGATCTCTTGGAATATCAGAAGAACGGTTGAAGGGTGACCTAGCATCTCGGGTATCAGCTCACCGTTCACCAAGAGGGGCACGTCTCGTTCAGGTGCTTTCCAGAAAATTTCATAGTTGCGAAGATTTTCACCGCGGGCGACGCGAAAACGCATCATTTGCGAAACCGGAATCGGATGTCCGTGAAAGTCGGTCGCATAAAATCCATCGCCAGCTCGGACGGACAGCTCGGTTGGAAAGGAGCCTGTCAGACGTGTCGCCTCTTGATTTGCATAGATCACATGACCATCTTCAGGATTGATCAACACGACCGCAATCGGAAACCGCTCCAGAATTTCCTCCAGCCAAAGCTGCTGGCCCTTTCGTTCCAACTCCTGAACTTCTTTTTTTATTTTCTGGGTGAGGATCTTTTTTTTGGCGTTATCCGAAGTCAGAAAATACTTTTTTTCTTTTTCGTACATGTCAAAAAAAGTGAACTGCATCGATATCGAAATTCCGTTCAGAAGTAGATTTCGTTTCTGACTGGGAAAGTGTCCTTCCGCTTCCAACACTTCTAAGATGGCCTGCTGAAGCAGGTGATACTCTTGCAGAGCCTGGCGCAGCTCTGCAAATTCCAACTTCTCGCTGGATAAGGTCTGGCGCTCAATCAATTGTTGACTCATTTTCGCCAGCTCTGTTTCGGGATCTGGATTCATGATCACTTGCATGAGATGCTCTAAAAAGTCGGGCAGATAAGCAGTCAGGCTGTACGAGCCCAGCGATCTAATTTGGGGAGAAGAGAGATGGACGCGTTCAAGCCAAGTCTGAAAGATTTTTTCTTTCAGAAATTGAATTTGCGAATTCGTTTCGCCAAGAAGTGGCGCCATTGGCGATTTCGAATCAGAGGTCGGGCCTAAACCCTTACGATCACGTCCCATACTTTCTTTTAACGGACACAAATTGCGCGGGCCAATCAATTATTTATTTTCTAAATTTGAGAAGGAAAAATTGCCGTAAGGCAATCTGGATTCACTGTCACCCGCCATTTGCAAAGAGGGCATTAAAGTTTCCTTCATGTAAATTGATTTTTCCGGCATCCTCAGTGCGGATGAACGGATGGCCGATCAAACAACGGGATTCTTCTAAAACCGAGTGATCTTCGGAAAACCATTGTGGCTATTACGAAGCTTCCGGTCCTTCACGCGAAGTTTGATGCGGGAGTTAGCTTTTTAATGCAAGTACAGATCCATCTTCATTTGCCCAAACTCTTTGATGGCCGCACGCTGATTGCAGGCTCTGCACAGAATTCTGAGATTTTCCTTTGTATCGCCGCCGCCCTTGGCTTTGGGATGCCGGTGATCGATTTCGAGCGCGCGCTTTGATCCACAATTACTGCATGCGTGATGGCTTTCCTGCCAGACTTCGCGGTTGATTTGGGCTTGGGATTTTGGTCTTGGATTTGCGGCGGAGGCTTCATTGCTTTGAAATGTGCTGACGCAGCTTTTCACCGGCG
>CBIHNW010000027.1:0-55082 GCA_966211795.1 uncultured Bdellovibrio sp. | reverse complement strand
AAGATCCAAACTCACCGTCGTCTTTTGCTGAAAGCCAAGATCTCAGTCGGGACCGAGTTTTGGAACATAATCCTTTGAAGAGCGACGAAGATCCGAATAAAACAAAGTCCTACTACCAGCTCCGCAAAGATCTTTTCCAACAACACGACTCTTGCCAACACGTGGATGCAAAAACCCAAGCAAAGTGCACTTCCACCTGGAAGTTGCAGGTCGAGCACATCAAACCACGGTGGGCGGGTGGCGAAGACGTGCCTGAGAATCTCACGATTCTGTGTGCTCAGCACAATCGGCAGAAATATCGGGAGCAGGCGGGGATGAGAATGCTTTGATTCGGGATGCAATTAGGCGGCGGACGCGCTGAATGTAAATCCGCAACTTTATCCGAGATTTGAAGGCCGGTCCGTTATCTGCAAATGCTCTGACCGCGCTGGAAGCTTGCGATCAAAAGAAGAACTGCAGTCCCAGTTGGGTACCGGTTCGTTGAATGGTGGTGGTTGTGCCGCTCAATTCGTTCTTTTGGATGTCGGTGAAGATGTGGCCGAAGACTCGGATGGCGCTGAAGTCGATGAAGGCGCCGACTTCGGAGCGTGAGCCGGTGACGGTGCCAAGCGTTGATTCGTCGGCGGGCAGGTAGTGATGATACACGCCGTGCAGTCCGAAGAAGCGGGTCAGGTACAGGTTCAGGTCCGCTCCCGCGAATTGGTTGGCGATGCGATAATCCGCGCCGGTGGCAGGGCCCGTGCCGCCAGACGAGCCACTGCCACTGGTGCCACTACCGATGCTCCCGCTGCGGGTGCGAAGGCCGTAGCGCAGGATCAAGTGCGTCCCCTGCACGGCATTTCCCAGGACGCGAATGTTCACCGAGCCTGTTAGGTCGGTGTATTTTTCCTCGGTGTTGTTTTCGTAGCTGCCTTCCAATCCCATCACGGTGGCGTAAGCGCCCAAGGCGCCCGAGTAGCTTTGGTGGGATGTCTCGGCCACCGAAGCCGGCTCATAGGTGGTCTTGTGCGAATTCATCGAGCCCGTCAGGTAAAACTCGTAAGGGCTGGGCGAGTTCATCATCAGCCATTGATCCATCAAACGATTGCGATCTTTTTGCGCCAGCCACTCTTGCAGCGACCAACGACTGACTTCTTTTTTCTGAGCTTTATCACGAAAATTGAAATTGAATCGGCCGCCGCCGCTGCCGGTGTCGGCCGCGCTGACAGAAAGAGAAAAGAGCAAAACGGGTATCCAAATGCGAAACGAGTTCATGCAAACTCCTTTCAAAGATTCACCGCAGGCCAGTTTCGAAACCTAAATCAGTGCGAGAATTCATTCGCCACGTTCAGCGAACTGCCAGCGAAAAGCAAACCCCTCGACGCCGAGGCAGGCGAAGAGTAAGCCCTCGTCAGCCCCGGAAAACAATCATGAATAAGCGAGTTGAGGACCCTTCAGGTAGGTCTGCCACTGTTTCATGGCGTATTGAAATTCGATCCGGCGAATTTCCATTTCCAATTTCAGGTGATCCAGTCTGTCCCGAGACGCGGTCGAGACTTCGGATTTCATTTTTTCGTACTCGTCACGAAGCTTCTTCATCGAAGCTTGCGCCGAAATGATTTTCTCGCGCAGTTGCTGAGTCAATTCTTCCGAGTAACCCTTGGACTGAATCTTGATCGCTTCCATTTGCAGACGGGCTTTCAAAATTTCCTGATGCGAAATGCGACGCAATTTTTTTGCCAGGCCCAGGAAGGCCAACGTGCGAATCGTCCATTTGGTCGGATCCCATTGGTACCAACGAATGCCGTTGCGGTAATCGCTTTGAAAGTGGTGGTGAAAATTATGATAGCCTTCGCCGTGAGTGAGGATCGCCACGATGAAACTGTCGCGTGCGGAAATCTCTTCCGAATAAGTCTTGCGACCCAAAGTGTGACACAAGCTATTCACGAAGAAAGTGCTTTGCTGAGTCAGCGAAATGCGAAGCGCGCCGGCGACCACCAAGCCGCCGAAAGGGCAGCCCATAAAGTAACCGATCCATGCCGGCACTCCGAATCCCATAAAGATGGCGATCGGGATGTAGTACTTGTGCTGCAGGCGAACCATCCAGTCTTTTTCCAAATCTGGAGCGCGGGGATTTGGATCCGTCGACTCTTTCAGAAAAAGCCAGCCCATGTGCGCGTACCAAAAACCTTTGTTGATGCTGTAGGGATCATGATCGGTGTCGACCTTGCCGTGGTGACGACGATGGTCCGCGGACCATTTCAAAGCCGACCCTTGCCAAGCCGAGGCGCCGATCAACAGGTACATGGCGCGCACCAAAGGGTGGGCTTCGTAACTGCGATGCGAGAACAAGCGGTGGTAACCAGCCGTAATGCTGAGGTTGGTCGCGGCGGCAAAAACCAAAGAGAAAAGAACCAGTGGCCAATGAACGTCTTCCACGACAAAATAAATCGGAACTAAAACGAGGGCGAGCAGCGGGGTCAATAACAGAAAAAGTGTGACCGGCCAGTCAACACGCTGATGCCATTTTTTATGGGAAACGGAAGGCTCATTCTGAGACAAATCTTGGGACATGCGAACTCCTTAATACGCCTTACAGTTTACCGGCAATCGGCCACCAGACGAAGCTTTTTTTCTTTTAAATCCCCAATGGCTCAGTTTGTTTATGCATTGACTGACGTGTTTATTCAATCGAGGATGTCATCATGCATTTGCTCGAAATAAGTCCATTTTTATGGCGAATTTCTGACAGCTTCGGTGTGCGGTGGAATGGACTCAGTCTGATGCTGACGATTCTCATTTCGTTTGTATTTGTCAGTTGGATGGCGTTCCGTCAGCGCTCGGAACTTGCACAAAAAATGGTCGGCGATTTTATTATTTTGGCCACGCTTGGTGCTTTGATTGGCGCTCGCTTGGGATACAGCATCTTTTTTGCTCCCGAACTCTTCATTCAGTTCAAATCTGAATTTCCATTCTGGGGAATTTTTGCGGTCGACGAAGGCGGCATGTCAAGCATCGGTGGCGTGATCGGCGGCTTTCTGGTGTGCACGATTTACGCAATTCGCACCGGCATCAGCCGACTGTATTTGTATGATTTAATGGCCATGGCCGCGCCCATTGGTTTTTTTCTGGGACGAATAGCCAATTTTTTGAGCGGTGAATTATTGGGGCGACCTGTCAGCGATTCCATTGCCGGCGTCTCATTCGAGACAGCGGCGAATTCGATTCCGTTCGCCATGAAATTTCCAACCGAAATTTATGAGTGGCCCAAAGCTTCTTTCGAAAAGCTCAACGAACTTTCTCCGATCGTGCAGAAAGTGGGCGTCAGTGCCGACAAGTGGAAATCTTGGCTGGCGCAATATCCCACGGACCAATCGGCGCAAGTTTCGGTGAATGAATCCCTTGCCAAGATTGTCGATGCCGTTCAATCCGGACAAACCGAAGTGACCCGCTTGCTTGAGCCTTTGTTGGTGGTGCGACATCCGGTGCAATTGTACGGAGCTTTGATTGAAGGTGTTTTCCTTTTCTTGTTTTTATTTTTGCTTTGGTACAAACCACGCCGACCCGGTGTCATCGCCGCGACCTTCCTGATTTTGTTTTCAGCGCTGCACATGGCAATCGACCCCTTTCGCACGCACGACCCGCAATTCCTGTCGAGCATTTGGGGCCTGACACGCGATCAGTGGTTGTGCATTGGTGGAATCATCGCCGGCTTCGTCTGCCGATTTATGTGGAATCGCAAAGAAACCTTGCCAGCCTCAGGCTGGGGCCGCGGCCAAAACGTCAAACTGCATCGTCGTTGAGCGGAGAGCTTAAGCCGGACCCAAAACCTCTCACAGTCCTCAACTTATTTCTGAAACCGACCGGCATTATTTCTGAAGCATATCGATTTAAACTCAACCAACTGGTTGAATTTAAATAAAGGGCAATTTCGAAGAGGCCGTTGTCAGGAGCGATTTCTATCTTTGAACGGAGAGGACTCGAGCCTCCCCAAAGATCGTTACAGCAAATCATCCAGCAAAGATTTGATTTGTCCCAAAATCTGGGGCTTGAAGAGATCCTTCGAAGATTTGGATTTGCCTTCGCGCGACGGCTTGATGGTTTTGATAAATTCCGTTCGGCGCGTTTGCGCTTTCTCGGCTTTGATCGCCAGCGGATCGGGCTCGAAGCAGGGCTCCCATTTTTCCGCGATCACGTGACCGGCGCGGGTTTCCTGCAGGGCTGACATAAAGGTGCGCTGACCCAGAGATTCAATCACGAAGCGATATTGGATGTGGTGCTGGTACTTGAGCCAGACTTCGGCTTTGTACTTGGCTGATTTTTTGGTGGTCAGCTCGCGCAGTTCGAATTTTTGCGTGAAGCCGAATTCTTTGTCGATGATCTCAAAAAAAAGCGAATCCCCATCATGCAACAAGATGTGCGTCAGCTCGACATTGGTGACAACCTTGTCACCAATGGGTTTGGTCGAGTCTAAAAAGAGGGGATTGACCGTGCTCAAGCGTCTACGACCACATTTCGGCCGCAAGATTGGCGAGCGCCATGCCGGCCGGATTCTTCGGCGAGAACGAGCGCATTGGCAAATGCTTGTGGTGCGCTTCTTCGACGACGATGGATTCTGGAATGAAGTTATTGAAGACCGGAATGCTATATTTGGCGCGAAGATCACGGATGACCTGCTCGACGATGCGACGGGTGCGATATTTTGAAATGATGATGCCACGAACTTCGATCTTGTGGCCAAGGCCAACGTGGATGTTCTTCAAGGTGTCGAGGATGAGCTCAATGCCTTTGAGTGAAAAGTATTCGGGACAAATCGGAATCACGATTTCTTTTGAAGCCATCAAGGCATTCACCGTCAAGAGACCCAAGGAAGGCGAGCAGTCGATGACGATGATGTCATAGTTGTCTTTGATTTCGGCGAGACATCTTTTCAGGATGGTTTCGCGACCGAACTTCGAAGCCATGATCAGCTCGATTCCGCTCAGCATGATTTCCGACGGGATCACGTCGATGCCAAAAGATTCCGAATGAGCGATGGCGTCCTTCGCCTCGATTTCCGAAGTCAAAACGTCGAAGATCGTGTTTTCAAATTCGGTGTCGCCAAAGATCGCGCGTGTGGCCGATGCCTGCGGATCCAGATCAATCAGCAGGATCTTCTTTCCCGTGAGCGCCCATTGGGCCGAAACGTTGATCGCGGTTGTGGTTTTGGCGACGCCGCCCTTTTGATTGATAAACGAAACGATGCTACTCATGTTGTGTTTCCCCGGCGAACCGAAATGTATTGGTGCTCTCTACTTTAGACTGGTCCAACCGCATTCGAGAAGAAGCAAGCACTGTTCACCGGTTGAATTCAGGCCGAAGGTCCAGGTTGTATTTTGGCAGGGCAGAGCGGCGAAATTCCGGTTTTCAATTTGGATGACGTCTGGACGGCGGCGTTCGCATCGGTGGCGAAAACTCTCTCAAGCAAATAGCCGCTACCAGGTGGTAGTCAGCTGTCGAACATTTTGCCACCGCCACTGACTGCGGGCTCACGGAGAGCAGGTCCGCGTGGTTTGTATGCGAATACGCGGGTCCGATCTTTGTACCCTGAGAAGGGATGCTTCAACGGGTCTTTTTCACTCTTATTTTTCTCTCGCAGACGGCTGCTTTCGGGCTGCAATGCCGGAAGGTTTACGAGCCTGAGACTTTCGAGCGCGAAGTGCGCATCTATCAAATGGCCGGTGACGTGAAGAAACTGAACGAGGAGATGCAAAAGCTTTCGAGCTCGAAAGCCAAGGCCCGATTCGTGGCGGATCGGCTGATTGAAAAAAGTGTCGACGTTGAAATTCGCAAGGCCCGGAGCCGAACATTTCCTCGGCTGAACGAATCTGTGGTCGCGATCGTGCCTCATCAAAATGGGTCTTACCTCAATTTCCTGGCGTTTCAAATGAAGCAAAACTTTGGTGTCGAGCTTGTGTACTCGACAAAATTCGCCAATGGAGCACTCGCTTCGTATCACCCCGCTCAAAAGCGGATTTATATCAGCAGTTATTCGGCGTTAACGGGATTTGTGGATCATTTTCTGATGCACGAAATTCGTCACGCGGCGATGGGTCACCATGAAGAAAAGAACCAGCACGATATCGTGAATGGGGATATCCAAAAATACTGGCTGACGAAGTACCCGTGGTTGAAGACCAAAGGAATGGCGTATGCAGATGGGATGAGTTTGCAAGAGTTTCGAACTTACTATCAAGATCGAAGCTTTGAATTGAAAGAATTTTGGAGACGTCTGCGCGCCTTAGAGCGGGCCGAAGACTTTTCCGTGGGAATCGACAATGATCTCTTAAGAATATCGGCGCATGAAGAAGTATACTCGCGGACAGAGGCGGTCTTGAAATACTTGGAACAAAATTGTGGCAATCGGAAAATTGTTCACACCAAAGAAAGAATCAAGGATGGAACGATCGAAGTGGAGGCAAATGGCTGGAATTATTTCGGCCATCTCTTCGTGCCGCAATCTTTTGTCAAAGCGGCGAAAGAGAGGGAACATTTGCCTTCGCCGCTCGCAAAAGAAACGGAAGAATACATCGTCAAAGATTATCTGAAGACATTCCTGGCCCAGGTGGAAGAAGCCAAGCTTCGCGAAGAAAAATACGAAGAACTCAAAAATATCCTCGACGTGGCTAAGAACCTTCCCGACGATACCAAAATCTTTGCGCAAGCCCAAAAATCCCGAAGCTTTCAGGATCTTTTACGACAGGTCGATGGCTTCGCGGCCGAACTGAATCAGCTTCGCGACCAGAAACAGTCGCAGCTTCGGCAGATGGCCGCCGATCAGGGCTTGGCGTTTCAAAGCATGACCGGGCCTGAACTTCGAAAGGCTTTGGCTCAAGATCAAAAATTTTATCATCGGATCATCGCCGTTCAATACACTTTCGAAGAAAAGGGAAAGTCTGAAACCTTTTACGGCGGACCCTTCGACATCAAACGCAATTTCAGTTGGGCCGAAGAAAACGGCATCGCCTTGCAGGCCGAAGTTCTTCTCGGTGCCGACACGGCACTGAGCCCGGCCGAGGCCGAGCTGCGGCGAATCGCCAAGCTAGTGATTGCGCTCAAGTAGTCTCGACCGCAATCAGCTCAATGATTCCACGACAGAAAGCAGTGCATTTGCTTCGTCACGCCATTCACGGTGAGCCCGCCCATGTTCAGAACGCCGTCTGCGCTTGAGACTTCGAGCAAGATGTCCTGACCTTTGTCGTCCAAGCCCTGGCATCGCATCACATTCGGCAAATTGGCCGAAGATGCCAGGCAAAAGAGGTGGCTCGTCTTGGCATCCGGAGCCGTGTAGGTTGCTGCAAAGTAAGAATCGTCTTCGCTTTCGACACGCTTGATTTGGACTTGATCACTGGCGCCGCCTTGAAGCGAGGAGCAATTGACCTCGCGAACCACCCACGCGCTCGCCCAAGCTTGCGTTGAAAGACTCATTCCTAAAATCATGAAGATCAGTTTCATTTTATGCTCCTTATGCATTTGAGTTTCATCCCGAACACGGATGTAAACGAAAGCAGAAGAGAGGTAAAATGAGTCCTGACTATGATTGTGATAGAGGCATGCTATAATGAAAGAGTCTGTTGGCAAGGACACGGGTCCTTGGACCACCCCTAGAGCTGCCTAGAAAAACCCCAAGAGCTCGGCTTCACTCATCGTCTTTTGCTCGCCGGTTCCCAGATCCTTGAAAGTCACTGAGCCCGATTGCAATTCAGTTTCGCCGATGATGACCGCGAACTGCGCGCCGACTTTGTTGGCGCGTTTCATTTTCTTGCCGACATTGCCGGAGGCGGGCATCTCGACCCGCAGGTTTTTCAGGCGCAAGGCATGCGAAAGCTCGAGACATTTTTTCTCGGCGCGATCATCTGCAGAGATCACGGCGACTGTGCGAAGTGACGACTGCGCCAGAGCTGGATCCAAGAGCAACGCCAGACGCTCGATACCGCTGGCCCAACCCACACCCGAAGTCTTTGGTCCACCCATCATTTCGATCAAACCATCGTATCTTCCACCAGCCAACACGGCACCCTGGGCGCCGAGATCGGTGGTGATAAATTCGAAAACGGTGTGGGTGTAATAATCGATTCCGCGAACCAGTCGGTCGCTGACCTTGTGCGGGATTTTCAAAGTGTTCAGGCCCTCGAGAACTTGACCGAAGAAATCTTGCGAGAATTGATTCAGGCTGTTTTTCAAAAGAGGCGCGTTCACCAAAAGCTTTTGATCGCCGGGATCTTTTGAATCCAAAATGCGCAGCGGATTTTTCTGCAATCGCAGCTGCGAATCCGGCGAGAGATCTTTTTCAAAGTCTTTCAGATAACTGACCAGTAAATCGCGGTGCGCTTTGCGGGATTCCGGATCGCCCAGACTGTTGATCTCGAGTTGGATCCGGCCCATCAAACCGATTTTGTTCAAAAAATCAAAAGCCAAGGCCAGGCATTCAATATCGGCGGACGGGGTGTCCAGGCCCAGGCACTCGACGCCGATTTGGTGGAACTGGCGGTAGCGACCTTTTTGCGGGCGCTCGTAACGGAACATCGGGCCATTGTAATAAAGCTTTAAAGGCAGGTTCTGCGCCATGCCGTTCGAGATAAAAGCCCGCGCGATGCCAGCGGTGCCTTCGGGTCTCAGTGTCAAACTGTCGCCGCCACGATCCTGAAATGTATAAGTTTCTTTCGAGACCATGTCCGAGGTTTCGCCCAATGTGCGATGGAACACATCCGAGAACTCGAATATAGGCGTCGTGATTTCCTCGTAACCGTATAAAGTCGCAGTGAAGTAGGCGAGCTCGTCAATTTTTCGGAAGGCTCGACACATATCAGGCAAAAGATCTTGAGTTCCGCGAACCGGCTGCAGTTTTTGATTCATAATGTTCCAAACCTAATATAAAGTTCTGGGGATGTCCAAAGCCAAAATCGCAGTCTATCTCGGGATCTTCATTGCCGCTCTTTGCACCGGCATTTTCCTTTTTAAAAGTGGCAGCAGTTTTTCACCCGGCAACGCCATCGAAGTCGACTGGCGCAAACTGGGTGAGCTGGATTACATCACCGGCAAGGCCACCCCGGATTTAGAATCGATGGATGGCAAAGAGGTCCGCATCCCGGGCTTTATGGTGCCGCTGGAAGACAACGCTAAAAAACTTTCTGAATTTTTATTAGTGCCAAGCCCGCAAGCCTGCATTCACGTGCCGCCACCGCCGCCCAATCAAATGGTGCTGGTGGAAATGGACGAAAGCTCGAACGCCAAGGTCGAGTTCGGGCCCATCTGGATTTATGGCACCCTGTCTTTGCATTCCAAACGACATCAGTACGGCGAATCTTCCTTCACCATGAAGGGGATGCACATCGAGCCCTACCGATAGAAATCGAGAGCCAGCATGAGTCTTGTTGATTTAAAAGATGTCGAGTTCAAATACGAATCGGCCTCGCAGAAGACTTTGGACATTCCCTCATTGAAAATCGAAAAAGGTGAAAAGGTTTTTCTCTTCGGCCCCAGCGGCTCAGGAAAATCCACTTTTCTCGAAATCTTAGCGGGAGTTCTCACCGCGCAAAAAGGTTCAGTCGAGATCCTGGGGAAAAATCTATCGCAGATGAAAAATCACGAACGTGACCTGTTTCGCGCCGGCCATCTGGGTTATGTCTTTCAGAGCTTCAACCTGATTCCATACCTGAGCGTTGAAGAAAACATCTCTCTGCCTTTAAGTCTCAGCTCTTTGCGGCGCGAACGGGTCGGGGACCTCGAAAAAGAGATCGATCATCTTTGCACTTCACTGGGGATCGCGGGCTTTCGCGGTCGACGCGTGACCGAGCTTTCGGTCGGGCAACAACAACGGGTCGCGGTGGCGCGGGCACTGCTGGGCAGTCCGGAATTGATTCTGGCCGATGAGCCGACCTCGTCTTTGGATTTCGATCACCGCGAAAAATTCATTCAGCTTCTGTTCCGGGTTTGCGAAGAAAAAGGCACGACTGTTTTGTTCGTCAGTCACGATCGTACGCTGGAAAAACTGTTCACGAGATCCATTTCCTTTCATGACATCAATCGGGTGCGACCATGATTTTTCAACTGGCCCTCAAGTCTTTGCGAAATCGCCTGTTCACCACATCACTGACCGTGATTTCGATCGCGCTCAGCACGGCCCTTCTCTTATCGGTCGAACGCACCAAGCGCGCGGCGGAAGAAGGCTTCACGCAGTCCGTTTCAGGCGTCGATCTCATCGTCGGTGCCCGCAGCGGTCCGATCAATTTGATCCTGTATTCGGTCTTCAATATGGGAAGTGCGACCAATAATATTTCCTGGGAGACCTACCAAAAGTTCAAAGCGCACCCTTCGGTCGACTGGGTGATTCCGTATTCTTTGGGCGATGGCCACAAAGGCTTTCGCATCGTCGCCACTGACGAAAGTTTTTATCAGCATTATCAATTCCGCGGCGATCGGCATGTCGAATTTCAAGAGGGTCAACCAGCGCTTGGATTGTGGGATGTGGTCTTAGGATCCGAAGTCGCCAAGAAGCTCGGTTATAAATTGAAAGATTCAATCGTGATCACTCACGGCGTGACCCATGGCGAGGGCATTCAGCAACACGATGACAAGCCTTTCACGGTCAGCGGAATTCTGAAACCCACCGGAACGGCCTTGGACACCAGTCTTTACATTTCACTCTTGGGAATGGAAGCCGTGCACATCGATTGGAAGGGCGGGGCCGCTCCAACCGCGGCCACCCGGATTTCTGCCGACAGCATCCAGGCCGATAAAATCAAGATCGAGCAGATCACGTCTTTCTTTCTGCGAACCAAATCGCGCATCGAAACTTTGAAACTGCAGCGCGAGATTAACACCTTCACCGAAGAGCCACTGCTCGCGATCATTCCGGGAGTGACACTCGCCGAATTGTGGCGGGGATTGGGCTACGTCGATCAAGCGCTGCGCGCGATTTCGTGGATGGTCTTGGCCGTGGGCTTGACCGCGATGTTGATTTCATTGCTGACGGGATTGAACGAGCGCCGTCGGGAAATGGCGATCTTGCGCTCGATCGGTGCAGGACCTGGGCAGATTACGATGCTCTTGGTTTTCGAAAGCACGGTTTTGACCTTGCTCGGAATTTTGTTGGGCTTGCTGACTGAGCTTTCGACCTTCGCATTGCTCAAAGACTGGCTGGAAGCTCAATTCGGTCTCTACATGGTCGGCGCCGCGTTCACCAGTGTCGAGATGATGTATCTCATGGTGACCTTCGGACTGGGCGTGTTGATCGGCCTGATCCCGGCATGGAAGGCCTCGAGCCTCGCGCTGAAAGACGGATTGTCGGTCCGGGTTTAAGACTGCGGTGGACCTGACCCGAGTTACGCCGGCTGCCATCGACAGGGCCTCATCCATGATGTTGGCCGTCGGTACGGAGCGGTATCTTGGTTCCAAGATAACATAGCATACCAACGGTCAAGATCGTGGATGAGTGACCTCCGGAAATAATATCGAATTCAATCCGAGAAGCACTTCCAGATGGAAGCGCAGACCTAGCTGGCCTTCCAGTATTGAGCGACGGCCATGGCAGTTCTCACATCCGAAGCTGTCGCGTTCGCAGTTTCGGGGTCCGTCGCAGTTTGTGCTCGCTCTCTGGTTGCCGGCTGCGCTCTCTCTGCCGTCGCACCTTGTGAGCTCGCCGACTGCGCGTGCTCTTTGTCTGTAGCTACCGCCGGTGCGCCGTGCTCTGCGAAGCCGGTGACGGACCACCAGTGTTGCAACTCTTCTTTGCCTTTAACCTTGATCGGCTCAAGTGCCGTGGCGGTGAGTAGGCCGGAGAGTTTGGCGTGCATGGCCGAGGTGATCACGAGCTGTTGGCGTTTGGCGATGGATTCGGCTCGTTGGGCGGTGTTTACGGTGTCGCCGATGACGGTGTACTCCATGTGATCGGCGCTGCCGATGCTGCCGGCGACGACCTGGCCGGTGTTGATGCCGATGCCGACGCCGATTTCCGAATAGCCTTGAGCGCGAAGGTCCGCGTTCCAGGCGGCGACTTCGGCCTGCATTTCGAGAGCGGCCATCACCGCGCGCTTTTCCGCATCAGCGACCGCGTGGGGCACGCCCCAGACGGCCATCATATTGTCGCCGATGAATTTATCGATGACGCCTTGATGGTTCTGCACGATCTTCACCATCTTTTCGAAGAACTGATTGAGAAGCTTCACGATTTCTTCGGGCGTGGTTTTTTCCGAGAGCGAAGTGAAGCCGCGGATGTCGGCGAACATGACGACCGCGTGGACGTTTTGGCCGGCGATGCGCAGTTCGCTTTCGACGCCGTCCAAAATGCGTTCGGCAATTTTAGGATCGACGTATTTGCGAAATGTTTTTTCGACTTTCTCCCGACGACCCAAGCCTTCGCCCATGCGGTTGATGGCATGACCCAGGTGGCCGATCTCGTCGCGCGAGAAGATTTTAACTTTGGCGTCGAACTGGCCTTTTTCGATCAGCGCGACCTTCGAGATGATTTCGGTGATCGGTTGAATAAAGGCTTGCGCGATGATTTTTCCCAAGTGCAGGGCCAAGAAGACCGAGACTCCCCAAAAAATCAGGTAGCTCGCCAGACTGTCGATGGCTTTCGGTGCGGGCAATTGACCGTACATCAGGGGGGCCCCGAGCAGGCTCCAGTTCGAAACCAAGTAGGAAATCAGAAACGGAAAGGTCGAAGCGATGCCGATCCAGCGCAAAGAGACCAGCAAGCTTTTGCGTGAATTCAAAAAAGTCGCCATCAAAGAGCCGATCGTCGCGTACAACACCAAAGAGCCAAATGCGATCAGACCGTATTTGATATCGGTGTTATCGATGGTCGGAGCGATGGTTCCTAAGACAACCAAAGTCGTGAATGAAATTAAAACTCTGGAGCCAGAGGAGAGGCCTTCGAGTTTTCGCGCGAGCAACGTGCCGTTCAGAACAAAATAGAAAATCTTGCCGATCGTTTTGAAGACCGGTCCGTAAACTTTTGAAAGCAACGGCTTGAACAGCAGAAAGATCTGCACTCCCAAAATGAGCAGCAAAGCGCCCAGCGGTAAAGCCTTGCCGGTTTGCCAAAAACGAAAACCCAGGACGGGTGGCAGAAACACGGTCAGCATCGGCACCGCGATGTTGAACTCTTGCCAGTCACTGATGGCAGAGACCTTGCGGTAAACCAAGACCAAACCCAGAAGCCAAATGGCGAAAACAATCCCGAGGCTCGCGGTCAACGGGTACAACAGCGCTAAGACGTAAGCCATCAGGTACAGACGACCGGGATGCGAGCTTGCTTGATCCAAATAAGTTTTAAAAAGGCCTTCGGCCTCGTCGCGCCGACCGTTGTCGAATTGTTTCGATGCTAAAAGCAATAGCGGGCGGGGATCGTTGGGTGCGGCTTGGATCGCGGCCTTCAGGGTCGTGATCTGTTTTTCCGGGTCACCCATGCGCTCATAAATTTCGTTGATCATCAGGTAATCGGAAATGCTCTTGTCTTTTTTCACTTCGACTTCGCGAAGGATGGGAACCAGGTCTTTGACCTGCGCGAGCTCCAAGATTTTGGGCACGATGGAAAGAATTTTGGACTGCTCGAAAATTTCTTTCGTCTGCGAAGCATAGCGATTGGTGTCTTCATCGGATTTCGTGCACTCGGCAATCGTCTTCAAAGCCGGCAGATGATTGTTGTCGAGCAGGTAAATTTCGCGCGCTAACGGCAAAGTCGACAGGCAAGAGCCTTTGGCGGACTCGATTTCCAATTTGGCTTTCGCTTCAGGAAGTTCCGCCGGGCTCAAGGCAAAAGCCGGGGCTGACAAAGCGGCAACCAAAAAAACGACGACAATCGTGGGGCTCTTTTTCCATCGGATCACGGGGACTCCTTCAGTCAAAATCTCAGTCTCTGAATCGTCAGAAAACTGCAGATTTTGAATGGACCCTGGACCTTAATTCCGAGCCGCCGCTTTGAGTTGGCTATGGGTGAATCGAAACTAATGAATGGAGATGAACTGGTCTGGACTTAGCGGGCATGCAACGACCGAGGTTTCCCATTCTGAGGCAACTTCTTGAAAATGATAGTATCAAATGATACTATCGCTTTATGGAAAGCCCTCCGTTTCACCTCACTTCGAAAATTTTATCTTTGGTTGCGGAAATTCAAGAAATTCTGGGCGAATTGCAGGGGACCTCGTTGGTGCAAAAGCCCTCGCCCAAACTTCGAAAAGAAAATAAGATCAAAACGGTTCATCACAGTCTGGCGATCGAGGGAAATACACTTGATGAGAAGCAGGTGACCGCGCTTCTAGAAAACAAAAGAGTCATTGGACCTCAGGCTCAGATTTCTGAAGTACTCAACGCGCTGACGCTTTATGATCAAATGGACGAACTCAGTCCTTTTCGCGAAAAAGATTTTCTGAAAGCTCACGCGCTCATGATGAAGGGACTGGTTCCGGCCGAAGGCAAGTATCGAAGTTCAGCGGTGGGAATCATGAAGGGATCGCAGGTCAGTCGCATGGCGCCCCCCGCGAAACATGTTCCGTCGTTGATGACAAAGTTGTTTGAATTTTTAAAATCAGATCGCGAGACGCATCTTTTAATCAAAGCCTGCGTCTTTCACTATGAGTTGGAGCTGATTCATCCTTTTTTGGACGGCAATGGTCGAATGGGTCGTTTGTGGCAGCAGCGTATTTTGATGGAGCATTCGCTGGTTTTTGGCTATTTGGCGGTCGAAACCTGGATTCATCGTGAACAAAAATCCTATTACATGGCTTTGGAAAAAAGTGATGTGGCGGGCGAATCGACGGTGTTCATTGAATTTTCATTGGATCTGATCCTGAAAGAATTAAAGTCTTTCCGAAGGGATTTTAGACCCGTCAAACTGGGCATTGAAGAGCGCATCCAAGCAGCGATACAGCACTTCGGATCTCGGTCTTTCACGCGAAAAGATTACCAGTCTTTGCACAAACAGATTTCCGCCCCGACGGCCAGCCGTGATCTGGCGATGGCCGTTCGCAATCGGAATCTAACAATCGAAGGCGCGAAGGCGACCGCCTTCTATCGGGTGAAAAAAGCCGACTGAGGACCTGGTCTCCGTCAAAACCTTACTTCTTCTTCCAGTAAACCTTCAGTTCCACGCGGCGATTGATCTGACGACCTTTCGCCGTTTTGTTGGTGGCGAGCGGGCGGTCTTCGCCGAAGCTGACGGCTTTGACCTGCTTGGGTTTAAGTCCCAGGTATTCGATCAGGTTCAGGCGAATGGCTTGCGCGCGGCGAGCTCCCAGGTAACGATTGTCTTCGGCTTTGCCCACGTCATCGGTATGGCCCTCGACGATGATTTCACCAATCTCGACGCCTTCGAGCTGTTTCAGATCGTGGCGCAAGGTTTTCTTCGACTCTTCGATCAGGATGTTTTTGCCGAAGATGAATTTGAGATTGCTCAAACGCAAGACTTTGTCCGGAGTGCCGGCGGTCTTCACCATGACGACCGCTTTTTTGTTTTGACCGATTTGGTCTTGCACTTCGATCACGACGCGACCCGGATGGCTCGGCGCTTGGTAGACGCCACCCGAGGTGATCGTGCCATCACCGCTGGCCACTCGGAAGTCATAAGGATAGCGTCCGCCGGTGGCCGAGAATTCGAGCTCTTCGCCTTCCAGGATTTCGGCCGCGCTGGGCTCTAGCGACAGTTCGTCGACTGCTGGTTTTAACGGTTCCATCGGCACTGGCGCTGACGTATAGTCGCCCGTATTTTCTTGTTCCGCATCGCTCACGCGGCCCAGATCATTTTTCCAGTAATACACCAGGCCCGCAAACGCACGCCAAGCCGGAGACAGAGATTTCACGCCGGGTTCGACCGTCACACCCCAATCAAAGCGCAGATACTTCCACCAGAAATGTTTCGCACCAAAAAGAAGATCGTAAGACGAAGCATCCATGGTTCTTTCGTATGGGTCTTTTTTCAACGGGTAGCTGCCGAAAGCTTCAAACACGAAGCGCATCGTTTGCGTCAGGCGCTCGGAATAACCGTAAGAAAAAATCAGCTGGTCTTCCAGCGGAAACATGCGGCCGTCATCCGGAATTTTCGATGTGTTGCGATCGCGGTAACCGATGTTGAATCCGTGGGTCGCGGTTTTATGGCGAAGAGTGTAGGCCATTTCCAAATTGTAAATTGGGTTCGGGCTAGTGCCGACATAGGGGCTGTTGGTGACTTGCGGGAAATCGATCGAAAACAAAGCGGCCAGAAACTGATCGCCAGAGCTGTAAAGACTCCATTTTGTGCCAGGACGCAAACTGTGAATGCCGCGGGTGACTTCGACGTGGATGTCATCGCGGGTTTCGCCCGAGTAATCCAAAAGGATCGGCGCCATCAAGCTCACTTGCCATGTTTTAGTGACACCGTAAGAAACGCCAAAGTCGTATTCGGTCAGGTGACTGGCGTAATTCAGCGAATCCTGATTGGCGAGCGAGCGGTAGACCAGAAGATGGTCTTTCGCGAAATTCAGGTAATTGGAAAAAGCGAAATGGCCTTCATTCAAGGCGCGGGCCGAATGCACGGTGATGAAATCCAAACCATCCGTGTTGGGCGCAAAGGTCTGCATCTCCCCCAAGACGTTGGCGTTGGCCAGTTGCGGGGTGAGGCCTGCGGCGATCAGGGCCGCAGTCGGAATCCATTTTGTCAGGCTCAATAAAAAACTGTGTTTCGGAGCATGCTTTTTTATTTTCATAGCTTTGATTCTGATATGAAGAGGGTTGGGACTCAACTGAGAGTTTTGAGGCCCGAGTGCGGCCCCGACCTACGTCAGGAGGATGGAAAACAGCTGCAGATCTGAGTCAAACGAGACGTTCACGTTGGGCGGGCGAGGCTTTTTGGCTTGTGACGCCTTCGACGCCTTGTGAATCAGTTGACGCTCCTATTGGCTTATATTGCAATTGCGCTCAGGCATTTAGCGAAAACGAGGCTCAGCGATGGCAAAAAAGAAATCCACCCCCAAAACCACTGGTCCCCAGCATCCTTTGGAAGTCGAGATTCCCTCGCTGTTGAGCAAGATCAAACAAGGATCCAAATCCGGCGGACAGGGGACAACAGGATATTTGTACGTTCTCGGAGCCGAGGATCGAAACAAAATCTCGCAGTTGATCGAGCAACATGCGCCGCAGTTTCAAAAAGCAACGCTCAAAAAAAACACGCGTGAGTTCATTCAGTTCCTCAGCGAGCGGGGACCGATCTGGATCTTAAGCCCGCGTGTGCGCAAAGGCCCCTTCTCGCATCAGGGTCGGTTGGAAGATTCGAACTATTCGTGGATGCGCGATCAAGTCGGCACCTTGGTGGGATTTTTTAAAGCTTACCAAGTCGACTCTGTCGAAATCGAACTGCAAGCCACCAGCGAAGAGCAGGAGCTCGGACTTTTTGTCGCTCTCGAGATGGCGGCTTACCAGTATCGCAGCACGGTTGACGGCACGGCGCTGAATGATTTTCCGAAAGTGAGCTTCCAAAAATTTGGCGAGGCTTTCTCGAAAGACATTCTGGCCCGGGCGCAAGCTTTGGGATCTTCGGTGAATATGGCGCGCCACTTGGTGAACACGCCGCCGAATTTTTTGAATCCCGACACGATGGCGGCTTTTGTGCGCCGAAATTTTGCCGGAGCCAAAAATATCAAGCTTGAAATCTGGGATGAAAAACGCTTGATCAAGGAAAACATGGGACTGCATCTCGGCGTCGGTCGCGGTGCAGAGCATGCGCCCCGATTGGTGCATCTGAAATATCGCCCAACCGGGAAATCGGCGAAGCAAAAGCCGATCGCCTTTGTGGGTAAGGGCATCACTTTCGATTCGGGTGGCTTGGATATCAAGCCCTCGGCCGGCATGCGCTTGATGAAAAAAGACATGGGCGGTTCGGCGGCCGTCGTTGCGCTGGCCAAGTGGGCGGTTGACACTCAATATCCGCGTCCTTTGGATTTTTACTTGGCGCTGGCCGAAAATTCGGTGGATGCCAAAAGCTTTCGTCCCAGCGATGTGCTGACGGCTCGAAACGGTTTGCAAATCGAAATTCACAACACCGATGCCGAAGGCCGTCTGGTTCTGGGCGACGCTTTGGACGTGGCGGTCTCGCAGACGGCCGCGGACGAGCCCGAAATCGTGATTGATGTGGCGACGCTGACGGGTGCGATCAAGGTTGCCTTGGGGGGCGAGCTGGCGGGACTTTTCTCGAATGACGATCGCTTGGCGGAAGAGCTCAATCGTGCCGGGCAAGCAGCCGGTGATTTGAACTGGCGCATGCCGATGTACGGTCGCTACACCTCTGGCATGAGCAGCAACTTTGCCGATTACGTCAATGCTGTCGACGGCTTCGGAGGTGCCATCACCGCCGCCTTGTTCTTGGAAAAATTCGTGCGGCAAAAACCGTGGGCGCACTTGGATATCTATGGCTGGAATGACAAACCATCAGGACCGCTGACCATGAGCGGTGGAAGTGGTCAGGCCGTGCAGTGTTTGGCGCAGTTTTTAACGGACCGAATCCGCTAGCTCTGAAATCGGTCCAAAACATGCAGGCGAAATCTCGCTAAGAATTGTGGCTTTGATTTGCTGGTCTCCGCTGCGGGATCAAGAGCGATCAAAAGCCGAAATCGGTGAGGTTTTGCATGCTGAATTTTGCGTCTTGGAATTTATTTTTATCCTTTGGAATTTTTATCAGTTCATTGGCTCGTGCGGATATCGCGCTTTATCCAGGCGAGTCCATTACCATTCGCGGCGAAGAGGTGTCCTGTGGGTCCACTCCGGCGCCATCCCCGACTCGTTGTTTTTGCGAAGATAATGGCTGCTCGATCGCTTACACGAGCAAAGGACGGGTGGTGCTCAATATGGTAACGCGAATGCCAAACGGTCGAAGCCCTCGCACTCAATGCATCGAATACGACACCGAAGCGATTTGCCACCAAGCGGCCTTGGCCTGCCACTAGGCCCGGGGCAAAAGGGGCGATGATGGCCCTTACCTCTTTACATGTGGGCTGAAATTTGCCCACAGTTTGTAGGCAAAAATGGGGGCGGCCCTGGTTCTTGGGTACACCCTGTGCTATTGCCTTCGGCATGCCAAGCTTCGTCGATTTTCTAAAAAAAGAATTCAAGAACCGCAAAGGAAAAAATCCTCGTTACTCTTTGCGATCGTTTGCGCAGTATCTGGATGTGGATGCTTCAACCTTGTCGAAGATGATGAGTGGGCGCCGGCCCATCGGTCCGATCGTCATGAAAAACTTAGGTCAACGCTTGGGACTGTCGCTGGAAGAAGTGCAATTATTCGATAGCGAGTCTTCTGAATACCTGTTTCAAAAAATGGATCTCAAATCTTTCGAAGCCATCTCGCAGTGGCACCATCATGCAATTTTGGAGCTGATGATGTTGCAAGATTTCGATCCCAGTCCCGCCTGGATCAGTCGCAAGCTCGGCGTTTCCGTGGCGGACGTGCGGAAGGCCATCAAAACGCTGCAAGAATTAAAGTTGATCGCGATTGCGCAAGACGGGTCGTGGACGGATTTATCGCAAGGTGCGACCAGCAATATTCATCCAGGTTTGACTTCGCTGGCCGCGCGGCAACTGCAGAAAGAGTTTTTGGAAAAAGCCCGCACCTCTTTGGATCAAGATGCGCTTTCGTTTCGCGATCATTCGTCTTTGACGTTTGCGATCAGCGAAACGCAGATCGATGATCTCAAAAAGCTGATTAAAAAATTTCGTTCGGACGTGGCCCGATTGGTGGATTCGAATGAGAAAAAAGATGCGGTTCACAACCTGACAATCGCTTTGTTTCCGCTGACCAAATCAAATCATCAAACTGTCGGCTGGTCCCCCCAAGCGACAAATTTAACAAAGGAGTCCCCATGAAAAAATTAATCCTGATGCTTTGCCTGTCCTTGTCGGCCATGGCATCCCAACAAAAAGTGCTGCCGATTCGCGAGACCGGTGGCATTCTGCCGATCGAACAAGGTTTCAAGTGTTTTGATCCGCATATGGCAGATGCCGGTTACAAAGTCGTGGTTTCGCCGGATCACAAATCCGCAAAGCTGACCGAGTCGACATTCGTCGGATCCAACTTGCTGGCGGAGCTTCAGTGCTATCCGGTTGAAAGTGCAGAACCCACAACGCCAGACCAATTATCGGTGGTCTTAACTTGTGTCGAGCCAGATTTGCGTGATGCTGGATATGCGATTGATATCTCTCAAGGCGGAATCGGTGGCCTGACAACGGCAACCATCAGCTCGATTTCGATCATCGGCTCAAAATTTGAAGCCGAAGTTCCCTGCCACCCCTAATCACAGTCATGACATCTTCGAGCGGCCCGGAAGGGTCGCTCTTTTAATGGTAAACGGTGGAGCATCTCACGGGTGATTGCAAAGAGTGCGGTGACGCTTTGAGGATGGATTCTATTTTGAATGCATCGTCCGTCTGATTGAAGTTGGTCAGGAGCGCCTCATCGGAAACCCAAAAAGCTTCTTCGCCGTAACGATAGGGATGTACAAAATCGCTGACATTGAAATCAATGATGGCCTGACTGTCTGCCCAAATGCGGTAACCGTTATTCAGAGCACCTTCAATACTGCACCGAACGCACGCGCCACCGTTAGCACCGCTGATGACCAGTTCGGAGACTTGAAGCCGATTTAAATGTGCTTTCAGCTCTTCGCCAACTCCACTTTCGGAGTGAAACATGCCATCTTTTCTTTTTAAAAAAGTCTGAGTCATTTCATAATCGCCGATTTGTTGATTCAGAAAGCTGTCCGTTGAACCGTAGCCACTGAATTCAATTTTAATGATGGGGATGTGATTTTCCTTGGCGACTTGAATCAGTCGAGCTTGCCTTGCTAGGACTAGGCCGTTCTTACGCTGATTTTCCGGAACCAGGTGAGACCCGCCTCTTGTCAGGAAGTAGGGCTGCATATCAATCACGACCAGAGCGGCTTTGTGGGCAAAAGCCAGCGAGGCCGAAAGGAAAAGCAGGGCGAATGAGAGTTGTCTTAAAATCCGCATCATTTGGCATTGGTTCAATTTACATGCCGGTTCGATATCGGTTCAACCGGATCTCGTTGGAAACTGCCGACGAAGAAATTGCCACTGACAACTTTTGGCGCATCGGAATCCCAGGGACTTGTCTTGGTCTTCATTATCCGAGCACGCCCAAAACGATCTCCGGGCGCTATCACCAGAGCCAATTCGAGATAAGGCCTAGAAAAAATTAAACAGGTTTTCTTTCTTGATCTGATCGCGCACCGTTTCGGGCACCAGTTTCTCCCACTTGGGATCTTTCTTGACGATCAGGTCGCGCACGAAATCCGAGTGCAGGTACTCTTCGGTTTCGTCGCATCCCGAGATGTCCGAAATCTGCTTTTGCGCCAAAAAGTATTGGTAAATCGGCAGCCATTTGGGATCCGGAAAGAAAGTTTTCGTCGTCATGCACGAATTTTCGGTCTTGTGCGGATAGATGTAAACGCGGGTCTTATCGTCGGTGAGCTTGCCTAAGCCCTCGAGCAATCCGCCTTCGAGATCCTGGTAATGCTTTTCATCGAACAAGCGCTCGAGATGGGATGCGCCCATGATTAAGACCATCGGTTTTTGCGTGTAAGCACGCAGGAATCGCTTCAGCTGATAAAACAGAAAGAAATTGGAAACCAAAACGTTGTAACCGAGCGAACACAGCGAGGTCACGCGGTCCAAAAAGTCTTTCTCTTGAAGGTGTCCGTCCTGCATCAGGTTCTGCATGGTCAGTTCGAACATCACCATGGTTTTTTTCTCGTCCGGAAAATCTTTTTTGAATTGCTGAATGCCTTTTTCCAAAACGTCCAGGTGAGTGGTCGTGACCGGGCGATAAGTGCCGCGTTGAATGACCGCGGATTTCTGGAAAAGTTCGTCGGAAATGGTCATGATTTCTTGTTTGGGACCGAACATCACCGCATCGGCCAAGCCTTTGCGCACCAATTCCAGATTCATCAGGTGATTGTTGACGTGTTTCAAATCCGGTCCGCTAAAGCGAATCAAATCAATGGCGACTTGGCCTTCTTTGATGTTGGCGACCAAGGAATCCAAAATCGTTTCGGTGTTATGGACCGAAGTGAATGCGGTGTAGACCAGGTTCACGCCCAGCACGCCCAAGATTTCTTGCTGAAGCAGACGAAATTTATCGAGCAGGCGAACGTGCACGATGATGTCGTTAGCAGGCCCCCCGGGACGAGTTTGAAAGCGAACTCCCATCCAGCCGTGGGTCTGACGTTTTTTTCCATCACCGGTCGCCACCGTGTTGGCGAAAGCGAAGAAGCAGGTGTTCGCACCACGAGTGGCGTCCAGGCGTCGGTGCATCAGATTGAACTCTTTATCGAGCATCTTATTCAGTCGCGATTCGCAGACGTAACGGCCCGTGCTTTCCTTGCCGTAGATCTCGTCGCTGTAAATCATGTCGTAGGCCGAGATGGTCTTGGCGATGGTTTGCGAAGCCTTGCCGGCCTGAAAGAAAAAGCGGGCGACCTCTTGGCCGGCGCCGATTTCGGCGAAGGTGCCATAAATCTGTGGGTTCAAATTGATTTCAAGCGCACGGTTGAGGACGGTGCTGGTTTGCTTCACGGCTGGTCTCCTTTGCTGTCCGCTTTCACCCAGCCGGTGATGGCCAAACTCATGGCGCGTTCGATCGGCAGGTTCACCTGAATGATGAGATTTTTGGGAACAAGCAATGTGTATCCGCCCAATCCGTAAGAGAAGGGAAAGTACACGGCAATCTTATCTGTCATTTCGCTATTAAAGGGAAGATCGCGAAAACTTTCACGCGTCACCACGCCCATCGCCATGGCGCCGGTATCGCCGATCTTGACCAACACGACGCTTTTCATGTCGGGGGATTCGCCGCGATTGAAAAGGTTCATCAGATCCCGCAGTGGTGAATAAATTGCTTTGATAAAAGGGACCTGAACCAGTCTCGATTCGAGAATCGTCAGCAGCCGCACGGTGATCAGGTTGTTGAGCAAAAGCCCGAACAAAAAGATCAAAACCAAGGTGAACAGCAGGCCCAGGCCCGGCACGTATTCAGGGAGAATCTGGCGGAGAAGTGAGCCGAGCAGGTTTTCCAGGATCACGATGGCGCTGTAGACGATGTAAATCGTGATGGCGATCGGAAGGAGTGTAATGAGACCACGGAAGAAAATTTTATTAAATGCGCGCATGAATTTTATCTTATTCGCAAATTGAGACAAAGGGGAGGGTTCTGTGTTTCGATTTAGTTATCCCTGTTTGAGAAAGTTAAAGAATACCGACTAAGGTCTCCAGCTCCCTGGACTTTGATCCGATGAAGAAAGAGTCACATAACAGGGAGCTTTTTGGTGCCTATACAGCTGCACGTCAATCGAAACAAACTAGCGATTTTGGTTGTCCTGTTCATTTCCGCGGCACTTCCCGCCTGGGGGCAAGAGTTTGTGCCCGGCGAGGTGATCGTGAAGCTGAAGGGGAAGTCCTCTTCCGTTTCTTCGAACCAATTCTTTGGCAAAATGCAGGGAAAGCTCTCGTTGAAATCCTCTTATGCGGCCATGAATATTCACCGTGTGTCATTGAAGACGGGTGGCGATGTCATGGCGATGGTCAATGAACTGAAAGCGGATGCGACGGTCGAGTACGCCGAGCCGAACTTTATCTTGCGCAAAGTCGAAGAGGACAGCTTGGCTTCCAGCCAAACTCTCAGTTTGGACGAAGTGCGCGAACAAATGCAGCCAGGCGATACTTACGTTCAGAACTATGCCAATACCGGTGTCGAGCAAGCTTGGCCGGTCGAAGTCAGTTTGGCGCAAAATTCGGAACGGCCGATTGTGGCCGTCGTCGATACCGGTGTGGATTACAACCACGTGATCTTCCGAAACTCGGGCGCCATGTGGCGAAATGCTGGTGAAATTCCTGGCAATGGCGTCGACGATGACGGCAATGGTTTTGTCGACGATATCTACGGTTGGAATTTTAACGGCAAAAACAACAATCCCATGGATGATGACGAACACGGAACACACGTGGCCGGCATCATCTTAGGAGTCGGTCAGGATATTTTTCCGACCACTTGGGAAAATGCAAAAGTTCGTATCATGGCTCTGAAATTCTTGGGCGCAGACGGATCCGGTTCCACGTCGGATGCGGTGGCGGCGATTTATTACGCCGTCAACAATGGCGCGCAAGTGATCAACAACTCGTGGGGCGGTACGAGCTACAGTCAGGCTCTGCATGATGCGCTGACATATGCCTACGACCATCACGTGGCGGTCGTTTCGGCGGCTGGAAACTATGGCAAGAACAATGATTCAACCGGCATGTATCCGGCGAACTATCCGGTGCCGGGCCAAATCTCGGTCGCGGCAGTCACCGATTACGACAATCTCGCTTCCTTCTCGAACTTTGGCGTGAACAGCGTTCACATCGCCGCACCCGGGGTTTCAATCCTGAGCTCGGTTCCGGGCGATGCTTATCGCTTCATGTCCGGCACCAGCATGGCCTCTCCGTTTGTGGCGGGACTGGCGGCCTTGGTGCTGCGGGAAGCGCCGAACCTGACTGGTTATCAGGTGAAGAACCTGATTTTAAATTCGGTCACTCAGGTCAGTGGGTTATCGACCAAAGTTCTTTCGCAGGGACGGGTCGACGTGTATGACGCCATCTCGGCGGCGCGAACTCAGGTCAGTACGACGTCTTACCAACCTGATTACAAAGCGGAATCACGCTCTCCAGCTTCGGCGGATGATGCCGGCGCCAATACGGGTCCGAAAGGTTGCGGCACGGTCAGTGCGGCCATGATGTATGGAAAAAATGGTGGCGGCGATGGTCCGATGTCTTCGCAGAACTTGGCGATCTTGATCTGCTTGTCGGCACTGCCTTTGGTGGTGTGGCAGGTGATGCGCTCTCGACCAAGCAAGGTTCAGCGTCGGCGACACGATCGATTCCTGATGAACTCTTCGATCCGCGTGAACGTCGAGGGCCGCGAGCTGATCGGTCACTTGCGCACGATCTCAGAAGGTGGATTGTCGTTCGAAGCCAACACCATGCTCGAAAAGGGTGGTGTGCTCACGATGTCGATCCAAAGCCCTGACGGCCGCGACACCGTTCAAGTCGAAGGTCACATCGTCTGGAGCGAAGAGAACAAATCTTACGGAGTTCAATTCGACCACGCCCGCGACGGCGTCCGCAGTCTGATCCGCGATTGGACCCAACGCCTCGTCCGCGTCGCCGACTTCTAAAAAGTGTCCGTGTATTTTTTCGGCGGGTCGCCGCGTTAATAGCGCGGCGACTTTTTTTTGGCCAGATGAAAATCTAAATTATTGAAAGTTTAAGAGGGTTGGAGTCGGTCCCGAAAAACGGACTCCAGCTCTTGGTTGCGCCCGCGGTGGCAAGCGCATCGCCGCGTTCATGGCGGGTTGCCGGTGTGCAATGGGCTGATGGGGTTTACTTTTTCGTGGTGCCTTCGGCTGGTTTGTCGAGTTCCTTCATCAAGGCTTGGAACCGGTATAGGTTTGAAACCCAATCCGTCAGAATGACCTGGTTGTTCGGAGTGAAGATCGATACTTCGCCATCGCGAGAAGAAATGATACGCAGTTCACGATTGAGCTGATCGACCGCCAAGTATTTCGGCTTGTAAATATAAGTGAACATTTTTTGCGGTTTGAGCGGTGGCAGCTCGGTGCCGGTCTCAATCAGGCTTCGCTGCACGTGACGAGCCGCCTGCAAAATCAAAGTGTCATCTTGTCGACTGAAGGCAAAGCCGTTGGTCGCCAGCGCCGAAGACAGTTGGTTGAAAGCTTCGTCCAATGAAAGTGGCTCAGGCGCTAAGATCGTGACCTTTCCGTGCACGGAAGAGTCGACAATGATCTTTTGCCCAGCGGCCTTCGAATACATTTCCACGGCTTTTAAAATATCTTCGTCCTTGAAATTCATTTTCAAATTTCCGGCCGCATGCGCCGCCACGGTGAAAGCAAAAATCAAAGCGACTGAAATCAATTTTCGAGTCATGAAAAATCTCCTGTCGAAAAGGTTTGATTTATTGAAGGCAACTTCAAGCCCAGACGCAAGCAGAATTCAGGCCGACAGAGTTAAGGTCTAGAGAGGTTTGACCCAGAGAAGTGTGACCCGGAGAAGTGTGACCCAGAGAAGTGGGTGTCGGGGATGTCCATCGCCAGGAGCTGAAGTTCAATCTTTAGAGCAAGCTGCCGCACATGACTTACAGCAAAGTTCCACTCAAGATAAAGTGGGCGGCGGTGAAGTAGATCACCAAGCCGGTGACGTCAACCAGGGTGGCGACGAAAGGGGCCGAAGCCGTTGCGGGGTCGACGCCCATGCGCTTCAGCGCGAAGGGGAGCATCGAGCCGGAAATGGTTCCCCACAATACACAGCACATCACGCTGATGGCCACCGTAACCGCGATGGATTGATAGTGAATGCCGTACAGAGATTCGCGCGTGGGCCAAAGCAGAATTCGGATCAAGCCCAGGCAACCAAGAATCAAGCCCAGCATCGCACCCGACAGAAGTTCTTTGCCCAGCACGCGCCACCAGTCCTTCAAGCGAATCTCACCCAACGCCAAAGCACGAATGATCAAAGTCGAAGCTTGCGAGCCCGAATTACCGCCGCTGGAAATGATGAGCGGCACGAAGAAAGCAAGGACCGCGGCTTTGCGGATTTCGTCTTCGAAATAGCCCATCGCCGAAGCGGTGAACATTTCGCTGACGAAAAGTACGACCAGCCAACCCGCGCGTTTTTGGATCATCTCGGAAAAAGGTGTGCGCATGTATGGCAAATCAAGGGCCTCGACACCCCCGATTTTTTGGATGTCTTCGGTGGCCTCTTCTTGCAAGACGCTGGCGATATCATCGAAGGTGACGATACCTTTCATGTGACCCCACTCGTCGATAACCGGCAGGGCGACCAGATTTTGCTGCGAGAAAATTTTGGCGATTTGTTCTTGATCCAGGCTGACCGGGATCTTGATCAGATCCGTTTGCATCAGCTCGCGAATTTTTTTATGCGGCGGAGCCGAGAACAATTCGCGAAATGAAATCACTCCAACCAATGTTTGATCCATGTCGATCACGTAAGCATAATAAATCGTTTCGACCTGGGTCTTGGCCTGAATGCGCAGGTAACTGATCGCTTCGTCGACGCTCATGTCGGGGCGAAGACGAACGAAGCGCGAGCTCATCAGGCCCCCGGCGTTGTCTTCGGCGTAAGCCAGAAGTGCTGTGACCTCGCGACGGGTTTGCGGATCGAGCAGGCTTAAGATCTCTTCTTTGTGATCCAGTCCCAAATCCTGAATGATATCGGCCACGTCATCGGGACCCAGCAAGCGAACCCAAGATCGTTTTTCCAAAGGTGCCGCTTCGGCGATCAATTCCGCCTGATCGTGCGCCTTGAGACTGAAAAATAATTCTTCGGCATCGGTGCGTGGAAGCTGCGCGAATTTTTCTTTGCGCTCTTCGGTTGGCAGCGAGCTCCAAGCTTCGGACAATTTCAAAAGTGGAGAAGGTTCTGAGCTCGGATCGGTGTGCAAATCTTCGTGCAACGGCAAAAGATTATCGTTGCCGGCGCCGTCGTCATGGGAAACATTTTTTTGTGAAGAGTCTGAGTTATCTTCCATGTCCGAGCGCCCTTTGCTGCTTCCATCTTTAACAAAAGATTAAGAAATAACAAGCGGGAAAGACCGGGTTTACAATTTTGCTTTTTGAAAAGTCGGCAGGACCTCGGAAGGCTTGCCGATCATGCGAATCTCGCCGTTTTGCAACCACAGGATTCGGTCGCAATTCTGCAAGGTCGAAAGTCGGTGGGCGATGATGATCTGGGTCTTATCGCGAAAGAACTCTTCGGTGGCCCGGACCAAGATCTCCTCGGACTGTGGATCCACAGAGCTGGTTGCTTCGTCCATCACGATGACCGGACTGTCCTGCAAGAGGCATCGGGCCATACAGATCAATTGGCGCTCGCCTTGCGATAGATTGCGACCGCGCTCTTCAATCGGACGCTGGAGGTCATAACTGTTGGCCCACTCTTGCAAGCCCACCTTTCGCAAAGCCTCCATCAGGTCCTCGTCGCTTTTCTCCTGATTGACGTCAAGGTTTTCGCGCAAGGTGCCCCGGAACAATGTGGGGTCCTGGGCGATAAAGGCGATGGACCGGCGGTAAAGACCGAGATCGACAGCATTAGCCTGTTTGGGCCCTTCAATCGGATCGGGGTATTTGCCATCGATTCGCACCGAACCTTGATCCAGGGGATAGAGATAAAACAAGGCTTGAATCAGGCTGGACTTGCCGCTGCCGGTGCGCCCGATGATGCCAAATCTTTCGCCGGGCTTGATGTCAAAGCTTAAGCCCTTCAACACCGGTGGCAGGTCTTTGCGATATCGGAAAAGGACCTGGTCGAATTCAACACGAGCGGACGGGGCCGTGGTCAGTCTGCTTTGCTGCAAGCCAGATTCCTCGGCGCGCGTGAATCGGGGATGATCGGTTAGAAATTGGGCTCGCGCCGGAAGCCGCGCCCCTTTTTCTAAAGGGCTTCGCACGTAATGATCCAAGCGTTCGACGCCGACCATGGCTTCTTCGAATTGCGAGATCCACTCGAAGAACATTTGCACGGTGTTTCCCGAAAGCGCGATGAAGCTAAAGGCCACACCGATCGAGCCGACGCTGAGCCAACCCAAGTTCAAAAGCCACCATGCTCCCAAACCCGTCAGCAGCAAGAAAAATGCGGTGGTGCAATTGATCTGAAATGAAAAACGCATCAGAGCTTTGGTCGAATCGATTTTATTTTTGAGGTAATGCCGATCCAGAGTTTCAAAACGTTTCGAGAAGGACTGCTGCTTGACGAAAGAACGAATGGTGCTGGCTCCCTGAGCGGTCTCGGCAAAATGCGCGATCGACGGCGAGCGGCTGGCGGACATGGCGCGGCGGGCTTCGCGCAGACGTTGGGCATTGAGTTTGAAAATCATGAAATCAACGACCGCAATCAGAACCACCACCGGTAAATACAAGGGGCTCGCAAAGGTGATCAAGATGAGCATCGCCACCAGATCGAAAATAATGGCGCAAAGTTCCGCCAGCGGTCCGCCGAACAGGCGAAAGACATTGCCATAGTCGCTTGAAAACCGCGTGATGATCCGGCCGGCCGGGGTCGAGTCGAAAAAACTCATGGGTTGGCGAGAGGTGCGGTACGTGGTCTCGTCGTAAATCTGGCTCACGGCCATCGAGGAAAGCCGCGAAAAAAGCACACGAAAAATCAGGACAAAGGAAAATCCCAAAAGGCTTAGGCCCGATAAAAGCAAAATGTAATTGGCGGACGTAAAGTCTTGGAACATCAAAGGCGTTGGCCGGCACCCACGCTCGGCAGAGGCCACGCAGAAAGAATCCACCCAGTAACCAATGATATTGGCGTTGGCCAAAAGACAGATGCGCCCCAGAAAGCCCGAGATCAAACAGGTGATGACCCGCGGAAGGTAGGGACCGTAAGCCAGCCACAACGTTTCAAAAACGGATCGGTTGTATTTGCCGGTGAATTTCGTTTCTTGCTCGATGAATGATTTTTTCGAGCTCATGATTCGCTCTCCGGCGTCTCGATCGGGGTCTTCGCCATTTCTTCTTCCATCAACGAGGTCGCGGCTTTGAGCTCTTGAATTTGCGAGGTCAAAGCCTTCTTCGATTCATCATGCGCCACCGTCGCCGCGAATTTGCGAAATTCGGGATTGGTCGCCAAGAGCTCATGAAAAGTGCCTTGTGCTTGCAGGCGACCGTCTTGCAAAAAGATCACGCGGTCGGATTTTTCCAAAACGGTCAGCCGATGAGTCACCAGCAATCGCGTGCGATCTTTCCAGGCGCCTTTGATCAGCACATCGATCAAAAGATTTTCGGTGTCGACATCGACGGCGCTGAGACAATCATCCAATAAAATAATCGGGGCGCGGTAAAAGTCCACTCGTGCTAAGGATACGCGCTGCTTTTGACCGCCCGAAAGATTCACGCCGCGTTCGCCGATTTCGGTGGCAAGACCGTCTTCGACGCGCTCTTTGTCGAGATCAAACTGCGCCCGGCGCAGGCTCTCGAGAATGGCGCGGTCTTGCTCGACATTGTTGCCGTCGTATTCGAAAGCCACGTTTTCGCGCAGGCTTGCGCTCATGATAAAGCCTTCTTGCGGCACGAAGGTGAAAAACTGTCGAAGCTGATCCAGGGGCAGAGTGGCGGCATCGTTGCCTTTGATTTGGTAATGCCCAAACGAGGCACCGGTTTCGCCCAGCAAGGACAGCAGCAATAAGCTTTTACCACTGCCGACTTCGCCGACGATGGTGATGAATTCTTTGTTGCGAATCTCGAAGGAAATGTCTTTTAAAAGGTGGTGCGAGCCGATTTTCAGATTCAGATTTTTCAGGTCGAAAATTTTATCTTGCAGGTTGAAGGCGCTGAGCTTTTGAAAATCGGTCGCGCGTTTTTGCGCGTTGCTGTTTTGCAAGGACAAAAAAGCATCGACGCGTTTCAGGGACGTCCACGAATCAAAAATAAAAGTGAAAAACCAGGGCATCTGCCGAAAGGGACGCGTGAGAAAAACGCCGATGATCCAGAGCAAAGCCAGCAGTGTGCCGGTCGTAATCTGTTGATCCGACAGATAAATCAAAGATCCCAGCGCCGCCAAATTCAGAATGAAAGTGATCGACGAGCTGATGCTGTTCATCAATTGCCCGTTGGTCACCATGCGGATGCGATTGACGGTTTCGACTTTGCGAACTTCGAAAATTTTATCTTCGAAACTTTCCACCCATCCCAAAATTCGCAGCGTGCGGATGTTTTGAATCCATTCGCTGACCAACCCGATGCGATCGGCCGCCAGGCGCTTGAATTGAAAGAAAAATTTGCTTTGGCGAAAGGCCATCGAAAAGCTGATCAGGATGATCGCGCCCATCACGCTGACCAAAGGCCAAAGCGGCACGCCGAAATAGCGCACCAGCGCCCAGGGCGCTAACACCAATGGAAATAAAATACCGGTGCCAACCGGAAGGCTTTGATCGAGAAATACAGTCGCTCCTGGAATGTCGGTCGCGTACAAAGAAACAATTTCGCCAATCGGGCGGCCGGCCAGGCTATCGGTGCGCAGATTCAAGGTGTGGTTGTACATTCGCTGCGCCAAAACCCGCTGCATGAAAAGAGATTCGCGCACGCCTAAATAGTTCGTTAGCAGATTTAAGCTGAGGGCCAGAAACAGACTGACGAAAGAGAGAAACAGGTAGCTCAGGGATTGGTGACCCTGAATCAGACCATCGATAAATTCTTTTTGCAGAAAGGGTCCCAGTAGACCAAAAAAAGTTCCCAGCAAAGAGCACAAGATGATCAGCGATTTCCACAGCGGGCGGGAGAAAAAAACTTCCAGTAAAAGGCGCTCAAGGCTGTTCAGAGAACGAAATGGCTTCAGCATGGGGACCCTATTCAAATTCTTCGAAACCAGCCGGTCAAGCTCCATCTTTCTTTCACTGACTTCATCACGGCGTGGGGGACGGTGTCAGAGCGAAACAGCATCAAGCGGCCCCAGCGGGGTTCAATCAATGTTTCGCGGTCTTGGTGAAAAAGACACAGCTCGCCGCCGTCCCCAGGTTGCCAGCTGGGATTCAGGTACAACACAAAGCTGATGACCCTTTCACCATGCAAGGGACTTTTGCTCGGAGATTGATCAATATGCCGTTCATAGAATTGACCTTCCGAGTAGCGAGCGAAATGGCACTCGAAATCCTGCAGGCCCAAGTAAAGCGCTCGATTTAATTCTTGCTGCAGATCCTGAATGGCGACCGCCAGCTCCTGGTGCAGTGGGCCTTTCAAGTCCAACCAATGCGTCCAGTCGCTGCGAACCGAAGCAGCGGTTTTTTGATCCGCACTTCGACCCACCTTGGCAGCTTGGAAAGCTCCTTCTTGCCAAAGACTGTCCGCGGCTTTTGACAGTCCTTGCAGCAAGGCTTCGGGGAAATAATCCTCGAGAAGGACCCAGTCCCGTTCGGCAAGATGTGCAAGTGATTGTTCAGAGATCCTAGACATTGTGTGAAAGAGTTTTTACACTCAAACGGATGCAAAAATCACGCAGAGATTTTTTGAAAACTTTGGCTGCGACTTCGGCGCTGGCGCCTTTATCCGGGTGCGCTTCGCTGGATCGTTTGATGATGGGCGACACCCGTGACGAGGGCGACAAGGTCTTGATCCTCGGTGCGGGTTTGGCCGGTTTGTCGGCGGCTTACCAGTTGAAAAAAAATCAAATTCCGTTTCGTCTTTTTGAAAGCTCGGCTCGTGTCGGTGGCCGGGTGTGGACGTTAAAGGATCTCAATATTTCCTCGGAGCAGGGCGAACTGGGGGGCGAGAGAATCGAACCCGAGCATCAGCAGATTCAGGCCTTGGCGCAAGAGCTGAAGGTTCGTCTGCTTGAGGTGGAACCGAAAGAGAGCCTGCGCTGGCTGGAACGAGGCCGCATGGCCGCCGGCAAAGAGTGGCGCAAGGAAACCCAGGACCTGATCAAAATTTTTCAGCAGGTGCAACACGAAGCCTACGGGAAGAGCGCGCAGATTCTGAATCTGCAAAATCAAGAGCAATTTCCCAAGGCGGTGTTGCTGGATCGCATGTCGGCGGCCGAGCTGTTGGACCGTCTGTCGGTTCAGATGCAACCTTGGATGAAGCCTTTCCTCGAACAACTGGTTCGCGCCGAATGGGGAGTCGAGCCTTATGAAATTTCATCGCTGCACTTGGTGCACTGGATGCGGGACTCGTTTCAACCTTTCAATAAAAAGTACTTTAAGATTGCCGGTGGAAGCTCGATTCTGACCCAGGCCTTGTTGGACCGGGTGGGCGGCGTGATTCCGGAGAGATTCGTGCAATTTCGCCATCAGCTGACCGAAATCAAAACCTTCGAAGGTGGCTGGAGTTTGATTTTTAAAACTCCCGAAGGTGAAACCGAATTCAAAGGGCGCCGGGTGATTTGCACTTTGCCGCCAACGATGCTTCGCCAGGTGACGGGGTGGGACGCGATCCCGATGGCGGCCTCGCGCCGGGACCTGATGGCAAAGCAAAGCCTGGGGGCGCACGGAAAAGTCTTGTTGGGATTTCAGGATCGCTTCTGGGGCGAAAGCTCTGTATTGGGGACAGGCGGCTCGGTTTATACCGATTCCGTGGCGTCACTCTTGACCGAAGGTGGCGATGTTTCCATGTCGGGCCTGAATTCTTTGCACGGTCTTTTGCAGGCCACCGTGGGTGGCAAAGCGGGAGAGAGTGCGGGGCTGCACCTGGTGCCGCAGATTTTGAAGGAGCTCGACAAAGTCGCAAGTAAACCGGTGTCGTATGAAAATATATCCTACGTTCAAAACTGGAAGCTGCATCCTTGGTCGAAAGGAAGCCGCAGCTATTTAAAGCCCGGTCAATTTCAAACCTTTGATGTTGTCGGCATGAGCGCGCAGGCGGAAAATTCGGCCTGGCATTTTGCCGGAGAATCGCAAAGCCTGGCTTGGATGGGAACGATGAATGGCGCCGTCCAGACGGGGGCCGAAGCCGCCATGCGATTTCTCAAGTAAGGTTCATTTTCCTAGCGGCGCCGGGGTTCTTGGGTTAAAAAGATGCGCCTATGAAAAAGAGCCAACACAAGACGACTTACTCTGTTTCCGACATTCTTTCGCACGTTCGGCCCACGCCATTGGTTGAAACCAAGCATTCTGCCGAAGAAAAAATCGAAATCATCTCGAAGCACTTCACCGAAATCATGAAGGTTTTGGGAATGGATCTTAAAAATGATTCCATTCAAGACACGCCGAAACGAATCGCCAAGATGTACGTGAACGAGATTTTCAGCGGCCTGGATCTGGCCAATTTCCCGAAGATGACCGTGATCGACAACGAAATGCAGTACGATCAAATGGTGGTCATCAAAAACATTCAGGTCTTGAGCGTGTGCGAACACCACTTTCAAACCATTGACGGTTTTGCGACGGTGGCCTACATCCCGAACAAAAAAGTCATCGGCCTTTCCAAGATCAACCGCATCGTGCGATTTTTCTCTCGTCGTCCGCAGGTGCAAGAGCGCCTGACCAAGCAAATCGCCGATTGTCTTCAGTACGTCTTAGAGACCGATCACGTCGCGGTTCACATCAACGCCAAACATTACTGCGTAATCGCGCGCGGAGTGCAGGACAGCAATAGCTCGACCTCCACCAACGATCTGCGTGGACATTTCAAATCCAAGATCGAAACCCGCGAAGAATTTTTGAAAAACACTTAGAAGCTATCCCATAAATGCAAATCCTTCGTTGTTGCGCTGAAAGCGAATCTTTGCAGCGACCTCCTCGGCTTTGCATATCTGGGATAGCTTCTCAGGAACTGCAGTGGGAAATTATTTTTCAGTCGCTGAGCCGACTCTTTGAAGATACAAGAGTCCTCTCATCCACGATCTTTGCCGTCGGCACGATGCATTGTCTTGGTTCTCAGCTAACATGCTATACCAACGGCAAAGATCGTGAATGAGGTGCCTTTCGGGGTCCCGTCTCTAAAACTGACGACTGGGCCCAAATAAAAACACCGCCTGGTAGCGGTGCTTTTATTTGCAATCTGAAGCAGGTCTGGTGACCTGCGGTGATGAATTACTGCACTTGAACGTAATCGACAGATTCTTCACGTTCGGGGTTGTGGCAAGAATCGTAGCCGCCAGCATAGTTCACTTTCAGTGACAATGAAGCAGGATTGATTTCTGGATTTTCGCGAGTGTCGACAACACCTGAAATCACGACGTTCACTTCGTCACCGACAAAGCAGTTTACTTCCCAAGGTTTTGTCAATACGGCTTGTGCTTGGAACGCGGCTTTTTCTTCATTGTGACGAACGTAAGACACGATTTCCAAGGCCTTGTGTGATCCGGCGAATGTCTCGGTGCTGATGAAGGCCGAGCCAGCAGAATCTCCAATTTCTAACGAGTCGACGCAGATGGTTTGCGGAACGTAAGAAGGAACCAGTTTTTCGGCTTTGAAGCAAACTGAGGCTTGAGCGAAAACAGATACGAAAGTCAGGGCGGCAATTGTGAAGGCGGCTTTCATGGGAACTCCTTTTTTTAGACGTGCTTTCTTATAGCGGAAGATGGGGGTCTTCGCCATTAGGATTTGGTCAGGGTTTCCATAGCAAAGCCAAATCAGGAAAGGTTTTCCTGTCTTAATCTGAGACAGTTCGTTCAGTTTGCGACCATCTTTCATAGGTTCCATTTGGTCGGCAAAAAAGGTCCAGTTGGCCTCTGCAAAAATGGATCGGATAGGCCGATAAGAGATTGTCACTTAAAGGGGGCAATTCATGAGTCAATACGATCTTCCAGGTCTGCACGAGTTTCTACTTCACACACCCGAACAGGGGCTGCGCAAAATGCTGGTGGATGGAAAGCCAATGACCGAGGTCCACTTGGGCCTGATGCTGAAAATCGTTCGCACCTGCAAAGTCGAAGATTTCTCAAATCACTGCGAGAAAGAAGATTTTCCAAAAATTAAGATGGGACCAGCCGAGCAGAAGCTCAAGGAGAAGTTCTGGAAAGACTGCATGCAGGCTTTTCAATCACGCGGTTTGCTGAATCCGGCTTTGCCGACGAAAATCGCGGCCTAGTTTTTCCAATGCATCTAATCTGAAAAAGGCTCTGGTGAAAACCAGGGCCTTTTTTGTTTGGTGAATGGAACTTCAAACGTGAATGTTTGCTTCAGATCGGCGCTGACTTTTAAAAAGTTGGAATCCAGGTTGAATCCACCAAGGGTCTCGGTGTAGATAAAATCCAACCGTCATCAGAATGTATCAGGGGAATCTATGCTGAAATGGGTAGGTATTCTTTTCGTGTTTTTAGGTTGCTTGGCCCAGGCCGAACGTCGTCACACCATCGCCCTGAGCGGAGCCACGCAGCCTTCGGCGCCGCATGAGCTTTCGGTCGAAGTTTTAATGAAGGACTTTCCGACCTTATCCTCGGTCACGACCGAGTGGCGTTCTGAAGGCAAGCACGAGTTCAAAGGAATCTTAATGCGTGATTTTGTCAAAAAATACGCGCAGGCCGGGGTGAAGAAGGCAAGGCTCACGGCCACGAATGATTATTCCCAAGAATTATCCGACAAAGATTTCAATGAGTGGAACGCGCTTTTGGCTTTCGAGGAAGACGGACAGGTCATTGCCACGAGAAACAAGGGCACCTTTCGCGTCGTCTACGATTACCACAAATTTGATCAGAACATGGCGGTCAAATCCATGCTCGAGAACAATTCAGTCTGGCAAGTCATCAAAATTGAATTTGTGAAGTAAACACCGAGCGGTGGGCAGAGGCTTTCCTTCGTGAGATTTAAACTGCAATGGTTCTTTTTTGCGATTCTGGTGGTATCGACAATCGTCGTGGTCGTGAAAACCTATCGCACCTCTCGCGACCTCGAAATTTATTCTCGCCGTGAATTTGAGGTGAAGCTCGGCATTCGCTCGGCCACGCAGATCCGCTTTCACCTCAATACCGTGAGCCTCACAATCGAAGAGCTTTTGGAAACCGATCTCAAGCGAAACAACATGGAAGCCAAGCTCGACCGCATGATGACGGCTCTTGAAGCGGCGATCGCCCAAACGGACAACGGACTGCAGCCCGAGGACAAGGCCTACCTGCTGCCATTGATGAACCGGATTTACGAAAGGCTGGATCATTTTTCGGCACTGAGCTTGGCCGAAAAGCGAGCGGCCTTGCGGGACATTCAAGCAACCAGCGAGACGATCACCAAGCGGGCCGTCGAAGCCGAGAATCAATTCGTCAAACAGATTGCCGAGCAAGTGACCGATTTAAATTCAGGGCAATTCGATAATGGCCAGTACTTTTACATCCTGTCTTTTGTCTTCCTTTGCTCGTTTGCGGCCTTGGCGCTGCAGATTTATTTTCGTGACCGTGCCTCGGTCGAGCTGATCGAAATGAACAAGCTTCTCGACCAAGAGAAGATGCATCGTTTTCAATTGGCAAAGATGTCAACGCTCGGAGAAATGGCGGCCGGGGTTGCCCACGAGGTGAATAATCCCTTGGGAATCATTGTCGGTTACCTTTCCAAAATCCGTAGGCTTGCGGGTTCGGACAGCGTTTCCGGGGGCGAAATCATCGCGACGGCGGATAAGATTGAATTGACCGCGAACCGGATTTCCAAAATCGTCAAAGGACTGTTGGATTTTTCGCGAGATGGGCACAAAGACCATTTCATTCCGGTGCTCTTGGTTGAGATCATCGATGAGACCTTGATGCTATCGCAGGCCAGACTGCGAAAGCGAAACATTCAGCTGTCGCTGCAAGAATGTCCCAAAGAGGCTTATCTTCATTGTAAGCCCACGCAAATTTCGCAAATCATTTTGAACCTGATCAACAATTCGGCCGACGAGATCGAGCAAAAGCCAGATCCATGGATCCAGATTTCATTTATGCAGCACGAGAAAAGCATCCAAATTTGGATCACCGATTCAGGATCTGGCGTGAAAAAGGAAATTCAGGACAAGATCTTCAATCCGTTTTTCACCTCGAAGGATGTGGGGAAGGGCGTCGGTCTGGGGCTCAGCATTTCCAAGGGCATCGCCGAAGAGCATGGCGGTCAATTGTATCTGGATCCTGACTGCGCAAACACGCGCTTTATCCTGGAAATTCCACTCTACCAGTTTGCCGAAGCTTAAGACCCATTCGCTTCAGCGTGACCGGCTTGCACTGATTTTTGAATGATCTCATGCGTGTTGCTTGATAAGCCAGAGCGAAGCATTCGTTCCAATTCGCGGTGCGCTTTGGTGCGAGCTTCGGTCGGCAGTTTGGTCCACACATCAAATGCCGCCGCCAGCCGGGCTGCTGTCTGGGGATTTAATTTATCCACCTCGATGATGCGGTCGGCAAAGAAGGCGTAAGTGTCTTGATCGGGACGGTGGAACTGCGACAGGTTGTCACCGAAGGTGCGAATCAAAGCAAAGACCCGGTTCGGATTCTTGATTTGAAAGTCCGGGTGACTCATCAGCTTTTGCACGGTTTCAAAAGTTTTAGGATGGGTCGAAGCGGCCTGCAGGGCAAACCACTTGTTCAGAACCAAGGATTCGGATTTCCACTGCTGATAGAAACGGTCGATGGCCAGATCGCGAAGCTCGTTTTCAAAATCAACCATATTGGCAAAAGCGGATTGCTGATCGGTCATCATCTGTGCCGTCTCGAATTGCTTTTTCACCAAGGACTGATGCTGCGGCAGCGCCGAGAGATAAGTGAGCGCCGTGTTCTTCAGGCGGCGGCGACCAAAATCTTTGGGGTCCAGGCTCGTCACGTTTTGACCGTGATGAGCCTGATACGTTTTCAAAAGCTCGGCTTCGGATGCTTTGGCAAATCCTTCCAGCATGTGGTGATGGGCCTTGAGAAAAGCGGGGCCATCCAAGATGGCCTCAAGCTGAGCAAGATAATCCATCGACGGTAGGGCCATCAGTTTGGCCTTGAGATCAGGATCGAGCGTCGGGTTTTCCACCACGCTTTGGAAGGCCTGCACGACCGCCGAAGCGAGCTCGGGCACTTTGTTTTCGCGGTAAGACTGAATCAATTTCGAGTTGAGCTGCAGGTAAATTTTCTGAGCCGCATCCCAGCGATTGAAGGCGTCGAAATCATGTTTCATCAAAAACAAAAGATCCGCAAAGCTTGCGTCCCACTTGAGATGAATGGGCGCCGAGAACTGACGGTTCAAGGACAGCACGGGGCGCGCCGAAATATTTTCGAAAACAAAGGTTTCGCTCGGCGCTTTCAGGTGAATCAAAGTTTGGTCTTCGGAATTGACGACGGTCTGCTTGGATTGCAGTTTCAGATCCTGACCTTTTTCATCCAAAAGGCCGATCACCAACGGAATGTGGAAAGGTTTCTTCTGGATGCCTTCCGTTTTTTCCTGCGAAGTCAGGGCCGTGCTTTGAGCCAGCTCAAGGGAATAAGTCTTCGCCTGCGGGTCATAGTTTTCTTTGACGGTGACCGAAGGTGTACCAGCCTGCGAATACCAGAGCTTGAATTGCTCCCAATTCTGCTGATTTGGTTCAGCAATCGCCTGCGCAAAATCTTCGATGATCACGGCCTGTCCGTCGTGACGTTCAAAGTACAGGTCCATGCCCTTGCGAAAGCCAGGGCGGCCCACCATGGTTTGCATCATGCGGATGACTTCGGAACCTTTTTCGTAAATGGTGGCGGTGAAAAAGTTATCGACCGCGTAGCAAGAGGCTGGACGGATCGGGTGTGCGTTCGGTCCCGCATCCTCGGCGAATTGATAATTGCGAAGATCGTCGACATTTTCGATGCGGATCAGGGCGCGCGAAGATTGATCCATCGAAAATTCCTGATCGCGAAACACCGTGAGACCTTCTTTCAGGCTCAAGTGAAACCAGTCACGCAAGGTGACGCGGTTGCCGGTCCAGTTGTGAAAGTATTCGTGAGCGATGACCGATTCGATGGCGAAATAGTCCGCGTCGGTCGCGGTCTGTGAATTGGCGAAGACCAGGCGGGAGTTGAAAATATTGAGTCCCTTGTTCTCCATGGCGCCGGCATTGAAATCATCCACCGCCAAAATCATGTAGGTGTTCAGATCATATTCGCGGCCAAAACGCTCTTCATCCCACTTCATCGATTTTTTCAAAGACTGCATGGCAAAGTGACAGCGATCCTGCATGCCGTGGGCAGCATAGATTTCGAGATCCACTTTTTTCCCCGAGCGTGTCGTGAACGTGTCTTTGATCACGCCCAAGTCTCCGGCGACCAGGGCGAACAGGTAACACGGCTTTTTGAAGGGATCTTCCCAGATCACTTCGTGACGACCATTTTCCAAAGTGCGCGCCGAGATGCGATCGCCGTTGGATAAAAGCACGGGGTATTTTTTCTGATCGGCTTCGATGCGCACGCGGTACTTGGTCATGACATCGGGGCGATCCAGGAAATAGGTGATCTTGCGAAAGCCCTGGGCTTCGCACTGGGTGCAGAAGACGCCATTGGATTTGTACAGACCCTCGAGCGAGGTGTTATCCTGTGGTTTCAATTCCGTTTCGATTTGCAGTTCAAAAGAGTCGGGTGGGTTCAAGATTTTCAGTCCTGTCGCCGAGACCTCGAATTCAGGCTTCGCGCCATTCACCAAAACCGACACAGGTTTCAGCTCTTCACCATCCAACCAGAGATCCGCACCGGGTGTTTGTTTTCGCACCGACATTTTCGAGCGAACACGGGATGCGTCTTCGTTCAAAATAAAATCGAGCTCCAGTTTTTCGATCGAAAATACAGGAGCTCGGTAATCTTTGAGATAAATTTTTTGGGGCATTTCAGATTTTTGCATGCCCCGAATTTAGAGCCTATCTCGGGATTAGACAAGCTCTGTTCACGCTGATTTTTGGAAGCTCTTAAAGCGCGTGCTTCAAGGCAGACAAGCCTTTCACGACCGAAGCCATGCGCGCCAGATCGTGAATTTTATCCGCGTCCACGCCCAGGGCCCGCAGCGCTTTTTCGTGCGAGGACACACAGGTCGGGCAGCCATTCACCACGCTGACGGACAGGGACATCATCTCGAAGCGCTCTTTGCCATTTTGCGGCTTGGCCAAAGACTGCATGCGCAGTCCCGCGCGGGGATAGCTTTCCAGGGTTTCGGCCGACAGGAAGCCCTTGAATTTATAATACGTGTTCAACATTCCCATGATGGCCGCTGATTCTTTGGCCTCTTGAATTTGTTCGGCCGTGAAATCGCGAGCCTTCAGACCCTCATCCGCAAACGCCATCAAAGGCTTGTTGTCCAGCGAGGTTGCGATGGCCATCAGGTTCAGGAAGCGTTCGCCCTCGTCCAGGGGACTTTCTTCCATGATTTTTTTAAGGTTCATCATCAGATCCCGGAAGACGGAAGTTGAGTGCCCGGGAAATTCAGTTTCAAAGTAAGCATCCATTTTTTCGGAGATCGACATATTTGATCCTTTCGATTCAACCAGTTCGGCTCAGGTCAAGTTTGGTTGGTGCCGTCGACCCGGTGATTCGAGTCTTTAGAGAACTCGAGGGCGGCACCGCCCCCGAATCAAATTGGCAAGAGTCGATCCCGGCATTAACCGAGAGTCGCTTGGCCCTTTTCCCAGTTGCATGGGCACAGCTCGTCTGTTTGCAAAGCATCCAGAGTGCGCAGAACTTCTTTCACGTTACGACCAACGCTCAGGTCATTCACGGAAACCCAGCGAACGATGCCGGTTGGATCGACAATGTAGGTCGCGCGCAAAGGAGCGCCGTTGTCTTTCGATGCGATTCCCAATTCGTTGGTCAAAGACTTGTTATAGTCCGCGATCATCGGGAAGTGCAGGTTCTTCAGGTCTTCGTGGTGCGTGCGCCAAGCCAAGTGCACGAATTCAGAGTCCGCGCTCAGACCGTAAAGTTTCGCTTCGCGATTTTGGAAATCTTTGGCGTGCTTGTTGAATTCCGCGATTTCGGTCGGGCACACGAAAGTAAAATCCAAAGGCCAGAAGAACATCACCGACCAAGAGTTTTTGAAATCCTTGTTCGAGATGGTTCCGAATTCTTTGCCCTTTTCGCGAGAAACGCAGGCTTTCAGTTCAAATTCAGGGAATTTTTCGCCGATACCGAGCATGCGTTGATGAGTCGTCGTAGCCGTAGTCATTTTCAATCCTCCTTAGGATGTTTTGGTTTCGCCTTTAATCAATAAATCAAAACCGGAAATTTTAAATTTTTTCTCAAGCTCGACCGAAAGCTTCACGTCATCTTTGTGGATGTCGTAAAGCCGGCCGGATTTTTCATCCAGAAAGTGAAAGTGCTCTTCCATGTTGTCGTCGTAGATCACTTTGTCCTGGTGTTGAAATTTGAACTCTTTCAAAAGGCCGGCGGCCACCAACACGTTCAATGTGTTGTAGACGGTGGCCAAGCTGATCTTGGCGAGATTTTTTTCGGCCCAGGCGTGAACCTCTTCAGCCGTCGGGTGGTCCGCTTCGCAGAGTACGAACTGGCAAATCGCAATTCGTTGCAGGGTCGGCTGAACACCCGCCGTTTTCAGGCGAGATTCAATTTCTTGAGTCGTTAAGCAGGCTCTTTTGTCATTCTTCATGTTGGATTTAGAATAGTTCTAAAACTAGAAGTAGTCAATAGATGGAATTATTATATTAAATTCATCAGTAATTACAGATACTTGATAATGTTTAATTCTACCTTGAGAGAAATTTTAAAAACCACCGGGTGAGCTTTACCGCCGGGCGGTCATAGGGAGGGTAGAGCATTTTGGACAATCCGAAAGGACTTTGCGTCATCACGGTTCGTTCATGCGAGAGAGTGCGAAAGCCCGCAAAGCCATGGTACTGACCTTGTCCACTGGCCCCGACACCACCAAGCGGAGTCGAATGATTCACAAAGTGGATCACCACGTTGTTGATGACGGCCGCACCCGAAGTGGTTTGTCTTAAGATCTTCTCGGTGTCCTTGCTGCCGAAGATGTAGAAAGCCAGTGGCTTCGGTTGGTTTTGCAAGAGGGTCAACAACTGATCCAGATTTTGGTAAGTCAAAACCGGCAGGATGGGTCCGAAGATTTCTTCTTTCATCAATGGCGAATCGGCCTTTGCTTCGATCACCGTCGCTGCCATCGAAAGATCGTTGGTATCGCTCAAGCCACCGATGGTCACGGGCTCCTTCAGTGCGGCACTGGCCTCTAACAAGCCACGAAGACGCGCAAAGGCCGTGGCATCCACGATGTGAGCCATGCTCTGTTTGTCATGACTTTTTTGAACGGCCTGACTGAAGTGGTGCAGGAACTGTTGCCGGATGGATTCGTGAACGTAGACGTGATCGGGAGCAACGCAAGTCTGGCCGCCATTGAGAAAGCGTCCCCAAGCGATTTTTTCGGCCGCATCCTGAAGGTTTGCGTCCGGCAAAACGATGGTCGGAGATTTTCCACCCAGCTCGAGCGTCACGGTGGCCAAATGTTTCGCCGCCGCCGCCATCACGATCTGCCCGACACGGGTGCTGCCGGTGAAGAAGATATGATCGAATGGAAGCGCCAACAAAGCTTGGGACGTCTCGACCGCCCCTTGAACGACGGCGACTTGTTGGGCGGGAAAAACTTCGCTGATGATTTTTTCGATCAAGGCCGACGTGTGCGTGGTTTTCTCGGAAGGCTTTGCGATCACGCAATTGCCGGCGGCCACGGCCGAGACCAGCGGCGCCATCAAAAGCATGAAAGGATAATTCCAAGGTGCGATGATCAGCACCAGGCCGCGGGCTTCGCGGTAAATCTCGCTGCGATTTCCGATCAGGGCCAACGGAGTGGACACGCGTTGGGGTTTCATCCAGCGCTTGAGATTTTTGAGTGCGATATTGATTTCTTCAAGGACCGGAAAAATTTCGGAGATTTCCACTTCGACTTGGGGTTTTCGAAAGTCTTTCCACATGGCCGCGATCAGATCCGCTTCGTGTGCGAGAATGCATTTTTTCAGCCGGCGCAACGTCTCGATTCGTTCGTTGGCTAAGGTTTGCGATTGGTGCCAGCGATGGGCCTTTTGGGCGGCAAAAAGAGTTTGGATGTTTGTCATAATCTGTCCCGGTCGGTGATCAGATCAATTTGAGGGAGTTTTTCGTGGTTGTCACGGCGAAAGCATTTGAGAGGCCCCTTTCTGCGTCTCAATTTGAGATCGAGCTTTGGTTTTATTGTGATCGCGCGTTTGGATGCTAACATAGAAAGACATGTCAAAAAAAATGTCCGTGGTTTTATTGATACCACTTCTGATTCTGAGCTGGTCCCAGGGCTGCAGTCGCATGCAGTTTAGTGATGCTCTGCAGGGCCTTGAGAAAGCAGGCTCTCAGTTGGGCCTTCATGACACTGAGACCGAATCCGGCAATGGCGGCACTTATGACGGCAAGCTTCGGGTCCTGCACCACTATGTCGATCAATTTCAATGCGAAGGCAAAAATAGACCTGAAAGCATTTTGATCCGCACGGATGGTGACAACTGGGTGCAAATTAAAAACATTAAAGAAAAATGTGCAGTGGTCGATCAAGAGCCGGTGACCGGTGTGGTTTACGACGACGTCACGAAACAGGCTCTGTTCGAGGGAAAGATTTACGTTCAACCTAAGCCCTACCTGGTTGATGCGAACGAAGATCCCAATCTTGTCGACGTGAAACCGCTGGACGGAGTCTGTGCGGATGTGAATGGCAAATGCTCTTTGCTCGCTTCCTTGCAGTCGGCAGAAGTGGCTTCGTACAATTCCGGAATTGATGTGACTTTGCCAGCTGCAGATTTCAAGTTGGTGAAAGAAATGCGATTGGTTTCGGGTCCGAACGGACATCCAATTGGACTTTCGGGAGAAAGCCCAGTCACGACGATTTTGGACGGCCAGGGAACGGTCAATATTCTGCGATTGTTTGGTGCGCCCGGAAGCGGGCCGGTGACATTGCAAAATATGAAATTCGCCAACGGATTTTTATCGTCAAGCATGGCGGCGAAAGCTTCGGCCTTGGAAAACAATTTGCCGGCTTCCTTGTTCGTGTCGAATGGAATCTTTGAAGGCAATGTCGGCGAAGACGTTTTTCAAGCGACGAGTGGGTCTGGTGACGTGAGTCTGACGAAAACTCGATTTCTCAATAACTCGCCAAAGTATTGGGTGCTGCAATTTCCGGAGATGGCCAACAGTCATCTGATTCTGAATGAAGTGGAAATTTCCAATAACACCATCGGTGTCGCCGGTGGAGCCGTTCTGGCCGCCATGTCCACAAATGATGGTGTTGGATTAACGGTGCAAAAATCCCTGATCTACCGAACGGTCAATGGCTGCGCCCTGTATTTAAATCACGTTGCCGAAGCCTTGATTGAAAACACGACGATTTATTATAATGACAATCAGGCCATCGACATCATGTCCGCCGATCCTGCCAGTCGCTCGATCTTGGTTCGCAATTCAACGCTGGTTCAAAACGGAAAAACCACGGGCTGGGGGCCTTCCAACATTTACACGAACATCGCGGATTCAGCGCAGATGTTAGAGTTTGTAAATTCGATTGTCACGTCCGCCGATCCGAAGGTGCCGAACTGTTTTGTTTTTGGCCGATCCATTGTCGCCAACAACAGTTTCATGGGCGATACCACCTGTCAGGAGCAAGGCTTTGGAAATTACACCGGCGATCCCCATTTAGCACCTTTAGCAGATAATGGGGGATTCACCCGCACCATGATGCCATTGAGCGGCAGCTATGCCATCGATACCGGCGGCAGCGATGTGACTTGCTCGGCGGTTGATCAAAGAGGAGCGCCTCGGCCCGTGGACAAGCTGGGGGCGGGCCCTCGCTGTGATATCGGCGCTGTCGAGGTTCAGTAGAATTTTATTTTCCTGAGAGAAAGCCCTTCATCAGCTCGACGGATGTGGGATCTAGGCACGAGTCAGAGGCGCCGGCCAAGGTCATTTCGATCAGAAAAATAGTCTGATCATTCGTGGACCAGAGCTCAACAGAATTTGGAAAGGTATGGCTCGAACCGTTGGGGCCGCAATCTTGTTGAAGCTTTGGTAAATTTTTTTTTCCGAGCTCTTTTTTTGAAGTCGCATTCAGGATTTTCAATTGGCCCGTGTTCTGGGAATATTCGAACAACACTGGGGTGGATGTGGACGCTTTGACCTGTTTCTCCATCGCGCCCTTCTCGGGGATAAACATCATCTGCTCGTAACCGCCAGCCCTCAATGCTCGTCCCAGTTCCGCCAGTTTCAGCTTTAATTGGTCTTGCTTGGCTTTGACGGTAGGGCGAGTGTCCAGGCGAAAGGATTTCACTTGCTGCAATGTTCGCGCATCCACAATATGCAGATCAAAGAATTCCGACGAGGCGGCGCCATGAGCAACTTCGGTTTTATAAATAAGTCGGTTCTGTTTCTGCGAGTATCCCGGAAAACCTTGGAGTTGGAGAGCATAATCGCCGGGATCTTCAGGTTTATAAAGGACCGCGCTGGGTTCAGCGGCGGCGGCGTTTTGTTGAAAACACGCCATCACGACAAGAGAGATCAAAAAAGATTTCATCAAATTGGGTCCTTTTCCTTGTCTGGTTCTTTTATTATGAATGGAAAATGAATTAATTCAACCAGTCTTGTCGTGCGCCAATCAAGCTTGAACTTGAAACATGATTTCAATATTCACCCCTGACGGATCCAGCACGTAGAAATGCTGGTAAGTCTTGCCATTCATTTTAAAGATGCTTGTGCCCGCTGCGGATTCTAACGGAACATCGGACCTTGGCTTGAGGCCTTTTTCCTTTGCGGCTTGAAGCAGGTTTTCGAATTCAATCGCGGACCCGGTTTCGAAAGCCAGGTGATGCGCGTAAGGAAGTTTCGCGGTCGTGATGGGAGTGATCAGGAGATCGAGATCGTGACCATGAAAATCGCGGTGGACCGTTTGACAATCGCCAGCGCCATCATTGAATCTTTTTGTCGCGGTGAACCCGAAAAGATCGCAGTAGAATCGCGTCGATTGCTCGACATCTGTTGCCGGTATAAAAATATGATTGATTCTCAAGGTGACGCCCTCTCTGATCAGCCGATTCGAAGCAGTGTGGCCGGTGTAGCACTCTCGGTCGGATTTGTAAATAGAGGGTCGCTAGATCCAGTAGGCGTTCATTGCCAGGATAAAAATTCGGACCGGGAGGGGGATATTTGAAGGCGCCAGCGCGATCACCCCCACGGGTCGTTGAGAAATCTGCTGGGTGATGGCCATGACTTTTCCATGGGATCTGTATTCGAAAGGGTACTGGAAGCTGAAACGAGCACGCTCCGATTGCAACACTCCAAAGCCCGGGATTGTGAACTGGTGTTTGACGAAAGTATATGGAAGTCGTTCGAAGGTCGACAAAACTTCGCCGCTTGCTTGCTTCAAGACCGCTTTTCTTCTCCAGGTTAATGGAAGCTCGACCTGATAAGTCTCCTTTTCCAAAATCAGGGTCATCCCGCGCACGCTCATTGGTTGCTCGGCCTGTCCGATGACTGTTCCGTTGGAATCTTTAACGACGATTTGTCGAATGGAAGATGTTTTATCCTGGTAGATGCCGTAAAGAAGGTCGCCCTTTGCCAAACCATACCGGCTCGCTCGCTGAGAAACATTTTTCCAGACTTGATCGGGGGATAGTTTGAGATTTTCGGCGAGAAAATTTTTTCGATACCGGATCAGAAAAAAAATCAAGGCCGCAAAGGCGACAAGAACTGCGATGAACAGAGAACCCAAACAGGCAGCTTCGTGGCACATGGAGAGAGACCTTTCGGCAGGTGGATCATATTATTTCACGCTGGTGACGTTATAACTTTGAGGGCTATTTTCTGCCTTGTCATCTTGAAAATCCTGGCTCGAGGAGCCCTGAAGACCGTGCCGCTCTTGACATCCCTCTATGCCGAACCTTAGCATCTTCATCCGGGTGTCAATGGCTGCAATGTTCAAAAAATTATTTGATTTCAAAGGTGTTTCGAATCGTCAGGAATTTTGGATTACGGTAGTTGCTTTGCTCGCCGTTTATTTTCTTCTTCTTCCCTTGGTTGGGGCGATTTCTTTTTATTCGCTGGCTTTGGATATCAAACCGCTGAGCGCTGTTTTGCTTTTAGTTTCATTCTTATTTGGCAGCGTCGCACCCCTTATCCTGGCGTTGGCGGCCGCGGCTGTGTTTGCCAGACGAATCCGAGATGCGAAAATTTCAAAAATCGCCTTTATCGCATCTGTTTTCCTGTCTCCAGTTTTCAGTCTTGGTGTTCTGATGGCGCTGCCCAGGGGAGTGCAGGATTTTCTAAGGGTCACGGGCCGAGAGCATCTGATGCTCGGATCGATCTTGCTTCTCTTATTTATTTCGGGGCTGCCGTTTATAGCCGTCGGTTTATTTCCAAGCAAGAAGTCAGGTGAGTGAAATGGACATCACGACTGTGTTTAAGCCCATCGTCATTTTGACCGGAGCCGGCATCTCTGCCGAATCCGGTATCCGCACCTTTCGCGATCACGATGGCTTATGGGAGAATCATCGCATCGAAGTTGTGGCAACTCCCGAGGCATTTGCCCGCGATCCAGATTTGGTGCATCAGTTTTACAATCAACGACGAAAGCAGTTGGGGGATTCGGAGATTCAGCCCAATGCGGCCCATCTGGCATTGGCGCGGCTGGAACAAGAGTGGGAAGGCGATTTCCTGTTGGTCACGCAAAATGTCGACAATCTGCATGAGCGGGCGGGTTCGAAAAAACTTTTGCACATGCATGGAGAGTTGCAAAAAATATTCTGTCTTTATTGCGAAGAAAAACCGATTTGGCGGCAAGATCTTTCCGTCGACGAGCCCTGTCCCCATTGCGGCAAAACGCTCGGACTGCGACCGGACATTGTTTGGTTCGGGGAAATTCCTTATCACATGGAAAGCATTCAGGAGGCACTGGAAGCCTGCGAAATTTTTATTTCCATCGGTACTTCGGGAAAAGTCTATCCGGCGGCCGGCTTTGCCCGCTGGGCCTGGAAGGCGCAGAAGATCGAAGTCAATCTCACCCAATCCGATATTTCGGCTGATTTTCACCATCACTATGTGGGACCCGCATCCGTCCAAGTTGCACGGCTGGTCGAGGATCTGTGCAGTGGCGCGCTTTGATTGAGTTGACCGTTGGCTGCTAGATGAGCTCAACCTGATCGCAGCACCACTGCAAACACCGGTGCCGGTGGCGCATGGTTTTACGGGGTCATTGCTGATTTTGCGGGAGACCATCGCTGATCTCATAGTAATCGCCTTTGTCGGCGACAAAGATATGTCTTGCGAGCTGTGTGCCGGTTGGCGTGTCGAAGGCGCCCATGGCGATCGCCGTCCAGTCTTTGAAAATAGGGTCCCAGAAAAGACTGGATCCGCAGGTGCCGCAAAAGCCACGGCGAACTTTTTCGGAAGATTGATACCATTTGACGTGTTCCGATCCGGTGACCGTCACCGCGGTTCTCGGGACGTCAACCGACGCTTCAAAATGTCCCGAATGCCTTCGACATTTCTTGCAATGACAAGCGGTCGGAGCGGGTAAGTCACCGCGGACCTGAATTTGAACGGCGCCACAAAGGCAGGAAGCTTGGTGCATTCGGATTCTCCAAATCTTCTGACAAATGAAAATTTATATAAAAAAGCCCCTCTTGAAACAAGAGAGGCTTGTCTTTCCGCCGGCTTTTCGGATTGCAGGCCCGATCGGCCCCGGAATGATTTTGGAACCCGATTGGCCCCCAGAATTTTTTCGGGGCCTGGTGGCCCCTCAAAAAATTTAAGCGCGATCGTTCAAGGGCTTCACCTGACGTTGAGGAGCACCGATGTACTCGCTCAAAGGTCGGATGATGCGATTGTTGGCCGCTTGCTCCATGATGTGAGCAGACCAGCCTGTGGTTCGCGCCATCACGAAGATTGGGGTGAAGAAATCGATTTCAAAACCCATCATGTAATACGCAGGACCCGCCGGGAAATCCAGGTTTGGATAGATGCGTTTTTTCTCGACCATCACTTTTTCCAGTGAGTTGTACATCTGCATCCATTTTTGCTGGCCAGTGACGTCCGCCATCACTTGTGCGTACTTCTTCATGGTTGGAACGCGTGAATCACCTTTTTTGTAAACGCGGTGACCGAAGCCCATGACTTTGCGTTTCGCAGTCAGTGCGTCCAGCATCCACTGTTCGGCTTTGGCAGGGTCGGCGATTTCTTTCATCATGTGCATGACCATCTCGTTCGCACCACCGTGCAGAGGGCCCTTTAAGGCGCCGATACCCGCAACGGTTGCCGAATAAATGTCAGATTCCGTCGAAGTCACCACGCGTGAGGTGAAGGTCGAAGCGTTGAAGCTGTGCTCAGCGTACAAGATCAAAGAGACGTCGAAAGCTTTGACGACTTCTTTTTGCGGAACTTTGCCGAAGCACATGTGGAAGAAGTTTTCGGCGATCGAAAGATTTTTATCTGGAGCGATAAAATCCTGACCTTTTTTGAAGCGGAAATCCGCCGCGATCATGGTCGGGATTTTCGCGAGCATGCGCATCGCTTTGTCCATGTTTGTTTTCGGAGTCGCATCCCAAACGCGCTCGTCTTCGCAACCCAAGAAGCTCACGCCGGTGCGGATGGAATCCATTGGGTGACATTTCTTTGGCAAGCGGCGGATGACTTCGAGATTGTCTTTGCTGATGTCGCGGTAGTCGCGCTCGGTCTTGGTGAATTCCGCAAGCTGCGCTTTGTTCGGAAGCTCGCCCGTGTACATCAGGTACGCGACTTCTTCGAAAGTGCACATCTCGGCCAGATCCTGCACCGGGTATCCGCGGTAGATCAGCGAGTTGGTGTCGGGGTTGACTTTGGAAACGGCAGAGGTGTCCATCACGACGCCTTCAAGACCTTTCTTGACGTTCACTTTCTCTGGTTCTGGGACGTAATCCGGATTGACGTATTCTTGGCTCATTTTATTTCTCCCTTTGAGAGGTTTTGTTTTTCTTTTCAATTTCTTTCATTGCTTCATCATAGGCGCGAAGATCGGCGGTTTCCCCATCGAGCTTCCATTTCTCCATCTGCCAGCCAGCTAGCAAGAAGATGGCTCCAGCCCCGACCACCAAGTGCCAGAATTGCAGTTTGTCAAAATAAGGTGACAAAATTTCAAACAATTCGAAGCCTCAGAGCTTTTCTTAAAACCCAAACTGCGCGCCGATATTCAGGGCGATCGATTGGTTTTTCACGTCCGCTCCCGAAGTGTCGCTGAGGTTTCGCGTGCCTTTTTGGTATTCCAATTCGACGTTCAATTGCGCTGGACCCAGATCGACAACGGCGTAACCAAGGCCGGCGTTCAGGCGCAGGTCATTGTTCCAGCTTCCGCTCGGATCGACTTTGTCATTGTAGGCGAAGATCGCGCCGCCAAAGATGTAGAGATCCGTCACCGGCAGGCCAAACTGCAGATTGATCGGCACCAGGTTGTTGGTCAACGTCACACTCTGAGTGGGAATGCTGCTGTAGTCGACTTTCACTTTTTCTGTTTCACGCAGGTAGCCAAGACGCATGCTCAGTCCGGGGAACAGGGGAAGCCAGGCCATCAAACCGTAGCGAGTGGTCATGCCATCAGGCTTCATGCCCGTGACGCCTGCGCCGGAAGCGTCCCAGGTATCTTGTGCTCCCGAGACGATAACGCCGGCACCGAAATCTGCATGGGCTTGAATTCCAAAAATCAGCAGCAAGGCCGCGATTGCAAGTTTCATGATATTCTCCTTAGATTTTAAAATTGAAAATGCTGGTGTCGAAAGCGTTGTAGCGCTCGTAATCGGTGAGCTCGTACAACTCTTTTCGGTGCTGCATCTGATCCAGAATGCCTTCCATGTTTCCGTTGGCCAGCAAATGCTTGAGCCCATTTTCCTGAGCCTTCATTGCCAAACGCAAAGTGGAAACCGGCCAGATCACGATGTTGAATCCGAGATTTTCCAGTTGTTGGATGGTGAGCAATTTCGATTTTCCGAATTCGGTCATGTTGGCGAGCAGCGGAGTTTTCACTTCTTTGCGGAAGGTTTCGAATTCTTTTTCGTCCTGCAAAGCTTCAGTGAAAATCACGTCGGCACCGGCATCGGTGTAGGCTTTCGCGCGGTCGATGGCTTTTTGTAGGCCTTCGCTGGCGCGCGCATCGGTGCGGGCGATGATCACAAAGTTCGGATCGTATTTGCGGGCTTGATCGGCGGCGCGAATTTTTTGGATCATCTCGCTTGGGGCAACCAAGGATTTGCCGTCCAGGTGACCGCAGCGTTTTGGATTTTCCTGATCTTCCAAATGGCAACCCGACAAACCCAGCTCGATGAATTCTTGAATCGTGCGGGCTGCATTCATCGCCACGCCGAAGCCGGTGTCGGCGTCGATGATGCTGGGAAGCTTGGTCACGCGTGCGATCTGACGTCCACGCTGCGAAACCTCGGTCAAGGTCGTCAGTCCCACGTCTGGGTAGCCCAGATCATTGGAAAGAACCGAGCCCGAAATGTAAACGCCTTCGAAGCCCAGCTTCTCGATTTGCATCGCCGAAAGCGGGGAGAAGGCGCCCGGAAATTTCAAAAGCTTTCCCGATTTCAAACCTTCGCGGAATTTTTTTCGTTTGTCATGGGGGTGAGTTTCATTGAACAGCATAGCGACGTCCTATTTTTCTGCCGGCGCTGTGGGCGCGGGCCTTGGTGTTGGTCACTCCCTCTTCGCGTTTGTTCAACAACGAAGAGGGGCTTGGTCTCAGATTCGCGCGATTAAAAAATACCTTTGGTGTCGCGCTTGTTGTTCACCAGTTTTTCGATCGGGATCTGCACGTTCAGCTCTTGCACTTGCGCTGGCGTCAGGTCCAAAAGATTTTCGCTCATGCTGATAAAGCGATTGCGCTCGTCCTTAGCGATGATGCCTTCGGTGAGCATATCGAATTTGCGAACGTAATCAGCGCGCACGAATGGTTTCGCTCCGGCTGGGTGAGCATTGGCAACTCCCAATTCATCCACCAATTTGGTGCCGTTTTTGAAAGTGATTTCCACGCGACCACCGAAGCGTTTCTTGTTTGGATCTTGCTCGTGATACCACTGGGTCCACTGCGGATCTTCTAGGGTGCTGATCTTGTGCCACAAAGCCACGGTGTCCGCACGTTGGGCGCGCTCAGGAGCGTAAGATTTCACATGGTGCCATCCGCCGTCCTGCAAAGCGACCGCGAAGATGTACATGATCGAGTGATCCAAAGTTTCACGAGACGCCTTTGGATCCATCTTTTGCGGATCGCCCGCACCGGTACCGATGACATAGTGAGTGTGGTGAGAGGTGTGGATCACGATGCTCGCGATATCGTCAAAGTTTGTGATCTTTTGCTTCATTCGCGCCGCCAAATCGATCAATGCTTGTGACTGGTACTCGGCCGAATGTTCTTTGGTGTAAGTTTCCAGGATCGCGCGCTTTTCTTCGCCGACTTCGGGGAGTGGCACTTCGTATTTACCGTCTTTGCCATCCAGCATGTAGGCGATCACGGAATCTTCGCCCTCGTAAATCGGAGACGGGGCGCCTTCGCCGCGCATGCAACGATCCACGGCTTCGATCGCCAATTTTGCCGAGTGGGCCGGAGCATAAGCTTTCCAAGACGAGATCTCACCTTTGCGAGATTGACGAGTCGTGAACGACACGTGAACCGCTTGTTGCACGGCTTGGAAAATTGTTTCGGTCGGAAGACCGAGCAAAGTTCCGATGCCGGCTGCCTGCGCTGGGCACAAGTGTGCAATATGATCTTTCTTGAATTTGTGCAGGCAAATCGCCTTCACCAAGTCGACGTGAACTTCGTAACCGGTCACGAGACCTTTGAGCAAATCCTTGCCGGATTTTCCCATTTGCTGAGCGACCGCCAAGATTGGTGGAATGTTATCGCCGGGGTGCGAATAATCCGCCGCCAGGAAAGTGTCATGGTAATCCAACTCACGAACAGCGGTGCCGTTGGCCCAGGCTGCCCACTCGCAATCGAATTTCTGGTTGTTTGGCATTCCGAAAACCGTCGCGCCACCTTGTCGAGGATGCGCAATCGCCATCGCGCGCGCCGAGGCCACCGGGTGACGATTGGCCGCCGCGATCGCAACCGAAGCGTTGTCGATGATTCGGTTGATCACCATGTCGGTGACGTCCGCTTTGATCGGCGCTTTGTCAGATGCGATCTCCGCAATCTTCCACGCCAATTGATTTTCACGAGCCAATTTTTCTTTCGATGGGTAAACCCGAACGAGGTGTTTTCGCATGAGTGTATTTCCTTTGTTTTGCGACTTGAATGTAAGCCGAAAAACGATAGCACAAAGCCATTTCCTGAGGCACGCCAGAGTTGCGCCCAACGAGACCGCGTCATCAAGCGGGAGCCTGCGGCGCGGGTGGCAAATTCCCTCGGTCACGACTGGCGCAGGAGATGCGTGAGCCTCACCCGGCAAATTGCTAATTCGAATCTCGAGAGGAAGAGGACAGTCGAGAGAGCGGCCCTTTCGAGTCGAGCGAAGGGTGAACTTTCGCAAGTGCAGAGTCGTCCCTTCACAGGATGGTTGCTTTCAAGCAAACCTCTCACATCACCGGCGGAAAATGTTCAATTCGCAGGCAAGCTTCCAACGACGTGACGCATCCAAATCCCTCCTCAACGTGAATCCCAGGACAACGCGATGTCCCTTATGCTTAAGATTCAATCGTTCCCATGCCTTTCATCTGATTGTGCTGCCGACACAAAAGCTGCAGGTTCGAGATATGATTCGAGCCACCTTGGGCGATCGGAATGACGTGATCAATCTGCAGCTGGAATCTAGACGAGCACCTGCGGCCCATGTGCTGGTGGCAGCACTGGCCTTGGAACTTTCTCCAGACCAGTCGTTTCTCAGAGGCGGTGAAGGGGAGTCTTAAGTTTTGTGATGCTCTGGATTCAAATTTTCTTGTTGCTTGAATGCTCTTCTGAGTCTCACTCTTCTCCTGAGCCTCGCTCTTCTCTGCTTGAGAAATTTCGCACGCCAACACCGACGCCGGTGCTGCTTCGCGTTTTCGGTGTGGGCTTTGAGTGCTTTTGCGAGCTCTCACTTCTCTTTGCAGATCGCGTTTTTTGATGGACTCTTTCACGGCGAATTTCAAAATATCTTTAATGCTAGCGCCTGGCATTTGGTGAGAGAGAAGCATTTTGAGCTTTTCTAGGTCTGCTTGCATCTCGGTGTCGAGCACGATCTTTAGTTCTTGCAGATCCATGCTGATTTGCCGGACGGATTCCTTTTTCATCGAGAGCTCGAAAAGTTCCGGATCTTTGCGAAGTAACTCTTTCTCTGCTTCTCTTGAAGAAAGCCCTTGCAGGCTATCAAAGAGCGCGGCCTTTTCGGTTGCATTCATTTTCACAGAGCTACGTTTCTCTTTTTGTCGAATATGAGTCTGCGCCTGCGAGATCACGGCTAGAGACAAAGTCCCATTTTCAATCTTTTTCTCTAAGACCGGCACTTCGCAAAGAGCTCGCATAGCGGAGATTCGTCTAAAAGCCGCACTTTCTGAGTAGTGCAGTTCTTTGACACAAAACTCGTGCAATGAGCCGAAGCTTAAAGTGAGATAAAGTTTTTGCTCATCCACTTTTTTTAAAAGCTCAAGCA
>CBIHNW010000026.1:0-55759 GCA_966211795.1 uncultured Bdellovibrio sp. | reverse complement strand
GACCAGCATGATACGTCAGAACGCCGAAAACGCCAAAGCGGCGTCCGACCTGTCGCAAGTTTCGAAAACCACGGCGCAAGAGGGTTCGTCGGAGATCGCAAACCTGATCTCGATGATGGAGCAGATCGCTCATTCTTCGAAAAAGATCGAAGAAATCATCACGGTCATCGACGACATCGCATTTCAAACGAATCTCTTGGCATTGAATGCGGCGGTCGAGGCGGCGCGCGCCGGCGAGCAGGGCAAAGGCTTTGCGGTTGTCGCGGAAGCGGTTCGCAGTCTGGCGCAGCGATCAGCAATTTCGGCAAAAGAAATTTCGGGTTTGATTTCCGAAAGCGCGCAACAGGTCGAGCAAGGACAAAAAGTCGCCGGCAGCAGCCAAAGCGTGCTCGGCAAAATTGTAGATTCGGTGAACAAAGTGGCCCAGCTCAACACGGAGATTGCTTCGGCAAGCGTCGAGCAAAGCACCGGTGTCTCGCAGATTTCACAGGCCATGAATCAATTGGATCAAGTGACCCAGTCGAATGCTTCATCTTCGGAAACGATTTCGCAAGCAGCGTCAAATTTGGATCACTCCACCCAAAGCTTGACCGAGACGATTCACAGCCTTGAGACTTTAACGGGAATCAAAAAAGCTGCTGCATAGTTTGGAGTGAAGTCGTGAGTCCAAAGACTAAGATCACGTGGGCGAAAGAATCCGACGTGCCAGAAATTTTGAAATTTATCAAAGCTCTGGCCGTCTACGAAAAGCTGGAAAACGAAGTCGTTGCCGATGAAGCCTTGTTGAAAAAGAATCTCTTCGGGCCCCAGCGTTTTGCCGAGGTCATTTTTCTCGAAGAAGATGGCGTGAAAGCGGGCGTTGCGCTTTTTTTTCATAATTTTTCGACCTTTTTAGGTGTGCCAGGGATTTATTTGGAAGATCTGTTCGTGCATCCTGAACATCGTGGAAAAGGATACGGCAAAGCGCTTTTGGCATTTCTGGCTCAAGTCTGCGTGGATCGCAAATGCGGCCGTTTTGAGTGGTCGGTTTTAGATTGGAACAAACCTTCGATTGATTTCTATTTGTCGCTCGGGGCGCAATCGAAAAGCGAATGGATCGGGCAGCGATTGACCGGCTCGGCGCTGGCGGATCTCGCCAAGCAAAATCAATTCACGACTCAAAAAGATTGACGCTACAAGCGAATAAAATCTCGATCCTCGATTGAGTTTGTGAGCAAGTTCTTACAAACTGAAGTGGTGAAAAAAACATTACTCATATTTCAACTGCTGCTGACACTTTTGATTCTGGCATTTGTCCCGAACAATCTTTTAAAACTCGTGCTGCTTTTGCCTGTGTGGTGGATGGCCTTTGGGGGACTGAGCCGCCGCGAATGGATCGTCTATTTTTTGGTGAATGTTCTATTTGTCGGGAACGATATTGGGGCGATTCAAAATCATTTCTTTCAGTTTACAGATCCAGACGTGTGGGGACTTCCTTATTGGGAGTTTTTCATGTGGGGATTTTATCTGTTGCATCTCTACCGGATGTTTCCGCCGAAAGTTCCAAAGACCTTGGATCTCAAACTGATTGTCTTGGCGTTGGCATTTTCTCAATCCTTCGCGCTGATTCCGGATCGCAATTGGCTGTTGCTGGTGACCTCTGGCATTCTCTTGACGACTTTTTATTTTTATCACGAAGCCGAAGATTTTCTGTACTGCTTCTACCTGATGTTGATGGGAACCGCCGTGGAGACGGTCGGTATTTTCTTTCATCTCTGGTCTTATCCGGAAACGGGTTACAACGCAGCCTTGGTGCAATTTGTGGTGATGTGGGGTGCGATCGGACTTTATTTCCGCCACATTTTGGGCGGTTGGTTGCTTGAGAAAGCGCCACGGATTTCCATCTATCGTCCGCAGCAACCCGTGTTGCCGCAAGCCTGGCAAACAGACTTTGCCGCCGCCAAAGATTTATGGAAAGAGCGCAGAGCGGCCGAAAGCCTCGAGCTTTTTGCGAAGATTCAAAAGGCCTCGCGTGCTGAATCCTTTCAATTGAACTATGAATTCTACACGGTTTATTCTCTCGTCAATCTCGAGCAGGGAAATATGCGCGCGGCCATCGAGCTTTTGCGCGAAGCTTTAAGGTTCGCCAGTTCACCGCTCGAGAAGAGCGAATCCTACATGCAGCTCTGCCGAATTTACCGCATGATGATCCTGATGAAAAATGCTCGCATGGAATTGGCGCACGCTTTTGCCGAGCTCGGAATGGAGATGCCAAAAGAGTCCTTTTTTCGCCTGGTGCCGGCTCTGATCCAGACCCTGATCTGTTCGTTCCAGAAAGAAATCATCGTCAAGGATGAAGGCAAGCGTCGAGTGCTGCAACAAAAGGTCGCGCTTTACGAAGAGGCTGGACTGTCCGCTTATTACTTTCGGGAAGACCGCATGCTCTTGCAGTGCACATTGAAATCTAAAACCCTGGCCGCGCAATTGGGACCTTCCTTAGAGATGGTCAATTGGTTGGGTGGTTCGGGCTGCGTGTGGGTGCTGCTGGGGTGGTCTTCGCGGGCACGAAAGCTGATCGAGCGCGCTTTGGTCGTGGGTCAAAGTCTGAACTCATCGTACTCGGTGGCGAAAGCGCTTTTGTGGAAGGCCTTGTTTTTGGACTATCGCGGACAACCGCGAGAGTCGGCGCAGGAATTTGAGCAGGTGCTTTCATTTGCAAAGGCCGACCTTTTTCCTTCGGACCGAAGGTTGGTGGCGACGACTCTTTCATGCAATTACCTGCTTCGCGGACATATGCGCAAATCGGAAGCGGTGATTCGAAATTTAACCGAGTCCGAAGATCCATCCTGCCGATATTTTTCCAGCGGCAAGGCCTATGTCGATTGGTATCGTCTGCCGGCCGTGAGCTTTTTAAACGAAGAAAAAGAGGCGCAGGATCTGCTGATGAAAAACTCGCAGATCGCGTTCTTTCGCGTGGACGAAGAAAAGTGGCAGATCACGCAGTTTTTGGGCGGGCTCTTGATGTCGCATTACGCGAAAGCCGAAAAAAATCTGGCCGAGATTCAGGCCTGCTTGCGACGCTTTCAATTGCTGAAGCTATCGGCGAAAAAAACCTACCTGGAAGCCGCGCATTTCTGGGTGGCCAAGGCCCATCTGATGATCGACCTTGCCTTCGAAGGAAAAGTGTCGGTTAACGACGCGGAAAAAGCGGTGCGCGATCTTGGAAGGACCCTGAAGCATCCGGATTTGCAGGCGCATGCCTGGGTCGCGAAGGCCAAATGCCAGTTGCTGAAACCAAATCCATCGCTGCCCCGGCTGCAGGGTTATTTGGAAAAAGCGTCGGCGTTGGCGCAACAACATGACAATCTCTGGGTGCAATACGAAGTCCTGCGTTTTGGGCATTTGAAACACCTGCGACACAAAGACGAGATCCAGGCCCAGAAGGCCCTGCGAGAGATCCGGCAATTCTGCTTGCAACAGGATTGGAAGGGGATGCTTCGATGAACGTGCAAGCCGCATTTCAAGAATGGTCAAAAATTCAAGGCCTCACGCTGATCGAAGCGCAGGGTCTTGCCCGGTACACGAAAAACACGATCGGTGCCGCCCGCAATCTTTTAGGAGCCTTGAAGCCTTCCAGTTCTTTGCAAATTCCCGAAATTGTGCGCATCGCCTCTCGGCACCAAGTGCCCTTGTCACCGGTGAGCACCGGTCGCAATTGGGGCTACGGCAGTGCTTTGTCGCCAGTGGATGACTGCGTGATCTTGGATCTGGGCGAGCTCAATCGAATTTTGCAGTTTGATCCACAGCTCGGTATCGTCACGCTTGAACCTGGCGTGACTCAGCAGCAACTGCATGACTACATCGCCAAAGAAAATCTGCCTTTCATGGTGCCAACCACAGGTGCGGGACCCACCTGCAGTCTTCTGTCGAACGCTCTTGAAAAAGGCTACGGCATCACGCCGTACGAAGATCACTTTGGGTCTTTGCTCAGTCTCAAGGCCGTGTTGGCGGACGGGTCATTGTACCAATCCACTCTTGAACAAATGGGTGGTCACCGCGTCAGTCCCATTTTCAAATGGAAGCTGGGTCCCTATCTGGATGGACTGTTTGCGCAAAGTCGCTTCGGCATCGTCACGCAAGGAACCTTGGCGCTGGCACGAAAGCCCGAGAATATCATTCAATTCTTTGCTTTTATCGAAGACGAGCATTTCGAAGATGCGGTGATCGCCCTTCGCAATCTCAAACAAAAGCTGGGCGCGGTTTTAGGTGGCGTGAATCTCATGAACAAGCGCAGGCTTTTGGCCATGGTTGAAAAGCAGGAACTGTGGGCGGGGTCCGAGGTTTTGTCCGAAAGTCACATCCGCGAGCTGGCCAAACAGAAAAAAATATTCGATTGGGGAATGTTGGGCGGAATCTATGGTCCCAAGGAGCTTGGCGAAGGCGCGATGGAGATCATCCGGCAAGAGCTTCGCCCCTTTGCCCAGAGAATTATTTTCCTGAGCCGAAAGCGCATGCAGATTTTAGAAAAAATATTGCAGGTGATTCCGATTCCATCGTTGGTGCAATCGCTACCGGGCATGAAGCAATCGATGAACATCCTGGAAGGCATTCCCAGTCAGGTCGCCCTGCCGCTGGCGTATTTAAAAAACAAGCAGCGGCCCGTTCCGGGACAATTGCTTTCACCCGACGAGGATGGATGTGGCTTGATTTGGTTCTCGCCCTTGCTACCGATGGATGCCTCGTTGGTTCGAGATTTCACCCAAGAGGTCACGCGCGTTTGCATCGCAGAAGGCGTTGAGCCCCTGATCACGTTGACCGGAATTTCGGAGCGCTGTTTTGATTCGACCATTCCCCTGGTGTTTGACGCAAGCTCACCCGAAGCCAAAGCGAGAGCTCGAAAGTGCTTTCACTCTTTGGTGGCGGTGGCGCGGGAATTTGGCGTGTTTCCGTATCGCCTGGATGTCGACAGTCAGCGCCAGTATTTCGACTCGACGGCCGGAGTGTCGACCGATTTTCTGCAAAAGCTGCTGACCGCGGTGGACCCCCAGGGAATCTTGTCGCCAGGGCGTTATTCTGCTCAAACGTCAGGCAAATAAGCTTTTGCTCAGCAAATCTTGCGCAACTGGAATTGACCCCTGGCCGCGGGTGCAGTACGCCTTTGGTTCGACATAAAAATGAAACTTTAAAAGGGGAGCGCTACGCATGGTATCGACGACCGTTCATTGCACGATGGATGTCACCAATTTGGAACTTTTAAAATGGGTGAAAGAAGTCGCTGCACTCACTCAGCCCAGCCACATTCGTTGGTGCGACGGTTCCGAAGCTGAAAACACGGAGCTTTTGAACCTGATGGTCGCAGCCGGTACTTTGCGAAAACTGAATCCTGAAAAGCGTCCGAATTCCTACCTGGCTTGGTCCGATCCAAGCGACGTCGCTCGTGTTGAAGACCGCACTTTTATTTGCTGCGAAAACAAGGAAGACGCCGGACCCAACAACAACTGGACGGCTCCACTCGAAATGCGAAAAACTTTGGGCGGCTTGTTTGCGGGCTGCATGCAAGGTCGCACCATGTACGTCATTCCGTTTTCCATGGGACCGATCGGCTCACCGATTTCTCAGATCGGTGTGGAGATTTCAGATTCGCCTTACGTCGTAGCCAATATGCGCATCATGACCCGCATGGGTGAGCAAGCTTTGAAAGCTTTGGGCCAAGGCGAATTCGTCAAAGCCATTCACACCGTGGGAATGCCACTGGTTGCAGGCCAAAAAGACATTTCCTGGCCTTGCAACCCATCCACCAAATACATCGTTCATTATCCCGAAACGCGTGAGATCTGGTCTTACGGATCGGGCTACGGCGGCAATGCGCTGCTGGGTAAGAAGTGTTTCGCTCTTCGCATCGCTTCGACCATGGGCCGCGACGAGGGCTGGCTTGCCGAGCACATGCTCATCTTGGGTGTCGAGTCTCCGAAGAAGGAAAAGAAATACGTTGCGGCCGCTTTCCCAAGTGCTTGCGGCAAAACGAATTTTGCGATGCTGGTGCCACCGCCGAGCCTGGATGGATGGAAAGTGTCGACCATCGGTGATGACATTGCGTGGATTAAAACCAACGACAAAGGCGAAATGCGCGCGATCAACCCCGAGGCCGGCTATTTTGGCGTGGCTCCAGGAACTTCGTATAAAACAAATTTCAACGCCATGAAGACGGTCGAGAAAAACACCATCTTCACCAACGTGGCGCTCACCGAAGACGGCGACGTGTGGTGGGAAGGAATGACCGAAACCTTGCCCGCGAAATTGACGGACTGGCAGGGGAAAGAGTGGACTCCGGGGTGTGGTCGCAATGCGGCTCATCCGAATGCTCGTTTCACGGCTCCGGCGTCTCAGTGTCCTTCGATTGACGAAGACTGGCAAAGCCCAGCCGGCGTGCCGATCAGCGCTTTTGTTTTCGGCGGTCGTCGCGCGGACACCATTCCTTTGGTGTTTGAACCCAAGTCTTGGACCGAGGGCATTTACTTTGCTGCCACCATCGGCTCTGAAACGACGGCGGCAGCAACGGGTGCGGTCGGTCAGGTTCGCCGCGATCCAATGGCGATGCTGCCATTCTGCGGCTACAACATGGCTCAATATTTTAAGCACTGGCTCAACCTTGGAAAGTCGCTCGAGACTAAGAATGCGGCCGTCTTACCAAAAATCTTTATCGTGAACTGGTTCCGCAAAGACGAAAATGGCAAGTTCCTCTGGCCGGGTTTTGGCGACAATGCCCGCGTTCTCAAGTGGATGTTCGGCCGCGTTCAGGGCGACACCACATCGACTGCAAAAACATTCCTGGGAACCGTCCCAAGCTTTCAGGATCTGGACTGGTCGGGTTCGCAGTTTGCCGAAAAAGATTTCCACGCGGTGATGAATGTCTGCGGCACGTCTTGGGTGAAGGAAGCTCAATCACACAAAGAATTTTTCAAACAGTTCGGCGAAAAGCTGCCGGTTGAATTTATGGGTCTGCAAGAGCAGCTCGAAATGAAAGCTCGTGACTCGCAACCCGTGTAAACCAATCGCCCTGCTGTTCGTCGCAGGGCTTGCTGCATTGCTTCTTTGGGACCTGCTCTTGGGTCCCTTTCGGCATTCGAAATCGATCCTTGTGCGCAGATTTTCGGCAGGTATGAGAACGGCCTTTCGGGGCCGTCGCTTATACCGGGGATCTATAAAAATCGTTTGTAAATCAGGGGCTTGTTCGACAAAGTAGATCCCTTACTTTGTGAGGATTTATGAATCAGACCAAACCTGGCGCAAAACCTGGAAAATCGGAAAAAGCAGAAGCTGTCGAGGCTCCGAACTTTTTAAAGCAGATCATCGAAAAGGATCTGGAAAGCAAGCGGGTCGCAGGACCCATCGTCACGCGATTTCCCCCAGAGCCGAATGGATATTTGCATTTGGGACACGCCAAATCCATTTGTCTGAATTTTGGTTTGGCCGAAGATTACAATGGTCGCTGCCATTTGCGCTTTGATGACACCAATCCGGAAACCGAGGACGTGGAGTACGTCGAATCCATCAAAGCCGATGTCAAATGGCTGGGTTTTGATTGGAACGAGCATCTCTATTTCGCCTCGGACTATTTCCAGCAGCTTTATGATTGGGCCGAATACCTGATCCGCGAAAATAAGGCCTACGTCTGCAGTCTGAATGAAGAAGAGCTTCGGCAGTACCGCGGAGACTTTACGACGCCCGGAAAAGACAGCCCTTACCGCACCCGTTCGGTTGAAGAGAATCTGGATCTCTTTCGCCGCATGAAGGCTGGCGAGTTCGAAGACGGCAAGCACGTGCTTCGCGCCAAGATCGACATGAAATCGCCCAATATGAACATGCGCGATCCTTTGTTGTACCGCATCCGCAAGGTTCACCATCATCGCACGGGCGACAAATGGAACATCTATCCGATGTACGACTATGCTCATCCGCTGTCGGACGGCATCGAGCAAATCACGCACTCGATCTGCACCTTGGAATTTCAAGATCACCGGCCCTTTTATGACTGGTGCATCGAGAATCTGCCAACACCCGGAAAGCCCCACCAGTACGAGTTTGCGCGCATGAACATGACCTACCTGGTGATGAGCAAGCGAAAGCTTTTGCAATTGGTGCGCGAAAAACTGGTGCTGGGTTGGGATGATCCCCGCATGCCGACCATTTCCGGCATTCGGCGCCGTGGTTACACTCCGGAATCCATTCATCTTTTCGCCAAGCGCATTGGTGTGTCGAAAGCGGAAAGTGTCATCGAATACGACGTGCTTGAGTCTTGCGTGCGTGATCAATTGGATGGCGTTGCTCACCGGGCGATGGCGGTTTTAAATCCAATCAAAGTGGTGATCGAAAATCTGCCGGCGGGACACGAAGAAGAAATTCGCACCAGCGTGCACCCGAAAAAGCCAGAAATGGGCGAGCGCAAAATTTATTTCACCAAAGAAGTCTACATCGATGCGGCGGACTTTATGGAAAATCCGACGGCCGATTTCTTCCGATTGGCTCCGGGCAAAGAAGTGCGCCTGCGAAATGCTTACGTCATCAAATGCAAAGAGGTCATCAAGGACGCCAGCGGCAAAGTCACCGAGCTTCGTTGCGATTACGACGTGGCGACCTTGGGTGGAAAGCCGACTTCGGATGGTCGCAAAGTCAAAGGCGTCATTCACTGGGTTTCAACCACCAAATGCGTTGATGCCGAGGTTCGCCTGTACGGTCGCTTGTTCAAAGTACCGGATCCAGAAAACGTGGGCGAAGGTCAGGATTTCAAAGTGAATCTGAATCCGGATTCGCTGAAGGTCATTCCAAAAGCCAAGCTCGAGTGGGGAATGCGAGATGCCAGTCTCAATCACCGCTACCAGTTTGAGCGGGTGGGATATTTCTGTCTGGACTCAAGAGACTCAAAGCCTGACTCTTTGGTTTTTAACATGACCGTCGAGCTGCTGAGCGGGCATTGATTTATTTGTTTAAACCAGGCCTTGCGTGATCAGGTAGACCCATAAAAGTTTGCAGAAAATGTGAATGCCTTGGTCGGTGTGAAAGCCGAACCATTTTTCACATTTTCCAAAATCGGTCAGCCAGTGAGCGACTGTTTCCGCAATTCCCAATGAAACCTTTTGGGTGACCAGGTACACCATCAAGCCATGATGCAGAGAATGCGCGGTCAAAAGGTGGGGCCATATCACCTGCGAATGTTTCCGCATTTCTGGCGACAGTTTCAAACGCACGTGGCGGTTTTTATTGGTGGCGATCCATTCGGTCTGAAATGCAAAATCGGCCAAAGCGTGCCCGCAAAGCAGCAAAAATATCAGGGTGAGTGGATCCGAGGTGCTCATCTGATTCATTTTAAAGGGCAAAATTCAAGCGTGTAAAGAAGAGGGGGTCGGCTCCCTGCGGATCTAGACTGATTGCTCTCCCTGAGAGGGTTGAATGTGCTCTTTTGCTGCTATAAACCCAGGCACGGTACCTAGATTCCTGTTTAATTGGTTTTGATGTCGAAAACCCGGGTCTACCGCTCGCTTTCGGCATTCGGGAGCGTGAATCGTTCTCATCCGGCCGCTCAGCCGCTCAGCCCCAGAGAGAGGAGATTTTTCCCTCAACACAATCCTGAATTTACTTTTGTCATGGAATTTGGTTGAAAGGGCTCGTTCCCCCCTAAAAACCAATAAGGAGTCACATGAAAAAGGCCACAGCACTGTTCTTTACAATGTTGATCACAAGTTTGTCGGGATTCGCCCAGAACCAGGCGGTATCACCAGAGACAACTCTGTCAACATCTGCACCGGTAGCAAAATCCAGTTCGATCTTGGATTCAGTTGTTCTCGGTTACAAATCCTACAACGATTCCGGTCGTTTCGGTTTCCAAAATCAGGAAGTCGTGGCCGATCGCAAAAATCCAGCTTCAAAAGATGCTTACGTGGGCCGTACCTACAAAGGTAAACACGAAGCCAAGCTTGGCTACCGCCACTCGACTGGCTGGGGCTTGTACGGTCAGATGACCCAGTACCGATACGACTACTCTTCAAATCCAAATGATAACAGCAAATGGTCTGTCAGTGATCCAAGCATCACTTTGACTCACCCTGAAATTTACAGCGATAGCGATTTGAAAGTTTTCGGATCCCTTCGTTACTATCTGCCGCTGACAGATCGTTCAAAGCTCTTAAACGTTCGCCAAGCAGCTTACTATCTGGATTCGATCTACAAGTTTGCGCAGGACCAAGAGCTTTTCAACGAATTCAATCCACGCATGTTTGTGCAAGACACTTATGGTGCAACCGATACCCGCGTGAAGTTGGAAGACATCACGACCTACACTCGTAAAATTGGGACCTGGGGCCGCTACGGAGCGGGTCAATGGACCCAGAACGAACAGCACGCAGATGCGCCAAACGGTTTGACTGTCGACGTGTATCCGTTCTTTGATTACATGTTCACTTCGAAGATTTTCGCGGGTCCACGTTTGTACATGCCAGTCATGGTTCAGAATTCTGTTTATGACGGTTCACGTGCGGCGACTTGGGAAAATGCTTATTTCGAGCTGTACTTGCAAGCGAGCTTGTAAGCCCAAAGTTTAAGATTCATGGCTTCATCCGAGTCACCGAAGCCGTGAATGCAAATGAATGAAAATTAAAAAAGCCCTTCATGACCTGAAGGGCTTTTTTTTATTTTGAACTGCGGCGTGCGGCTGATTTTTTGCCACCACCATCGCGTTTGTTGACGGTTGCGTAAGCAATGCGAGCTGCGTCTTTATGAGAGCGACCCTGTTTTTCTTCGCTGTCTTCGATGTGATGAGCTTGTCGTTTCTGTTTGCTGCTGTAGCTGGATTTATCTCCGCGTGGCATATTTCCTCCTGATGTTAAGGTGCAAGCACCCGTTGCAGGAAGGTTTGCATATCTCCTGCCAGCAGCGTTCTCTTATATGAAAGTTCACGCCGGTGGTCCTGTCTTTGCTCTGATGAGCAACAGGAAAGTCGGGTGGGGCATATGAAGACGGATTGTGATGTTTTGATCGTGGGTGCAGGGGCTTCCGGTTTGGCGTGCGCGGCCGAGCTGGACTCGTCATCGCTTCGCTACATGATTCTCGAGGCGCGCTCGCGCATCGGCGGGCGGGTGTTCACCTTTCAACCCGAGAATGACGAAGCGGCACAAGAGCTCGGAGCCGAGTTCATTCATGGCTCGGCCAAGCAAACTTTGCAGTGGATGCAAAAGCTGCAGCTTTCATTTTACGACGCCTGCGACGAGCATCTCTTCATGCAGTCGGAAAAGCTCACCGATGTTCCCAAATTTTTTGAGCATCTGGATCAGCTGATGCCTCCGCCCAGCGCTCTTCATAAAAAAGATCATACGGTGAAAGAGTACCTCGAGAAAAAGAAAGGGCCTGCTTTGTGGAAAAAAATGTTTGCCTCTTTTGTCGAAGGTTTTCACGCGGCCGATCTCGAGAAAATCGGCGTGCACGGTCTGCTTTCAGCGCAAGAGGCCGACGAGGAAGGCATGAACGGTGTCTCGATGTTTCGCCATGTGCGCGGCTACGATCAACTGATGAAAGGCATTTATCAGTCCCTGCGCCAGCGAGAGGTTCTTCGGTTGCACACACAGGTGCGAAAGATTCAGTGGCAGCGGGGCTCGGTGAAAGTGCAAGTCCAGTCGCGTGTGACCGGGAAAATAGAATCCATTTCCGCAAGGCGAATCGTGGTCACGGTGCCGATCGGAGTCTTGCAGGCGCAGGCGAAGCCTCATTCGCGGATCGTGTGGGATCCCTTGCCGGCAAATTTAGAGAGTGCTTTGCGCGGAATTGAGATGGGTCACACGCAAAGAATGATCTTTCAATTTCGCTCGCGGTTCTGGGAAAATGTTTCGGAAGGAAAGCCAGTTTCGTTCTTGCATGCGGGGCCCGAAGAATACTTTCCGACATGGTGGAGCTTGGCACCACTTCGCCAAGGTCAGCTCGTGGCTTGGCAAGGGGGCCCGCGGGCGCTGGCCATGTCGCAGTGGCCTTTGAAACAAAAAGTTCAAACCGCCCTGGAAACTTTGAGCCGGCTGACCGGTCGCTCTGTTTCCTTTCTCGAAAAAGAACTGCAGACCTGCCGCACCCATGACTGGAGTCTGGATCCATTTTCGCTGGGTGCTTACAGCTACATCAAGAAAGACGGTTACGAGCTGGCGAAAAAACTTTCGCAATCGGCACAAGACACCGTTTATTTTGCAGGGGAAGCGACCTGTCTCGACGCCACTCGCGGAACCGTCGAAGGAGCTTTGGCTTCTGGTTCGCGCGTTGGAAAGACAATCCTGCGCACACTCGACAAGGGGAAAATTGACTCGAATTCGAGAAAGGCAAAATCCCATTCCGCCGCTTCCGTGCATTCAAGCGCAATGAATTGAGCTCTGGCTTGCGCCAGTAAATTGCAGAACACCGAGAAAAAACCTTGCTGCAGAAAAGGAAGATCCATGACGCCACAAAAAACGCACGTTCCAAAAAAACAACCACGTCCTCCGTTTCGCGAAAAGAAGCAGGCCAGTCCCGGTCTGGAAACGAAAATGAACATCAAGCCCAAGTGGGAAGCTCCCCTTTATAAAGCGGCTGGAAAGCTGGAAGGAAAAAAAGCGCTGATCACCGGTGGTGACAGCGGCATCGGTAAGGCCGTGGCCGTGCTCTATGCGCGCGAAGGGGCGGATGTTGCTATCACCTTCTTGCCGAAAGAGCGCCGCGATGCCGAGCAAGTGAAAGCCATGGTCGAATTGACGGGACGTCAATGTCTGCTGATTGAAGGTGACCTGACGCAGGAAAAATTTTGCCAGAAGTGCATCGAGACCACGGTGAAAAAATTAGGCGGTCTTGATATCCTGGTTAGCAACGCTGCTCATCAGATGCGTAAAGAGTCTTTGGATGAAATCACCGCCAGCGAGTGGGATCGAACTTTCAAAACAAATATTTATGCGTACTTTCACTTGGCCAAAGCTGCGGTGAAACACATGAAGCCTGGATCGGCGATCATCGCGACCAGCTCTGAGACCGCCTTCTTGGCGCCGAAAGAGCTTCCTGATTATTCAGCGACCAAAGGGGCGATCAGTACTTTCACCAAGTGTCTGGCACAGATGCTGATCGAGAAAGGCATTCGCGTGAACGCCGTCGCCCCCGGTCCGGTGTGGACGCCGCTCAATCCGTCCGATGCCGGAGCGAAAAAGGAAAAAATAAAAACCTTCGGAAAAGATCAGCCGATCAAGCGTCCCGCGCAACCCGAGGAGATTGCACCCGCTTACGTGTTTTTAGCTTCGGATGCAGATTCCAGCTACATCACCGGCGTGATTTTACCCGAAACAGGTGGTTTGCCGATTCAATAGTTTTTGAAAGGTGCCTAGATCTTTCCTGAATCATTCATCAAAAAGGCTCAGCTGAGCCTTGAGTGGTTCTGGCCTTTGAAAGTGTTCACTGGAGAGCGAAACACGGCGGCTGTTTTTGCGGCTGCCGTCCAATTGATACTTGCGGGTGAAAATCTCGAAGACTTGATTCATTTGCTCGGCAATGGGACCTTCGCCGTGCATGCGGCTGCCAAAATTCGGATCATTCAGTTTCCCGCCGCGCATTTGTTTGATCAGGCTTAGGACCTTTTCTTTGCGATCTGGTTTATGATGTTCCAGCCACTCGGAAAAAAGCGCGCTCACCGAATGCGGCAAACGCACCGGGGTGTAGGACGCCGAAATTGCGCCAGCTTCGGAAACCGCTTTTAAGATCGCGGGCATCTCATTGTCCGTCAGGCCAGGAATCACGGGGGAGACATTCACGCTGGTCGGAATTCCGGCTTTGGACAAAGCTTCGATCGCCTGAAGTCTGGCCTGCGGCGATGATGTGCGGGGCTCGAGAATTCGCGCCAGGTCCGCATCCAAGCTCGTCACCGAAATGCAAACCAAGACGCATTGATGCTCGGCCAATTTCTGCAAGACATCGATGTCGCGTCGGACCAGTTGATTCTTGGTGATGATCACAACCGGATTTCGAAATTCCGCTAAGACCTCGAGACATCGGCGCGTGAGTTCGAATTTCCGTTCTGCCGGTTGATAACAATCGGTGACGCCGCTGAGACCGATCAGCTCGCCCTTCCAAGATTTTTTCATCAGCTCTTCACGCAACAGTTCCGGAGCTTCTTCTTTGACGAAAATTTTTGATTCAAAATCAAGACCGGCGGAGAGTCCTAAATATTCATGCGTCGGACGAGCGTAACAATAAATGCATCCATGCTCGCAGCCCCGGTAAGGATTGATGCTGTGACTGAAGGGAATGTCGGGGCTATCATTGTGATTGATGATCTTGCGGGTGGTGTCTTTGAAAAACTGCGTGGTCAGCAATGAGCTTTCATCCGGATCAAGATATCCATAATCTGAAAGATCGGCCGAATGCTGAATGCTTTCGAAGCGGCCTTCGTGATTGCTGACGGAGCCACGTCCGGTTGTTCTTAAGAGAGGAGATTGGGGCTTTGACATCACTTGGATTATAGGTGTAAATTATGTGTAAATCAAGTCATGTGGCTTTTGCATTTGTGCGCTGACACTTGTTCTTCAAACAACCTTCAAATGAGGGAGTATTCGAAATATTTTGTCACCGAACTCGACGTCAATGGGTGACAGGTGCGCTGAGCCTGTTAGTATTTTTCGCATGAAACGAATCCTTGTCCTTTTGGTCGGTCTCACATTTTCTCATTCATCCATTCTGCTGGCCCAATCCATCGAGCCGGGGCTGTGGAAGACGAAAACAAGTTTTAAACTGAACGGAATTCCGCTTCCTTCTTCTGAAAATGAAGACTGTGTGTCAGCCAGCGAGGCGAAGGACGTCAAATCATCGATCACAAAAGAGCTTCAGAAAAATAAATGCGAGCTCACCAAGTGGACCGTCAAAGGAAAGAAGCTCGAAGCTTCGCTGGAATGCAAAAGCAGTGAGCTGAATGCCAAGGGAAATTTGCACGGACAGTTTTCGAAAAAAAGTTACGAACTGCAAGGCGATGCGAAGGGCACTTATCAAAATGTTCTTCCATCCTCGGCCACAGTTCAGCTATCGGGGCAGTGGGTCAAGGCCTGCGATGAAAAGGCCTCTCTGTAAAAAAGAATTCAACGCAAAAAATGTCTTCGAAGAATCTGCAGGCTGCGACGTTTTTGGCTGCGCTCATTTGCATTTGAAAAAACTCTGCTGAAGCTATCTTCGAGTTATTTGCCAGTCGCCGTTCGGTGGGACTAGGTTCGCCTCAATTTCGAAGCGATTCGAAACCACAACAAAAGGGGTAACCATGAACGCGAACCTGATTCAAAACATGATCTTGGTGGGAACACTGACTTTGTCATTGGCCGCTTGTCAGAAAGGCAGCGATTCGAATTCAAGCCCATCTCCGGCTGCCTCCACCACGGCACCTGCACCGACACCGGTGGAAAAAGAAGTGCCGGTCGAAAAAACGAAAACGCCGGTCGAGGTCCGAGACGAAGCCGAGGCTCAGTTGCAGACGGTGGGTCTGAAATTTTTAGATCCGTATCAAAGTGAAGACATCGAGCTCTACATGATCGAAGCCAAGTGGGATGTTGATTTCTACCGAAATTTCTTACGGCAAAATAAAGTGCGTCCCACCTTGGAGACGCAAATTCAATTGCTGAAAACATATGCTGATGCGGTGGATGCATTTCTGGCGCAAGATCTGACGGTCGAGCCGCAAGATATGGAAAATGAATCGGTGGAAGATCTTCTTCCCTTGGCCGAGCATCGCAAATACGAAGCCCGGTTGGAGATTTCGCAGGCACGCTTGACGAAACTTGAGCAGCGCTTGGAAGCTCGTCAGAAAAAGGAAGCGGCGACCGCGACCACGCCTCAGGCTGAAGAGCCAAAGACCGTCGAAAAGAAGTAAAATGACATTCAATATCGGCGCTGAATCTGCAGCGCCGATGTTTTGCTTGGTGCTTTCCCGGTTTTCTTTTAAAATCACCACATGATGTATTTCGATGCTGATGGATTTCCGGTGGATCAGACGGGCGATGGCGGCGATTCGGCCGTTCGTTCGGGTTTGCTTGAAACCTTCTCGAAGGCCCGATTTCCCGAATACACCGATCTCTCGGGCTTGCTGGTGCGACATCCAAAGCAAACGCCATGGAATAACTCGCGGAATTTCAGTCGAGATCAATTGATCGTCAAAATGTCAGGCCTGTGGGCCAGCGGTTCGCGGTCTTTAGCGCGTCGAATTTTTTGGTCGCATTTGCGGCGTCTTTTTTTCTGCCAAAATATTGAGCGCGATCATCCGGGTTCACGAAAGTTCCCGTGGCCCCATCAAATTCGAATTGGCGATGCAAAGGATGTGGGTCGGTGGCGGCTTTTTGATTACCGAGATGTCTTGATGCCGGATCAGGTGTGGCATCTCATGCGCTGCGCGCGCCTGCGGTGGGGGAACGGATTCGCAGTCCTGGGTATTCCTGTTTTGTTCTTAAGCATTCTCATTCATTCGCGAAGCGGGCATAAGGAACACAACCAGTTGATTTGTCAGTGTTATGTGGCGGGACCATGGGCTCTCAAGATATTTCGCAATTTGGTTCCGAAGTGGAAGGATGATCTTCGCTCTTATTGGGGGGCTCGAGATGAGATCGAGTACGCCGATCTCATCATTCGAGCCATTGAGCCGGCTCCGGGCCGGACTTAAGAAGCTTGCTTTGTTTTTTTCTTGTAGACTTTGGCTTGGATAAAGCTTCGAGCATCGAGAAGCATCACTTCGACCAGTTCTTCGCGGCTTAAACGCAGAAGCTGAATCATCTTTTGGAAAGAATGCCCTGGAGGCGCGCAAATTCCACGCTCCCAATTGGACACAAATTGAACATGCAGGCCCAGTTTTTCGGCGACTTCTCTTTGAGTTAAATCGCGGGTGGCGCGTGCATCTTTTAAAAATTGACCTAATTTCCCAAACTCTCGCATGAGGACTCCATTTTCGTTGGGTGAATGTTAGTTTTATGTTAGTGGCTCGCATTGAAAATGAAAAGAACAATTTTGAATGTAAGAAAATTGTCATATTTGAGAAGATCAAAATTTTTCCACAATCTTTCCACACTCAATAAAAACCTTTGCAGGCGCGGCTGAGCGGAAATTGTCAAGTTTTGATAACAATTGAAAACGGTTGTGAAGATATCAGGAAAAATTTATTGATCAAATTTGAAACAGACTTGGGCGAAGAGAAATCCTTTCTCAAGCAATTCGACTGAATGGGGGACTCATAAAAAGCCGTTTACAACCGTCGATGGTCTGGGGCGTGATTTCTCTCGTACATTGGTTTAGGGCAAAAAATGAAAATAATAAAATATTGAGGCGCAGGTCCAGGGCTTAGCCCTTTGTTTCTTGTACAGGTCTCATTGTCATATTTGGATTGTTGAGATTTCTGGACATTTGGCAAAAACATAAATCTATTTTGTGTCTCTCGACAGATCCGCTAGGCAAAGCGACGCGGCAGAAATCATTCCCGATATTCATCATTGGCGCTCTATGTGAAAGTGGTCTGAGCGAAAGAGGTGCGATGGCACACCTGACTTGGAATGAGACACAAAAATCTTCGCAAAGTGCTCGATCTCACTTAACGGGCGTCGGTCAAGTCTTGTCAGAGCATAAAGAAGAAATCATGCATCTCTGGGAAGAAAATTCTCGTCGGATGGTGCCGGCGGCTCGCGCGATGAATTCGTTGGCTCTTCGCGATTCGATCCCTCAGCTTCTTGATGAGCTGATCGCTTCTTTCAAAGATGCTGGCGGCTACTCGCCTGAACACGAACAGGCGGTGGCGCGCGAGCACGGTTGGGAACGAAGCAAAGAGCAGGTGTACGATCTGAAACAGGTGATTGAAGAATACCAAGTTCTGCGTCACGTGATCTTCGAAGTTCTCAGAAAAAACTGCCATTTGGAAGAGCCGGAGCAGGACCTGATCATCGAGGCGATTTCAGCCGGAATTCGAAATGCCATTGATGAGTTCTTGCAAGCCCGCGCCGACGTGGATCGTCAGCACCGAGCGGACGAATTGAAATACCAAAAGTTCTTAGAGCAGTCCGAAGCCCGCTACCGGGTCGTGGTCGAAGGCATTCTGGATCACGCGATCATCCGCACCGGAATCCAAGGAATCATTCAGGACTGGAGCAAAGGAGCGGAAAATATCTTTGGCTACACTCGCCAAGAAGTCATTGGCCAACCGGCCCAGATCATTTTCACCCCTGAAGATAATGCAGCCGGCATCCCGCAGGTTGAAATGCACAAAGCTTTGACGGTGGGTCGGGCCGAAGACAAAAGGTGGCACTTGAAAAAAGATGGCACCCGTTTTTTCGCCAATGGCATCATGAACCCTTTGCGCGACGAGGCCGGAAATTTGGAGGGGTTCATCAAGGTGCTTCGCGACGATACGGAACGAAAACTTCGTCAGGAAGAACAAAAACGAACGCAGGCGGATCTCGAGGCTGCGAATCAAAGGGTCAAGAATGAGAAGATTCGTCTCGAGCAAATTCTAGAGCAGCTCCCGATTGCCGTGAGCCTTCTGCAAGGGCCGGAATTTCGCTTTCGCTACGTGAACCAACTTTTTCGAAATATTTTTCTAGGTCATTTAAAATACACGGGGGCTAAGGTTGAAGATCTGGTTCCGGACGCGAAGACCCAAGGCTTTGTGGATCTCCTGGCCCAAGTTTACCGGACAGGTGTGCGCTTCGTTGGCAAAGAAACCAAATTATCGTTTACGGCGCACGGAGAATCCAAGGCCCGGGACTATTACTTCAACGTGATTTACGAGCCGTTGAAGGATGCCTTCGGTCAAGTCGAGGGCATCTTGGGGGCCGCCGTCGATGTCACCGAGCAGGTGGTGTCCAGGGCGCGCATCGAAGAGAGCGAACAGGGGGTGCAGACTCTTCTGGAAAAAGTTCCCCACATCATCTGGAAAATCAATGCCGCCGGCGAAGCCGAATTTTTCAGTCTCGAGTTTGAAAGATACACTGGATTGCGGGTCGAGGACGCGGGGCTGGGACACCAATACACAAAAGTCGTGCACCCCGATGACCTGGCTCTCACCGCAAAGGTTCTAAAAGAAGCCAAAAGCCGGCGCGGATCATTTTTATTTATGCATCGGCTTCGGCGGTCGGATGGGATGTATCGTTGGCACCAAGCCCGCGGTGCGCCCGTTTTCGATGACAGCCATCAGCTTCGCGGATGGATCGGGACCACGACCGATATTCATGAACAGAAAGAAGCCGAGGATTCGCTGCGAAATACGGCCCGCGAGCTTCGGGCGCTGACAGAGCTTGCGCCACACATCGTTTTCACCAATGATCCCACTGGATCTCGGGTCTGGATCAATAAACAATGGAGTGACTTTACGGGGCTTCCCATGGAGTCGGCCAATGATCATGGTTATATTGATAGCATTCATCCTGAAGACCGAGAGCGGGTCGAGCGCGCTTGGGATAAAGCCTTAGCAACCGGCGCGAGCTATCAAAGCGAACACCGGTTGCGAAATCAGGTGGGGGGTTATCACTGGTTTCAAACCCGCGCTTTTCCCGAGCGAAATTCGCAAGGCGCCATCATCCGCTGGATCGGTGTGATGAGTGATATCGATGCCCTCAAGCGAGCCGAAGTGATGGCCAAGCGTGCCGAGCAGCGCTTCGAAGTCGCTTTGAAAAACGCGCCGATCGTTGTTTACACGAACGATGTTGATTTGAGATACACCTGGATTCACAATCCTCACCAGGATTTTCGAAATTTTGGTTCGATCTTGGGAAAGCGGGATGACGAGATTCTGAAGACGGAAGGTACGGCCGAAGTTATGCAGCTCAAGCGCCAGGTTTTAAACTCGGGTAAAGGTTTGCGGAAAGTGATCACTCTGGATCTTCCAAGTGGAGAGCATTCCTACGATTTCACGGTCGAGCCCACGTTTGACGAAGGCGGACAAGTGAACGGTGTGATCGTGGCGGCATTGGATGTCTCGGATATCAATCGTGCCAAGAAAGCAGCCGAGATGGCGAATGAAGCCAAAAGCACTTTCTTGGCAAACATGAGCCACGAGATTCGCACACCGATGACGGCAGTGCTTGGCTTCGCCGAAGTCTTGGGAGATGAAAGCCTCAGTGCAGAGGAAAGAAGAGACGCCTTGATGAGAATCGAAGGCAGCGGGAAAGCCCTGCTTCGTTTGATTGACGACGTTTTGGATATTTCAAAAATCGAGGCCGGGAAACTGGAGATCCAAGAAGCAGTGTTTTCGCCAGTGGAGGTGGTCTCCGACGTCGTGGCATTGATGAAGCTCACCGCGGAACGAAAGGGTTTGGTTTTAAAATGCAAGTTCTTGCCAAGTGTTCCGACTTCGGCCTGTTCCGATCCGGCTCGCATTCGACAAATTCTGGTCAACCTGATCGGTAACGCCATCAAATTCACCGAAAACGGTGAAGTCATCGTTTGTCTGAGCTCTGAACAGGACCAGTTTCTTGTTTTCGATGTTTGTGACACCGGCATCGGGATTGCCGAGCAGGACCAACAAAAGCTGTTTCAACCTTTCGCGCAGGCGGACGAGTCGATCACGCGAAAATTTGGCGGCACGGGATTAGGCTTGATGCTGTCTCGAAGATTGGCGGAACGAATGGGTGGAGGCCTGTGGCTGAAAAAAAGTGAAGAGGGTGAAGGCAGCCACTTCATCGCAAAAATTCGGGCCGCCCCTTTTGGTCATGAAGCTTTGCCTCGGGAAGGGGCGGTCACGCAAGGAAGTCATCCTCAGTCCCAGATGAGGTCATTGCAAGGAGTGCATCTCTTGGTGGCTGAAGACATGATCGACAATCGCGCCTTGATTGAACTTTATCTAAAGAACACCGGCGTCGATCTGGAATTCGCCATTGATGGTGGAGATGCGATCCGAAAAGCGCAGAGCGGAAAATTCGATCTGATTTTGATGGACATCCAGATGCCCAATATCGATGGCAACCAGGCCGTGCGGGCGCTGCGGAAAGAAGGATACCGAAAGCCCATCGTGGCGCTAACAGCGCATGCCATGCGCGACGAAATCGAAAGATCTCTCTCGAATGGTTTTGATGGACACTTGACCAAGCCCCTGAGCAAGAAAGCCTTGCTTGAAGCAATCACCGAATTTCATCGTCAGACTTGATTGCAAAACAAAAATGATCGCGGCCTCTTTGGGAATTTTCAAAGGGCATCTGCATCTGGTCCTTGCTTGTTGCGAGTCGCTGCGGTTTGATGGATGAGAACACCAGGGGATCCTCAATGAAGATCGGACACATGGAGTGTTGCAAGTTTGCGCAGGAAATCGCAGAGCTTTATCCGCAGGTTTTGCCGCCGGTCTTTGTTGTGGCCGAGGCTCGAAGGCTAGCAGAGGGATGGTTGACGTCGACCGAGCTTGGAACCAGTCACGGCGGACATTCCATCCAGCTGATGTCGCAAGCGATAGCAGCCGCGCCAAACATTCTTTTGTACGGGTTTGCGGACCCGGGCGAAGCGGTGGGCGGGACAGGACTTCTTTGCCTGATGCGAGCCCTGAAAGAAGATCATCCCTTTTTAGCCAAGCTTGGCCTGTGTTGGAATTTCATTCCGTGCTTGAATATGGACGATCAACCGGATCAGGGCCAAAGTTTATCCAAGCTCATGAAGACAGAAGCGCAAGAGGTCGATTGGCTCGTCGAAAATCCAAGACCTGAAACCAATGCACTCTTAACGGCGCACCAAATTTTGAAGCCAAAACTTGTTTTCCCGCTTCACGACGAATGGCACTGCCAAGATGAAATTCCTTGCTACATGCCGGTCAGTCAGTCCCTGTCGGTTGAGATTTGTGATGGATTGCGAGAGATTCTCACATATTTTTGTTTGCAAGTCTCCACGAAGGTCTCAGACCCTGAAATGGGTCCAGGTTTCCTGAACATGAACAGTGTCGGCGATATTCAAAAATCCACCTTTCACCGATTCGCAAAAGACGGCTTTGTGTTTATCTGCGAAGTCCCTTTTCAAAAAGCGAAGCCCGAGAAAAACGTGATCGCCGCCCAAATCGCGGCGGGACTTTTTGCATTGCTAGGTGTGCATTCGATCGAACTTGGCGACAGGATTTAAAAATCTTTCTGAAGAATATAGGATAAGATCTGAACGGGGTTGCCGTTGATCGAAAGAGCTTTGCTTTCTTTCCACAGGATGATTTTCATTCCGAAGCCCTTTTCCAGGCGCCGCGGTGGTGGCAACTGGATTCGCCAAACCGGCCCAGGATATTTAAATTTTTCGGTTTAAGCCCCAGATGGTCACCCGGTGTTTGAATTTGTGACCAGGGCGACTATCTTTATCGCGAATGACCGAGGACACGCTGTAGCGCAATCTTCCGGTGGGACTGTTTGGATCTTTCTCGTAGCTGATATCGTGGATCCAGGCACCCATTTCTTTGATGTGTTCATCCGTGCACTCGTGCGCTAAATCCCAGCCGGTCAGCAAGGGGATGGCGTAATCAAAAGGAACATTCTCGATGATCTGCTCTTCGGTGCGGATTCCGCCCGGACTGATCAGGCAGGCGCCGCTATCTTCTTTGGGAATGATGGTGAACGGTGGCTGCTTCACATCGACACCAGTGCCGGCCACCACGACGGTGCGCGCACCGAAATGAAAGCCACGCTTCACGTCGTTGTCTTTAAAGATCGCATTGGCTTCCCAGCTGACGCCACCGGTGGCTTGGCTGTTTGAGATCGGGGGCTTCGGAACCGACCAGTTCCGTCCGGCTTGCAAAAAGGACTCGCCATAAAGGTCGTAAGCGATTTGCAAGAGATGATGATCTCCACTGTCCCAATTGTAAGTGATCCCGTCAGGTAAGAAAGCCGCTCGTTGACCGCGCGTGAATGCACGGTCTTGTAAAAAGGCCGAGGCCGTGACCAATGCCACGTCTTCGTCTGGACTTTGCGCGGAGAAAGCTTGAGCATCGCGCTGGCCGATCACGCGCGCATCGATGGCGTTTCGGTTCCAGGCGGTCACTGTATAATAGTAGCACCAGCTATAGCCATCATCGAAATTGTGATCGCTCAATTGGCCGGTGGCATCCCAGTGCAGCTGCGAGCCCAGCTTTTGAATGTTGCTGATCACCGCCGAAATCTGGGCGATGTGATGATCGCTTGAAAGATAGGCGGCCTGATAGCCGTTCAGAGAAATGGTGGCATCCGTCACATAGTCCGGAAGATCAGCGCTGCCTTCTATTAGCACCGGCAGCTCGCGCCCCGAGCGATTTGATTCTCCACAAGCCGAGCCTTCGATGATTTGAATGGTCCCACGATCTTCGAACGCAATTCGAGAGGATTCAGAAGTGGGCTGAACGCGGGTGGCTCCGGCAGGTTCGATGCCGGGAGGCGGGGAATTCAATCCAACCGAAATGGGAACAAGAACAAAATAAGCACTGACGATCGTTAATGAGAATGCGGCAGCGACTTTGGCGCGTTCAGCAATGCGAGTGGGCATATGGGACCTCCTGTTTCGACAATCAAGAGACCAAGGTGCATGGGTGCTGTCAATCAGACCAAATGGTTATTTATTTTGTCGACACGCTGTTCGCAAAACGGGCACATCGAACGGCTCGGGATTAAGAAAAAATGAAGGATCAAACGCTCGCTGTCTCAATGGAATCTTAAGGTGCTCCTCAGTTCAATTGAAGCTAAAAGAAGTCGGTTGCAGGTCAACCTTTGCTTGAAAGGAATTTTATGCCGTTGTCTTTCGCCGTGCTCATCCTGAGTCTTGTTTCTTCCCTCGCATTTGCCGATATCAATGGCACGCCTGAAAGCACCGGGGTCAAATGCGATGCGAGCGTGTTCAGCGCCGGCGGATTTATCTGCGATCTTTTTGAAAAGTTCGCGGGCGCCAGCGTCTGTCATGTGACGGCGAACACCTGCACAACTGACGGGCAGGAGCTCTTCACCGGCGCAAATATCGAGCTGGCCTCGCCTTCGAATATTAAAAAATGGACCGGGTTCGGCGGCTCAGGTGCTGGATATCAGGCGGCTCAGCTTTGCCTCTTGCGGGATTTGAAAGATGGGCCGCTCTCAACCGAAGCCACGGCGGCGACGGCTCTTGGAAATTTGTCGGTGAAGCAAACCATTCAGTTTGGCTCTTACAACCGCGATACTTTCGAGTGGACTGGATGGCAGCGAGCCCAAGCTTGTGCGCCAGTCGTGGGTTGTCTGGATATCATCACCCAAAAAATTCGTGCTCAGGCTGTGATCACGCCTCTTCCAGCCGGCAGTGGCAAGTATGCAGGAGAATACGCCATTCAATCTTTGCACGGCATGCAAATGGAAGCTGACGGCCTTTCTCAAGAAATCAAAACCACCATTCCGGCCATTCGCATCGATACACCCTATGGCGTGATTCAGGCCTTGCCGGAATTCGCGATGGGTCGAGCGATTGGTATCGCGCAGGCACCATGGTCGATGGGAAATGCCAAGTCCTCTTTGCCGGGCCCTTGGTCCACGGCCAAGATGTATGATCTCTATGGCCGATATCCTGGGATGACGATGACTCAAACTTATCCCTACTTTGCTTCGTTCTCGAACGGAACCATCGACAATCGCGTGATTGGATATTATTCGCAAGTGGGGCTCGGCGCTCGTGATGCCAATATGAAATCTGACATTTGGACTCCGCCGGCGGGCGTGGAATTTCCACCTCGGCCTGACAATAATTTGCAAATCAGTCGCTCGACTCCTGAAAAGGGGCCGAACGGTCACCTGAATGCGAATGTGAAGGTCGAATATTCTCCGACTGAGCTCTTGCCTGAATCCATTCGAAAAAATCCTTACATCACGATTGCGTTTAAGGTCTGGGCAAAGCCTTTGGTGGAAACAGCCTTCACCACTCAGTTCGATGTCCAGCATTTTGAAATTGCCGATGGTCGAACCTTGTTATCTCCGGGGGGGCCCATTGACTATCGTCCTACCGCCATGGACGAGTGGAAAGGCGTGAACATCGCGGCAGCCTCTTCGGCCGCGGCACGCGTCGCGCTGGAAGCAGGCGTGGATTTAAATCTGCATCTGAAAGTTCCCTTGTTATGGCCGCTCAAACCCATTGATCTGGATCTGGTCGACTTGCATCCGATCGTGACTCCGCTTGAAAGCATCGTCAGCGGTTACAGTCCTGGCTCGCAAACAGCCTACGCCTTTACCGAAGCCAAAGCGTCTGCCGCCAGTGGAGAATGGTTTCAGCAGTACCATAAATTTTCTGGCGCTGTCCCTTCGGGGAAGGCCGAGGTCACGGCCTGCTTGAAGGCACCAAGCACTTCGCAGCCGCCGCCACCAGCGCCCACATACACACCAGGCAATCCGCAAGACCTGACCAAAATCATTCAGTACCCTTGTAACATCTGCATCGGCATGCACGAGTACAAGTGGACCGACAATGATGGCAAAGAGCATGTCATTTCAGAATTTTTGGAGACACTTTTTGCTGCAGATGAAAGCTCGATGCCAGCGGCCGCTCAGTGGAATTGTGACTTGATCGCGGAAAGCGGCTGTCATGACATTTGCAATTACAATCCAGCCACGAAAAAGTTAACCGTCGCACAGACCGCCATACAGCTCATTGCCGCGGGTAAAGCCGATGGCATGCCACTTCGTTGCCATTAAATAATGGATCAAGGGCCACCAAAAGCTGGTGGCCAAATTCAAGACATCCAGAAAGCAAGGCACCCCAGTTTTTGAGGTGCTCTGGTTTTGCGTGTGCCATGCTGGATTCGAAAAGTTAGGGTTTTGCCGGCATGATGCCGAGATGGAATCGAGGAAAGCGAGTGGAAGTAAAACCCAACAGGATCGAATTGTTGATCACATCCAATGAGACCACGACATCTTTTCGCGTGTAGTACTGGGTGAGCTCGATCATGCTGTTGACGGCAGTTTGCTGTCCCATCACCCACTGGAAATATTTCAGCGGCAACGGATCATGGTCTCCCACATCTGGTGGAACGTACTCGGCGCCAAGGGCGGTCATATCGTAATAAATGACAGCCGGTTCGTCGGGACGAAGCGGGCGATCAGCCCAAGCGCATTCTCCAGGATTTAAAGTTAATCCATCGGTCCCGGCTTTGATGTGGGCCTTCTTAAACTGCGCCATTCGACCGCTAGGGCCCGTCGAAATGAGCAATGGACCTCGACAATACAAATCAAATCCAAAAGCAGCTGAAGCGAGGGTGGAAGTCATCAATGTGAGAAAAATAAATTTTTTCATAGTCTGTTTTAAAACGGTTTCCGGCTTCCTTGTCAACTCGTGCTCAGCTTGGAGTGGTGCCTCTAAGCTGTTTATCACCAACCTTGCTGCGTCAGTTTTTTGAGCTCTGTGAAATGAAACAATTTTGGCTTGAATACAAACCATGTCTTGATCCAGTCTTGATATTTGCGAGATACCAAAGAGCGGGAGGTTTCATGGAACTGCAAGGAAATACGATTTTGATCACCGGTGGCGGCAGTGGAATTGGCTTGGCCCTGGCTAGCAGGCTGGTCAAGACCGGCAACCAAGTTGTGATTTGCGGCCGAAGGCTTGAGCAGTTGCAAGAAGCAAAAAAAGAGTGTCCAGAATTGCACATTCTGCAAGCTGATATCTCGACCGCTCAAGGCCGCGAACAGTTGGCGAATCAAGTCACGGAGAAATTTCCGCAACTCAATGTCCTGATCAATAATGCCGGCATTCAGAATCGTTTGCCGCCGCTGACCGAAAAGCAAGATTGGTCCAAGCACGAATTGGAGATCGCGACGAATCTCGAAGCGCCCATGCACCTGACGATGCTGATGATTCCTGCGCTCATGCAAAAGAAAAATCCGTTCATCATCAATGTCACGTCGGGACTGGCGTTCGTGCCGATTCATTTTCTGCCCACATACTGTGCCACCAAGGCGGCCCTGCATTCTTTCACCCAAACCCTTCGCTATCAGCTCAGGCAAACGCCGATTCGGGTGGTGGAGATTGCTCCGCCCGCCGTCAATACCGACCTTGGCGGGAAAGGTTTGCACACGCACGGGGTGAACTTAAATGAGTTCGCGGATCATTGCATAAAGCACTTAGCGCTCGGAGATGACGAGTTTGGTTTTGGAACTTCGGAAGCCCGGCGGACCGCCGCCGCGCAGGCAACAGAAGCTATTTTCAAGCAGATGAATCCATAAAGAAAAGACGGTGATGTGCTTTAAATATTTTCTTTTTTCGCCGCCAGCATTTTCGCACGGCGGACCATGATCAAATAGATCAGCAGTGCGATATTCAAAACGGTGATTCCAATGCGAATGGCCGTTTGTTTTTCCCAGATATCGTAAAACTCGAAGGGCAGATAAGCGCCGGTCGACAGGATGGCCATCCACTCGGCCCAGCTTCGATCGTACCAAAGACCGTAGCCTTCGAGCAGACGAATTGTCGAGTAAACAATCGCCCCGATCGCGATGAGAGTGTGATTGGTATTGCCTAATTTCACCAGGCCCTGGATGAAAATTTGTGGATAGTGATGGGCCGGATTTAAATGCAAATGCTCGACAATTTTTTCACCCGCCGCTTGGACGTCGCCATCGATCAAAGCCAGCAAGCCAAATCCACTGAGCAAAACCAGCAGTCCTTTGAAGGCTTCAAAAATGGCAATACCCTTCAGGTAGGTTCGAGATCGGTTTTGATTGAAGAAAAACATTGGCGCAACATTCCTTCCCCGCATTTCAATTCGAAGCAGGTTCAAATTGAAATGATGAACCGATCATATTGAGAGATGATGAAACACGTCAAGTGTGGCTGCCGAGTCAAGTTGATGCAGAAAGCAGTTTGTCTGAAAAGACAGTCTCTTTTAACGAACTTGAGAAGCTCTCGGAGAAGTGAAGGAATGGGAACTCAAAAAAACCTCGATTTCTTGAACAAGTTCCATCGGTGCTTCAAAGGGGAGAAAGTGTCCGGCTTCGGGAAGAGTCACCAAGCGGCTTCCCGAAATCGATTTTTGCAACAGCTGGCCATTGGCGACAGGCACCACTTGGTCCATTTCGCCAAATAAAATCAATGTTGGAATATCCAGAAGCTTCAGGCCGGACTCGAAAGAATTTTCAGGTTTCAACAGATCCAGGCCAATGGCCAATTGAGACTGGTAGCCGGCAGGATGAGGGGGATTTTGTTTTCGATATTGCAGCCAGTATTTGAAAAATTCAGGATCCCTCGATTCAAAATTTGGATTGCAAGCGATCAAAGTGCGACCGCGCAGGTCCAAGTTCGGATTGATCAGCTCACTGATGACTTGGGAGCTTGCGGGAACGTGCTTGTCTCCGCCAAAACTGGTGCTCATCAGAATCAGGCTTTGAAAAAGTTCAGGTTTTTTCAAAGCCAGCGCTTGAGCGATAAAGCCACCCATCGAAATCCCGGCGATATGAGCTCTCTCGATGCCAAGCGCCCCGAGAAGCGCGGCCGTGTCGTTGGCCAGCAACTGGGCCGTGTAGGGTCCATCCGTGCGCTCGGTCCCACCCATTCCACGGTTGTCGAAGGTGATCACTTGAAACCGGCGCGCCAATTCGGGGACGATCCGATGCCAACTCCACCGGGTGTATCCAAGGCCGGCAATGAGAAGAAGAGGGGCGCCTTCACCTTGGATTTCATATTCGATTTCGATTGTCTTGGTTCGAATCTTTGGCATGCTCTCTTTTCTTCCAAACTATTCAAGCTTTGCCAATGGAAAATTTCTTTGCCACGGGCGACAGGGGAGATGAGCCAAGAAATCTGCGGGCCCATAGGTGGCGCCGTCAGAATTGAGCGTCGTTTCGACACCCCTCCAAAGGGCGAAAGCTGCAATTGAATCTCGGTCTGTGATCTGAGATGAGCGACGGTATCAAGCTTGCAATCGATAGCGAGAGAGCCAATCAGTGTTCCTCAGATGAAAAAGGATCGTGGTAGAGCCAATGAATTTGGTCACGAAAGGACATTTTTGCGCCCGGCCGTTCCCTGCCTTTCGACGTGGTTGGATCGCTTTCCTGTTGCCACTGATTTTGGGTTTTCATGCGTTTGCCGGCGATCAATGTTCGACACTCTTTAAGGACCGCCGAAGTTCTCTGCGTGAATATTCGGCCGAAATGGCCGATCACACGGAAATCGAGTGGAAACGTGAGCTGCATGAACTGAAAGAAATCGCCTTCTTAAATGCCGATCCGACCCAGGCGAAAGAAAAATTGGCGACACTTCTGGCTCTAGGTTTCGAGATCAGAAATGGCGAACTCATACCACCTTCATTCGACCCATTCGTGAAAAATTACATCCAGCTTTTGAATTCGGCGAAGGTCCCAGAAGGCCGGCGCATCCTGCCGGCCACCGTTCTGGTTCGCGGGGTCGGCGATAGCCGCCAATACCGACTGGTGACCCCGGGGCTTGACCCGTGGCCATCGGAGCCCGGGTTTCGCGTGCTGAAAGGGTGCGAAGAATTCAACTTGCCAGCAGAGGTGGTGCGTGAGGGGCTTTTGCGGGGACGCTATCCCCTGATGGATTCTCCGCATGACATCTTTCACTTTGTCAGCTTTGCGATGAATCCCAAATACATGATGGCGCTTTATGAGGGCCACCAGCGAATTGCGCATCTATCGCTGACCACCAATCTGGAGAGACGGATCTTCTTCGCGCAAGAAGCTTTGAGCTTAGGCGATCCCCAGAAAATTTCCGCGATGAAAAATATTTTCGCGGCTTCGCGGGCCGGCGTCACGGAAAGCTTTAGCGCCTACGCGGACTTTTATAGAAAAATGCCGCATGCCGAACTCGTCGCCCATGCAAATTCACTGATCCAAAAATATGAAAGCCTGTTGGTGGATTACGGCGGGGGCGTCGTCCGATCCTGGGAGAAAGTCGATAACCTTCAGCAATTTTATTGGGACCGATACGAAGAATCTTATTTGACCAGTGTCGCCTTGAGTGCGGCCCGAGGAAGCTTAATCTTCAGAGACAATGCCGAGCTCCTATTTGGCGGAACCATGAGCAGCTTTCCTTTCGTCTTGAAACATATTTTAGAGATGCGAAACTTGCCCAGTGATCAAATTTTAAAAATTGTTCAAAGAAATGGAAATCTCCTTTATTTTTTGGTGGATCCGAAGAGTTCCGTTCGAACCTTGCGGCCGGATTACCTGGATCTCCTGGATCAGATCATCGCCGATCATATCGCACGCATGGAATTCGTTGCGCTGAAGACCGCTCAAGATTTCCCCGTTGAAAAATGGATCGAGCAATCGTTTCGGGAAGCGCCGGAACCTGATTTGCCGTTGGTGCAATTCGTGAATGAAGCTTACCCGATTCCCGGTCGTGGCTGGAACCGTATGTTCCAGTCCGCCGCTCCTTGATTAGGGCCGGACGCCACGGCAGCCTGTAGTTTTTTGATTTGTTTCATAGCGCTGAGCCTGCGACTGGATCAAGATCTTGCAGCTCTTGATAAGGTCCTGTCCCAATATGGGATTTAGTTTGGATTCAATAATTCTTCCACAATTTCTCGGTAACCTAAGAGGCATACAGGAGGTTTTGTGGTTTTCAATAAATACGTTAAATTCATTCCTTTATTAGCGGCGGTGGCGCTCTTTACCGCTTGCGCAAAGAATGCGGTGACGAGCGAATCTTCAACCGCTGCTTCGACTTCAACGGGTGCAGTCTTAAATTCCGTTTCGTCGACAACCCTCAGTGACGTGGCGAGCACCGATGTCAGTGCGGGCAATTTGCAAATCGTCGCTGCCAACCAAATTTTACAGGCCGATGTCGGTGACATCGTTTTAGATATCAGTGCGATCGACATTCACACTCAAGGCGGGGACTATGTGTCCGTCAGCGCCGATCCCTTAACAGTCAGTTTAGCGGAATTGACAAATTCAATCGGATCACTTGTGCAATCAAACGTAGCGCCTGGTACTTATGATCAGCTCCGCCTCACGTTTTCCGCGATCCATGTGACCTATGCAAATGGCGACACCATGAGCTACGATTTCTCATCGACCACTTCGGGTCAGTTGGACAATCAGTTTGTTTCAAGCATCACTCCTGCGGCCGTTATCACTTCGACGGATGTGACGCATCTTTTGATCAACTCGGGTTCCATTGCAAAGATGCATGGAAGAGGTCACGGGGCCGCCGTCCGGCCTTCTCAGCAGTCTAAACTCATTCCTCCATTTCAGGTGATCAACCTTGATTTAAGCGGATCGGTCTCTGGCCTCATTTCTTCCAGTTCAACGGATACTTCGGGAACAGTGACAACTTCACCATTAAGTGACGCGATTATCACCGTGTCTGCTGGCGGAAAATACGTGGCTTCAGCACGTTCGGATGCGAATGGAAACTATATCATCTTTGGTCTCGCGGCGGGAACTTATGATTTGACGGTGGGAGATCGCGGATTTGATAAATCCACCGCAGTTTCGGTCGCGGTGACAGTTGGAGCTGATACGGTTCAAGATGCGACGTTGGCGGCATCAACAAATGGAAATTCAGATCCAGGTCAAAATTCGCAAAGACCGCCGCTGCCACCATGGGATGGAGGTCAAGGCTTCGATCGCCATTAATTTTTAAAGGATCGACAAAAGCCGGAGCGGATGTCCGCTCCGGTTTTCTGCATTCTTTGACGGACCATCAACATTGCGCAAGCTGTTCCGATGACGGCATCGCCAAACCACATATGCCATTCCGATTCTCGGAGAACTCTTAAAAATGTTCACCGTTTTCGAAATAGCTCTCTTTCGGAATGGCGATAAAGACAACGGCAATGTATTCGGCAGTCGAGTGCCGTCGCACCAGTGCGGTGATTTGAGTGGCGCAAATGTTCTTCAATTCTTGGCCGCGGTCGAACCAGTGGATCTCGATCATGGGATCACCTTCACTGGGTTGGCCGTCTTTGTAGAATTGGGTTTGTAACTTTTCAACCGTGAAATTCTCGACCGAAGTTTGAAGAATTTGGGCCAGGGCTTGAGGTAGCTCCAGGCTAAGCTTTTGCACGGTCTCTTCGGTTAAGGCGCAGATTCGAATGTGGGGCATTGGTTCTCCTAAATATCAGCCGAGGCGATGATATGAACGCCGGGCTCTGCGGTTAAGGCTTGTTCCATCATCCGGCGGGCCAAGTGATCAGCATTGGTGGCAAGCATCTTTTCAATCCGGTTTGGTAGAACAGGGGAGAGAGATTGGAAAAGGATCGTCGCAAACTTTTCTCCCCGGCGCGGCCCTGCACGGTGGCCGATCAAGAGCCCGGGTCGGAAGATCGAGAGATTCTTGAAATCCAAAGCCTTGAGGGCCGCTTCAGTTTCGCCCTTGACCTGGTTGTAGAAGATCGAAGATTTTGAGTTGGCCCCCATGGCGGAGATCAAGACAAAGTTCTTGGCATCATTCGCTTTTGCGATCTTGGCGAATTCGACAATGGCGTCAAAGTCGACTTGGCGAAAATTTTCTTGGCTGCCGGCATCTTTGATGGTTGTGCCGAGACAGCAGAAATAAACATCTCCCTGAAGAAGGTGGGCCTGATTTCTGATTTGTGAAAAGTCTGGAATCAGGACTTGTTCGAGCTTGGCATTTTGAATTTGCAAAGATCGCCTTGAAACGGAGATGACCTTTGAAAACCGAGAACTTTCCAAAATTTTTGGAACCAACAATGAACCAACGAGTCCGGTCGCGCCGGCAATGACTGCTTTCATGCTTTCAGCTTAGGCGAGAGTTTGTTAAGACTCCAGTACCAAATAGACCCGGATGTGATTACTTTCTAGTTCTTTCCACGATGGAAAGAATAAAGTTATTTTCCCGCTTTTTATCGGCTTTGATTTTTTTGCCGGACTTTTTCTTGCCGGGCTTTGCCGAAGTCGCGGGCGTTTTTTTAAAAGTTGAGAGCTTCACCGGGGTTCCCAACAAGGGATTTCGCTTTGAGATTTCACGAAGCATTTGTTTGACTTCATCTTCGAAATGCTCGGATTCGGCAGGGATGTAAAGCCAGTCTTTATTGTGCGGATGATTTTCAAGAAAAAGGTATTTGAGAAAAAAAGCATTTTGTTTCTTCTGCTCGATCGGAAAGATGCAGCCCTTCCAAAGATCGAATGGATATGTCACATCTTTGAATGTGTATAAGCTCTCTGGATGCTCCACTAAAATCAGCACCAATCGATCGCCCAGCAGGTAACCGTGACCCCCTTGTTTGGGGATCATTTGAAGGTCTGGAGGTAAAAGCTCTTCTATCCAAAGAAGACTGTGCAACAGCTCATCCACCCCTTTATTTATAAAGAGTCCGCTTTCAAACAGGAAGCACCATTTTGCCTTGGCCACCTGCGGATGCCCTTTTTGTCTTTTGCCGAGCACTTTGGCACCATTCTCATGGCACGTTGCTCGCTGTACGAGGCGCCACGGAGGATTTATGAAACTGGTATCTTTAGGTCTGCTTTGCGCAACCTTGGTTTTTGCGGGCGCGACATTTGGCCATGACGACAACTTTGGTTACGGAATGTGCATCAGAAAAGGTTTCTCTCCTTCGAGCTGGGACCCCAACGGAAGCCGTAGTTACGGTGACGGCATCAATGCGGGCTATGCACCAAGCTCTTGCGCAACCGGCGGCTGATTTATCAGAGCCTCTGTCATTTAAGCCGATGACAGTCATGATTTTTTTATGAATGCCTTGTGATTCACGGAAAATCAATCACTGGGTCGCCTGAACAATCAAAGTGGCGATTTCTTGTGGTGTGCTCTTTGAGCTATTCACTTCAAAATCAAAACTAAGATGCTGGTGAATGCCGACATGCTGACCCTGAGCGATTCCAAGCGCTCGGTCTCCACGAGCTCGTTCACGATCTTCGAGAATGGGCAAAGGGCAGTCGACCTTAACAACAAATTTATTTTTGATCGAGTCTAGGTGCTTGGAAAAATACAGCTCCAATTTATCCGAGAACACGGGACAGTCCCCAATGACATTATTTCCTGTATTCAAAAGCGCCGCAATGCTGGCAAAGTAGCCTTCAAATATGGCGTCCCAATTTAATTTTTGTCGGTAGGGGAGTTTGCCCATGACCGCCTGCAAATCTTCGTCAGCTAATGAGTACAGCAAAGTATCTATCGAAAAATAGAAGTAGGGCTCTCGTTTGATTTTCTGGAATTCTTTCGCAATCGAGGTTTTTCCTGAACTAGAAGCGCCGTTTAAATAAAGAAGCATCTTTTGAATTATGCCACGGACTTCAAATGTGTCTACAAAAGTAAATTGAAATCGCCCGACAAAAGGTGGGAAAGATGAAGTTGATAGGCACTCGGGTTTACGAAGCAATTTTGCCGTTTCTAAAATTTTGATCGTAGGTCACGAGGGTCGCTATCGGAAGCGCCATTAAAAGAAGCCAAATTACACAAACACCCAACCACAGATGTTTCGCGCGTGCGGTTTTTGACATTTGATAATTTTTTAAGAAAAGGCACAATATTCCAGGCCATAAAAAGATAAGTCCGAGTGTCTGTTTTTGTAAATAGTGGCCCATGAACATTACATGGGCTTTTCTTACGTCCGGCCAAGATGAGATTTGAAAGTATAGAGAAATCACGAAAAGTAATAGGGGTGGCCAGACTTGTAGAGTGAGTAGTTTTCTCCAATGAAATATCACCATATGATTAAACTCTACGAAATCAATTGCGTGCAAGCTTTCATTTGCCCTCAAAACCAAATTTTAATTTTCTGATTCAAGAGTCAGGCATGCTGAGTCCAGCTAGATCCTGAATTCGAGTGCCAAATGATTGAGACCGTAAAATATAATTTTCTAGAAGTGTGGTTTCAAAACATTTCAAGAGTTGTGAATTCCGAATTTGCAGATAGAAGGAGCTACAAGAGTTCCGAAATCTTTCCTATTTATCGACAAGCTTGAATTCGATCGCAATTTCCATTCTCTCTGAAAACTCATAATTTGGAAAATCTTGCTTTAGAAAGGCCGAAAGAGCACAGGTCTCGATGGTCTTGTTTCCAAGAGAAGAGGACTTAATTTCTCCCGCCACTGCATGACCTGTCTTTTCGATTCCAAAGCGAATGACTATAAGGCCAGTCGGCAGATCGGTGTCATCATTGGGCCACTGATAACACATCGATATGTCGCGCAACCCCCGTTTAAACATTCGCCGAATGGCCTCTGGATCAGGAAAATTATGAAAATTCGATTTCTCTGAAACAAGCTCGATCACCTTGCGAGGAGCTTTGATCAGCTGGCATAGACCTTCGAAGCATCGCTTCCGTGATTCAGAGTCAGGCCAATCTTTTGCTAAGGTACCGCTACCACAGGTGGCGGTCTTCTTTGATTTCAACTGTTGGAGCCATTGATATTTAAATTTCTTTTGAATAACCGCTGAAGTTTCCGATGCACAGAGACTGCCTTGCACAAATTCGCATTCAAACGTTTCTCGGCACTGCCTCCACTTGGAGGGAACGTTCGAAACAGCTGGGCTCACTTCTGCATACGCTTTTGATGCGTTGAAAAGGAGGAGGCTGGCGAAAATAACGACTCTTTTAAAATTCATAGCTCTTAGGCTAGCGTTATTGAGACCTGCTGTCTAGGAATCCAAAGCTTCTTGGCTGCGGATCGAGTGCGTAGTGCATTTGTGGCCAGAGGGGTGATTGCACAGAGAGGGTTTTATTTGCAACTGATCGAATCCGGATTGAATTCGTTTTGTCCACTTGGACATGTGGTTCCGATTGGCACCAAAGTATAGAGCTCTCCATTTTCCTGACCGATCGTGGTGCCTTTCTTGATGCAGGCTTTGTATTGCGTTCGGTACCTGATCGAGCCACCGGGGTCGGACGAAGAGTCGACAGCCAAATCCTGCGAGGAAAGCTTGGCTTTATCATCTTTTATAGCGGATTCGGCAGGCCTAATTGCGACGTCGATTCATTTATCGATCTGGGCTGCCAATGAGAAGTTTTGCTGCAGAGCCAGTTAGCGGTACGTAAAAATCCAGGACTTCTGACTTGGCACCAGGCGCGGTCTGAAAACTATCATAGATACGGATGATGATATCTTGTTGGGTGATGAGAATCGTCGCGGGGCCAATAGATGCAAAATATCTCATAAGATCTTCACGACGTTCTTCGACAATGGCTGCACCTTTATGATTGGTGACGATTTGCCAGGTTGGGCTTAAGAGATCGCCAGCGCCCCGCCTCAGGCCAAGCGATTTTTGAGCTTCAGATTCGGCTTGCACAAGCAACTGAGCTAACTCCTTTCCTGCACTCCACCCTGAGCGCTCACTGAAAGCGGCAAAACTTGCAGACCCGAGAGAGCCTCCATTTATTTCTTTGCGGTAGAGGCTGTCTAGCCGATCAGAAAAGATTAAATCAATATCCGAAGTCTTTAAATTTGCCGACAGATTCGGAAAGCTCCCAAAAATTTCTACGTAGTCGTCATGGCTCAAATTTCTTTGAAAAACTTCGTGAATTCGGATAGCGACTGCCAAAACATGTTTCATTGTATATGACGATTTTTTGATTTGAAATGGAAGAAGAGTCTGTTCGAGGTGAGTGAGAAATTGATTCGTCACCACACGTTCCGGAGCCAAGTCTTGAAGTTCTCTCAAGTTCTTTTTAAAGTTTTCTTGTAAAAGGATGCGCCGAAGGGCTTGCATATTCCGCCGAGGAACTTTTTCCTGTATCTCCTCAGACTCCGTTGCGGAGACTTGCGTGGCATACCACTTATCAAATTGGATTTGCGCTTTTCGCAGCATTTGAAGCGCCGAATTTTGGACAGGCGTTGGCAATTGTTCCAGCGAAGTCATCAGGCTGCGGTCCAACCGATTTCCTTGATAACTCCAATCATCAAACAAGCTTTCTTTTTCGAGTAAGAGTTTCTGCAAAACCTCAATTGCTTTCTGAGGGACCAATAAAATGCTATAAGCATCGAAAACAGGTTTCCATGGTATCAACGTAGATTCAGTTCGGGTGGACTTTTCCCTTAAGAACTGAGAAAAATCTCGAGCCTCGGACGGACGCAGAGCCTCAACGTGTTCTCGGAACGGAGATAAAAAATCAAGGTTCCGAACGGCTTCCATCAAAATTTCATCGTGGGGATTCAAAGTGTCGATCCACTCAAAAAGTGTAGACAAGTCTCGTAAGGATCGAGTCTGGTTCAAACGACCCTGCAGAATCAAACTATATCTTTCTCGCAGCTGATCTCTTTGATACATGCGTGCTTCAATCGGACCCAATCCCTTAATTTTTTTAACGACTTTCCGGTATTCCGAGGAAGCCTGTTGAATCTCGTTCGCCAACGACAAATGATTGCTATTTACCGAGTAGATTTGACGGCAAGCCAAGGTTGAGGCAGCCGCATTTTCAGACTTTAAAACCAGCCAGCCAGCGATAAACAAGGGCGCCACAAATAAGAGCCAGGCTGTCAAAGAATTCAACAGCTTGAAGGATCTCACTGGCGCGGCAAAGTGCGTTTTGACCATCTCAGGGATCAATGCAACCCCTAGACCATGTGACCATTGCTTATGAGTCAACCTTCACGGCAAGGAGCGCTTTAAATGCAATGCTTCCAGGGTGCATCGTCGATCAGAGATGCTCTAGCCAGGCGCGCACCGGTGTTAGGCTAAGAAGCGCATTTGTGGCCAAAAAGGTGATCGGAAAGGCAGTTCTTATTGATCACATTAATGCAACTTCCCAGTTTTCAATTCGATAAAAGCAAAATCCGGTTGAGTGATCTTTAAAAATTTCCGTTCCTTAGGAACGTACTTGTACTGCAGCTCAACCTTTTGTTCCTCGAGAGGCTTGTCTGACTTTTCGTCAGTCATGAGAGCGATGCCGCTGATTTCAAGATCAAGATAACCATCATTGTTTAGATCATTAAACTGAACACTGAGGCAGCTGTCTTTATAGACAATTCCATCGTCATGCTCGTCAAACGTCCGAAGTAAAAGATTCGCCAAGCGCAAGGTTCCATTATTTTTAGAAGTCAGAGAAAGCATGCCTGACAACGTTTCGTCTTTTCCTATTTTGACATGAATCTTTCGTTCGGCCTCAGGTCCCTTCAAGGTGGTCTTCATTTCCTTGAAGATAGCGCAAATCTCTTGTCCAGATTTAAGTTCGATCGCACTTTCTGCAGAGTTTGCAGACAGGCTTGTTAAAAATAAAAGGACGCACAAACATTCAGCGAATCGTTTCATATTTTTAGAGTGGCATTAAAGTCTTGTCGCGACAAGGAAACAAATGCTTCCTAAGCACATTATCGATCGGAAATTCTCGAGCCCTGTCGAGCGCCTGCGTTTAATGCTGTTCGTTTAAGGACTAAGTTGGTGAGAAGTTTTTGATCGTAAGCACTGGCTGCCAAAGTCTCGATCAAGTTTGGAATTTCGATGGTAGGGGATAGCTGGGGACAGATTGACGGTTCAGGAATAGGGCTTTTATGCTCCTTAGACCTTTGGGCCGAATCCGGTTTTGTTTGTCCAATTTTTATGAACATAAATGATCATCTTATCGAATTCGAAAGACTTCCATTTGAGTGCGAAAAGTTCTCCACTCCGCATGCCGGTATAGAGTGCTAACGTCCAAATGGGGAACCATTCATTGGTAAAGGTCTCTCGCCATTTTCAAGACGCTGGCGCACATGGTCCAGGACCATTAAAAATTTTCTCCATCCCACCTTAAATTCTGTATCCGTTGGATCTTGATAATTGCCAGGGTCTCGGTTGTAAAATTCGAAGCCGGCAGAGCGATTGAGAAAAAAAGATTGTGGTTCAACCAGAAATCGATCTGTTTCGATGACAGTCCATTTTCCTTGTTTTTCATAGGCCTGAAGGGCCGCATCCAAGAATGTGGACTGAAGTGCGTAAACCCCACCCATGGCCATCACAAGGCGTCCTTCTGAATTCATCACATTTCGAATTGCCAAGAAGCTATAACCTTCATCGTCACCAATGAATTTAACAGCTCCTAGGATGTGTCCATCGACCTTCACAAGCGCAAGTGCTCCGGCAGTGAGTTCTGTATCAGCTTCTGGATACAATTCTCGATTCAACGGTCGAATGAGAGTGCTCATGAAAGTCATGAATCGAGTGGGGCATTCGCCATAACGACACGATCCTATATTCGTTGTGACTACTTTATCAGTTACAACTGGTTTGTAGGTATCGAGCTTTAACCAGATATTATGCATCCGTGATTGAATTTCAGTTGGCATATCCTTCAACGGAATTTTTGAAAGAGTCTTTAGAGCCCAACCTCCGCCATAGATGACCCCGGGTTTATCTGCTTTCCAAGCCCCGTCTTTCCATGTCTGAGAAAATTCCGCTCGCTTCATATCAGCGATCAACCTATTGTTGTACTGTGATCTGAGAGCCTCTTTGTCATGAGCGAACGGCAATAAAAAATTCAGCTGAACCCCGTCTGCATTTTCCTCTATTGTCAAAAGGTTCGCCTGTCCCACGGGACCGACACTCCAAAGCGAAATGGAGCGCAAAATATCACTCTGATCCATAATCTGATTGAATTTTGGCAAACGCTTGAACAAATGTGCAGCCAGGCTGGGAGCATCCACTTGGTACCGTGCAACCAACAGAGGCAAAATTCTCATGATACCAGGTATCTGATGGTCTTCAATAGGATCGAAATCTTTGGGAGAAAACCGTTCACGAGTTCGCCAGTCAGGAAATCTTCTGTTGAGAGTATTTTCAGCAAGATTCTCCTGAAACGCGACGAAATCTAGAAAGGATCTATGTTCGTGGCCAAGAGCTACGAGATCTTGATGAATCTGGTTCAATCGTTCTTGAGACGAGATTGAAATCGAATAAATACCATTGCAGGCAATCGCAGCCCAAGAGTAGTGACTCATTGTCATGAGAACTGTAGAAATAATGAGAATCCATAGATAAGTCTTTGCGGTTCGCATTGTCATCGTCCTTCTCGAATCAGTCCAGCTATCGTTTCAGAGTTCACTTGATCTAGAGGAAGTAGAACGATGGTATCCTTAAGAGATTGTGGCAAAGGCAGGCTTTTGATGAATGCAGTCAATCCTTGATAATAATTATCGATCAAGACGATTTTCGGAAATTTTGCAGGACCTTTCTGGATTGCAAGTTTAATGAAGGTCGCGCCGATTTCCTTGATAATTCCTTTTCCGCCGGGACCAATGAAAATGAGGTCTCGTCCCTCCAAAAGGAAATGCAGACGGGCCGGGTGGGCGTCCACCAATTGGGTCAAGGTGTGGGCATGTTCGGGAACGACGAATTCGATATGTCCTGGGGGACGACGAATGGGAATGCCGATGGAAACCCCACCTGCATTTTTGGCTGCTTGGTTGACCAGTTCCATGGTTGCAATCGAACCACCGGTTGTTACCGGGATTTTCATTTCTGCTAGAATGGAGGCCAATCGCACCAAGACGCCGTTCGATTGCGGGTCACCAACAGCTGAGCAGAAAACAACGGCGCCTCGATAGCTCGTGATTTGTTTTTGTTCGCCAGACAAAATGTCTTCTGCATATCGAGCCACCAATTGTTTTTCGTCGGCAGTTGCAGTAGCGAATTTTTTAGAAGAATCAAGCTGAAGATTCGATTCTCGAGTCACCTTTTCTAAATTCCAGTGGCTGATATCGTTGACGCCGATCATGTGTTCTGGTGTTGGGGGTTCGGCCAGATGTAGATCCTTCGCTTTTTGTCCCAACGTCTGCACCCATCGTTGCAATTGATTTTGCCACAAACGAGAGGGATCTAGGATCGCCATGTGCGGGTGATTTTGTAAAAGCAATCCGGATCCAACAACTGAATCCAGTCCGACAATCATGCGATGGCCTGCTTGAAAAATATCGTTATAACGAAACAAAAAGGCATCCATTCGCAGGGACGTGTTTTCAATCACGACCACTTTCTGAGCTCCGTTATTTTCGTGGCCTGGAACTCCTGAAATCCCGATCCCCTGGTTTCCAGCCGCTTCCGCTATCAAAGGTGCTGCGTTCGAATCAGCATCATAAACGACGGTGTAACCCTGTTTTTTGATTTTCAAAACCAAATGGAGAATCAGCCGACTTTGTTCTTTGGAAAGGATACCTTGGTGCTGCCCAAGGGCTAAGGTCACTGTTTTGGTTGGCACCAGGGTGCGTAATTGAAGAGCTTGCAAGAAATCGTTTTGCAGGCTCTCTCTTCTGCTTTGAAGTGTAGATCGAGTGGAGGTCAATTTGTAAACATCAACACAAGAAGCCGCCAACGCGTCAACGCTGATGACAGCAGCGACAGCCGCGATTCCAACTACCGCACCCAATCTCATATCGTCTCCTTTGATAGGCCTAAGACGACCTGTGCAATAGTAAGACCCAAATTGAAGAGATAGAAAAGAGCCTGTTTGATTTCAGCAAGAAATTATTTAATGTGCCAATTTTTGCTCTGGCGATGCACTGTTCTTAGTCGAGCTGCAGCTCGTGGGCTCGGTAGCCGGAAGGAAAGTCGATCCGTGATACAAAAGAAGACGAGATAACTCAGCTTCTCAACTACAAAGCATCCTATGTGACATACGTATTGGCTTTGGTATTTCCGTTTCTCTGTGACGTCTGTTTGTCCTGGTTTCCCAATGCCACTGCCTCTGAGATTACGACTATAATAGTTCGCTTCAATGTTGTTTTGTTGATCGTTGTTGAGCCTCTGTTGCGACGTTTCTATGCCCGTAAAGGTATAAATTAATTATTTGGGAATCGGCGAATGAGTGCTAGTTGCGTTAACCGTATGGATACGGCGATAGGGCTAGCCCACCTGAAGTGGCGAAATTGCAGTTCGCCACTTCAATCGAACGCCGGAGACCCTTGAATTTATTTCTATAAATTCAAATATTGCTGGAAATCGGAAAAAGTCTGGAAGACGTTTTCGCACAACGAAAAGTCATGAGTTTCGTTGAAAGCATGATTTATTCCATAAACCTTTAATCCAGCTGCATTTGCTGCTTTGAATCCAGATTCGGAATCCTCAATTGCAATTGTGTCGGTCTTTTTGGTGCCTAGTGTATGAAGTGCGATTAGATACGCTTCAGGGTCAGGCTTGTGTCGTTTCGTATCTGAACCTGTCACAATGGTATCAAATGCATCTAAAAGCTGAAGTTTCCCCAGTACCTTCTGAGTCATCCAAGAGCTTGCTGAGGTGACGAGACCGGTTTTGATGTTCTTTTTTTTTAGAATGGTATGGCAGTCTTTGAATGCGAGATTATCTGATAATTCGTCGTCAATGAGCTGTTGATAACGTTCTTTAAATTTATGGTTAAACGTCTCAATAGGGATTTTGATATTGGCAAATTCGAAAAATGCGCGAGTGACGTTTTCCCAACTTTGTCCCATGACCAACTTATATAACGATTCCGGAGCTTCGCCGCCGAAAGATCGTATAGTCACCGCAAGACCTTTTGCTTTCAGTATTTCGGTGTTTGCAATAGTTCCATCTAAATCTAAGAGAACACAATTCATAGGGCGATAATAAAGCCTACACTATTCGCTGTAAAGACAGCAGTCAGGGATTTGTTCAGTGGGTTGTGAGCGTTAACCATCCCAGCCTTTCGAACACCTGAGAATGTTCTCAGGCCAACTCGTCGATTCCCGTGATCATTTAGTCAAAATTGAATCCAAAAACCATTCACCCTTACGGCGTATCGAAAATTTCCGCCACGGCATGCAGTGCATTTTGCTCAAATGGAAAAACCACGCTGCCTGTGCTCGCATTCCAGAGGACCGAATTTCCTCGACAACTCATTGTATCCGAAGGCCAGCTCAAAGCGGTTTCCGCTTTGGTGACAAGGTTGTATTTGAAAATTCGGCCACTCCCGCAGTAATAAACGACGGGTTGGGATTGCGCGTTCACGACGTAGGTGAATGCCACAATTCCTCTTGGCAATGTCACCAGGGTTTTCATGCTTTCACCGCCGCCCTCTTTTAATATTTTGATTGAGTTGTCATAGGTCTTTAAGGTCAGCCAGCGGTTGTTGGCAGCGTCGTAGAACGCTTTTGAATTCGATTGATTGAATGCCATTGGAACCTGGACATCTGTCAGCGGCGTCCCATCCGCTTCGTAGCCATCGTTGGAAGGGCGGTGGCTGCCGGCCAGATTGCTTTGCTCGTAATCCTTGGCGCTGTCATACAGCTTTAAGAAGGCGCCATAGTGGTAGCCTCCATTGTTGTAAGACCAATTGTGACTGGCCATTAATAATTTCCCACCCCCGAATCCCATATTCACAAACGCATATCCCGGCGCAATTTGCGAGGCTTTCAAGCCATCTGAATTTTCGAAATTCGACGAGCCAGCGGTAGAGAATATTTTCTGCCACTTTCCTGTCGCCCGGTTCAGCATATTTCCAAGGTGATAAATGTTTCCGTTGGTCTGATTGATCGTGAATGAAGCTTGCGCTCCCCAGTAACCGGGTACGAACGGTTGATTGACGGCGAGGTCGGATTCGCTTGATTCACCGCTGGTCCCGATTCCGGCGATGGTGCGAATCGGTCCCAGACGCGCAAACTGTCGATAGCGCACTTCCGAATTGTCCAGGACGATGATGTTATGGTTGCTGTCTTGCTCGATGTAATTGATCTGTCCAAAGCGCGCCGACGTCGCGAGCCCTCCATCCCCGAAGCTAAAAGATTGGCCGATAATCGAAATCACTTCGTTGCGGTCCGTGATTGTGCGAATGCGACCGCGATCGGCAAAATAGATTTGATTTTGCAGGCCCACAAACACCGATTGCAAATCCACGGCGCAGGCCGAAGCTTGCGTTCCGTCCGGGCACTGGCCATTGATGCCGGTACCGAGAACCTTGAGCCAGCTTTGAGTTTTGGGATCCAGTTTCTTGATCGAAGCCTCAAGACGGGAAAACGCAAACAGATTGCCCACGCGGTCCGTGAAATATTGATCCGAATCGTAGCCATTTGTAAAGGCCCTTGGCATTTGGTCTCGAGCTTCCACCGAATTGCCGCTTGCGGGATTCAATGTTGCGTAGACGTCAATTCTGCCACCGACGACCGGTACGACCAGGTTCGCGATCACCGACATTAACTGCGATGAGGCAGGGTTGAACGAAATCACAAAATTGTTCAGAATATGCGTGGAATCCGTCAGGCTCCAGCTCGCATCCTGATAAACACCCTGGCCACCAGGCGAAAGGGTGTGGATCCGATTTTCACTGGCTTTGTAGAGGCGTATGTTTGCTCCAGCCGATGGGGACGCTTGATCACTGGCTGTTTTAAAAACCAAATCGCCGTTCGGCAAAGGATAAATGGGGCCCGATGCTGAAACCAGACTGTATTTAAACTCGCTGGCAGAGGCTCCATCAGCCAGGCTGTTGCCGCCACCAATGAAAGTGCTGACCAAGTTTGTTTTCAGATCCAACAAGCGAATCGCATTGGCGTCGGCAATGACGACTCGGTCTTTGTAATCCAAGGCGATTTTTGCGGCCGAGCTCACAAGTGTCGCGGCACCGATCGGCCCATCGATCATTTTCGCGGCCAATGGGATCAGGACCTTTTGAATTCCATCCTGTGGGTCGATCATCAGGATGCCGCGACTGATGTCTCGGAAAATAATCTTGCCTAATGTGGTCACGACAAAACTTTGAGAGTCCGTGATGAATTGGTTGTATGGCATTTGGTTGTAAAAAATCGCGCTGACGGCAGAGCCATTCAGGCCCGGGTCCGTGTTTCCTGCCAGCACATTGAATGAAGCCGTATTCAATGGAAGAGTCGAAGCAAAGGTCAATTGACCATTCAGGTCCTTCACGCCAACGCGAATTCGAAAGTACTTATTGGTGTCAGCGGCCGCATTCCAAACGTAGCAACCCGACGAGTGAACATCCAAGGCGCAGCCGAGATTTGAGCCGTTCCTGACATCCTTGGCGATGAGGATATAGTTCTTTTCGTCTGTCGTATAGTACAGCTCCATCGGCGAAGATCCCAATCCTCCTGGCGCCGAAGCCACATTCCACTTGATATACAGTTCGTGATTTGGCGAGCTTGTCAGCTGCGGCAGGGTCGGCGGGTAATTTGGTGCACTGACATTTGTTGCCATCACATCAATAAGAACTGGTGGGATGGGCGGATCATACTGAATGGATTTGCGATCAATCGAATCCGTGCCATCTCCCGAAGACGACAGCGTCGAGATATTTCCAGCCTCATCCTGCGCAAAAGCATAGATGGTGTATCGACCTTTCGTGAATCCAAATAGGAAAGGAGCCGCGATGAGACGAGAGGGGTTATTGAGCTCGCCCCCAAGCAAATTCACCGGCGTCCAGCAATCGGCGTCTTCGGTTGGCTGAACAGACGTCGTTTTGAAACAGTACTGTGAAATTCTCGAGTAAGTGTCCGTCGAGCTCACCTGAAGCTGACTGTAATTCAAAGTCGTGCGGATAGCTCCATTATTGATGTTCAATGCCGTCAATCGGGGCTTGGTTGTATCCAACGTTAATACGCCTGTCAGTTTGAGAGGCGTGGGCGAATCGGTGATCTTGAGCTGCACGTACAAAGTTTTAGGACCGTCCTTTGTTCCATCGGTCGCATATTCTGATCCCAAATCGATCATCGTTTTTTTGGCGTAGGGCTGCCACTCGATCTTATCAAGATCAGCTTCATTGAGACTCAATTTCATGGCGGTGAATTTTAAAGCCATGCCGGATTCGGCAGAACCCAAATCAAACTCGACCGGCATGATTTTCAGACGGCTCGGCCGACCTCCGTTCACCACAACCACGTTCGCCGAAGAAGCGGCCACAAGGCTCGAGAAGTCAGTATCGAATTGAACTTTGGTGCAGTTTTGAAAAACGATCACCGAAAGAATTCCGGCAGTGCAAAGGCCGAGCGAGAAAATTCGACTCTGAGTTTTGATCCCGCTGAACTTTGCAAGAATTCGTTTCATCCGGTCCCCTTTAGCAGCGAAGTGAATTTCGGAGGTGCGCCATTGCCAGCCACAGAAACTTTCGACTTTGCTTATTATCAGGAATGTGCCGAGCGATAGAAACGCCTTTGTGGCGGCGGTTGTTTAAGTGAAAATTGCCGTCCCATTTTGAAACAAGCAGTGAAATCCCCGAATACACTCAGACAAAACTTCGACAGGTTCATAGCGAGAAGCTGAGATCACTCAAGCTTTGCCGATATCAGACACTCCGTACCAATATTTCCAAATGTCGGTCAGGACATCGAGAGAATCTTTTGGCCGATCTGCATGGTGCATTCGAATGTAGACCGCATACCGAATCGCCTCACTGATATTGGCGGCGGCAGTATGGGCCAATTGATAGTGGGCAATGATCATATCTCCGGCTTTAGCTTTGATTTGTAGGGGCTCGGGAAGATCAACTGGCGGAATGCCAAGTTTCAGCTCGGGATCTGCTCCATGCTTTTCAAAATAGTCCGCAAACTGAAGGTGCGTTCCTGGCCAAACCGTAAAATTCCCACAGTTATCCTGGTCAATGTCGTTTAGAAAAAAACCAGCAAGAGCAATAAAGGGTGTGATGCGCCCTGGGTTTCCATCGACGGATGGATGAAAACTATCAATATGAGGTCTTAAGTTATGAAGGCTTTTGAGGTCATGACCAGGAAAACGGAGCGCACATTGAACATTCTTTGAAGGAACGACTTTGTCTTGACCCAATGCGGATTCAATCAATGAAAACGCGTCGGTCTTCATCAATAGATTTGTTAAACGCTCATCAGTTTTCAATTCGTGCGCCTGGGATTGAATCGAATCCAGATAGTTTTCAATGGTCGAGTTGATCGTTTCGCGAGCCACAGTGACCATTGCGGCCGGAACGACTTGAGGGATCACGACCCAGCCGTGTTCGAAGAGTTGTCTCTTTTGCTCAATATTTAATTCCGCCATGGCTCTATTTAAAACGACGGCCTGTTGCTGTCCACCATCAAGGTGAATAAATTCAAATCTTGCGACGTTACTTCTAGCGTTTGCATTTCCGGAAATCGTGGAAATTTCTGAATTGCGCCGAAGTCAGATGTCTCAATGGACATCAATACCCAGTTCAAATCCCTCAATTTTATCGGCAAACGTGAGACGCCGGGACGTCCGATCTGCTCCATTGGTCTATGTCCATCAGCAATTGCAGATGGTCACTCTTGCGAACACGCACAATCTCCTTCCGATTTCTGCATGATCTCTCGCGTGGTCATCGTGCGTTCATGTCATCGAGGTATGGTGGGCTCAAGTCACAAGGAGGCTTTATGACTGATGCGAAACAAAAAATAATGCAGATTGGATTGCTCACCTTCGCCATTCTCCCAATGACAGCTTTGGCCAAGCAAACTGCGCCGGCCAATCGGGTTCCGATCGAAGACGCAAGAAAGGCTGCGCTCTCGACTTTCTCCGGCAAGATACAAAGTGAGGAGCTCGAGTTTGAGGGTGGTAAATGGATTTACTCATTCGATCTTTCAAATGCAAAAATTCGCGGGGTTCAAGAGGTCCATGTTGATGCAATGACAGGTCAAGTAATTAAATCAACCAGAGAGTCCTCTGCGGATGAAGCGCGAGAAAAGCAAAACGAGGCTATTGAGGGCACTCAAAAGTAAGTGCGCCCGGCGCGTCGAGGCTCTTCGTCGTCAAAATAATAACGGGGGTGCGAACTCCTTTTTTCCTGAGGTCGGTCAGAAGGTCATAACCCGAGCCATCTGGCCGCATCAGGTCTCAAATCACGGTGTCGGACTCGAATTCCTGCGCAAGGAGAAGCCCATCAATGAACGCATTCGCCCCATCAACTGCGAACGCCTCTTCTGCCAAACATAATTGAATAACCTTCCCATTCATTGCGGATCGCCAGCGAGGAGTTGAAATCTGAAAAAGGCAAAAGGACCTACACCCATGCACTTTTCGAATGACCTGCAGATGAAGCCCAAAAAAACAGGCATGCGGAGAAGGAAACTCATGAGAGCTATTAAACTTGTGCATCACCTCAAGAATAACGCCGTTGGTCAGCTGACTATTTATATTCCGTTCATCTCCTTGGGAGGTAGGCTTCGCTCGGGGAATCTATGGGAAAAAGTGTTCGGGAGTCCTTCCTTTAGCCCTGGCGGCTTCAAAGCTGGCAGATCTTTCGAGGTATAAGAAGATCGCACTTGATGCCGAGGTACTTGTCGATAAAGTTGATCTGCCCGGAGCGAAAGTGACTGCAAAAATGCGCTGTCAGACCTTCATTCACAACTCAACAAAATGGAGACAAAGTAAATGGAATCAACAAATGCGATGCCCGCAAGAAAAAACAGCTCAAATTTGAGCGAAGCACTTAGTAAGGTTCCTGAACTGACATTGGGGTTCTGGATTATTAAAATTTTTGCGACGACCCTGGGTGAAACGGGTGGGGATGCCGTGACTATGTCGTGGCTTGGCGAAACGACTCCAGAGGCAAATGGTTTCGGCTATCTTATCGGAACTGGGATTTTTGGCATTTTATTCATCGCCATGGTTTTGCTTCAGATCAGGGCAAAGAAATTTCATCCGATCCTCTACTGGATTACAATCGTGGCCACTACCACGGTCGGAACGACGCTCGCCGACTTTGCCGACCGCTCGCTCGGTATCGGATACACTGGAGGCTCGACGCTTCTACTCCTGTTGCTTCTTGGATCTCTTGGGCTCTGGTATCGCACGATGGGCTCTATATCGATCGATACAGTCAACAATGTAAAAGCAGAGTCGTTTTATTGGACTACGATTATGTTTTCGCAAACTCTCGGCACGGCCCTTGGAGACTGGAGTGCTGATTCAATGGGATTAGGATATAAAGGTGCTGCTCTGGTCTTTGGCTCGCTGCTTGTGGTCATCGCCGCGCTTTACCTATGGACCAGGGTTTCGCGCGTATTCTTGTTCTGGGCGGCATTCGTCTTAACCAGACCGCTTGGGGCAGTCGTCGGGGATTTCCTTGATAAGCCGGTCGATCATGGTGGACTTGCGCTCAGCCGATACACAGCTTCATTAGCGCTGCTCGCCCTCATCACGTTGTTTATATATGTTTTTCCGCATCGAGCGGCTAAAAGCGCTCGATAAGGACGACAGACCGCTTAAATTGGAGGAATTGTGAACAGTCTCCTTGCGCTAATTAAGGAGAATTGGGCTTCGGGCCATCTAGGGACACAAGATGCAACAGCCACTTCGATTCCACATATTGGGTTTTAGATATGTTGATTAAGCAGTTGTTCGCAATGGTGATCGGGCTGAGCTTAGTGCTTCCTTTGAAAGCTGCAGAAAAGCAGCCGAATACCGAAGGTGCTGCGACAATTCCTAATGAGCAAGCTGAAAAGAAAACCGAGTTCGTCCTGCGGCTTGGTAACGAGTCAAACCCGGTTGATGGAATCTTCGGGCCGTTCACTTATGGACTTCGTGGGTCTCATCAATTTGATAACGAATTTGGCATTGAGGCCGGTTACATACGAATGCATGAACCAAACACTCCGTCGTTCAATTCCGTACTGGATGAAGCTCAGGTGACACTGCGATCACCCGAATCCCGTTCCTATGCAGGCGACATGACAGCATGGAAGAACCGGATGATCGATATGTATACGAACCTTGTCGGAATAGAACTCACATGCAAAGACAAGGTTTCCGTGACAGGGGGCGCCTTCCTCGGAGCAGCGACCAAAGATGAGTTATCTGAAAATTTTCAAGGAGTGCAGCTTGGTTTTTCAGTCCCAATCAGTGACGTCGATTTCGGCGGCGCTTGCCTTGTCGGTAAAATTGAAAGTGGCTCTTATCGAAAATGTGGAATCGAAGCAGGAAGAAGTTTTCGAGAGAGCAGTTCTCTTCCATTCACAGCGACCTTCGGCATAGAGGAACGTTATTTCGATTTTGGAAATGGCGGGCCCATTAGCGAAGCTCAGGATGAATGGATTTCCATTGCCGGTTTAGAGATTCATTTCGAGAAGGTCCGCTTTTAACTCCGTACTGTCATACGAACGCCAGGAATTTGATGATCGTGCAGCCATCCTCATGCCATCTCATTTTGTAAACTCATTGCCAGATGCTTCAAGCTAGACATGGTCCTGGATCTGCTGAAGATCAGAGCGGCAATTTGATTCACGGCGACGCTCTCTGATCGAATAGAGCTCAAGAACTGCGCATTCTTGAACTAAATCTTTGAAACGTGAAATAGAGGGTTGACCTCAGCAGGCGATCCCGATACTGTCGGTTCAATTCTTTCTGTCGCGGGGTGGAGCAGCCCGGTAGCTCGTCGGGCTCATAACCCGAAGGTCGTAGGTTCAAATCCTGCCCCCGCAACCAATTCTATCTTTTTATAATTATTGAATATTGAGTTTAAGCAAAAAAAAGGCCCAGAGCTTTAGGTCTTCGTTTGTGCATTTACCAAAATCGCTTCAGATTCGAAGTCTTTTTGCCAGAGTCATCAAAGCTGGGATGACATCTACAAATCTCACTTCATTGATTTTTATTTGAATGAAACTTTGATGTTTTTTATTTCATGGAGAAGATTTTTGCTGCAGCCATTCGCTCTGATATCAGGAGCAAATGCACCAATCGACGCGTTTATTTTCGCGCCGATGCTGGTTCAAAACTGACAACTTGCTTTGGACCCTTCTGATGCGGACGAAGCTCGAGATGATGCGCGCAGTTTTTCGAGCACGTGTCCTTGGCCCATGCTTTCGTCTCGCAGTCTTCGCAGATCAAAGCGTGCGAGTCGCAGCGTTTGCAGGAGATATAAGTCTTCGCAGGCTGACCGCAGTGCGGGCACAGTTTGTAGGTCTTAGACGGCTCAAGCTGTTGGTCAACGGCCACGCGATGATCGAAGACAAAGCATTCGCCCTCGAATTGATCATTCGGATATTCTTCGATGTATTTTAAAATTCCGCCTTCAAGCTGATAAACGTTGTCGTAGCCCTGACGCTGCAATTCCAAAATCCCTTTTTCGCAGCGAATGCCACCGGTGCAAAAGATCAGCATCTTCTGATCTTTTTTGTAATTCTGCTCTTCGAGCCACTTCGGAAATTCAGTGAATTGATCGATCCCTGGATTGACCGCACCTTTGAAAGTGCCGACTTTGGTTTCGTACCAATTGCGCGTGTCGATCATCAAAAAATCGGACTCTTCCTTCATGACTTTGTTCCACTCGTCCGGCGTCAGGTGATGATTTTTCCCCTGAGCTTCCGGAAACAGTTCCGGCGTTCCTAAGGTCACGATCTCGTCGCGGATCTTAACTTTGAAGCGACGAAAAGGTGCGCTGGGCGCGAACGAGTTTTTAAATAAAACATCGGGCGCTTGAAAATGCTCGCGGATAAAGCTTTTGAAAGCCTCCATGGCTTCTTCCGACGGGGCGGCCACGGTCGAGTTGACGCCTTCGGTCCCCAAAATGACAAGCCCGCGAATGCCCAGGGTTTCAGCTTTGGCTTCCAGCAGCTCTTGATGTTTTTCCAAATTGTCCAGGCGGGTGAAACGATAGAAAGTCGTGATCAAATAACGAGACGGGGCCGACATTTTTTCTCCTTTTTGGGCTCCAAACCCAATGGAAACGAAATCTCTGATAGAATATGCCGCAATGTATAGATAAAGGCTTTTCCAAAGTCCAGCAATTTCAGGTACAAGTGAGGGCTTCGTTCAATGGAATACCGAAGGACTGACAAGAATGTTGCTGACCGGACCTCAAGCTCAAGAAATCAAACGTCGCCGCACCTTTGCGATCATCTCGCACCCGGATGCGGGAAAAACCACGCTGACCGAAAAACTGCTCTATCACGGCGGCGTGATTCACGAAACCGGCGAAGTCAAAGGCAAATCGGGAACGAAGGCCGTGACCTCGGACTGGATGGAGCTGGAACGCCAAAAAGGAATCTCGATCACCAGCTCGGTGATGACCTTCGATTACGAAAAATTACGCGTCAACCTTCTGGACACCCCCGGACACAAAGACTTCTCGGAAGACACTTACCGCGTTTTGATGGCCGTGGATTCAGCCTGCATGCTGATCGACGTCGCCAAAGGGGTCGAAGACCGAACGAAAAAATTGTACGAGGTCTGCCGTCTTCGTCACATTCCGATTTTCACCTACATCAATAAGCTCGACCGCGAAGGCAAAGCGCCGCTCGATTTGATCGACGAGGTCGAAACCACGCTTAAGATGAGCTGCTATCCGGTCACTTGGCCCATCGGCATCGGGCAAAGATTCAAGGGCATTTACAATCGCCTGACAAAAGAGGTGATCCTGTACGATCAACGCCGAGAAGGTTACGAATTCACCGTGATTCCGGTTGAGAGCTACAAAGACGAATCCTGGAAGGCGCAAGTCGGCGAAGAAATTTACAATCAAGTGCAAGAAGAGCTCGATCTCATCGAAGGCGTTTTGCCGCCCTTTGATGTGGATAAATTTTTGCGCGGTGAGATTTCACCCGTGACCTTCGGCTCCGCCAAACAAAATTTCGGAGTGGATATTTTCTTAAAATTTTTCACGCAGTTTGCGCCGGGCCCTCAGCCTCGCCACACGCAAGCTATGAAGAATCAGCCGGCGGGCGAGCAAGATCCGCTGGATGCGAACTTTACGGGCTTCGTGTTTAAAATTCAGGCCAACATGGACCGTCGACATCGCGATCGCATCGCCTTCGTGCGCATTTGCTCGGGGCGATTCGAGCGCGGCATGAAAGTAAAACACTCGCGCCATGACAAAGAGCTTCGCTTGTCTTATTCGAGCCAGATGATCGCCAACGAAAAAGCGACGGTCGATGAAGCATTTGCGGGCGACATCGTGGGTGTGGCCGACACCGGAAACTTTGCCATCGGCGATAGCATTTCATCCGATAAGCTCGTCAAGTTCGAAGACATCCCCAAATTTGCGCCCGAGCTTTTTGCCCGCATGTCGGTGCGAGACGCCTTAAAGCGAAGAAAGATGCAAGAAGCTCTGACGCATTTGTCGGAAGAGGGCGCCATTCAGCTCTTCATCGATCCTTTGGTGGGACCTCAGGATCCGATCATCGGCGTGGTCGGGGAACTTCAGTTCGAAGTTCTCGTGCACCGCATGCAGGACGAATACAATCTCGAAGTCCGTCTGAACCGTCTGCCATTCACGGTCGCACGTTGGCCGCGCACGCCGGATGGAAAACCGCTCGCCGAGCTCAAAGGAAATTTCACGATCTATCGAGACCTGATCGATATGCCCGTGATTCTTCTCAATCAGGAATGGGATCTTAATTGGGCGAAAAAAGAAAATCCAACTGTCGAATTTGCAACCAGCATTTCAAGGGCTCGGTAATCCAATGACGCCGCTGAAAATTGAAAATATCAAAAAAACTTTCAAAGGAAAAAATGGCCAAGACGTCGATGCCCTCAAGGGCGTCTCGTTCGAGGTCAAGCCTGGCGAAATCTTCGGACTCTTAGGTCCGAATGGCGCCGGTAAGACGACTTTGATTTCCATTATCACAACACTGGAACGCCCCACCTCTGGGGACGTCAAAGTGTTTGGTGATTCGGTTTTGCAAAAGCCAACCATCACCAAGCAAAAAGTCGGCGTCGTTCCGCAGGAAATCGTCGCAAGCGGTTTTTTCGATCTGGAAGAGCTACTCACTTATCATTCTGGTTATTACGGACTTAAAAACAATGGCGCCCGCATTCAGGAACTGCTCGAGCGTTTGAGCTTAAAAGCCCACTCGCACAAAATGATGCGCCAACTGTCAGGCGGAATGCGTCGTCGCATGATGATCGCCAAAGCCTTGGTCCATCGCCCCAAAGTTCTCTTGCTCGATGAGCCCACCGCCGGCGTCGACGTCGAGCTTCGCAATCAGCTTTGGGATTTCGTGCGTGAACTGCAAAAAGAAGGAGTCAGCATCGTGCTGACGACGCACTATTTGCAGGAAGCCGAAGCTTTGTGTGATCGCGTGGGTATCATCAACAAAGGTGAGCTCAAATATGTCGGGCCAACGAAAGAAATCATTCGCGATCTCACGCAAAAGAAAGTCGAAGTCCTGATGGCCAACGGTGAAAGCCATAAGTTCATGCTGGGCAAAGAAGAGGATCTCGGTAAAAAGCTCGCGCAACATAATATCTCTCTCGATCAAATTCATGACATGAAAACCACGGAAGGCTCTCTCGAAGAAGCTTTTGTGAAGGTGCTACACACATGACGCCATTTCTGTTTCTGTTTCGCAAAGAATGCCATCGTTTTATGAAAGTGCTGGTGCAAACCGTGCTGACGCCTTTGATCAGCTCGACTTTGTATTTGCTGATTTTCGGCGTGTCGCTGGGAAGCCAGTTGCAATCCACCGGCGAACTCAGTGGTCAAAGATACCTCGCCTTTTTGGTGCCGGGGCTGATGATGATGGGACTGATGAACAACGCATTTCAAAACTCGTCATCATCTTTGGTTTCCAGCAAATTCACGGGCGACATCGAAGATCTTGGCATCGTACCGCTAACCCGCGATCACATCATCTGGGCCCTGAGTTTAGCCAGCGTGGTGCGTGGCGTTTTGGTGTCGGCGATGACCTTGCTGGCCGGCGAGATCTTTTTCTATTTCCAGTACGGCGATTGGATCGCAGTCGAACATCCGCTCTGGATGCTTTACTTTTTGATCGCTGCCGGTCTCGTGTTCGGTCAAATGGGAATGATGACGGCCTTCTGGGCAAAGACCTTTGACCAACTCAGCGCCGTGACGACCTTCGTGATTCTGCCTCTGACATACCTGGGTGGAGTCTTCATCTCGATCCATTCGCTGCACCCGTTTTGGCAGAAAATTTCTCTCCTGAATCCGCTTTTTTATTTTATCAATGGTCTTCGTTACAGCGTGCTCGGTACGGCCGATGTTTCGGTCGAGCAAAGTGCGGGGCTCGCCCTGGTGGCCCTGATCGTGATTTACGGTTTGGCGCATCGCTTGTTTTCGAAAATTACTTTTTCAAGGTGGTAGATCATGTTTGAAAATCTCTCCGGCAAAGTCCTCTCCAGTCTTAAAAAAGTTCGCGGTCTGCATAAGATTTCCGAAAGCAATATCGACGAGGCCCTCAGGGAAATTCGTCTGAGCTTGCTGGAAGCCGACGTGAATTTCAAAGTCGTCAAATCTTTCATCGACCGCGTGAAGGTGAAAGCTTTGGGCGCCGAAGTTCTGGAAGGCGTGAACCCTGGTCAGCATTTCACCAAGATCGTGCACGATGAGCTGGTGGCAACCCTGGGTGGCGGCGCCGTCGATATCAATGTCCGCGAAAAGCCCAGCGTCTTGATGATGGTCGGCTTGCAGGGCGCGGGAAAAACCACGACCACGGCGAAGCTTGCGCTCTACATCCGGCAAAAGTTTGGCAAGAAAGCGGGTCTAGTGCCGGCCGACATTTACCGACCGGCCGCCATCGAACAGCTGCAAACACTGGGAAAGCAAAACAACATTCCGGTCTTTCCTTCTGAAGCCTCGCAAAAGCCTGAAGCCATTCTCGAAGCTTCCAAAAAGTGGGCGCAGGAAAATATGATCGACGTCGTGATCGTCGATACCGCCGGACGTTTGCAAATCGACGAAGATCTGATGGGAGAGCTCGCAAGACTCAAAAACATCTGGACGCCGCAAGAGGTCTTGCTGGTCGCCGACGCCATGTTGGGACAGCAGTCTGTGAACGTCGCAGAAGGTTTTCATTCACGTTTGGGACTGACCGGCCTGGTTCTGACCAAGGTGGACGGGGATGCGCGTGGCGGGGCGGCCTTGAGCATTCGCGAAGTCACCGGCGTCCCGATCAAGTTCCTGGGTATTGGTGAAAAAGTTTCAAATCTCGAGGTTTTTCACCCGGACCGTCTGGCGTCGCGAATCTTAGATATGGGTGACGTCTTGTCTTTGGTCGAAAAAGCGCAAGAAGTGATGGATGAAAAATCCGCGCGCGATTCGGCCCGCAAGATGATG
>CBIHNW010000025.1:0-68144 GCA_966211795.1 uncultured Bdellovibrio sp. | reverse complement strand
AATTTATAAAAAACAAAAAACTAATGTTGGTGAAAAAATTTTATGTTTTTTTTTAAAATGGCCACGACTCTGATTTTCGGGAATTCTATCGACTTTTCCGCCGAGCTAATATTGCGATACGAATCTATATTTTGGTTACGTTCTGTGCCTTGATTTTATATTTCGGTGGTTTTTTGAAATGACATTTTTATTCTCCTTTGCTTCCTATTTTTTTGGATAGAATTTGGCTGGCTTCATTTTTTTTGGAAGATCATGTGCAGTGTTCTTTGAAAGTAGCGATGGAAACAGGTAAGGAGCGGTCAGGTGCGAGTATATATTGTGCTTTGGACTATGTGGTTATTTTTGTTCGTTCTTCCCCTTGCAATTTGGGGCAATATTAGGCTCAGTCGACTGCAAAAAAAAGTATTCCAGACCGATGAAAGACAATTCCTTGAAAGAGAAATTTTTAACTAAAGCTGGATGGGGAATGCCCATTGATCCCCTTACCAAAAAAATACAGTTTGTGACTGTGTTTTCAGCATTGCTTTGGTTCGCCTTTGGCTTTTATCTGAAATATGTCGGTTAGGTGGAATAATTGAATTTTTCTCTTTGAATGAAAGTTCTAGCAGCTAGATTCTTTTTGCCCGACCAGGTTAGAGACTTCATATTCGAACTCAAGAAGATAAAAATGCTAGGAATGTGAATGAGAAAGCTAATGAGTTAAATGATGAAGATCAAAAATAATACGGGCGAAAAAGTTATTTTCTCAAATGTTGGCCATCGCACAAGGGTAAGTAGGGCGCACCACATTGGCATCGCCGTTTTCTGTTCGACTATGTTGATAATTTTAATCTTTTTGTCTCCAAATTATGCGGAAACAAATTCAAAATTTATTGCAGGCTTTATTGCATTACTTGCTGTTGTAGGTTTGGTTTTCACCTTGCCATGGGTGCTTAGGTTTAAAAAAAATGTGACCGCTACGGATCGGGGCATAGGTTTCGACGACCAGTTTTTTTCGTGGGCTGAGGTCACCCGTCTGAAGAGTTGGTTTGGAGGACGCATTGACGTTTATGTTGAAAGAGACTCAAAGCCATTCATATTTTGTTTTGGAATTCCATTGAATAGGGAAGAGTTCCAGGAAGGCTATAAAGCGGCATATGCAAAGCTTCAGAAGGCTCGTGATGAATTCCAGAGCAAATCTTAAATCAAAATAGAAGATGGAATTATTAGTGGCAGCGATGGCACTTTTTGTTTCAAGCTCTAAAGAGTATAAATACATTTCCTAGTCCATATAGATATTGGAGAATCGTAAGAGACTAGTTAAAATTTTCTGTATGGGAAATGCTTCAAGCAAAAAGTGGTTGATACTTTTAATGATTTCGCTACCAGCGGTGATTTATGCTGATTACGCATTTGACGGGTGCGTATCTGGAATATTCACGGTCTCTGCAAAACAATTTTGTGGAGATGAAGGAAAGAAAATGGCAACTAAATATATAGTCGGTATTGTAGTCATCGACTTGCTTTTATATTTTGGATTAAAATTCCGAAAAAAATTATAGTTAGTTCTCTCGCTGAAACTATTTGTAAGGCAGTCATATTCTTGTTTGCTCCATTTTGGGCAAGGTGCCGTTGTGGATGTTGAAGAACGCGTATATTGGTTTAAAAAAAAATTTCGGGCCAATCCTTCTTGCGCCTTCGACAATATTTTGGTTTGGAGTGATTCTCCCGGCCGGAGTCCGAGCAATGGGAACTCCAAGTGCACTCAGTACCAAACAATGGGTAGTGCTGTTTATCTTTGGACCTTTCTCGCTTATAATCGGATTTCGAAATTGCTGAGATGTCTATCCGAGCTTTCGGGACTTCTTTCAAAAGAAAAAGTAAGTTATCCCTTTGGAAAAGTCTCTATCAAAGTCTTCAACTACTTGAATGTTCAATACAGTTTATTAGCACCTAGTTTGTCACTCAGGCACCTGTGTTCGAATGCGCTCCTTTGCTTGGATGATTTTCACAAGTTCAGGTAAGCTCGCACGCAATTTATTTTGAATACTGGCAAACCATCGTGTTGTGAATTCAGGTATCAAGGCCGTTAGTTATTTGCCGACAGGCTAATGGTAAACGAATCTCACACGGTATTCGAGTTAGGGCTTCTTTGAAACATCCATGCAAATTTTTCGAGCTTCTTCGATATCAGACGCTAGCTGGGCTTGAATTTCTGCATCTGCGCCGTCAGCGCCGACATCAGTCGTTACAAGTTTCTTTGCGTGGTCGTTACCAAGCATGGCTTCACGTAGAATTTTATCCGCTTTAGAATTTTTCTTTGCGCCGGAAAAATAGGAGGACCATATTTGCAGTTTTTTATCCGGCACAGCTTGAGTCAGTTTTTTATCGAATTCATTGATTGCAGCTTGCGAACTGGTCTCATGCTTTAAAAGGCACTTGGGTTTTGAAAGTTGGCAATTGTTGCCAGTGCAAGTGATAGTCTGGGTATAATAAGCCGAATCGCCTTCTCCTAAAAATGAGGTGATTGAAATGTCGTCACCAGAAAACTTTATTTCTTTTGGTTTGTTGCCAACCTCGCCCTCGTAGGCTAGCCGCTGCTCTTTCCCATTCAGACGCACTTCGATTTGGAACATTTCTTTTAAAAGTAACTTTGAGTTTGGTTTGACCTTGCTCGAAGAGCAGATCGCTAGCAAGTCATTGCCATGTTTCCAAATTACCGGCGTCACCTCTTCACCAAAAAGTTCCTGGCTGCACTTGATTGCAGATTTCAAATTTGGATCCATCGTCCAGCTAGCCTGCGAGATAAAAGGTAGAAATATGGAAATGAATAATGAAGCGAAGCTCAGTTGATACATCATAGTTTGAGCTTAATAACGTCGGTCTAGATGTTCAACAAAAGTTTTTCTAGCATTGCTCGGCTGCTATTCGGACACCAAACACGGGCTCGAAAGTGTGATTCCACCAACGAATAGATGGCGGCTTCACGTCATACGCAAACTGTGGCGGTCATCTTTTTATTCAGTACAAGAAGGAGATGGCATCGGGCCTGACAGTGCCCCATTCGTGCAGGTTACTGTTGTGAAGATGCAAGGAGCTACGGGCGAAATATAGCCCGATGCTGTGCCACCATTGGGAATGCCATCGCAACTTTGCATCATGTCTGAACAGCTTGGATAAAGATCTGGACCGTTGAAATGGCCATCAATGCAGGTCACCGTCGTAATTGAGCATGGAATGCCAGGCATCGACATTGAAGTCGAATAACCAGAGACGGTTGCTCCATTTGGAATAACCCCAAATCCAAAGTTAGAAGTGCAGCTTCCGTCTGAAGCTGCGGCTGCCACCTGAGATAACGAAAGAAGCACCAAAATGCCGAAATATTTTCTCATAGAAGTCCTCAATGAATTCTGCCTACCATTCTTCTTTTCCGGTGAAAGTTCAAAACAATTATCACTTCAGAAGGCGACGCATCCTGAGCTTATCATGGGCGGGAATTGCGCAGACCAGAGAAGTGCTTAAGCTCGACTGATCAAATTTGAGGTCAGCGAAGTGGTTGGAAGGGCGGCGAAATTATTCGCCAAGATCACCGTACGATGCGGCTTCCTAAGAAAAATGAAACGACAATCGAAGTCAATACCGTCAGATACGACAATCCATAAAATAGCGAATACAAAAGCCCGTCGTCGCCAAAATGTTCAAATCTATCCATGTGGATTTTGAAAAGGACAAAGGATATTCCCAAGCCTATGCAGATGTAGAAACGCCCCCTGACTAAATTCGATTTTAAAAATTTAGCTAAGCTATAGGTATCGATGTAAATGAGAATAGGATGCGCAATGAGCAAGATCAGGAAAACTTCGTTAAAGCTAAGCTTGCTTGAACTAAAGCGCTCACTGCTGAACGGATTATTCGTTGTTGGTCTGTAATATTCAATCAGAGAGTAAAGAGAGACCCACAGAAGGTAATTTTTCGGAAAGAAATGCCTTTTGCTGATTAAGATTCCACAGAAATTTTTGATTCGAGTGAGCACTTTCCTCATATTTATTCTATATACTTTCGGCTATTCAACAATAAACGGTCAACCTCCAAGTGCCTCTTGATTGCAATCTCGACTGATTAAATCAGTGATTACTGGTCAAATTTTCTTGGAAATTGAAAGGTTGCCGAAATAGTTTTCTCTTTTCCCGTCGCATCCATTTGAAGAGTGTGGCCATTAAAAGAGTTGATCACACAGGAAGTTAATTTTTCATTTCTAATAGAAGACTTCTTTTGATTTGGGGTCGCATTTTTCACCAATCCGGATTCATCTATCAGAATATCAAGAACAATTTCACCAGCCTTTTTGATGCTCGAACTAAACATCCGATCGCAAGTCTTCATTGCCTCGTTGGCATTGATCCAAATGAGTCCTGCGCTGCTGATCGGTTCGGCGTGAGCGGCTGTCACATAAAAAAGAAGTACGAAAAATATACATTGCGCTAGCCAATCGAGCGCCTTCTTCATTCGAAACGAGTGATTATGAGCCGCCCGTAGATTCCGTCATCGAATTATCTTTCCCAAAGCAAAAAGCCAGACATTTGCTTAAAAGGGGTTGCCCATTTTTTTCCCATTACGAGTTCAAAAAATTTGAAAACTTTCGGTATCGGCGTTGGACGTCCAAGTTTTTCAGAAATTTCGGTATAAAACTGCGATTGCGTTAGATGCCATCCACGCTCCTCAAAAAACCCCATCCAATTTTCCGGGTAAAATTCAAATGGAGCATTTTTCAAAGCTTTCATTCGCTTTGGATCTTTTAAATATCGATAGGATTTCTTAGAGATGTATTCGCAAATCCAGTATTTGAAACTGGATTGCTGAATCAAATCTTCCGATAGATCTGAAACCTGTTCCTGTGTTAGATAAGGCAAAACTCCTTCAGTTAGAACAGCAATCTGCGGATACTTGTGGGCAAGCTCTTCAAACAGAGAAAGCCTCAAAGCCCGGTTCGACAAATCGAGACCAATACTTTCCAGTTTGCAGCTCGGGCTGAATTTCTGAAGGATCTTTTGCTTGTGTTCGATGATGTGAGGAAAATCCACCTCAATCCACTGAACTTCAGCTCCGAGGCTCATCCGATAAGGGCGGCTATCCAGTCCTGCACCCAGATTTAAAAATGTGGTGACTCCCTTTGAAATCAGATCCTGGATCATTTGGTCGATGATGTAAGTGCGCATCACGACTGTCCAACGAGTCCACTTTGTCGCTTCAGACTGTAGTTTCTCGACACTCAACGCATGATCGCCCACCAAAATTCGAGCAAAGGGATCATTAAATAAGGAGTCGGGGCGCTCGGATTCAATCGCACGATAGTGTGCGACCCAAGCAGAGGTATCAGAAACATGTTGAATGAATTCGCCCATGGGACCCTCATCAGCTTTCAAATTATTAGCTTTCATGCTCCTAAACAATAACACCCGGGTAATATAAAGTCAATATTACCCGGGTGTTATTGTTTAAGAATACTCCGTACACCCCAAAAGGGAATGCATGGCGATCGCCCAGCAGTTCGGCGAGGCTCAGCTCATTCGTGCGCCTGCGCTCGACTGCAATAGTGGGTTAGAGGTGTTAACCATTGAGGAGACGATGAGTACATCTAGTTCGGCTTCGCCAACGAACCTGCGTTTAGCAATCCATTTGAATTGCTTCGTTCGTCTGAAGGTCCATTCAAATCTCCTGAATCGCATGTCTGCATTAAGGTCGAAGATTAGGTTCGCTAGTGCGCCAAACAAAGAGCGTAATTGAAAACAGGCTCATTCGTTTGAGGAGCCTGTCTTCGTTGTGTAAAATAAATTTTTTGTCCGTAGCGTTTCTGAACATGGATTGGGAACGATGTCGGATTCAACGCTTAGTTGTTTGGGCAGGGACAAGGATTGGTGCAGATGCGAGGGCAGTGAGCGCCAGATCCGTAAACCCCGGGGCCGCTATAACAATTGCCGCCCGGTCCGTCGTAGCAAGTGCCACCAGGGCCGTCATATCGGGGGCCACCGGGACCATCATAAAGCGGTCCGCCCGGTCCATCGTAGCACGCACCACCGGGGCCCGAATATCGAGGTCCACCGGGACCGTCGTAACATGCGCCGCCCGGGCCCGAATCATCAGGTCCGCCAGGACCCGCATAACAGGCTCCGCCGGGGCCGTCGTAGCACGCACCACCGGGACCTGAGTACCGAGGCCCGCCGGGGCCATCATACATGGCGCCACCGGGTCCGGCATACATGGGTCCGCCGGGACCGCTGTAGCATGGGCCGCCGGGACCATCATAGCCGCTGCAGGTTGGCGAGCCACAGATGGATGGGCAGGCGCTTGCAGTTAAATAGGCGAGAAGAAAAAATGCGATAGCAAAAATAAAATTTCGAATTTTCAAAGTGACCCCCTGGTGCCGATTTGATTCCAGCGGCCCATCTTGCAATGAGTATTCCAGAGTCAATACCCAAGGCATAGTTCGGTTTGACGGATGCTACGTTGATCGGGGTGCTAATGTTTGTAATTCAGAAAATCTCATTCCGTCGAAATGACTACGCCAACGACAGAAGAAGTGCCGAAATCGAGATTTTGTTGGCTCCCATATCTTATCGATTTTCAGATTCGATTTTTTTCTTCTCTTCGAGCTCTTTTGCCGCTTTTAAATAGGCTTGCTGAACTTGGGGGCTGCTGTTTCTTAAACTCTTTTGAAAATTCTGATCGAGGTCATTTTGATTTGGGCTTGTTCGCAAGAGCTGATTTGATTTGCGGACGCCGAGCATTTGATATTGCTTGCCGGTTTGTTTGTTGCAATCGAGCCGAGAGATCTCGCCATTTTGATCCCGATGCGGGACGCACCCCTGTTGGGCCATTTGCGCGCTGATATTTTCAGTCGGAGATTGAGCCATCGCCATTACCGAAACAAGCAAGCCGGTTGCGAAAATCAAGATCTTCATGAAAGCCTCCTGGGCAGAATCGGATTTAATTCTGAAGTGCCTGTTGAATATATTCACCAAGCAAATCAAAAACTGCAAGTTAGAGATAGGGAGGTCGGGGATCTGTTTGAATTTTGAATTCTGGACTTTTCTGAATGTCCGCGGGGCGATCTTCTTGGATCGTTGCGCCTGCGTTTGGGAAAGCGCCAAATCTCAAAGTTCCAGCTGATATTTGAAAAATATCGTAATTGATTTGGTCATTTTTGGGAGCATGGAAGGCGGGACAGCTAGCCCCTGAAATGTCTTTTGGTTGATTCAATTCCCAACCCGAGAGATTGCAGATTTGATTTTTGTTATAGTACTGAACAACGTCAGGATTGAGCAGCGTCATTTGAACTGAAGTTGGAACCAAATCAATGTTACGGACGATTCCTGGCGAGTTGACGACGACGTATTGAGAATTCATGTCGATCGTAAGATTTTGCGTCTCACAGCTCTTATCGGCAAAAAGAACAAAATGAGCTGTCAAAGTTCCTTCGTTCAAGTGAAGGCTGCCAAGGGCCGAATGTCGATCCGGTAAAGGCGCACACTGAGCCTGCCAATTTCCTTGCAAGACATTATCAGAAGAAAATGATGGAGTTCCAGCCAGTGAAACCGCCATGAGTGCTAAAATGGAGATCGCAAACTGTTGCATAGGCGACTTTGAACAAAGTGGTGGACCTGATCGGGATTGAACCGACGACCTCTTGCATGCCATGCAAGCGCGCTCCCAGCTGCGCTACAGGCCCACATTGAAAATGACTTCTCAAAACCGTACTTGAGGACCTGGCGCTTGTCCATAGTGGTGGCATGACATGTTGCCTCACGCCATTTTCGTTGCTGATTTTGACAAGTGCCGCTTGAATAAAGGGGTTCATTTTTTGATACAGCACGGAGACGACATGAGATTCTTTTTGGCATTCAGTATTTTCATCAGCGCATTGGGATTGGCGGCAACCGCAAATGCGAAGGACCTCACCAGCCGTATGGGCGTGGGCTATCGCAACTCGTTGGTGACCATGAGCCTTCCAAGTGTCGCGATTTTCTATTATCCATCTCCGGATTTTAACGTCTTTGGATCTTTGGGCGTGGACACGGAAGATAACAACTCGAAATTTGCCTTTGCTGGTGGCGTCCGGCGCTTGATCTTCAAGGAAGAAAATATGAATTTCTTTGGCGGCGGGCACGTGGCGATGGTCAATCAAGAGGTTGCCAGCAGCAAGGACTCGGGCTACGAAGTGGCGGCCGTGGTGGGTGGCGAATTTTTTCTGCCGGGGCTTGATTCTTTGGGATTTAATTTTGAGACAGGCATGGGGATCACGACGGTGAAGAAAACTCGTTTTCGCACGCTGGGTGATTCTTTCTTGAATGCCGGAATTGTTTTTTACTTTTAATCGATCATTGCAATCGAGGTTGAACATGAAAAAAGTGATTTTGACAAATAGCGCTCCAGCTCCAATCGGTCCTTACTCGCAAGCGATCGAAGTCGGAAATTTGGTTTTCTGCTCGGGCCAGATTCCTTTGGATCCAGCAACCAATCAGGTTTTCACTGGCGACATCAAAGGCCAAGCGGAATTGGTGATGAAAAATATCGATGCGGTCTTGCAAGCGGCCGGTTTGACTTTCAAGAACGTCGTCAAGACCACGATTTACCTGACCAGCATGGGTGATTTTCAAACCGTGAACGAAGTTTACGGACGTTTTTTCACCGAGCAACCTCCGGCACGTTCGACCGTTGCGGTCGCGGCTTTGCCAAAAGGTGTGAACGTTGAAATCGAAGTGACCGCCGCCAAGTGATGACCGCGTGATAAAGGCTTGGCCCAAGCGCCCAGTTTTTTACCTTGTCCTGATTATGGTCATTGGCTTCGCGATTGCCTTTGGCCGTGAATACCGAATCATTTCCTCGCAGCCGATCAATTCGTGGACGGATGATATCAGTGCGGACTGTGCAGTGGTGTTGACGGGTGGATCGAACCGCGTGCGGGAAGGCTTGGATCTTCTTTCGCGCGGGCAGGTGAAGAAGCTGATCATCTCGGGCGTTTTTGCCAATGCGACATTGCGAGATATTTTTCCGCTTTGGCCCTTCTACGGTGACGTCAGCGAAAAAGATGTGGTGCTCGATCGTCGCTCGACGACGACTTTTGGAAATGCCCAGCAGACTTTGCCTTTGGTCGAAGCGCTGTCCTGTCGAGACGTGGCGGTCGTGACCTCGAACTTTCACATGTACCGCGCCCTGCAGACCTTTCATGCGAGCTATCCTGAGACAATTCAGCTGATTCCTTTCGCGGTGAATCCCGGTCGGTCCGAGTCCAGCGTTTGGGAAATCTCGACCGAAGTCCTGAAGTCCATGTTCTACGCCACCTGGGCTTATTGAGGCTTTCGCCTTGGGCTTGGTCAAGCCACATGGAAAACTTGCGGCTCGTCTCGAAATCTTCATCGGAAACTGGCCCTTCCTTGAATTAACTTAAGTCCCGCCTAAACCGATAAAAGCCGTATGGTTTGGGCCTCTATTGACCGTCTCGGTCGCACAGTGACTAGCAATCTCGAGTACACCTCAAAAGTTCTTTTGATGGTGTATCTGTCTTTGCGTGCAACTTTGCGCGATCAATCTCAGGGTCTTCGCACCATCATCTCGGTGATTTCGGCACAGATTTATTTCACCGGTTTTCAAGCTCTGCCTTTGATCACTGTGCTGGCGCTGGCCAGTGGCGGCGTCGTCATTCTGCAGTCGTCTTCGAATTTGCATCTGTTTGGCGGCACGCAAATGATCGGCAATCTTTTGGTGGCGATCATCGTGCGCGAGCTCGGTCCTTTGATGACGGCGCTGGTGGTGATTGCCAGGTCCGGAACGGCGGTGGCCAGCGAAGTCGGCAACATGCGCGCCAATCGCGAGATCGAAGCGCTGGAAGCGATGGGCATCAATCCTCTCAGTTACATCGTGTTTCCGCGACTGGTGGGCGGCGTGATCAGCGTGATCTGCCTTTCGTTTTATTTTACGGCGATGGCGCTTTTGGGTGGATTTTTGCTGACCAAGCTTTTGCATGATCTACCGACCAGCTTTTATCTGGATTCTTTGGCCAATGCTTTTGCGTTTGAAGACATGTGGCTCTTTCTTTTGAAAAACACTTTTAGCGGCATGATCATTTTCGTCGTGTCCTGCTATCAGGGGCTTTCGGTGAAGCGCAGTCCGACCGAAGTTCCGATCGTCACCACGCAGGCCGTGGTCAATTCCATCATCTACGTCGTTATTTTCAATCTCACCGTGACGTCACTTTTCTATCTCAGCCAGCTAATGAAAATGGGGGTTCTATGAAGATCCAAAGCTTAAAATTCGAAGGCTTGACCTTTCACCACGAGGGCCAAGAGCCCTTGTTCGAGCAAGTGGACTTTGACTTCCCTATGAATGAAATCGTGTGGGTGAAGGCTTCGTCGGGATCGGGCCGCTCGTCGCTCTTGCAAATCATGGCGGGGCTCGTGGTTCCCCAAAAGGGTCAGTACCTGATCAACGACGTGAACGTGGCCGAAATGTCATTCGAGGAATTTCTTCCCTACCGCACCAGCATCGGTTACGGCTTTGATTTCGGCGGGCTTTTGCACAACCGCACGCTGCTTGAAAATATCACTCTGCCATTGGTGTATCATAAGGTTTGTTCGAAGCCACAAGCGGAAGATCGGGCAGCCGAGTACATGCGAATGCTGGGCGTGCAAAAGTTTGCAAACCTGCGTCCTTCAACCGTTCCGGGTGGTGTGCGCAAAATGGCGTGCCTGATCCGCGCGCTGATGTTAGAGCCCCAAGTTTTGCTCTTGGATGATCCGAGCGTGGGTTTGGGTCAGGATCAAATTTTGAAATTTTTCGATTGCGTGCAAGAGCTTCGCAAAAAAGACAAAGCCCAGCACGTCTTCATCAGTTCCTTTGATGAACAGTTGATGAACTGTTTGCCGCACAAAGAAATTTTCATTGATTGCGGCACAATTTATCAAGACGTCATCGATGGGGAAAAGAAAGTCGTCAGTTTATGAATCATGTGAAGTTCAATAAGTTTGAACGTGTCGCCGGCATTTTTGTCGCGGCCTCGATCGCGGGCTTCGTGCTGGCGCTTTTAAGCGTCGCCGTGAAGCAAGGCTGGTTCGATAGCAAACTTCATTGGTCCACTTCATTTGTTTCAGGTGATGGCGTGCATCCGGGGACGACGGTTCAGATTCAAGGTCTGAAAGCCGGCAGCGTCGAAGAAGTGGAGCTGACGAGCGACAACCGCATTTTGGTCAAGTTCTACGTGCTCAGCAAATTCGAAGGAAAAATTAAAACCGATTCGGTCGCCCAATTGATTCGACCTTTCGTCATCGGCGATCGCGTGCTCGACATTTCGGTGGGCTCAACCACCGCCGGCCCCTTGGCCGATGGCAGCGCGATGGCGTCTGAAGAAGGCATGGATCTCTTGACGCTGATGAGTGGCCGCGAGCTTGGCACTTATTTAAAGACCATGAGCGGAATGATGGACAATCTCAAGTTTCTGGCGGAAGCGTTTTTGGATAAAAATCGAACGCAGGCCTTCATCAATGCCTTTGACCGCATCGATCCCTTGCTGAAAAGCCTCAACACGATGTCGCTTGAAGTGATCAAACTTTCGCGTCAGGCCACTAAGGATGAAAACTTGGGCGTGGTGCTAAAAGAGCTTGCCGTGACGACGAAAGAGCTCAATCAAATCATTCCCGAGATCAATCGCGAAGCGCCCCACATGGCAAAGGACATGACAAAGCTTGTGGGCAATTTGGCCGTGCTAACGGAAGAGTTCAAAGTCGTGATTCCGGCCTTGGCTGAAATTGCGCCCGATCTTCCGCAGTCCAGCCGCCGAGCGCTGGAAGCTTTGGACGAGGCCGTGGTGCTAATCAAAGCCATGGAAAAGTCCTTCCTGGTCAAAGGAAACGCCGAGGAAGTGCGCGAAGAAGAAGCGCAGCGATCCAAAAACAAAAAACGCATGCCGAGCCAGGACAAATAAGCTAGTCTTTCCGGATGTTCCTGGATTTCTTTAAAAAATACCTGTTTTCGAGCCGGGCTGGCGCTTTGGTGAAGAAGATCTCGTGGCTCACGGTGATCGGGCTTTGCATTTCGGTGAGCGCCCTGGTCATCGTTATTTCCGTGATGACGGCTTTGAATCGCAACATTCAAGAGCGCACCATCGCTGTCGAACCGCATTTGACGGTTGAAATTCCGGGCGTCAAGTCAGCGGCACTTTTGGACGCACATCCGCTGGCGACGAAGCTTAAAAATCAAAGCGATCTGCGTGTGCAGATTTTTGAAAACCAGGACGTCATCATCCGCACGCTGGATGGGCATTTCCGCGGCGGTGTCGCGCGCGGATTGACGCAAGAAAGCCTGGATCGCATGTTGAAGGACATGCACAAGCTCGATAGCAAAAATAAAACGGAACCCTTAAAGCTCGAGGTCCTGGGGCCTGGTGAAATTTTGATGGGTGTGGATTTGGCAATCAGTCTCGGCGTTTTTGAAGGAGACTCGATCATGGTGATTCCGCCGGAAAGCTTGCTGCTGCCACCCGGTGAAACGCCCAAGTACGAGCGCGTAAAGGTCAAGCGCCTGATCTCGACCAGTCTGTCTGATGTCGACGCGCAAAATATTTTCTACGTTCGCGATCACACCCTAAAGCGCCTGCAAAATTCCGACAGTCGACAAGTCGGCATGGAAGTCTGGACCCCTGATCCTTCGCAAGCGGATCGTTACAAAGCGGAGATGCAGGGATTTCCCGAGGTGCGGGTGCAGACTTGGAAAGAGCGAAACTCGGCTTTGTTCTTTGCGCTTCGTCTGGAAAAAATTGTGATCACTTTGTTTCTAAGTCTTGCCGCCCTGATTGCAAGCCTTTCGATGATTTCAGTTCTGATTTTGTTGATTTCGCAAAAGCGACGAGAGATCGGCATTCTTCGCGCCATCGGCTTTTCCACGATGGGCGTACAGAAACTTTTCATGCAGATCGGTCTGTGTCTGGCCGCTTTGGGCTTAGGATCCGGATTGATCATCGGCTCGGGCACAAGCCTGTGGATCGAAAAACATCCGCTCAACGTGTTGCCAGATATTTACTATGACTCGCAGATCCCGGCTTATCTTGAATGGCAATTTGTCTTGATGATCTTTCTCTTCGGCTCGTTGATCGCACTCTCAGGCAGTTACTTCAGCGCCAAGCGTGCCTCCCAGTTTTCACCCTCAGAAGCTCTGCGCGCTAAGAATTAAATTTCAGATCCCGCACCCTGTTTGTCGCCCCAATAGTGGTGGAACCTGCCCGGCCCGAGCCCGAGTCCGCGTTCGTGAAAGCATTTGCTGTGAGAGCTTCGAGTTTGAATCTTGAGAGGGCACTCATCCACGATCTTTGCCGTTGGTATGGCATGTTATCTTGAATTCACGAAAACGCTCCGTACCGACGGTCAACATCGTGGATGAGTGCCGTTCTTTCCTTCGTCTGTGGAACAGTCGGGAGCGGTTTTACTTTTCGCAAGAAATTGAAACTTGGTCGAGGAAGCGGTCCATTCGTTTTTCAAGATCGTCGGTGAAGTGGTTGTAATGCTCTGGCGATCCTTTGAAACTGTCTTCGGCATATTTGGTGATGTTGGTGTGGGCGATGCCGTCTTTCTCTTTGTAGACGATCATGTCTTTTGGGCCGCGCAGATTTTCAAAGACCTTTTCTGACAAGGGTGTTGCGACCGTAAGATCTCCTTCATCGACCACGAGGAAAGTTGGCGCTGAGATCTGGCCGTAAATTTGGCTTAAGACTTCGCTGCGACTGAGGCTTCGCTCGCCATCGCCACTGCCGGTTGGTGTGGTGTAAGCGGCGGAACGCTCTTTGTAGATCGCTTCAACGTAACGATGCACTTGTAGACCAGCAAACGGGGACCATGACAGTCCTTCTGCCAGAAGTGGGCGGGCTTTCTGCACGCCGCCAGCGGCGACGTGGGCGATGGCTTTGCACATGGGGCTTAGCTTCTCTTTATTGCAAAGTGCGACCGGTTGGATGTTGAGCAAGGAGCCCAGGTGAACCATGTTGCGAACGGAATCGGTGACATCCAGGGCGGGCGCAAATAAAAACAATCCGGAAACGTCTTTCGGGAATCTCAGGGCCAGATCCGCGGCCATCGTACCGCCTGTCGAGTAACCAAAAACGAAAACGGGCTGTCCCAAAAGCTTGGCGATCTTTAAGCCCTCTTCCGTGTCGTGACGCCAGTCCTGATAACTGAAGTGGCGCATCTCGGGATCGCCGGCGCGAAAGTGGCCGCTCAGGCCCAAAGCCACGACGTTAAAGCCGTGGCTCGTATAATACTTGGTCAAGCCCTTCAAATACGCCGGTGATTCGTACAGGCCCGGAAACATCAAGAGTGTTTTGCAAGGGTGTCCTTGTCCCCTGGTGAGAATCGATCGGTGTTTGAGCGGAACGCCGGCGTCGGCTTCTCGCTGAATGCGAGATTGCAGCAAGGATTCGGCGGTGACGGCATTGGCTACGGAGGTGACCGAGCTTTGAGTGGCGATCGGGTGATCTACGGAGGTGACCGTGCTTTGAGCGGCGAGCGCTTGCGGGTTTGCCAAAGCGGCTGAAGCCGCAGCGATCATCATCAATTTTGAAACTTGCATCCAGTTTTTCATAAAAACCTCTCGGGCTCAGAGGGAATGCAAATCGTGCCAAGGGGTGAGGCGCCAGTTGAGGCTTAGAGCCTGACAAACATTTGGAAAATTGCCCAGAATTGGCAGGATGAAGGGCGCGGGGATAATATGACCCGGGTGATATTGACAAGCTAATAAGACCCGGGTAATATTAAAAGCAGAAAGAGGGGTCCTTATGGAGCCAAGAATAGATCGGGAATGCACGGCATTTGCCGGCAATAAGAAAGTCGGCAGCGGACATCTGCTGAGCGTGGTGGAAAAAAGTCTCGAGTACTTGAAGAAAAACAAAGAAGCCGAGATTGAACTGTTCGATAACCAAACCAGCGAGCTGGTGGAGATCGATTTGCGGCGAAAGTCCGAGACACTTCTCGAGCGCCTGCAGGCTGAGATGGAAAGGCAGAATCCAGAAAAGAAGGTCGGCCCCGGCAGACCGAAGCTGGGCGTGGTCTCGAGGGAAATTGGGCTTTTGCCAAACCAGTGGGAGTGGCTTGCGACCCAACCGGGTGGAGCTTCGGTGACGTTGCGAAAATTGGTCGAAGAGGCGCGAAAGAAAAGTCGGGTGAAAGACGAAATTCGTCAATCGCAAAACGCGACTTATAAATTCATGACGACCAAGGCGGGTGATTTTCCAAATTACGAAGAGGCCCTTCGCAGCCTTTTTGCCAATGATCGAAAGACCTTTGATCGCATGGTGCAGACGTGGCCCAAGGATATTCGCGAACACATCGACTTTTTGGCGAAGGACTGTTTTTGAACGCGGGGATTATAAAAATAATTTATCAAGTCATCGCATGATTATCAAATAGTGCCGATTTTCATTCTGAGAATTTTAAAAAACTTTTGACGAGGTTTTTGACGATCGGGGCTATTTTCATTCTCAAATCCAAATGCTTCGAGGTTGGTGAATGTGTCGACGGCGTAGACAGTTTGGCCTCATCATTTTCGCCGAGGGTTCTTTAACTCTGGGCTGAATCCACCGAAAGAGACTCATTACCCTCGAAAACCATTGGGAGATTGCAATGACTTTTGCGCTCAAAGCCAAAGTGCCCGGGCAGCATTCGGCTCAGGATCTGAATTTGGAAGACCTGCGCCAGGGTATCGACCGCGTGGATCAGCAACTTTTCGCTTTGCTCAAAGAGCGTGCTCAGCTGGTGTTTTCGGTCGGCGAGTACAAGCGTGCACGCCAGATGCCGATTTACGATCCGGCCCGCGAGGGTCGCATCCGCCAAAAGGTCCGTCAGGCTGCTGGTAGCGAAGGACCGCTGTCTCCTTCTGAGATGGAAGCTTTGTTTATGACCCTGGTGGAGCGCTTTCGCTTTTTAGAAGGCGCTCATGTGCAAAAGGCCCTGGTCGAAACCATGGTCGAGAAAGCGCATCTTGATTTTTCAAAAAGTCAGACGGTGGCGCTTTGCGGATTTGGTCTTCTGGGGGCAAGCTTCTATTTAGCGTTAAGCGAAGCTCTGCCGCATTGGCGATTCGAAGTGCTTGATCCGGGATTGCCGCTGGCAAGCTTTCTTCAGTGGAAAGAAGAGAATCAGTTTTCCAATTTGCATTTTATTACGGATCCATCGCACATGCATCCGGCCGCGATCTATGTGCTGGCCGCTTCGGTCGACATCAATGCGCAGTACCTGTTAGAATTTCCATTTCCAAACGGCGCTTTGGTTTTGGATCTCGGTAGCACCAAAGAGCTGATGCAGAAAACCTATCTGCGAAGACAGAAAGAAAAACCAAGTTCATTTGTCTATGTTGGCGGTCACCCGCTGGCCGGCAAAGAGGTTTCGGGCTTTCAGAACGCCGATAGCATGCTTTTTTATAACAAAGTTTTTTGTTGGACCGCTTCCGGGTCCGTCAGCGATTCCTGCAAAGCCACCTGTGAAGCTTTGGCTTTGGCTGTGGGTGCTCGTCCGTTTTGGACCCAGGCTCACGAGCACGACGAAGCTTTGGCGTGGACCAGTCACCTGCCGCAGCTTTTATCGAGCGTGATGGCCGTGTGTTTGAAAGACAAATCGTTCGCGCAAAATCCTGAATTTTTTCCGGGTGTGATCAGTGACTTGTTGCGGGTCAGTGGATCTTCGTTCACCATTTGGGAATCCATTTTAAACAGCAATCACCAGGCCGTGCAGACGGCCTTGGCGCAGCTGGTGCAAGAGCTTCAATCCTGCCAAAGCCAATCGCAGGATGTGAAGGATCAGCAGCAAAGCCTCTTCATCGAGGCCAATCAGTTTTACCATCAATTTCAAAGTCTCAAACAGAAAAAGGGGGCCTCGTGATCATTGTCACCAAACAGAACGTGACCAAAGAACAAATTGCCGAAGTCGTGCAGAAGATCGAGAAACTGGGTTTGAAAGCCCATGTGGTCGAAGGACAAAATCAGTGCACCATCAGTTTGCTCGGGAAGACAGAGAAAATTCAGCTCAAGGAATTTGAGACCTTTCCCTTTATCGAAAGCGTGTTTCGCGTTTCAAAACCTTTCAAGCTTGCCAGCAAACAGGCAAATCCCGAGGGCACCAAGATTCAAGTCAAGGGCCTCGAGATCGGGGGGGCTGGCTCGTTGATCGTGATGGCGGGACCTTGCTCGGTCGAAAGTGAAGATCAAACCATGCGCATTGCGCGCGCGGTTCGCAAGGCGGGGGCCACGGTTTTACGCGGGGGAGCCTTCAAACCCCGAAGCTCGCCGTATTCATTTCAAGGAATGGGTGAGAAAGGTCTGCAGATCCTGAAAATGGCGTCCGAGGAAACCGGCATGCCGGTGATTTCCGAAGCCATGGATTCAGAAGGCCTGAAGATGATGATGGATTATGTCGACATCATCCAAATCGGTGCGCGCAATATGCAAAATTTTTCGCTCTTAAAAGAGCTGGGTCAGATCGATAAGCCCGTGATGCTGAAGCGGGGCATGTCTTCGACCATCGAAGAATGGTTGATGAGCGCCGAGTACATTCTGGCAGGCGGCAACCGCAAGGTCCTTCTATGCGAAAGGGGCATCCGCACTTTCGACACTCAATATTCCAGAAACACGCTGGATTTGAACGCGATTCCGATTTTGAAATCGCTCACGCATCTGCCGATCGTCGTCGACCCCAGTCACGGAACCGGATATCGAAACTTGGTGTCACCAATGGCCTTGGCCGGAATGGCGGCCGGTGGGGATGCCTTGATCGTCGAGGTGCATGACAAACCCGAAGAGGCATTGTCAGATGGTCCGCAAGCTTTATTGCCGACGGATTTTTCGCAACTGATGGCCCGCTTGAAAGCGATGGGGACGGCATTGGATCGCAATGTGGTCACCGAAATTCCAAAGAAAAAGGCGGCCTGATGCCAAGCCTTTTTCGCTATGACGGCGTCATCCCGGCTTCCAAGTCGCACTTCAACCGAGCGTTGATCTGCGGCTCTTACGCGCCTTCGGTCGTCCTGAAGGGCGAGTCGACCTGTGATGACGTCTTGAAGATGAAAGAAGCCTTCGCGCGTCTGCAGCGCGAGTCAATTTACGACTGCGGCAGTGCCGGCACCGTGTTGCGGTTCTTGGCTTTGCGAGCGTCCAGAATCCCCGGCGTGCATATTTTGAAAGGCACGCCCCGACTTCTCAGTCGGCCGCAAGAAGATCTGGTCGAGATTTTAAAGCAGCTCGGTGTGCGAATCGAAATTCAAACCGATCGGTTGATCATTCACAGCCGCGGGTGGCAAAAACCAAAACTGAGCCTTCGCGTGAATCGCGAAAAATCAAGCCAGTTTGTCTCGGGCATTTTGCTCAATGCCTGGGACCTGGACTTTCCGTTGAAGATCGAATGGGATCAGACCGGCGTTTCTGAAGGGTATTGGCAGATGTCGACCCAGGTCGTGAAGGACTTTGGCATGCGCCTGGAAAATTTTGAGAAGGGTGTTTTGATCCCAGCTCACTCGAAGGTGCAGATTCGGCAGTACCAAATTGAAAGCGATTTAAGCTCAAGCTTCGCGATCGCGGCCTATGCCGCTTTGAATGGCGAGGCCACGTTTCGCAGTTTCCCCTTTCAGAGCTTGCAACCCGATAAGGTGTTTGTGCAAATCCTCGAAAAAATGGGAGCCGGCGTCGAGACGGGAGCGGATCATGTTCGCATCTTTCAAAAAACTCCGGGTCTGGTATCATTGCAAGGTGTGCATTGGAATTTGAACGAGTGCCCGGATCTTTTTCCGGTGCTTGCAACCTTGTGCGCTTTCGCGAAGGGTCCGTCCCGATTGGATGGGGCTCCGCACTTGGTGTTTAAAGAATCCAATCGCATCCAGAAGACGGCGGAACTGCTTGGCCATCTCGGGGTGCAAACGAAGATCCTGCCGGACGGAATGGAAGTTCATCCACCGGCGCGATTGGTGATGCCGACCAGCTCATTTTCCTATGATACGGATCATGATCATCGGTTGGCGTTTGCCGCGGCATTGGTGGCGTCACAGACCTCATCGATCCAGATTCTGCATCCCGAAGTCGTGCACAAAAGTTTTCCCGAGTTTTGGCAGATCATCGATCAGCAGAAGGTGGCGGCCTAGAGCGGTCGTTCAACAAGAGAGAGGCATCAAGTGTCAGCAAATACTTTCGGCAGCCGATTTCAAATCACCAGTTTTGGCGAAAGCCACGGGGTGGCCTTAGGTGCCATCATCGAAGGCTGCCCGGCCGGTGTGCCCTTTGATATGGACCTTTTGGAAAAAGAGTTGGCGCGCCGACGACCTGGTCAGAATTCGATCGTCTCGCCTCGAAATGAAGAAGACCGACCCGAAGTATTAAGCGGGGTTTTCGAGGGAAAAACGCTCGGGACACCAATTGCGATCATCGTTCGCAACAAAGACACCCGTTCGGAAGATTACAAAGAAATCGCCTTTCAACCCCGTCCGGGGCATGCCGATGATCTGTGGCGGCTCAAGTTTGGGCATTCCGATCATCGCGGCGGTGGTCGGTCGTCGGGACGGGAAACATTGTCGCGCGTGATCGGCGGCGCAGTTGCACAGATGATTTTGAAAGAGCTTTGCCCGCAGATGCAGGTTTTTGCGTTTGCGACCCGCATCGCTTCGCACGCCTTGAATGATCAAGAGATCTTGAAAATCGAATCTGATCTCGGCAGCGGCCAATTGCGGGTGGATCAGTTTTCTTCGCGCATGCCGAATGCCGAAAAAAATATTTTGATCGAAGACCTTTTATTGAAAGCAAAAACGGAAGGTCGCAGCTATGGCGGCGAAGTCGAAGTTTTCATTTCCAATCCGTTCCCGGGCTTAGGCCAACCCGTATTTCACAAATTAAAAGCGGACATGGCCTCGGCATTTATGAGTGTCGGCGCGACGGCCGGGGTCGAATTGGGTGATGGTCGCGACGTGACTGAAGCTGAAGGTTCGCAGTTTCATCGCCAGCAAGACCAGCGACATTACGGCGGCATCCGCGGCGGCATCAGCTCGGGCGAGCCCATTTTATTTCGCGTGTTTTTTAAACCCACATCCACCGTTTTGGATGCGGCGAAAAAGGGTCGACATGACCCCTGCATCGTCATTCGTGCCATTCCGGTTCTTGAATCAATGGCCTGGATGGTGATGGCGGATCACGTCCTGTGGGCGCGCCAAGATCGAATCGCCGCGGAGGGCGTGTGAAGTTCTCGAAGATGGCACAAAACTTAACGGCCTCGCCAACGATGACCACCACGCTGAAAGCGCAAGAGCTCAAAGCGAAAGGTGAAGACATCATTTTGGCGTCGGTGGGCGAGCCTGATGGTGATGTCGATCTTGAGATTAAGCAAGCATTGGCCCATCAGGTGATGACAGAGACCTCTCGGTACGGATCAGCGCAAGGTCTTCTTAGCACTCGGCAAGCGGTGGCAAACTGGTTTCAAAAAGTTTATCAGGCGACCTACACCCCCGAACAGATTCTGATCACGCCCGGATCGAAATTCGGACTTTATGCCTTGATGCAGATTCTGTGTGATGCGGGTGACGAGGTCCTGATTCCGGCTCCCTATTGGGTGAGCTATCAGCAGCTGGCAGAAATGGCGCGTGCCAGCGTTCGGATCTTGCCGCCGGATTCTGAATACAAACTGAGCCCTGATGTTTTAAAGCGCGGATTGAATGAAAAATCTCGCGTGCTGATTCTGAACTCGCCCAACAATCCATCGGGCGCTGTGTATTCGAAAACAGAACTGCAGGCATTGGCAGAGGTTTTGAAAGATCATCCCGACGTGATGGTGATCTGTGATGATATCTACAATCAATTGAATTTTGATGAAGCTTCGCGCGCTCCCAGTCTTCTGGACGTGGCGGATGAAGAATTAAAAGCGCGATTGATCATCGTCCACGGCGTCTCAAAAAGCTATGCGATGACGGGATGGCGCATGGGATGGATTGCGGCGCATCCGGAATGCATTCGAAAACTGAATCAGTTTTTCAGTCAAAGTCTCACCTGCACTCCGGACTTTATTCAAAAAGCGACCGAGAAGGCGCTGGCGTCTGGTGATCAATTCGTGCGAGATTTAAAAATGAAAATGAAGGATCGCCATCAATGGATCTCGCGCGAGCTGCAACAGATTCCGCACATCCAAGTCTACACTTCGCAAGGGGCTTTTTATCTCTGGATTCGTTTGAAAGATGCCTCGCGCACTTCGGTGCAGGTGGCGGAAGACCTTTTGCAAAAGAAAGGGATCGCCTGCATGCCGGGTGAAGCCTTCGGGATGCCTTTGCATCTGCGCATGTCCATCACGTTGTCCGATTCTGATCTCCAAAAATTATCCCTGCGTTTGAACGAGTTTTTCGCGGAAAAGCCTCGATGCTCGGGGGATGCCGCTTGAAATCGACTGCGAGAGAAAAGACTGCGAGTGAAATCCGATTTCTCACCAAGTGGCCAAGCCTGCAAAGTTTTGGTGGGCCTTGTCTTTTAATTTATGACTCTTATTTTGAAAAGTCGGGTGAGCCTTCATTGCGTGAGGTGAAAAAGTGGATCGAGACTTTTCCCTTTCGCATCGGCTTTGAAAGCGGCGAGAGCTTGAAAGATCTCCGGGAATTTCCCGCACGCCTTGAAAAAATTCTTGAACTTCACAGCCAAATGAATGCGTCGGGCGTGCAGATTGTGGGTCTGGGAGGCGGTAGCATCGGGGATTTTGCGGGCTTTGTCGCTAGCATCCTGAAGCGCGGTCTTCCTTTGGTTCACGTACCGACCACTTGGCTTTCGGCGATGGATTCCGCTCATGGTGGGAAAACCGCTTTGAATGTCGGCGGCTTTAAAAATCAGATCGGCACTTTTTATCCCGCGCGGAAAATATTACTGGTGAAGCCCATCTTGCTGGCGCAACCGGCAGCAAGGGCCGAGGAAGCTTTTGGCGAGGCCATCAAAATGGCGCTTTTGACCGGCGGGAAATTGTGGGAGCAGTTTTCCAAAATCAAATCCTTCAACAATGAAACCGCCTGGAAGTTTCTGCCGCAATTGATTGAAGGCAAATACCGCATCGTCAAACGCGACCCGCTCGAGAAAAAAGGGATCCGACATTTGCTGAATTTGGGTCACACCTTGGGTCACGTATGGGAAGCCGCCCAGGGGCTCGCGCATGGGCGGGCGGTGGCTTTCGGCATTCGCGCCGCGCTTGAGCTATCGAAAGATCAAGGCGTGCTCAAGAAGACTCAGGCGGAAAAGCTCGAGTCGGCTCCGGTGATGCAGCTTCTGCCGTCGAGGGCGGATTTGGTCCAAATCATTCAGCGGGAAAAAATCGACGTTCGCGATTATCTTTTGAAAGATAAAAAAATGTCGAAGCAAGGGGCCCTGCGATTTATTTTCATTCAGCGTCCCGGACTTTGTCCCATTCATGATGTGAAGATCGACGAGCTGGTTCAGTTTTGCCAAAGACTTGCTGTCGGAGAATGAGTCGATGAAATGGATCGTGATCGGCCACCGTGGCGTGGGGAAATCCCAGTTCCTGCTAAGACTGAAAACCTATTTGCAATCAAGCTCCACTGCTTTTCTCGATCTCGATCAAGAGATTGAAAAGCGCTTGCAGACCCCGATCATTAAGCTCTTCCCAGAGATCGGCGAGACGAGGTTTCGGGAAATCGAGCAACAGGTTTTTCGAGAGATCGAAGCGACATATCCAAGCTACGTTCTTTCGGTCGGGGGCGGATTTCAACTGGCTCAGTCCCGCGCCCAGTCCAAGGATCTCAAGGTCATCTGGCTTCGTCGCAAAAGTGACGAGCACGGCCGCATTTTCTTGGACCGACCCCGATTGAACGCGGGCGTCAGTCCGCTGCAAGAATTTAAGGAACGATTCGAACTGCGGCAGAAAATCTATTCGGCCCTGGCCGACGAGGCCTACTGGCTGCCAGAAGGCTTGGATCAGCCGCATCCGATCGAGGAAAAACTTTGGTCCGCATCACCAATCGAGCTTGCGGCCCAGGGCATTCTCACTTTGCAAGAGTGGCAGCTGCGAAAATTCGAAACTTGCGCCCAGCGATTTGGCTGTGCTCTGTACGAAATTCGCGATGATCTCTTGGATTTGGATGCGACTTTGTGGCGAAAGGTTCCACACGAGAAACGTCTGCTCAGCTTTCGCTTGCCGAAGAAGTCCGTGGATCACCTTCGGTATTTATCGCAAACGCAGGAAAGCGACTGGGCGCTAGAGCTGGGTCCTTGTCCAACAAACGAGATCTCGGTTTTGTCTTGTCATGAAAGACTGTCGGGAGAAAATCTGACGGCCTTTTTGTTAAGACTGGAAAAAGCGGGGTCTACCGGACAGCATCTCAAGGCCGCGCCCGTGATCGAGAGCTTGGCGGAAGCCCAAGAAATTTTAAGGTGGCAGAGCGAAAATCCATCGCAGCGAAGCGTTTTGCCGCGATCGCCGGCGGGAGTCGCCGGACGCTGGATGTGGCTTCGCCTTTACTTGAAGGGACGGCAGAAAATCAATTTCTGGCGGGAAAGTGATGGCTCGGCCGCCGATCAGCCGACGCTGTTTGAATGGCTCAGCACTCAGGAAAAAACGCAGGCATTTGCGGCCTTGATCGGAAATCCGGTCCATCATTCGCGCACCATGATCGAGCAATCTGAATTCTTCGCTGCGAAAAACCAACCCGTGTGGCCGATTTTGTTAGAAGAAACTGAATTTAAAGAAGCCTTGCCATTTTTGATCTCACTCGGATTGACGGCCGCCGCCGTGACCTCGCCTTTTAAAGGCGATGCATTTCAGGCCTGCGATCAGTTGTCGGCAGAAGCGCAGCGATTGCAGGCGGTGAACACCTTGTCGATCGCAAGCAAAACGGTCTCGGGCCATAACACGGATCTTAAGGGGCTGCGGGCGCAAATCGAAAAAGCCTGTCGGCTCATCCAAGTTCCCGTCGTGGGGGCGACGGCTCTGATCTGGGGAGGTGGCGGCACGCTGGGCGCCATTCAAGAAATTTTACCGCAAGCCATTTCGGTCTCAGTCCGCACGCGACGGCCGCGATCCGCGGATCAAAGCTTGCCGGCTTCGGTGCAGGTGTTGGTGTGGGCCGCCGGTCCAGAAGATGACTTTCCACCCGAAGTGAATTTTGAAATTTTGGTGGATCTGAATTACCGCGAAGACAGTCGGGCTCGCGAATGGGCTTTGCGGCATGGCCGGCCCTACGTCAGCGGTCTTGATCTTTTTAAAGCGCAAGCCGCCGGCCAACGCGAGTATTGGACGAGGCTCGAGAAGAAATAGAACTTTACGCTGAACGCGGGTTGCTTTTCGCCGACCGCAAAACACGAAGCGCCGGGTTTCTTCCGACGCTCGTCCATCCAATCCTAAACGCTGACCTGATAATCGCGAAGGGCTTCATTCAATGACGTTTTCAAGTCCGTGCTGGGTTTTCGTTTGCCGATGATCAGTGCGCATGGCACGCCGAACTCGCCCGCCGGAAATTTCTTCGTTTGCGTTCCCGGAATCACGACCGAGCCCGCTGGTACGCGGCCTTGCATGGTCTGTGCGCTGGATCCTGTCACATCCAAAATTTTAGTGCTAGCGGTCAGCGTGACGCCCGCGCCGAGCACCGCGCCCTCTTCGACGATCACGCCTTCAACGACGATGCAGCGACTGCCAAGAAAGCAATTGTCTTCGATGATGACGGGATTCGCTTGCACGGGTTCCAAGACTCCGCCGATGCCGACGCCGCCTGAAAGGTGCACATTTTTTCCAACCTGCGCGCAGCTTCCAACCGTGGCCCAGGTGTCGACCATGGTGCCACTCCCGACATGTGCGCCGATATTCACAAACGAAGGCATCAAGATCACGCCGGGCTCAAGAAAAGATCCGTAGCGAGCCAACGCATGCGGCACCACGCGGACATTCATTTCGGGAGACCAGGTCTTGAGCGGAATTTTATCATAAAATTCAAGGTCGCCAGCGCGAACCGGAGCCATTTTTTTCAAACGAAAGTAAAGCAGTATCGCTTTCTTGATCCATTGATGAGTCTGGTATCCGGCCGGCGTCTTTTCGCAGACGCGAATTTTTCCTTGATCCAGTCCCGCAATGGTTTGCTCGATGGCGGCGATCTCTTCGGTGTGCAGGTCATCGATGTTTTTGCCCTGTTGTAGATCCGAAAATATTTGATCGATTTGGGATGAGTTCATGGTCGCGCTCCTCTTTTTTCCGTTTCTTTCAGGCATTCCAAAATGGCGGGGACATGGATCTCTAAAATTTTCTCGGCCGAAAGCCCGCGCTCGATTTCGTAAGTCAATGTCGGCGACTGGCGCTCAAGCCCCGCAAAAGTTCCCAGACACCCCGGCGTTGGGTAGCCGATATCGGCATCGATGCGGTAGCCCGTCCAGCGCGCCAGTGATTCGGCCTCACTCATGCAATCCCCATTGACGTTTAAGACCGGATGCCAGGAATGCAGGCTCAGCAAAAACTGGGGACTTTCGCTTTCGATAAACCGAGCTAATGCTTTATTTTCCGGTTCGCTGCCGGCAAACGGACCCGGATGGTAGCGCGGGGTTTTCACCTCGGGCGACCAATCCTTGGTGGGAAGATTGCGATTGAGGTCGACACCGCGAGAGTTGGTGCGGGTTCGGTGCAAGACGCCCTCGATATTGAAGGTGGGGACCAGCACCAGGTCGAGATTGTAGGGAAATGAATGTGAAAACTCACGCAGCAGACCGTGGCTTGCGATCACGCCTTCGATTTCGTCACCGTGCACTCCGCCGAGAATCAGAACTTTTGCGCCGCCATTGGAAAAGCGATAGGCTTGGATTGGCAGTCCAAGGGGACTGTGGCCGAAGGTAAAGGCAGATACTGTCGACGAGACGGAAGAGAAGACTGTTGAAGAGATCGAAGATGCGTTTGCGTTTGTCATCTCTTCAGATTTAGGAGAAAAGGTTTCGCGTGTCAAAACTGGAATACAATTCAAATGGAGAATTGGAACTCGATGGTGTGCGTCTTTCAAATCTGGCGAAAGACGGGGATGAGCCCGCCTATGTCTATTCGCGAAAAGGTTTGCAGGACCGACTTTTTCTTTTCCAGTCTTACGTGGCCCGCGCGTTGACGCAAAGATTTTCCGTGCATTACGCCATGAAGGCCAATCCGCATCCCGAACTTTTGAAACTGTTCAAGGCGCAAAATATCGGGGTCGATATCGTCAGCGGTGGCGAGCTTCGCCGCGCGCTCGAAGTTGGCTTTCTTGGCAACCAAATTATTTTCTCGGGCGTGGCTAAGACCAAAGACGAAATCCAGCAATGTCTCAAGGCCGGCATCCGCCAGCTGAACATCGAATGCGCTTCGGAACTTCGGCGCATCGGCGAAGTGTCGAACCAAATGGGAAAAAAGGTCTCGGTCGTTTTTCGCATCAATCCAAACGTCGATCCGAAAACGCATCCCTACATCTCGACCGGATTCAAAGAAAATAAATTCGGCATGGATGAAACCCAGCTGGCTTTGGCTTTCGAAATTTTAAAACAGTATCCCAGCCTGCAATTGGTGGGAGTCAGTTCCCACATCGGCTCGCAGCTGATGGAATTTTCCGCCGTGCGCGAGGCGATTCAAATCCAGCGCCGCGTTTTCGAATCCTGGAAAGCCCAAGGTTTTCCGATGCAGACCTTTGATGTCGGCGGCGGTCTTGGTATTGACTACGCTCTGGATGCCTCGACCGATGCGCAGTGGATGGAAAATTATTGCCAAGTTTTAAAAGAAGAGCTCGCGGGTCTCGAGGCCCAAATTCAGCTTGAACCCGGCCGCTTCCTGGTCGCTCGCAGTGGCGTCCTGATCACCCAGGTGCAGTATATCAAAAAAATGCCCGACAAAAATTTCCTGATCTGCAATTCGGGCATGCACCACCTGATTCGCCCGGCCCTGTACGAAGCTGTCCACCGCATCATGCCTTTGCAAAAGAAAGCCGGCGAAGAATTCACCGCCGACGTCGTCGGCCCAGTCTGCGAGTCCTCAGATTTCCTCGGCAAAGACCGCGTCTTCAAAGGCGTGCAAGAAGGCGACTGGCTGCTGGTGGCTGATGCTGGAGCCTACGGCGCTTCGATGGCCAGCTCGTACAATCTATTCGCGCCACCGAGGGAGATCTTCGTTTAATCCCGCGGCTCCCGATGTGGCGGACGGGAAGGGTTTGCAATTCACAAGAGGGCTTTCCACTTCACTGGAAGGCCGCCGAACCCAACCGTGGCTTCGTCAGCCCGTCTAATTCAAATACAGATCCATCTTGAGCTGCCCAAATTCTTTGATGGCCGCCCGCTGATTGCAGGCACGGCAAAGGACGCAAAGATTTTCTTTCGTGTTGAGGCCGCCTTTGGCTTTGGGCTTGAGGTGATCGATCTCGAGCGCGCGCTTTGATCCGCAGTTGCTGCACTGGTATTGGCTTTCCTGCCAAACTTCGCGGCTGATTTGCGCTTGGGATTTGGGTTTCAGCTTTTCGGCGGAGTCCTCCATATTTGGTGTGGTCGCTGTTTGTGGCGCTTGAAAGTCTGGCTTCGCTGATCGTGAATCATGAATATCTGTGTTCACGCTCGACTGCGATTCAAGCTTTTGAGAATCATCCATTCGCACTTTGGTGACGCGGCCTTTCCTTTGCGCCGCGGACTTTTGTTTCGACAAGGTCTCGGTCTTTGCTTTCTTCAAGGTTTTGATCGAAAGATCGCAAAGCACCTCGAGCAATTCTCCCAATGATAGATTCGGATGCTTGTGGGCTAGCAAGCCTTTCACTTCCGAGATTTTTTCTTCCAATGATTTATTCGCGGCGAACCGGATTTCTATTTTCTGCTCACTGATGACGCTCATCTTGTCAGGCCGCAGTTCCTCTGGAGCCGAAGACTGCGAGAGCATAATTCTCTGCGCCTCGCGGATTGTTTGCTCGCTAATCTCAGCGAGAAGCTCAAGCTTATCTTCTTTTGATATTGAAACATGATGAATCTTTGCTTCATTTCGAAAGAAAGACTGTGCAAGGCTTAGGTGAGTTAAAGATAATGCACCATTCGTGATTTTTTCTTCCATCTCTGGAACATCTATTAAAAGCCACATGGCAGAGATTCTTCGGTAGGCCTCATGATCCGAATATCCAAAATGTTTCACCAGCATTTCGCGAAGTGATTTGTACTTGTAATCGCAATAAAGGCGGCGTCGTTCAATCTCCCGGAAATAATGCAAAAGCTTCGTCAGCACTTCACGCTCTTCTTTCACCAAGACTTCAGTTTTTTGCACGAGAAGAGTGTCGTTCAAATTTTTAATGTTCATCGCTTTGTTCATCTCAGTCTTCATTTGCAGATCTCCTTTAAAATAAATCGTGATATCACGGAGACCTTATCACGAGTTTTAAATCGGAATTCGTGGTCTCTGCCTGTCTGGCTGCTACTCCGAGTTTAAAAATTTACGACGGGCCTCGAATCAAAATTGCCACTCTCAACAGAGAGCCAATGCGAGCGAATGAAGGGCATCACAGAGAAAACATGAAAAACCAATTCACATCAGGCGATCTCGCCCCGAATGGCTGTCAAATAAAATATCTATGACCTCGAAAATTCCGCGGAGCTTCACGCACGCAGCAGAAGCCACTCAAGACACGGCTGCAAGCCTTCGCGTGCAGCGCGGGCCTAGCTTGATGCGAACGCAAAATTCACGTCCGCCGCTGGCGGTGCAAAGCTTCATGTCCGCAGCGGAATTCAAATGCAGCCGCGAAGCTTCGTGACAATCGCAAAGATCGAAGCCGCCTGGCACTGAGCTTCATTTGCGCAGCGGTTCCACGATGCAGAAATAAAGTTCAGCTATGGAGAAATCCCCGTAAGATTTCAGCGTAAAGCTTCAGTTGCGGAGCGAGACCTACGCGAGATCACAGCAAAACTTCATCCGCGACACGAGATAAAACCTCCGCAAGCCAAATCCCATTCACAAGTGCACAACCTCAAACGAAGCCACCCGAAGTGGATTCAGAATCTGCGCCGCGAGATCCTGCGTGTGCGAAGACAGGTCCGTGGCCAGGATGTGGATCTCTCCGGCCTCTCGAGAAGAGCGTTGCAAACGTTGAGAGTCAAAAGCCTTCTCCAGCTGCAAGGCCAAGGCTTTGCCGGAATCCACGAGATTGACATGCGCCCCGCAGGCTCGCTGGATCGAGGTTTTCAGCAAGGGATAATGCGTGCAGCCCATGATCAAGGTGTCGATCTGCGACTCGAGCAAGGGATGCAGGTAGCGATAGGCGATCAAGTTCGTGATCGGATCTTCGAGCCATCCCTCTTCCGCCAGCGGCACGAACAAAGGACAGCTTTGCGCGAAGACCTGGGCGCCTGCTGAGAGCTTTTGGATTTCCTTCTGGTAAGCGCCACTGGCGATCAGCGCGCGCGTGCCGAGAACGCCGATGCGTTGGTTCTGGCTGTGGGTGACCGCGTACTCGGCACCCGGTTCGATCACGTTGAAGACCGGCAGGCCCTGCCAATCGCGCTTGGGCACTTGCGATGAGGCCGTGTTGCAGGCGATGACCAGGGCGTCGACCTTTCGCTCGGTCAGAAACCCCAGAATCTGTTCCGAATACTGGCGAATGGTTTCTGCAGATTTGGTGCCGTAAGGCAGACGGGCGGTGTCGCCGAGATAAAGAAACTCTTCTTTGGGAAAGTGAGAGGCGAGTTCTTTGAGAACCGTCAATCCACCCACACCTGAATCAAACACGCCAATTTTTGCCATATCATTTGATGTTGACCGATCAAGCGCGCCGACGGGAAGCAGAAAAAACAAAACCCGTTCTTTTGGAACGGGTTCTATCGAAGTCGGATAAAAGAATCAGAACAACCTGAAATTGAAGCTAATCTGAGCAGCAAAAAAGCTCGTTTCTAGGTGAAATTAGAATAGCGGTTCCCGAGGTCCAGGTCAAAAGAGCTATGGTCCAGTTTCGGTCAAGGCACTCAAGAAACATAATATCTCAAGAGTTGCCTTTTCCGTGAGCACGCGACTCGTTGGCTCCGGCCAGGCTCATTTCGATGAAACGGGCCTTTTCCTTGATCTCCGTGATGCTGGTGGCGTTGATGTAGCTCATGCCGCTGCGAATCCCGCCCGTGAGCTCGGAAATGACGTCTTTGACATGTCCTTTCACATTCTCGAAAGTCGATTCGCCCTCTGGCGCCATACCGTCTGGTAGACCGCCGCGCCATGAAACTTGGGCCGATTTCGAGGCCATTCCCCGATACTGCTTCCGACCATTTTGGATGACCCCGGGGGTCTCAATCGTGCCAGACAGCATAGATCCAAGCATCACGGTGCTAGCACCGGCCGCAAAGGCTTTCACGATATCTCCCGATGTGCGAATGCCACCATCGGCGATCACGGGAACCCCGTGGCTTTCAGCGACCTCGGCACACAGAGCGATCGCGGTGAGCTGGGGAACTCCGCAACCCGTGATGATTCGGGTTGTGCACATCGAGCCTGGTCCGATGCCCACCTTGATGGCGTCGGCACCAGCTTCGATCAAATCCTGCGCGGCTTCGGGCATCGCCATATTGCCGGCAATGATCTCAACATCGGGATGAGTGTCCTTGAGCCATTTCATGACGTCCATCATCGCCGCCGAATGTCCGTGAGCGATGTCGATGGTCATGACATTGACGCCAGCTTTGACGACCGCTTGCGCGCGTTCTTTGAAATCGGCATTCACACCGATGCTGGCGGAAATCACCGCGGCCCCCGAGGCTTTCACTTTCTGCACGAAGCCCACTTGCTCTTCGATGCTGACAAAGCGGTGCAGGATTCCGGCGCCGCCCAGTTGGTGCATGGCGATCGCCATTTCGGATTCGGTGACCGTGTCCATGTTGGCGCTGATGATCGGGGTTTGGATCGAAATTTTTTTGGTGAGCTTTGCTGTCAACTGCGGATCGCGCCGCGAGCGAACATCGGATTTAGCCGGAGTGATCAAGACATCGTCGAACGTGAGCCCGCGACCGCGGAACTTAATGTCCTTCCATTGGAAGAGCAGATTCATTTTGCACACTCCTTTGATAGATTTTCCAGAGCCAGAGACTGAAAGCAATATTCAAAAACATCTCCAACAGGCAAATCAATACGCTCGTCACCGGGTGTTCGGTCAAAATTTTCAAATCATCAAAGACCGACAAGAAGGCCGGCACCACCAGCGAAGTGAGCATGAAAAATCCAAAGAGCCGCCACATGCGACCCTTCGAGAGGGCCCAGGATCTTTGCAGGGCCTCGCGCTCACCTTGGGGGTAGAGAGGATCCAGGCAGACGATAAAGGGCACAAACAGGTAGCGTATAAAAGCGACGACGCCCGGAATGATCAGCAGAAAAGCCCAGAGCATGGACTTGCCCCAAGAGCGCATGAGCTCGATCATGGCGTGCGGGAAAGTTTGGAACCAAAATTTGAGCAAAGGCTGGGGCTGCAGGACCGATAAGATCAAGAGCAAATTCGCAAGTGGGTAGACCACACCCCAAACCAAAGAAATGGCTCCGTAGAACCACACCCAGTGGCTGGTGCCTTGGGGGTTTGCCAGCATCAAGGCCATTTGGTTGGTCACCCATTGATCGAAAAAGGTGCCGGCCAAGGCGAAGATGAAAAGAACCACGCCCACTCTTTGGATCGTTTGCAAATAGGCTTGAAAGAAGGTTTTTGATTGGCTCACAGACCTGACATTCAAATCGATGCCGCAAGCCTTGTCCACTGGCAACAGCCGGTGATGCAATATGTCTGTCTTGTTCTAGCTGCCGGTGCGGTCGGCGAGGTGTTTCTTATTGATGATATTTTTAAGTGCCAAGAAGGCCTGCTTGTTAAATGGCTGTCCCATCACTTCTTCGATGTAAGCGACGGCTTCATCCGGGGTGTAGGTTTTGGCATCGGCCTTTTCACCAAACAGCAGGCTCGAGTAATAATTGGCTAGCGCCACGATTTTACCCAGAGGACTGATCTTGATGTCGCGCATTTTTTTCGGGAAGCCCGTGCCCTGAGCATTCTCGTGATGTTCGGCCACGATCAAGAGCACGTCGCTCGGTAGATCCTTCATATCCCGCAGCATCTCGATCCCTTTCATGGGATGAGTTTCGTAGCTTGCAAGATCGTCGGGACTCCATAGGTGTCGGGGCTTTTGCAAAATTTCGGGCGCCACGAAGCGAAGACCCACGTCATGCAGCAGGGATCCCATCGCCACTTTTTCGCGTGCCATGGGAAGGTTGATTTGCAACTCATCACACAGAAGCATCGAGACCAGGCAGGTCGTCATCGAATGTTTGGCTTCATTATTTGGCAGCTGGTGCAGGATTTCGATGATCTGTTCGAAAGCGGAAAGAGAGCGGCTCATTTGATCGACCAGTTCTCCCAGTTTTTGCACTTTCGAAACCGAGGTCATGCCCGCCGCGTTCAGGGACGTCATCGCGTCCTCGGCCAGGCCTGAAAGAAATTTCAACTTCACCGAATCAGGAACCGATTTTTGCGAGAGCACTTTGCCGGTCAAGCTGGTGACGGCCGCAACCAAAGCCGGGTATTCGGATGATTTCACAAAAACGTGGGCTTCTTCATTATTGAATGAGTGCAGATTTGAGAAATTGGCCTTATCCGTTCTCTTGCCGATCACGAGATAATTCGATGTTTTCATTTTGAGATAAATCGAAGCCGGTAACGTCATGCCGTCGAAGAAAAAGTCCTTCGGGACTTCTGTCATCAGGTGATCCGCAATAGTTTCGATTCCGTTCTGCTTTGAACTCGACATCAATTGCTTTATCGGAATTTTAAGTTCGGGACTTGATCAAACAAGGTCCTCTGGTTGCGACCGAGCGGATTTTTTTTCAGCGAAGCCAACGTTTTTGGAGCTGAAGTGAGACGCTCTGGCTTAAGGTCGTGTTTAGAGGGCTGCCAATCAGGCCCTGATCCGAATATTGTGCGGTCACACTCCACTCGTTCTCTAAGATGTAGGTCAGGTTGACCGCCGCCGTGACAAATCTTTGCAAAGTCCCCTCGGATGGAGCCGGGCCGTCGACGTTCACGGGATCCTCGTAATTCCAGCTGAGCGAAGTGCCCAGGCGAATCGTCTCAAAATGATATCCGCCCCCAAGCCCTGCGGATCCACCAAATCCCGGCTTCAATTTCGAGGAACCTTGAGCGAGCGAGGCCGTTTTCTCAAAACTGCGATGCAGATCAAATGAGGTAAAAGCATCCCAGCGGGTGAATGTTTTGGTCAGCACCGTGCCAATCCCTAGGGCCCAGAAACCGCGGCCGCGGGCTTCGAGCTGGTATCTTGAATCTGATTCTTGAATTGATTTTCCGCTAGGGATGATCAGCTGCAGGTAGCCGATGCCTTTGGGGCGGATCGGGTGGTAATCCCAGTCGTTCCAATATTCATATCCAAGATTCGTGGACACATCACCCATGCCGCTTTCAACAACCGATCCGCGCGAGCGTTGCACGACCGGAACACCAAGCCCTGCCTGCCACCGATCCTGAAACACCCGCGAGGCCTGAAGATTGAAGCTTTTCAATATTTCGGGTTCAGGGCGCTTTCGCCAAAGACCACTGGCTTCCACATCGGTATCGATCTGCGAATAATTGATGGACTGAGAAAGCTGGCTTTGATCATCGCCGGTGATGAGCGCTGGGCCCGAGAAATTTCCTCCACAGCAGGCCGAGGCCCGAGCAAGCAATGGCGAGGCCAGAATCAAGAGGAGTGCCAAGAAATTAAAAATGAATCGGAATCTGGGTGGCATCGACGAGCTCTTCTCCGTTTTTAAGATCGACTTGAATCTCCCAATCTCCAACCATCGAAAAGTACACGTCATCCACTTGGTAGGTTCCGATATCAATGTGCTGAAGGCTGACGGGCGAAGCGCCATGCCCCATCGAAGGCATCCACAATCGAACGTTCAGTGTTTGCGCGAAATCTTGCAAGACGGGTGATTGATCGCCTTTGTTGGGGCGCCAAAATTTCAGAAGAAAAGATCCGGTTTCCTCGTCCGTTTGATTTTTGATCCACACGATCGAAAGTTTGAACCCTAAGCGGTCCAAACTTGCGGCTGCCTTTTCCAGTTTATCCAGCGAGCCTGAGCTGGCGTCCCCACTGTGCGGAGAATTCCCAGAATCTGGGTTCGGGGCCGTATCGTGATAAATGGGACGGGCGCAGGCAAGCGTTAGACCGCAGACGAGCGGCAAAAGAAATTTACCAAACATATTTCTCGCCCCTTGAGATCGCGCAGCCCAATGTTCTTGTCTCGGCCGTTGTCACTTTTTTCCCGGCTTGAATGGCGGTGAGGGCGTCTTGAAGATAGGCATGTTCGGCTGTCGGCCCATGCGCCGAGCTCGTGGCGCCCCCTTTGTACAGCGTTTCGCCATCGGGGCTTAGCACAAACACGTGCGGGGTCTTTGAAGCTTTCAACTGATCCGCCCATTTTGATTTTTCATCCTGCAGGATCGGAAAGCTCAGGTGCGCGTTTTTAAAATAGGTTTGCGCCTGTTCTTTGCCTTCATCGGCGTTTGAATGAATGCCGACAAACTGAAAATCGGTGAACTGCTGGCTGAGCTTTTCGATGATCGGCAAATGGCTGTCCGAGCAAGGGCAGCGAGACGAGAGAAAAATCACGACCAAACCTTTTGCTTTGGCCGTGGCTTCGATCTTTTGGCCAGAGAGCAGGTCTTCACCTTGAACCGAATAAGCGGCGTGTGCGGTCGGCGTAAAGAGCACATTGAGCGCGAGCAGAAGAAGTGGCAGCAGTGCGGTGTTTTTCATGCCTTGCTTGTACTTGAAAAAGGTCGCGGCGAAATCCATTGGGACGATGCGAGAAGAATAAAAGTTTGTGCGGCAGCTTTTGCGGAACTGTTGTATATCGGCGCTCCGAAAGCGAGAACAAAACGGATGAAAAATATTTTTGCCACCACCATCGGCCTGATCCTGATCACTGCATTTGCAGCTCCAACAATGGCGCAGGTTGAGGCTTCGTCACCGGCGGTTTTGTCTTACCAAGGCGGAAATTTAAAGGCCGCTCTGAGCTGGGTGCCAGAGAATCCGGCGGTTGTTGGTCCTGAGTCGAAATTGCAAGTGCAGTGGCTCAATGCCGCTGATCAAGCGGTCGATATCGACGGTGATTTTCGAGTCGTTCTGTTTATGCCGGACATGGGTCATGGCTCTTCACCCACCAAGATCGCAAAGCTTTCCGAACCAGGCCATTACCAAGTCTCAAAACTTTATTTCACCATGCCCGGCACCTGGGAAGTGCGAGTGACCTTCCGGCCCGCTGATGGCAGCAATCCCGAAACACAGTCCTTGCCAATCACCCTCGCCCATTAAAGGGTCGTCGGACGAGAAGATCCCAAGTCCAGCTGATTGCCTTAGCGACATTCTTCCGTGAGGAATGGTCCGTCCCGCAGGTGATTTCAATGCTTCATGGACAGAGCTGCTCGAACAGTCGCCCATCCACAATCTTGACCGTTGGCACGATGCAATGTCTTGAGTCCAAGATAACATGCTATACCAACGGCAAAGATCATGGATGAGTCCCTCTCGTTTTAATTTTTAAAGGTGATTCACCGCAATAGCCCAGGGATGAGTTCATCCACAGGGTGAACATCGTCATGCCGGCAGTGGTGATCGTCGCCATTGCGGCGGGGAGTGCGCGCAGATTGAGTGGCGAGGTGAAGATTCTATGGTGGTTGTTGCTAGCAGGTGCGAGGGTCGAAAAATAAAAAAGCCGGTCTGTTTCCAGACTGGCTTTTTTTTCATTTCAAATTTGAATTTTTAGACTAGTGAGCGGCTTTGATGACCGACTGGATCCACTCGTTGTGGACAGACGGAATCGTGTAAACGCCCATTTGGCGGCAGTAAGAATCGCCACGGCTGGTGATACCCGCCAAAGTCAATTTGCCGTTGATTTCCAAGTAAGCTGGGCCGCCAGAGTCACCGTTGCAGCTGCCAGATTTGGTTTCATCGGTGTTGAATTCGGAAGTTCCAACTTCGTTCACCGGAACTTCGGTGACCTTCATGATGGTTTCATAGTCATAATTTTCGTTGGCGCCGAAACCAGCCAAGTGAACTTGAGCCTTTGAAACGATCGCGCTCTTCGGAGCAAACTCGACGACTTCGTAGCCCGCTGGCAATTCGCCTTCGAATTGAACGACTGTCACATCATTGGTGTCGCCCAGGCTGACGCTCTCGGTGCACGAGGGGCAGTACTGTGGATGTGCCGTGATTTTTGTGATCTTACGAGTGATGGTGCTTGCCTTTGAATAATCCAGAGCAAAGATCACCACGCCACCTTGGATGGCCTCGGCACAGTGGCCTGCGGTCAAAACGTGGTGAGCGCCGATCACAACGCCTGTGCACTGAGGTTCGTCAGCAGGGCCGACGGCAACCGTGTACTTGGCAAATGCGTCCGTTGCGAGAACGGGACGGCCGTTAACGATCGAAGCGTGTTGAGCGTCCGCCACTTCAGAAGCTGTTTGAGTCTTTGAACAAGCAACGCCCGACAAAAGAGCTGCCGTCACGAACAAAGCTGTCATTGATTTTTGCATGAACATTAGTGAATCCCCCCTGTGGCACAGTGTTAAAGTCGACTTTAGAAGTGTTGGCAAATGTTTTATGGGCCTGAACCCGAGATTTTCCAGTTTTCGCAGGCTGTTAGTGACTGACGCGGCTTTGCAGGTTGCGGTACTTCGGTCACTATGAAAATCCCAAAACAAATTCTCGGTGCGCTGATCCTGTTCGGGTTTGGGATCCCGGTTGCAGCCCTCTCAAAGGCCCCTGGAGTCTCGCAAAAGCGAATTCGGATCGGCGAATCCACGGATCTGAGTTCGCCCCAAGCGGCCCGGCCAAAAAACCTTTTGGCGGGGCAGAAGCTCTATCTTGATAAAATCAATGCGGCGGGGGGCGTCCACGGACGTCGCATCGAGTTGATCGTGTACGATGACGCCTATGAACCGGAACGAACTTTGGCCAATACCAAGAAGTTAGTTGAAGAGGACAGGGTCTTCGCATTGTTCAAGTACTATGGAACACCCACGGTTAAAGCTGCCCTGGCCTACATTGAAGACAAGGACATTCCCCTGATCTGCCCTTCGAGCGGCGCCGAGTTCCTGAGAAATCCGCCGAAGAAAAATGTCTTCCTCACCAAGCGTGGCTATTATCAAATTGCGACCGACATGATCGACTTTCTGGTCGATAAGAAAAAGCTCAAGCGGATTTCGATTTTTTACCAAGATGATTCTTACGGAAACGAAGGCCGAAACGGCACGCTGCTGGCTTTGCAGGCCAAGGGTTTGGACATTTCGGCCGCGGGAGCTTACACGCGAAACTCGCTGGATGTGGATGCGGCGCTTGCCGTGATTCAAAATTCGAAACCCGAAGCCGTGCTCTTGTGGGGGCGGGCGATGCCCAGCCTGAAACTGATGGAAAAGCTACGTGCCGAAAAATTAAGTCCGATTTTTATGGGAGATGCGACACTGGCCAATCCCGAGTTTTTCGAAGGCATCAAGAATTTGAAAGCGGACGTGTATTTGATGATCGGGACACCCTTGTTATCGGACCTGTCTTTGAAAGTGACCGAGCAGTACTTGCGCGAAGCTAAGGCCAAACATCTTGAACCCGACATTGCCGGCCTTGAAGGCTACATCGACGCGATGATTCTGGTCGAGGGCTTAAAAAGAGCCGGGCCAAATCTCAGTCGCGACCGATTTCGCAAGGCGCTGGAAGAAAAAATGTCGGGTGCGGACCTTTCGGGATTGAGGATTGGTTTCAGTCCGGAATCACACCAGGCCTTGCGGCGGAACTTTCTGGTGAAAATCGTCGATGGAAAAATGATCGCCGTCGATTGAGTGCGCGACCGGCAAACAAAGCGTGAAGGTCGTATCAGGCTGGCTTAAATCCAAAATCAAAGTGCCGTGGTGGGCCTCGGCCAAGCCCTTGGAAATGCTGAGTCCCAGGCCCGTGCCCTGTCCCAGCGGTTTGGTGGTGAAAAACGGATCGAAAATTTTCTGCGCAATCAAAGGATGAATGGCGGGTCCATTATTGGCCACCGAAATTTCGATCCAGTTCTCTTTTTTCTGAGCGTTGATCTGCACCCAGCCTGAATTTTTCGGCGCGTCGATGGCGGCGTCGTAGGCATTGTTCAAAAGATTCAACAGCACCTGTGAGATCTCGGATTGCCGGCACAGAATCGTATAGTCTTCCGGAATGTCACCCACCTTGAGAAGAATGCCGCCGGCCTTGAAGCGTTCTTTGCAAAAGGAAAGGGTGTCTTGCAAAATGGCCTTCACGGACTCCTCTTTTTTGGGATCCAGGCTGGCTTCACGCGAAAAGCTTCGCAGGCCCTTGATGATCTTTGAGATGCGATTCACGCCGGCCTGCAGCCTTTCATCCGTGCGATTTAAAAGTGCGGCGTCCACCTGGCCCTTTTCAGCTTGGTTTAAAAGCTGCGAGCTGGCCATGCTGATGATCGACAGCGGATTGTTGATCTCGTGCGCGATGCCGCTGGCCATTTCGCCCAGGGCCGCGAACTTGCTGGTTTCGATCAAGGCCTGTTGCGTGGATTTCCAGGACTGCATGGTTTTCTCAAGCTCCAGGGTGCGGCTGGCAACCTTGGCCTCAAGCTCGTGCTTGGCGTGATGAATCTCTTGGTCTTTGCGCTGGATTTCGGCCAGCATGTGGTCGAATTCGGTGGCAACGATTTTGATTTCTTGGGCGCTGGCCGCAAAATCCGGCTGTTGTCGCAGTCGTTCGGAATAATCACCGGATCTCGCCACCCGTCGCAACGTTTCGCTGAAGTGAATTAAGGGTTTGGTCATTCGGCGGGTGACGAACAAGACTCCCAGCAAAAGAGCGATCTGCTCACAAAAGATAATCAGCACATCGATCCAGATGATTTCGTGGACCGAGGCTTGAATCCGCGTTGTTGAAAATCCCACACGAATTTCACCAACTTTTTCGTCGTGGTCGATAACGTCTTGCCGAGCCTCGAAAATTTCACTGCCATCCCATTTTGGGTTTTTGGCTTCGACCACCGATTTTTGGTCGCGATAGAAGGTAATGGAGGCCACGTCCGGATCTTGAATGGCTTGCTTGGCAAATCCATCCACCGCGTAGATATCGTAATTTTTAAGATAAGGCGCGCTGGCCGTTGCGATAAATTCGGTCAGGGATGTGACCTTTGATTGCATGGCATTGCGAACGGACTTGGCGTTGCTTTGCACCAACAGTACGCCCAAGGTGGTCAAAAGAGCGAACGACAAAAGATTGATCGGCAGAGCGATTTTTCTCAGGAGGCTGACATCTTTGGGGTTCATAGAAATGGGTATAGCATAGGGGCCGGGCGCATTGGCAGCGAGATTTTCATGCGAGAGAGGAAAATAAGGAAATCTTTAAATTATGCTGGGCCAAAAGCTGGATCCATAAATAATATTTTGGGGGGCTCAATCAAGTCACTTGAATTGCGGGCGTTGGATTTCTGGGATCATTAGCTATTGAGGGTGGAATCTTCGGGATTCAAAGTTTGGCTTGCGGTTCCCGAGCGCTGCTTGGGAATCACGGAAATTTTTCCGTTCGCTTCCAGGACGGCGTATTGAATTTGGTCCATGTGATCCAAACCATGAGCCCGGATCGCTTCTTTCAACTCACCTTCGGTGATTTTTTCTTTTTGCATCAGTTCGGTGCGCACTTTGCCGTTGGCGATGATGAGCTGCGCTTCGCCCTCGAGCCAGCCTTCAATTTTTTTTGAGCGAAAGGCCAAGCGATCCATCAGAAAACTGAGGAACACCAGTGACGAGGCCGAAATCAGTCCCGTGGTGACAGAGTTGTCGTTGCCACCGAGGCCGTTGCTGACGGATTCGCTGATGATCAAGAGGAGCACCAGATCAAATGGTGACATTTCACCAAGCTGCTTTTTTCCGGCAATGCGAAATAATATGAAGAGAGCGGCGTAAATGGTGCCAGCGCGGAGAACGACTTCGAAAAAGGAAAGGCTCATGGTCCACATGATGGTTGGGATCGTGCAAGATTGGGCCCGTCATCTTTCCTCTCCACTTTTGAAAGTTATGCTAATTGCCACGGGATGTGTTCCAGATGGCCCCACGGTGTCCCATCTTTCCCAAAATGGTCCCCTTTGTTTTCAGTTGGCCCAGCACCGTTCTTGCTCCTGACAAATATCACTTTCCTAACATTACTTGAGAAGGAGTGCTCCATGACAAAGAAATCTGCCAAAAAATCGACGAAGCGTTCAGCAACAAAACAGGCGGCGCCTCAAAAGACCGAAACTGATATCATCAAATTGATTCTTGAGGATCACAAGCCCTTGAAGGAATTGATCGAAGTCTTGAAAGATTCTGAGCAAAGTTTCCTGAAAAGATCTGCGGCGTTTGAAGAATTTGCTCCCTTGTTGGTGTCCCACGCAAAGCCCGAGGAAGAAAGCCTTTACGTTTTCATGAAAGATGATGAAGAGCTGCGTGAAGACGGATTTGAAGGTGATGTCGAGCACAGCTTGGCTGACCAAATGATCGAAGAGATCAAGCGTACCGAAGACGATGAAGACTTGTGGTCGGCGCGCGTAAAAGTGCTGGCTGAAATGGTTGAACACCATATTGAAGAAGAAGAGGAAGAGATGCTTCCAGAAGTGAAAAAGCACTCGAAGATTGAAGACCGCGCACGTCTGGGCGAGCAATACCTGAAACTTCGTGCGAAGTACGAAGCGATGGGCGGTGAAGATGCTCCTCATGAAAAAGAGATCGCTGAAAATCGAGCGGCTCATTGATAAAAACTGATTTCTAACATTTTTAACCCCTTCATCTCTTCTCTTGCATCGGTTTTGCATCGGATTTGGGAACGATCGAATTTGGAAACGGATGATTCCGGAGTTTCAAAGCCGATCACCGACCAACCTGATCTAGGAGGAGAGATGGAGAACAATCAGAATCTGGCAGAGACCGAAGGGCTGGATGTCGCAAGCCCCGCGAGCACCAAACGCTCGAATGCTAAAAAAGCCAAAGCGCCGGCAGCAAAAAAGGCCAAAACCACCGACACGCATTTCTTTTCCGTCACGATCGGCAAACCACCGGAAATGGTTTTCGATTTTTGGCGAGACTTTAAAAATCTACCAAGTTTTATGAAGGACCTGGCCGAAGTGCAGGTCATGACCAATGTCAAATCTCATTGGAAACTGAAATTCCAGTCAGGTCTCACGGCCGAGTGGGATGCCGAAATCGTTGATGAAATTCCAGGACAATTGATTTCGTGGCGCAGTCTCGAGGGCTCACAAGTGCAAACCTCGGGCATCGTGCGTTTCGAGAAAGCCGCCGCCGATCGCGGCACGATCGTTCGTTTGCAACTGAACTATCATGTCCCCGGTGGCAAGCTCACCGAGCTCGCCGGTAAATTCACCGGTGAAGATCCTTACAATCTCACACTCACCAATCTTCGACGTCTGAAAGCTTTGTTGGAAACGGGAGAAATTCCCACCATCGAAGGACAGACCAGTGGTCGCGATGAAGATTTGGCCGATGCACCTTTAATACACTAAGAACGATCAGGAGGAAAAATGAAAGCACTTTGTTGGCAAGGAAAGCATGATGTCGCCGTCAAGAATGTTCGGGATCCAAGACTTCTCAACCCGCATGACGCGATCATCAAGGTGACGACGGCCGCGATCTGTGGATCGGACTTGCATCTTTATAACGGCGTGATTCCCAGCATGGAAAAAGGAGATATTCTCGGGCACGAAACGATGGGCGAAGTCATGGAAGTCGGCTCGATGGTTCAAAAGATCAAGGTTGGCGATCGCATCGTGATTCCGTTTGATATCGGCTGCGGTCATTGCAGCCACTGTGAAAATGAAGAGTATTCGGCCTGCGATAACTCGAACCCGAATGCGGTGTTGGCTGATAAATTATACGGTCACGGTGGCGCGGCCTTGTTTGGCTATTCGCACATGTATGGCGGATACGCGGGCGGGCAGGCGGAATTTATTCGCGTGCCATTTGCCGATACCAATTCACTGGTGATCCCGAACGGAATCAGCGACGAGAAAGTTCTTTTTCTCAGCGATATTTTCCCGACCGGTTACATGGCGGCGGAAAACTGCAACATCAAGCGCGGCGATACGGTCGCGATCTGGGGAGCTGGACCCGTGGGCCAGATGGCGATTCGCAGTGCCTTTCTATTAGGCGCCGAACGGGTCTTGGTGATTGATCACTATAAAGCACGTCTGGATATGGCCGCGCAGGCCGGGGCGGAAGTGATCAATTTCGATGAGGTGGATGGAATTTTAGATGAAATTTCTTACCGGACCGGCGGCGAAGGACCGGATTCTTGCATCGATGCCGTTGGTCTCGAGGCTCATGGCCATACGCTCACCGCCAGTGTCGATCGCGTGAAGATGGCGGTGCGACTGGGAACGGATCGCCCCGATGTTCTGAGACAGGCGCTGCAGGCTTGCAAAAAGTGCGGAACCGTTTCCATTCCGGGCGTGTACGGCGGACTGTTGGATAAAATTCCGTTTGGTGCGGCGTTTGGAAAAGGTCTGACCTTGAAAATGGGTCAAACGCACACGCAAAGATACATGCAACCCCTGTTGGATTTGGTTCTGCAGGACAAAATCGATCCGTCATTCGTGATCACGCACCGAATCCGCATCGATGACGGTCCGAATGCTTACAAAGAATTCAACGAACAAAAAGATGAATGCATCAAAGTGATCATCAACATGCAGTAAAGCCGGAGATTACAAATGGAAAATCAAAATGAACGACGAACGGATTTTGAGACCACGGACATCAAACCCGGCGGATGGGTTGCCATCACCGGCGCGTCCAGCGGTATTGGTTACGAGCTTGCAAAAATATTTGCCGAAGAAGGCTATAATTTATTGGTGACGGCGGAAGAACCCGGAATTTTCGAGGCGGCCGACGTGTTCCGCAACATCGGCCAAGAAGTGCAGGCCTTTCAAGCCGATCTTTCGAATTACGACGGTGTTGAATCGTTTTACCGCGAGATCAAATCTTTAGGCGTGCCACTGGATTGCATCGTGATGAATGCCGGTGTCGGCAGCGGCGGGCCCTTTCTTGAAACCGATCTGCAAAAAGAGCTGAATCTGATTCAGCTCAATGCGACTTCGGTCGTGCACTTGACCAAACGAATACTGCCAGATTTCGTGTCTCGAGGTGAAGGAAAGATTCTTTTCACTTCATCGATTGCGGCAGAAACACCCGGACCTTTCGAGGCCGTGTACTCGGCATCCAAGGCATTTGTGCAATCTTTCGCGATGGCGATTGCTTACGAGGTTAAAGAACACGGCATCACCGTGACCGCGTTGCAGCCAGGCGCCACCGAAACCAACTTTTTTGCTCGTGCCAATATGCTTGACACCAAAGTCGGACAGGCGAAAAAAGACAGCGCGGCCGAGGTTGCTCGTCAGGGTTACGATGCCATGCAAGCTGGTAAGGATCATGTGGTGGCCGGATCTTTGATGAATAAGATCCAAGCACTGATGTCGCGATTTATATCCGAGCAGCAAGGAGCGGCGATGGAAGCACGCCAGGCCAAACCGCTCAGTGAAGCGGATAAGGAACGGCTGCAAGCGCGTCCCGATAAAAACCTTATTTGAAAAAGTACATGACATTCAAAGAAGCGAAGCTGTTCACGCGGCTTCGCTCTTCAAATTCGGGCGAGCGCGTGACGAATCTCCAGACGACCGAGTAAGGAAGAAGTTGGAAGCCAACACCGAATTCGGTTTCGAAAGTGAGCGGGTACTTTTTGACGTGCGGACTTGGTTGCCAGGTGTTTCCATCCAGAAAAATATTGTGAAGAACCGCGTTTCCCCGACTGCCGGCAAAGGCGTAATAACTTTTCTGTCGGCTTTCGGGAGAGGGATTGGGCGCGACGAAGCTGTCTCCATCGCTGGCTGAAGGACGGCTGGGGCCAAAGTCATCCGGTAAATTGATGCCGGCACGGACCAAGGCGCCGACATGCACGCCGACTTTGACGTTTCCAAAAGCACCACCGTAATACGGGACAAAGTCGAACTGCGATTTCTGCCAGGCCTTGAATCTTTTTTGATACAGCAATTCGACGGTGGGCTCATCATGCAAGCCATTTTTCCATCCTTCGGCCGGACTTTCTTGAATCAGGCGATGAAAATTATTTTGCACCTGTTCGCCCAGGGCACTGGGGCCGACGACGCCCAGATCCAATTCGAAAAAATGGCCAACATTTTCTTCTTTGAAGCTCGCGGCCAATCCCAAATAAAGCCAACCGGCATAAGGACGATCATCGGTGATCAGATCCGAGGTCGCGGTGTCGTTGGGCGTGTAAATCTGCTGACCAACGGAAAGGCCAAAATTCATTTTTGCGTGATTGAGATTTGAATCTAAGAAATCCAAAGCGCGCGTGGATTTCTCCGCCCATCGGGGCGCTCGGTTTTCGGCAAAGATGTAAGAGAATTTAAATCCGTTCGAGTACGCTTGATCTGATCCTGGGCCACCGATGTTGTGCGAATCGTTTTCGATGTAGAAAGCCCAGGCGCGGCCCTCGGTTTCATCGCTCGGTTTGTCGGCCTTGATTTCTTGAGCGCCGGCATCGGCTAAGAACAGGAAAAAAATGAAGACAGCTTGGAAGAGTGAAGCCCCACGTGATCGCATAGATCAGGAAATCTATCACCCATGGCTTTGTCGAGACAAGACGCTTTTCTGAAGGGACGAGCGAATTATTTTCGATACGAAATCCGCACGCCCATCACGTAGGTGGTGTCGCTTTCGGATTTCAAATACAGTTTGGTTCCCTGGGTGCGGGCTTCGGTCAGGGGAAATGCCAAGGCCAATCCCTCGGGTGGCACATTCTCGCGCTCGGTCAGCCACTGAATGTTGGAGCTGTTTGGACCAATCCCAATCGAAAATTTGGCCCAGCCCTGCGTTCCCCAGCCGCCGTCCGAATTTGAAATCTGATCGGGGTGAGAGTCGCCGATGGCGGCCTCGATCCCTTTGATGATCAGGCCCTCTTGCAACGGAATTTCTTGAATCCCGTTCAGCACCAGCGCCTGCGGGAAGGTTCCTTGAAAAGACTGTCCACCACCGAGATGGGCTTTGCCGCCGAATTCGGAGCTGAACTGGGTGCCTGGCGAATACACCAAAACCTGCTGGCTCGTAATGTCCTGCGGAATGAATTTCAGCGTCAGCTGGCTCACCAACACTTCGTCCTGACCCACGTTGCGGACGGTGACTTGATCAATCATGAGCGGCGTTAAAGACAGCTCATTGCTTTGCACACCGCGAGAGCCAATACTGTTCCACTCGTAAAGATTTTCGATCTCGGGATCAAAGCGGGGTTCAGCAAATTTGGCGCCGAAATTTCCAGACGCCATTCCGGCCCAGTATCTCCAGGCATCTGGCGAATTCGTGATGCTGAGATTGGTGGAATGCACCAGCACGGCAGAAAGGCCTGGGATCTGATCTAGCTTTTGTCCGGGGGTGCCGCCCTTGTGGGTGGTCGGATCTTGGCGGTGACCTAGGATGACAAAAGAGAGCTTTTGCCCGCGAAGATTTTGCGGAACTGAAAAGTGAATTTCATCTCCGGGGACCGTGCGGATCTCATTGAAGCGGTAGCTCACCGATGACAGCGTCGCGCTTTGTGGCTCAGGCATCTCATAGGTCTTCGCCTGCGCTTGGTTCAGGGCCAAAAATATCAGGCAGCTCGCAACGATCGCGTTCATGATCATCCTTTATTTTACATTGCCTGCAGGGCTTGATCGACATCAAACTCTTGCCCGGTTTCTTCCATCAAAAGCTCGGTCACGCCATTTTGCAGATTGCGGTAGCGAATTTGAAAACGAATTCCAGGCAGGCACAAAACTTCTTCCTCTTGCTGAAAATAAGAGAAGGGTGCGATGTATTTGCAACTGCGCGAATAAATCACGTACCGAACATTGCCGCCAAACCCGGAAGCAACCGAGGTGCTGGTGAAGCCCGTGTACACGATCTGGGTGCCGACTTGGTGCTGCGCCAATTGATCCGCCGGCAAGGTGGATCCGCGTTTCACGTAGCCGACAAAGTTTTTCAACTTGTTCAGGGCTGACATCAGAAATTTGGTGACGATGCGGTACTGCTGAACCTGGGCTTTGTTGTGGTTTCGAAGTGCGTTGTTCAGCATCATGTACAAAGAACCCGTGTACAAGCGAAGGGCCGTGTACTCTTTGAAATTCATAAAGCAGAGATCTTTTGTTTCATAGGCCAGCGCCGACGGATCGCCCGAACTCAGTCCGACTTGTTGGATGTTCGCTTTGAAGGCTTCGTCGGACATCAAAAGATCGGGATCGGAAACGGTTTTCTTGTAAGCTTCGTATTCGGCGGCTGAATCGAATTTGCATTGCTTTCCCAGATTGCTCTGTCCCTTTTGGGCGGCCGCCGCATAAATGGCCGGCAGGTCTAGGAATGAATTTTGATTGGGCACAAGCTCTTCCGGAAGCAGCACGGCGGATGCCGAGAGGGTGAAGAAAACTGGAAAAGCAAAAATGGCAGTGAGCAAAATATTTTTCATGTGAAAAACCCCGTTTTGAAAAGTCGGCGCAAAGTAAACGAAAAGTATTTTGAAAGATGCTGTTTTTATTTTGACAGGTAAATCCAACAAATTTGTTTCGGTCGCGGGGAGATAGGGGTGCAATATTTTTAGCAACTGTCCAGTCTTTCGCCGACCGCCCCTCGAAATCAGCGGGAAACTGTGCTGGTCGAGTCTCTTGAAATCAGCGAAAAGATTTTGCGCTTTCGCTGAAGGCTCGCGACAATCAAGAGCATGACAGCGTGGAATCGACTGCGAAATGATTTTTCTTTATCGGCCGTGATTGCGGGATTGATCGTTGTCTTGATTGGCATGACAAGCTCGGCGGTGGTGGTCTTTGAAGCCGCACAGGCTTTCGGTGCCAGTGCCAGCGATGCGGGCTCATGGCTTGGCTCGCTTTGCATTGGTCTCGGGGTGTTGACGGTTTTTTTCTCGCTTCGTTACCGGATTCCGGTCTTGATCGCCTGGTCGACCCCGGGTGCTGTCTTGTTGATTGGTGGAGCCTCTGGTTTTTCGCTCGGTGAAGCGATGGGTGCTTTTCTTTTTGTTGCCGCGATGACGTTGGTGTTTGGCCTGACGGGTTGGTTTGAAAAAATCATGGGACGCATTTCCGTTTCTCTCACCTCGGCGCTTCTGGCCGGAGTGCTGCTGCACTTTTGCCTGGACGCCATTCACGCGTTTGAACTGAATCGCGTCTTGATTGGCGCCATGCTCGGCGCCTATTTGCTCGGGAAAAAAATCCGCTCGCGCATGACCATGCTCTTGGTGCTGGTGGTGGGAATGATCGTGTCGATGGCTTTGGGGATTTTGCACTTTGATCAGGTCGGATTTACTTTGACCCAGTTTCATTGGGTTCAGCCCCAGTTCTCGCTACAGGCTTTGCTCAGTCTTGGGGTGCCGCTCTTTATCGTGACCATGACCTCGCAAAATCTGACGGGCCTGTCTGTGTTGCGGGCTCATCAGTATCAGGCTCCGATCTCGGTGGTGTTGACGGGGATGGGGCTCATGAATCTTCTGACGGCTTGTTTCGGTGGCTTTTCCATCAATCTCGCGGCCATCACCGCCGCCATCGGCATGGGCCCCGAAGTGAATCCGGATCCGACTAAACGATACATCAGCGGCGTCGTCTCGGGCAGCCTGTACGCCGTCATCGGAATTTTTGCCGGCGCCGTCACTTCGTTGTTTGCGGCATTTCCGAAAGAAATGATTCTCGCCATCGCGGGTTTTGCTTTATTGGGAACGGTCGCCAGCGGAATCGAGAAAGCTTTGGCCACGGCGAATCACCGCGAAGCTGGCTTCTTGACCTTCGTCATTGCGGCCTCTGGAGTCACCTTCCTCGGCATCGGCTCTCCATTCTGGGCCGTCCTCGTGGGCGTCATCGCCATCGAAGTGAAAATTTAGGTTCTGGTGCAGTGGCAACACTTGCGAATGAAGAGTGGTGATGATTGGTGGCTTGCAAAGCTTTCTCAAAATGAGACGGCTCTCTGCCAGACTGAAGTCCGAACTGAATTCCGTGGGCAATGAAGCCCGTTTAGAATTTTCGTTGCTGAATCCGTGCGGATGTCTCGAAATGATCTCGAGATGACAGCGAGATTGGCTCTTTTTGATGCTTCGGGTACAATGAAAGTTCGGTAAGGGGATGCCAAAATGTTCAAACTGAATTCAGTTCGCCAGCGACGCTTGCGAAGAATGCTCGTACTGACAGGTTCATTTCTCATTTGCATCCTGGCTTTCAATAACTGCACCCAGGGCTTTATCACGAACGAACTGCAAACTTCGACTGAAAGCTTGGCATCGAGCACTCCTGACGCGGGTTCGGGCGATTCGACTTCGACTTCGCCGATTTCACCGGCTCCGACCACCACCACCAATCCCTCGACTCCCAGCCAACCAGCTCCGGCGCCGGTCCAGCCGATTGTGATGACCAATCAACCGGCTTGGATGTCCGGTAAAAGTTTGAACGAGTGGATCGAAATCCCGAACACGGGCGGCGCGGGTGGGGCCGCTATTCAGGCTTTTAGCGGCCTGGCGATGCGAGAAGCGACCAGTGAAATCGTGATCGGTGCGGCCGGGGGACACGGGGACTCGGCTGACAATCGGGTTGTGTCTTTGGTGCTCGCCGCTGATCAGCCCAAGTGGGTCTTGCACATAGCGCCGAGCCCTTTTGCGGATCTCAATGTTTCACATTACCAAGATGGAACTCCATCGGCCCGGCATTCGTATCAAAACACGTACTATATCGAATCGTTGGATCGGCTGTTTTTATTCGGGGCTCGCTACACCTATGGAAATGCTTATTCTTTCACTTCCGTTGATGCCTTTTCGTTTAAGACCAATCAGTGGGATCCACCAGACACCTGGGCACCGATGCCTGTGCTTGGCGAGTTCGGCTCCGTCAAGATTCCGGGAAGCGATGATGTTTATTCGAATGGCTTGAGCAAGTGGTCGGCGGCGCAGGCCAAGGCCATGTATCAAGCCGGTACTCCATCTTCCACCAGCGTTTGGTCTCATCCGATTCAGACGCGAACCAATGCCGCGATCCGGTTCCCGATGGCTTATGATAAGGCCCGCAATCAAATCTTCACTTTGCAGTATGGGGATGGTCAGGGTTACAACGCTCCCAACGTCTTCGCCTCAAAGATCGAACTCGCCTCGGGCGTGCAAACCGATATCACGATCAAGCCCAGCAGCGCTTACAGTATGTTTGTCGCCGAGGTTCCTGTTTACGCGGCGATGGACTATGACATCGTGAATGATCGCTTCCTTTTTTACAGCGGCCTTGGCGACGCGGCGGGAAGAGTGTACGCGATCAAGCCCTCTTCAACCAGCACCGAGTGGGACATGAGCTTGCTGCAAACCACCGCTTCATCAGTGAAGCCACCACCAACGATGGGCGCCGGCCTCAACTCAAACTTTAAATACGTGCCAGCCCTGAAAGGCTTCGTCCTTCTGCCAACCAGGGACTCGAATCTCTTTTTCATCAAGACAGCGCAATAACTTCTCCGCCTGAAGGCGAGGGCTGTATGCCTTCGCTTGCTTTCGCACAAAGCTTGATGCCTGAAGCAGCTTTCTAAGATCCATGGAGAGAGCGCACGCAACGGGCACCACCATACTGGGTGGTCCCCTGCGGACTTTCGCGCGGAGCCTGATGTGGAAAGAGATTTCTAATTCAGGTAGAGATCCATCTTGAGTTGCCCGTATTCTTTGATAGCCGCACGCTGATTGCATTTTCGGCAGAGGATGCGGAGATTGTCTTTGCAGTTTTCTCCGCCCTTAGCTTTGGGATGCCTGTGATCGATTTCGAGTCCGCGCTTTGATCCGCAGTTGCTGCATTGATGCTGGCTTTCTTGCCAGACTTCGCGGTTGATTTGAGCTTGGGATTTTGGTTTTACCACGGACGTCGCATCGCTGTGAGGACTGCTGATCTGAGTTTCACTGACGCAGCTTCTCCTGGGCGTCGCGATCTTTTCAGTTTTTGATGTCGAAGTCTTCTCTTTTTTTAAAGCTTCGATGGATATTTCGCAAAGCACTTCTAGCAGTTCTCCCATCGATAGATTTGGATGCTTGTGGGCGAGCAGGCCTTTGACTTCCGAGATTTTGGATTCCAAGGATTGATTCGCGGTGAACCGGAATTCAATTTTTGCTTCGCTAATGATCGTGACTTTGTCAGGCCGCAGTTCCTCCGGAGCTGAAGACTGGGCGAGCATAATTCTCTGCGCTTCTCGGATTGTTTGCTCGCTGATCTCTGCCAGAAGACCAAGCTTATCTTCTTTCGAAATCTCAACTTTATGGATCTTTGCTTCTTTTCGAAAGAAAGACTGAGCCATGCTTAAGTGTGATAGCGAGAGTTCGCCATTTGTGATCTTCTCTTCCACTTCTGGCACGTCTTTAAGTAACCACATGGCAGATATTCTTCGGTAGGCTTCATCATCCGAATATCCAAAATGCTTCACGAGCATCTCGCGAAGTGATTCATATTTATAATCGCAGAAAAGACGACGCCGCTCGATCTCGCGGAAGTGATGCAAAAGATTTGTCAGCACTTCGCGTTCTTCTTTGACCAGGCCGTTCGTTTTTTCAAGCAACAAAGAATCGCTTAAATTTTTGATATTCAAAATCTTGCTCAATTTTTTATCTGTTTCAATCTTCATTTTCAAATCTCCTCTTAAAAAAATAATTCTCATAAATTCAAAGCGACCTTATCACGAGATTTAAAAGCGAAAACGAACACGCTCGTGGGCTAGCTGCTCAAATGAATTTGAAAATTTATGGGCGGTCTCGAATCACAATCAGTAATCGCTATACAAAGCTAATGCTCGCGAATGAAAGGCATCGGAGAGACGCCTAAAAAAACAAATCCTCTCAAGCGCTTCCGAACGAAAATGCTGTCAAATAAATATTCCATTAGCAGAAATATTCCGCAGAGCTTTATGTGCATCGCGGATTCTAAAATTCCAGCGCAAAGCTTCATGCGCGCAGGAGTCTTCAAGATTCAAGAGCACGGTTTGATGTTCGTCCAGAGCTCAAAGATTGCAGCGCAGATCTTCATGCCAGTCGTGAATCCGGCGAACCACCCAGCAAACGTACTCAGGAATCAACTTCACCCACAAACCACCATCCACAAACCATCATCCACAAACCACCATCCACAAGCAAAACCCCCAAACATCACCCCGAACCAACCCCCGAACTCACCTCCACCCTGTTAAACTTTTCAACACCTGCTCGCCCGAAGTCGGCTCAAATGCGGCGAGCGGCTTGAGATTGCGACAACTTCGTTTTGACTGCGTCCCTGGTGGCATGATCGTCGCTTCCCAAGTGAGTAGAAGGAGATGCCCATGATCAAGTCTATTTTAGGAAGTTTGCTCCTGGTGGCGGCGACCTCCACGCAGGCGGCTGATAAGACTGAAAACCGGGCTTTCACGGCGCAGGAAACAGCGGCGAAGAATGCGGTGGCTGCGTCGGGCATGATTCAATTGTCGATGAAAATGGCGAATCGAATCATCACTTCCGGCGGGCGCGAGCGAAAACTGATCGTCACATCTCGTGGTCATTATCGCTTGGTTGAAGGCTCGGCTTCCGAATGCCAAAGCCCAAAGATGCAAGACATGCAGGTCGATTCGGGCTACTTTGCCAGCAAAACAGAAATCTCCCAATACGGAATCATGTACGAACTCTGTCAAGACGAAGCGGAAGAGATCGAAATCCCTCGGCTCAGTTACGTGCGCTATACCGATAGCGGTCTTTTTTCATCCAAAGAAGTCATTTGCTATTACGAATTGTCAAGCGCTGCCATCATTCCGGCAATCGACGTGAGCTTGGTGATGAGCAATATGGCCTCTGAAATTCCGATTCAGATTGGGCTTGTGGGCGAGCACGCACCGAATGAAATTTCGATGGATATCGGTCTGAGTACCGTCGGTTGGCACGGAACCTATCCATCTTGCCAAACACCGAACTGCGCGATCCCGGCCCAGCTCGGACAGAAGACTTCGGTGCTTTTAAAATACGTACCAGAGAATGCTTCGACATCTTCAGCCAAACCGGCGGCGGGATCCTGATGCAGAAACTGAAAGTTCTTTTCACCATTGCTTGCATGCTGGCGACTTCGGTTGTGACCATCGCGACTTCAAAGAAGAGTGATCAAGATCCATTGCAAGCGGCGAAAACTCAAGAGGTGTATCTCGTGGCCTCTTCGTGCCCTGGGGCATTGCCTTACGATACGGTCACCATTCAAAACAAAGAAATCGTTTCCCCACAGAATCGGCATGCATCTGAATTTGGCTTGCCGTCCTCTTTGCTCAGTTTTCGCGACGAGGATGTTCTTTCCGGTTGGATCGGCGAAAAGATGCGCACCTGCCGCCACGCCTTGATCGATCACGATCAGACGAAGCTCAATGTCTACACCTGCAGTGAAGATGGTGTCGAAGTTTGCAAAGTCTCTTTTGAGCTTGATGCCGTGCTAAATGCGTTTTGATGGCGAAATAAAACGTTGCATGTACAAAATCGTCAGCGGATTCATCACCAGCGCCACGAGATCCGTGGGGTCTGAATTCAATTGAATGCGAAACAGAAATTCTTGAAAAAAATGTTCCACACTACTTGCGATCAGCGGGCTCAGCTTCACCGAGAGCAAAAGAAAATCTGTGCATAAAATGGCGATCCAAAGATTTCTCCAGTTCAACCGGCCACCAGTTTCCTGAAAAGATCGCGACCTAAGAAGACCGGCGCCAACAGAAAGGGCCAAGAGGAAAATCGGCAGATAAAAGACCCCACAAAAATCGCTGATCTTTCCGGTGAGAAATCCCGGGAAATGAAATTTGAGCCAATGATCGTTGATGGCCATCAGGGCGACAGCTGAGAGCGGAATGGGATGAATGAAAAATGCAAGTGGATTCGCCTTCAAGAAAACGTCCTTTACGGATTCGCGGCAGGCACAACGCTCCAGACTGGTGCCGTTTTCATGTAGCTGATCATCTCGGCCCAGTTGGCCGCGTGAGACATGCGATCATAAGCATCCTTCGCGCCCGGCACTTGGTAGCGAACCGCATAGGCAATGGCGGGCTGAATATTGCCCCACATGGACCTTGCCCACGAATCGATCGTGTATTCAGCGCCAAGCGTTCCTTCGGTTGAGCTCATCCAAGCCGGTGCCGGAGTGTAGGTGGCGTTGTAGACGTCCTTCCAGCTTTGATGCCAAGGCCCTGTGCCATTCACCCAATCTGGATTGGCCACTGGTGAGACGGAAAGAGTGTAGGGCGCCCCATTCACGTACCAAAAATCGCTGGCGTTTCCCAAGCGGCCGACGGCACTGCGAGCCTTCCACTGGAAAAACTCGGACATCTTTTTTGCGCTGACGGTGGAAACTGGCAGGCCCATCGAAAGAGCGTAGCCCCAAGAGGCGGTGACAAAGTCCTGCTGCCAAACAGCGAGGACCGAAGTGCCGCCGTTGCCATAGCTTTCGCCGGGCATGATCATGCCGTAGGGATTGTTGGGCTTTGCGATGTAGCGAGTGTGATAAAATTCAACATTGGCTTCGAAGGACGCTTTGAACTCGTCCCGCAGAGGCTGATCGTCGTCCGGCGTTGCCGATAAAGTTTGTGCCAAGGCGCGAATGGCCCAGGCCGCACTGCGCGTTTGGAATGCGCCAGCCACAGGATGCATGATGCCCAAAGCTCCGTGGCGCATGATATCCGTATCGGTGATGCCGATGTAATTGGTGGTGGCCGCGAACTGTGTTTCTTCCATGAAGTACCAACGCCCAGTCACAAGGTAAGCCAGATATCCGATGGATGGCGAATGAGCCGTGTCCCAAGTTCTTGTGCCGGTCGTAGCGACGACAGCAGGCGTGTACTGACTTTTGGACGAAGCACCATTGTCTTTAAAACCTGAGCCGTCGCTGATCACCAGATTCGGGTAAGCGGAAATTCGCAAAGGGCGCTGAGTTTTTTCATCGCGGTAATGAATCGGGTAGCGGCCCGCACTAAAACCGTTGCGAATCACGGACTCGTAAGCTTGCTGTGAATTTGCGGCTAATAAAAAGAGAACCTCGTGATTCGGCAGCAGTCCGATCGGGCGCTGAAAGCCCGAGCTTGGCATCGAGTCGCTATCATAAACGTAGCTTCCCGCTTGCAGAGGCGTATAGGTGCTTGGCAATCCGGTGATGATGGCCGGATCGATCGCCGACTGGTAGCTGGGAACCAGCTCTGTCGTTTGCAGGTATTGAACGTCTTCCAGAGGTGTCACTTGCGGATCGGCATCGACCCAATAAGAAAGGGCCGTGCCACTGATCAATGGCGTTCGCGTGTGGTGACCGAGATCGACCGCTTGATTGAATTTTTCCTGGCCATTCAAAGTGAAAGTATAAGTGGCACTTTTGATCGTGGGGCCCGCAACCAGCAGGTATCCATTCTCGATCCAGGGAAAGACTTCGATCGCACCATTTGAGAAAATGCGCACCTCGAGCCACGCCACCAGGTGTGGGTCACCGCCAACTTGTTTTCGGTAAATGAAGGAAGACATATGGGGTCCGGAAACCCACGTTTGAAATGCCTGATCCCAATCCGTGTTCGCCCAAGCGGCCGAGCCGAAGCTTCCGGCATCGATGCGGGCCGTGAGACCTTTCGCATGTAGATCTTGGGTGGTCAGCGCGGCGCCCAAAGGGGTCGGTGTGCTCGTGCGAAACAATTGCACTTCTGTCGGGGTATTGGCCGACACTGTCGCGGTTCCGGAAATGATCGCAAATTTTAAAGACCCATCAGGCCACACGTTTTTGGCAATGACCTGAGCTTCGGCTCCGGAAACTTCGACACCTTTTCCGGCCGGCACATCGCCCTTGCGAAAAGCTTGTCCCACCATGAAGGGGGCGGCATTTTGTGAGACTGGGCTTATCAAATGAATTTCAGGAAGAGTCCCTGGTTCGCGGACAGTAGGAGTCGAAGAGGATGAAGCTTCTTCGGATCCGCCAAGCTCGAGAGATTGAAAGCCTGAGCAATTGTTGAAGCTGATCATCAAGATCGAGAGAGCGCCGAGGGCGAACAGGCGAGGAAGAAATGTTTTCGACGGTTTCGAAATTTTCATCATCAGTCGTCGCCTTTTTATTGAGCGGTCTTTAAAAAGAATAAATTGGCATCAGGTGTTGCCAATAAAACAAATCCCTTTAGTCCCGGAACATATTTAAAATTCGATTGCATGCCGGATCCCTGCGTGGCTGGTGGCATTTTTGAAGATGCGATGGTTGCAAAGATGCTCATTTCATACTCGTTGAGCGAAGTCGGCTTGATCACGTAAATTCGGCCGAGGGCTGCATCAAGACCGCTGTAAAATAAAAACCGATCATTTTCTGGATCATAATCCATCGAGGCGTAAACGGGACGTTCCGCCGCGAATTGATCAAAGGCCGCACTTGGTTTGATGCTCACTTTGGTTTGCACGCCGGTCGCAAGATCAATGCGCGAAGAGCTGATGGCCGGACCGCTATATCCTTGTCCGTCACCCCATTGCAGTGAATAAAGCTGATTTCTTTTTTTATCGAAAGCCAGAGGCCATCGCACCTGACTGTCCGTTCGAACTTTGATCGGTGTCGAGAACACGCTGGTTGTCCCCGGATTTCCGGCTTTATAGGCCGCCAAGGCATCGGCCGCAGACCATTTGGTTAAGTTGGACGAAAAAACATCATCGGTTCCTGGAACTTTCACCGCGCCGAAACTGTAATCCGGCATCGGCGCCCATGTGTTGGGCGGATCCCACTGATTGGTCTCGAACGAGAAGGCATCGACATTCGGATATTGCACGGCATTTCCTGGGACATAATTGGCGCCGAACAGGAACAGTCGGTGCAGAGACTCGATGTAATAAGTGTTTTGATAAGTGTGCCGGGCCGCAGGTGTGCCGTCTGTATAGTAAGGCACATTGAACACCGGAACGGGACTGGGGCCAATATGGAGAATCCATTTCGGTTGGTCCGTGGCGAGCACCAGGGAAACGACTCGATTGTCGGCGCCATCTCCGTGCCCGCCGGCAGCACCGATGACGATTTCGCTGGTCGCTTCACGCAAAGCCAATCCGCTAAAAGATTTGAAAGTTGAGCCACCAGCGCCGCTGGTGTTCGGAATTTCGATCCACTCATTCAAACTTTTACCCTTCATCCAAGCTGGCTGATTGGTCATGGTGATCGGCTCAGGCGCTGGGGCTGGAGGTGGCTGGCTTGGATTTTTTGGAAGCGTAGGCACATCTGGAAGAGGTGGGGCCACCGGAGGAGTGGTGGTGGGAGTGCCGGGGTCGGTAGAACCCAATCCGAGCTCGACTGTCGCTCCGGTTCCGTCTTCAACTTTGAATCCATTTGAACAGTTGGTGAAAAGCGAAGAGGTGACCAATGTAGAAATGGCTACGAGAACCCAAACTTTGTGTTTGCTGCGTAATTGTAACTTCAGACTCTTCCCCTTATCTCTATCAGAATACTGGGTTTCTCCCGTGATTTCAATGTTGCGTCCCAAAACGAGACCCGATTTCGCTGAACCGTCTCAGTTTGCCGCGCACTTGCCAATTCGCAAATCCGGTGCTCGAATGTGAATTCTCAAACAAGGAAAAGTGCCCATGAAGAAAAAAAGTTTTCTCCTCACCGTTATAGCTTTGATCCTGATTTCCTATTTCGCTTGGGCCAAGCTCACGGCGGTTCGCGGGGATCAAAAGGTGTCCTACATTCCCGCCAGCAAAGAATGTTTCGCCGGTTCCGGCTCGCGGCCTTGGCGGTACTGCATTCACAAACCGGCCGTTGGCTCGACGAACGGGGATCTCGCTTACCTTCTTCACGGGCGTAATCTCGATGAAAACATTTGGAACGACGACACCTTTTACACGGCCATGATTCAGCAGTACTGGCAGAAGCAGAAAGTTACGCCGCCAACCGTGGTGACGGTTTCCTTCGGTCCCGTTTGGCTGTTGAATGAAAAAGGTGCGATGGAGAATAGCGGTCTTTTGAACGTCTTCACCCAGACCGTCATTCCCGAAGTGGAGGCGAAAACCGGAAAGCCCCGAACCCGAATGCTTTTTGGCGAATCGATGGGTGGAATCAATGCACTGGTGATGGGTTTGAAGACGGGACAGCTGTTCCAGAAAGTCGCGGCCAGTTGCCCGGTGGTTTACAAATTGTCACCGTTTGCGCCGGTCGGCGAGATCGAAGAGTTTTTGGGACGCACCGGTGCTGATCCCAAAATTATTTTCGGCGTGATTCAAATGGCGAAAGAATTTATGGCGGACGAAAAAGAGTGGAATGCATTTTCACCTTTGCAGCTGATCGAAAAAGTGGATCCGCACACCAGTCCCGAATTTTATTTAAGCTCGGGACTGTATGATGCTTATGGAAATTTCGAGGGCAATGAGGCTTTCGCCGAGAGAGCTGCCGCAAGGGGACTTAAGATCACGTGGCGTCCGCTGTATGGTGGCCACTGCGTGACCGACATCGTATCCTTGGCCACGTTTCTTGCGCCGTGATTGAAAACTTAGATCGGAAATCCAAATTGCGGACACAGGGTGGCTCGTGAAGCATTGCAACTGGTGCCATCGCAGGCCGGGGTCGGTCCACAGGCGGCGCAGTCCACGCCATTGCAGTAATTTCCGTTGGTCACGCAGCTTGTTCCTTCGCAAACACCATAGTCTCCGGTGATGCAGGAAGTTCCCTCACAGCCAGGGCCAGGGGTCGTGAGCGTCCAGGAGCCAGAGTTGGAATTTGAAGTGGCGCCATTGACCGCGACCGCCGAGCATCTCACCATGCCGTTTTGGATTCCCATCATGTACTGGCCAGGCGGGCAGTTGCCGGTGATGCCGCCGCCAGCACCGCCGGCCGCACCGGCGCCGTCCGAACTTCCGACAAATTCACACGCCACGACTTTCTTGGCCGTGTCCGGAGTTGCGGGATCGGTGCGAAAGCGAATTTCAAATTCAAAACCACGGGTCGAGTATGTCTGCGAGTCACTTTTGAATTCAATGTGCAGACGGCCGCGATACCGATTCGGGCTGCCGGTCGCTTCAATGGATTGAAGCTTGACGGATTCAACCGCAAGGTTCGCCGAAGAACCGGGCACCGTTTGATTTTCTTCCAGGACCGAGCTCGCCGTTGGCGCGCAACCAGTTTGCAATTTTGAAATGTTCATTTCTGGAACCGCTGGTGCGACGAGGGTCGCATCAAAAGTCCCGCCATTGAGATTCAGCTGACAACCGCAAGTCGGAAGGTCCGACATATAAGTCGTGGCCGTCCGGCGAAGTTCGATGGCCTCCACTTTTCGATTGGCGGCTTGAAGCTCTCGGCGCATGTAGCTCATCATCGAGATAAAACCCGAGATCACAATTCCGAGAATGCCGATTGCCACCAGCATTTCGATCATTGTGAATCCTGATTGTCGTCGATTGTATGTCATAGCACATTCACTTCGCTTTCAAATGTTCTCTCTTCATCGTAATTTCTTGATAAAATCTTAGGGTTATTTTTTTTCATTTTGTCCCAAGCTTGTACAATCATTGGCGAAAACGAATCATTCTGTGATGCTCCCAAAACCAAAAGCTTGATGGTCGCGTTTCATCTCGAGACGCCCTGGCCTGAATTGAAAAAGTTGCGAGCGGCGAAGTCAGGGATCAACGAAAGCGATGGCCTTCTTGCAACCTTTTGCGCATTTCTTCAAACAGCTTCATGAAGACGGACTGTTGAACCGAATCTGCTTTCACCGAAAGGTAAATCTCTTTCTCGATTTTCTCGCTGGCCGGAAAGTCGCGAATCTTCACTTCGCGTAAAACTTCGGTCTGCAGGAAAAATTTGGCGGAGATCTCGGGGATGAAAGTCATTTGATCTGAATTCATGACCACCGCCATGGCCGTATCGGCCGTTGTCGCTTCGTGCCCCACTTTGCGTTTTGAATACGGCAGTGGAAATTGGTCATTTCCTCGGGTCAGGCCTTCGGCGCTGGAATAGGCGGGGATGACGAAAGGGTACTGAAGGACTTGTTCAAGATTTGGCTTTTTTGGTAAGGGATGCTGGTTTCTGGCGCAAAGAACCCACCTGGATTTTCCAAGGGCTTTGCTCACCCAGGTGGACGGCCACGAGAAGCTGCCATAGTGAACCGCCACTTCAAAAAGTCCGCGCAGTCCCTGCGGGATCAATTGGTCCGGTGGCAAATCGATAAAGCGAAGGCTGATCCCTTCAGCATCGAAATTCAGTTTCGAGCTGGTGGGCGCCACCAGGTGATTGTTCAAAAAGCTATTGCTGGCGATGGCTAAGACCTTGGTCTCTTGATTTTTGTTTTTGCCGCCAACCCAGCGCTCAATCTTATCGGCCTCTTGGAAAAGAACTTGGGTCATTGCCAAAAGTTCAATTCCCTGCTCCGTCAAGATCACGCCTTGGGCCGAGCGCTTGAGCAGTTTGCGCGACAATCTTTTCTCGAGACCCTGAATGGATTTTGAAATCTGTCCCGAAGTTTTATTGAGACGGCGGCCGGCCTCGCGAATGGATTTCGCACGAGAAACTTCTACAAAAACTTCGAGGTCGTAAAATTTCAAAGACGCCAATTCGCTTAGCATTTCCGCAAGATACCCGAGGTGCCCCCAAATATGAAACACCTGTTTCATTCCGGGTATCTTTTACTCGGCCCCAAGCTCGATTACACGGGGTCCAACTGAGAAAGTGATCCGCCGATGGGTCGCTGGCATGAACGGGAGACAAAATGAAAGCGCAACTGCAAACTTTATCCAATCAAGATCAAATTCTTTTTGAAAAATTTGGCTTCGCCGAAAGCGTGAAGCCACCGCATTCGTTGATCCACCGGGCGATTGAAGATCAGGTGAGACGGCATCCGCAGGCCCCGGCCGTGTCCCACTTGGACCAAACGATTTCCTATGGTGAGTTGAACCGTCGGGCGAATCTTCTGGCCAAACATTTAATTCATCAAGGAGTTCGTCCGGGAGATCACATTGCGCTTTTTCTAGAGCGCTCGATTTCCATGGTTGTGGGCATCTTGGGCATTTTGAAAACTGGCGCGGCCTATGTCCCGCAAGATTCGCGGATTGCGCCGGGCCCTCAGCTTCAACACGTTGCGCGAACATCAAAATCCAAAATGATCCTGACGCTGAAAGATCTTGTGCCGACATTGCCAGAATTCAAAGACATTCCATTGCTGGCGATTGATGAATTCATGCAGAAACAATCAGACGCACCAGCCGAGAATCCGCAAATCGATGCTGGAAATGTGGCTTTGGCCCATCAGCTTTGCTTTGTCTTGTTCACCTCTGGAACGACGGGCTTTCCCAATGGAGTGATGGTCACGCATCAAAATCTTTGCAATATTCTACTGACCTCGCCTGGGGATTTAGGCTTGCGGGCCGGTCAGAAGGTTTCGCAGATTCTCAATATCGCCTTCGATATGGCGGCTTGGGAAATTCTTGGGGCCTTGTCGCATGGCTGCGAGTTGATCATTCGGGGGAAAAGCATCCAAGAGGCCGTCAGCCAAGTCGACGTCGTGATCGGAACCCCAAGCATCCTAGCAGGATTGGATGCCAATCTTTGCCGAAATATCAAAGTGGCCGCGGTCGCCGGCGAGCCCTGCCCCGCCTCTTTAGCCGAGAAGTGGTCCCAGTTTTGCCGCTTTCACAATTCGTGCGGGCCCACCGAAGTCACGATCGTCAACACGGTTCACGAGTATGATCCACAGAGAGGGAAACTGACTATCGGTAAGCCCACGCCCAATAATAGCGTCTACATTCTGAATGAAGATCTCACACCGTGTGCGATCGGCGAGATTGGCGAGATGTGGGCGGGCGGTGACTGTGTGTCCTTGGGGTATATTGGCAATCCCGTCCTGACGGAAGAGCGATACAAAGATGATCCCTTCTTGGGTGGCGGACGAAAAATGTTTCGCACCCGGGACCTTGGCCGATGGACCGCCGATGGGGAGCTTGAACATTTTGGCCGCACCGATGATCAGGTGAAGATCCGTGGCTTTCGGGTGGAGCTGGACTCGGTGTCGGCCGCTTTAGAGAAGATTCCTGAAATCGAGCAGGCCGTGACCTTGAAGCTCGACAGCCGAAACTTGGTGGCCTTCGTGAGACCCGGTCACGTCGATGTTGAGAGCGCTAAAAACCAAGTCGCGCATTTGCTACCTTATTACTGCACGCCTTCTTTGGTGCTGGCGATGGACGAGCTTCCGGTCACCAGTCGGGGTAAAATCGACAAGCGGGCCCTCACGATCCTGGCGGTCGCTCATCAACAGCAGCAGAGCCGAATGCTTGAGGCTGGCATCGGAGGATTTTTATGAAAACTGCACTGCTGGCATTCCCGCCACTTCAAAGATCCATCGAACAAAGCCATGCGAGAAAAAGAAATTTGCAAAAGCGCGGCTTTCTGTATTGCTTGTTTCGGCATCCGCTGTTGATGCCTTACAATCGCTGGGCATTGCTCGTGGCTTCGCTGAATCTTGCCTTGTTTTTTCATTTCAAAGATTTTCTTTTCTTATCGCCGACTGAAGGCGCGAATGTCGCGCGAAATCTGGTCTTGGCGAATTTTGCGACCGCCATCTTCATTCGACAACAAGAGACGATCAATCTCTTGTTCCGCATCGCCACCAGCATGCCACCGAGCTGGCCTCTCAGTCTGCGCTGGGCGGCCGGCAAAGTTTATCATTTTGGCGGAATTCACGTCGGCGCTTTCTTCAGTGGGTTTTGTTGGATGGGATTGCAGGCGTTGCTGATTCGAGATCTCTCGCTGTTTCGATTGTTGGTGGTGCACTTGTCGGTTCTTCTGATCATGATAACGATGGCGCTTCCTAGGATTCGCAGCAGGTTCCACAATCAGTTTGAAATCGTCGGACGCTTTGGACTGTGGACGTCGCTTTATCTCTTTTGGGTGCAAACGATTTATCTTCACTTGAATTCGCCGCAAGTGTCTGGCGCCCAGCTGCTCACGACTCTGGTTTTGATGCTCGCCACCGTCAGCGTCGCCCTGCCTTGGCTCAGGCTTCGGCGGGTGCGGGTCGATTGCGTGACGCCGTCCTCGCATGTGGCCTTGGCGGCGTTCTCGTATGGAGTCAAACCTTTCGCCGGCTCATCCACCGATCTGAGCCGTAGCCCATGGCTCGAGTGGCATTCGTTTGCCAATGTTCCGCATCCAACCCAAGAAGGATTTCGATTGACGATCTCTCGGGCCGGGGACTGGACCGGTCGATTGATCGATCAGAAGCCGCGTGATCTGTGGGTGAAGGGGATTCCTGTGGCCGGTGTCGGTCATGTTGAAAAACTTTTTAAACGGGTGGTCTGGATTGCAACCGGCAGTGGCATTGGGCCTTGTCTGCCGCATCTCTTTTCAAAAGAGGTGCCGGCCCGGTTGATCTGGTCCACTCGAAATCCGGAAAAAACTTATGGACACGAATTGGTTCAGGAAATTTATCAGTCGCAACCCGAAGCCGTCATCTGGGACACAGACGCGCAAGGGAAACCGGATCTGGTGAAGCTCGCGCTAAAGGCTTATCAAGATTTTGATGCCGAAGCCGTGATCTGCATCTCGAATAAGAAAGTCACTTGGCACGTGGTGCATGAGTTGGAAAGCCGTGGCATCCCGGCCTTCGGAGCGATCTGGGATTCCTAGTGTCTTATCTTAATGAATCGATCTCCGTTCAAAATGATTCTGTCCGCAAAGGGAAGTATGAAAAAATATGAATTTATCAAATGCGAAATGGCCGACCAGATTTTAACTGTCACCATTGCGCGACCGGAAAAATCCAATGCCCTTTCCAGCTCGATGCTTCGAGATTTCCGTGAAATTCTTCAGCAGATTCACGCAAAGGAATTCGGGCGCTTGCGGGGAGTTTTGCTGACCGGAGAGGGGGATCGCGCCTTTATAGCCGGTGCCGATATTCAAGAGATGTCTCAGATGACGCCGGAGGAAGGCGCCCAGTTTGGACTTTTGGGTCAAGCGGTCGGAGATCTTCTCGAGTCTTTGCCAATTCCGGTCATCGCTTGCGTTCATGGCGTCGCCCTGGGCGGAGGCTGCGAGCTTGCTCTCAGCTGCGATTTTATTTACGCAACCCGGTCCGCAAGCTTTGGACAACCCGAAGTGGCCCTGGGTTTGATCCCGGGCTTTGGTGGCTGCATTCGATTTGTGCGGGCCTTGGGGCTCGCCAAAGCCAAAGAACTGATGATGACCGGGCGACGGGTGTCTGCAGCGAATGCAAAGGAATGGAATCTCGTGAATGAAGTCTTCGAAAATCGCGACCAGATGAACCGGGCCGCTTTGCAAACCCTGAATGAGATCAAAGAAAAATCTCCGCATGCCGTGTCTCTTTGCAAACAAGTATTACGAGAGAGTTTCGGCGCATCGGCAGAAACAGCTTTTGAGCTCGAGAATAAATCATATCGCAAAGCTTTTGCCGACAGTGAAAGTCAAATCGGCATGAAAGCTTTTCTGGCAAAAGTAAAACCTGCCTGGGAATAAAAAGGAAAAGCACTTGCGAATCGCGCCGGCCTTTGGATTTTTTTTTTCAATAGAAGGACTGGGTGCCGCCGCAGAGCGGATTTTCCTTCATCGATTCTTTGATTTGAAGCGTGCACTTTTTTTCGATGCAAAGAATTTCGCTGCAACCACAGTCATAAGGTTTTTTGCATTCGCCCGTGCAGCTCATGTCCTGGCAATCCGGTGCATATTCTTTATTGACGGCTGCCGAGTTGTGACAGCATGCGGCCGGCACGCAATCCGCGTCCACCTTGCACCCGGTCTTATCTGGCATCGAGTGGGCAGAGATTGAGGACAGAAGAATGAAAAACAGAGGGAGAATAAAAGTTTTCATGCCGCAATCCTAGCAAGGATGCAGTCCAGGTCAACCGGCATCTCTGGCGCATTTGCCCACGAACCAAAGTCAAATCCATTAGTGAGAGCCAGTCACTTCAGACGGCGGAAGCATTCGCTGCTCTTCTTCAAACGAAGTTTCCAATCGCCATTGATTCAAAAGAAGCTCTCTTTGACGAAGGATCTGTTGATCAGCCGTCGACAAGTTCCGACATTTTTCATCAAGGGGATTCAAAGGCGCACATCTTTCTTTTGAGCAGGGATGAATGGCAACGCTTAAAAAGTTATCCACATCGACGAAGGCTCCGTTCATGTTGACTTCGCTGGCATCCAATTTTCCATCCTTGTTTTTATCAATGCCGTAAAACACATTTTTCGTGTAGGGAGTTCCCTCGGGAATCACGTGATCGGCATCGGCAAAATAGAGGAAGAGCGCTTTCGACCGCGCCACTTCTTTGCTGCCGTCCGAAGCCACGTGCGCTGAAAGATCGTCCGTGGTGTTCATGAATTTTTCATAATATTTGTACCACTCTTCAACCGTGAACGCGCGGCTCGAGTAGCCATGCTTTCCCAGATAAAGGGCCATGTGATTATCAAGCACGTACCATTTCCCATCCACACCGCGTACGGCCGTGGCCACATGATAACGCCATCCGGCCGAAGGAATCCAATTCGCGCCGAACAGTTTCATGGTTCCAATCAAAAAGACTTTTCGCACTGAGCTCATGTCCAGGCCACGCTGATCGACGGCTCCGGCGTAATAGTGGGCTCGCAAAAAGCAATACCCGATATCACCATTGGGATTGTATTTGCTGGTCAGGCTTTGGCGCGCGTCCGTGGCGGGACTGTATTCGATCGAGGCCGCGGTTTCGCGGATTTGTTGCGCCGTCAGTGCCGAAACTTTTCCGGGCTCGCTCGGTGTCGGGATCGGCAAGGCATTCATTTTCCGGATCAGCTCGAGATTTCTTTGTGTCACCAAGTTCTCGATCAATTTACTTTTATATTTTTCCCGAGCCTCGTCGCCACGAAGTCCAGGGATTAGAATTCCGGCCTTCGATATGTCCTCTGTGGTCGCCGATTCCGCCTGCATCCTTGCTGCTTTTAAGATCGGTCCCAATTCGCTCTCTTTGATTTCAAAAAGCTCGATGTTTTGAGCCTTTTCCGATGGGACTGTCGAGTCCTCCATCGCCTTTGGGTAAACGCCAGGACTTGCCTGAACACCGAAGGCGAAAATAAGGAAACTCAATATCAGCATGAAATGCACCTGGGCCATGTTCCATGGCAGAGCAAAGGCTAGGCCCCCTTGGCTGAATCAGGAAGCGTTTTGGAAGTTTTAAAAGAGCTGTGGGAGGAAGAGCCGAAGCCTTGTTGGCGACTGTCAAAACATTCGCCAGCTCTTGATGTAAAGGCCTTGCGTCGCACGCAGCGAACGGCAATGGCGATTCAATTTGACGTTAAGGATAAAAATTGCACAAGCTCATGGTTCCAATGCAGATCAAAGACGAAGTGTCCATTTGGTGGCTTCTTTCCCGAAAAGACGTGCTCGGCCGATCCAGGCTTGTGTTCAATTCGATTGAATGAGGGTGCCTCCGGCCGGAATTGAACCGGCACGACCGTTCAACCGAACCTCAGGATTCTAATTCTTTGGAATGAGGATTTTAGATTCGTCCACGGATTGGCGGTAAGATTGAGCCAGAGACGTGGCGCTGACGAGATCGACTTTGATTGGCAGGTTTGAATTTTCGGCGTCTTCTTTCATCTTCGCAATATCAGCCATGCTGATCTTTTTGTCCGGGGCTTCTTGATAGAGAAGATCGATATCAGAAAAGGGATGATGTTGACCACGAGCTCGGGAGCCAAAAATATAAACATCAGCGCCTCGCGATTGCAGAGGCTTTATGACGAGATGATTGAGAAGGCTGTACTGTTCTTCCGACAATCCAAATTTCATTTTTGTTTTTTGAGGGCCTCAAGGAGGCGGACGGATTCGGGATGGAAAGCTTCAATGCTTTTAAAGACCTTTGCGGCGATCTCTTCGTCATAGGAATGCGAGCTTTCATTTCGAGCTTCAATAAATTCCATCCATTGATCAGGATTCGGAATCAGATTGTTTCTCGCCATTTCCCGAATGGCGGGCTTTGCGGCCAGCGTGGTTGAACCTAATACTTTCATGGAAGTTTTCCAGGCCAATTCAATGCAATATTCAAATCTCTGAATGCAGGCATCGCGGAAAGCCTTACGAACAATATCACTCTGAGCAATCGTCTGATCTCGATACAGGGCAAGGGCCTCTTCTAAAGAGTGAATCGCTTTTGCTAACTCATTCAGTGAAACAGCCATAATCAACTTTCAGTTGGTGCCTCGGGCCGGAATTGAACCGGCACGACCGTTTAACCGAATCCCAGGATTTTAAGTCCTGTGCGTCTACCAATTTCGCCACCGAGGCATTTTCCCAAAGCCCATGTCGGGCCCAGGTGTGGTCGGATGAAGTTCTGAGTGTCGATGATTCCACTTTCGATCGTCAACCGAGCGCTTTGCGAAGTGGCATTTTTGAAGCGAGAATAAACCCTGCGTCAAGCAGGGGCCGCTATTTTTTAAGCAAAATTAAAAGGATTCCTCCGAAATCGCGGCATCGCTGACGTACGAGACATAAGTCTTTTCAGAATCATCTCGGTAAAGACCAAATTTAAAAACCGGTCCCACCTCATCTTGATTTTCAGTTTTCCCGCGAAACGAGATGATGTTTTTTTGATTCCACCAAGCATCGATAAAGCCAGCATCGTCAGCGGACCACTTGATGTGAAAAACAAAGTCATTCCATGTTCCCAAAGGAAGCGAATGGGTTTCAAATAGATTTGTCTGCAGGTACTTTTCATCTTTCAGCGTGATCCGATCAGGATATCGTCGCAGCAAAATCAGCAACTGACCTTCGCTAAAGCGCAGATGCAAAATCGGGCTGCGGTCCACTTCGCCCAAATGTCTTTTGGTTTTGGCCCACCACTGCGCCAGCACCAGCCGATTCTTTTCGATCGGAAAATCGCCAGGAAGTAAGATCGAAAAGCGATACCATCTTTCAGAACCCATGGGCGGAAAATAATTCGTTTTAACCTCGGACCGGTACGTGCGATTTTCGGGCGTCTCAAAAGCCTCACCGTGACGAATTTCAAAGCGGATGGCGTCGCGACCCGCAAATTTCACGTGCTGAGCCGAGTAAGGTTTGCCTGCGTTTTGGTAGTGGCACTGAGAACTTTGTGAGCATTGCAAATCCGTGCAGTTAAAACTTGAGATTGGAGCGTGCGTGCAACCGAGAATGTTGCAAAGACCGAGCGGCAGAAGGAATTTGTGCTGAAGCTTCATCAGTCCTGGCTACCATGACACGATCGAGCTGTCCATCGTCGATGGCCATGCAAGTGCGTCCCGAAAGCTACGAAATCGCCAGTTCTCTTGCGCAAACGCCCACCAGCCAATCATACATTTTTTGCGAGACCTGATCGTTTTTAACTGTCAGGTAGACGGGTTGCCGAACGGGCTTCAGGGCCGAGAATTCAAGTTGGACAACTTGTCCTGACTTGAGAAAGGGCCTGGCGACAATTTCGGGAACAAAGCTCAGCTGGTTTGTGCGACGTAAAATTTCAAGCGCACCAACGGCCGTCGCGGTCTCGTGCCCGCGAATGCGCTGAGTTTGGTGCAGGGGAAAGTTATCTTTTCCGTAAGTGATGCCTTCGCTGGTCCAATACACCGGAAATATAAACGGATATTTGAGAACCTCTTTGGTCGTGAGATTTTCGAGGACCGGATGATTTTTTCGAGCGCACAGGATCCAGTGCAAATCTCCGATTTTGGTCGAGGACCAAGTTTTTGGCCAGTCTTGATCGCCGGTGTGCAGGCAGACCTGGAAGCCATTCCTCAGCGCCACCGGCACAAAGTTGTCCGGGGGCAAATCCAAAAGACGCAAGCGATACTGCGGGTAGGGTTTTTCGAAAGCCGTGAAGACCTGCGGTAAGAGATGGCTCGCTAAGAAAAAATTCGCCGCAAAGCCAAGAACCGATTTCTCTTTGGTGGTGACAAAGCTGCTGCGAATGTCCTCTTCACTTTTTTGAATTTCATCGAATAACGGCAAAAGCTCCAGGGCCTTTGCCGTCGGCAGCACACCGAAAGAGGATCGTTCCAAAAGCTTAAATCCGACCTTGCGTTCAAGACCTGTCAGTAATTTGGAAATCTGGCCGGCATGCGTGTGGCGATGGCGGGCGGTTTCTCGGACCGACCCGGTTTTTA
>CBIHNW010000024.1:0-75395 GCA_966211795.1 uncultured Bdellovibrio sp. | reverse complement strand
GAAGGAGAGAAGGATTATAGGCGAAGACTAGGTCCGAGTGACGGAAACGGTCCGCTAGCAGGATAGAGTCGCAAAACAGGAGTGTGGTCACGACAAACAGGGCGGGCTGGAGCACGGAATTACGAGCCGGCTCCAGACGAAATGACATCAGTATAGGAGAACTGCAGGAAAACCGAATCGCAAAACCCTGCTCGGCAGATCACACTGAGAATCAACGGCGGCGATGTTCGCGGCGAGTGCGGGCTTCGGAGCTGGCCCCGCCTTGACGACGGGCGCGCCAGCGTTCGCGCAGTTGATCGCGCTGCGCGGGGGACAAGCTTTGCCAGCGGCGGAATTTTTGGCGCAATCGATCGCGTTGCTCCGGCGGAAGCTCTCGCCACTTTTGCAAGCCGGCTCGAACTTTGGCCTTTTTCTCGGGCGGCAGTGAGCGAAATTTTTCGAAAGCCGAAATCACCCGTTCTTTTTTCTCGGGCGAAAGAGTTTTGAATTTCTGGTAAGCCGCGCGCAGTTTTTCTTTTTGCTCGGGTGAAAGATTTCGGAATCTCTCTTCATTCGCGGCCCTATCCGCGAATGCCGCGGCCGAATTTTTAGCCGCCGATGCGGTCTCGCCCGAAGTTCCGACCACCAGGCCCGCGATGGTCATCAAGAAGGAGTTCTGTAGAAACTGACGTCTCTTCACTTGGCATCCCCACTGTCCGAAGGATCCCCTTGCGGAATTTCATCCATCTGCTCGACCAAATCAACCAGCCCCTCTTCTTCGAATAAATCCATGTCCATCAAGAGATCGAGATTTTCGATGATTTCTTGATCCACGTTTTGCGGCCCGCTCATGATTCCTCCCAATCCTCGTCTTCCAAAGTTTCTAAAAATTCCACAAAGCCCTCGTCACCCGCTGCCAAAAGATCGACATCATCGACTTCGACCTCGGTGAAAGCCGCTAGACTCAGCTCCGATTCCTCTTCGGCGACACGCCAATTCCACAGAAGAAATCCGAAAGCGGCCGTGAGCCCCAAGCCGAAAATCCCCCACAAGCTTCGACGGCGAGACGCTCGCGCAAGCTTCCGATTTTTTTCCAAGCCTTCCGTCGCCCGCGCCAAAATATTTTCTGTGTGCTGCTTGGAAGCAGGCTCTTCGCTGAGCAAGTCATCAAACCGACTCATGAGTCCTCCTTCAGCGCCCGCAAAAGATTTTCCTTCGCGCGAAATAAAAGGACCTTCAGTGCTCCGACGTGGGTCTTGAGATCGCGTGCCACTTCTTCGTAGGATTTTTCTTCCTGCATCCACAGCACCAAGGCCGCGCGCTGACGATCTGGCAGGCGATCGATCGCGCCAAGGAGCCTTTGCTTTTGTTGCTGAGCCGAGAGCAAAGTCTCGAGACTTTCGCAAGGATCGGCGATTTGCTCTTCCCCGCCTTCCGGCAGAGCTTCTTCCCAACCACGTTTTTCGATCAGGTTGAGACATTGATTCTTGGCGATGGTCAAAATCCAAGACTTGACCGAGCCGCGGGCTTCAAATCGAGGTGCCGCTTGCACCACCCGCATCCAGGTTTCTTGTGAGATTTCTTCCGCCAACATATCCGACCTCAAAAGTCTTTTGCACAAACCGTAAACGTTATTCTTGTAGCGCCCCAGCAGAGTCTCGAATCCTTTCGAGTCTCCACGGGCCGTTTTTTGAATCAGTTCTTCATCAGATATGTTTGTCATATTGGAGGTTAGTCACAATATGACAACTCAATCTGCTGCTGTTGTCCACCTTGATCCACCACACCCGTACCACAGCCTTGGAAGGTGACGGTCGCGGTCCCAGTTTTGGACCCACTGTAGGTTACCGACAAACTTCCCGCCGTCGGATGGCAGCAGCCCGCGCTCCATTGAAGATTCGAGGGCGTGATCACCGCCGTGAACTTAGAAAGATTATGATTCACTTCCAATTGACCACCGTTCAACATCCGACTGCCGCGCGCAAGGCCACCACTCACCTGCAGAGGGGACAAAGTTCGCACCGAAACATCGAAAACGGATTTGTCCCGAAAGGTCATTTGCGAGTGACGCCCAAGAATCTCCATGTCCCAACCCGAAGACGTCTTCGTGAGCTTGCCCCCGCCGCCATAGCTGGTGCCACGGTAATCGGCCTTCACCGTGCTTTGATGCGCAACCTCTCCGCCACGAGGACCCGAAATCGCGAGATCATAAGTGCGGGTCACCGAATCTCCGTCCGTCGTCAGTGTGCAACTGGCGTGCGAATAGGAAAGCTGCACCGAACCCGTGATCGTTCGCGCCGTTCCCGCAACCGTGCAACCCGCATAATCGGCCTCTTTCACGCCGCTATTGCAGGTCTGCCAGTACGCACGAGCACAGGTGTCAGCAAAAGCTTGTTTACCCAACATTGTCTGCCAAATGGAAGGCTGGATCTTCGATGTGAGCTGCGCGTAAGAAGAGCCCGCCTGATCATCGGCCATGCCGCTCACAACCGTGATGCCGGATTCGATCGAAGCTTCCACCGGATCAACTGACAGAGAAGTCGCAGAGCTTGTGTCATCTTGCGCTTTTTTGCCGCAAGCAACAGTGCAAAGCAGGGTGATCTGAACAAGACCTAAAGCCAAGCTTTTCAAAATTTTAGTTTTCATACTGGGTCCCTTTCGACGTTGGTGAATTCCAACCCTCTGAACGTACAACCGACGAAGCGAAATTTTGTTACGCCAAATTTCTTAATTTTTTCGCCCTGTCTCATTCTGAGAAAAGACACCGGTGTCTTGTTGCACTTCCACTCGCCAAAAAATCTCAGCGACCCAGATTGCGATTGAAGGAGGCCGTTATGTTCAAACTTGAACTCGATTACGCACAGATGACGCTCCTGTTGGAAATTTTGGAAAGAGAGTTGAGCGATCTGAACCTGGAAATTTCGAAAACCGACAATGCTGACTTTCGAATCGAACTTAAAAAACGTCGCAACACAATGGAGGGGATGCTGCTATCCATGCGAGAACAGGTTCGCGCTGAAACAAATGTACTGATGACTTGACCCGACTTTTCCTAGCCCCAAGTCCGTCACCATTCTCTGCCGATACAGAGTCCATCACTTATGGCTCAAATGAACCGCTTTGCCTTTTTTATGACCTTGGCTCTCATCACCGTTTCCTGCAGCCGCGGATTCCAATCTTCGTCAACGCCGCCGGATCTTTCTTCCAGCTCGGACCAAGGAAGCGAAACACCGACGACGCCGCCAGCAGACCCACCCGCATCGGATCCCACGACACCGGTCGAGCCGCCGACCCCCTCTCAGCCTTTCGTCTTCGAGGCCTTGCTTTGGGAAAAGGCCAAGCCCGCTAACAAAGCCTGGAGCACTTACGTTTTCGATCTCCTGCAAACGTCCGCCGCCAAGGATATCTTAAGCGCGCAGGACATGAGCCGATTCTGCAAAAAATATTCTTTCCTGACCGACAAACAAAAGGTCAACGTGGCCGGTCAATTGATTGCGGCGATGAGCAAGTTTGAAAGTGGTTTCAATCCGCTCAGCCGCTATCAAGAATCGACCATGGGAACGGACCCGATCACGGGGCAACCGGTGTGGAGCGAGGGCCTGCTGCAGCTTTCCTACCAAGACATCACGGGCTACCCATTTTGCAAATTTGATTGGTCGCTCGATAAGAACTTATCACCCACTGATCCGAAGAAAACCATTCTGGATCCGTATAAAAATTTAGATTGCGGTATCAGGATTTTGGCCCAACAGGTGAAACGAAAAGGTTTTATCGTCGTGGGCTCGGGAGCTTATTGGGCCGTCATCAAAGACAACGGCCGCTATGAAAAAATCGACGAGATCGCAGCCCTGGTTAACGCTTTGAACGTTTGCCAGTAGTGGCCGCCGGAGCCGGCACGGGCAAAGTCGTCGTTGTGGTTGAGATCTCGGGATACGAGTAAACGACTTCGGCATCCAGATCCTTCCAGTTATTTCCGTCTTTGCGCTTCGGCGGAACGCGGCCATTCATTTCCAGTAATTTCGAGCCATCGGCCGCAAATTTAAAAATGATCGGCGCCACGAGCTTGGAGATGAAAAAGTTTGAAGGCTTCATCTTCAAAGTCAAAACTGGCTGATCGCCCACTTTATCTTCGCCGATCTTCTGAATTTCAAAACCCACCGTTTCTTGGCGATCCCAAACGGCGTAACGAAATTCCACTTCTTTTCCGGCGGCGACTTCAGACCAGTTGTCGCGCACGAATTTTTGAAAATTTGCCGCCGCGACAAATGTCTTTCCCAATTTTTCTTCTTTGGTCGAAGACTTTCCGTCTGGCATGACCTTGGTGAAAAATGCTTTGTCGTCTTTCACTTCGATGATGCCCTTTTGGCCCAACTGCTTTTGCTCAATCTCGGTCTTCACCAGGGTTGATCCTTTGACGGTCGACTTTTCCTGAACCACGATGTTGCCATCCAAATCCTTATAGGTCGTCTGGAACTCGCCGGCCTCGGGATTGGTGTCTTCGACCTGGAAAGTGTAGAGCTTCTTTTCACGATTGGATTTTTGTTCAAATAGAGTCGCTGAATAATTCACAGCCTGGGCCTGGGACAGGATCAATAGGCCTGAAACAAGAACGAAAAGAAGGCTTTTCATCGGGGTCTCCTTTGCACTTTGTCAAAAAATGGATTAAACAAGGGCCCATGCAATCAAGAAAGCCCCCCGAGGGTCAAACAAATTCCGAATTGGTGCGTCTCTCAAAACTGATGAGTGAACAAGGAATTTGCTCGCGCCGCGAGGCCGATGACTATATCGCGCAAGGTTTGGTTTTCGTGAACGGCGACCGGGTTCAAGAGCTGGGCTTTAAAACTACACGCGATGCGGTGATCGAGCTTGCGGCCAAGGCGCAGAAAAAGCAAAGCGACCTGGTCACGATCATCCTGAATAAGCCAATCGGCTACGTCTCATCGCAGCCCGAGCCCGGATACGAACCCGCGATTCGGCTGCTCACCCGCGAAAATTTTGAAGGCAGCAAAGAGCCTCGGGTGATTCCGCAGAAAATGCAGACCCTGGCCGTGGTGGGTCGCCTGGACATCGACAGCCAAGGCCTTTTGATTTTCACCGAAGACGGCCGCCTCGCCAAAAAGATCATCGGCGAAAACAGCGAGATCGAAAAAGAATACCTGGTGCGGGTCACGGGACCTTTGCCGAAAGAAAAATTGCAACTCTTACGTTACGGTCTCGAACTGGACGGAAAGAAATTAAAAGAAGCGCAAGTCGAGTGGGTCAATCAAGATCAGCTGCGCTTCGTTCTGACTGAGGGAAAAAAGCGCCAGGTCCGTCGCATGTGCGAGATGGTGGGCCTCGAGGTCAAGGGTTTGAAACGCGTGCGTGTCGGGAAGCTGATGCTTGGACATTTACCCGAAGGCAAGTGGCGCTTTCTGGAATCCGGCGAAGAGATTTAGTCTAAAACCTTGAGCTCACCTTGAAACTGGAGAAGCAAATTTGCGGTCACAAGGCTGCGCCTGATCGTCAGAGTCCGAATTGTCGAGTTTGATAAAACCAAACCATTCGATGACGCTAGACTGAAAAGGTAAAGATTTCCACCAATCTTCCGTGGCAAAATCAAGCCCATTGCCGATTTAAGACCGTTCAGTAACAGGTCCCCACCAATCGAGTCAGGGAACTTTAGACCGTCTGCCAATTCGAGACTGTAGAGGAAAAGACTCCCACCGATCTTCTCGGGCAACCTCAAATCAACTGCCGCTTGGAGACTATTGAAACAAAGATTCCCTTCAACCTTCTTTGGCAACTTCAAACCATCCGCCGACTGGAGACTATTGAGTTGTAGGTCCCCACCGATCGTGTCCGGAAACTTTAAGCCATCCGCCGATTGGAGACTGCTGAGAACAAGGTTCCCACCGATCGCGTCAGGCAACTTCAAGCCATCCGCCGACTTGAGATCACTGAAAACAAGACTCCCACCAATCTTCTCAGGTAATTTTAACCCATGAGCCGACTGGAGACAGTGGAGTAAAAGGCTCCCACCGATCGCGTCAGGCAACTTCAAACCATCCGCCGACTTCAGTCGAGTGAGATTCACGTCCCCACCAATCTTCTTGGGTAACTTGAGGCCTCTCGCCGATTCCACCCGAGTGAGCTTCAGATCCCCACGAATCATTTCCGGTAAGTTTAAACCAACCGCCGACTGGAGATCGCTCAGATCGAGATCTCCATAGTGATATTTCATACCGCCGCGCAAAGCTTCTTCTTTGGTGAAAGATATTTCCGACTCCTTGATACCCAGTGCAGTCGCCAAATCGGACTTTATATTTCTTCCGCCGATGATTTCGAGGATTCGGGGATCCTTGTCATAGCCAAATCCCATGATCGACGTGTCAATCTCATATAAAAATCGCAAATCCTCTTTCGATAGTTTCTCTCCACGGAGATGATGCTTTTCAATTTCCGTCAATCGCTTCATGTGAGCGGTTTTCGTCTGATACGCTTGGCCTTCGGGACCAAAAGCGTTGAGCTTATCTTGCAAGATCGAAGTCTCAGCGATTTTTGCATCTAAATTTTGATCTTTACCCACTCCCCGGACTTCGGCGATGGAAGATCCATCCATGCGAATCGCCAGTCGCGGCACGCGGATCTTCCCGTCTTCATCCTTCGTGTAGAACACATGAAAGTCCCCGTCGGCCAACTGCGATTTTGCCGTCGCTTCACCGGCGGTGCACCATCCTGTGCTCATCTCGCGCAAGGATTCGACCAATGCCTTTGGATCGCTGCCCTGGGGATAAGTCACCCATCGACCTTCGGTCGAAGTCAGATCCATCTTCTTTTGTGATTCTAAGAACAAGGCTCGGCCATACAGATCTGCAAAGCTTGTTTTTTCTAAAAGCTTTAACATCTCCGGATCTTTGATATTCGACAGTTCTTTGCCGTTCACTTTTTTAATGATAGCGTCAACCACGGTGGCGAAGGCGGCCCGATTTAATTCCGGAAAGGGCAACATGCTGTCCTTGCGATTTCCAAATTTTCCAGTCTCCACATCATAGTTGGTGAGCTTCACCAGACTTTGCAAACTCCAATACTTGGCCCACATCGGATAATGCTTCGAATCCGACGAAAAAAAATATTCAATCCAATCATCTAAAGACTTTTTCTGATCTTGAATTGCCCGATCGACACGAGTTTTTCGCATTTCAGGGGTCAGTTCCAGCTTGCCACGCCCTTGCTCACGTGCGATGCGAACTTGCAGGTCAAAAAATCCTTCCGGAACATTCTCGGCTTTGGTGACGTATTTTTCGTGATAAGATTCTTTGATTCGAGCCAACACTGCCGGTTGGCCCGCGCGTTTTTCCGAGGACTGCTCCATAAATTTCAGCCAGGCCGAAATTTTATCCGCAGGCTTTTTCAGAGCTTGACCAGTCTGGTGGCGAATCTGCTCGGTGCGATGAATGACAGGCTTCGAAGTCGAAAGACCTGAGTATTTTTGATTGAGAAAAACAGGGCCCTTATCAGGCTTGACTTCATCGAGATAGATCTTGGCACAGGTTACTTGCCCTTGCGCGTTCGACATCTGTCCAGAAAATAGACAAGCCCAGCAAACCAAAATGAATTTACCGGCAGACTTCAATCGATTCATTGCCATCACCGATTGCAACTGCAGCAATCAGACCGCGATTTTCGAGGCCCCCGCTCAAAACTTCGCCATCCGTGCTCGCAGATCTTCGAGATATGAAATCTCATTCTCGGTAAATCCCGCCTTCAGCCGGAAATTTCGGCTGATCTTCTCGATCCGCTTCGGAATTCTGTAACGAAAGCTCTCAAGTCTTCGTGGGAAATCCTCTTGCGGATCAATCCTCTCACGCGCGCAGATTTCGCGGTACCAACGGGAGCCAAACTCGACATGCCCGATTTCTTCGGTGACGATGGTCTTCGAGATCGAATGCAGCGGGGATTCTAGCACCGCATCCAATCTTCGCATCAGGGTCTCGCCCGCATCCAGGCCCGAGCCCTCAAGATAGCGGTGCACGATCAAAATTCGGTCCAAAAGCGAATCGTCGGCCGCGACCGAAGCCCACAGCATGTTGTGCACCGGCCAATCTCCCCACTTGAAACCCAGGGCTTCGATTCCGTTCAAGCAAAGCTCGAGATGCTGCCCTTCTGAGCGCACCACTCCCACCAGCTCCTCGCGAAAACCCTGCGGGGCCTCGGGGTACTCGTGCAGGGTGCGAAGGCCCAGCTCCATGGCCTGAAGCTCGATGCTTGCCAGATCATGCAGCAGGCGGGCCTGGCCCTCTTTGTAGGAAAGCCCCTTCTTGGGCGGCAAAAGCCCCGGAATCAGGATCTGCACGTCACGCCCCGGGTCAGTCGGGAACTCGCGCAAGGGCTCACGCCAGGCCAAATCGATGGCGGATTCCAGTTCGGCGAGCTTTTGGCGGACGTTTTCAGTTTGAAAAACCATTTCGACACTTTAAGCCAAATTGGCGGCGACTTTACAAGAATTGATGCTTTTCGATAGACTGAAAGACCTTCTTTTATTTTCGATCCTGGAGGATCCCATGGGAAAAGGCTGGAAAAGCCCTATCAAAGCTGCCAACGCTCAGAAAAAGGGCGCTATTTTCACCAAGTTTGCGCGCGAGATTCAAGTCGCCGCCAAAATGGGTGGCCCGGATCCGGCAATGAACGCCCGCTTGCGCCTGGCGATCGAGGTCGCGAAGAAAAACCAATGTCCAAACGACACCATTGATCGCGCCATCAAAAAAGGTGCAGGTCTTTTGGAAGGCGCCGAAGTCGAAGAGCTGATGTACGAGGGCTACGGCCCGCACGGCACCGGCGTCCTGGTCGAATGCCAAACCGACAATCGCAACCGCACCGCCTCGGAAATTCGCGGGATCTTTAAGTCCAACGACGGCAATATGGATGGATCCGTGGCTTGGATGTTTGAGCGTGTTTGTCTGCTCGAAGGAACAAAGCCCGGAACTTTTGATCCGGAAGAGGAAGCCATCGAAGCCGGCGCCAACGAAGTCGTCAAATCGGACGAGGGCTACTCGTTCTACGGTGATCTCACCAGCATGAACGACATCCAGAAAGCGCTGATCGGTCGCGGCTGGACGATCACGACAGCAGAGCCTTCGTACAAAGCAAAGAACATCACGGATTTGACCGAAGAGCAGATGAAGGATGTCGTCGCGTTCCTAAATGAGCTGGACGAGCATGATGACACCCACCGGGTGCACGCAACCATTCGCGATTAGGATTTTTTGGAGGGGCCTGGGTTTTTCGCCAGAAGAGAGCCTGGCTTGAATTGAATCATGTTTTTCACTCGGACAAAGCCTGGTTTTTGAATCAGGCTTTTTTCACTCGGCCTGACCATGGCTTCATTCGAATCGGGATTCGTTTCTTTCTCAGCAGACTTTTAATTTTTTTCGGTGCAATCGCTGAACTTGGCGATGGCTTCGCCTTTATCGAAGATCGAAAGATCTTTCAGCTTCGAATTCTTGGTGTCTTTGACTCCAACAACCAGACCGCCTTCAACTTCGAAAGCTTTGGTCGTGTGACCGAACATTTCAAAGCCGTGATTGGCCGGATTTAAAATCTTAAAGCGATGAGGGGTTCCGTCCTTCGTAAAAGTGAAACTCTTGCTGGAAGGATCCAGGACTAATTGTTTCCCATCCGAATTGCAGCTGTACTTCGCAAACCCGATTTGCGCCATCAGCAGGATCATCAGCGTTAGAGATAGGCTCTTCATAATTCGTTTCTCCCTCTCAATAAATGAAAGAGCACGACCTATGCCACCCCAAAACGATGAGATTAGACCTGACCTGTTTCACTTTGAGATTGATCGTTAATTTGACAGCAAAATGTCACAGTTTTTGACAGCGCCAGATCCACACCTGAATTTGGTAGCAGACAGGAATCTTGGCAGTCGCCCCGTGATTTTACGCAGGGTCTGCGAGCTCGCGTCAGTTCAGGTGGTGCAGGCCTTCTTCCGGCTAGACTTGCATTTAACGGGCTTTTGTAGCTGTTTTGGAATCGCATTACCGATTTCGCGGCGGCGAACCCCAAGTTTGCGCTCGCTCACAATGGAGTGGAGAGATTCTGCAGTACAGTCCTTCAATTTTAGCTCGAAGGACTCAAATAGTTTCTTATTTGATTTCAAATAAACCCCTGATTTTCCTGCGTTAAAGTGACATTTTTCTTGCGATTTTTAACTCTTAAATTATATTGCCCTTCGAAGCAAAGGCCAAAATGAAGCAAACAAATCTCTTTGATTATTACGATAAGAAAAGTGTCAGAAAGCGCTATGGGCGCACTCAACATGGCGGCGTCAAAACGCGTGGTCACAGGAAATTAGAGCGCCCGCTTTCAACCAAGAATTGGATTCACCTGGTTCTCAAATCCGACAAAGCCCGCGGACGATATGGCTTCTTGCTTCCGAAAAACAAACAGCTCATCAAAGATATCATTCGCACAAAGGCCAAGAGATTCGGCATCACCGTTGCGGACGGCGCCAATGTTGGAAACCACGTGCATCTCAAAATCAAAATTCAGAACCGAGAAAACTTTCAGAAATTTTTAAAATCCATCACCTGCTTGATTGCGAGAAAAATCACGGGCGCCCGCCGTGGAGTGAAATTCGGAAGATTTTGGCAAGGTTTGGCGTTCACGCGCGTGCTGACCTCAAGCCTGGAAGAATTGAATCTCAAAGGTTACATCAAGGCCAACCGCATGGAAGCCGCAAAGGGCGAAAAAGCACGAGAGGCATTTCTGCAGAAGTTCAATGCTTGGGTCTACCGCGAGCGACAGAAAGATAAAGTTTTTTCTGATTGAATTGGGCCAAGTTTTCGAGTTTGCAATGATGTTCTCAATATTCGCAGTCGTCGGCCAGCCCTTGATTGCAGAGTGACGAGCGAATGTCATCTAAATCGCACCCTCGACTAACCTCCACCTGAAGATCCAGAACTACCACCTGCGACCGGTGGCCCTCAAGCGTGCGTCTTAAGCCTGATTCTGGCCCTTCAAAAGACCGTAGGCTGTCGCGTAATACCGGATCTGCTTGATCATCGAGAACAGGCCATTGGCGCGGCTCGGAGACAGATTTCCCTCGAAGCCGATGGCTTTTAAAAAATCCGGAGGTGTCGTCATGATCTCTTCGGGCGTTGTGCCCGAATAGATTTTCATCAAGAGCGCGACCAGGCCCTTCACTAGCAGCGCGTCGCTGTCGCCTTGAAATTCGATTTCGCCGCGCGAGTTCAATTTGGCGTGCAGCCAGACTTGGCTTTGGCAGCCCTTGACCTTGGCGTCTTCCGTGCGAAGCTCTTCCGGTAAATCCGGCATGGCCTTCCCGAGAGCGATGATTTTTTTATATCGATCTTCCCAGGAAGTGAGTTTGGAAAATTCGCCCGCTATTTGATCGCCACGTTCTTTAAGTGTCATGACTTGGGTATACACCCGGACCGACAGGTCCCGCAAGCTCAGGGATTTTAGATCGCGCCCCCACCGCTCGAGGTCTGTGATCCAGCAGGCGAACCGCCGGACGAGCCATAGGGTCGGACTTGCGGCTTCGAAGCACAGTCTTTTGTGCCGATAACTTCGTGGCCTTTCAAATCAAAGTTGGCGCCAAAGCCAAGAGAGCGAAATCGAGGATCTTTGGAGCTGCTGTGGACCTGGTAGGATCCGATACTGCTGCCATTTTGCTCGGCCACAATCTCGAGGTCCGTTTCGGTCGCATCACAGCCCGCTCCGCAAATCACCGACTCGCTTTTGGCCGAGAAAACCAGGGCCGGCTTCGACATATCGATGTTGCCATCGGGACGAACCGAATAAAGTTTCAACTCGCCAGGCTTCGTCAATCGCAACACGCCTTCTTTTTTGGTGTTGGTGCTATCGAAGAGTTCCGTCTTGAAACCAACCTCCAGGCATTCTTGCGCTTTGGCCAGTTTCCAACATTTTAATTTTTCATCGAAGCTCACGGGAGAGTCGTCGAACACGAGCGTGACTTGACCATGCTGATTCAAAGCCGTGAGATTCGTGTTTTGAAAACTCGAACCGCTGACAAAGATCTTATCGGGAACGGTCATGCAGGCCTGCGCCTGCGGCAGACAGACCAAAGCGGTCATGCTCATCATTTGAAAGATTTGAAAAAAAACCGTTCTCATCGCCGTCTCCGCTCGTTGATTGTCACGGATCTATGAACTGCAAAACCAGGTCCCCGTGTCGCTCTGAGAAACTCGGCAAGCGCCCAACTTTACCGCCACTTGAAAAGCGGATTCCCGAAACCAAACGTTGACCTGTTTGACAGCTGTCAGGGCAAACTTTGTCGCTTCGACAGCGAAGCTTGAGTGACTCAAAAAGAGACCGAAATTCACAAAGAAAATTCACGCCTTAGCTTGTCTTAGATTGAGACTTGGAAAATCCGCAGGCCCCGCCTTTGCTCTTAGAATTAGCAACGATTGAAAATCAGACTCAAAGGATCAGGAGATTTTATGAAAAAGCTGATGACACCCACTTTCAAACGCATCACCCACATGGCCATGATCCTTGTCGCGGGCCTCAGTTTTTCGCTAAGCGCGTCAGCCAGCACTCCAAGTGATGCCGGTGATCGCACCTTTCAGTTTAAGTTTCGACTGAAGGGCGACATCTACGAATACTCGCAAAAAAATGGCACTTATGAAGAGGCTTTCGAAAGCGCCGCCAAGGCTTGTTACAAACACTTTAAGGGCGGCCGGCACATTTCAGAAGATCAGGGCCTGGACATCATCGACGTTTGTGCCAATCCCCGCAGCAGCTAAACACCGACCCGACAATTCACAAGCAGACGCAGGCCCCCTTCGCCGACCTGACCGGCAGCCTAGCACCAAGCTGGTAAAGCCCGCGCCAAAAATCTTGCCTGCGGCCACAGTCCCCGAGTAGACTGTGATCTTTGACGGAGGACTTATGGGAGTTTTAAAGCCAGTGCTGGATTTTCTTTTCGGAAAAGATCCTGATATTTTCGATGAAAACGGCAACGTCCTTCACAAACATCCAAAGAAAAAATGGGATGCTTGGCAAAATCGCCTGAAGCTGGATCCAACCTACAACTGGCGTCATCACACCGGCACCCAAGCCGGCGTTCCGGACTCGAACGAATCAAAGAAGCCGCGCTCTTAATTGCTCGATAAAGACCTGCGGGTCTTGATGCGGTTGGGGTTGGACGTGAAAGAGATCCTCGATCTGCCGACCCCAGGTGTGCACCCGTGCCGATCGGACCTGAGCTCCGAGATCTTTCAAATTCCAAGCAGCCGCAAGCAGCAAACCTTTCTGATCCACGCCGCGAAAAGATAAAACCCATTCTTCTGAACTTTGGCTCACCAAATCGATGCTTAAAAATTGCACTTCCGGAATTTTGGCGCTTGAAACTTTCATTTGCAGCAAAAGCTTTAAAAAGGCCGCGGGCTCGCGACTGGTCTGCACCTGAAACCAATCATAGACGCCAAGCTTTCCGGTCGAGGCCGGGAAACTGTGGATCAAGGCCGTCTGGATCGAGCCACCGGCCGCATAGATTTTCTCTAATGCTTCACTGAGCACTCCGGGTCGATCGAGATTCTGACTGTAGCGAAGCCACAGTTTTTTTCTCGAATCGAATTTGTAACTCCACGCCTGATCTTCTTTCAGCGCCGTCTGCAAATCTTCTTTCAGTTTTTTTGCCGGGAAAAGTTCGAAAAGCTGCGGATCTAGAGCTTCGATCACCGAGCCCGCAATTCCCTTGGGCAAAGTTTTTCGCAGGTCCAAAAAGTTTTTGGTCCCACCAGCTAATATTTTTCCAACCAGGTCCGCTAGCAATTTTGCCTTCCATTCGTTCCAAGCTTCGGGATTGGTGGCGCGAATGTCGATTGCGGTCCACAAGAGCAATCTCAAAAGCCGTTTTTCATTCAGGCCCAGATCCGAAAGATCCTGCCAGGTCTCGGGCGCTTGCGGATTTTTACGAAAGGCCGCCACGGATAACTCGAGATGATTCTTCACGAGCCACGCGACCTCGTCCCGAAACACTCGGTTGAAACCGAAAGCCTTGAGATCCTGCTGCACCCACTTTTCGCCGAGCAGACTGTGGTCCCCTTTTTGGCCCTTAGCCAAATCATGGTACAAAGCAGCCCACGCCAGAATCTTCCAATCTAAGGAATTTAATTTTTTCTGCCAAATCTGCAAGGGACCCAGAATCTTTTCCGACGTTCCCCGCAAGCGCTTCACCTCGCGGCAGGCTTGCAGCAGATGAGCATCGGCGGTGAAGCGATGGTACTGGTCATGCTGCACGTAACCCGTGAGCTTCATCATCTGCGGGCAAAGCTTATCGATCAGTCGCGAATTAAAAACGGCCTGCAAAGTTTTATCGGAAACGCTTGGGGAAAATAATTTCTCTAAAATCCGGCCCCGGGTTTTCGCTGGGTACTTCATTTCGTCCAGCGCCAACCGAACCTTATGTTGCACAAGAATTCCGGGCTCTTTTTGCAGTCCCGACAGCAGATCCTCGGGCTTCTTGAATATCTTTTTCTCGATCCTTGCAAGCTTCGGTTTCGAAGAGGCCGCCCGCGCTAGAACCCACTCGGAATAAAAATGCACGCGCGAAAGCCCGCGCTGAATCTGGCGCATGAATTCGGCGTTTTCTTCGTAGCCAAACCATTTGGAAATTTCGAATTGCTCGGTCGCCACCAACACATCGCTAAATCCATCCAGCTGCAGCTTCTGGCGAAGGGTGAGAAAAAAATGTCGATAATAGTTAAAGACCCTTGTTTCGTAACCTTGACCTTCGAAGCGATCGGCGAATAGATCCAAAATCACTTGGCCTTGAAAAAGGTCCCGCAAGCCACCTGGGCCGTATTTGATTTGCGGCTCTAGAAAACTTTGAATCGAGTCAAATCTTTCAGCCCGCGCTTTTCGCTCTTTTAAAATATCGAGCAAAATCTTTCGCCGAATCTTTGTGTTGGAAAAAATGAAATCCTGCTGCGCCTTTAAAAGGCTTGCCGCTTGCGTCGTTTCGGCCTTCGCTTTCCACAGCGCCAGGCAATCGGGACTTTCCACACCCTCGGCCCAATTCTGCGGATTTTGCGGAATGCGGTAACGAATGCGATGTCCCTGGTTTTGCAGATCCGTCACCAGTTCAAACACGATTTTTTCTTCACCGCAAAAAAGCAGATCGAGATCGGATTTCAGCGTCAGCTCGCCTCGGCCCCAGGATCCCAATCAAATCGGGTGAGCTTGCAGCCACAAGGGATGCGCTCGCATCACGACCAGGGCTTGCGCGGAGATGTAAGAACTGAGCGCCCCGTCACTCCAATCCAAAGTCTCGCCGAGCTCTCCCGTGGGTGGGCGCTTCGGCGCTTTTAAAATCTCGGACGCTTTTAAAAAGGCCTCGCCCTTTAAGAGAGCGTGGCGGTTTCCGGAGAAACCTTGAGTGCTTCTTGCCATTTTGCAATCTTATTCATCGCCTCGATCGGTGTCTGCGAAAAAAGTGGGAAATCACGCAAATCTTTTAAGACCACCTTGAGCTCCTCGCTGGTCGAAGGCTCGCTTGCCACGGGCCCCATCACCACGGCATCCAAAAGTGAAAGCTGTGAGCTGTCCCCGGCCGAACGAGAGGGTTTGTTTTCAAGATTCTTGAGCAAAGCTTGCGCGCGCTCGGTGATCTCGGGCGGAAGCCCCGCCAGTCTCGCCACCTGAATTCCGTACGATTTTTGCGCGGGACCCATTTTCAAAGTGTGCAGAAAGCGGATCTCGCCATTTCTTTCCAGCACCGTCATGTGCGCATTTTTAAGCTGTCGGTATTTGTCTTCCAGACTTGTCAGCTCGTGGTAATGAGTCGCAAAGAAAGTCATCGCACCTTTCGCATTTAAGAGATACTCGAGAATCGATTGCGCAAGCGACATGCCATCAAAAGTGCTGGTTCCCCGCCCGATCTCATCCAGAATCAAGAGCGATGCCTTGGTGCTTTTCTTCAGCATCTCGGCGGTCTCGGTCATCTCGACCATGAAGGTCGAAAGGCCCTCGGAGAGCTGATCGCTCGCTCCAATCCGCGTGAAGATGTGATCAAAAAGGGGAACGATCGCCTGATCCGCCGGAACGAAAGATCCGATCTGCGCCAGCACCGAAGTCAGCGCCACTTGTCGCATCAAGGTCGATTTACCGGCCATGTTCGGTCCGGTCAAAAGCAGACAGCCCCGTGCGGAAATTTCGATGTCGTTGGCGACAAACTGTTTGCGCACGGTTTGCTCGACCACCGGATGCCGGCTTGCTTTCAAAGACAAAGAGCCATCGTTTGAAAACTGCGGTCGCACGTACTTGCGCTCGATCGCAAGCCACGCAAGCCCCGCGATCACGTCCAGCTCACTGCAAACCGTCGCGAGATTGGATAGCTTCGGTGCAAGATTCAAGGACTGACGTCGCAAGGCTTCGAAAATTTCGTACTCAAGCTCGGCCCGACGACCCTGGGCTGAAAGCACTTTTTTCTCGAGCTCGACCAGCTCATCGGTGGTGTAGCGCTCGGCATTGGTGAGCGTTTGCTTTCGCATGTAATGCGAGGGCACTTTTTCCGCATGCGTGTGGGTGACTTCGATATAGTAACCAAAAACATTGTTGTAACGAATCTTCAGGCTCGAGATCCCAGTCTTGTCTTTTTCGCGAGCTTCCATCTCGGCTAAGAGCGACTGCGAATCGGTGCTCAGACGAATGAGCTCATCCAATTCGGGCGAGTAACCTTTTTGAATCAGATGCCCCTGTCGAATCTGCAGCGGCGGATCCTCGACGAGTGTTCGCGCGATATCGACGCTCAGAGATTTAAGCGACATGAATTCCGATGTCGGCTCGGCAATTTCAAGCGCCGACAGTCCCGCTTCGATCGAGGCGGCGAGAGCTAAGAGATCACGACCATTGCACTGAGGTTGAGAGATCTTTCCCAGGCGGCGCTCGATATCTCCCATCTGCGCCAGCACTTCGCGCAAACGTTTTAATTTTCCTGGATCCTGCAGCCAAGACTGGATGCGCTCTTGGCGATCCAAAATTCCGGCCTTGTCGGTGAGCGGAAACAAAAGCCACTGGCGAAGAGCACGCGCCCCCGCCGAAGTCTTCGTGCGATCGATGGCTTCAAAGAGACTGCCTACACCTTCGCCCTTATAAGTCGAGAAGACCTCGAGATGACGAAGCACCGTTGGCGAGAGATCCAAACGGTGATGCAGCGATCGACGCTCGAAAGTTTTCAATGTCTGCAGGGAATCTTTGCCGCCCAGACTTTCGATGTAAGATAAAAGTCTTTGCACCGCCGGCGGTTGCTCTGCTTTTTCAGAATTCAGATCCGCGTGTCGGCTGACAAGCCCTAAGAACGCGGCGGATTCAGCTTCGGGCGCTAACACCAATTCGGCAATCGGCAGAAGACCGAGCAGGCGTTTGATATCGGCCGGTTGCAACTCATCAAAATAAAATCCTTCACCGGTGCTGGTCTCCACACAGGCCAGGGTCGATTGTTCCAGGCAAGCAAGATAATTGCTCTGCGTTTGCTCGAGCGTTTCTGGATCGTACACCATTCCCGGCGTCAGCACGCGGGTGACGGCGCGTTTGACGATGCCTTTGGCGGTTTTGGGATCTTCGATTTGATCACAGATCGCGACCTTCAGTCCCTGCTTTAAAAGTTTATTGATCGGCCCCGCCACCGAGTGATGAGGCATACCGCACATCGGGGTCTCGTCTTCGGATTTTTTATTTCTCTGCGTGAGCGCAATTCCCAAAATCGGCGCCGCTTTTTTGGCGTCGTCAAAAAACATTTCGAAAAAATCACCCATGCGGAAAAGTAAAATCTTATCCTCGTGAGCGGACTTAATATCCCAATATTGGCGCATTAATGGTGTCATAACTGGTAACTAAAAACAGGCCGCGGCGGGGGTCAAACAAAACCCTCATCCCCTGCACTAATGCATTGGGCTATTGCCCGGCGTTTGGGCAAATTCATTTTGAGCTCAAGCCTTGAAAAGATTCGGTTATCCGAGGTTTAATGGCGTATGAATCATTTGGCCCCTCTTATTCAAGATCTCGCCATCATCCTGATCACGGCCGCGGTGACAAGCCTGCTGTTTAAAAAACTGAAGCAACCGGTGATTCTGGGTTACATGGTCGCGGGGCTTCTGGTGGGGCCGCACACTCACATCTTTCCGACCGTCACCGAAATCGCCAGCATCCAGGTGTGGGGCGAGATGGGCGTGATCTTCATGCTTTTTGCGCTGGGGATTGAATTCAGTTTTCGAAAGCTCGGCCAATTGGGTCCACCGGTCTTGATTGGCGGAATTTTCGAACTTTCCGCCATGTGCGTGATGGGATTTATCTTAGGTCAGCTTTTGGGTTGGGGCAGCCTGCAGAGCTTTTTCCTAGGTGCCATGTTTTCGATTTCTTCGACCACGATCATCTACAAGGCATTTGATGAGTTCAAGCTCAAGGGAAAAAAATTCGCCCAGCTTGTATTTGGGACTTTGATCGTCGAGGACCTGATGGCGGTTTTGATGATCGTCCTGCTCACCACCATGAGCCTGTCGCAACAGTTTCAAGGAGCGGAGCTGGCTTGGACCACCGGTAAACTGATTTTTTATTTGGTGCTTTGGCTGATCGTGGGACTGTTTGCCGTGCCATGGTCGTTGCGTGCGCTTCGCAAGCACCTGTCGGAAGAAACCTTGCTGATTGTCGCGGTCGCGCTTTGCTTGTTGATGGTTGTCGCCGCCAATCACGTGGGATTTTCTTCCGCCCTGGGCGCCTTTATCATGGGCTCGATCTTAAGCGAGACCGAAGAAAAAGAAAAAATCGAAAAGATTTTTCAACCGGTGCGCGATCTCTTCTCGGCCGTCTTCTTCGTTTCGGTCGGCATGTTGATCAATCCAGGTGTCCTGGCCGACCACTGGGGTACGATTTTACTGTTCACGGCAGTCGTCATCATCGGTAAAATCTATTACAACGTGATCGGCGGATTGCTGGCCGGCCAAAACATTCAAACCGCCATTTACTCGGGCATTAGCTTAGCCCAAATCGGCGAGTTCTCGTTCATCATCGCGGGTCTTGGCATGACCTTGAAAGTCACCGACGAGTCCCTTTACTCGATCATCGTTGCGGTCTCGGCCATCACCACCTTTACGACCCCCCTGCTGATTCGCTCACGCGAGGGGCTCTCGAAAAAAATCGAGATGATGATTCCATTGCGGATCCAACATTTTCTCTCTCGCTACCTGCAGTTTTCCCAAATCGTGCGCGCCCGTCCCGAGTGGCAGATCCTGATTCGCACCTACGTGATGAAAGTGATCAGCAATGCGGTCTTGATCGTCGCGATTTTTTTAACCTGCGCGCGTTTTCTGTATCCGCTAATCGCCAGTCGCTCGGATGATTCGCCGTGGGCGCAGGGCTTGACCCTGGTGATCGCGCTGGTCGCGGTCAGTCCCTTTATTTGGGGCATGGTCTTTTCGCACGCCCATGACAAGCAGGTTCGAGCGATGATCTTGCACCAAATGTCGGACCGCGAGCGGCGCTGGCTGTTTCTGATTCGCTTGGGCCTTGCGCAAATTCTGATCGCGGTCTTACTGACCCAGTACGTCTCGGTGACCTTGGTGGTGGTTTCGGCGCTGGCGGTTTTTCTTTTGATCTCATTTTCGATTTTCCGATTTTTGGGCCCCATCTACATCTGGCTTGAGAAAAGATTTATCAAACAAATCGATGAAAAGTCCTCGCAGATGAACTTGCCCCCGCCCCCCACTTTAGCGCCTTGGGACGCGCATTTGAGCGAGTACGAAATCCATCCCCAGGCCGAATGCGTGGGTCGATCGCTGGCTGAGCTTCGGCTGCGGGAAAACTTCGGCGTCATCATCGCCATGATTCAGCGAGGCGACCGCCACATCCCAGCCCCCAGTCGCGACGAAGTCTTGATGCCCTATGACCGCGTCAGCGTGATCGGAACGGATGATCAGCTGTCCGAATTCGAAAACTTCCTGACGACTTTTTACATGCCCGTGGTCGATGATCAGATCAGCCCTGCAAGCTTTATCTTGGATCAGTATCTGGTCACCGATCATTCGCCGTTTCTTCACCGCACCATTCGCGAATCCGGCATTCGCGAGAAAACGGCGGGGCTCGTGGTCGGCATCGAACGCGCGGGACGACGGATTCTCAATCCGGATTCGCACCTGAGCATTCAAAATGGAGATCTGCTATGGATCGTGGGCGACCGACAGAAGCTCCGGAGCTTGGCGAAGAAATAACCGCTCAATGACCCCAAACTAGAGTAGTTGCACTATTTAAATTTTGAGTTATTTGTCTTTTTTTGGTTGTCTCTTTGTTTGAAATCAATTTATCTCCCTGCGCATGAAAACACTTTACTCTATTCTATTCGCCCTTTTATTCACCACTTCCGCTTTCGCGGCCAACCAGGAACTGCAGACCTCGGTCGCTCCCGCAGCTCCCGTCAGCGCGCCGAAATGGAAGGCCAATGTCACGACGTACTATTACAATTTCGAAGGAACCCGCGCCTCAAACGAAGCGGCCTACGAATTTGCAAATAGCACTTTGGACATGCAGCTTTTTTCTTTGCAGTACCAGTACTCTCCAAAATGGACCTTCATGGTTTTGGGTCAGTATCTAAACAACTACGTTGAAACAAAAATGTTCGGCACCGTTTACAAAGACCGCACGAAAGGTCTTGGCGACACTTTCGTTTCTGCCATCACGCCGCTCTACGCTTCATCTGAAAATTTGCTTCTGGCCGATATTGGCGCTTCTTTGCCAACGGGCTCGATCAATTTGAAGAACGAAGCCAACCCACAAGCCAACTATGCCTACAACATGCAGATGGGTTCAGGTACGGTTGACGCCGTCACTGGATTGACCGCCATGACTTTCCAGGGTGCGGTTCAGGCTGGTGGTCACTTGACGGGGATTTTCCGTAACGGACGCAATGCAAATGGCTACAGCCTTGGCAACTTGTACCGTTTGGATTCTTGGCTTGATTACAACACCTCTTCCGGTGTGACGCCTCGATTGGTCGGCTACTATAAACACAAAGACGCGATCAATGGGTTTGATGAGACCTTGGGCCAAAACGAGTGGACACGTTTCTATCATTCAGCGCAAATCAACTGGGATGTTTCAGCCGCTTTGAAGTACGCAAAGACCGTTGGTCCCGTGAGCGTTGCCGTTGAAGCCGGAGTTCCGCTTGCACAAGACAGCTACAATTACGATCACGTAGCGGTCTCAACCGAGTACTACGGCAACCTTTCCGTGACCGGAACTTGGTAACAGTTTTTGTCACTGTCCCCCAAAATCTCGGTCCTTCTCGAATGCAATTAGCAAGGACCGAGTAGAAGTTCGACAGGCCTCTGTCTAAAAGCTTACAGGTGAAATTTAAGAGCCGCGGATGTATGTTCAGGCGGCTTTAAGAGTTGTTAGACCTGATCTTTTTGGAGGCCTTTGCACATGAAATCTTTGATCACTTGCTGCCTGATATTACTGACCGGCACAGCGGCCCTGGCGGACGTCGAAGCTTTTCATTTTTCTCAAGGTCAGTTTGATGCCAAACATTTTGATCTGCACCGAAGCCCGAAAGCCTCGCTGAAAATCAATTCTGAAGTCACCACCGCTTATTTGAAAATCACCGAAAGTTCTTGCCGCGATCAAGGCTCGGGCTGCACCGATATGGCGCGCACGCGATTGAACCAAACCTTCAAATTGTTAGCGACGCAGACGGATGCTTGCAACATCACGACTTATAAGAGCGTCGATCGTCCCTCTTCAATTGCCCGCTCACGTTTTGACCGGGCGCCGATGATGATGGTGGACATCGAGCTTCGCGACGCCCGCCTGAGCACCTGCAAACGGGCCCAGAACCCAATTCAGGTCGTGGTGCACACCCACACCTTCTCTTCTGCCGGCATTTCAACCCTGCAGTTCCAAGCACAGGACGCCGATATCGCCCAAGAACAAAATTCCAACGATCCCGTCATTCGTGGCGAATCTTTCTTGTTGAGCGGAATTTAATCGCCACCTCGGCTCCACCCCGCGCGTTGGCGAGGACCCGGCCGTCTGTTCCAACCTGGCTTGCAAGCAAGCAGGGTTCAAGTCCTTCCGTGAATCAAAATATTTAAGCGCTCAGCCAAGCGTGCCAGTTGCCCGGCCTGACCTGCCATCTCTTCAGAGTTAGCCGCCACTTCTTCGGATGCGGCCGCATTTTCTTGGGTGGTGCGGTCAATTTGATTCATGGCCGTGTTGATTTGGGACAGACCGCTGGCTTGTTCGTGACTGGCTTTCGAAATCTCCTGATTGAGCACCGAAACTTTTTGAACCGATAAGACTATATCCGTCAGCACATCGCCGCTTTTCCTGGCAATGCCGACGCTTTTCGTGGTCCTTAAAACATTATCCTGAATCAATGTCGAAATGTCCTTGGCGGCCCCCGCGGATTTTTGCGCCAATGCCCGCACCGCTTCGGCGACGACCGCAAAGCCTCTTCCTTGCTCACCCGCTCGGGCGGCCTCGACCGCGGCGTTCAGAGCGAGCAGATTGGTTTGAAAGGAAATGTCTTCGATTAATTTGGTGATGTCTTCAATCCTTCTTGAGCTTTGCGCCAAATCTCCGATCGCGTGGATCAAATCCGCGACTTCGCGCTGTCCTATAAACGCCGCGCGCTGAGATAAATCCGACAAACTTTCCGCGTGGTGTGCGTGCTCCGAGTTGAGCTTTACCATCCCATTCAGTTCTTCCAGAGAGGCAACCGTTTCCTCTAACGAGGCAGCGGCCCGGGAGGCGCCCGTTGAAAGGGCCTGACTGGCCGTTGATAAATGGAGACTTGCCGACGAAGTGTCTTTGGCGGCCTCGCCAATAGATTGGCCAATCTTTGAAAATTCCTTGGTCAGATGCATCCCTAAAACAACCGCAAACAAAAGCGTCAGCACGCCGACAAATGCGCTGGATATTGCAAGAATCAATTTTGCGTGGGCAACTTGTTCGGCCGTGTCGGTGATTTCTTTTTCTAAAATTGCGTCCATGCTCTGCGCAATCAAGTTGAAAGCATCCGTCATCGGCACCAAATTTTTCACAAGGTCCGTCATCAACACATTTTTAGCTGCCACCCCGTCATCGGGGGTGTTTTTCGCAAACAGCGCGGAAGCCCGCAGGGCGGCGTCTTTGGCCTTTGGCCAAAGCTCCTCAATTTTCGCGAACTCTGTTTGGACGCTTTCGGCTCTTGGCATCCGGATGTAGTCTGCCTTGGCTCTTTCAAATGATTCAATTTCCTTTGTGGCCTTGGCCAAAAATATCGACTGCTTTTCCGGATGCCCCGCAAAGCCATTGACGATCCAGAGCCAGCGACCGATGGCGTGGATCGAACCGGACATGTTACCCGCTTGCACAATCAGCTTCGTTCGCACCTGGTAGGCAAAATTCAACTTCTCTTCCAATATCGAAATCGATCGATTCGAGAAAAAGAGCATCAAGAAAATTGCCGCCACCGGAATGATGCCTAAAAAAAGGAGCTTCCCACGTAGACCCGTTGAGCCCATTCTGAGAATGGCCATAAAATCCTCGTCTCTGAAAGAATGAAGATCTCTATCGGTCACCAGAAGGCAAGCAATGAGACTCTTGAAGGTTTTTTCCAGAAGCCATCTCATAAATCAAAACTCGGGGTGCATGAGCGTCTCACCCCGAGATTCATGAGAATTCCTGAATCATTTCGACAGTGCCGTCAGCAGTTTTTGGTAGATGTTATCAAAGCCGCCATTGCTCATGATCAAAATCAAATCCCCTTTGCGGGCCTTCGCCTTGAGATCGACGACGATGGCGTCGGCGCCGTCATAGACGTGGGCGGATTTGCCGCCGGCTTTGAGATCGGCGATCAGCTCTTCGCTGGAAAAGCGATTTTCGGAATCGATCTTAGTTTGATCGAAAGCTTTGGCGAGCAAAATCTCGTCGCATTCCTGAAAGGCTTCGACGTAATCTTTCTGAAAAACTTTTCGGCGCGAGGTCGCCGAGCGTGGCTCGAACACGCCAAACACTTTGCGGCCTTTGTATTTGGATTTAATTCCCTTCACCGTCTCGCGGACAGCGGTCGGGTGATGTGCGAAATCTTCGATCACCAGAATGCCTTGGGGCTCGCCCAAAACTTCTTGGCGACGCTTCACACCCTCAAAGCTTTGCAGGGCTGATCTCACCTTCGCCAGATCCCAGCCCAGCTGGTGCGAAAGACCGACGACGGCCACGGTGTTGAGAACATTGTAATCACCCGTCAGGGTCACGTGAAAGGATCCCAGATCCTTGCCTTGAAACTGCACCGTAAAGTCAGTTCCACTCTCACTCACCTTTTGCACGTGCGCCTGGTAATCGCCTTTGCGAAGGCCGTAGGTGTAATTTTTCTGCGCCTTGCATTGGCCACGAAGCTCCATGACATTGGCTTCTTCCGCGCAAGCGAGCAAGGTGCCATCGTTCGGGACAAGCTTCATCAGGCTCGTGAAAGCATCCTTCACTGCCTGCAGGTCTTTGTAGATGTCGGCATGATCAAATTCGCAGCTCGTGAAAATCACGTGACGCGGACGATAGTGCACGAATTTTGGGACCTTGTCGAAAAATGCCGTATCGTATTCGTCGCCTTCGATGACAAAGAAATTTCCCTTTGGATTCTGAAAAGATTTGGAAAAATTTTTCGCGATCCCGCCGATCAGAAATCCGGGATCCACACCCAAACACTGCGCCACCCAGGCCATCATCGAAGTCGTCGTCGTTTTTCCGTGGGTGCCGCTGATGCAAATGCTTTGGCGTTTTTCGATGATAAATTCGCCCATCGCTTTCGGTAGCGACGTGTAGGGAATTTCAAGCTTAACGAGCTCTTGCGCTTCCTCGTTGCTGGCGGAAATGACATTACCGACGATGACAAAGTCTGGCTTGGGATGAAGGTTTTCCTTGCGGTAACCTTTCTGAATCTGGATTCCCAAACCTTCAAGCTGTGTCGACATGGGCGGGTAAGGGTTTTGGTCGCTGCCCGTGATTTTATAACCACGATCCTTCAACAAACCCGCAAGGCTTGCCATGGCGGTTCCGCAAATTCCCATCAGATGAATGTGGCTTCCAGGTTTCAGATTCATGTTCGTTTCAATCCTTCGATAATCCAGTTGTGAATCTGCGGACGAAGGCCCGCGAATTCTTTGTTTTCTCTTCCGTAAAAAACGCGATTGCTTAAAATCGACACACTCAAATCCTGAACCGGGTCGTACCACATCGAAGTTCCGGTGAATCCCGTGTGTCCAATACTGGCCGTTGAAAAATACTGACCACTGCTGGACGAGCCCACCGTCGGCATCATGTAGCCCATCGCCCAATCGCCTTTGCCGTGCGCCCGGGCCCGGGTCGCAAAGAGCTGTGCAGTTTTTGGTTTCACCATGGTCTTGGCGTAACCCTTCAGCGTCGATCGCAGAAATAAAGCGAACCAACCGACATCGTCGATGCTGCCAAAAAGTCCCGCGTGCGCCGAAACTCCGCCCAGCGCCCAGGTGTTGTCGTCATGCACCTCGCCCTGGATGGTCTTTTGTCGCCACTGACATCGCTCGGTCGGAGCGTACAATTTCAAGGCGTGCGGCGCGAGATTTTCCGGGTGAAAATCCAAAGTCGTACGCGGATAAATGTCTTCTTTCAAACGATTCCAGATTTCGATCAGCGGCAGCGAGTACAGGTTTTCCAGCACGTGCCCGAGCACGATAAATCCCACATCCGAATAAACGCTGGTGTCTTGCTTTTCCAGCTGGAGCTCGCGAATGATGCGCGCCCCTTCGGTCCAACGATTGATGCGCGAGGAATTTAAATCAAGCTTCTGGTACAGCGGCATCCACCACAAAAGACCCGACGAGTGGGTGAGGCAATCCACGATCAGCACTTGGTCATGCACGAACCACGGACAAAAATCTTTGACCTTGGATTTGAGATTCCACAAGCCTTCTTCGTAGGCCTTCATCATGGCCTGGACCGTGAAAATGATTTTGGTGAGACTGGCCAGATCGTAATAGGCATAGGTTTCACCGACGGAAATATCGCATATTTTTTTGCCGGTTTGGTGAACCTGGATCTGCACCCCCGGGGTTACACCCGGAATGACTTTTTCGATCTGCTTTTTTAATTTCAGTTCAAATGATGAAAGACTCATCGCTGCGCCTTTTTCTTAGTTTTCGGTTTTTCCTGAGCGATGCCGGTTGGCACCACCAGGCTATTTTTCTCAAGCCTTGCAAGCGGCCCGAAAGTCAGCATTCGATTGTTCTCGCCGTGTCCGATTTCAAGACCGGAAAAACAAGCAATCTCATTTTGCTTGGCAAACTGCTCGACGGCGTAGGCAACAAAATTCGCCCCGTCTCGTTCATCCCCAAAAAGAAAATCCCCAAAGATCACGGCCTTGCAGCCATTCAAGCTCTTGCTTTGCTTCAGGTGCTCCAGCATGCGGTCAATGCGGTAGCCACGCTCCCCGACCTCTTCGAGAGCGAGAATTTTCCCCGAAAATGATGGCGCATAGTTTGTGCCCAGCGCACTTTGCAATACAACCAAATTTCCGCCGACGACGGAAGCTTTGAGGGATTTCAATTTCTGCGCTTTCAAATTCAAGGCCTTTAAGCGAAATTCGCAAGACGTCTTCTCGCCAAAAATCACCTGCCGGCACTCTTCAATCTGCTCGGCCTTCAGGCGTCCTGAAACCAAAGTCTCCAGCAAAGGACCGTGATAGGATGGCCACTTCCATTTTTGCAGCAAGAGATGAATCGAAGTGATGTCGCTGTAACCGATCATCATTTTAGGCGTCGTGGGTGCTTTCATTTTCCACAGATCCGGCATCAAGCGATTGGCGCCGTAGCCACCACGCAAACACCAAATCGCCTTGGAATCTTTGGCGTTTAAAGCGTTCTTTAAAAGTTTCAGACGAACACTGTCTTCGTTTGAATGAAAGGGATGCTTGGCAAAAGTCTCTTTCGGCAGGCGGGTTTTCAAACCCCAGCTGTGCAAAAGATCTAAACACAGCTCGACGTCTTCCGGACGCGAGCCTGATCCAGGTGATACGATATCAACCAGATCACCGGCCTTGAGAGGAGAATTCGTTTTGGATGTCATCAAATAAGGGTGTCGGATATTTGTGATCGAAGCAAGCGGCACAGAAAGATTTTTTCTCAGGAGCCGGCACCTCGCCCAAGGCTCCGAACAATCCTTCCAATGACAGGTACGACAAAGAATCCGCCCCGACAAACTGCCTGATCTCTTCCAAACTCTGCTCGGCGGCAATCAGCTGCTTTTTTTGTGGAGTGTCAACGCCGTAGTAGCATGGCCCCACAGTTGGTGGGCTGGCGATGCGCAGATGCACCTCTTTGGCGCCGGCTTGCCGAACCAGGGCGATGATTTTTTGGCTGGTGGTTCCGCGCACCAAAGAATCGTCGACCACGATCACTCTTTTGCCAGACAAGACGGCCGCTTGCGGATTTAATTTAATTTTGACCCCAAAGCTTCGAATCGATTGCTGCGGCTGAATAAAAGTCCGACCCACGTAATGGTTGCGGATGATGCCGAACTCGAACGGAATTCCACTTTCGCTGGCGTAACCGATCGCTGCCGGAACACCCCCATCCGGCACCGGAATCACCAAATCCGCCGACACCGACGTCTCGCGCGCCAACCAGCGCCCAAATTGTTTTCGCGTTTCGTAGACCGAATGCCCAAAGACCACCGAATCCGGTCGCGAGAAATAGACATGCTCAAAAACACAGCGGGCTGCTTGCACCTTGGGCGCAAAGCGAATCGAATGCTCGCCGCCCGCATCGACCCAGTACATTTCCCCGGGCTCAATTTCGCGCACGTACTGCGCGCCGATTAAATCCAAAGCGCAGGTTTCGCTCGCAACCACGCTGGCCCACTCGCCTTTTTCGTTTTGTTTTTTTCCTAAGACCAGCGGCCTGAAGCCCTGCGGATCACGCATGGCCAGCATGCGATCATGCGTGAGAATGACGAAACTGTAGGCGCCAACGATTTGCACCAGACTGTCTTTTAAACAATCGACGATCTGGTTGCTGGGATGGCGAGAAATGAGATGCAATAAAATTTCGGTGTCGTTGGTGCCTTGAAAAATAGCGCCTTGGGTTTGCAGGTTTTTTTTCAAGGAGTTCGTGTTGACGATATTTCCATTGTGCGCAACCGAGACCGGACCCGATAAAAGATTAGCGCTTAAGGGCTGAGCGTTGGTCAAAAGATTTTGTCCGGTGGTCGAGTACCGAACATGTCCAATGGCATGACGTCCTTGCAGTTGGGCAAGCTGCTCTTCTTGAAAGACATCCCCCACCAGACCCAAGCCTTTGTAATGAAGCTGCACTCCGGAATCGGTCAGTGACGTGATGCCGGCCGACTCTTGTCCGCGATGTTGCATGGCAAAGAGACCGAGATACGCCAAGCGCGAAGCATCGGCATGATTCCAGATCCCAAAAACTCCGCACTCTTCTTTCCAAGCCATCTCATCCACTCGTTTCTATTAAATGACAGAATCAAGTCCCGTTTGCGATCTCTGCTGCAAACTGGTAACCGGTAGCTGCACATCATTTCCAAACTTCACGACTTCGCCGCCCGTTGAGCCCAACTCGGTCCACTCGAAACCGCTTGGCATTCGCGCCTTCTCGTTCAAGAAACTTTCAAGCTCTTGCGGTCGATCCGTCACCAAGACCACTTGGTACAAACCATCCCCTGCCCAGTTTACGGACTCGGTTGAAAGATTCGACGAAAAGCCGATTCCCTGATGCAGACTCATTTTCGCAAGCGTCACCGCCAACCCCCCAAGCCCCACCATTTGCGAGGCCGAGAAAAGCTTGGCCGATTCCATTTCCAGCAAAAGATTCTGCAGGGCCTGAATCTTATCTATCACCGGCTCGCCCGAAAACTGCTGCGCCTTCAGATCCAGCTCGCTCATCTGAAGCTTCAATGAAAACACCACTTGCGCATCACTCGTGAAATAATCCTTCGGCAAAGCTTCGACCGATTCACGAACACCGATCAATCCGGTCGCCGGCGTGGAGATGATGTTGGCTCCTTGGGTTTCATTGTAGAAGCTCACGTTACCACTGATGACCGGGGTCTGCAATTTTCGCGAGATCTCGGTGATCGCATCGACCGCAGCGACGAACTCTGACATAATTTCGGACTTTTCCGGATTTCCAAAATTCAAACAATCTGTCACCGCACAGGCTTTCGCTCCCTTGGCGGCCATCTGCAAAGCCGGATACGCCACCGCATCCAAAGCGCCCAGACGTGCATCGATCTTCATGATTTCAGGCCGGCAGCCCACCGCGATCGCCAGGCCCCGACCCGACGGCAAGCGAATCATCGCCACATCGGACTCGTCCGCACCGGCTGCCGTTCGAGCGCCCACTCGCTGATCGTACTGACGGTAAATCGCCTTGCGACTGCCACCTTGAACCGAAGTGATATTTTGCAAAATCAAGTGATGCAGCTCGCTCGCCTGGATTCGCTTGGTTGCGAGAGAATCCTTTCGTCGCGGAAAATCCCACGCCTTAAATTCACGATTGTAAACCGGCGCGTTCTCCACCAAGAGATCAGGGTCAAGATCCGTCAAGACCTCCTCTTTCCAGAAAAGCTTCACGCGTTTATCCGAAATCACCTGCCCGATTTTCTGGGCATCCAATCCCCAACGTGAGAATCGCTTTTGGATCAAATCATATTTTCCGGGCTCGCAAATGAGCAACATGCGCTCTTGGGATTCAGAAAGAAGAATTTCTTCAGGCGTCATGCTGGAATCGCGCAGCGGAACAAGGTCGAGATGCATCTCCATCCCAAGCCCACCCTTCGAAGCCATTTCAAAACTGGAGCTGGTCAATCCGGCCGCACCCATATCCTGAATGCTCACGACCAAGCCTTCTTGAATGACTTCGAGACAAGATTCGATCAAGAGCTTTTCAAAATACGGATCACCGATCTGCACGTTGGGCTTTTTGCTCTCGGAATTGTCATCAAAAGACTCTGACGCCATCGCCGCCCCGTGCACGCCGTCTTTTCCTGTTTTCGCGCCGACATAAACCACCCAATTGCCAACACCTTTCGCACCCGAAAGCGCGATCGGATCTTTGGGATTTAAAAGCCCCACCGCCATCGCATTGACCAGAATATTTTGGTTGTAAGAGGCATTGAAATTCGTTTGCCCCGTCACCGTCGGCACACCGACGCAGTTGCCGTAGCCACTGATTCCACGCACCACTCCGTCGACCAAAGCCGGCATGCGTGGCGCTTTCTCTTCACCAAAGCACAAATAATCCGCCAGCGCGATGGGACGAGCCCCCATGGTGAAAATATCTCGCAAGATTCCGCCAACGCCCGTCGCCGCGCCCTGATAGGGTTCGATAAAACTTGGGTGATTGTGAGATTCCATTTTGAAAGCGATGCGCTCACCAAATCCCACATCAACAACGCCGGCATTTTCGCCACTGGCATTGACGACGCTTGAATTCACCGTTTGCGCAAATTTTTTCAGATGCACTTTCGAACTTTTGTAACTGCAGTGCTCGCTCCACAAGGCCGAGAACAAAGCCCACTCGACAGTTTTGGGTTCTCGCCCCAAAAGCTCACAAATCTTATGATACTCGGATTCGGAGATGCGATAAGCCTTGAGCTTTTTCTTCAGTTCTTCATTCATAGAAAGCTCCATCCGCCCATGCCGCCCATCCATTCCGCAATCGCGCGCTCAGGATGCGGCATCAAGCCCACAACATTTCGTTTTTCATTCATGACGCCAGCGATATCAGCCAGGCTGCCGTTGGGATTGGTGACGTATTTCATCCAGACCAAGTCCTGATCGAATATTTTCTTGAGCTCATCGGCCGGCGCATAAAATCGTCCATCCCCGTGCGCCACCGGTAATTTAAATGTCTCGCCCTTTTTGATGTCCTTTGCAAAAACGTCATGCGTGCGGGTCATCTCGAGCTCAACCCAATCATCGACAAATCGGCGGCCCTCGTTTTTCACCAAAGCGCCCGGTAAAAGATGCGCTTCACACAAAATCTGAAAGCCGTTGCAGATTCCCATGACCGGTCCTCCGCGTTCGGCAAATTCGCGAACCGACTTCATCACCGGCGAAAGTGCGGCCAGCGCCCCCGAGCGAAGGTAATCTCCGTAACTGAATCCACCCGGAATCAAAAGAGCTTCGTACTCTTTCGCATCAAAGAGATCGAGGTGCCACAGAAACTGCGGCAGAAGCCCTTTGGCTTCGACCATTGAAAACACATCGCGGTCGCAATTGGTTCCGGGAAAACGAAGAACGCCGATCTTTTTCATGAAATCACATGTCCTTCAGTTCAAAGGTTTCAATCAAAGGATTGCACAAAATATTTTTCGCGATCGTCTCGGCCTGCTTGCGAGCATTGTCGCGACCCGCATCAAACTCGAGCTCGACAAATCGACCCACGCGGACGTGCGCCTCGGGCATCGCATTTAATTTTAAAGTCTGCTCGATGGCGCGCCCCTGAGTGTCCAGGATCACATCCCGAGGCATAATCTTGACGCCGATTCTTGTTTTCTCACCCATGTGCCACCGCCTCTTTCAATCGCTTTAATACTTCTTGGTAACTTTCTTTGATTTGCCCCAGATCCCGACGAAAACGATCCTTGTCGAGTTTCTCCTGAGTTTTTAGATCCCACAATCGGCAGCAATCCGGAGAGATCTCGTCGGCCAAAAGAATTTCATTTTTAAGATCCTTGCCAAATTCAATTTTAAAATCGACCAGCTCAATTCCCGCCTGATGAAAAAGATCGCGCATCAAGATATTGATGGCGAGCGCCTTGGCTTTTAATTCCTTCAGCTCTTGCTCGGTTGCAACCTCTAACATCAAGGCTTGGTCATCACTGAGAAAAGGATCCGCCAGGGCATCATTTTTATAATAAAATTCGACCAAGGGTTTTTGCAGCTTCTTGCCTTCTTCAATTCCTAATTTCTTGGCCGTGCTGCCAGCCAGAATGTTTCGCACCACCACTTCGAGCGGAATGATATTTACTTTCTGCACGATCATCTCGACCGGCCCCACATCCGAAACCCAGTGCGAAGCGACGCCGTGTTTTTTCAAGTACTGAAAGATCAGCGACGTGATCTCGCGATTGATTTCGCCTTTTTGTTCGAATTCGCCCTTCTTCAAAGCGTTGAAGGCGGTGAGACTGTTTTTATACTCGACCCGCACTTTGTTGGGCTCGCCCGGAATCGAATAGATTTTTTTCGCTTTTCCTTCGTATAGCAATTCGCTCTTCATATTAAAGTACCCTTTTGATGACGTCTTTGATGGCCTTCTGATTTCGCGTTCCCTGAAAAATTCCGTCCACTTCTTTCGGCTTGAGCAGGCGTTTGAGCTCGGGATCCCTCAAAAGCTTTTCGCGCAGATGATCCCCTTTTCCCAACGAGTGACAAAGCCTTTGCACGTGATAATAAGCGGTCTCACGGTCGAGCCCTTTTTCAACCAGGGCCAAGAGCACCTGTGAACTGAAAAGCTGTCCTTGCGAAAGCTCGATATTTTCCAACATTTTTTTTCGGTGCACGTCTAGACCTTCGATCAAGATGGCCATGCGATGAACGGCGTAATCAGCGACGATAAAAGCATCCGGAAAAATCACGCGCTCGACCGACGAGTGAGAAATATCCCGCTCGTGCCAAAGGGCGATGTCTTCCAGCGATGCCTGCGCGTAAGAGCGAAGCAAGCGCGAAAGTCCCGTGATGTTCTCGGCCGATATTGGATTTTTCTTATGTGGCATCGCCGATGAGCCCTTCTGCCCACGCGTAAAGCCTTCCGTGACCTCGCTGACTTCGCTTCGCTGCAGGTGGCGAAGCTCGATTGCCAATCTTTCAAGCCCCGCTCCCAAGAGCGCTAAGGCCAGCATCATCTCGGCGTGCCGATCGCGTGGCACCACTTGGGTGGCGATCGTTTCCGGCTGCAGCTTTAAAAGCTTCGCTACTTTGGCCTCAACCTGAACCGACTGGCTTGAATAGGTCCCGACCGCACCGCTGAGCTTGGCGATCTGCATTTGCTTCAGCGCTCGCTCGACGCGGACGCGATTTCGCTTGAGCTCAGCTAAAAAGCCACCCATTTTTAGACCAAATGTGGTGGGTTCGGCAAACATGCCATGCGTGCGACCGGCGCACATGGCATCGGCATTTTTTCGCACCAGATTCTTAAGAGACTTTTCCAAGAAGTCGAGACTCTTCTCGAGCACTTGGCCGGCGTCACGCACCTGCAGGCTAAAAGCCGTGTCCAGCACGTCCGAGCTCGTCAATCCAAAATGCACGTAGCGGCCCGCTTCGCCGACATTCTCGGCAACGTTTGATACAAAGGCGATCACGTCGTGCTTTGTTTCCTTTTCAATTTCCAGAATTCGTTTCACCGAAAATTTGCTTTTCGAAGCAATCGCCTGGGCCGCCGAGCGCGGAATGATCTTCATCCCGGCCTGCACCTTCGCCACCGCGATTTCCACTTCCATCATTTTTGAAAACTTGGTCTCAATATCCCAGACCAATCCCATTTCTGCTCGCGTGTATCTTTCAATCACAGATCTGCTCCTCGATTTTTTTGCTTAGCCGCTTCTTTGAGCTCGCGCTTGATCCGGAGCTCTTCCTTGTGGTTCCACCAAGCTTTGAGCTCGGCGTGGATGCGCTCTTGGTGTTCAAATTGACCTTCCCAGCTGAGCGATCGCCAATATTCGGGACTGTCCAAATAGACATTCTTGACGTTCATCGGCGGACGCAGTCCCATCACCGTTCGCGAATACACCGGCTGCCTGGCTGGGCCCATTTGCTGAAAAGTCGACTTGGCTTCCAGCGGAAGCGCCAACATCACGATGTGATTGTCCGGAAGTCGTCTTTCCAAGGCCTGCATCATCTTCTCGCCGCGAGCGATGAGGTACTGGCTGTTGAAGCGTTGATTGTTTGGCATCTTCATCCACACATCAAAGCTGTCAGGCTGCGAAGCGCGCTGCACGATCATCAGATTTTCGTGCGACCAAGGTAGCATCAAATCATCGATCACCACGCAATGAACCGGAATCTGATCGCGCGTGAGATTGGAAAGAGGACCCTCGCCCTGCATTTTCACCCGGTAGCGCATCCACGCCCACTGCGGCTCGATCACGCCTTGACCGAAAAGACTTTGCTGGATTTTCGGACTGATCATCGCGCATTCTTCGGCGGTCAGACAAACCACTAATTGCTCGGCCTTGAAAATTCCCAGATGATCGGTGCGAACCTCGAGACTGGCGATTTTATTTCTCTCTTCAAACACGAGGTCTTTGATTTCAACATTCCTTAAAACCTTGACGCCTTTTTGCTCGCACCAATTCAGTGATTTGCTGTGCCCATTCACGGTCACTTGCCGAACATAAAAGTCTTCAAACAGATTTCGCTTCATGCCTTCTTTCAGGGACTCGGTGGAAAGCGTATCGATCGAGCAGGATAAATTGTGCGAAAGCTGCGAAAGCCAATTTTGATCAAACGGAAGTTTCTTCAGTTTATTGGCGACAGCTGAGTTCGGGGTCGGCGATTTTTTCAGATACTCAAGACTGATCTCGGGAGTTTGAATTTGCTGCAAGCGGTGCAGGGCCGTGGGCCCTTGCAATTCCACCGGGCCATCTGGGAGCCAAATGGTAAAACCCGAAGGCATTTTCAGCGCCTTTTCATCTTCTGACAGTCTTTCTTTCGCTAAGCCTTCGTTGGGAAAGTAGCCAAATGGACCTTCAATGTCCTCGGGTTGCCACAGACCCATCTGATCCGACACATCCAGCAAGGTCACCGGGATTTTATCTTCCGCAAGCTTTGCCGCCAACCAGTGACCGCGACCGAATATTGAAACCACGCCTATTTGCGCATTTAAATCCATGCATGACTCCTTGTCTGCGATGCGGGCTTGCCAAAGTTTTGCACCCGCCTTGACCACTCCCGAACCAATCTTTGTTCGGTCTGCGAGATTCTCATCTGAGCTTGTGAGAGAGTTGGAAAATCAGTTTGAACCTGGGATGACAATCGATTTTGCAGGCACAAAGGCCCCGCGTCCATTTCGGCCGTCACTTGATGAATGCTCACCCCGAACGAGCCACGGGCGGCGTAACTTCTTTCAATGGCGTCTGCACCGGTAAATTCCGGCAGCAGGCTGGGATGAAGATTCCAGATGCGCCCTTGCCAGTGCTCACAAAAATCGGCGGGCAGAATCTTCATAAAGCCTAAGAGAAAAATACGGTTGATCTGCCGAGCCTCTAATTGCTGGGTCAGCGCATCCCAGTCCACTTTGGAATCCAGCACCAGCGTCGGCACGCCGGCCCGCTTGGCGCGCAAAAGTCCGAGCGATTTTTTTCGGGAACTGACGCAAAGATCGATATTCAGTTCGCTGATATTTTCCCAAAGCGCTTGGGCGTTCGAGCCTCGACCGGACAAAAAAACCGCCCAGCGAGCGGACCTCATTGCAGATCCCCGAGCTCGAAAGATTGAAATCCAAACCTTTCGATCACCGATTGCGCTTTGGATTTTTCATCGGGCGGAATGACCAGCACCAGACCCACACCGCAGTTCAAAGTTTTGAGCATCTGCTCATCACTCATTTGCGTGCGCCGTTGGACCTCGCGGAAGCTTTCGGGCCACGGCCAATCTTTCCGGCGCCACTGAAGCCCGGCCGGCAAAATTCGTGGAACATTTTCGATCCCGCCACCAGTCATGTGCGCCAAAGCATGAAGCTGGACGCTCTTTTTTAATTCTTTAAAAAGTTTCACGTACAGAGCCGTGGGCTTTAAAAGCTCGTCCGCCCATTTTTCCAGATCATTTTCAAACACCCGGCGAAGCAGGCTGTATCCATTCGAGTGAAAACCACTGCTGGAGACACCAATCAAGATATCAGTTTTTTGCACGCGGTGGGCGCCGAGCGTTTGCTCTTCATCGACCACGCCGACCGCAAATCCCGCACAGTCAAAATCTTTCTCGCGGTACACCCCTGGCATTTCAGCCGTTTCGCCGCCCACCAAGGCGCAGTCACTGTCGATGCAAGCTTTTCGCACACTTTGCAAGAATCCCTTGGCCGCCTTGAGATCGAGCTTTCCGGTCGCGTAATAATCCAAAAACATCAAAGGTTCACCACCCGTGCAGATCAGATCGTTGACACACATGCCGACCAAATCCTGACCAATGCCTTCGTAGCGATCGAATTGCGCCGCGATTTTGACTTTGGTGCCCACACCATCGGTGCAGGTGACCAAACATGGTTTTTTAAGGTGGGAAAAATCAGCGCGAAACAGCGAAGCAAATCCACCAATGCCCGAGACGATTTTATCGGCGTGGGGCTGAGTCGAACCGGTTTCCTGAAGCCAATCAACGAGCGCATCACCGGCCTCGACATCAACGCCTGCTGATTTGTAATCAACTGGCTGATGAGACTGGCTCGAGCGTTTGGACTCCACCGAAACCTCCATACCAAGAAAAATAAATGAGGAGCTGTTTGAGACCATCGAAGCCTAGCTTGGAAAACGAAGCTCGTCCAGAAAGAGTTCTTTTGACATTCAAAATCAGCGCGCCTCGTGATGAAGCAACCGCTCTTCTTTGCAGGTTCTTATTTAACGCGCTGGTCTTGCGTTTTTCACTCTTGGAAATCCCGAGCAGGCCTTTTATAGTTTGAGAATTGACCCTAAATTCGACACAGATTCGCGCCGCTTTTTGCGTGAACCCAGCCGCAGCAATCACGATCATTCGGCCTTGCTCGATTGCAATCATGTCGTCGCTCAAGCAAACGCTAAATTGCCGAACCAATCGAGATGTGAAATCAATAAATCGGAGACTGAACTTTGCGCGCGATTCCGGCGTACGAGAGAAGCTTCATCGCCGTCCATTTGAAACGAAAACGCGGATCCATCCGGCCACGAAACAAAAGCTTCATCATGGGGACCTGAAAGAAGCGGGGTCGAATGCCATGCATTTCAATCAAGGCCAAGCGGTGATCTCCGAGCCAGTCCGAGAAGTCATTTGGCTTGATAAATAGATTATAAGCATGCAGCTTTCCGGTGGGTCGGGTTGCAAACCAGCGGTGAAAAAGCGAAACCATCATCCACGACAACCAATTTCGATTGTAAGTGTGGAAAAAGAAAAATCCGTTCATCGCCAAAACCCGCGAGACTTCATTGAGAATCACCTGGGGATTGGAGACATGCTCTAAAAGATCGGTGCAGGTCACAATGTCGAAGCTGCCCGCTTCAAACGGCAGATGATAGGCATCCGCCACCATGTATTTCACGGTCTTGGTTTCGTCTCTTTGCTTTGCGACTTGCAAGCAGCTGACGGAAAGATCAACCGCCGTGACATCAAAGCCTTCGCGCGCCAGGTGATTGGATAAAAACCCGGCACCGCAACCGACATCGAGAATTCGCGGTTTTTTAGCGCGGTAACTGAAAAACTCTTGAATGCGGCTGGCGATCCAAGGGTTTCTGAAATTCGCTTCCGCCCGATGAATGGCCACGGGCTCGTCATGCGCACGGTACCACTTGGTGCCCAGCTGATCGTAATAATCGTTATTGCGGATTTCGATGTTTTTTTTGGTCAGCGTTGCCTGAAATTCCATACTCATGACGTATCACAGCCTTCAAGAAGGACGGAAAAAGAAAATACTGTGGCCAATCATGGAATGTCAAATCTCAGATTGCAATCCAGGGCCGACAAAGCGGCCCCTGATAGCTATGGCTTGGAAAGCGGGATTTCCTTCTCGGCCGCCGCATTGGCCAGATGCTGTTTCATAAAGCCCACCGCATGACCCAGCTCCAATACTTTATTCGATCGCTTATCCGTCCCGTGCCCCTCATCGGCGAAAACAATCAGCGAACTTGGAATTTTACGGGCTTCCAGCAGCTGATGAATTTGGATCGCCTCACCCACCGGAACGCGCGGATCATTGGCCCCTTGCACGATCATCAATGGGCTCTTGATTCGGTCCAAATAAGTGACCGGCGAAAGCTTCATCAAAGCGTCTTTATCAGTTGCGGGATCGCCATATTCCGGAGTTCGCAAAGCGCGCCGATAAGGAGCGGTGTTGTTCAAGAAGGTGACCAAGTTGCTCATGCCGACCAAGGCCACACCGGCATCATAGGTGCCGCCAAACATCGTCATGCCCACCAAAGTCGAATATCCACCGTAGCTCCAGCCCATAATTCCGACCTTCGGCGCACGCCCACCAACCGCCCATTTGTCCTTGATGAAAAGGGCCGCGTCCTGAATGTCTGAAATCACGTTCAAGCGCTTCGGACCATCATCCATGTGAAACCAAGTTTTACCGTAGCCGTCACTGCCGCGAACATTGGGCTCAACAAAGATAAAGCCTTCGTCGACAAACATCTGCGCAAAAATATTAAATCCGGCAACACTTTGACCCTCAGGACCACCATGAAAGTGCACGACCACGGGACATGGCTGCACCAAAGCTCGGTTCAGGCAAATGGCCGGACGTCGCACGAACATTGGAATCTGCGTGCCGTCTTTGGCCGTGTAATATTCCAAAGTGGCTTTGGCGAATTGTTCGGTTTTCACTTCCGGCTGACTTGGCACCACCCACTGCACTAATTTTTTCGACTGAAAGTTATACGAATAGCTGACGCGCGGACCTTTCGACGTCTCCACGCCAATCATGACGTAACGACCATCGCGACTCATGGTGCCGATATAGAGCTGATCGGCACTGGGAAATTTTGGAAAATCGGCGGGCTTTAAACTTTTGGCGTCCAGGGCTTTCACCTTGGTGTATCCACCCTCGTTCGTGGCGTACAGAACGTGGTGACGAGCCAGATCGATGGAAAATTCCGACACATCCCATTTCGCTTCTGGCGTGATCGGCTTAAAATTCTTTCCATCCCACGCGTACAATCGGCGAAACTCCCCCATCTTTGGCGTTAGCACCAAGAATTGCCCCTCGCTCGCCCCATAGCGAACGTCGTACTCTTCTTTTTCACCTTGACCTAAAATCGGACGAAGCTCTTTTTTGCTGGGATCCCACTCGAATACTTCGTTTGCGGTGTTGGTGATGGCTTTGCTAAATAGGATGCGACCATCATCTTTGTAATCGGCGACGGTCCAATATCCGTCCGGCGCGAACATCAGCTCGGCCTTGCCGCTCTCGATATCGTATTTGTAAAAGGCGTAAGAATCTGGCTTCACGTCATTGGCGCGGTAAATGATTGATTTCGAATCTGCCGTCGCGAATTGAAAGAAGGTTTGCACTTTTGGTTTGTGCTGAATCACTTTCAACGGGCCACCATCTGAACTTTGCAGGTACAGTCCCGGATTTTCCTCGCCGTTGCGATCGCGCGAGAGCACGATCCATTTCCCGTCCGGAGTCTCGCCTTGCATGCCGGTCGAATCCTCACCGCCGGTCATTTGCACCGGAAAACCTTTCGGCTGAGTTAATTTCCAAACCTGACTGGTGCCCGTCACCCGCCACGAAAAATACAGGCTTTGCTCATCCGGCGACAACATGCCAAGACCTGGTGAACGAATGTCCAAAAAGCTCTGAATTTTACGGGACAACTCGGGCGCCAGCGGAGGTGCTGCATATTTCGCCAATGTTTTATCGTCAACGGATTCTCGACCCAGACCTTGATAACTCGATTTGGATGGACTTGAGCTGCATGCCAGTTGCAGAATAAATTGCGATAGACAGACCCCAACAACGACGAGCTTAGAATTCTTCATGATGCCTCCAGGTTTTCGCCAAACATTGTCTCAAAATAAGACGCAAGAGCAACAGACTTTTGTCTCAAAGGTCTCAAGTTTTGCCGCATTTCGTTCGATAATAAGACAGGGGATACAAATGACACCTTCACGCTTCATCGTTATTTCCGCTTTTGCCGCCACTCTGCTTTTAGCGCAGCTGTCAAAAGCCGAATATTCGCTGCTTTCTCCCACGCCTGAGACCTCCAATTACCGCTTGGTCGCAGAAAATGATGTGGATGATTCTTACGATCCCTTTTCTGATTACAGCGAATTCGACGAAGCTTCGGACGAAGAAGCCGACATCAACTTTTTCCGCAACGGTCGCTTCGTCACCGTCGGCTTTGCGCTCGGAATGCGTGGATTCACCGGCAATCTCAATAAATTATACGGCTCTGGCCCCACCTACGGATTATTCCTGTCTTACTTTTTCGACATGCGCTTGGCATTAGAGCTTGGCTTTCAAACCGGCGATCATGCTTTCGAAGTCTCGACGCCATCCGAGCGCTTGGCCGGCAACGTCTCGCTCACCTTCATTCACATGAACCTCAAGTATTACTTTAACACTCAGAATGTGACCCGGGGTCTTGCCGATCTCAATCCCTACATCTTGGGCGGATTTTCTCAAGTCTACCGAACCTACACGATCGAGGGTGGCGACGTTCCCAGCCGCGAGGCCACGGTCGGCATGAATGGCGGTCTCGGCATCGAAATTCCGATCATGCGCCGCAAAGCTTTCTTCGGTGCACAGGCAACCTACCGCTACGTGAATTTCAAAGACGAAAACTCGCCGATCACCAACACCCAAACGGGCACTAATTACGGCATCAAACCGCAAGGCGATAGCTTCGATCTGCTCGCGATCTTAGGAATGAGTTTTTAAAAAAATCTGAGATTTCTCAAAAAGCTTAGAATCTGCAGGAAAAAAGCAAAGCCGATCGTGAGCGGGATCACCCATTTCATGACCATTTCCCAGTGCGGGTAAAGAACGACACTTTCAAATTTATCGGGATCGACGAAAATCTTTTCCTGCTCTGATTTTTTTAAGCCCTTGCGGATGGCCCAAGCAATCCCCAATGCGATGATGGGCAAAAAGACGTTGATCAAAAATCCATCCAGTAGCTCGAGCAAAGAGCGCCCACCAAACTTTAAAGACTTGAATGCCGACGACGACAGCGCCGGCAAAGTTCCAATCAACAAGACAACCAAAGCGCTCAACCAAGTCGCCGCCGTCCGCGGAATGCGGGTGCGATCCACCACATTGGAAACGATCACCTCAAGCAATCCAATGCTCGCCCCCAAAGCGGCAAGATAAAGACAAACGAAGAACGCAAATCCGAACAGCACCCCACCCGGCATCTGCAGCAGAAATCTTGGCAAAGCCTCGAACAAAAGGCCCGGATCCGTCAGCGGAATATTCGATGCCTGCAAGACGATCGGAAATAGCAAGAGCCCTGCGAACAACGAAAGGGCCGTATCGACGACCGCCACGCGAAAGCCAGCGGTCGGAATGTGATCGTGATCCCGCAGGTAACTGCCAAAGGTCACCATCGTGCCAAACCCCACGCTGAGCGTGAAACAAACGTGCCCGATCGCGTGCAGCGGCGAGCTCAGTTGGAGCTTGGAAAAATCTGGGTACAGCAGAAAGCGCAGCGCCTGCACCGCCGAATCCAGCGATAAAGATTTGATCACCAATGAAATCAAGAGCACCGAAAAGATTGGCATCATCGCGCCAATCCATTTCTCCAAGCCCTCTTGCACACCCTTCAACACGACGACCACCGCCAAGAGCAAGTGCACGCTAGCAAGCCCCATCTGCAGCCATCCGTTTGAAAGAAGATGCTCAAGCCTTCCTTTTTCCGTCAGAATTTCGGGCTTTAAAAGTCCCACCAAAAACTGCGTGGAAAAGTGAAGCACCCAACCGCTGATCACGGCGTAATACGAAAGCACCACCAGGCTTGCCAAAACTGACAAGCGCCCGATCCAGATGAATTTGCGATTGTGTTTGCCAGAAAGCGAAGCGGTCGCCGCCAGGATGGATTTATGAGTGGACTTCCCCAGCATCAGCTCGCCGATCAAGAGCGGAAGTCCAATCATCAACGCGAACATCACGTACAAAAGGACGAAAGCCCCACCGCCGTTCTCACCGACGATGTAGGGAAATCGCCACAGGTTCCCGAGCCCACAAGCCGAGCCGATCGCGGCCAGGTAAAAACCAAATCTTGTGCGCCAGGACCCACGTTTAGCCATTTTGATTTTCCCGAGATTTCATCACGAAAATCCGAAGCGGAATTCCGGCCAAATCAAATTCGTCCTTTAGGTTTTTGATCAAAAATCGTCGGTACGAATTATCAACGCCGTCCGGATGATTCGCAAACGCGATAAACGCCGGCGGCTGTTGATTGGTCTGTGTCAGATAATAAAACTTCACGTTCTTGACGCCGTAAACCGGAGCCGGCGCCTTGCGAATGACCTCGAAGAAAAAGTTATTCAGGGCCGAAGTGGTGATTTTCGTGCTGAGCTTTCCGGCCACCCACTCGAGCTTTTGTAACATGTCATCAAGCCCATGTCCCGTTTTCGCCGAAGTGAAGACCACCGGCACATCGTTGAAAAAGTGAAATGTGCGCTCGACTTGATCTTTAAAAGTCTTTCGAAATTCCGGAATCTCGACTTTGCCGATGTCGGATTTATTCGCGACCACGATGACGCCCTTGTGATCTTCTAAGATCGACTGCATGATGCGCGCATCCTGATCGGTCGGGCCTTCGGTGCTATCCACCATCAACAGCACGATGTCGGCCTTGCGAATGCTTTCTTGCGATTTGAAAGCCGAAATGATTTCCAGACCATCTTCTCGCTTCGCGCTCTTTCTCAAGCCCGCCGTATCGATCAAAATGTACTTGGTTCCGTTGTACATAAAAGGAGTGTCCACCGAATCAATCGTCGTGCCTGCAATATCAGAGACGATCATGCGTTTCTCTCCTAAGAGCGCATTCACCATCGAGCTTTTACCGACATTGGGCTTACCGACGATGGCGATGGTCACGCCCTCTTTCACCTGGGCCGTGTCTTCCGGCAAGGTCTTATGCACCCATTCCATGATTTCACCCATGCCACGTCGCTGCTCGAAACTGGCAGCCAAAACATCGACGCCAAATTCGTAAAATTCAGCTTTCTTGAGATCCGCTTCGTGCTGACGGTCGACCTTGTTGACGATCAATAAAAAGGGCTTCCCGGTCATCTGGGCGATCTTTAAAATCTCACGGTCTTCGGGGATCAATCCCGAACGACCATCCATCACCACCAACAAGAAATCGACCGCACTTAAGAAATCCGTCACCTGCTCGCGAATCAATTGCGAAAATGTGTCGTGCGCTTCGGTGATCCCGCCGGTGTCGATCAAGTCAAAATTCTTTCCCCAAATCTCGCAGGGCTCGACGATGATATCGCGGGTGACGCCCGGTTGGTTTTTCACCACCGATTTGCGCGAATTGGTCATAATATTAAAAAGTGTGGACTTACCGACGTTCGGTCGACCAATGATGGCCACCTTCGGTAAAGTCGTCAGGGTTGAAGTTTCATTCCACGACATAACCGAGCTCCTTCATGATCATTTTGTTTTCGAACCAATTTTCTCGAACCGTCACTTCGAGACCTAAAAAGACTTTTTGATCCATCATTTTTTCGATGCTCTTTCGAGCCAAGGTCCCGATTTCCTTGATGGTGACACCACCCTTACCGATCAGGATCGGCTTGTGGCTTTCTTTGGAAACGAGAATCTCGGCGTGAATGCGAGGCATCTTCGGATCGCTCTCGTCAAATTTCTGAATGCGAACGGCGATGTTATACGGAATCTCGTGGTGCAAAACCTCGAAGCACTGCTCGCGCACGATTTCGGCAACCAAGTCTTTCACGTTATGAGGCGTGAATAGCTCGATGTCATACAAAGGCTTCGGAGACTCTGGCAGTCTCGTAAAGCAAAGGCGCAAGATCTCTTCGCGCACCGCTTTCGCATCATTCTTCGTCCAGGTGCTCGAGCTTTCCACCACTCCCAAACAATTTTTATGTTTCGCGCACATTTCCTTTAAGGCTTCGACCCGTCTTTGAAATTCGATCATGTCCACCTTGGTGATCACGGCGAACCAAGGTTTCTTCGAGTTATTCACCATATCCACGATGGTCTGCGCTTGTTCTTTTGATTCCGTGTCGGTCGCGATCACGGCGATCAGAAGATCACTTTGCTCGATCACATCTTCAGCTTCTTGCGTGAGGAATGCATTTAATCCCTTTGAGGCATTCAAAACCCCGGGAGCATCCACAAACACCGCCTGACCTTGAGCATCCGAGACGATTCCCAAAACCCGACGACGCGTCGTCTGCGGTTTTGGCGTCACGATCGAAACTTTTTCCTGAACCATCAGGTTCATCAAAGACGATTTTCCAGCATTGGGTTGACCGATCAGGCCAACAAATCCACTTCGATACATATACTACTTCCTGCCAAGTCCCAGCTCGGCGATGGTCTGCGACCAGTTTTCAATCGCGGTTTTGGCCGCCTCTTGCTCGGCATGTTTTTTACTTTTCCCCAAACCTTGACTGACCACTTTTCCCAGTAACGACAAAGACACTTGAAACTGGGGACTGTGAGAGGGTCCCTCCTCGTTGGTGACTTCGTAACTGGGCCCGGTTTTCAAATCCGCCTGAGCCATTTCCTGCAATCTTGTTTTATAATCGTGTTCAAAATCCTGCGTCGGGTTCATTTCCGTTATCACCTGCGCAAAATTCTCGCGCGCCAGCTTTCGGACTTCTTCATAACCGCCATCTAAAAAGACCGCACCCAAAAGCGCTTCGTAGACCGAAGCGAGCAATCGAGGCTTACGATTTCCCTGCGACAGGATCTCGCCTTTTCCCAGCAAAATTCGTTCGGACAGCTGCAGCTGCAGCGCGATTCGTGCCAGAACCGATTCATTGACCAGGCTCGCCCTTTTTTTCGACAGATTTCCTTCGTCATCGGTAGGGAACTTTTCCATCAAGAATTCTGACAGCAAAAGGTCCAAAACTGCATCGCCTAAGAATTCCAGTTTTTCATTGTGCGGCAGATGACGTTTGCCGTTTTCATGCACGAAGGATTTATGCGTCAGCGCCGTTTCCAGCAAAGAGGAGTTTTTAAATTGATAATTCGAAAAATCAGCGCTCATCAAACCAAAACCTCTCCCAAAAGAACACCTTCCATGTTTTTTGAATCATGTTCGTAGCCGGTGATGCGCACCTGCACTTCGGCCGCCGTCGTCTCAAATGAATTGGTGAATTTGATCGGCCAATAATCCCGAGAAAGCCCCTTCGCTCCGCCGCGGCTTTCTTTTTTTAGAACCAAGGTCGACTTGATCTGATCTTTCTGGCGAAGCGCTTCGCTCTGAAACCGATGCAGCGAAAGCTCACGCAGTTTCTGCGCTCGCTTCACGCGCTCTTCCCAGCGCACGGTCTCGGTCATCACCGCCGCCCGGGTGCCGGTGCGTTCGCTATAAGGAAAGACATGAATTTTGGTCCACGGAAGCTCGGCCAAAGTTTGGTAAGTCTCTTCGAATTGTGCTTCGGTCTCGGTCGGAAAACCGGTGATCACGTCCATGCCGACAAAAGCCCCCGGCACGTGCGTTTGAATTTTAGTAAGCGCCTCTTGCACCTGCTCGCGCGTGTACTTGCGCTTCATGTGATGCAGAGTGGTCGTTTCCGCCGATTGAATGCTCATGTGAAAATGCGGACACATGCGGGGATTTTGGTAAAGCGCGATCAGGCGATCCGTCAGCTCAACGGGCTCAAGCGACGACAGACGAAAGCGCGGCATGGTCGTTTGCCCGAGCAGCTTTTCAACCAAGGCTTCGAGCCCCTGACCCTGATCTTCATAATCACCAATGTGGACACCCGTCAGCACGACTTCGTTCACGCCCTGCGCGGTCAAATCCTGAATTCGCTTCACCAACTCTTGCACCGGAATGCTGCGACTTTTGCCGCGAGCATAGGGAATGATGCAGTAAGTGCAAAAGCTGTTGCAGCCATCTTGGATTTTCAAAAAAGATCGGGTGTGGGAAAGCTCTTCGCCACCACCCATTTCCAGATCTTCCTTGCGAAAGATATTGGATTTAAAAACTTTATTCTGCACTTCGCCTTTAAAGTACTGATCCAGAATTTGCGGCAGCAATCCTTTGTGCGAATTGGCCACGACCAGATCAGCCCCCGGCAGATTCTCGAAAGATCCGGTATCGACCTGCGCCGCACAGCCAGTCACCACAACTGTGGCGAAAGGCTCCTTGGCTTTGATTCGGCGAATGGTGCGCACGGCTTCTTTGGTCGCTTCGGCCGTCACGGCACAGGTGTTCAGCACGTGAATCTTGACGCCAGGTTTGAGATCCAAGCGCGACTGATTCATGTTTTTCTGAATCAAACCCGAGTCGTAAGTATTGACCTTGCAGCCAAAAGTATGAACTTGAAAATTCATAGCGTGATCCACCCGCCGCCCAGAAGCTGACGGTTGCGGTACATGACCGCCGCCTGTCCCGGAGTCACCGCCCGCTGTGGCTCCAAAAACTCAAAGTGCAAACCCTTTTCGGTCTTGGTCACCTTGGCCATGGACCCTTTGTGGGCGTAACGGATTTTCACTTCCAGCGTTTCGCCGTCTTGAATCTCGTCGATCAAATGCGCATCCACCACATCAACCTGGTTTCGGTACAGGTACTGCTCATCACCCACCCAGACGGTGTTGGTGTCAGCCTCGATTTTAATCACGAAAAGCTTTTCATGATGAGTCATACCGAGCCCCCGACTTTGACCATACGTAAAGTTGTGGATGCCACCGTGCTCGGACATCACTTCACCGGATGGAAACCGTCGCAGCAATCCCGCTTTTGATTTTAAGATGTTGGCGTCAACATGCTCTTCGATGAATTTTCCGTAACCCTGATTGCCGACAAAGCAAATCCCTTGCGAGTCCTTTTTCTTCGCGACGACCAGCCCTTTTTCTTCGGCGATCTTTCGCACTTCCGGTTTTTTCAAATGCCCCACAGGGAAGATCAGGTGCTCGACCACTTCGGGTTCGGTCGTAAACAAGAAATAGGTCTGATCTTTCCAATCATCGGTGCTGGTGAAGATTTGGGCTTTGCCTCTTTCGTCACGCACGACCTGCGCGTAATGCCCGGTCGCTAAGAAATCACACTCAAGCTCTTTCATCTTGCGGATCAAGTGATCAAATTTGAGATAGGTATTGCAATTCACGCATGGCAAAGGTGTTTGGCCTTCGAGATACGCCTTTAAAAAAGGATCAATCACGGCGGCTTTGAATTTCGCTTCACAGTTGAGAACGTAAAACGGAATGCCAAGGCGATCGGCCACACTTCGCGCATCATCAACATCCAGACTCGAGCAGCAGGTGCCATTGCCTTCATCGATCTCGCAGCTCGAATAATCCCAGACCTGCATGGTCGCGCCGATGACATCATAGCCTTGATCCACCAAAAGCGCGGCCGCCACAGAGCTGTCAACACCGCCACTCATCGCCACCAAAACCCGGGGCTTGCGCTGGGTCGTTGTCATACCACGGCCTCCTGAACCAAAGGTTCGTTGTGCTTCGTTTGCAGGCTTCGAAGCCGCAAAATCACTTGGTGCAAAGTCGAAATGAAGGACTGAACATCATCCAGGGTCGTCGGCCAACCCATGGAAACGCGCAAAGAGCTCTGCGCTTCGTCTCGCGTGAGCCCCATGGCCAAAAGGCCCGGACTTGGTTCCGGACTGCCGGCACTGCATGCGGCCCCCGTGCTCACGGCAAATCCTTTGACGTCCAAAGACATCAACAAAGTTTCACCGTCCACTCCGTCCAAAACCAAAGATGATGTATTCGGTAAGCGATTGGCCGCGGCCTGAGTGACCCGAGCGTTTGGAATCAAATTCAAAATTTCTTTCTCCATGTGATCGCGAAGGGCGCGAACTTTTTCCTGGCGAGCGGGAATTTCGGCAAGCTTTCGCGCCATAAATCCCAAAGCCCAAATGCCAAGAAGATTTTCGGTGCCGCCACGACGATGGCGCTCTTGTCCGCCGCCGAAGATCAAGGGTCTGAGGTCATTTCCTTTTTTTGAATACAGAACTCCGCTCCCTTTGAGCGCATAGAATTTATGCGACGAGAAGCTTGCGAAATCCACGCCGAGCTCTGACAGATTCACCTGAATTTTTCCCAGTGCCTGAACGGCGTCGGTGTGCATCTTTGCACCCACGGCATGAGCCATGGACGCGATTTTTTGAATCGGCAAAATCAGTCCCGTTTCGTTATTCGCAAGCATCATGCTCACCAGAGCCGTGCGCTCGCTTAAAACTTTCGCAAAATGTTCCCAGTCGAGCTCGCCATTTTTTCCAACGGCAATCGTGTGGACCACGGCGCCTTGGCTTTTCAAATGGGCCAAAGTTTTTAAAATGCTGGGATGCTCGATTCCGGTCGTGATGAATTCGTTGCGTGTGCTGCCGCGGGATTTTTCAAATGTGCTTTGCAAAACCGTGTTGTTGCCCTCACTGCCACCGCTCGTGAATATCAATTCCAAAGGTGAGACAGCCAAAGCTTCCGCCAGGGCATTTCGAGATTCGCGCATCAAGGTTTTCGACGCCTGCCCTGCCCAGTGGATCGAACTTGGATTCCCGCTGATTTCCAAGATTTCTGGCAAAGTTTTTTTCAGCTCTTCATCCAATGGCGTGGTGGCATTAAAATCGAGATATATTTTTCCGATTTTTTTCTCAAGTTTCACAGACTTAGGTCCTTTGATTTGGTCCATGGCTCATAGCACAAATCACCCCTCCCCTCAAGCAATGCGCAGGCGCCCAAACACAATACAGAGAAGACAAAGGTAAAACTCGACCAAAGGAGGGGCTCACAAGCGATCTCAGAGTGAGAAATCCTCAGGTTTTTCAAGGGTTTCGCCGACAAAGGTGTGTCGGCAAAGGATGTTAGTGAAGCGATGAGTTTACCAATTTTATCTTCGCAGTTTTTCGACAAGCATGCACCTGACTTGGGATTTTTTTCCAAGTGGCGGGCGCTCTTTCACTGGAACGCCCAAATTCTTCCGATTTACGAGTGGGCCGATATTCTTTACGTGGGCTGCTTACAGCCACCACCGAATTTTCCGCAAGGCAGCCACAAAATCGTCTTCATTCTTTGCGATCCCGAAGCTTTGCGAAGGTTGTGGGAAGATTGCGAAGCCGTTTTAAGTTCAAGCAGCCACGGCGATTCGATGCATTTCTCATCACCCGAAAATCTGCAGACCGTCCCGGCCGTTCCTCTTTTCACCGAACCACCTGCGGAATTCGCCTTGGATCTCTCGAATGCACCGCCGGGCGAAGTCAAAACAGAAACCGATCCGAGTCTCGCTTTGGAAATCGAAGCGACTCATATCGATGGCCCCGTCAATGAGACTGCCAGCGAACCAATGCTGGAAGTGACGTCGCAGGAAAATGAAATTGAACTTTCGCCAGATTTCGCCGCGGATACAAATTTGGAAACACCGGTCGAAGTCGAAATGGCCTTTCCGGATCTTTCGGTTGAAGGAGCTGAAGAAGCGGCGATCGAATTTCCAGTTCTTCCCGATCTCGCCGTTGATGATGCCGTCCTGGCGCCACCTGAAGGCGAATCGTTCACCATCGAAATCGACTCGAGCTCACCGACCGAAATTCCGGTCTTAGACCCGGTCGAAACCGAGGTCCTGGTCGAAACGAAAGAACCCATCAAAGAACAAACTCTTGAAGAGGCTCTGCAAGCTTCCTCCGACGAGGAACCCGCGGCCGAAGAAAACTCGAAAATCCACGATCTCGAAGAAGAAGGAAATGAACTTTTGGATCTCAGTTTGGGCGTGAACATCGAAGCCACTGGAGCGACTGGAGCGACCAGCAGTCCGCTGGTCTCACTGCAACCTTTGACGGATGCGACCGTGAAGGTCACGCCTGCAAAACCGGCCGTGCAACAAGAAGACCTCACTCCGCTGGACGGCGCGGCCCTGGCCACCACCAAACGTGCCGCCCCGAGCAAGTCAGAAGTGCTGATGAAAGGTGATGGCTCGGATAAATCCGAAGTCACCCGCATTTCGGTTCAAGCTCTGAATTCGGCTTCGCCCGAACAGACAGATTCATGGACTGAAAAATTATTTTCAAGCATCGGTGAGAACTATCAAAAGGCGATGATTTTATTAAAGTCAGGCGACCAAGTGAAACCTTGGAAATGGGATCAGAATTTTAATCCCAGCACGCCTGCCGTGAGTAGCGTGAGCCTTTTGCAACCAAGTCCATTTCGCATTGTGCATCGCACTCACAAACCATTTCACGGCTACGTGATTGCGAATGATCTGAATCAGAAATTTTTCGATCAATGGAACAATTCCCAAATTCCGGAACTTATGACCGTGGCCCCCGTCATGGTCGAGGATCACGTCATCGGCATGCTTTTGGCGATTGGCGATAAAAAAGCGGACACAAAGGCGTGCCTGCAATCTCTGGAGCTTTTAGCCGAAGGAATTGCCAAAGAAATCAAAGGCTCAAAAGCCAAAGCCGCTTAAAGCAGCTCATCTAAATTCAGAGCAATCTTCAAAAAAAAAGCCCGCTTTCATCGCGGGCTTTTTCATTTCAACTTTTGTTTCTATTGCTTACTGCAGGACGCATTCCATTGTTGAGTCGTCACCTGATGGAATCGATTTGCCGTCTTCGCAAACTGTTGCTGAAGAGTGGCTTTCGGTGAAGTTGATGCCATTTGGATGGAAATTCAGAGTGTAATACAGATCCCATTTTTGAGCGCCGCAAGCTTCGTTGTCGCCTTGGCCGCCAGGCAATTGGATTTTGACGGTGACTTTTTCATCGCTGCAAACAGCATTGATATTGTAAAGTCCGCCTTGAAAATCTACTGGGCGAGTCACGCCATCAGCGATCACGGTCGTTGCATCCAGAGAGTACTGGTACTGACCATTGACCACGGACGTTTTCAAATTCATCACCTGCTCCATGCTGTCGTTCTTACAGGCATAAGTTACGTTGTAAGTTGGGCAGCCAGCCACTGCAGTCGCCGCTGTCATCAGAACTGTCAAAGTTGTCATTAATTTTTTCATTTGGTTCTCCTTCATATTTTTTTGACGTCGAGCATCCTAGAACAGGACCTTCGCTCAGTACAATCATTAGCTGACCGAGTCAGACCTCGGTCCAAGTCTGACGGCCCGCTGAGGCTTTATTTAGACTTGAGTCCCACCGATTGTTAAAATTGCAGTGATGTCATCCACCAATGGACCTAAAAAAATCGAAAAGGATCATTACCTTTTTCGCGAAGGCGACCCGCCTGATGCCATGTACGTCATCAAAAGCGGCAAATTTGCCGTCGTCAAAACGAAGCAAACTTCGGAAATCATGTTGGCAGAGATTGGTCCCGGCGCGATGGTTGGGGAAATGGCATTTTTTGATAACAAACCTCGCTCGGCGTCCGTTAAAGCGCTGAAGGATTCCGAAGTCATCGCACTTCCCTACAAGGCCCTGCACGCACAGTTTCAAAACTTCCCAGAGTGGTGCAAAGCCATCATGCGCACCGTGAATGATCATTTGCGAAATGCCAATCAACGCATCAAGCAGCTCGAGAAAAACGAAGTCAGCGAAGACGATCTTTTCCCTCCGCACACGATCACGAAACTGATTTCGATCCTGTGCCTGGTCGGCCACAAATACGGAAAGCAAAGCGACGAAGACAAAGGACTTTTGGTCAACGGCAATCTGCTTCGCAACTATACGATTCAGGTGTTTCAAGAGCCGACGCACAAAATGCAAAAAATGATGAGCGTGCTCTCGGACCTACAGTTCATGAAAGTCGAAGACACCGGTGATGGCCGACAAAAGATCATCATCTATAAACCGGATTTTCTTTTCGCCTTCGCCGAGTGGTACAACGACTGGCTTTTCAAGAAAGAATCAGACCGCGTGGTCGTTAAGGAAGAGGAACTTAAAATATTAAAAGGTCTTTTGCATTTTGCCAAGACGGTCCCGAAGGACGCCAAGGGGATGGTCAAAATCAATCTCACCAATATGCAAAATGAATCCATGAAAGAGCTGGGATACGTCATCAAGACGGAAGAAGTGCAATCCTTGGTCGAGAAAAAATTAGTTAGCGAACCCATGATGGAAGAAGGCGGAATCGTCACCGTCGCCGCCCCGATCGAAGAGCTGGAAAAAGTCACGCCATTTTGGGAAATCATCTACACCCTCACGAAGGTCCGCCGGTAAAATACCTGCCTCGACTTTGGCGCCACAATCCTCCCCTGCCAATTGAGTCGTCTTTAATTTGAGACCATTTCACCGTCACCTTCGGCTGAAAAAGAATCGCTCCTGGTCCCGCAAAATTGAATAGTCGACTTCCGATGATTCAGTTAATATTCATATATGTCATCAGGCGACGACAACCACGACATCTCAGAAAAGACGAATGTCTTCACGGCCAACACCAAGCCCATCAAGGTTGAAGCGGATTACCGCGTTCCGCCCTGCTTGGTTTTGCTGGTCGGGCCACCCGACAAGATGGGTAAACAGTGGGTTATCGACCGACCGACCATGCTGATCGGGCGCAGCCTGGATGCCGATATTCAGCTGGGCGAAGCCAGTCTCAGCAAAAGTCACGCACGGATTGATCTGACCAAAACTTCGGTGACCATCACCGATTTGGGGTCGACCAATAAAACTTTGATTGACGGGAAAAAGTTGGTTCCCAATCAGGCGCAAGCTCTTAAAAACAATGATCAGATTCAATGCGGAAGCCTGGTGTTTAAATTTCTCGAGCGTGGAATATTATCAGAGACCACCGAAAAAGCGCGCATGCAATCCGAATTGGAAGACGCGCGCCACGTTCAGGAGAGTCTTTTTCCAAAAAACAAAGAAGCGACTTATCAATGGGTGCAGATCGGCGGTCAGTATCGCTCGGCCAGCGAATGCGGTGGCGATTGGTGGTGGCATTGGACCTGCGCCGATAAAGCTTTCGCTTTGATCGGGGACGCCACCGGACACGGGGCCGCCGCCGCGCTTATCACGAGCGCGGCCCGCTCGGCGATTGCGGCCATCGAAGACAATGCCTCGATCGGAATCGAAAATGTTTACACCACACTTTCACATGCGCTGCAAAAATGTTCTGGTGGCAAAGTCACGATGAGCGCTTTTCTGGTCGAAGTTCATCTCACCACCCGAAAAATGCGCTACATCAACGCCAGCCATCTCCCAGCCGTGCTTTTACCCAGCGAAACATCGGGACTGTCCTGGAAGACTCTGCATTACCTGACGGGCACCACCTCGGCTCCACTGGGCGCAGTCGCGAAAAAACTGGTGTTGACCGAGCTGACCGCCGCCGCCAATACACGCTTGGTCTTATTGACCGATGGATTGACGGAACGTTTGGATCTGGATGGCAATATGCTGAACGAACGTGGCTTTAATAAAATGCTGCTGCAAGCGCACGTGGATCACCCGCGCGCGCAGCAGGAATTTCTGGATAAGCTTTTACAGCAATCAGATGATTTGGCAAAATCCGCGCCGCTTGCGGACGACATCACGGTCGTCGCGCTTGATTTCAATTAAGAATTCGGCTTAAAAATTAAAACTTCTCGATTTGGCAGCGAAGCGGGACTTGATCGTCCGGAAGCCGCTCGTACCGATCTCCACCCAAGGTGAAAATATAGACGGTGTTCGTCTTTGTCCCGTCATAAATCGGCTGACCGTAAGTCATCACCACTTTATCACCGGTTTTCGCCAGGCCATATTGAATCAGAACTTTTTCGACTTGCTCGACCACTTGTTCCAGATTCGAGTAAGGTCGAATCGAGAGCGTTTGCAGACCCCAAATAATTTCCAACCGATTCAAAGTTTCAATCTGATCAGTGACCGCAACGATGCGCGCTTTCGGGCGAAATCCAGAAATGATATTCGCGGTTTTTCCCGTCGAAGTTAAACAGACAATCACCTTGGCATCAATTTTCATTGCGCTCAGCGAGGCGCTGGCCCCAATGGCGTTGGCGGGACTGAGAAATTCGTTCTGCAGGGAAATCTTATAAAATTTTTCGACCTTATCTTCAACCTCGATGATGATTTCGTGCATGGTCCGAATGCACTTGAACGGATATTTTCCGCTCGCACTTTCGGCCGACAACATCAAAGCGTCCGAGCCATCCAAAACCGCATTCGCAACGTCGGTGATCTCCGCACGTGTGGGTCTTGGATTTTCGACCATCGAATCCAGCATCTGGGTCGCGGTGATCACCGGCTTATTCAATTGATTGGCCAGCGTGATGATCTGCTTTTGAATCCCGGGCAGACGCGCCTGACCAATCTCGACGGCCAGATCTCCACGCGCCACCATGATGATGTCCGATAGACGTACGATTTCTTCCAGATTTTCAATGGCTTCCAGCATTTCAATTTTGGCGCAAATTTTCGCGGCCGGATGTTTGGCGTCGACAATTTCCCGCAGCTTTCGAATATCCTTGGCATGACGAACGAAACTGAGCGCCACCACATCCACCTGATTGGCCAAACCAAATTCAAGATCTTTTAAATCTTTCTCGGTCAGGCAATCAACGGCCAATAAAACTCCGGGTACGTTCATGCCCTTACGGTCTTTCAGAATGCCACCGTAAATCACTTCGCAAAAAACCTCATCGCCTTCGACGGAGAGCACATTCAGCTCCAAAAGTCCGTCATCCAGAAGAATGCGGCTGTCTTTTTTCACGCTCTGCGCGAGCTCCGGAAAATCCGAAGGAATCAAGCCGTCTGTTCCCATCACTTTCTTCATCGTGATCGTGACTTTAGATCCCGGAACCAACTCGATCGATCCTTTTTCAAATTTGCCGACGCGGATTTTGGGTCCCTGCAGATCCTGCAATATGGTCACCGGTGCTCGCAGCTCTTTTGAGAGTTTGCGCAGATTTTGAATCACCTTGAGATGACCTTCATGAGTGCCATGAGAAAAATTAAGACGGGCCACGTTCATCCCCGCCCGAATGGCTTTCTCTAAAGCCTCTTCGGATTGGGTGGCAGGACCGATGGTGGCGACGATTTTAGCGCGGCGGTTGACTAGCATATATTAAGTGTTTTTCCGGTAATAGTTCAGTTTTTGGGCCAGCGACGCCATCTGTTCCTGATGTCGCTTTTCGAGCCGATCAATTTCACGTTCGTGTTGATCCTGCAGCTGACTCACTTTGCCGTCAATCTTCATTTCGTGCGATTTTTGCTCTTGATCCATCTGCTTTTTCGTCACGGCCATGCGAGATTCATAGATTTCGCTTTGCCGCTGCAGATCTTTTTGCTGTTGCTCTTGCAACTGGTTGATCTTGGTTTCGTAATTGTTAACGACTTCTTCCAATCGCTTGGCATGCTTGTCTTCGGTCGATCGCAGACGGTCATCCATGCGCAAGTATGTGTTCTTGAGCTGCTCCATCTGAGCTTCCCGCTGATTCGCGAGCTCGCCTTGATAAGAATCCTTCAAGGCATTGATATTTTCAGAATGATATCGATCTTGCACGCGCTGCGCTTCGGACGTTGTCTTGATGAGCTTACCGACCCGGTCATCACTGCGTGAGGCCACATGCTGAAGCTGAGTTTTATGCTCAACCTCGAGGCGATCGCGATCTTCGCGATGGCGCTCGTTGGATATCATTTGATCACTCTTGAAACGCCTTGAGGCTTCCGACAAAATCTCTTCGTTTTTGCGGTTGGCATTGGAAATTCTCTCTTGATTCACTTCTTTCGACTTTTCAACCAGGCCGTCCTTCGAGGCCGCGAGCTTATCCATGCGATTTTCATAATCCATGATCACGTGATCACGCTCGAGATCGCGCAGGCGCTTGGTCGTCATCATGTCGACGAGATTGTTATTCTTCAAACGCAAGTTCTCGCTTTCCGCCGATCGAACTTCGTGCTCGATGCGATCCGTGGCCTGCTCTTTCAGAGTTTTTCTCGCGTCCTCAAGTTCCCCGATTTTGTCTTCGACTTTTTTATCATAGTTATTTTGCATCTTCTCGCGCGCAAACTTGAGCTCTTCCGCCCGACCGGTCATCAGTTCGTCCATCTGACGCTCTTTAGACGAATATGCATTTCGCCAATTCGCATCCCGACGCTCGTTTTCAAGGCGCTGTTGCGCTTCTTGATCTTTCAATTTATTTTCCAGCGAAGACTTTGTCGCCTTCGAGTTTCGCTCGCTTTGCACCAAGCGATTGTCACGATCTTCTGAGATCGCGCGCACTTCGGTTTGATGCTTTTTCTCGAGCTTGTCCGCGTTTTTCGCGATCGCTCCCTGCATCTCTTCGCGGGCGCGCTGGCCGTAGGATTCAAATTCACGACTTTTATCGGCCAGCGAATTGTCGAAATTTTGCTTCAAACCGTCGCGCTGTTGTTCGTTGATTTGGCGCTCTTTGGCCATCTGACTGCGGTACACTTCTTTTTCGGCTCCACGCTTATTCTCGGTTTCGTCCGTGCGTTTTCGCAGGGATTCGGTGTACATCGAGCGCAGCTTTTCAATTTTGGCGAGATTGGATTGATCTTTTTCGCTCAGCTGGTCGCTCGAGCGTTCACGAAGATTTTGAATCTGTGATTCGTAGTTCTTTTTGAGCTCGTCAATCTCTTCATCATGCTTTTGATTCAAACGACGAACTTCGCGTTTGTGCTTCTTGGTCTCTTCAGCTTCGCGATTCTGGTTTTCTTCGCGCTGACTGCGAATTTCATCCGTTTGTCGTGAACGTTCGGCTGGCGTGATTGAAGACATCCTGTCCTCCCCAAATTCAAGAGAATCAATTCTCATTTTAGGATATCATGATCCGGGACAAGACCCCTCTTACCAAGGTCACTTCTGGTCCGAAGTCGGTCCGGACTATGGACTAGATTTCTGATCGCCGAAACCATTGCGTTCGCGATACATCTGGCGCAACTTTTCTTGCTCATGGCGATGCGAGGCCGCCTTTTCCAGCTTCAGCCGTTCTCGCTCTTCGACGGCGGCAATTCTCCGGGTGGCGATCTGCGCGTACAATTGGGCCGATTGCTCCAGCGCACCCTTCCATTGCTCTTTGTACGACAAAACTTGATGTTTCATTTCAGCCACCGAAAGATTCGAGATCGGAAGCCAGTCTTTCAAAAAGTCTCCCACTTCGATAGGCCGGATCACTCCCCGAGAAACACTGCCGCTCGTGTCGAGCAAGCCATACCAATTTTGAAATCCAATCGGCAGCGCCTCGCTCGCAAACACCCGGTCCGAAATGAATTTCGCTTCTCCGGCAAGATTGCGCACGCTCATGGTGGCATCTTTTTCTTTCTTTACAAACCATTCGCCCGAAATCTGAATTTTGAGGACGGGTGAAATCTTCACCGTCAAATCATTTGCTTTTTCAATCCAGGCCGCACCCGAAAGAAACTGCAGCTCATTTGCACTGAGAAACGAAATCGCGCCTTGGTCGGCCAAATGTAAAATCTGGGATTCTCGCTCGATCGCGAGCGATCCTCCGGAAATGCGCACCTGACAGGGGTAAGTTTTTTGCGTGTAACAATTTTGCGGCAAATCAACGAACTTCAGCTCGGCCCAGACCGGACCCGCAATCAGGAATAAAAATAAAAAAATCAATCCGCATTTCATCATCACTCAATCGACTTGGACAGTCTCTCCGCTTGAACCTTTAATTCACTGTTGCCGGCAAAATTTTGGCTGACCAATTTGAAGACTTCCGCGGCCTCTTCCGTTCGGCTGCGTGCCTGCAGAATTTGCCCCATTCGCAACATGATAAACCCCGTCAATTCATGATTTGGAAAATGGGTCATCATTTGATCGATCACATCCAAACACTCTTGCGGCTGCTGGTTCATGTAAAGACTTTCGGCCCAGAAAAAATAGGCCTGGATCACCAGCGGAGAGGTTGGGTACTTTTGGGTGAGCTGCGCAAAGGATTTAGCCGAGCTTTTAAAGTCCCCATGGCGAAATTCGGCGCGCGCTTTTTCGCTTAAGACACCTGACATCTCAAAAGCATCCAGCGGCTTTTGCATCACACTCGCCAGGCTTCGAAGCTGAAACGTTTTGGGAGTCGGACTGACTTTTTTCAGGGCCGGCAACTGGGCCGCCACTTCTTGTTGAAAGTCGACGAGCTGAGTTTCTAGCTGGGCAATGCGAAGGTTTTTTTCTTCGACGACCTCTCTCAAAGCCTCGATCTTTTTTTGATCATCTTTGTGCGGACTGAAGTGCTGCTCGAAAAGGAAATAGCTTTGCATGATTCCCGTCACCAGAACCAAGCACACCGTTACGAATAAAAAATTCTGCTTTGCCATAGCTGTTATATCGGCCAGCTTTGCATATAAATGAATGATTCAAAGGAGTTAAAATTTCCAGTTCTCAGAATGAGTCATCAAATCACTCTCCGTCGGCCTGAAAATCTGGATTTTTTGTCAAGCAAACAAACAGATTTTGCGCCATTTCATCCGGACCTATTTCCGGGAAAAATCTTGACCCTCAAAGCCTCTTTTTTTAGCTTTCTACCACCCCGAGGTTGGCAATGAATAAAGCTCAATTGATTGAAAAGGTCGCTGAAAAAACTGGACTGACGAAGACGCAGTCCGAGGACTTTCTCGACGCCACCCTACAGATCATTCAAAAGTCTGTCGCCAAAGGGGATGAAGTGAAACTGGTTGGCTTTGGAACTTTCTCACGCCTCAGCCGCAAATCGCGCAATGGAAGAAATCCAAAAACGGGCGCACCGGTCATGATTCCGGGATCCAAGGTGCCGCGCTTTAAGCCAGGCAAAGACTTTAAAGACCTTCTGAATTAATTTTTCCAGCATTCGCGAGACTGTTTCTACATTTTTTCGGTTTTGGACTGAAATGGTTCCGGGAAGTTTTCCACGACTTCCAAAATCTCCCAATAGAAATACGGGAAACCTTCGGCGTCCAAAGGCTTTTTCAAAAGACTCAACAACGAATTTTTTGAGAGCAGCTTTCGTCGATAGGCAAAATAAAGTTTTTCACCCATGATGCCGCCTAAAATTCGCGCAGCCTCGAGGTAGGCCTTGCGCTTTCGCGGACGAATCAGCTCCCGCTCCTTACGCCCCTGCGAGAGGTGCAAGAGCTCCAGCATCTTCTGACTCAGGGCCAATTGCATGGCTTCTTTGCCTTGATCCACCGGATTGCGGGCCATCAGACTGGCTTTGATGTCATTCAGCGTGTTCGTTTTTCGCTTGGGATTGATCAACTTGCTACCGAAATACTGGACCGCCTCGAGCCAAATCATTTTCACAAAGTCTTGCGGAAATTTTGCCGGAATTTTTTTCTGACCACTGAGCGAAGCGGATACAATCGCCATCGCCAACTGAGCCGCCGCGTTCACTGAAGGTCGTCCCAAGTAACCAATGCCAGCCTCGGGCAGAAAGAAACTGCGGCCGTCTTCGATCCAAGAGCGAACGATCTCGAGCTCTTTTTCCGTCAGAGCCTTCTGCATCTGGGCCCAGGCGCCGCGATCATTCGCAGTGGCGATCGCAAAGTGATCCGTTGCCACCTGAACGCTGAGATCTTCGCCGATGAGCTTGATGTATTTGGCGACGTAATCCGTCAAATCCAAATCATCATCAAAACTTCGGTCGTAATGTGACTCGAGATACAGCAGATAATTTTGCCACTTGACCCACGGCGGAACGCTGACCAAACAATACCGATTTTTGGAAAGCTCGACCACATCGACCTGATGTTCGATTTCTTTCTTGAGAAGCTGAAAATAAATTTTCTCTGGATTCTGAAAGACGAAGGCAAACGAACTGCTTTTCAAATACTTGCTGACCACCTGCGGAAGATGTTTTCCTGCCAAGTGCAAGTCGCCAAAAATGACAAACATCCGAGACTGGGGATTTTGCTTCAGGATTTCCGCAATCTTTCGACCCGAAAATTCATCCCGTTCACGCAGGGAGCGAATGGACTTCTGCTCGGCCTTAAGATTCAGTGCAAAGATTCGCACTTTATTTTTAAAGGCCCAGCGAAACAAGGGTTTATAATGTTCCCAAGGAAAGCCCCAGCTTCGCTTCCACTCGACGGCTTTTAAGAACTCTCGCTCGCTTAACTTTCCCTGAAGATAACGATCCAAATGCCCTTGATGGCGCGCTTCAATGCATTCGACGCCTAAGACAATATCTTGGGTTTGTGGCAAGGCTTTCAGAATTCGCAGCTGAGCTTTTTGCGATTGTTGAAGCGCATGAAAATCTCCAAGCCACACCACCCGTGCCTTCTGAACCGCTGCCAGAAGCTTTTCCCGAGACGAGACTTTCCAGGCTCGACTGATCTCTCTTTCGTACTCCTCTTGGTAACGCAGCAGTCCTGGCGAACTTTCGCCCAATAACGCCAACACGTGCTTTTGCACTTGCTCATACAGATCGTGACGAAGCTGGATCCAACGGCGAGATGAAAGAGAGGAGGAAGAAGACATGGCATTCATTCCCTCACATTGTGGCATGACAAAACATTGATTTCAAAATTCTTTTTGGCTCTAATAGGTTCATGCAAAACTCTTCTTCCTCCTCCAGTCCGAACAGCCGAATCTCTGCCAAAACATGGTTCCTATTTCTCTTCGTGGTGAGCCTGCTGACCATGGCCACACACTTGTACCTGACAAACCAACACTATCAATTGAAGCTCGGTTCCGCCTCGGGTCCAGCCATTTGCAATCTTTCGGCGACCTTTAACTGCGACAGCGTAGCGGCCAGCCGTTACGCCAATATCTGGGGAATCCCGGTTGCGCTCTTGGGGCTGATCACGCAAATCGTATTTTTCGTCTTGCTGGTGTCGACTCGCTTTGAGCTCAGCGCCTCTCCCGACTGGCTTCGTCGCATGCTATTCTGGTTGTCCGCATTTACATTCGTGGTCTCGATCGTGATGGGAAGCATTTCGACTTTCTGGCTTGGAACTTATTGTCTGTTTTGCATGGCCGCCTATGTGCTCTCGCTTTTGCAACTGGTCGGGACCTGGCAGATTCAGACTGCGCGTCCACTGCATTCCCTGGCAAATGACTTGAACCATCTTTTTGGTCAGGCTCGCTGGGTGCTGATTTTGTTGGTTCTGATTCCGGCCTCTGCCTGGGTGGTGAATAACATGGCCCTGAGCTCGGCAGGTTTTGGCAAAATAGAAATGATGGTGCAAGATTCTTTGAACGAGTGGGAAGCCTCCAGCGCCCAAAGTTTTCAGGCCGATCGCGGACTGGTTCAAGGCAGCACCGCTCCGACACCGGTTATGACCATTGTCGAATTCGCCGATTTTCTATGTCCGCATTGCAAAATGGCGTCCGTGCCGCTCGAAGCTTTTACCCAGTCGCATCCCGATGTTAAAATGATTTTCAAAGTTTTCACTTTGGATGGAACTTGCAACAAAGCGATCCCCAATCGTGGCGACGGCCTTCGTTGCAAGCTTGGCGCTGGAGTCATGTGCGCTGAGCAAATTTCAAAATTGGGATGGAAAGCGCACCATTGGGTATTTGAACATCAAGAAGATCTTCACCAGGTTTCGGATGTGAAACCGATCATTGAACAAATGAGCAAAGATCTCGGAGTCGACTTTGAAAACATGCAAACCTGTATGAATTCAGACGCCAGCCAGGATCTGCTCCAAGCCATGGCCCAAGAAGGCGCCAACGCCAAAATCCAGGGCACACCAACCATCTTCGTTAACGGTAAAAACCTCCCCAGAGGCCAATTTCTCCCCGTTCTCGAAGGCGCCTACCAAAAGCTAAAATCAAAATAATAACCCAAAGTTACACGAAAACCCTCAAGTCAGATAAAAACAAAAATCTGACTTGAGAAAAACCTAAAGTAAAACTTGAAGCCAAAACCAGTCCGAACTCAGACAAAATTGAGCCAAAGTCCAAATTAACTGCACTGGCTACAAGACCAATCGAAGGATCGACCCCTCCTCAGCCTCAGCCCCATTCCCATCTCCCCCAAAAAAAGCAGTGAATAAGGTAGAAGCCGTCACCTGGAGCCAAAGTCGAGGAGGTCGCACCAAAGGTGCGCTTTCAGCGCAACAACGAAGGATTTGGCTTCAGGGGACGGCTTCTACCGGAAGATCCAGTTGGTTAAGTCCCTAAACACATCATCCGCCACCACAATGGTGGTTTCTAAGAGACCCTGATTGACGTCTAAAAGAAATGCGACGACGGCAATGACAATTGCCGATGTGATCAATGCCTGGACAATCCAAACGGTCGAGCGGATGTCTTCAAGTCGGACTTCATGCTGGATGCGTTCGACTTTTTTCAAGATGAATTGCAATTCGGAAAAATGGGTGACGAACTTTTCATTGAGCTCTTGCTGCTTGGCGGTCGTCAGGCTTTGCGCTCCCGGAAACTTGCGCTTGGCGCGAATGGCATTCACCAAATCAATTGAATGCTGAATGTAGCGCTCGACGCGCTCTCGCGATTTCGGAATCTCGAACTCGCTATCCAGAAACGTTTTCAGCACTTTGATCGCGCCGTCATAGTTTTCCTCGACGACAAAGGTCAGAACGTTGTGACGAAGCGTATCCGCCCGGCCCATGTCATTGCTGATGGCACTTAATTCGGCTTTTAAATCTCTTCTGACTGGCAATCCCATGCATGAGACTCTTCGGTAGAAACCAGCCAATGGTTGAGTCTAGACATAGGACTAGAGCCAGCGACCGAATTCACGAAATACTGTCGAGATTTTGACTTTGGTCGACCCTATTTGAGACAATAGACTTGGGACCAAGATGGCCCGTATTTATGCTCGGAGGAGCTCTATGGAAAATGGATCTTTCCAACCGCTCAACATGGTCGATGTGGATTTTGTCGAGAACGAAGAAAACGCTCTCGCGGCCCGACTGAAAAGACAACCCGATCCAGAGATTTTCGACTTCAAACAAATTCCGCGCGACGTGAGAAAATCCGGTACGGTCGAAGCCTTGATTTCGCAGAACGAAGATTTGATGGCCCGGCTCAAGGTCAATCTCCGTCGCATGACCACCCTCGAGGACGAAAACCGCGCCCTTCAACAAGACGTCAAAGATTTAAACCTTTCCTACTCTTCCGTTTCCGATCAAAACCTGATTTGGAAAGAGAAAGAATTGATCTGGAAAGAAAAACACAAACAACTCGAAAGCGAAGTGCGCACCTTTCAGGAGCGCTTTCCCGAGTACCAGCGCCTGGAAGCGCAGGTTGAAAAATTAAAGCGTTACCAGGACCGTGTCAAATCCACGATCAAACCGTATTTGCAAAATCTCAAGGGCTACGCGCAGGCCCTGCACGCCCAGGTTCAAGGCTTGAATCAAGAACTCAATGTGAAAGACGCGCAGGCCATCGAGCTGCAAAATAAAATTCAGGCCCTGAAGGACGACCGCGATCAGCTGGCCCGATTTTACGAGATGAATCAAAACAGCCTGATTGAAAGTTTCGAAAAAGAAAAAGGCTCATTGCAAAAGCAGCTCGAAGTCTTGAACGAAAACAATCAAGCCCTCGAGCAAAAGACGCAGGTGTTGGACCGCTGTCTCGAGCGCCAAGACGAGCTGGAAAATCTGGTCGTCTCTTTACGCCGCAACAAAGAAGATTTTCAAAAAGAGGTGCAGACCGAGCTTGAGCATTTGCGAAGCACGTCCCGCGAAATGAAGGGGCGCTTGACCGAAAATCAATTGACGATCATCGATCTGCAGGCCGAGCGGGAACAACTGAAAGCCCAAGTGCAAAGTCATCTCGCCTCGCGCGAAGAATTGGACGAGCAAATGACGAGCCTTCGCTATATGTGGACGGCGAAGTCAGAAGAGAATGAAAAATTGAAGCTGTCGCTCGCCTCGCTGGAAAAACTCAACCTTGAGTTGAGTTCGAAGTTGAATGATCTTCGAAAGCAAAGCTAGATAAAGCTCCGTCCATCGAGTCATGCATCTGCAGACGTTGGATTTCCAGATTTTGGAAAATGCGTTTGAATTCCGCCTGAACCCCGACCACCTTCAACCCGTGCTGATTCTCTTCACTGAGCGTGCGCACGGTTTCAAGAAAGGCCTGCAGTCCAGTCGAGCCCACAAAGGCCGCCTTTTGCATATTGAAAATGATCTTCTTACCTAAAAAATGACGAAGGCAGATCTCGCGAAAGCCCTGAGTTTTCTCAATCTCCAGCGGACCTTGAATCGTGATGATGGCAACTTCCCCTTGATTCTTCAACTTTGCTTCCATGTCATCTCCTTCGACAGTCTCTCTTCGGCCGACCTTTACAATCCCTTAATATGGACACTCGCCTAGGAACGGTCTAGGATATGAAAGCACCCATTCATCAACGCAAAGTCGAGGTCGCACCGGAAGCGCGTCGGATTTGCCTGATCCAAAAGAGTGGGAACGTTGCAAGCCAAGGATGGACCCCGTGACGACACCCGAAAAAAAGAGCTCGAACAAGAGTCTACAAAAATTTATTGAGATCCTAAAATCCCCGATCCTGGTGGGTCTGACGGTGACCATCGCTTTCGTTTTGATCACGCTGAATTTTTATTCGGTTCGCTCGCAACAAGAAAGCTCACGGCTTTTGCTGCCACCAATTCGAAAATTTTTATTTGATGCGATCGAGTGGGTGGACCTGAAAAACCAAGACATTCGTTTGAAATTACGGGGCGAAGCAAAGCCTTCGCCTAATGTCGCTCTGCTGACCATTGACGATCGCTCGATCGAAGAAATAGGTCGCTGGCCCTGGAGCCGGGAGAAAATTTCTTTCATCGTTGAAGAAATGATGAAGTACAAGGCCCGCGCCATCGGCTTCGATATCGTGTTCTCGGAACCGCAGGTGGACGCAACTTTCGAAGCCATCAAACGCATCGAAGCGAAAACTGGCGGAAACATTCCGGAAGCCATCAAAGCCGCCATAGACGAAGAAAAATCTCGCGGACAGCCGGACGCGATTTTATCGGCGACCCTCGAGAAGAACAAGGATCACATGGTGCTCGGATCCTTCAATGAAGAATCTGACGACAGCCGCCTGCTCGCCTACCAAGATTATTGCCGTAACGAAGCCTTTCGCCGCGCCAACGCCGAAAAATTCGTCAAGCTCAACACCACTTTCATCGTCAACGACGAAGCCGATCCCTTCGTCGATCTCGAGTTCGATCAAATTTTTGATGGCATGTTCCCGGCCATCGAAAACACTGAAACCATTCATGCCTTAAAAGACATTTTCAACAAAAAAGATGTCGAGAGCCTGACCGAGCTTGAAAAACGTCAGCTCAATTACCTACGTCAGACCGCGAACATGAAATTTTGCGAAAAATGGCTTACCAAAGACGATCTCTGGATTGAGGATCTCAAACCCGCTTACCAGAAAGTCTTCAGCAAATCCAAAGATCTGAAAGATCTACCGATTGATCAAGCCATCGAAAAATTTAAGGCGATGTCCAAGCCAATGCCAATCGTGCAGCACCAAAGATGGACGATCAATACGGACGGCATTCAAAAAAGCGTAGACTATACCGGAAGCTTCAATGCCGAGCAGGATTCGGATGGAACAATTCGGAAATCTTCGCTCTTTTTCCGCACCGGAAATCGTATAGGAACCAGCTTTATTCCCTCAATCGCCTTGCAAACTTATCTGATAGCGACAGGTTACCGCGCCAATATCGAAGTCAACATCGACCCCCGCCATCCAGAGCAAAAGACTTTGACCAAGTTTGATATCGTCGATCCCTCAAAGGATCCCGAGGAGCTGATCGGCTCAGTTCCGGTGGATGCGCAGGCCCGCATGAACATCAATTATGCCGGCGGGAAAAATATGTATCCCTATCTCCCCGCCAAGGAACTTTTCAACGGCAAAGAAACCGCAATGATCACTCAGGCTGAATGGAATCCCTCGACCAAACAGTGGAATCCGGTCGAAACAGAAGTTAAAAAGGCTGACTTTATCAAAGACAAGGCCTTCATCTTCGGAGCGACGGCGATCGGCGTTTACGATCTTCGCGTCACGCCCTTTGATAAAAATTTTCCAGGACCGGAAACGCACGTCTCAACATTGGGAAACCTGTTTGAACGAAACTTTCTCAAAGCCCATCCGCAAGAAGAAAAGTTCATGCCTTTGATCGTGCTGATCTTTGGCGTGATCTTGTCCGTCGCCATCTCTCAGACCACCGCCATCCCCGGATTTTTATTCACCTTCGGCTCGGTCATCGCGCTCGGTGTTTTGGATCAATTCTTTCTTAAAAAAGGTTTTCTTGTCACCATGGCGCTCCCCGGTGGACTGGTCCTCTTTTTGTACATCTTTTTATTTTTCTATAAGTACCTGACCGAAGAGCGAAAAAAGAAGCACCTGCGAAGCACCTTCTCGAAATACGTTTCTCCGGCCATCGTCGACGAAATCTTGAAGGACCCCGAAAATATCGAGTTGGGTGGTAAGAAATTACGCATGAGTGTTTTCTTCTCTGACGTGCGCGGCTTCACCACCATTTCTGAAAAGCTCGATCCGCGGGCACTTTCGGATGTGCTCACCAAATACCTCACCCCGATGACCCAGATCGTCTTCGCGAATAAAGGAACTCTCGACAAGTACATGGGTGATGCCTTGATGGCCTTCTTCGGCGCGCCGATCATTTTTCCGGATCATGCCAAGTATGCCTGCCGCTGCGCTCTGCAAAGCTTGGAAAAACTCAAGGATTTGCAGAAAGAATTCGAAGCCCAGGGACTGCCAAAGATTGATATCGGAATCGGCATCAATTCGGCCGAGATGAGTGTCGGAAATATGGGCTCCGATATCGTCCGCAGCTACACGGTCATGGGAGATGCCGTGAATTTGGCCTCGCGGCTTGAGGGTATCAACAAAGAATACGGCACCCGCGTCGTCATTTCTCAGTTCACCTTCGAGGACGTGAAGGACTCTTTTACATGCCGCGAAATCGACTGGGTTCGAGTCAAAGGAAAAAACGAACCCGTCCGCATTTTCGAGCTGGTTTGCGAGGGAAAACCCGATCCTTCCACCGCATCGCTTCTTCAACACTTTAAGAATGGATTTCAGCTTTATCATGAGAGGAAATTCGGCGAAGCTCTAGATTGCTTCAAACAGGCCTTGAATGACCGGCCCGGGGATCCTCCAACTGAGCTCTATGTCGAGCGCTGCACCGAGTATCTGACCGAAGCGCCACCCGATCTATGGGACGGTGTCTTTGTCATGAAGACCAAATAGCGGATCCCGACTGATCCGTTATTTGCGAGCGAGGCTTCAAAAACTTCGCTTCAAGAATGGATTGGAAAAGGACCTCTGATTTTGCAGCAGTGGACGGCGATTCAAAATTTAAAAAAATATTCGGTTGTGAACCTGATCGCACTCGTTTGCTTTGCTTGCACCATCGTCCCGTGTTTCGCGTTCGCGCAAACTTCAAAGCCCGCCGTGAGTGACCAGTCAGCCTTGATCCAAGGAATCACCATCCATGCCGATTCCATGGACCGGGACTCGCAAAACGAAACGGTCGACCTCGAAGGCAAAGTCCAAGTCATCTACCAAGATCAACATCTCTCATGCCGAAAAGCCCACATCAACCTGCGTGCAAAAACCATCGACGCCATCGGCGATGTTTTGGTCACCACATCGAAAGCCAATCTCGCCGGACAGCGCGTAATTCTGGATTACGAAACAAATACCGGCCTGATCATTGATGGCTACGTCCAATCTGGCAACGTGCTCTTCGAAGGAAGCCAGATTCGAAAACTCAGCGAAGTGGATTATGTGGCCGACGATGCTCGGTACACGACTTGTACAACTTGTCCCGAGGCTTGGAGCTTCTCTGGAACCAAAATTCGCGCCGAAATCGGCGGCTACGCGTACATCAAAAACTCGGTGATGCGCTTTGCATCGATCCCCGTTTTCTGGATGCCCTACTTAGCGGTACCGCTAAAAACAGACCGGCAGTCGGGTTTACTGACGCCAACCATCGGCCAGAGAGGTCTCGGGGGTTTGACCTACTCGCAAAGTTATTTCTGGGCCATTTCCCGCAGCTCCGATGCGACTTTCAATCTCACCAATTACGAATTTCGCGGTCCCAAAACGCTGGTGAACTATCGTTATGTGCTGACGGAATCCAGCAGCGGCGAATTGGATTTTGGCTTCTTGAATGACAATGTTTTCAAGGACGAGCCACGCCTGAATCGTTTTCGGTCCGTGCAAAACGAGAAATTCAATCGTTGGTTTATCAAATACCAACATTACTATGACATGCCGGATGGCTTCGTCCAGCGCGCCCAGATCAACACCGCAAGCGACCTTCAATACCCAAATGACTTCCCGCTTGAGACCCGCAATAACGGTGATCCCGCCATGGAATCGCGATTCTCGGTGACCAAAAATACGGCCTCGCAACACTGGAGCGTGGACGCTTCGATTTATCAAAATCTTTTGCAAAGTGATCCGCTCGCTGGCAATGAAAATGCCGTTCAGCGCCTACCTGAGATTCGTTTCTCGCAAGCGACCACCCGCCTTGGCAATTCTGATTTTCTGGCCTCGCTGGATGTGACTTACCAAAATTTCGCCCGCTCCGGATTTGCCTGGGATGATCTGCAAAGAGTGGACGGAGGCTTGATTGTCGCCAATGCTGGCTCAAGTTCTAAATGTGGCACGGTCGAATGGGAAAAGGATCCAAACTGCCACCCCGTTCATGACGGCGTTTACAACAGTGGGACCGACCTGATCCGAACTGGTCAGCGCTTGAACATTCAACCCACTCTTTCTTACCCGATTCGCTTGCAAAATCTCGAGCTTGTGCCAGCCGTGAGCTACAACGAAACTCAGTACTTCTTTCCCGTCTCGGGTCCGGGCGAAGACAATCTCAACATTCGTCGCTACGTCCGCGCAAGCTTTGGCGCCCGCACCACCTTGAGCCGCATCTATGGTGACTTTAGCTCCTTGCAATCACAAAGGATCAAACACGAAATTCAACCGGAGATTCAGGCCACGGCCGTGCCTTGGTTGCATCACCCCAAACACGAATTTTTCGGACTGGATAACAGCGAAGACATTCCCTTTAACAGTGACGCTTCTGTTTCCGACGGCGATCTCAATGGCGCCAATCGACTGCAGTATGATTACAGCGATCGACTGTCGGATCGAAAATTGGTCGTCCTCGCCCTGACCAATAAGCTGACCCGGAAAGATTGGGAGGCCGGGGCTCCGTCCTACCAACAGTTCTTGATCTGGCGGTTGGCGCAAACTTTCGATCTCTATCAATCCGAAAAAAATCCGGATGCCCAGACGCCGAATCTGAGCTCGGATATCGGGATCTCAATTCGCAATCTGCAAATCGTGCATCAAGCGACCTATTATTACTTTCAAGAAGTCTCGAACCAAACGTTTCGCGTGCGCCTGACCAACGCTAAAAATGACTTCTTCCAAGTCGAGCAAGCCTTAACCTACACTATCACTGCGAATCAAAAACAGACCGGCCCCCGAACAGAAAACTATTTAGTCTCTGCCAAGAAGGGCTTTTCCTGGCTCGACCTGATCGGAAAAGTCGGCTACAGCACCGAACCCGCGGATTATCTGACATCCTGGGGATACGGTGCTCAATTGCGCTTACCGGGAGACTGTTTGTACTTGGGCTTGACCCACTCGAAAGTCATCAACAAGAAACCGGAATACGAAGTCAGCGTTAACTTTGCGTGGGATGGAAATGCTCGTCCGCCAATTGACGAATCCGTTCTGCAAACCTTTGGATTTTAGTCGCCCCAACAAGAATGGCGACCGCGACGAACCCGAAAAATGGCGACAAGTTAAAATGAAAGATGCGCCCAGTTCAGAGCAACACCATCGACTTTTTGATCTTTATGAATGGGCGAAAACCAGATGGGGTTCTGCCCGACCATTTCCGATTCGCCGCCGCGTTTACCGTAAATGGTGTAAAATCCAAATCCAATGCCCGCGTACAGACCAAGGCTCGCACCGCGGGCCACGTTGCTCATTTTTCCATCCGGATTTTCACTGATCGCAAGACTGGCGAGCCCCAACACCGCGCCGGCAGCCGTTCCGTAGGCACAGCTTTTCAGAAAGATCGTCATATTGTCGACAGCAAAAGCCGACATCGAAAAAACACTGATGAGAAGGATCAAAGTTGCGCGCTTCATGACTTAATTGTGAAAGCCCAGGCAAAGTCTGGTCAACCAAAGATATCAGAGAAGATCAAGATCTCTCCCTGCTGACTCACGACAGCAAGCTCCAGTCGCGTGCCAGGACATTTTTCGAGACAAGACTGAAGAGCCCGTCGAAGCCGTCTTTTCTGAGCCGGCGCAATTCGCACATGCAGGTATTCCAGCGAAGGAACACTCTTCACTTCGACTAAAAGCCAATCATCGGTCGGAGTTTTCAGAAGCAAATCAATTTCCGCAAACGGGGATTTCCATCTTCGCTTCACGCAGCGATACCCGCGACGAAGATAGTCCTTTAGCGCAAGGTCCTCACAGTATAAGCCGCGCGAGATGTTCTTTGACTCCGGCAAAGGTGCGCCGGTGATGGATGCAGGGGCCCGCCGCTTCGATCGCTTTTTTATGAGTGGGGGCTGCATAGCCTTTGTGGTTTTCAAATCCATATACCGGAAACTTTTCCCCAAGCTCTTTCATCAATCGATCGCGCGTCACCTTGGCGACGATGGACGCCGCCGAAATTGGCGCGCATCTCAGGTCTCCTTTGACCAAGGTCGTTTGCCGACAGGTGATCCCCGGAACCTTGAAACTGCCGTCGACCAAAAGATGTCCTGTTTTCTTTTGCATCAGAGTTTCCAAATTCTCCACCGCCCGTTTCATGGCAAGTAAAGAAGCCTGGAAAATATTGATCTCATCGATTTCTTCAACCGTAGCAAATCCAAGACCGACCCAGTGGGTGTCTAAAATCTTCGGCGCCAGATCTTCGCGGCGCTTTTCGGACAAAAGCTTTGAATCCGTCAGGGAATCGACCCACAAATCACTGCGCAAGCATGAAGCCGCCGCGTAGACGGGACCTGCCAAACAACCACGGCCGACCTCATCCACGCCCACCACGGGACCTGGCTTGTAAGTGGCCCAGTCGACCTTTTCATAGATGATTTCTTTTGACACAGCTTTCGATTTTGCCATGCCGGAATTTTGAGTTTGAATCGATTTCTTCGCAAGAAGAAATCACCGAAACCCACAAAATAAAAACCCCCGAAGATTTCTCATCGGGGGTTTCAAATGCATTTTGTTAATTTGCAAGACTGAGCTTAGAATTCAGGGATGAATTAAGCTTCAGTGGCTGCTGTTGACGCTGAACCTTGGCTGACCAATTCAGATTCAATCTTCGCTGCTTTACCTTCCAAACCACGGAGGTAGTAAAGTTTCGCGCGACGAACTTGGCCGACGTTCAACAATTCAACTTTTTCAATTGCTGGAGATGCGAACGGGAAAGTTCTTTCCACGCCGACACCCGCAGAGATCTTACGAACTGTGAAAGATCGTGAGGGACCTGAACCTTGCAGCTTTGTGCAGATTCCTTTGTAAACCTGAACGCGCTCTTTCTCGCCCTCTTTCACTTTGACGAATACGTTCACTGTATCACCAGCACGGAATTCAGCGATGTTTGCGCTTTTCTTCTGAGCTGTCACGCGACGCACCAGGTTTGTATCAACGCCAGTTGCCTTGGCTTTTTTGGTTTTAACTTTCGTAGTTTTTGCAGCTTTTGCTTTTGCCATTTTATTTTCCCAATCTTTGTGAACGCAAGAATGAAGGGTCTACCATGGGCCCATAATGCGGTCAAGATAGATACTTACAGCCGATCGAACGCTCAAATGCCTGTAATCTTTCGGAGGCGCCCCCCGGATGCTCTCTAAAACACCATCACAGCCCTGCATGTACTCTTCCGTCATGCCAAAACCCGTCCCGAAGATCAAAAAGCAGGGCTTGGATTCAGGTTTTCGGATCTCGTGATGCAGGTCCAGACACGAGTAAAATTTGGTTCCCGGCACCGGCCGCGCATGGGTCGCGACCGTAAAGCAATCGACGCCCCAGTCTCGTTTTGCGGCCTCAAGAGTCGGCGCCGTCTGCACGTTCTGCAGAGCAGTTCGGCGAAACGGATTGAATTTTGAACCCGGCCCCAGGCGCCAATGATCCAAAATTCGATCCACGAACATCAATTGTTCCTGCATCGGATGAATCAGATAGTACTTTTCAACTCCATAAACGGTCGCAGCTCGCGCAATATCGTGAATATCAAAGTTGGTAATATTGGTGGCCACGATCTTCTTTTCGCGGTCCAAGATTGGGTAATGCACAAGGCCCAGCGCCAGGCGTGGAACTTTGGGGGTTGAGGCCGATTCAGAGGTGTTGTTCAGGTCCGTCATAACTGAGAAGCTCCAGGTCTTGGTCTGAAAGAGCTGACAAACCTAACACCTCTCGGTCCTGCTCGCCAAGTTCCTTCCAGAATTTTTGCAAGTCTCGAACTTCCCCCCGGCTCCAAACCTTTTGCAAAGTTAAATCCGGCCTTTTTAAGAGCGTTACGAGCTTTGAAACCTGCATTCGCCATTTCTCAATTTTGGCGTGATTTCCGGAAAGCAAAATGGCCGGAACCTTCTCGCCCAAGTATTCTTGTGGTCGCGTGAAGCTGGGGGCTTCGAGAAAACCCATGAGTTGATCTGAAAAGCTGTCCTGCTGGGCTGAATCTGCATGTCCGAGTACGCCCGGCACCAATCGTGAAACCGCATCGATCACGATCCCGGCCGCAAGCTCACCACCCGAAAGCACATAGTCCCCGACCGAGATTTCCTGATCGACAAACTGATTTAAAACCCGTTGGTCAATCCCGCCATAGCGACCGCAAATCAGAACCAGATTCTTTTTTTCTTTCAAGAGTTGGACTTGTCCCTGATCGAGCGGCACTCCTTGTGGCGTCAGGTAAACGATCCAAGATTCCGGGTTGTTGACGACGATCATTTCCAAAGTTTTTTGCAAAGGCTCCGCCAGCATCACCATGCCGTCGCCACCGCCGTAGGGACGATCATCGACCGTTTGGTGCAGATCTTTCGTGTGCTGGCGTGGGTTCAGGGTCTCGACCTGAATCAAATTCTTTTGCCGAGCCTGACCGATCACGCCCTCATTGGTAAAGGCTTCGATCATTTTCGGAAAGAGCGTGATGACTTGAAATTTCATAAATTCTGCAAATCCCAGATGCCTTCAGGCAGATCCATTTCGATTTTTTTCTCTTCAAATTTGATCTCGACGATAAAATCATCGACGAATGGAATCTCGGCCTGTCCGCCCGAAACCTTTTCGACGAGCAAAAGATCTTGCGCCCGATTGCTTGAAAATCCGGTGACACGTCCAAGCTCAACACCGTTGGGCGTGACGATCATGAAGTCTTGAATTTCAGAAAGATAAATGGTGTCGCCCTCTTCAGATTCGAGCAGATCTTGCGGAATGGAAAACACCTGTCCGCGGATTTTCTCGGCCTGGGTGCGATCCTCGACGCCCTGAACTTTCAATAAAAGACCTTCTTTATAGGGCTTCCATCGCTGCACGCTGTAGGTCATCTCGCCAATCTGACATTCCTTGAGCTCCTCGGCCCATGATATGTCTTTCGCGAAAATCAGAACAAAAAGTTCACCTTTCAAGCTATGGGCATCTTTGATTTTACCGACATTTTTCCAAGGGGTGTTTGGGGTCATGGCGCGGCTTTCGAGGTGGCTGAGGTTTGCAATGTTTTTTGAATCCATACGGCGTACGTATCCACCCTGGTCACAACCGAGTCAATGATGCAGGAAAAACGAAAAATGCCGCTCGCGCGACTCACGATGCCGATCAGTTCGAAATCCCCATCTGATTTCTCGCGAAAGACGGGTCCACCCGAATCACCCTGGCAAACGCCCCCTTCGTTGAATCCCTGACTGAGGGAAAATTCCGTTTTTGAGCGAGCCGGGTTTTGCACCAAGAGCTGCACGCGACGAAGAACACCAGCGCCTCGCTCATTGTCTTCAACACCCGGAGAGACCCGACTAATGCCAAATCCAAAGCTTTGCACGCTGTCACCGTCTTGCAATCGCAAAGGAAATTGGGCCATCTTTACGCCCTTTGTTTCGATGGGAGCAACGTCTTGCAAGAAAATGATCGCTAAATCATTCCATCCAGTTGTGCCCGTCGCTTTTGCATGCGGGTGAACCACCATACGCCGAGCCCTGCGAAAGGGAGCCGTTTTTGAAACTGTCGTTCCGAAAATGATTTTGATATTTGAAATTTTCTGCGGCAGGCAGTGAGCCGCAGTTAAAACAGCATCTCGGCGAATGAGAACACCGGTGCACAGGCTGGTTGAGTCGCTCACCACGGCGACGACGGTCTTTCCCAATTCTTCACTTGCAGAGATCTGTTCTCCGCCAAAGATATTTTGCGTGTCGGAGGATTCAAAATTTGATGGCTCCGAGGTCGAATAAGAGGGACCACAACCAACCAAAATGAGAGTGAGAGCCAGAGAGATAATTTTGAGCATCAAAACTCCATTTGGAAAATAGAGCTTATACCTCAGATCGCCTCTGTGTGTCAAAAATCAGAGAGATAAAAAAAAGGAGCCATCTTTCAACAGCTCCTTTTTAAAAATCACTTTAACATTGAAATTTATTCAAGAATTTCGAGAACACTGCGCTTTTGAAGCTTTGTTGAAGCAGCATTCAAGATTGTTCGCATGGAACGAGCCGTGCGGCCCTGTTTTCCAATCACTTTACCCAAATCGCTTTTCGCGACCTTGAGTTCAACAACCGTTGTCTGATCGCCAACGACTTCTTTCACTTCGACGTGCTCTGGCTCATCCACCAAAGATTTCGCCATAAATTCCACAAGATCTTTTAAGCTCGAGTGATTCATCATTTGAACCTCCACACCATCAACTAGAGTGTTTGTAATATCACAACTTGTCGTTTGGCTCTCTGCTTAGATGTTACAAACTTTCTAGCCTATGCCAAATAAATTATCAGTTAAGATGAATTTATCGAGACAAAAGCTAGTAAAGCTTACTTACTTCTGCGCTTGAGCTAGCTTTAAGACGTGCTTCACTCGGTCTGTCGGTTGCGCACCTTTTTTGATCCACTCCTGAGCTTTTTCCAGATCAACAACGACCTGTTTGTCTTTACCTGAAGGAGTCGGAATATAAACGCCAAGAATCTCAAGATATTTACCAGTTACGTATCGGCGATGATCGGCCACAGTGATACGATATTTCGGAGCGTGTTTGGTTCCAAAACGTGCTAAGCGGATAACAACTGCCATGAAATCATGTCCTTTCAAAAACAAGAGATGAGAGTTTTACGTGCGGAAATCTGTATTTGCAAGCGGGATTTCCAGCTCAAATCAAAAAGGAAGTCGTCCCCGACTCATTTTCATCATCGACGACATCATTTTCTTCGATTCTTCGAACTGACGAACAAATTTATTGATGTCTTGAACCTGAGTGCCTGAACCCTTCGCAATTCGCTCCCGCCGCGATGCATTCAGGACCTTTGGATCCCGACGTTCGTGCGCGGTCATCGAATGAATGATGGCCTCGATCTTTTTCACTTCTTTATCGGGCGGGGCCATGTTCTTCATTTGCTTTTGCAGCTCGCCCATTCCCGGCAGCATCTTCATGATGCTTTCCAAGCCCCCCATTTTCTTCAGCATTTGAATTTGAGAGAGAAAATCGTCCATGGTGAATTC
>CBIHNW010000023.1:0-77193 GCA_966211795.1 uncultured Bdellovibrio sp. | reverse complement strand
TAAGCCCAGATGTTGCGCCAATCTTCGGTTCTCGCCATGCCCTTTTTTGGTCTGCTCAAGAACCCACGAGTTGAAAAAAACTTTATAATCTTTGGAATCATAGACGGAAACCATATGAATCAATGTTTACATATTGGTTCATCTTTTCATTCATGAAAGGAAAATTCTTGGTCTTTGGTCGAGGTGATCGAGAAGCGACAAGGTCATCACGCTGACGACCTTGCCGTGGATGGAATTTAAGGCAAATTTTCGACTGGTGTGTCCATGGTGAAGGCGCCCGCGCCTTCTAAGCCGTACGAGCGGCACTGAGTTTCAAATTCAGGCGAAGCCAGGAAACTGTTGAGCACGCTTTGGCGAGTGGCCTCGCCGGCATTCAAACCGTTCACCCAGAACTGAAGGCCTTGCGCATCTGGATCACGCTGGAAAACCAGTTGGTACAGGGCTGTCATGTAGCCAGTGCGATCCAGTTGGTGATTTCGTGTTTGAAATTCAGGGCTCGACAAGAAAGAAGCTGGCAACTGCGCGCAGCTGACTTTGCGTTGAACGGCCAGATCATACCAAAAGTTGAATCCAGAATCGTCCGGCTGACGACCTAAGATCGAGGAATACAAGTGCATGACGTAAGAGCCAATCGGCGTGGCTTTGCGTGCCTCCAAACCGTCCGGCAAATTCTCGATCGGGCTCTGCATCGTGAAACTGCCCGCGCCATTCAAACCGTAAGAGCGGCACTGCGCTTCAAACTCTTGTGAAGCCAAGAACTGATCCACCACTGTTTGACGAGTGTTCTGTCCGTTGCTGAGACTGTTGACCCAGTACTGCAGTCCGGCCGCATCTGGCTCACGCTGGAAAACCAATTCGTAAAGTGCCGTCACAAATCCGGCGGTGTTCAGCTGACGGTTGCGATTCTTGAATTCGGTGTCCGACAGGAACGAAGCCGGCATTTGGGCGCAGCTGACTTTGCCATGCACCGCGAGCTCGTACCAATATCCGAAGCCAGAATCTTCGGGCTGTCGACCCAAGATCGACGTGTACAAGTGAGTGATGTAAGAACCAACTTTCGTGACTTTGCTGGAAGCTAAACCGGCCTGCACGAATTTGACAGATCCGGTTTGGCAAAGGATGTTGCCGAAGCGATCGCGCACGATCATCCCGCGCTCGATTGATTGGTCGGCACCGGTATTGGTATTCGTCTCACTGGCCGGATAAAAAGCGGAATAACTATTGAAGACCAGTTTGCCATCGACATAGCTGTAGAGAGAGACGCTTCCATCACCTGGTATATGACCATCGACCCGCCAAGATGTTTTGAATGTTTCTCCGTACAAAACAGGTTGCGAAGGCACGCTCAACGAACATTTCAGAGCCGGCGTGGGAGAGCTGTTGAAAGCTTTAATCGTGCTGGCCACTTGATTGATGCGGGTGACTTCTTCGGCATTTGTCGAATTGTCGGCATACACTGCAGACCGTTTGCAGCTGCGAGTGGTATCGTTCACAAAATCGTCGTTACCCCGAACCAAGATACCCTCGATCAAACCCGTGCTTTTATTGATGACGGGGCTTCCGGAATTTCCGGCATAGGTATCCAGATTGGCTTCAAAGTAATAGAGAGGGCCGTCATTGGTGACTTCACCGTCGGCCATCTTTGTGGGGAGACCCCATGGATTTCCGAAGACGGCGAGCTTCGTTCCGACCGGCAAGAATGAGCCCGTCGACGCCGGCACCAGATTTCCGCGATCCAAGACCGGACGATCCAGCTGAATCAGAGCGTAATCGTTGGTCGAAGTTTTTGTCTGCGCGATGATTTTCGAGCAGCCGTAGACTTTGGAAGAGTCCACCGTGGATGGATCACTCCAAGAATATTCATTGAGAAAATCCAAAACGACATTCGTGCTGTCACAATCCACCAGATCTTCGACGCAATGACCGGCGGTCAAAACCAGATCGGGCCCCACCAAAGCGCCGCTGCAAAAAGCCGCGGTTTTTTGGTAATAGAATTGTTCGTCCGAACAAAGGTTGTTGTCGAATCCGTAGCTTTTCGTCTGAATGTAGGCTTTGCCGGTGCTAAACTGGGAGATCTTCGATTTGCTGATCAAGGACACCGTCGAACGAGCGACCTTTTGCCAGGATGAACTCATATTATAGTAGTCGATCCGTGAATCTGCGCCGTAGATGGCCTTCGAAGTATTTGATGAAGATCCTTGGGCGACATCGGCCTGAGCGGCAGAAGTCGCAAGACCGATCAGAACAAGGAACATGGCTGTTACTTTGTGGATCTGACTGTTTCTCATACTGAGACACCCCTTTATTTGGTTTGCATGACAAACCTATAAAAGAGCAATCGCGCGGCCATGTCTCATAGTTGGAAAAACGATGGTCCAGATCCACCAGTTTATAAATAAACAAAAATCTCTATTTACTGAAGCTGTGACGTGTCGGCGAAAAATGGCAACGTGCGCGTCTCAAAATAAGAATCAATTGAATCGACGTGCCGAGATCCAAGACGGAATTTCGCGTCCAAAGATCGAATCCACCAAGGTCTTTGCCGTATTGAAAGCCATGCCGATTCCATGTCCCGTGTAACCGCCGGCAAAGAAGATGGACGGATCCTCAGGGATGGAGCCGACCAATGGCTCTCCGTCCTTGGCAAAGCCCATCACGCCACCCCAGCGGTGCGTAATCTTGGCATCGGCCAACTTCGGCAAATAAGTCTTCACGAAGTGGTGCAATGAGTTTTGGATGACGTCGGTCACGTGATCCGAATATCCGACCTCGGTCTCCTTCTCCATCTGACGGAATCCGCCGATCAGCAATTCTCCGGTCGGTGTCTGACGGAAATAATCCAGATAAAAATTGGCGTAGCAAGGGCCTTCCATAAACCGCGGCACGGCCTCGGTCATCAAGCACTGACCGCGGGTCGGAAAGATCTTATCGCGAAAATAAGGATGCAAATTCGCCGAATATCCGTTCAAGGCCAAGACCACCATCGAGGATTCGAAATCCCCCTTGTCGGTTTTCAAGATTTTTGTGCCTTCTTCCGAGGTGTCGATGCGATACGCCTCGACACTTTCAAAAATTGGCGATTTGATTTTGGCGCGCAACATTTGCAAAAGCCCCACTGGATTGGTCGAAGCATCGTCGATGTACTTGATCCCGCCGACAAAGTTAACGGCCCCCAAGCGCTTCTCGACATCTGATCCTTCCAAGACTTCGTTTGGAATTTTCAGCGAAGTCATGATTTCAGAAACTTTCTTGAGCTCCACGAACTCATTGTCCTGTGCCGCTAAAGAGAAAGCGCCTTTTTTCTCGAACTGGATTTTGTTTCCTTGGCCTTCGATAATTTCTTGCTCGAGCAGCCGCAGATTGGTTTCGGAAAATTTCCAGATCTCGAGGGCTTGGTTCAAGCCATGTTTGCTGATCATGCGGTTGAAGTGCTCGACGGATCCGCAAGTGATAAAGCCCGCATTTCTTCCCGAAGCCCCAAATGCGACGCGATTTTTTTCGATCACCGCGATCTTCAGGGCGGGGTCTTCTTTTTCCAACCAGTACGCCGTCGAAAGGCCCGTGATGCCGGCACCGACGATCACCACATCGTAATTTTGTTTTGCGGTTTGGGATGTGCGATCCAGCCAAAAAGATGTGCTCATAGGGTCTCCAGTTTTAAATACATTTCGATGGCCGTGCATTGGCACGGCGGTTTTCCGCATCTGGTGCAGTTGTAATTCACGTGCTGCCAATACAGAGGGTGTTCTTTGATTTTTTGAAATCCGATTTTCTGCAAATACTTGGTCGAAGAATTATTCGGACTTTCTTTCCACGAATGACAAACAATGCCCTTGGCACCGACTGTCTTTAAGACTTCAATCGAGCGCGCAGAAAGCTTTCCGCCCCATCCTTGTCCCTGCACCTTGTTGGATAAAAACAAGGATTGAAAATACGCGGTGTCTTGCAAAGGATAAGGCCAACTGTCGACGGTCAATCCATCACCTTTTCCGTGCTTCCACATGCCGGGAGCATAGGTGAAACGCACACCAAAAATTTCGCCCTGTTGTTTCAGCAAGAACGAGCACATCTGTCCGTTTTTCTGCGATTTCTGATAAATTTCTTCCAGCTCGGTGGTCGAATAATAGCCCGAGCCGATCTCGTGATCCGTGAACTGTTTCAATGCGGTAAGATCCGAGAGCTTGAGCTCTTCGATCACAAAGGGACTGGGCTTGGACATGCTCAATGTCCTAACCTATCCAATCCACCCAATCCATTTATAATGTGCCGAGTTATCAGCTATTCCATACTCTGTCGTTACAGCAAGAAATTCAGCAGGCATGAGATTCGTTTTTCGATTTGGCGTGAGCTTTCTCGCTCATAAGAAGCCCAGCCCGCGCGAAGCTCCAGCTGATTCGTCAGATCAAAGGCTTGTTGAACCTGCAGGTTCGACTCGGTGGAGCTTGGAAACCGAGTCCACTCGACCTGAGCTAAACTGCGAATGTGCTCACTCCACTTCAGCCAAAGACGCGAGTCGTACCCCACAACCAGTTGGACATCATTGACATGATCCTGCGCAAATCCCGCAACCGCCAGATGCGACCAACGAATTTTTTCGGGCGAAAGATCGAAGCTGTAACCCAACCGTCCGGTGGCTTGATTCTGCAGAAAGCGTTGATCTTTGATATCGCCGCCGACGGTGACGCCCCAACTGATGGGCTTCTCAAAATCATTGATCGCCCGGGTTGATAGTGTTTCCAGCAACCGATAGCGCCGCGGCAGAATCTGTTGCCACTCGGACGCTTGCCACTGAAAGCTCAGAACTTCGAGATGACTGAAGGGCGGTACACCGACATCGCGGGAGAGGGAATCATGAAAAGCCGCACGCACACCGAGAAGAGCCGCCTGTTTTCTTTGATCGATAAAACCGATCTCGAACGCCGAAGAATCATGGCCTTGATCCGGCGAATGCTCGGGCCTTTGCACGTGAAAGTCATCACTCACCTTTCGTTTCGCCAGCTCCTTTTGCAATTCGTAATTCAAATTTTTCCAGCGTTTGTTGTCTTCCATTTCCTTTAACGTGATTGCATAAGACGCCGCGGACAGAACCACCGGTTCTAGATTTTGCAAATCCTGCGGACCGCTTTCAGGTCGAAGCTGAAGGATCTGCTCCTTTTGCCCAGGCGTGAGCTGACCTCGACGCTGGCGCCATTGGGTCTCAAGCGAAGGGCGATAGCGAATGTCAGAGACCAACCCAAGCGCCTGCTTGACGGTATCAAGTGGGATCACGAAGAACTCGTCATCCTTAGCGAGCTTGAGCCCTGGTCGTCCAATCTCCAAAGCCTTCAGGATCATGAACGAGCAATTGTCATCCAAGAAATAGTAATCAATGTAAGAGCCTTCCAGCTCGAGCAGGTGATACAAAACCCTTTGCACTTCTTCCGAAGAAAAATTCAATTCGTATTCCCAAAGATCGCGGCCTTCGAGATTCGTATAGTCCTTGATCATTTGGTGATACGGTAGCATCGAGAAGCTGCCGGGAAAATAACCCAACAAACCGTACAGGGCGTATAAGGCCCCTTGTGTGTCCTGGGTGCGGGCCGCAAAATTAATTCCGTAATCCAAGAGCTCTTGGCCGCCGGTGTTTTGCGGATTTTGCAATTTTAAAAATGTATGACCAAAGCTCGAGGCCGCGGAATTCATGTAGCCCGAAGCAAATATCAACGAAATCCGGGTCGCATTCAGTCGTCGCAACCACTCGTCAGAAAATTTGCACCTTTGCGCCTGTGCTTTCAAAGCCGGGTCCTGGCGAAAGAAAAAATCTCGGCGGGCCAAGTATCGACATTGCGTGCGTGATTGAATTTGCGGGGTCGAGTGAAACATCAGCTCGTAGGTGGTTTTAAGCTCAGCCAAGGAATTGCTTGGACCCGCGGGATCCAGAAAAAAAACTCCGCCCTGAATTTTCGAGCGCTCGCCCCACCAACCCTTTTGCATATGCAAGAGATTCTGCCACTCTTCAGTTTGCGCCCAATGGCCAAAGTCAGGCATGGGCGCCACGATGGCGTCTGCGGCCCATCCTGAAAGCTCAAGGCTTGCCGTCAGACATAGAAGTAAAAAAGCCAGCTTCATGACAGGCATCAAAGCTGGCTTTCAATTGAATTTCAATCAGTTCATTTTATTAAAGCGAGGCTACTTGGCAAAGACGAGCGACTTTTGCATCGGCTGCAGCCTGAGCTTTGATATTTTGAACCATGTCCACCGGCTTTACGTCCGCTGAAGGCACGATTTTATCAAATGATCCTTGCGCCATGCCGGCAAAAGCGGCCTGCGCTTCAGGTGTCGCGCAACCATTCAAAGCGGCCAGCGTGTTGAGCTTCTCGCCCTGACCCTGAGCCATTTCACGAGACAGGTCGCTGTGATTCACTTCGACAAAGTATTCCATTTGCTTATCGTTCTGCACGATACCGCTCGCCGAACAGCCCGAAGTTCCCGACGTGATTCCCAAAGGTTGAGTCAAAAAGCTGCTGTTTGTCGTCATCGCCAAAAGCTGCAATCCTTTCGAGTTTTTCTGGATGATCACACTTCCCAGTCCGCATCCAGCGTCACCGGCAAAAGCGTGGCTTACAATCAGAGTCAAAAAAGCGATCAACATTGTTTTCATAATTCCTCCTTGAGAATGTCACAACTCGTCCCATCGGACGGTTCCAAATAGCATGACTCTGGCCTGGGTTTCTGTCTATAACATCCCTATGGAAAAGCCTTCTTCTCGACCTCAACACGAAGCCTCGGCCCGAAATGCGATGATGGACATCTTGGCACGTCGCAACCACACCGAAAAAGAGATGCGCGATAAACTGAACGGCAAGTTTTCCTCCGAAGAGATCGACCTCGCCATCGAGTTCGGTAAAACAAAGGGATGGTTCGCGGCTTCTGCAGCCGACCTGCAATCTCGGTCCGAAGAAATGGCCGCTCGCTTAAAGAGCAAAGGCAAAGGCCAGCTCTACATCAACCAAGTTCTCGAGGAGAAAGGTCTGGCTCCGGTCAAGATGGACTCGGAACAAGAGCTTGAAAAAGCGCGCGAGCTTGTTGAAAATAAATTCTCCGACGTGGAAAACATGGACTCGAAAGAAAAAGCCAAAGTGGGGCGCTTTCTGGTTTCCCGTGGATTTGATATCGAAATCATTCGAAAGGTGATCAAAGATGAAACTCTCTAGCTCCGAAGTGCGCAGCCGATTTATCAAGTATTTTGAAAAGAACGGCCACACTCCCGTCGCCAGCTCTTCACTGATTCCGGAAAATGATCCGACCTTGATGTTCGCCAATGCCGGCATGAACCAGTTTAAAAATACTTTCTTGGGCCTCGAGAATCGCCCTTACAAGCGCGCGGTCTCTTCACAAAAATGTGTTCGCGCCGGCGGTAAGCACAACGATTTGGAAAATGTTGGCTTCACCGCTCGTCACCACACGTTTTTCGAAATGCTCGGAAACTTTTCTTTCGGCGACTATTTTAAAAAAGATGCGATTCGTTTCGCTTGGGAATTTCTGACGAAAGAGCTGGGCATTCCGAAAGAAAAGCTCTACGTCACCGTACATCTTTCGGACGACGAAGCAGCCGATATCTGGCACAAGCAAGAAGGCATTCCTCGCGAGCGCATTTTCCGCTTCGACCAAGATAACTTCTGGCGCATGGGCGATACCGGTCCTTGCGGCCCTTGCACCGAAATTTTTTACGATCACGGTCCTCATGCAGGGCGCGAGACGGATCCCTTCAAAGGCATCGCGGCCGGCGAAGATCGCTTTGTTGAAATCTGGAACTTGGTTTTCATGCAGTACTTTGAAAGCTCTCCGGGAAATCTGGAGCCATTGCCAAAACCTTCAGTCGACACGGGCTCAGGCCTCGAGCGCGTGGTGGCGGCGATGCAAGGTAAGCTCAACAATTATGATACGGATTTATTCTGGCCGATGATCACCAAAGCCGCCGAAATTTCGGGAAAAACAAATCTTCTAGGTGAAATCGAAAAATTAAACGCCGAAGGTGTGAACTCAAAAATTTCAACCGAGATTCGCCAGCAGATCGCGGCTTTGCGAGTTGTTGCCGATCACGTGCGCTCGGCCTCTTTCCTGATTGCGGACGGCGCTCTGCCATCGAACGAGGGACGCGGTTACGTTCTTCGCCGCATTCTTCGCCGGGCGATCCGCTTTAGCCAGATGCTTTCGGGCGGCACTCCGTTCTTGCCACAGATTTCCGAAGTGCTGATCAAAGAAATGAGCGGCGTCTATCCCGAACTGAAGCAACGCCAGGATATCATCCTGACGACTTTGAAAGACGAGCAAGATCGTTTCATGACCACTCTTGGAACAGGAACCACGATTTTGAATCAGGAATTGGGAAAACTGAAAACCAAGAATCAAAAGGAATTACCAGGCGAAGTCGTATTTAAATTGTACGATACTTTCGGCTTTCCTGCCGACCTCACTCGTCTGATGGCAGAAGAGCAAGGCTTCACCGTTGACGAGAAAAAATTTGAAACCGAAATGGAATCGGCGCGCGAAAAAGCCAAAGCCAGCTGGAAAGGCAAAGGCATCGGTAGCGACCAAGCCCACCTGATCCAATTGGCGCAAGAAGCGCATGACTCTCACAAGGGCACGGTGTTTTCGGGATACGAAACCACTTTGGACCAAGGCAAGATTTTGCTTTTGTCGGATGGTTCTAAGAAAGTTTCGTCTCTGAAAGCAGGACAAAACGGCGTGATCGTTCTGGATCGCACACCATTCTACGCCGAGGGCGGCGGTCAAGCCGGCGATCAAGGCGTCATCCGCACGGCGAAAGCGACAGTTCGCGTGCACGATTGCACAAAACAGAACGAAGTTTTCCTTCACCACGTGACGGTTGAATCTGGCGAGCTGGTTTCCGGCGAAACGGTCACCACCGAAGTTTTCTCAAGCGAGCGCCGAAACACGGCGGCCAATCACTCGGCCACTCACCTGCTGCACTCGGCTTTGCGCAAAGTGCTTGGCACCCATGTCACGCAAGCGGGTCAGATGGTGGATGCCTCACGCATTCGCTTTGACTTCACCCACGGCAAAGCCCTGAGCGGCGAAGAGCTTGAGAAGATCGAGCAATTGGTGAACGACGAGGTCTCGAAAGCGGTTCCCGTGGTTTCGGCAGTGATGAAGCACAAAGAAGCGATCTCATCAGGAGCAATGGCTTTGTTTGGTGAAAAATATGGCGATGAAGTTCGCGTTTTGAAAATGGGCGACTTCTCGACTGAGCTTTGCGGTGGCACCCACGTCACGAACACGGCGCAGATTCGCTTGTTCAAGATCGTCTCTGAAAGCGGCGTCAGTGCCGGCGTTCGCCGGATCGAAGCTTTAAGCGGCGATATCGCGGTGAAATACGTGACCTCGGCCTTGAAAGATTCTTTGGATGCTCGTCGGGCGGCGGGTTTGGATATCGCTTGGGAAAAGATCGCGGCTCATCAAGCAGGATCTTTGGTGGATTTCATCGAAAAGAAAAAAGACGAAATCAAATCTCTGGAAAAAGAAATCAAGAAAATCCAAGGCGGATCGATCAATGTCGACGAGCTCGCCAACAAGGCCAAGTCTTTCAAATCCAAAACGGGCACTTCGAAAATCGCCTTCGCCGATTTGTCTTTGGATGACCGCGAAGTCCTGGCCCAAGTCACCGATCACCTGAAAAACAAAATCCAATCCGGCGTCGTCATCGTCGTCGGCCAAGGCTCAGCGACCCATCCAATGATCGTCTCCGTCAGCAAAGATCTCAACCCCGAGATCTCGGCCGGAAACCTTCTGAAAGAATTGGCGCAAATCATGGGAGGCAAAGGCGGAGGCCGCCCGGACTTCGCCCAAGGCGCCGTCCCCGATCGCAGCAAACTGGCCGCCGCCCAAAAGAAAGCCGAAGAACTGCTCGGAATCTCATAGGTGCCTCTCCCTTTTCTGTAGCAATCCTGCGTCAATTAGCAAATTTGAACAGCCCGGGTTTCATCCCGGGCTTTTTTTTGGTTGATCCTTCGTTTGCAGGTAAGCGTTGGTCATTGGAGCTACCGTTACTGCAATTGCAGGCTTGGTCTTTGTAAAAAGAGATCCAATTGCAAATTGTGATCCTCTCCCTCAAAACAGAATTCCCTTTTCAGAAGCGCTTTGCGAATCTCCTCGGTGAATCCGACTTCCGGAAAAGGCGCATTCAGCCAGCTCAATTTTTCTCCGGGATGAGTGATCAAATTCATGTTATCAAAAGCCGAAAAAGGCAGACGCTCAAGCCCCATGATCCCTCGCAAAGTCGAGTACGGATAATTTTCAACGCGGGAACAGATCCTCGCTTCGACGGGCTTTCGATACACAAATTTGTAAATGTGTTGGTAGTGAACTCGGTTTTTAATGACGCTCCAACTATAGGATTGGTCAAACACCGGGTCGACGCGCTCAGATTGGTGATGGATCGCGCGGATCACCTCTCGCATCAGATAAGTCATGGCTTTATCTAAATTCGCATTCGGCGTCGAAACCAGCAGGTGAAAATGATCATTCATCAGAACGAAAGAGTGAATTCGCACTCCGTACGCAAGCGTGATGAAATAGAGATACCTTGAAAAGATATCCCAAACTTCAATCATCGGCAGATCGAACCATTCTTGGGTCTTAGATTGGGCCGTCACGTGATAAGGAAACTGATCCGTGGGGAAAAATCTTTTACGGGGCATATTGATCTCCATTCTCGAAAGATAGAGAGAAGGCAAAACCAGGGCCACCCTCCTGCTCGCTCCACTCCTCTCCCTTGTCCGAAAATCGAAATCAACACGCACGCCAAGAGTGTTGCTGTTTCTGAATACTGACCCTGATGACTCCTCAACCATTTTGAAAAAAAGCCCGGGATGAAACCCAGGCTTTGAAATTCGTGAATTAACGCAGGATTGCTACAGAAAAGGGAGAGGCACCTACAGGCTGTCGACCAGGGATTTGGACCAGGATTGGAGCTGCTTGGCTTTATCGCCGCAGAGGTCAGTTGGGATGTCGCAACCGTTGGTGGCTTCGCCCAGACGGACTTCGTCGCCCTGGCCGGACATCGTGGCGTATGGGTAGCGATAGACCATCGTGCACATCTGATCTTCGGAAGACTTGGCATTGACGATTGGCTCGCAGATTTCGGCGCCGTTTAGGATGGCCTGAAGCTGTGACATGCGCTCAGGAGAAACCTGGAAAGTCTCGCCACGCACCTGGCCACCTTGTTCGTAAGCCACCATCTGACCACTTTTCAAATCCAGATCCAAAAAGCGAGCATGATTGAAATCCCACAGCGAAACCGTCTGCGGACTGCCAACCTCGTATTTATTGTATTGCTGGTTTGGAGGAGCAACACCCGTCAGCTCTTGCGAATTTGACCCCGACGGCGGTTTTCCGCAGTTCTGAAAGAACATCATCAGAAACAAGCCGAGACTGACCAAAACGGTATATTTTTTCATGCCTGACTCCCCCTCCCTTTATCGGTCTAGTTTTGTATTTTATTGAGAGGCTGAGATTCAAATATTAAGGAAATCTCTGTCTCAAGATGAGACAGCTCAGGTCAAAACCTTTGAGAACGAATGAGTGAGGTCACTGAGCTGGAAGAATGGTCTCTAACAATCGCGTCCAAACCGCTTCCCGATTGTAACGCTCGCGAACTTCATTCAGCGCGTTCTGACGAATCGTCTCGTAAAGTCCCGGCGCCTGGATCAAACGCATGGTTTGGGCTGCCAAATCCGCAGGATCTTTAGTCTGAAAACACAGGCCATTTTCCTCGTGCCGAATGATATCAGGGATGCCACCGGCATTCGAGGCGATCACCGGAACGGCGCAAGCCATGGCCTCGATCACGCACAAGCCGAAAGTTTCCTTGTGGGACGGAACCCAAACCACATCCATTTCCGGAATGCGTTTTTCGATCTCGGGCTGAAAACCTTCAAAAATCACGTGCTCCGACAACCCGTTTTCTCGAATTAAATTTTCCAAGACTGGTCGGTAGGGTTCATTATCAGGCGTATCATGACCAAAAAGATGCAAACAGATGTCCAAACCTTGTTGCCGCAACATCGCGATGGCTTGAATCGCGATGGCCTGTCCTTTTTGCTGATCCAAGCGAGCCACGACCCCGACGCGAATTTTCCGATCCGCACTCGGTCGATTCTGATTTTGAATGCGAAACCGTTCCAAATTCACGCCGTTCGGAATGACTTCGACCTTCGCCGGTTGAACGCCGCAGGTCTCGATCACATTTTGCCGATGCGCTTTGGTCAAAGCGATCCATTGATGGACCTTGCTAAATAGAATTTTATGCCAAAAGTCTGTTTTTGGAATTCCGTAGAATGTATGCGACAGAACGGAAATCTTCGCTTTGGGATCAATGAAAAAAAGAATTTTCAAGCCAGCCTGACGATGGAATAAAAAGGCCGTGTCTTTTGTATTATACCGGCGACGAATTTGGAGGGCCGACAGAAAACCACGCCATCCCCGGGGAATGGTGGAATAGGTGTCACCATACTTTCCACTGCTGAATCTTTTGTGAAGCGGAGTACCCTCACCAACGATCACGTGCACATTATGCCCTTTGGAAATCAGCCATTCGTGAAAATCCTCGACGACCATCTCTAATCCGCCAAAACCCGTCGCTGCTGTTCCATGTACCACTCGAGCCATAGTTAAAGACTAGGACCAAAACAAAGCCACTGTCATGCGAAAGCTGCCTCTCTTGCTGAATTGCTGCCTGTGGCTGAGGGTTGGGATGCGAAAAATCAATCTCCGAGATTTGGATAAGATTCAATGCTCCCATTTGAACTTCCGAGTCCGTCACGCCGAGCCACTGACGTCCAAATCCAACCCAGCAAGAGTGTCTTTTTTTCGGGAACAGTATCTCGAATGAAAGGCAAAACCTGGCCAGAGGTCGAATTGCCGATCCGCGAATCAAGTCTCAAAATTTCTCACATGAGACTGATATACTGGTTTAAAGACATATTTCGCAGTGCTCGGAAATTTCCGCGGATGCAAGCGCGTCCGGAAACCAAGTGCTTCATTGAATTGATAAAAACCCCGGAAGTTCACGAGGCCTGGATTTGCGACCTCTCGCAAACCGGGATCGGCATTCTCACGCGCGCGAACGGCTGCGAAATCGGCACGCAGATTCTGACACACTTTGATCAATTTGATTCCCGGGTCTTCTCCGTCCAGGGCCGCCTGGTTGGGCAAGACATCGTTTATTATGGGCCACTGAAAAAAATTGAAAATTCCTTCTTCCGATATTCAATTTGCTTTGACTCGCCCCTTCCCGAAAATGAGCTCAAGCGCCTGCAGAAGCTTTAGCTTCCGCAGAAATCCTTTCGCAAACAACTGTTTGCAATTCAGTTGACAGATTTTTTGCATGCGAATGTAATTTGCAGCGGATGAAATCATACCAAGCCATTCTGATGAATGAACTTCAAAGCCGTCGCCAGAAAAATCAGCGATTCTCGCTGCGGGCCTTTGCGCAGTTTCTGGAGATGAGCCCCGCGCATCTCTCTTGTCTCATCAATGGCAAAAAAAATCTGACCCCCAAACAAGCCAAGAAAATCGTCGCTAAATTGAATCTGAGCGAGTCCGAAAACCAAGCCCTGATTCAAGACATTGCCGGCCTTCAATCCAAAAATTTTCAGCTCCCAAATTTGCAGATTCTCTCCGACGATGAATTCAAGCTGATTTCAGACTGGTACCACATCGCGATCCTGCATTTGTCGCAGTTGCCAAATCGCGCCCATGCCCGTTGGATTGCCGACCAACTTGATATTGATCCAACAGAAGCCTGGGACGCCTTCTTCCGCTTGCAAAGATTGGAATTGATTGCGGTGAGCGGAGGCAAATTCTCGCCCACCAAGAAAGATCTGACGACAAAACAGGATGTGCCCTCAAAAGCCGTGCGAAAGTACCAATCCCAAATCTTGAGCCTGGCGGCAGAGAAATTGGAAAGCGTTCCCGTCGACAAACGGGATTTTTCTTCGATCACCATGTCCATTCATCCCGGCAAATTAGCGAAAGCCAAAAAAATGATTCATGAATTCAGGCAAAAGCTTTGCGCCGAACTCGAGTCAACCCCGAATCCATCTGAAGTCTACACCTTGTCCATCCAACTGTTCCCCGTGACGAAAGCGAGAAAAAAATCATGAAAGCCTTTTTCACCTCTTTTTTGATTTCAATTTTGTTGGTTTCAAGTGCGCACGCCGACTACCAATCGGACGGCACCACAGTTGCCAATGGAGGAGACGTCGTTGCTGCCAATTTTGGATCCGTGGCAAGAAAAGCTCTCTATGGTTACAATGAAAGTTATTTTCGCGGCGAGAACCGCACCATCCTCAATAAATTAAAAGAAGTGTTGATGACCACTCGGGTCCGCTCGGTGGAACATTTGCAAATGGATTCTCATGAGGTCAATTCAACCCACGTTCTCGAGCAGAACTTAATTGTTGTGAATCGCAGCACTTGGAGCGATCTCCACGGTGAAACCAAAATTCGCATCGCGATTCATGAATACTTGATGATTGCGGGTTACGACGACAATGACGGCCAGCTTTCGGCGCGGATTCAAAATACAGGCAGGTCTCCCGTCGTCTTCTTCCCGTGATCCAGTAAAACGGATCGACAGATGGGCGGCAGCGTGAAAAGAAGAATCAATTTTTCTTTCGTTGCCAGGCAAATCGTCTTTTTCCAGTACAAACCGAGGAATACCACATGGTGAAAACAATTCTGATTTCCATTCTGATGTCCTCTTTGATGGCAATGACCGTGCAGGCTCGTTCCGGCACGGGCAGTGGCCCCATTGTCAGCGAAGCGGACGCTGTGGCCGTGGACTTTGGACGAATGGCTCAAAGAAAAGCAATCTACCGCTTTGACGAAGGGGCCTTCACCAAAGAATTTCGTCCGATCATTCGAAAGCTTCAGGAAGTGCTTCCAAAAACACAGATCCGTTCTGAAGAGAACTTGAAGCTGAACGGAGAAGAGGTGGATGCTATCAACATCCCTGCTGAAAATTTAATTGTCGTCAATCGCAACACATGGCCCGATCTGCGCAAGAAAGAAAAGATTCAATTGGTTCTGCATGAATTCTTATGGATCGCGGGGTATGACGACAGTAGCTACCAGTATTCTGCGGAAATTCAGCACCAACTATCGACCCGTCCCACCGGAATTTTTTGCTGCTTCCCTTAGACTCAACAGATCTGTCCTCTCGAGTATTGCCGGCCAAATTCCAGCCATGTTCTCAAGCGGCGTGAACTCGCACCCTCGCGATCAGCAGTGCCGAATTAGATCACAAAATGAATAAGCCTCTGAAAAAACAAAAGGCCCGGGAAATCCCGAGCCTTTGTTGAGTTTCTTGAATAAACCCAATCGCCATCGCGAGAGGCACAGTCCAGCTGTGCCTTCGACGATTAACGTTTTGAGTACTGACCACGTCGGCGTGCACCGCGCAAACCGTACTTCTTACGTTCCACCATGCGTGGATCGCGAGTCAGGTAACCGGCTTTTTTCAAAGCTGGGCGCAAAGCAGGGTCAAAAGCAGTCAATGCACGAGCGATTCCCAATCGGATCGCGCCCGTTTGACCGTTTTCACCGCCACCTTTAACAGTGACATCAACGTCAAATTTATCGTTCAAAGTCGTCACGTCGAATGGTTGTTGGATCACCATCTTTGATTGCATGCGCTTCAGATATTCGTCAGCTTTCATGCCATTGATCGTGAGGTTTCCTTTGCCAGGCTTCAAGAACACACGAGCCGCGCTGGTTTTACGTCTTCCGGTTGCGTAGTAAACTTTTTCAGCAGCCATGATTATTGACCCTTCTTCTCAGTCAATTTATACGCCTGAGCTTTCTGAGTGTTGTGAGGGTGAGTAGCACCTTTGTAAGTCTTCAATTTGTTGATCAAAGAGTAAGACAGCTTGTTTGTTGGCAACATACCACGAACTGCTTCGTGAATGACGAAAGTCGAATCTTCTTCTCTCATCTGCGCCGCTGTTTTTTCTTTCAATGATCCGAAGAAACGAGAGTGGCTGAAATAGCTCTTGTCTTCCCATTTCGTTCCAGTCAATTCAACTTTGTCCGTGTTGATCACGATAACAAAGTCACCGTTATCCATGTGCGGGGTGAAAGTCGGTTTGTGTTTTCCACGCAAAAGTGTTGCGATTTGTGTCGCCAAACGTCCCACGCGTTGTCCAGAAGCATCGACGATCCACCAGTTGCGATCTGCTTCTTCTGGTTTTGCCATCCAAGTTTTTGTTGGATTGTTCTTGTCCATTTTATTCTCCATTGCGCTCTCAAATTCAGGTGATTACGGTTAGCCTGAATTCGAAAACGAAATTATTGTTGTTTCCTTTTGCCGCAAAACTATCTCCAGAAACCGAGCAAAGTTCCTGAATCCGACGGGTATAAGTGGTCCGTTAGATCTACGAAAGGAACGAACTTTTTAAATTTGGCGGCACCTAATGTCAAGGTCTCGAGGATAATAAACGCGCGATAAGAAAAGTCCCTGGGGTGGCGCCGTGGTTCCGGCCTTCGTGCGATCCCGGGCATCCAGTATTTCCTGCATCTTTTCAATAGGATAGCCCTTCATCAACAAATCCAGCTGGGTGCCGACGATGTTGCGGACCATTTGTTTGAGAAAACCGCTGCCGGTGATTTTGAACTCGACAATATTGTTCTTTCGGGGCCGCCAATTGGCTTCAAAGACCTCGCGCACCGTCGTCAGAACCGGGGTTCCAACCGATTGAAAGCTCTTAAAGTCCTGATTTTTCACGAGAATGCGAGCTTGAGTGTTTAAATAATCTAAATTCAAAGGCTGGCGAACCCAGTGGGTGTAGCGAGCCAGCAAGGCCGTGGGCCGAGGCGCATTCCAAACCCAGTACCGGTATGTCTTATAGGTCGCCGAAAGTGTGGAATGAAATTCGGCGGGCGCCAACCATGCCGAGCGCACCACAATCGAAGGCGGCAAAAGCGAGCGAAGGGCCCAACAAATGTCTTTGGGAAGCGGTCTGGAAGTCTCAAAATCCGCAATCTGCGCCAAAGCATGAACACCCGCATCGGTTCGGCCCGAGGCACAGACATCGATCTGCTGGTTGAGCAATTTCGAGAGCGCAGTTTCCAAAGTCCCCTGAAGGGAGGGCTTATCGGGACCGTGTTTATGGTCTTTCTGCTTCTGCCAACCGCAATAGTCGGTGCCGTCATACGAGACGAGCAATTTGATCTTTTGTTTTTCCGATGGCGACATGGTCCGCTTTATACTTAGAAATCGACTTGGATACCAGCACTGATCGATTGATTGGTGAAATCAATATCGTCTGACAGACCCTGCATGGCCAAGGCTTCAACCACCAACCACATGTCGGCGATTCCGTATTCTTGTGACAGCGTAAAGGCGCTGTCCGAGTCCAAGCGCGAGAGATTCAACATCAATCCACCACCACCACCAGCCGCAGGAGCCGCCGCAAGACTTGGCGATTTATTGTCATTTCGAATTTCGGCCAGACCGTAATAGGTTCCTCCGCCAGTCAAGTAAGGAACGACCCACTGGCGTCGAAAGTATTCGAATCGATAAGTCGCAAATGCAGACACGGGCACCATGAACAATGTGAATTTTTCAGTGGAGCGCGTTCGTCCGTCCAATCGACTTTGATTTTTAAAAAACCCATCACCAGTGACTGTCGAAAATCCCGTTCCCAAGCGAAAGCCCAAGGAACCAAACGAGCGGAACGGCTGCCACTCGTAATCAAAATTGATCGCGAAGACATCATTCGATCCATACATCGATTTGAAATTGATGTTCTCATTGCCGGATTCGATTTGCGGCGGACTCATCATCCCCAGTTTCAAAGAGCTAGATCTGGATTTCTCTTTCAGCGCCGTTTTGTATTGGTAGCTGCCGTCTTGATTGATGCGGATCAAACCCTGGGCCGCACGCGGATGCTCGACCCGAACACTGCCGCCTTGCTTGGGTCCCTGGGGCATTTTGAAAATCGGTTTTTGTGTCGGATAGCGATCTTGATTTCGATCTTCGCTGATTTCCTCCGAGTCGTAGGTTTTGCGCTTTAATATCTGTGCTTGAGTTCTGAGCTCTTCTTCGACTTGGCTAGTGGATTTTTTTGGGGCGATTGGTTGCGAATTACCTGACTTGGCCGTTTCTTGAATGGCTTTCTTGGGAACTGCTTTCGCAATCTCTGGTGGCGGAATTTCTTCCGGCTCACCCTGGGCCGAATTGAGCTCTTCTTCGATACCGCCTTCCAAGCTCAGGCTTTTCTGCGCGTATCCCGAAAGAGAGCACATCGAAATCAGAAGGAAAGCTAAAATCGATTTCACGCTTTTCTCCAAGCCCGACTTTTCCTCACCGCGAGGATCAGAGCGGCCAATCCCAAAATTCCGAAAGCAAAAATCGCCGCTGCGAATCCTGAACCTTTTTGCAGGGCCAGCTCAGCAAAGAAGACAATCGGCCACAAAATGCCACGAGCCACCGCCCGAAGCGTGTCATGCTCGGAAATAAACTGAGCCAGTGGCGGTGAATTTTGGTAATAAAAGCGAATGAATTTTTTGCCGAGCCAGAATCGACCTAAGATCTGATCGCGGAAATCTCGCAAGAGTTCCACGTGCGGCTCCATAGGTGAACCGAAAGCCGCCGTCGCGATAAAACATTTTTTCTTATCTAACAAGCCCACCACCTCGCCCGGCATTGCCGTATAGCGAAGGATCTGATCGTTGTTGCTGCCATCGGCATGCATGAAATTCGAAACGATTGTCGCATCATCAACCGTGGCAGAGGTGAACATATAATTGACGTCATTAGTAAGCCCCGTCAGATAATCTTGGCTCAAGCTTGAATCACCGCTGGTCGATTGCGACGTCATCGCCAGATCCGCAAAACCGGCCGAAGTCGAATTCAAAGGAATGGCGCAGAAATCAACAGGTGTTGGCGGACTGGTTGGCGCCGGTATTTCGGAATAATACAAGCGAAGCGCATTCCACAAAATTCCCGAGCTGTCTCCAGGACTGGTGCCACGCCACACATCACGAACATAGACTTTTTCATCACCCGGAAGCACTTGGAAATCCGTAAAACCCTGCGTGGAAGATGGAGACTGAGTCGGCGTCACCACCATTGCAGCATCGGTCGGATCTTGATAACGAAATTTCACCGTGAATTTTTGCGAGTTCCCCGATGCGAAAGTCCCACTCGCCGTATTGTCAACCAAGCCCACGGTGAGATCAGCAGATTGCCCCACACCTTTGCAAGTCGCATCGCCAGTTCCCGACGAACCTCCTCGACAGATATCGGCCCATCTAATATAAACGGTAAATTCAGAGCCTGCTTGAAAAGTGTTTGTCGAGACCTCTGCGGGAGTGATCGTGCTGGAACTGGAGCCGTACTCGACACGAACTGCGGCGTTATTGGGAACCTGATCCAAGACCAACGAAATTCCGAGCAAGAGATTCGGATAAATACTTTTTTCGGCGCAGGCAAAGGGACCGGTCGCGCCAGCCGTGCAAATGTTCCCCATTCCTGTGCAAGAATTGCAAACCGTACTACCATTTGTAGAAGCGCACTCGCCGTTGTCACCCGCGTATCCGCCAAAAATCGTATAGGTGTATGTCGTTGATGTGGTATCGCCTGTTGTCCCCGTGCCTGATGTTGATGTTGGCACACTGACAAAGCGTGAAGCCGTTCCATCGATCACTTTCACACTGGAAACACCTGCGGCAAATGAAAATTGACAAGCTAAGGCGACGATTGAAAATAAAGTAAAATTTCGGGTCATGCCTCTATTGCAGCATGGCTTATGCAGGCGTTCAAGTGCCGAGTGCACTTGAAGCACCCCAGTTCAAAATGTGTTGCTGAGCATACCTGAATTCGAATGTATTTGTGACAAGCTGGGGCCCAAAGACCGCAGATTCTGCTTCTCGCGGCCTTCTGTTCGACTCGGAATTATTTTTTCTTGGTCGGCGCTGGCGCTGCTTTTGACGGTGCGGCCTTCGCGGCAGTGGCTGGTGATGCGGCTCCTGCTTGAACTGGCACATTCACATGGACAATGGCAGCATCATCGACCCCAGCGCCCATAAATTTGATGTTCGTGATGCCGAAATCAGAAAGCTGAATCGGAAATTCCGCATTCAACTTTCCGCCTTCCACCGTGTACGTGCCGCTGACAGGTTTTTCAATTCCGTGAATGCGCACGATGCCCTCGCCTTTTCCGCCTTTACCTTTAGCCGAAACCAGAATGGCGTCTGGATATTTTTCGACTTCGAGATATTTCTTGGTGTGGGTGTCGCGAGTGCCCAGGCCAGTCGAAATGTTTTTCAAGCCCACAATAATGTCTTTCGCTTCGACTTCGTCACCATTCTGAGTGGCAAAGCCTTTGACCTCGCTTGATTTCGCTTTGAAAGAAAGTGCGGGATGCGCCTTCAGGTCGACCACCGCTTCTTGCGCTAATGCGCTCAGCGAAATCGACAAAGTCAGGAATGTGATTAAAATGTTCATACTGTTCTCCTATAAGCACTGACAGTTTTCAGGAACCAGAATATCCGAGCAACGAAATTGTTTGCTCTCTTTAAAAAATTCGATTTCAGACAGATCGCCGTTTTTCTCGGTGTATTCGACGTGCTCACCATTCGGAAAGAATGAGACCGCGGCCCGTTCTTTGTAAAAAACTTCGCCCTCTTTGAGCATTTGGTTGATGACTTCGTCCGTCGGGTTGTCGGCTTGCCCTGGCTCTAACTCTAACGGGCTGGGCTGACCATCTCGCGAAACACTGAAGTAATGAAGCTCTCGCCCGATATGACCTTCATCAGACTCGGTGATTTCCAATCGCAGGCGTCTTTCGCGGCCATCCGGAGTTCGCAGATGCCAATTCATCCAACGGTCGGCTTGATGCGCGACGGGCCCCAGCTCGTTTTGAAATCTTTGATACAGGGATTCGATTTGCAAAATTGGAAGGTCGGTACCTGTGGTTCCCGCCATCTGGAAGCAAGCGCCCATTTTATCTAAAGCTAGTGCGAATTTCTTTTTGGATTCGACGTTTTGAGATGTGTCTTGCATCATCTCGCTCACTTTATCGCCGAACTGCTCTTCGCTAGACGTCGCCTCGGTCGTTTCCTTGGGTTTGTCTTGCTCAGAATTGAAGAGGTGCTCCAGGCGACCGTCGCGAAACAAAAAGACCAGCACCAGAAGAAAAATCACTCCGGCCAGGGTCCAAATTGTTCGATTGTGTCTACGGATTGCCATCACTTGAGATGATTGCAGTGAAAAAAAAAGCCGTCCAGTTATGGACAGCTTTCATTCAATTCCCTGGACCAAAGGCCATAGCACTTGTGGCTCGAGACAGAGGCGCCCGAGATTACTTTTTCAAGAGCCCAATCTCTTCCAATCGTTGCATCAAGAAAGCATGCGACGAGATGTCGGGATATTTCGCTCCTGCGCCTTTGCAAGATGGAATGCAGGATAACATCGCTTCCGGATGCGGATGCATGAAAAACGGCATCGAATAACGGCTTTTCGAGGAAGCTTCTGGTGAATTCACCACTTGATGAGTCGTCGATGGAATCACGTCATTGCAAGCTCGCGCCAACATATCGCCGGCGTCAACAATCAGCTCGCCCGGTTGGCCTTCGACATCCAGCCAGGTGCCATCGCGATCTTTCAACTGCAACCCACCCGCAGTCGCGGCTGGCAGCAAGGTGATCAAATTGATATCTTCGTGCGGAGCGGCCCGTAAACAGCGCGGATCCGTGCCTTGCGGAATCGGTGGGTAATGCAGCAATCGCAAGATCGAGTTTCCATCTTCCACCATGTAATCGAAATAATTTTGTGGAACATCCAGTGGAAAAGTCAGGGCCTGTAGCATGGCTTTTCCGGCTTCGTTCAAAGCCGAATACAAGGTCGAGAAAACTTCTTTGAATTCTGGAATTTCAGACGGCCAAACATTGTTGGGATAATACTTTGCAAACTTGTGCGTGGGCGAAACTTCGCGGCCGACATGCCAGAATTCTTTCAGATCCATGACCGGCGAATCTTTAGCGTGCTCTTTTCCAAAAGGCGTGTAACCGCGTTGGCCGCCGTGAACACCGGCATATTTCAGCTTGGTTTCCACCGGCAGAGCATAAAACTGTTCGAGCAAGGCATAGGCTTTATCAAACAGAGATTGAGGAATCCCGTGATCTTTCAACACGATAAATCCATAATCCTTAATTCCAGTATAGAGCTGTTCGATGAAACGCTTCTGCTCTTCGGGCGTGCCCTCGGTATAAGATTGCAGGCTCAGTGTTGGAACTTTGCGCTGAGTGGGACGTGCGGTTGTGACTTCCATCGAAACCTCTATCGAATTGATAAATTCAGATTGTTCGGACCATTTCTTTCCACAAGGATCTTCAGCTCGAGTGACCGCAATGTCATGACGACGCCAACACCTCAGTCATTCAGCAATGCAGATTTTGACCTGAAACAAAATCTTGAGGAAGCTTCTTTTGCACGATCTAAAAAAACTCTAAGTCCGTCCAGATCTTTGACGGTTACTTACTATTCAAAAAACGAATATCGCGGATTTGGATCGTTTCGGGAGCGCTAAAGGCGAAATGAATGTCGCCATCGAATAAGCGAACGGCGTGGGATTGGCGATAAGGGGAATCGGTCCCCTCGTAGCCCTTGTAAACCAAAGGACGTGGATCCAGGGCTAATGTTTCTTCGATTAAATTTTTCAAAGCCGGCTGGGAAATTCGCTCAGCCCACTGCCGAACCACTTCCTCTTGCTCTGGCGTCCATTGCACGCTGGCCTTCACCTTGGAAGCATCTTGAGACCAACCACCCTTGGCTTCTGGTTTGGATTCGACCTCGGGTAGATAGGGCTTGATATCCAAAACCGGCGTTCCATCAACCAGATCCACGCCCGAAATGAAAATCGAATCGCCGTCGATCTTTTCAATTTTGACAAGCGAAAGGCCGATCGGATTCGGACGATGCGGAGATCGGGTTGCGAAAACGCCGATTTGCTCGCCTTGCATACGGGGCGGATGGACTTTGGCGTGATAACGAAGATTGGTATTTTGATGAAAAAGAAAAATCACCCAAAGGTGAGAAAATCCTTCGAGACCTTGCAAAGCGAGCTCGGGCTGCCACTCTTTTTTCAATTGAAGCCGAGCCCAAGATGAGGGTGCAAGCCCCGGCTGTCGGGGCGTGCCAAATTTATCGCGATAGCAAGATTCGATGACGCCAATGATTTCCATGAGACTGGGCGTACCGAAATGACAGGTCGCGTGTCAAGTCAGGCGAAAACGAAAACGTGAACTACTTAAAGTTTCCAGATCTCTCCATCAAAGAGCGGTGGTCCTTGACGATGATCTCTTTTCCGTTCAATTCCAAGATGCCTTCATTTTTAAATTCGGTCAGATGGCGACTGAGAGATTCGTTGATCGTACCTGCCAACTGAGCCAATTCGTTTCGGGTCAGCTTGAGACTGATCAAAGTTCCATTTGCTGTGGGAACACCAAATTTATCGGCCAACAACAACAACTGGTATGCAATTCTTTCCTGAACCGAAGCCAGGTAATGCAGTTGGTTGATGGTTTCTTTTTGATCTAAATCTTTCACAAACTGACTGAACAGCATCTTTGCGACGGAATTGGGACCGTTCATCACTGAAAGAACCGCATCTTTTGAATAAACGTAAATCTCGGTGGGTCTCAACGTTTTTGCAAAGTCGGTATGAGCCGTGCCCTTGATTAATGCTTTGTAGCCAAAAAGATCGCCAGGTCCGACGACTTTGACGACGTATTCGGGGGAACTCATGCGACCACGCGTAAGGCTACGGTTCACCACAACCTTGACGGCGCCGGAACGAATGGCGTAAAGACCACGGGGCTGCTCGCCTTCTTTGAAAACATATTCATTTTCTTTGAACGAAAGAATATCAACCGGATTGTCCCAGCGAAAACTCATAAAGTTTTGCTGGGATGCACTCGGAGTGAGATTCGTCACCTGTTCTGCAGGTTCAGGATTGAAAACTGACATTGCCATGACCACCTCCAAGGGGATGTTAAAGCTCTTAACAAAATGGTCATGCACAAGTTGGTCCCGCCACAAATCGATTATGACAAATTGCGTATCACTTGAAGTGATGGGTCATTTTGTCAGATTGAAGCTAAGCCTCCTCTCGGAAATTGACTCATTTCGCTGTCAGCTCTAAAGTCCTTGAATCCCGAAACAAGGACCATCACATGACAAACTTCCTCATCAGTATTTTTGCCCTTTCCCTTTTTGCCACAAATGCATTTGCCTTTAAGGTCGGTTTGGTCCTCGATAAGGGGGGTAAAGATGACAAGTCTTTCAATTCGGCGGCCTACGAAGGCGCTTTGAAAGCGCAAAAGGAATTGGGCATTGAACTGAAATACGTTGAAGCTACCGATTCAAACTCGATCGAAAATCTGCATCGCTCATTTGCCAAAAAAGATTTCGACCTGATCATCGGAATCGGCTTCGCCCAGGCCGATGCGGTGAAGAAAATCTCGACCCAGTTCCCCGATAAAAAATTCGCCATCGTTGACGGCAATGTCACTGCTCCCAATGTCAAATCTTTGATGTTCGAAGAGCAAGAGGCCTCTTATTTGGTCGGAGCTATCGCCGCCTTGAAATCCAAAACAGGAAAAATCGGTTTTATTGGCGGGATGGACATTCCACTGATCCGTCGCTTTGAAATGGGCTATAAAGCTGGTGCTGAAAAAATAAACGGCAAAGTGAATTTGGTTTCAAATTTCATCGGCGTCACTGGTGAAGCTTGGAACAATCCTGCGAAAGCCAAAGAGCTGGCATTAAATCAATACAACACCGGGGTTGACGTGATCTTCGTGGCCGCCGGAGCATCTGGCACCGGAGCTTTCGATGCGGCGGAAGATAAAAAAGCTTTCGCCATCGGCGTGGACTCGAACCAAAACTGGATGAAGCCAGGTTATATTTTGACCAGCATGTTGAAGCGGGTCGATGTGGCGGTCTTTGATACAATCAAAGATGCCAAAGACGGAAACTTTAAAGCCGGGGTTCTGCAATTTGGTTTGAAAAATAAAGGCGTTGATTACGCCGTGGATGCCAACAACGAAAAACTGTTGACCCCCGAGATCCGCAAAAAGGTCGAAGAACTGAAAGCCCAAATCATCGCCGGAAAAATCACCGTTCCCGATTATTACAAGAAGGCCAAGTAATCATGTCGGCGAAGACTTTGCTCGATTTTCGAAACGTCGGGAAAGCCTTCGGAGACTGCGTCGCCAACACTCAGGTATCGTTTTCGGTGGCCGAGGGCCAGATTCATGCTCTGGTTGGCGAAAATGGGGCCGGCAAATCCACGATCATGAAAATTCTTTTCGGGCTTTTCCAAAAGGACGAAGGAGAGATTCTTCTTCGTGGTGAGCCCATTGATTTCACGTCCCCGCTCGAGGCCAAACGAAATGGTCTGGGCATGGTTCACCAGCATTTTATGTTGGCCGGCCCGATGACCGCGCTTGAGCATATCTTTTTGGATGAAGCCAAAGTTGGATCTCTTTTCAAACCCTTGGCTAAGCAGCGCATGCGCGCCAAACTGCAATCACTTTGCGAAAAATATGGTATGCCGATTCCTTGGGATCAAAAGATTGAAAATCTGAGCGTCGGCTTTCAACAGCGGATCGAGATTTTAAAGCTTCTTTACAATCAAGCCGAGATTTTGATTTTGGATGAACCTACGGCCGTTCTCACCCCGCAAGAGACCCAAGCCCTGTTCACGCAGCTTCGCGATCTCAAGGCGGCAGGCAAAACGATTCTTTTGATCACCCATAAATTGAAAGAAGTGATGAGCCTGGCCGATCAGGTCACGGTCTTCCGTCACAACCGCACCGTCAAAACATTGAAAGTTGCTGAAACCTCGCCGCAAGAATTGTCTGAATTGATGGTCGGACGAAAACTGCAAACTTTGCCCACCCCCAGCGCCATCCCGAGCATCGAAACCAAATTTGAAATCAAATCCTTGAGCGTTCCTTCCTTGAATTTGAGAAATCTGAACTTCATGATCAAAAAAAATGAAATTGTCGGGATCGCCGGCATCGAAGGCAACGGTCAGTCAGAGCTCATCGAATTTTTACTGAGCCCTGTCGATTTTCAAGTCACTCAGGGTGATGTGATCTACAATCAGCTTTCGATTTTGAATCATTCGGCACGCGATCTGAAAGATCTTGGAATTTCATATTTTCCCGAAGACCGCTTGCACCAAGGGGCACTGTTAAATTCAGATTTGCGTGAAAACTTTCTGCTGGGATTGCATCGTCTGCCATTGTTTCAAAAATCCGGCATTCTTCGTCGATCGCAAATTCAGAAGCAGACGGAGGAACAAATTCAAAAATTTGATGTCCGCCCCGGCATCGTATCGCAAATGTTCCGCGAATTATCTGGAGGCAATCAGCAAAAGTTGGTGGTGGCGCGCGAGATGTTTCGCCAACCTTCTTTTCTGCTGGCGGCGCAACCGACCCGTGGGGTCGACATCGGGGCGATGGAAAGAATTCACATTGAAATGTTGAATATGCGGGATCAAGGCGGCTGCGTGCTTCTGATCTCGTCGGATTTAGATGAATTGATGAAGCTGTCGGATCGCATCCTGGTCATGTTTCAAGGGCAGATTGTCGGCGAAATGAAGAAGAGCGAATTCAACGAAATGAAAATTGGTTATCTGATGACAGGACTGAATGCATGAGGGCGATCTTTGGTTTGATCCTTGGCCTGACGATCGCTTTGTCCCTAGCGGCTTTTGCCGGAGAAAACCCATGGTCCGTTTTGATCGTGTTGGGAAAAAGCGCCTTTGGCTCGCCCTACGATTTGGGGCTGGCTCTGTTTTACACGACGTCTTTGATCTTCACGGGTCTCTCGGTCAGCATCGCTTTCCATGCGGGCCTGTTCAATATTGGTGCCGAGGGCCAATTGACCGTCGCCACCCTCGCCGCGGCTTGGTTTGGTGTCAGCTTTCCGAATCTGTCACCGGTGATCGCCCCTCTTTTGATTGCCTTGGTTGGAATCTCGGCCGGTGCCGCTTGGGGTCTGGTCGCGGGCTGGCTTCGCGCTTGGCGTGGCAGCCACGAAGTCATCGTCACCATGATGATGAATTTCATCGCCGCCGCGATGGCCAGCTACGTGACCTTGAACTTAATTAAAAATCCGGAATCGCAAAATCCAGAATCGCAACCACTGCCCGACGCCTACCTTTTTAAGAGTTACGATTTCGTGCAAAAGTGGCTGCAAGATTCGCCGGCCAATCTCAGTTTGATTTTTGCGGTCCTGATCAGCATTGCGATTTACTTTTTACTGTACCGAACCGTTTGGGGGTACGAGCTTCGCGCGGCCGGGCAAAATGAAAAGGCTTCGAAAATTCACGGCATTGATCCCAAAAAAATGAAAGTTTTGGCCATGACCCTGGCCGGCGCCTTAGCCGGATGCGTGGCTTTGAACGAGGTCTTGGGTTCGACCGGACGCTTTAAAATGGGCTTTTCACCGGATTATGGCTTTGTTGGTATCGCGGTGGCTTTGATGGCTCGCAACCATCCGCTAGGTATCTTAGCATCCGCCTTTCTTTTCGGTGTTCTGCAAAAAGGCGCGTCCGACCTGGATGTCGAGACCGAATTCATCACGCGAGATTTTGCGCGGATCATCCAGGCCATTTTGATTTTCTCGGTGGCGACCGTTTACTTCTGGGACGGACGAAAATTTTGGAAAAGGAGAGCAAAATGATGTTTGCCATCGCCTTTCTCACCAGCGTCCTTCGTGGCGCCACGCCTTTGGTTTTCGCATCCATGGGTGGACTTCTGAGCGAGCGCTCGGGCATCATTCAAATCGCGCTCGAAGGCATCATGCTGATGGGGGCCTTGTTTGCGGCGATCGGCGGACTGTATTTTGGTTCGGCGTGGGCTGGATTTTTCCTGGGCGGAGTGGCTGGCCTATGCACCGCTTTCATATTCGGGATTTTCGCTTTGGTATTTCGCACGGACCAAATCATCGTCGGCACCGGCATCAATCTGCTGGCGGTCGGGGTGGCACCCTTCATGACCAAAATTCTTTACAACTCGACGGGCTCGACCCCGAACCTGCCGATTGAAGTGAGATTTTCTTTTGAGCCCGTCGTCGTTTCGATCTTGCTCGCGATTTTGATCTGGTACGTATTTTCGAAAACGAAGGCCGGCCTTTTGTTGCGATTTGCGGGCGAAGAACCTCTCGCTTTGGCTGCGGCAGGATACTCGGTCGAAAAAGTTCGCTGGGCTTTTTTATTAGCCGCCGGATTTGTGACCGGCCTTGGGGGCGGAAGCCTTTCGTTATTTTTGGCGTCGAGCTATTCGCCGAACATGACTGCGGGCCGGGGCTTCATGGCCTTAGCCGCGCTGATCTTTGGCAAATGGAAGCCATTACCTGTCCTTGGGGCCTGTTTGTTTTTCGCAGTGATTGATGCCGTTCAAATTCGGTTGCAAGGTGTAGAGACCGGGATTCCGGTTCAGTGGGTGCAGGCTCTCCCGTATCTCGTCACGATCATTGCTCTGGCTGGCTTTTTTGGTCACAGCCGAGCCCCCAAAGCCTTGGGCCAACACCTCACTTTGAAGTAAAAGGAATTTATATGAGCTCACGATTGATGCTTTTCATTTCAGCCTTGTTGCTATCGGCTCCCGCTTTTTCGTGGGGAGGCCGCGGCCATCACACCATCTGCGATGCCGCCGTTTATTTGGTGAAGGAAAAAGGCCTTCGCGATTACCTACAGGCCAAGCCGCATATCATGGGATACCTTTGCAATATTCCAGACATCTACTGGCGAGATTTGGGTCCTGAGGTGAGCAAATTCGGAGATGCGACTCACTATGTAGACGTCGAGCTTTTAGGATCAAGCCCCAAGGACATTCCTTTGGATTACAAAAAGATCATCGCGGATATGACCGGCAAACCCAATCCGTTCAAACCGGGCGGCACCATCAATTCAGTGCCGAACGAACTGGGTTCCAATTGGTGGCGGGCGGACCAATTTTATCGTCGCGCCATCAGCCCGGCCGATGCATGGAAAACAACTGCGGCCCCGGCGAACCCTAAAGAAGAACGCGATGACAATTTGGCCTTCAATAAAATGGCCTACGACTTTATGGTGAATCTCGGATTGATGGGCCACTTTGTGGGAGATAACGGACAGCCCTTTCATTCAACCGTGGACTATGACGGTTACCTGAAAGGCCATGGCGGAATTCACGCTTACTTTGAAGAGAACCTGGTCGCAGTCCAGGGGCCACAGCTGTTGACCAAAGTGGTCGACAAGGGAAATCAGTATCGGAAGAGCGAATCCAAATATGCTTTCTTAAATGAGAAATCCATTTTAGCGCGCATGCGAGCTTTGGCGATCGAAGCCAATCAAGAAATCCCCAAGGTGTTCGCCATGGATAAAGTGAAAACTCCTTCGACTCAGAAAAACGAAAAAGGCATGTCCCTGCGCACGCCAGCGGAACGTGAGCCGGCCGAAAAAATGGGGCCTCGCTTTGAATCTTTGATCGTCAACGACATGGCTCGATCCGCGGCGCTGCTGGCGCAAATCTGGGATGAAGCTTACGTGCAGGTGGGCCGCCCGAAATTGGCGGCCCATAAGAGCTACCGATGTACAAGACAGCCCTTATTTGTTGTGCCCGATTATTTTGAAGCTAAAGCCATCGGCAAGGAAGAATAAGATGATCGGTCTGCTCTGGATTCTTCTATTCAACCCCGCCGCCGAAGCCCACATCATGGGATCGGCGTCTTGGTGTCTCGCGAATTCTCCCGTGCATTTTGAATGTCAGTTTGAAGATCACGAGCTCTGCATGCAGACCGCAGAAAAGAAAAGCAAAAATTTCGAACATTGGGAGTGCGTCCCCTACCCGATGGATTTCCGAAACATTCCAAAGAGTGGGGAAACGCCCTTACCAGTCTCAACCACGACGACGACTATAAAAGCCTCTGGCCATTGAGATCTTCGATGTAGGATCGCTCCATCACGCCAGCAGGGCCATTCACACCATTTTTCCCTGCAGGCCCCTCTTGCATATTTAAATCTGGCGCCTTTGGAGTACCAGCTCCGCCAATACCACCTGCTCCACCAAGACCATATTCAGCGGTGACCAAAACTAAAAGCTGATGCGCTTCTGTGAGCTTGATTTGAAAAGATCCTGAGTTTCCGCCTGGCAAGCCGTCACCACCGGGAAAACCTGCCAGCCCGTTTGTTTTGTATTCGATCGGCGGCTCTGGACACTTGCTCCAGTCCTTGCAATCGGCGCCTTTTGCACCATCACCGCCATTTTGACCGCGCATTTCCACTTTCAATTGGCCGGTGGCTGTTTTAGCAAAAATGCGGACGTTGCCGCCAGACTTTCCGGCCTGCCCAATTCCCGCCTTGCTTCCATGTGCAAAACTGCGAATGGTTCCAGAATTTGCCAGCAATTGTCCGGCGTTAATGATAAGCGTGTAGCCATTTGTCGTGATGGAACCACTTTCGTACAAGAAAATTCGGCCGTCGATTTTCCACTGATCGTCATGGGTCACAATCATTTCTGAACTGATTTCCAGATCCTTCGGAATTCTCACTTTTTGCGAATGCAGAACATTGAATTGACCGTCTTGAACGATACCTTGCTCATAGACATATTCATGGTCGGCTTCGACTTGCTCATCGGTCAAGGTTTCGCCCGCTTTTGAAATCGGCAACAGTTTGGACGAGTCCGGGGCTGAAACCATCGAACGATGCACGATCTGCGCATTGGAAAGAACGGGTAAGAGAACCTTGTAATGTCCAGGTTCGGTCAATGCTTGCACCTGGGCCAGCGGTAGAGATGCTGGATCTGAATTCGTTGGTTCGTTTGTGGCCACCGGCACTTTGGTATCGGCAGACTGAGAACGATCCGCTCCCGATGAATCGGATTTTGCGGCTGGCTGATCAGAGTCCGCATCGGAAACTTTCACGCAAGCCGAAAGGCCCCACATAAGACTGATTATAAGAATGAATTTCATTGTACCTCCTGATTTCGGAGGCTTGATGCAAGTTGAAGAACCAAAAATGTCAGTTTCAATTGGAATTGAGATCCGGATTGAGCTGGATGCATCCGGATGGCGGATCTGGCGGCCACCAAAAAAAGAAAAAGGCCCTGCTTTCGGCAGAACCTTTGTCCAAGAAAGCTCTTTGCAGAGCCTTCTCGATTCAAGCTTTAGGGCTTAAATTAGAACATGTAAGTCAAAGCAGCGTTAGCCAAGAAAGCATTGCCGTTCAAAGCAGCTGTGTTGCTGTTTGCAGCTTCCAAGGTACCATCCAACATCAGCTTGCCGAACTTCAAACCAGCACCAGCAGCAACTGAAGTGTTGTTGGCGATAGAATCTGCTTCGTCAGCAGGTGAAGTCACAGCAGAGCCAGAAGTCTTCGTAGTGCCCAACAAGAAGTTCTGAGTCACAGAAGCACGCAGAACCATCCAAGAAGTTGCATCAGCTTCGATACCAACCAGAACTGGCAAAGACATTGTCTCAGTTTTAGTATCGGCAGTCTTGTTGTCCTTGTTAGTCGACATAGCCAACTTCGCACCGTAAAAGAAATCAGCGCCATCAGCTTTGTGAGAGTTTACAACACCCAAAGCGTATGCAGAGTTGTCATAATCGTGAGCAACTGTGCCAGTGGTTCCAGTTTCTTCTTTACCACCGTTCAATCCAACGTCACCGGTGAAAGTCAAAGTGTCCATAGTGTAAGACGCGTTCAAGCCGATCGCTGTCTTTCCTTTGAAATCAACTTCAGCACCAGTTGTTTCGTTTTTGAATGTGTTTGTCAGACCCAAGTTCAAACCAACATCCCAGTTTGCACCAGTCACGCCCGCGTTCAAACCCAAAGCATTTTGTTTTGTCTTCACAGTTTTGCGGTCGCTGTTTGAGTACATCAAACCAGCACCCCAAGCCAAATCACCAGCTTTTGTTCCGTAGAAGAAGTTGATTGGATTTTCGTTCACCAGGTAAGCTGGCTGACGAACTTCAGTGACCCATGAAGGAGTTGAACCCAAGTAAAAACCGTACTTTGCATCGCCCATGCTGCGAGTGAAACCACCTTCAGCGTGTGGATTTGTGACGGTTCCAGTTGTGCTCACGTTTGTCTTACCCATTTCGAAAGTAAGCCAGTCACCGTGCTGAGTGATTTTAGAAGCATTGACGAAAACGTCTTGGATGTCTTCCAAGTGGCCAGCGTTACCAAGAGCGGTCAAGCGAGCCTTAGATGCCATTGCAGGAGATGCGACCATAGCCAGAGCTGCAGCCAATACCAGTGTGTTTTTCATTGATGTGTGTCCTTTCAATTATTTCTTTAAATCAAAATTAAAACATGTAAGTCATGCCAAGATTGGTCATGAAGTTAGTAGTGTTCACTTGGCCAGTTGTTTGAGCAGCCCATGAACCATCAGCAACCCACTTGCCGAAGCGCAGACCCAAGCCAGCAGCAACTTTAGTGTTGTTGTTGATTGTGTTTGCTTCGTCAGTCATTGGAGAGATCGCGCCGTCATCAACTTTGCGAGTGCCCAACAGAACGTTCTGAGTTGCAGAAGCACGCAGAGTCGCCCATGAAGTCGCATCGTATTCAACACCTACGATGAATGGCAAATAAGTCGCAGTTGTTTTGATATCTCCGCCAGTGATTGAAGTTTTCGCGTTGAACATTTGAACTGCAGCGCCGTAGAACCATTGACCGCCATCGATCTTATTGTGGTCCAGAACACCGATGTCCAATTGGTTCTGTTCAACTTTTGAATCGTTGAAAGCACCATTGGTTGTCGATTCAAACTTGAAACCGTCCATGTAGTACTTTCCGTACACGCGGATGTTTTCCATTTTGTAAGCACCGCCAACTTTGAAACCAGTTGTTCCTTTGTAAGTCGCGCCAGTATCAGCAGCGATTGCTGTTGTATCTGCCAAGTCAACAACGCCATTTGAGTTTGCATCAACTGAATTTACGATACGGCCACCAGTGGTGCCATCAGCTGTGCTTCCCAAACCGACAACTGCGAAAGCTTCCCACATGTCAGTTGTTGCACCGAAACGAACGCCATATGCAGATTCTTTTTGCTGAGTTGTTTTCTTGTCAGCAGAAGAATAGTTCAAAGCTGCGCCCCAGTTGATCGCGCCCTTCATAGCGTACTGAAGTTCGATTGGGTTTTCTTGGCGCAAGAAACCGAACGCGCGACGAGAAGCGTCCGTGAATGGAGAACGACGTCCCAAGTAAGCACCGTACTTTGCGTCGCCCATGCTGCGAACGAATCCGCCTTCAGCACTTGGAGAATCAGACAAACCGTTTTCGTATTCTGCCCAAGTTGTTGTTCCTGGAACCAGAGTCGAAGAAGAGTAGCTTGTACCAGCTTCGAAAGTGACATAGTCGCTCATCAAAGTCAGGTGTGCAGGGTTATCGAATACAGTTTGAGTGTCCACCAAGTGGTCCGCGTTGCCCAGAGCAGTGACGCGAGCCTTCGATGCGAATGCAGGAGCTGACAAAGATGCCAAAGCTGCAATCAAAAGAAGTTTTTTCATTTGTTGTCCTTTCGTTGAATCAACAAGGTTGTTAACTTAAGTATTATTAGCTTTCACATCAGATCGTAATGAGAGCCCCATTTGAGATCAAGCGGATTTGATTTTCCCGATTCTTCAAGAACCGCAAGGGTGTTGCGAAATGTCCTCACAGTGAGCTGGTAAAAAAAGCGCAGCTACGAAAATCGTCATTAAAAATTATGCAGCTTTTCAAAAAGAGTTTTAACTCGAAACCCATATCTGGATTGGTTTCCAGGCAGTCCAAAAGAATCCAAATTTAAGGCAGCTGCTGACAGAACAAGCAATGCAAAGCGACTTCGCTCGGGCATCTGAAAGTTTCAATGCGGCATGTATAACTCGCCGGACCAAGGTCCTAACGCAAACATGCTAAGGCGATAAATGTCGGCGTTAAACCCCCTACATAACTCTCCTTTTAGCGATCTTTACCAGATTTTTGCAGACAAAAATTATGTCTCATTCTATATATAGGAGCCAATTCATCGCATTCGATGGCCCCTACATTTACCAATTCCTGAGGTAAAGAAACACGGCGAATGAACTCTCCAGAACGACAGTTAAACAGACTTTCAGTTAGAAATAGAAATCAAATCAGCAACCCAACAACAATCTAACAATCAGAAACAAAATCAAAAAATCTCAACAATTTTCAAAAAAACGTTCAGACACGAAGAATAACCATAAGATCTTGAAGACAAGACTTTCAAAACAAGAAGATAATTCACCTTAATGAAAAAACAATTCCTGGAAGGAATGATCAAGCGACACCCAGATGGTTTCGGCTTTTTTATTCCGGATCAAAGCGAACATCCCGACGTCTACATTCCCCGCCACTCGATGAAAGGGGTCATGACCAGCGACCGAGTCATGATCGAAGCTTTCCCCGAGCGTGGCAGCCAACGCTACCGAGGCGAGATTTTAAAAATGCTCGAGCGCGGTACGAAATCTTTGGTAGGCACCTTTCACAAACTGAATGACACCACCGGCATTGTCCGCGACGAAGGCAAAGGCTGGGGAGAAGATCTCAAGGTCTCGCTTCAAGGCTCGCCCAGCGCCAAGAACGGTGAATTGGTGGCCGTCGATATCACCAGCTATCCCGGCGACAAAGATGGATTTCAAGGCAAGATTACGAGCGTGATCGGCGATGCCATGGATCCCTTGACGGACATCAAGCGCGTCCTTTTACAGAACAACATACCTCACCAATTTCCGGCAGATGTTGAAAGCGAAGCCAAGCGTTTCTCTGAGCATGTCGCCGATAGCGATATGCGTGGACGAAAAGACATTCGCGAGCTGAACTTCATCACCATTGATGGCGCCACCGCGAAAGATTTCGACGATGCCATATTTGTCGAAAGCAATTCGCAGGGTTTCAAACTGTACGTCGCGATTGCGGACGTCAGTCACTATGTTCGCCCGGGCACGGCGATCGACCGCGAAGCCTACACCCGTGGGACCAGCGTTTACTTCCCGAATTTCGTGGTGCCCATGCTGCCTGAGATTCTCAGTAATGGTTTGTGTTCTTTGAATCCGCACTTGCCACGTCTCTCTCTGGTTGCCGAAATGCAAATGGATTTCACGGGCGAAGTGCTGAAGAGCGATTTCTATGAAGCCGTGATCGAAAGCAAGGCGCGCGTCACCTACGGCGAAGCGCAAGAGGTCATCGAAGGCAGCGAAGTCGAAAAATTGCGGCACGTGAAGAAAGAAATTCTGCTGGCCGCGGACCTAGCGAAAATTTTGATGGCCAAACGTTTCAAAGACGGATCGCTGGACTTGGAGATTCCCGAAACGCAAATCGTTTTGGATAGCGCCGGGATCCCTGTCGACTTTATCAAATCGGAACGTCTTTTCGCGCACCGGCTGATCGAAGAGATGATGTTGGCCGCCAACGTCGCGGTCGCCAAATTTCTTTCACTCAAGGAAATTCCGGCCATGTTCCGCGTCCACGAACCGCCGAATGAAGATGCGATCACCATGCTAGAGAGATATCTCACCAACTTTGGCAGTCGCGTGAAGGTGACCGCTCAGGGCAAATTGCAGAAGCGACTGACCCGGGCCTTGCAAGAGTTCGAGGGAAAACCGGAAGCGCAGATCTTGAACATTCTGACCCTACGGTCGATGAGCCAAGCCAAATACAGCGCCGACAACTTGGGGCACTTTGGATTGGGATTCGAATTTTACACTCATTTCACTTCACCGATCCGTCGTTATCCCGATCTGATCGTGCATCGTTTGTTGAAAAATCAAATCATGCAATCGGGTGGGTACCGCTTGATTCCAGAAGAGGAATTGCAAACTTCGGCCACCATGCTGTCGGCCTGCGAGCAAAGATCGGTCAAAGCCGAGCGGCAGTTTCAATCGATCAAAAAAGCCCGTTTCATGCAAAAATTTGTTGGAGAAGAGTTTGATGGCATCATCAGCTCGGTCACTAAATTCGGCGTTTTTGTTTTGCTTCGTCAATTCGAAGTCGACGGTTTGATCCGCGCCGAAAACCTAAGCAAAGAAAAATTGGAATTTGACGAAGACACCCTGACATTGGTGGGTGTCAAGACCGGACAGCGATTTTCGATTGGAGATTTGCTCAGCGTGCAGGTCGCAAGCGCCGATCCCGAAGCGGGCCAAGTGGATTTCCAATTGGCCGGACAGCCATTGAAAAGCAAAGACGAATTTTTTGAGCGAGGCCGAAAAGGTCGCGATCAAGACAGGGGCCGCAAGGGCCGCGGCGGCCGCGAGAGAAATCGGGACGAAAAACCGCGACGAGAGCAAGATCAAGAGCGCAGTTTTAGCCGTGGCAAAGGCCGCGAACAAGAGCGTGAGCCGGAACGTGGACGCGACCGAGAGCAGGGGCGAGGCCGGGAGCAAGATCGCGAATCCACAAGAGGACCGCAACGCGAAGGGCGCAACGAAGGACGATTCTCTCGACGGTCAGAGCAAGAGCCATCTCAACGACAAGCCAAAGCGCTCAGACCCGAACCGGAATCACGCGAGCCCAAATCCAAAAAGGCACAGGCCATGGATAAAATGGAAAAACATGTTTTCGAATTTCTGACCGAAGCGAACACCGAGTCGCAGACAAAGGGTGAAAAATTCGATCCGGAAAAACATTTGCAACAAGCCTTGAAGAAATGGAAAGCCCGCATGGGCGTTTCCGATCAAGATCAAGGACGTCAAGATCACGCTTCGGGACGACCCGAGCGCCCTGCCCGTGGCCTGCAAGGTCGGGTGTCGGGACACTCGAACCGGAATGCCCGCAGTGGCGGCGATCGCGAGGAAGAATCCGAAGAGAAAAAAGCGAAACCTCAAGGCAAAAGCTTCTTTAAAAGATTTCGCAAGAACCCGAAAGATTCGGACGAATCCTCGGGCGGAGATCGCGGCGGCGGAAAAAAGAAAAGCTCGTTTAAAGGCAAGAGAAAATGAAGATCGTCACGACAGGCCGACAAATTGGTCGAACCCTGAAAAATGCGTCTCGCCTGCGCGTGATCGTTAGCGTTTTTGCTCGCCATGGATTTTACAATATCGCCGAGCGGATCAAGCTCGGGCGATTTATCATTGCGCGCTTGACGACCACCAGTGACGAAGAAAGATACACGATTGCCGAACGCATTCGCATGAGCTTTGAGGAGCTAGGCCCCACATTCGTGAAGCTGGGCCAACTGTTGGCTTCGCGGCCCGATCTGGTGCCGGAAGATTTTGTGAACGAGTTCTCCAAATTGCACGCCGAAGTGAATCCTTTGTCGTTCGATGTGATTGAATCCGTCCTGAAAGAGGAATTCGGTCCGCAATTGCACGAATACTTTCAGTCCTTTGACCCCACTCCATTGGGCTCGGCCAGCATCGCGCAGGTTCACCGCGCGGTTCTCAAAGATGGAACCAATGTCGTCGTCAAGGTTCAGCGGCCCGGAATTTTACAAACGATCAATGAAGATTTGAATGTTCTTTACCTGCTGGCTGAACTGCTCGAAAAATACATCGAAGAAACGAGACCCTTTAATCCGGTCGGGATCGTCGATGAGTATTTCAAAACTCTGGATCTCGAAACAAATTTCGTGGTCGAGGCCAACAACATTCGCCGGTTTGCGCAGAACTTTGCAAATGAACCGAAAGTCCGCATTCCCAAAGTTTACTTTGATCTCACCACCGAACGCGTTTTGACGATGGAAGCTTTGGACGGAATTCCGCTCAGCTCCGACAAAGCGCTTCGACAACCTGGGGTCAATCCCGAAGAGATTATGAAGCTCGGTCTGAAAACTTATTTAAAAATGGTTTTTGCAGACGGGCTCTTCCATGGCGATTTGCATGCCGGGAATTTTCTGATTTACCCCGACAACTCGATCGGCTTGATTGATTTTGGTGTCGTCGGCCGCCTGAACGGAAAGACCCAGGGAGCCATCGCGAATATGCTTTTGGCTTTGTCGAAGGAAGACTATGAACGTCTGGCGCACGAATACATTGATTTGGCGCCATTTAATGATCAAGTGAACGTAGACCTATTTGCGAAAGATTTGCGAGACTTGGTTGCGCCTTTCTTTGGTTTGACTATGAAGAACGTCAACCTGGGAAAAATCCTGCTCAAATCGTCTTCAATCGCGGCCCGACACCACGTCCAGGTTCCGACCGAGCTGATGTTGTATTTTAAATCATTGGTTTCGATTGAAGGTTTGGGAAATAAAATCCAAAAGGATTTCGATTTTCTGCAACACGCGCTTGAATTCGCGGGCGAATTGGTCAAGATGCAATACGATCCCAATCGCATGATGCATGACCTGACCCAGTTGGCGCGCGAGTCTAGATCCTTCATCAATAGCTTGCCTCGACAGTTGAACTTTCTGCTGAGAAAAATCAGCAGTCCGGACCACACCTTCAAATTGCACGTGCAGGACATTCAAGATCTCAAAAGATCGGTCGAGATTTCCTTCAATTTACTTTTCCTTGGTCTCTTGATGGGATCCTTTATCCTGAGCGCCTCTTACATCTACGTGCATGACAAAGAAAATCTGCTGAATGGATTTCCAACCCTGAGCTTTCTAGGATATTTATTTGCTGGCGTCTTAGGGGTCGTGGCATTCTTCAATTACATCCGCAAATAATCAGGGGGTTGCATGATTCAGGATCTGACTTATGAACTGTCCATTTTATCCAAAGCGGTTCAGCATAAAAATCTGTCAGCCGCCGCCGTGCACGTGGGTCTCAGTCAACCGCAACTGTCGCGATTGATGGGGAAACTGGAATCCGAATTGAATGTCGTGCTTCTGGATCGGAGCGCCCGTCGCAAATCCGGATGGACCCAAGTCGCTCATGATCTTGCTTTGACCTTCACCAAAGGCATGGGCCGGCTGCAGTCCGATATCATCGCCGTCGCGCAAGACAGCGAAGTCACCGAACTTCGCATCGGCACGCTCGAGGGTCTGGCAGGAATCGCCACCCAATTCGTCGAGCAGTGCTTTGCAAAACTGAAAATTCACACCATTCATCTGGATGTTCTCGAGTACCGCGATCTCGATTCGCAATTCTTGAGCGGCAATCTGGATTTGATTTTCACGGCACGAATTCCCAGCAAACAGAAATTCAAGTACGAGCTTGAGGTCGGTTACCAGCAGATCGAACAGATCTCGACAAACAAAGACATTCATCTCTTTGGTTCCTTCGAGTACTCGGCACTGGACAAGAAAGATTTGGAAAAAATTAAGAATGTTTTGGTCAGCAACTCTCTTTCTTTGCGTCGGCACTGGTTGGAAGAAATTGGTGGCACCGGCATGCTCCCCGTCGATGCGAAAAAAGGCCGTGGCAAAGGCCACTTTCCGATCTTTATTTTAGCCAGCGATCTGATGAGCCCCAAGCTTTGGACCCAGATTGGCGAGATCGCGGCGATTTAGTTCCAAGCTTTGCACCGCGATTTGCCGTCTCCGCATTCAACGAAATCCCTGCCAGTGTGATTGAGAACCGCGGATTGTTTTTGGAAGCCTTTTCACTTCCTGACGCGATTTTCTGAATCGACCTTTGTCTTTTGAGCACCAGTGCAAATGGATTCGTTTTAAAGCAGGGTCGCTGGCGCCGAATCGCGGGTGGTCTACAAATATTTGAAAATCCGTGAATTTTGACCTACACCATGGCTTCCATCCACATGGGGGCCCGATATGAAATGGATCTCGCTTTTAACTTTGGTGATCTCGGTTCAGTCTTTTGCCAGCAATCCTTTGATTCACGCCTGCAACCAGACGGGCGGACAATTCCACGCGCTGCAAATCGGCGATGATCAAGTCGGCTTTTGCAAGTATGGGTCGGCCCTGATTGATTCTTTGAGCGTGCTGGACATCACGTCGGGACAGCGAACTTCGACCGCTGCAGCTTTGGCTCTCTCGGAAGGTTCTGATTGTGCTGATTCCGGCGAATTTCTTGCTGTTCAAGATTTGGAAGGGATCGCGTTTTCGATTTGTCGTTTCGATGATGGCTCTGCAATTGAAGTGAACACATTGCAAAGTGGAGCGAATAGTTCCGGCAATGCGAAGCTCGTGCACGCCTTGAAAATGCGATTTTAATTTTTTGATTTTCAATCTCAAGATTTCAGAAAAGGCCAGACCCCCGTTATAGGGATCTGGCCTTTTGCTTTTTTGAATACTTGCGAAACTCTTCACTCGATCGGCCAGTCCGTCAAGCGATCCAAGCGTTGGTCGGATCAACGAACTTTTGAAATTTGTGAATCAAGCTTCAATCCTCTTTATCAACCCAAGAGCTTCAAGGCCAACTGCTGTGAGCTGTTGGTTTGAGCCAAGACCGAGACCGCGGCTTGCTGCAAGATATTGTTTCTTGTCAGCTCCGAAGATTCGGCGGCGATATCAGCATCGCGGATTCGACTGTTCGCGGCCGAGTAGTTCTCGTCAGCGACTTTCAAGTTCTGCGATGTCGAAACCAGACGATTCTGAAGCGCACCGAAGTTGGCTCGAATCGCGTTCACCGAAGTCAAGGCGTTGTCGACCACATCCAAACTCATCTGCGCGGACTCTTTGGTCGCGACTGTTTCAACCGTCAATCCGAGCGCCTCCAAGGTCGAATTCGCCGCCGAAGCGTTGAATGAGATTCGATCCTGGAAAGGGTTGTTTTTCACACCGACTTGGATGTCGATGACTCCGCCCGTTCCGTTCAAAAGGTCGTAACCGTTGAAGCTTGTCGATTCGGTGATTCGTTGCATCTCGGACTTGAGCTGCTGATACTCGACATCGACAAATTTTCTTTCGGTATCACCCACCGTATCGGAAGAAGCCTGAACCGCCAACTCGCGCAAGCGAATCAGCATATTGGAGACTTCGTTCAAACTTCCCTCGGCGACTTGCACCAGCGAAATTCCGTCGTTCGCATTTCGATCCGCCTGTCTGTAGCCACGAATCAACGCCTTGAGGTTTTCACTGATCGCCAATCCTGCAGCATCGTCTGCCGCCCGATTGATCCGGTTTCCTGAACTGAGTCGCTCGAAAGAACGATCCAAGTTCAACTTGATACCCGTTAAATTTTTCTGGGTATTTAATGAGGCCACATTCGTGCCAATACGTAATCCCATTTATCCTCCTTGCATACCTGAATCCTCCGTGATCCGCGCCATCCCTTGGCGTTAAGCCACATCATGTGACTGTTAATTATTTTTCTGAGATGCAAAAACACCTCTAGTATCAACATCGGAACAAAAAGAAACATCTTCGAGTCCAGTTCTGGAGGTGCCTTCCCTTTTTCTGTAGCGATTGTGCGTTAAGTGCGTGAACGAAGGTTCACTGTGAATCTTTCATGAGCATGAAAAATTCCGATTCCAGATGAGAAGACTCATCTTGGATTTTTTCCGAGTCTCTGCCTTTTGCGAAGTTTTCGCTGGGCATGCTCGATCGCGAGTGGCCGGTGGCTGCGCGATTTATTTCTTTCCGCGATCGTGGTTGAATGGCCATCGCAGAAATGACCTTCACGAACTTAAATTCGTGTCGATCGAACTTTGAAACATGAGTCCACCCCTTCGACATTCGAAGATTGGATTCATTCAATTCGCATGACAAAGTTTCTAAAACTCTGGCGAACCTTTACTCCCTGTTGACCAAAATTCTCAGTCACACCTTTGCCTTCGAAAATCTGCCCATTGTAATTAACGCGGCGACCCGCCGAAAAAATACACGGACACTTTTGAAGTGGGTTGGGAGCTTTCGCTCCCTTCCCGGCGCAGGAAACAGATAAACAATAAACAGCAAATCAGAGGCTTAACCGAGTTCTTGGGAATTAGGGTGATAAAGACCTAGTTCCAAGGACGTTCTTTGGTTGATCGATCCAATGAGCTCATTCAAGAGCTCAACTTTTCAATTAACCTTGGAACGTCTTATTCAAGAGGCCAAGTGCTACATTCGCTGACTGGTTGGCTTGGGCGAGAACCGAAGTACCAGCTTGCAGTAAAATATTATTTCGAGTCATTTCCGATGTCTCTTCGGCAACGTCCACATCTCGGATTCGAGAGTTTGCAGCCGACATATTCTCAACCGTATTTTGGATGTTGGAAACAGTCGTTTGCAGACGATTCTGAAGGGCACCAAAGTCCGCTCGCATCGCCGAGATGCTCATGATCGCGCTGTCGATCGCCGACAATGCGTTCTGAGCCGAAGCTTTATCTGCCACCGAAGTCAGATTTAAGCCAAGCGCTGCCGAGTTTGCATCCGCTTTCGAAGAATCGAAAGAGATACGGTCAATTTCCGGGTTGTTGCGGATTCCGACTTGGAAATCCATGATCGAGCCGACACCAGCGAGCAATTGAGTTCCGTTGAACTCGGTCGCATCCGCGATTCGGTCAATCTCCGACACCATCTGATCATATTCCACGTTCAGGAATTGTCTCTCGACGGGTCCGATCGTATCAGAAGCTGCCTGAACCGCTAATTCCCTCAATCGAATCGTGATTGAAGACATTTCGTTCATCGCACCCTCTGCCACTTGGACGAGAGAGATACCATCGTTGGCATTTCGTGCCGACTGCTTCAGACCGCGAATCTGAGCTCTTAAATTCTCAGAGATCGCGAGACCTGCGGCGTCGTCGCCAGCGCGGTTGATCCGGTATCCAGACGAGAGTTTTTCCAAACTCTTATCTAAGTTAAGCTTCGTATTCCACAGAACTCTTTGCGAGTTCAACGAAGCCGTGTTCGTGTTAATCCTGAGACCCATAATTATCCTCCTTGACGCATCTCCGGCATCAATCCTTGATGCTCGGGGGAACCACTCTTTGGTTCCATGGGTGTACTATTCTGCTTAAGTGACTTATCGGCCGGTCCCCCATTTCCTAAAGTGAGACGTTCTATTTTTAGATAAATCTGGACGAAAGGATTGAAAAGTCACTCTCCCGCAAATCCGCGACAGGATTGAATTTGAAGGCTTCGAAATAAAAAGGCCAGGTTTTAACCTTCTTTTGCAAACAAACTGTCAATCGTCAGAATGCGCCTCGGGATCCAGCCTTCGGTCCTGTGCGATTTCTCAATTATTAATCCGATTCGATCTTTGAGGTTCACGATGAATAATATTTTTCTCAAAAATGGTTTGCTGTTTATTTGCATTCTCTCTTTGGCCGCTTGCTCGGTTAAGAAAGAAGACGACCCGACTGTTTCTTCAGGAGGTGGCGTCACTAACGGCGGTGGCAGTAATAATGGTGGCGGCACCACGCCCGGCAGTGGCGACAATGGAAGCCAAGGTGGCGAAACCAATCCTCCCGCAAACGGCGGAACAACGACTACAACTACGACAACGACAACCACCACTCTTCCTGATAATGGCTCCGTCAACCCACCAAACGGTGGTGGGACGACACCACCCGACAGCGGAACCAATCCGCCACCAAACGGAGGCGTCACTCCACCCGTTGATCCTGGAACGCCCACTAATAATTGCACACCCATTGCTGGAACGATCGCTGCCGCGGCGGTGACATTAAACAATGGCGAGTCCGCGACAGAGTCCATGACCGTTCACCTGGCGATGCAAGGGACTGAAATTCTGAAAATGAAAATCAGCGACGACAATCAATGCGGTTGCGGCACCTGGGAAAATTTTGTCTCGACCAAAGACTGGGATCTCAAAAAACAAAACAGTCTGAATGATGTGTCGGTGCAGTTTAAAGATTACGAAGGACGCTACAGTCAGTGCGTGAAGCTTTCAATCCTGCACGACAACTTGGCGCCGAAAATCGCCATCGCATTGGATTCAGGCAATACTTACCAACAGGGAAAAGACACCAAGCTTTCATTGAATGTTCAAGATGCCGGAATTGGTGTGAAAACCGTGAACTGCAAATTGAACAATGTGGCGACGAATTGTGCGGCCGGAACATCGGTGCTGACATTTCCGGCGCAGATGAATGGTGCTTACACCTTTGCGGTCACCGCTTTAGATGGGTTAGGACATTCGGCCACGGGCTCGGTGACTTGGAATGTGACCAATCCTTTTGTCCAGGTCACACAAAATCACGAAATCAAATCGAACAACAAAGTCGACATCCTCTTGGTCGACGACAATTCGGCTTCGATGGGGTACGAGCAGGCCAACATGGCGAAACGCATGTCGACGTTCTTGTCCGTGCTGAATGGATTGGATTGGCGAATTGCGATCACGACCACTGACCCGACCAGCACCACTTGGGGTGACGGCCGTCTTTTAGAAATGAAGGGTCTCGGCAAACAGTATTTTATCTCGTCAACGACGGACGCGAATAAAGCGCAGAAGGCTCTGGAAGACACCATTCAGCGAAGTGAAACCGGCAGCCCTTCCGAGCAAGGAATTTACGCCACCTACCGCGCGGTCGAAAGGTCTTTGATCTCGACCGAGCCGCAAGCTCAATTCTTCCGTAACGATGCAAACTTTGCGACGGTCGTGATTTCCGACGAAGATGAATCCGACACCCAAATGCGCAACACTCCGGAAAATCTATTATCGCTCGTGAAAAAAACATGGCCGAGCAAAAATTTTGCATTCCACTCGATCATCAACAAGAGCGGCGATGTTCAGTGTAAGAATACCTACGGCAACACTTATGGTGCGACTTACGAAAAGATGTCGAAGCTGACCGGCGCCGGCATGGTGGGTGGAGCGATCATCGGCTCGGTTTGTGAAGCAGATTATGGTTCACAATTAAAAGGAATCGGCGACAGCGTCCAGGCGATGCAAAAAGTGATCGACCTTCAATGCGCGCCGATTGGCGACGCCAGCTCAAGTGTCGTCATTCAATTGAACGGCAGCAACTTTACGGCTCCTTACCAAGTGACCGGGACGAGAATGGCGTTTCAATCCAATCTCCCCGTTGGTCAATACATTCTGCAATACACCTGCGCGAAGTGATTTCTGAAAACGAGTGAGACTTGCTAAAAAGTCTCGCTCGTTCTCTCACCTGACTGGATCGCGCAAAATGCCGATCCCCCGAAACCCAAACATGATTTCATTTTCAACGAAACGAACCCAATCTTTTTCCAAAATGAACTTGAGGATCTGGGGCGCGACCGAGCTTTCAGTTCAGTTTTTCCAACTCCCTTCGATCAGCGACCTGCATTACGCGCCGAACCGGTCAGCAAAAGTTCTTTGAATCGCACGGCCCGTTTGGTACTGGTGGAAGTCTCGGAGGAAAAATGAATAGCAAAATTTTGGGGCTGATCGCCTGTGGTTTGATTTTTGTGGGCTGCTCGTCTGGAAGTTCGGGTGGTGGAAATGGCAATGGCGGCGGCGGTAACGTCACCCCGCAGGCCGTTGCGGATTTTGAAAAACAAGCCGAAGGAAAATGGGTTTCAGAATGTCAGCACTCGGAACAGGGAGATAACTATCGGGACATGGTGACTTTGCAAAAAGCCGGCAAAGGCAGTTCGCAAATGTTAAGTTATCAAGCACGCGATTGTTCGGGCGATGGCAACCCGATGCAAGCTGCAGTGAACATTTCCTATACAGTGACATCATCTGGTAACGGCACATCAAAGCTGCAAATCACTCCCGAAGGGAAGACAGCTTACGAACTGACGCTGATCTTTAACGGCAACAATCAAATGACCATCACTTGGCCAGCGCAACAGGGAGCTCCGGCGCAACAGACCGTTTACTATCGCATATCCGGTCCCGAGAACTCGCAACAACAAACAACGATTCCGGCTCAACAAGGGTCCGATGCTTCTGGCTTTGACTTGTTGGCAAGTGGTCGCTGGGTGGGGCAAACCTGCACCCTGCAACAAAACGGGCAAGGCAGCTACCAAATGAATGCGATTTTTTACGGCCAAGGCATGGGCGAATTTGAAATCTTGAATTACACCCAGCCCAACTGTTTGGACCAGTCACAGACAAGCTCGCAGCGGTTTCAGTATCACGTGGATCATTTCAAAGACAAAGCCGGTCAGATCACTTTGAACGGCGAAATCATGGACGTGATGTTCGATGTCGCCCGGATGACGGTTTCGACAGAACATGGAAACTTGGTTTTTCAAAAGGCGAATTAGCATTTCAGATTTTCTGCAGGGCTCGATTTTTACTGAGAGATCGAGCCTTTGTTTTTTCGGGCCATATCCAAATCAAATGCAATTTTCCAGCATTTACCGGTGAGCGATCTTCAGACCCTGCTCGCGAATGGTAGAACGGCTTTAAGGTAGGCCCTTCGGCGGCGCCGGTTGAAATTCCTGCGGCAGCTTGGTCAGCTCACTGCGGTTGTAAGACAGTTCCTGTAACATCTTCGCCAAAATCGTTCCGTTGCGCGTGAACTGCGCTCGCAATCGATCGGCTTGTTCGTACAAAGTATCGCGGCGGGCCCGGATGTAATAGGGCTCTTCACATCTTTGCACGGCCTCTTCTTTTTTGGTGGTCATATTGTATTCGGTGCTGGTGTGGCATTCGCGAAGACCACTGGGCAGATCGCGGATCTCGCCCGAGAAGCGCGCGATTTCAAGGCTGACTTGGTTTTGCACGCTTTGAAAAGCCACAGTTTCTTTTTCCAGTTGCGCGATGGTGCGTACCAAGTATTCAGCGCGTCCCTTCAGGTAGCCTGGCATGAATTTCTCTTCATCCCGCTTAATGCAGACATTCTTGTAGACCTTACCGCTAGAGCCATAATTGTAACCCGAGTCCGCTTTGCAAAAATTCTGCAGACCTTGGGCGTACCGCTCTTGCATCTGGTACATGATCAAATTATCGCACATCTTGAAATTGACGGGCTCGCCCGCTTCGCCATTTCGGAAAAAAGTTTCGTAAGTGCAGTAACGCTCGCGACCGCTTTTGAAACCCAGATCGATTTGCACCGCACTGATTCGATCGACACCTTTGCAATCTTTGATGAAACCGTCTTCATCGAGATAACGACCCGAAGTCGCCACATCCCGGGAATATTCGAACCAATTCGTTTTATCGCAGCGATCTTTCAATTCCCAATTGCTACAGCCAGCCAGAGTCAAAAAAGTGAAACAGATCCAAATCTTCTTCACGGATGACTCCTTCAGATTTTTTTTCTTTCGTAGGTGCGAAACGAAAACGGCAGGGGCTCGGTACGCTGATCGTTGCGGGTGAGGTTGAAATCGTCTTCCGAGAATTCCGGAAACTTGGCATCCCCTTCAAAATCTTTCTCGATCACCGTTAAATAGATTCGATCGACGATGTCCATGGCCTGCGCGTAGATCTCCCCGCCACCAACGACAAAAACTTCGTCCCCGAATTTGGCTTTAAATTTGGTGGTCAGCATGTGCGCCAGCTCCAGCGCTGACTTGAGATCATGCACGACCTGCACGTTCGGATCTTCGTAGCGATAGCACTCTTGCCGGGTGATCACGATGTGAAATCGATTCGGTAGCGGTTTTCCCAGAGACTCGAACGTTTTTCGACCCATGATCAGCACATGGCCCTTGGTTTTGTCTTTGAAGAACTTAAAGTCCTCTGGCAAATGCCAGGGAAGTTTATTGTCGGTGCCGATCACTCGATTTTGCGCCATGGCGGCAATGGAAGATAAAATCATCTTACACCGCGACGTCGGCCTTGATGGCCGGATGCGCTTCGTACCCAACGATTTCGATATCTTCGAATTTAAAATCAAAAATATTTTTCACCGCTGGGTTCAATTTCAGTTGCGGCATCGCCTTGTGTTCGCGGGTCAATTGCAGCTTGGTTTGTTCAAGATGATTCAGGTAAAGGTGGGCATCACCCAGGGTGTGAATGAATTCGCCGACTTCGAGATCGCAGACCTGCGCCACCATGTGGGTCAGCAAAGCGTAGCTTGCGATATTGAAGGGAACCCCGAGAAACACATCCGCACTTCGCTGATAGAGCTGGCAGGACAATTTTCCGTTGGCGACGTAAAATTGGAAAAACGCATGGCAAGGTGGCAGCGCCATTTTATCGACATCGCCTGGATTGTAAGCGACGACTAACAATCTTCGTGAATCCGGATTCTTCTTGATCTGTGCGATGACATTGGAAATTTGATCGATCGCGCGACCATCGGCGGTCTCCCAGGACCGCCATTGCTTTCCGTACACGGGACCTAGGTTTCCACTTTCATCCGCCCACTCGTCCCAAATCCCGACCTTGTTGTCTTTGAGATATTGAATATTCGTATCACCCTTTAAGAACCATAAAAGTTCGTGAATGATCGAACGCAAATGCAATTTCTTGGTGCTGATCAAAGGAAAACCCTTTTGCAGATCAAAACGCATTTGATATCCAAAAAGGCTCAGGGTGCCAGTGCCGGTGCGATCTTCTTTGCGAGCCCCGCGCGCTAAGATATCTCGCATCAATTGATGATAAGGCTCCATCGGATGAAATGAAACCGACGGCATCGATGTCGATGCGGATTGAGATAAGGTCTCTAGCATAAGGCTCTCCTATTGGCTTTACAGAGGATAGAAACTGAATTTACCCCAGGCGCATTCGAGGTTTCAATTTCCATCCCCACCAACCCTTTGAGTCAATTGGCACGCAGGGTTGCAAAACAAGGAGCACCCCATTAAGACAGAGTATGGCCATTGAAGTCAGAGATCCCATACACGGAACCATTTCTTTATCCACGGGCGAAACAGCTGTCGTCGATTCCACGGAATTCCAACGCCTTCGCGCCATTAAACAATTGGGATTTGCGGACATCAGTTTTCCCGGCGCAACCCACACCCGTTTTATTCATTCTTTGGGCGTGTGCCATCTGGCGGGTGAAACCTTCGATCACATGTTTCGGGTTTTTCCATTTTCCAATAACGGCGTGCGCACAAGATTTAGGCAAGTGTTCCGCTTGGCAGCCATGCTTCATGATGTCGGCCACGGCCCCCTGTCCCACACCACCGAAGAGGTCATGCCGCCACTGAAAGATCTGGGCATCGCGCTTTATAAAAATCGCGCTCAGGATCCATTGCTTCGTGCGACCCATGAAGATTACACGATCAAATATCTGACGGATTCGCCATTGACGGACGTGATCCGCGCCAATTTTTCGGACGTTTCTCCCCTGCACGTGGCCTGCTTGATTGATAAGACGCTGGATGCTCCGGATGATTTCTTTTTGGACAAGGGCATGGATTTTCGTCCGATTCTTTCTCAACTGGTCAGTGGCGAGCTGGATTGCGATCGCATGGATTATCTCGAGCGGGATTCTTATTATACGGGTACCAGTTACGGAAAATTTGATCGCGATTGGCTGATCTCGAATCTGACACCTTATCAGGTCGAGGGAAAATTTTATCTCGCGGTCAACCGCCGTGCCCTTTACACCTTCGATGATTTTTTGATTTCACGTCACCACATCCATTTGATGGTTTACTTTCACCACAAGTGCATCGTGTACGAAGAGATGCTAAATCGGTATTTGACCTCGAAGGACTGTACGTTTCAGTTGCCAGCCTCGATCGCCGAGTACACCAAGTACAATGATTTCAAACTGTATGAGCATCTGGCCTCGTCGCCGAACGAATGGGCGCAAAGAATTGCGTTCAAGAAGCCTTATAAGATGTTCGCGGAATTTCACACGACGGCCGAGAACACGCGGCCGGAAAAACTGCGCGACAGCTTGATCGAGCAAGGGATCGATGTCATTTGGGCTTCATCGAAGGCGCGCCTGTCAAAATACCACTCGAGCTCGGCCGATGATCGCGCCTACCCAATCTACGTGATTGATCAATACGACAAGTGGGACAAACCAAGCCCGATCGATCAGACCACCGAGATCTTTCAGAAATATGAAGCGGCCCGGATCATCGATCGCCTTTACGTCGCGCCCGAAAATTACGAGCTGGCCCAGCAGATTTTAGCGAAGCGGTAAGATGGCAGCGGCAGCCGAATTTAAAGTCCGCTGAGTTTTTCCAAAAAATTTGAGGCGGGTTGGTCCAAGTCCAAGACGGTGAAAAAATCATAGACATTGATTTCGGGATCAAATGCAGGTTGAGCACAGATCAAGGCTCCGGCCAGAAGGTAAATGCGCAAAAGGTTGGGAATTTTTCGCATGGTCCATGGCGTTTTGGCGACCGCAGCTGCGGCGAGTCCCGAAACGGCTTTCGAAGTTTGCGGCTGAATTTGCAAAGAGCGATCAATCTGAAATTGGCCTTCAAGGTACTGGCAAAAATTCGGAAGGTTGGTCACTTCCTGCAGGCCAACGCTGGTCAACCCAAAAACGTATCGCGGCTGAAGGGTTTTAAAAACTTCGGTCAATCCCCGCCAGAGCAGAGTGATCACCAAGTGACTGCGGTAATCGGGATCGACACAAGCCCACGCAAGCTCGAGCTTACGTCCCGGAAGCGATAAAAAATTTTCGAGTTTGAAATCATGGCGACTTTCGAAGTCTTGTGCAAAATCAGAACAGCTGATGCGGTAGGCGCCGCAAATGCGACCGGTGTTTTGATCAATGACAATCAAATGGTCGGCGGCCAGGTCGAATCGATCCGGCCGCACGCTTCGCAATGGAAAGCATCGCCCACGAAGCTCCATAATTTGCGCGAGCTCGAATTCAGTTTCAACCGTGCGCACGAGAAAATGCGAAGACTGAAATTCAATGCGAATGTGAGGAACAAAACTGCGTTCCTTCTCCATCTGGGGTGTTAGGTCCATTGCTCTAGCATGACTTGGCGCTATAGAAAGGCAATCAAAATCAAGATTCTGTCAGGAGAGATCTAACGGAATGCCGGTAAACCGGTGATGTGCTGACCCAGCACAAGTCGATGAATATCTTCGGTGCCCTCGTAAGTGTTGACGCTTTCCAGATTCAACATGTGCCGAGCCACATGATAGTCACCCAGGATTCCATTCGCGCCCAAGAGATCCCGCGCCACGCGGGCGATCTTGAGAGCCTTTGAAACGTTGTTCATCTTGGCCATCGAGATTTGCTCTGGCGTCGCCTTGTTCGCGTCCTTCAGTCGACCCAATCGCAGAGCCAACATCTGTCCCAAGGTGATGTCCGTGAACATTTCGACCAGCTTTGCCTGCACCAGCTGATGGCTGGCCAATGGTTTGTCGAATTGGCTGCGGTTTTTAGTGTATTCAAGGGCTCGCTGGTAGCAATCTTGCGCGGCCCCCAGGACACCCCAGGAAATTCCAAATCGGGCGTTATTCAAGCAGCTGAAAGGACCCTTCAGTCCTTCGATCTCAAGCTTGTGAGAGGCCGGCACCGGAACATCTTTGAAAATATATTCCGAAGAAGCACTGGCGCGAAGGCTCAGGCGCTTTTCCAAAGTATTCACCTGAATGCCTGGCAGCTCGCGATTCACGATGAAGCCGCAGATTTTTCCGGCTTCATTCTTTGCCCAGACAATGGCGAGATCCGCCAAGGTTCCGTTGGTCAGCCAGCGTTTGTGTCCGTTCAAGATGTACTTGTCACCTTCTTTGCGCACATGCGTGGTCATGTTTGAAGGATTGGAGCCGAAATCCGGCTCGGTCAAACCAAAGCAACCGATTAGTTTTCCCTGCGCCATTTCCGGTAAATACTTTTTCTTGAGCTCTTCACTGGCGTAGGCCGAGATGGGATACATGCACAAAGCACCTTGCACGCTGACAAAGCTTCGCAATCCGCTATCGGTGCGCTCGATTTCCTGCATGATCAAGCCATAAGTGGTGTAATTCAAGCCGGCGCAACCATATCCTTGGATCGTAGAACCCAACGTTCCAAGCTTGGCAAAACCTGGAATCAACTCTTTCGGAAATCTTTGCGATTCGAAGCAATCGGCGATGATTGGCATCACCTCTTTCGAAACGAACTCGCGAACTTTCGAGCGGACGGATCTTTCATCCAGGCTCAGCTGTTCATCCAGATTGAAAAAGTCGACGGATTGAAATTCGCTCATGATAGAACCAGGTGTTGGCCCGTCACCGCGGCGCCAAGGTTGCTGCAAAGATAGAGAATGGCATTTGCGGCTTTTTCCGGGTCGGTGATGCGAAAAACGGGATCCACGGTTTTCATTTTATCAAAAGCCTCCTTCACCGAAGCAGCTTCCGGGAAATGTCCGCGGAGATATTCTTCGGTGAGACCTAAGGAGATGCAATTGACCGTGACGTTGACTTCTTGAAGCTGCTTGGCCAAAGTTTTTGAAAACGCGAGCAAGCCGGTCCGTGCCGCCGTCGCCGACGCATCGACAGCTAAAGCGCGATTCATCGAATCTTGCAGAAGGTAAATGATGCGTCCGCGTTTACGGCCCTTTAAAAAACCAGCAACGAATTCAGTCGCCCGCAGGCTCACCAGTAGGTTTTTTTGCATCACCGATTCTAAATCTTGATTTTCAATTCCAATTTGAAAAGGCGAAGGACCGTTCTCGGCCATGGCATCAATGTAGACATCAATGCTACCGAAGGTTTGGGCCGCTTTGCCGATCGCATCTTTCAACGATGCTGAATTGTTCCATTGAACCGGAATCGCCGTCGCTCGCCCGAATTTTTCATTCATCTCGCGTTGGTCGCTGATCACCTGACAAAACTTTTGCATTTTGTCGGCGTTTTCATCGATCAAAGCAATGTCAGCCCCATTTTGCGCTAAGGTCATCATCAGGTTTTGAATGGTGGGACCCGCGGGCCCAAGAATGAGAATGGTTCTTTGGTGTAAATTTAATTCCATATTGGAGATAAGCTTAATCCGATTTTTTGAGTGTCGTCAGTGAAATTCGAATTCGCGAAGCCATGGTTTTTCAACGCGATGTCCGAGTGTCGGAACCGGTTTCGCCAGAAGCAATTAAATGTAGAAATGAGATGACTTTCAGCTTGCAGAAAGGAAAAAGCGACCTCGCGGTCGCTTTCTCGAGAAACGGATTTCTCCTCTTCATGAGAGAGGAGGTTTTATGTCCAACCGACATAAAATAGAACGGCTGTTTTCGAAGAAGACTAAAGAGCGTTTGGAAGTTTACTTCCTAGTTCTGCAAATCTTTTCGATCATCATGCTGCTTTTGAGTCAGTTCGCCCGTTAGGGTGGCTTGTTTTAGGGCTTAAGTCTTGTTTTGGAAACTTGTGCTGCAGTTTTGTAAATTGCAGGAGAGTGGTCAGGGCTGACGGTGACTGCGGGGTCACCTCTTTCGAAGCACCCCGCGTGAAAAATAAAACCGTTCTCATCAAAGCAAAGCCGCAGCGGCTTTGTTAGAGACGCTCGATAATGATGGCGATGCCTTGGCCGCCACCGATGCAGGCGGAGCCCAGTGCATACTTGCCATTACGACGAAGCAGCTCGTACACCAATAAATTCATGATGCGTGTTCCAGAAGCGCCCAGTGGATGGCCAACCGCGATCGCGCCGCCGTTGACGTTGGTCTTTGCTGGATCCAGTTTCAATTCACTTTCGACGGCCAAATACTGGGCGGCGAAAGCTTCGTTCACTTCGACCAGATCCATTTGCTCGAGCTTCAGTCCCGCTTTTTGCAAAGCCATCCTTGCGGCTCCGGCAGGGCCGATGCCCATGATCTTCGGATCGCACCCGACCGAGGCGTACGACACAATTCGGGCCAAAGGTTTCAAACCTAATTGCAGCGCCTTGCTCTCACTCATCAACAATGAACAGGCGGCACCATCGACGATTCCGGAAGCCGTCGCGGCGGTGACCAAACCATCTTTTTTGAACATTGCTTTCATCGTCGAGATTTTTTCTAAAGTGACATCCGGTTTTGGATGTTCATCTTTATCTATGACCATCGGACCTTTTTTCGATTCGATTTTCACCGGCGTGATTTCTTCAACGAATTTTCCAGCGGCCAAAGCATTTTTATACCGAGTTTGAGACTGAATCGAATACTCGTCCGCTTGTTTGCGCGTGATGCTGTATTTCTCACCGAGATTTTCGGCGGTGATGGCCATCGGGATACCCGCATAAGAATCCGTTAACGCCGAGGTCATCGCGTCTTCCAATTCGCCCGGTCCCATGCGCATGCCACCGAAACGGATGTTGCGCATGACGTACGGAATCTGTGACATTTGCTCAACCCCACCCGCTAAGATCGCCGTGGCTTCTCCGTCACGAATCATTTGCACGGCGTTGACCCATGATTGAAATCCGCTGCCGCACAAGCGATTGACGATATAAGCGCCGCGATCCACGGGCACGCCGACTTTCAAACCAATGTGCCGTGCGAGATAGGCGGCGTCAGCGCCACTTTGCACAACATTTCCGAAAATCGTGTGATCAATTCGTTCGGGTGAGATGCCGGCTTGCTCTAATGTCGCTTTGGCGGCGATAACGCCCAGCTCGGTTGCGGACACATCCTTCAGCGATCCGCCGAAAGATCCAAACGGAGTTCTTTTGCCTGATATAAAGACTATTTTTTCCATAGGATTCCAGAGTAAAGTGATTTCCGATTCCGAGGTAGCATTTTTCAATCAACAAACGACGCAAGACTTAATAAGTTCATAAGACTGAGAAGGATCAAACACCGATGAAAGTTCTAGTGATTGGACAAGGCGGACGAGAACATGCTCTGGTTCATGCGCTTTCACAATGTTCCTCGGTCACCGAGATTCATGCGGTTCCTGGATCTGCTGGCATGAGCCGACAAGCACTCTGTCACGAGATGGATTGGCGCCAATCTTCAGCGCTGGTTGATTTTTGTCTTCGCACAGAAATCGATTTCGTCATGATCGGCCCCGAAGATCCATTGGTGGAAGGATTGTCCGATCGCCTGCGCGAGCGCGGGATTTTAGTGGTCGGCCCTTCTAGCGAAGCCGCACAATTGGAAGGATCGAAAATTTTTGCCAAACAATTCATGAAAGAATCCGGCGTTCCCACCGCGGCCTTTGAAATCGTCACCTCATGGTCCGATATTCAGAAAGTCGTCGCACAGTTCACCTCTCCGTATGTTTTGAAAGCTGATGGCTTGGCTGGCGGCAAAGGCGTTTTTATCTGCAAAGATTTAGTGGAGCTCGAGAAGGCCGCACAGGATTTATTTGAAAATCGAATTTTGGGTGAAGCCGGCAAGCAAGCCTTGCTGGAGCAATTCATGCCGGGTTGGGAGCTGAGCTACCTGATTCTGACCAACGGCAAAACGTGGCAGACATTGCCCTTGGCGCAAGATCACAAACGCTTAATGGATGGCGATCTGGGCCCGAACACCGGCGGCATGGGCACGGTGGCGCCTTTGCAAATCAATTCCGAGCTGCGTGAACAAATCGAAAGAAAAATCGTCGAACCAACGGTCGCCCACCTGCACGAAAAAAATTACCTGTACCGCGGAGTCCTTTTTATCGGCGTGATGGTTACGGCACAAGGTCCGCAAGTTTTAGAATTCAATTGCCGCTTCGGTGATCCAGAAACGCAAGTCATCTTGCCCTTGATTGACGCGGATCTCGGATTTGTATTGAAAGATTTATCGCAAGGAAAGCTTCATCCACTGAAACAGAAAAACATTTTCGCTTCCTGCGTGGTGATGGCCGCCCCGGGCTACCCAATGAATCCCGAAAAAAATCTCCAGATTGAAGGCGATCTCGCCCACTCGACCGAAATGAGCTATTTCCTTCACGCCGGAACCAAGAAAAATTCCGAAGGCCGCTGGCTCACCAATGGCGGAAGAGTCCTGAACGCCATCGGTCTGGGCACCACATCCCAAGAATCCCTAGCTAAAGCCTACAACCAAAGCACCCACGCAAAATGGATGGGCCAACAAAAACGAACCGACATCGGTAAAAATATTTAAGAATTATAATTAACCATCACATCGGTATTCCCAAAAGAATCTCCCCGATTTCCCTTTTGACAGACCACGCGCGATGAAACGTCCTCATAGCTCCAAAGTCGAGGACGTCGCACCGAAGGTGCGCTTTCAGCGCAACAACGAAGGATTTGGAGTTATGAGGACGTTTCATCAGAAGGTCCAGCGGACGCTGACCTCTGATATCCTGTTTTCTCGGCCCATGGTGTGGCTGAAGACCAAGTCACGGTTGCCGTAGAATCGTTTGAACATTTCGATCGCGACTTTGGATTCGGCGATTTTGTATTTGATGGCGGCGTTGGTGTAGCCCGTGTATTGAACTTGGGCCAAGGCCTGAAAGGCCTGAACGTTGAAATTAAATTTATGTTGCACGGACTGCGGGTCGCTGCCGCCGATGACCACTTCTTGTTTCATTTTTTGCTCAACCGTTGTGGCAGCTTGCCCCACGGTGCTTTGCCGAACGGACTCGGAATTGAGGAGACTGGTCATCGACCGATCCGCAACTTGGGCCATCACCGAGGCGGCGTCGTTTGTCGGTTGCATGTCCAAAGGAATGAACAAAACCACATCCAGCGGTTTGTCGTTGGCTTTCACCTGATTAAAATTCGCGATCAATTCCGGCGAAATCGAAGTTCCGTCTTCACCATAAAAAATCTTGGAAGGCGTTGCCACCATGATGGCCGCGTGATTGATGGAAGCCGGAGCACGTGAAGATTCGTTTGCTTGGCATTGATAAGAATAAGCGGGAAAGTAATAGCGAGGGATCGCGGCCTTCGACAAGCATGGAGCGAGCGCCATCAAGGCACTGATTCCAATTTTTTGTAGTTGCTTCCGCTTCATCTCAAAGTGAGACAGTGTTGTCCCCCTCCTCAAGTGGAAGAGTTACAAAAGCGGGGCCAAGTCCAGTCGCCAACATGTTCGAGGAAACTTCCACTTTTTCAACTGACGAGATACAAACCGATCACCTGTCAAAAAACTTGACGATTCCCTTTTCAAAAATCGAAGAGCTCATTCGCTAAAAAAATAGGAGTTGTTGGATTCAAAAATGAATTGTTTTGCAAATCTGAAGAAAGACCAGTCACTTGAGTAGAAAATCAATTTGTCAGACGGTTTTCAAAAAAAAATAATTTGCTTATTTTAAAACAGACTGTCGCAGTTGGATGGGCGATGAAGACTATTCGTCTAAGATATAGAGAGCCGGATCGCGGGGAACACCGTTGACGCGAACTTCGTAGTGACAGTGAGGTCCCGTCGAGCGACCCGTATTTCCAACAGATGCGATCACGTCCCAGCGAGAAACTTTTTGGCCGACCTGAACGTAGATCTGAGCGTTATGACCAAAACGCGTGGTCACACCGTAACCATGATCGATCGAAATCAATTTTCCGTAACCTTCATCGTAACCGGCAAAGGTCACGATACCATCAGCGGTCGCGTAGACGGGCGAGCCCGGTGCCGCCGCAATATCAAGACCCGTGTGCAGGGCCGGTCGGCCCGTGAACGGAGACACGCGGTAACCAAAGCGCGAAGTGAACCAGCCTTTGGCCGGACGAATGTTCGGCGTCGAGTTGAGCAGAGACTGACGCTCGCTAAGGGATTCCCACAAATCGAGAACGCTTTGTTCGCGAAGTTGAGAGTCCTTGATCGTGCGATCAATGCGAATGGCGAGAGAGGCGTAATCGCGGTGGTCTTCAATCGTCAGCTCGCCATTTTGTTCGTCCACCGGTTTTTTCTCGTTGAACTCGGCATCCGCTTTTTCGAGGTCGCCGATTTTCCCGCGTTGTTCAACGGGTTGATCAAACTCTTCCACCGGTTGATTTGGTGGAGGCTGCACGCCCATCGCCAATTTCAATGAGCGATCTTCGCCCTCGACATTGGTGATCAATTTCAATTTGGTGGTGAAAGTTTTAACGCGTTCGAGGCTGGTTTCCAAAGCTTGAACTTTGCCCTCGACGACTTGGAATTGTTTGATCAGCTGCGCGTTCTCGGCCGTCAATCGCTTGTTTTCGGCGGTTTGGGCCAACAGTCCCAAGTAATCAACGAAAGACGCGATCATCGCCAGGACCAAGATCCCGGCCAATAAGGAAATGGATTTCACCCAGCTTGCCGGGATGACAATCTTGCGAGTCTGCCCGGCATCATTCGTGACCAGGAAGAGAGTTACTTTTTTCTTTTCGTTCGCAATTTTTTCCACGTTCGTTCAGTCTACGAAGCGGTCCGAAGACACGCCAACATAAAAACACCGCTCCTAACGCTAAGCATTTATTTCCAGCCCAAATTCAGACCAAAGCCGCGACCCAAAAGCCACCCAACCGTGCACGACTGACCGAAAATTCCAAATCTAAAATGTTGATTTTCAAACAAGTGATCAAGCTTTGATATGGAGGTACATGACAGTGACGTTATCATCCCCGCCATTTTCGAGGGCTTTGGCGATGCAAGCGTCCGGAACTTTTTCCATCGCTGAACGATTTAGCAGATCCGATGCCACCGAATCATTGACCAGACCTGAAAAACCATCGGAACAAATCAAATAACAGTCGCCCGGCGAGGCTTCGCGCTGGACAACGTCCACCTGAACATCTTTTTCGTAACCAACGCTGCGAGTGATCACGTTCTTGTTCGCGAATGTCGCCAGCTGGTCTTCGCGGATGATGCCGGCCCGCAACTGCTCGTTGACCAAGGAATGATCTTCCGTCACCTGCCAGTAAAATGGCTTGCGGAAAAGATAGGCTCGGGAATCACCAACATTACCAATGAATACCGACGAGCCCTTGACGAAGATCAAGACCATGGTCGTACCCATGCCCATCAAACGCGTTTCGACGGCCGCGCGTTCGTGAATTTTGCGACTGGATTCTTGGTAAGCCTTGGTCAAAAGTTCGCGGCCATTCATCGCCGTGTGATTTTTTGCGATGTACTCTTCGACTGTTTTAACAGCCATGGCGGAAGCGACTTCGCCTCCGGAGTGGCCACCCATGCCGTCGGCAACGACATACAATCCCAACTCTTTATTGATGAGATAAGAATCTTGATTTGAGTCGCGGCGAAGTCCCTTATCGGTCTTGCACCAAACATCTATCTGCATGATTTCAGTTTAGAAACAGTGCCCCCAACGGCCAATCAAAAACGAAGCCCAGACCTGCAGATCTAGACTTCTTCATTCCGGAAATACTTTAACGTTCGCGAGATTTTTCCGACAAGACAGAGAGAGGATCTTGATGAAGAAATGGCAGCTCCGTCACAGTTTGATTGCTTCGCTCTTACTGCATACGCTTTTCATGCTGTCTTCCTTTGTTCTTCCAAAGTTGCTTGAGCCCATGAAGCACGAAGTGATCGAGGTCTCCTATCAAGAGACGCCGCCGGCCGAAATGCCGAAGGATATGTCCAAGCCCCCACTGGACCCATTGCAAGTGGTCGAGCAAAATGAAAACGCCCTCAATGATGAAAAGTCCGACCAGGCAAAATTTCTCAGTGCTCACGATCAGGTTGTTAAAAAGCAGACCGTGGCCACCAAATTGGGAGACTTCCGCAATCGTGAAGCGAAGGAAAATTTCCAGGGCCAAAATGGCAAACCGAAATTGAATTTGCAGGACCTAAAACCAGAAATGAATCTAGAAAAGATGGTGGAAAAAAAGCAGCAGCAAGAGCGCGAGCTGGAAAAAACTTTGGATCAAGATGCATTGAAGCAGGCCTTCGAAAAGACCAAGCCTCAAAAGCAAGCTCAGGCCAATCCCCGCAACGAAACACCGGGCATCGCCGGAGCCGAAGCCAGCCAGACCACCGATTATCTGAAGGACCTAGACAAAGGGATGGAAACCCTGCTGTCCACTCGTGAATTCGTTTATTACACTTTTTACGCTCGCATCCGTCGCCAACTGAATCAGCATTGGGGTGGTAAAGTTCGCGAGAAACTGGCCAAGATCGTCAAGGAAGGGCGCTCGATTGCCTCTTCGGAAGACAAAGTCACAAAACTTTTGATCACCTTGGACCGCGTTGGCCACCTTGTAAAAGTACAGGTCGTCGGCGATTCCGGTGTCCGCGATCTGGATCAGGCCGCCATCGAAGCCTTTCAAGAGGCCGCGCCCTTTCCAAACCCGCCGAACGGCATTGTCGAGCCTGATGGCACCATCAAAATTCGCTGGGATTTCATCCTCGAAGCTTGATGCGAGCCAGTACATTTTTCATCTATTTTGCGTGTCCGAGAGATCGGTGTTACTTTCCTCCGGCTTAGAGTATTTGCTTCACATGACGAAAGAGGATTTCCTATGGCGAAGAACGACGTCAAAAACGAAAAAAATGATTCGAAAAATGAATTAAAAAACACGCTGGATGTGATTGCCCGTCGCGCGCACTATTTGGCGACGCAGATGATTTTTCAGGCCAATCATCGCAGCGATAAAGAAAAGGGAGATCCCAAAGTCGGTGGTCACGCTTCTGCCAGCGCCAGCTCGCTGCACATCATGGGTGCCCTGCACTTGCTGGTGAAAACAGGTTTCGACCACATCGCCAACAAACCTCATGCCTCGCCGACCGATCACGCTTACAATTATCTGCTGGATCTATTTCTGAAGCCGGATTTTTCAAAACTGACTTTGGAAGAGGCCAATACGGCGATGATGGGACTTCGCAAGTACTCGCAAAATGGCGAGCCCGTGTTTCAGTCTTATCACTCGGCCTACGATAGCGATCACCACAATTTCTTTCCGTCAGGAACCGTCGGCATTCCGCCGGTCAAAGCCGGTTATCTTGCTTTGGCTTACCGATTCGCGAAGGATCATGATTACAAGGTGCCAGATGCGCATTTCTGGGCGGTTTGCGGAGATTCTGAATTCCGTGAAGGCTCGATGTACGAAGCGATTCCGGATTTTGCGGAACGTGAAATCGGCAACCTGACTTGGATCGTCGATTACAACCGTCAGTCTCTGGATGGTCATCGCATCACCAATAAAAAAATCATGGGTGGAACGGATGCCGTTCGCATCGAGAACATGATGCACGCCAACGGCTGGGAAGTGATTCAGGTTCAGCACGGTCGCAAGCGTTTGGAACTTTTCAAAATGGCGGGCGGCGAAGTTTTCAAAAACTTTTTGGAAAATGAATTGGAAGATTACGAATTCCAAGCTTTGCTTTTGGTGCACGACATGAAGGCCTTGAAAAAAGGCATCGCCAAAGAACATCCGAACATGAAAAAGTTTTTGGATTCGGTCAGCGATCAGGATCTGTTCGATGCGCTTCGCGATTTGGGCGGCCACGACATGCAAGAGCTTGCCAACGCCATGCTCGCCAGCAAGAAGAACACGCGCAAACCGACCATGATCATCGCCCACACGCTGAAAGGCTGGGGCTTGAAGATGGCGGCGGCTCCGGGCAATCACTCGGCCCTGCTGAATGAAGACGAGATGGAAGAGCTTCGTCAGAAGCAAGGAATCAAGGGCGAGACTTTGTTCGAACGCCTGGATCCAAAATCTCCTGAAGGTCAGTTCCTGAAAAAACGCGGCGATCAATTGCTGGCGGAAATCAAAGAACAAAATGCGATCAAGACCAGCAACCAAGAATACTTCATGAAGAAATTCATGGAGCACGGAGAATTGCCACCGTCTTTGGAAATCAACACCAAGATGGCCAGCTACCCGCACACGCAGTGGATGCTCGGACAGTTGACGGCGAAGCTCACGCGGATCGCCAACACTCCGCTGAACGAAAAAGAGCTGACAAAAACTCAAAAACCTTTGGCCGCTTCCGAGCTGGTTTGGAAACAGCCGGCGGAACTTTTGGTTTCGATGGCGCCGGACGTGGGAACTTCGACCAATCTGAATCCGGCGATGGACGGAAAGATTTTCGGCGCGCCCGTGGTGCATGACTTTGAACAAGAGCTGGGCGTGAAAGATGCCAAGCTTCCGGATCTGGTTCCGGGCGAAGACGTGTCGGATCGTTACATCCGCTTCGAAATCGCCGAAGGAAACGTCACCTCTTGCGTGGGTGCATTCGGAAAGATCAAAGACATCTTGGGAATTCCTTTGATGCCGCTGATGACGGTCTATGACTTTTTCATCAAGCGCGCGTTGGATCAGTATTTTTACAACCTGTACTGGAAGAGCTCGTTCATCCTGGTGGGAACTCCGTCGGGCGTGACCTTGTCTCCGGAAGGTGCTCAACACGGTTGGAAGTCTGACATACAGATTCCAAACCAGATCACTTGGGAGCCCTTCTTCTGCCAAGAGCTGGATTGGATTTTGTGCGAATCGATTCGTCGCCACATCTTCAACGACAACGAAGGCCGTAACGGCGTTCTGATCCGTGGCGTGACTCGCGGAATTGAGCAAAAAGACATGGCGACTTACTTGAAGCGCCAGACGCGATTCAAGTCAGATGTCACGGCGCCTTTGTGCCGAAGCGAGTATCCTTTGGACGGCGCGATCGATGAAGCGCAGCTGGCTCCGCAAGATGAAACGGTCATCATGAATCAGATCCGCGAAGAAGTTTTGCAAGGTGCTTATTACCTGATCGATTACCGCGGTTATGCGGGCTACGAGCCAGGCGATAACGTCGTGAATATTTTCTCGATGGGATCTCCGACCACCGAAGCGATCAAGGCGTCCGAGGCATTGCTGGCCCGTGGAATCTACGCGAACGTCATCGTGGTGACGTCACCAGATTTGGTTTGCGGCATCCAAGCGCATGGCAACGATTACCAGTATCTGAAAGAAGGTCTCGGAATTAACGGCAACCTTTTCGTTCATCCAAACGAGCAACTGAATGGTCACGAATTTGTCACGGTTTCAGGCCGACGCATTCCGATCGTATCGGTTCACGACGGTGAAGCCGGTTTGCTGGACAACTTGGGCTCGATCGTCGGCACTCGGCACGAGTCTTTGGCGGTTCGCCATCACTCGAAGTGCGGTCGTCCGAACGAGATCTATGCTTACCATGGCATCGATTGGGAATCCGTGATGGAAGCTTGCGGAAAAGTTCTGGCCGAAACAGCTTTGGAAGAAGTCAAAGTCAGCCAGTCTGTTCTGGGAGAGGCACAGCTTACGCAAGCCGCGCCAACCAAATGGACGGATCTCTGGCCGCAAAGACACTAGAGCGCTTCGGCGCTCAGTCTCCGAAACTAGAAAGAGAAAAACCTCTTAAAAGGGACACGGCCTTCCGGGCCTCAGCCGCGCTTGGGTACCGCATCGTGCGGGCGCGGAGGTCCCTTTTAAGAGGTTTTTCTCTTTCTAGTTCCGGAGTTCCGAGGGACCTTGCTTTTTGTGTTTTGGGACCCGTGTGGGTCCGTCTACTTGAGTGCGGGTTTTAATTGTTCGAAGCGGTACGAGTCGACGACTTTGCCGGCGATCGTGACGACGTGGGATTTGAGGACGGTGACGCCGCCGCAGGTTGAGAGTTGGCCGTTTCGGTCTCCCATTGAGGGGATTGCTTTGACGGCTAGGCTGGCGATGGAATAGGTGACCATTTCGCCTTCGCCCATGATTTGGTCTTGGCAGGTCACTGGGCCGCGAACGGTCTGAGTGGTGAGAAAGGCTTCGATCTTTTTTCCATCTTGTAATTTGAGCTGACCCAATTCGGTTTTGCTGGAGACTGTTGTGGCCTGATTTTCGATCGTGCAGCTTTCGAATTTTCCGCCGGGATGAGATTTGAGATACTCGAATCCTTGCGCCGTCATATTGGGTCGATAGTCTTCCAAAGATCTGTCAATGCCGTCACAGGAAATTTGGCCGTCGATCCACAGACAGTGATCAAATTCTTTGACCGCTCTTGTGAGGATCTCGCCTCCTGCTTGTTCTAGATCCATCGACATGTAGGTGCGATCGATTCTGGCCTTGAGATCTGAAATGGCATGGACTTCGTATTTTTCTTCCATCTTGCGATGGCCTTCTTGATTGCTCAGTTGGGTTGAGACATAGGCGCTGTCGCCAATCTTCAGACTGGAATCGAAGCCTTGCTTTTCTTTGTAGGCCACGATTTGGCCGGCCGAGTTTCTTTGCACCTGGCAAGAGCTTCCGAAACGTCCTTCCATGTAGCCAGCGTATCCGGATTCGTTAGGCCGTGGCACCAAGCGAGTCACTTCGAAGTTGGGCACTTCGGAAACATTGGCGGTTTCGATCAGGTTTGCTTTTTCTTTTTCCGGAGTTCCGGCATCCGTTTTTTTTCCGCAGGCCGATAAAGCACAGCTCAAAAACACCGCCATTATCAATTCATATTTCAGATTCATAAAAGCCCCCCACGAGCTGGATGGCTGGACCATATTTCATCTGCCTGCTCGAGGAAACTTTCTCGAGTGGAAGGCTCAGTTTTCCATCGTTACGAATGAAAGAATTTTCTGATTGTCAAAACCGTCGACAAAATTGGGCACCGGACGCCGGATCCCATTCAGGATTCGGGCCGTCGTTAGAGTTAAAATCCTAATCCCATCTTCGCTCATCCAAAGGACTTTTACGTCCTGCGTGTTGGTCAGGTTGACTCATGATGCGAGATGAAGAATTCGCGAGAACCGCGATCACCAAGGGATTTGACAGATCCAAGATTCGACCCTTATTCTACCCGCCATGAGTGAAGCAAAACTGCCTTCGCGAGGCCAATGGCATCGATCTTCCCACCGCAAATTTCAGGAAACTGTTTTGTTGGTTCCTTTTTTCGGAGCCGAGAAAAAAAATCTGCAGCGCCACGCTGATTTTTTAAATGAGCTTGGCTTTGATTGCGTGGTCTTTGACTTGCGAGATGACTGGGGACAGATCGCGGGAAATTTGCTGACCTCTAAAATGGAATTCGGTTTGAAGCACATCTGGGCCGAGCAAATTGAAGCCCTTCTGAATGAAATCCCGGGCGATAAAATCGTTTATTCATTTTCAAATCCCAGTGCGAGCGCGATCGAAGCGATTGCCAAGCGACACGCGGCTGATGTCAAAGCATTGATCTGTGATGGCGGACCCTCGGGTCAGTTGTGGAATTCGATGGTCAATTACTTCACCCACGAATCTCCGCTCCCGTTCTATCCACTGAAAATGGCGGCCGCTTTTGCTTCCGCCAGCATTTGGCACCCTCACTTTTTAAAAGTGATTCATGAAGATCTTAAAAAATTTCCAAATGGTTTCCGGCTTCTTTCCATCCGTGGGTGGAAGGATCCATTGATCACTCCGAAAATGATCGACATGGTCTTTGATCCCCACACGAATCTGGATTGGCAAAAGCTGAGCCTGTCCGAGGGAAAACATCTCAACGGCCTGAAAGACTTTCCGGATCAGTACGTGCCACCCGTCACGGCCTTTCTCAAAAGCGTCGCCACACCAGCAGCTCAAAACACGCCGACCAAGACCAACGCTAAAAGAAAAAAACAACCCGCCGAGCACCGCTGAATTCGCAACGCCAACAAGTGAATCCACAATTCGGAACCCGGTTGCAAAGACCATTTACCGGACATTCTGAGAGCTAGAAAAGCTTGATGGCGACGAACAGGCCTTCGCTCGTCGGAATCACTGAGCCGAGATACAGTTTAGGGTCAGCAAGTCTTTCATTGAAAGACTTCATCACGTCGATTTGTTTTTTTGAAAATGTCGCTTTATTGCCAGTCAAGACGGCGCCGCCTAAGAACACATTGTCGGCGATGATCAATCCACCTTTGCGCAGATTTTTTTCGGCCCAATCCAGATAGGCGCCGTAGGCAGATTTATTACCATCAATGAAAATTCCGTCGAAAGGTCCCTGGCTATTCAAACTGGCCAAGGTGACCTGCGCATCGCCCTCTAACAGATTCACTTTTTTATCAGTGTCGCCCTGACGGTACTTTTCGAATACTTGCTTGGCGATTTTGATGTGCTTTTCGTCTTTCTCCAACGTCCAAAGCTCGCCGCCGGCTTGCAATCCCTGCAAGATCCAAAGGGCGGACAGACCCGTCAGCGTTCCGATCTCCACGAACCTGCGGCATTGGTGCATGTGAATCAAAACTGACATCAAACGGGCCTCATGGGGACTGAGACTGATGCCCGCCTTTCCCAACTCACGAGACGCTTCTCGAGCTTCTTCGAAAAGTGCATTGGGTTCGGTGGGAAACAACATATGAAGATAGTTTTCAAGAGGACTAGAGTCCTGTGTGAGATCACGCATAGCCTTTTGTACTTGAACCCCCAAGGGCTTGCATTAAAATTGAACCAGATGCTGGAAGTCAAAAATCTCAAAACTGAATTTAAAAATGCCGAAGGCACCGTCCGCGCAGTTGATGACATCAGCTTTACCTTACGTAAAGGTGGATCGCTGGGAATCGTCGGCGAATCCGGCAGCGGAAAAACCTTAACGTCGCTGTCCATTTTGCGTCTGCTTCAAAGCCCAGGTGAAATCGTGGACGGCGAAATTCTGTTCGAGGGAAAAGATCTTCTGCAGCTCCCGAATTCAGAGATGCAAAAAATCCGTGGGCGAGAAATCACCATGATTTTTCAAGAGCCGATGAGCGCTCTCAATCCCGTGTTTACGATTGGCCAGCAACTGGAAAGCGTGATCACGCTTCATCACAAGACTCTGGACAAGCAGCAAATTCGCGAACGCGCTTTGCAAGTTTTAAAGCAAGTGAATCTGCCAAATCCGGAACAGAAATTTGATCACTTTCCGCACCAGCTTTCGGGCGGCATGCAGCAGCGGGTGTTGATTGCGCTGGCCATTTGCTGTCATCCCCGACTGCTCATTGCCGATGAACCAACGACGGCTCTGGATGTGACGATCCAGGCGCAGATTCTAGAATTGCTCAGGCAACTGAAGGCCGAATTGGGTCTCAGTCTGATCTTGATCACTCACGACCTGGGTGTCATTTCCGAAATGTGCACGGACGTGGTGGTCATGTACGCCGGGCAAATTGTCGAGTCCGGACCCGTCGCGGACATTTTCCAGAACCCTCGCCACCCCTACACCCGGGCCCTTTTGAATTCGATCGATTTCAAACCCATACCGGGAACGGCGTCCTCGATGTCGATACCGTCCATCGGCTGCCGCTTCATGGATCGTTGCGAAAGAAGGCAAGACCTTTGCCGACGGCAAAGTCCTGAAACCCAAACCATCAGCGCCGGTCGAAGCTTTGCCTGCCACTTTCCTTTTTCGGACGGAGAGGAAAAATGAGTGCACCCTTGCTGAAGGTCTCAAACCTTTCGAAAGATTTTGCAGCAGACGATTCGTTTTGGTTTTCCTCACCAGAAAAAATTCGCGCCTTGCAAAATGTGTCTTTCGAAATTCAGAAAGGCGAGACGCTGGGATTGGTCGGCGAATCCGGCTGTGGGAAATCGACGCTAGCCCGATGCGTGACTCGTTTGCTTGATGCCAGTTCGGGGCAGATCGAATTTCAGGGCCAAGACATCACGGCCTTGCGCGGAGCCGAACTGCGGTCCCTTCGACGAAAAATCCAAATCGTGTTTCAAGATCCATTGGGAAGTCTAAATCCGCGATTGAAAGTCAGTGCCTTGCTGGAAGAGGCTTTGCAGATTCATGACATTGCTCACTCTCACCGAGATCGCCAGGATCGCATCTCACAATTGCTGGAAATGGTCGGGCTGCGAGCGGAAATGAAAGATCGCTATCCGCATGAATTTTCCGGTGGCCAACGGCAAAGGATCGGTATTGCCCGGGCACTGGCGGTGGAACCGGCGTTGATCGTTTGTGACGAACCGGTATCGGCCTTAGATCTATCGGTGCAGGCGCAAATCATTCATCTCTTGAAGGATCTTCAGCAAAAGCTGGGATTAACTTACCTGTTCATCGCCCATGATTTGAAAGTCGTCGAGCATGTTTCTGACCGTGTCGCCGTGATGTATCTCGGAAAAATTGTCGAAACCGCGACGGCCCAAAACCTATTTTTGCAGCCACAGCATCCCTACACCCAAGCTTTGTTATCGGCGATTCCCCGCCTGAACCCGCAAGGCATTCAAGCGCAAAGACATTTGCTATCAGAGGATCTTCCCGATCGCGAAACACGAACGGTGGGTTGTCAGTTTCACCAACGCTGTCCATCGGCGGTGGATTTTTGCCGACACCGATCTCCTGAACTGGAGCTGAAGACATCGAAACATTCTGTCGCTTGTCTTCGCGTCGACCCAAAATAAATTTTTCCCGAGCTTCATTCGGCGGATTTCTCGATTCTTTTGACGCTTCGGTTTTCGTCGACTGAATGATCAGCGCCTGTGTTTTCGACACCGCAAACAAAATCGACTGTCTCAAGATGAATCGAACTTGATTCGAGAAAGTCCACAGGCCATTTCCCCTGTCGAACTTTTAGGGACCGGTTCGGTCTTTCATTTGCACCACAATTCACTAAAGGCCCGGAATATTTTTGCATCAGATTGAGATCCTTAGTTTACGAATTTGGGTGAATTTCCGATAGGTCTAGGTGTTGAGGGGAACATGAAAAATATGAACAAGCGACGAAGTTCGTTATGGTTGGCAACGGCCTTATTGATGTTGCTGCCATTTCAGAATTGCGGTCAGAATTTCAAGACCATCGATGTTGATGGTGCGACCTCGCTTGGTTCTGTTCAAGGCGGCGGATCCACTTCCGGCGGCTCGAACGATCCTTCAAATCCAAATATGCCTGGTTCAACGACGACAACCACCATGGTCTCTGGCGGTGGCCCGGTCGCTGCCTGCGTGCTCTCTCAGGTTGGAAACCCTGAAATGATTCCATCGCCCGTCACATCCGTGCAGGCTCTCTCCGGCAAAGGTACCAATGCAGGCCGTGTTTCGTCCGGCGCGATCACGATTCAGTATAGCAAATCAAATTCACCGGCGAATTGTCAGCAAACGGTCGCGGTCCAATGCAATCAGCTCGAGTCAAACGTCACGGCATTGAATGCTTCGGGCGTTCGCGTGCCGACGATGGGAAACGACATCAACTGCGCGCGCGCAGGAAGTTCCGCTCCGGGCAGCACCATCTCGATTTCGTTCAATGCCAATGACAACGACACCAACAAACAGTGCTTCGAGGGAACCGCGAAATACCAGATCTCTTTGCGAAGCACTGCCGACACGAGCAAGATGAGCACCGCTCAGACCGTGACCGTGAACTTTAAAAACAATTGCTATCCAGAGCAAGTTTCCGCCGAGTCCTTAGATTCCTTTGACCAAATGGGAACGGCCGTCGCGGTCGATGGTGGCGTTGCCGCCGTCTTGGCTTCGGGGGATGATGGCGACACCAATCAAACTCAATCCATCGGTGCCGTCTACATTTACAAACTTGGTGGCGATGGAAAATGGAACCGAACGCAGATTCTGCGCACTGATGACACCTCGATCGTTTCGGATCGCGGTGCTGCCAACGACACGCCGGCATCCATCGCACTGAAAAACGGCGTGCTGGTCGTCGGCAGCGAATTCAATAATAACTATGCTGGTGCGGCCTATGTCTTCAAAAGCACCAACGGAACTTTCTCGTTGGCCCGCAAACTGTCCGGTCAAGCCGCCAGTGGGCGCTTTGGTCGTGCGGTTGCTGTCGATGGCTCGCAAATCGCGATCGGTGCTCCGGGCGAGTCTTCCGGAAAAGGCGCGGTTCACATTTTTGATGCGGGTTCCTTTTCCGAGACGGCGCAAATTAGCAGCCCGTTAACGGCCAACTCGTACTTTGGCGCGGCCGTCGCGATCGAAGGCAGTCTGCTCGCGGTTGGGGCACCGGCTTCGACTTTGTATCGGGACACGATGACCGGCGAATTGTTGATTTATAAAAAGGCATCCGCATGGGCTGAAGTAACGACCAATCCCCTGCGGGCAAACACGACAAAAACAGGTCTCGCAGTGAAAGATCCAACCGGTAAAGTCATGTCGATCACGATCGGCTTGGGTTCGGAGCTTGGCAGCTCGGTTGCCATTTTGAATGGTGCCGTGCTTGTCGGTCTACCGGGATTTATGACGACGACGAAGAAAACGGGTTTGGCGATTCTGATGGCGGCCGATTTGAGCAGCCTGCAAACATTGACCGAGATTTCCGGTAGCGAAGGACGCTTCGGAGCTTCGGTGGCTTTGGGGGCGGCTGGCGCTTTTGTTGGTGGACCGGAATTGCGCGCTCGTGGTGGCGCCGTCGACCAGTTTGCCGCCAGTGGTGGCATCTACAAATTTGTTCGCCGCATTTCCAGCGTGACGGGTGCGGACAACGATCAATTTGGTTTTAGCGTCGCGACCTCGGGAAATGATTTGGTGGTGGGAGCAAAGCTGAATGCAGAGCCGAACAATGCGTCCGGTTCCGCCAGCTTCTTCTCGACCGTCGTGCCTTAATGTGTGGGATGAGTGGGGAAATGAAATGCACAAGCGAATCTTAAAAAGATCCTTCTTATCAGTTCCATTGACGGGAATGCTGTCGCTGGCGTTGTCGCACCAAGCATGGGGCTTGGACTCTGCCGGCAATGGTCCGACCCGCGGCGACGCCGTTGCCTTGTACGTCTTCTCTAAAAACAATATCGATGCGAACACTTGGACCATCAAAGACTTGGCGGCGAACCCCCTGGATTTGAAGATCGTGCGCACCAATGCTCTTTTCGGTTCTTACGCTGATTATTTGGAAATTTCAGAGCCGAACCTGATTCGTTCGGTGGCGCCCGCTGATAAAATCATATCGGCTTGTAAAAATTCGAACGAGCTGACGGTCGAAATGTGGGTCGAGAACAAAACTCCGTCTGAAAAACTGGTCAATCAAGAGGACGAAGACAAGTTGCCCACCGGCTATTTCAAACAGGCCCTGCGCATGGTTTCTTTGTCCGACACCTATTTCAAAGAATTCCATAATTTTGCTTTCTACCAAACCTACAACATGGGTGATGCTTACAAAGCAACAACGCGCACCACTTCCAATTCCCCGATGACCAATTACAACGGTGATTTGGTTGATTATTTGCTTTCACCTAAAGAAAATTTTCTGCTGCAAAAAAAGCAGCACATCGTTTTTGTCAAAACCGCCGGCGGTGCTGCCCGATTGTACAACTCGGACGAAAACGGGAACGACACCGGTCCTTTTGTCGCCAATCAAGGCTTCGGTGGAAACTTTTCGAACTGGCATGTCACCGGCACGACCGTCACCTACGACACGCAGGATGATGCAGCCGGCACGTTGACCCGCGCCCTGGACATGCGTCTAGCGATCGGTAATGAAGCTAGCGCCGATCTTGATTTCAGCAAACCCACTCAGGGTGGAGAGGGTCCCAACAAGCGAAGCCGTCATTGGCCTTGGATGGGAAAGCTGTACATGGTGGCCATCTATTGTCGTGCGCTGACCGATTCCGAAATCCTGGGTGCTGGTGCTCCCCGCGTGACGCCGCCGCCAGTGTACCCGATCGATGTCACCCGCCGAATCACGCCAACGATGAAGCGGGCGCAAACGATCTACACCCGTATCACCGGCGTGAAAACTCCGATCGACAATCCGGTGATCGGCCAGATGGCGGATCTGATGGATCAAAACCAATCTTTCCAGGCTGCCGCATTGGCGACTCAGGATCCAAACTTTTTGAACATCACGGTTCGTGACATGGCTTCAAAAATGTCAACCCGGGATGAGCTGATCAGCGCGCCCCTCAGTGACTTTACGGCGACGGTAATTGGTGCGACCCGAGATGGTCTGGATGCCCGAACGCTTCTGAGCAGTGATCTGGTCTACGTTGCCGATCCAAAGAAAGCGGCGGTTCCGAGCAATCTGATTCGCGACCAATTGACCTCGAACCGGCATTATGATGCCTTGCAAGCCGGCGGCTTTGATCTGGCCAAGGTTTTGGTTCCGTCCAAACAGATGATGTATGACGGAACAAAAGCCGTGTCGCATCCGGATCCGGCGGGCCTGTTGACGACCCGAGGATGGATGGCGGCGCACGCCATCGCCGGTACGAATCGACGCATGGTCGAATACACGTTCCGTGAATTCTTGTGCACGCCGATCGACCGGTGGTCGGACTCGAACGGCGCTGATGGTCCAATCGGACGAGACGTGGATCGCTTCCCGGGCGGAAGCCACACCAAGTTCACCACCACCTGCCGGAACTGCCATTCGCGCATGGATCCCTTGCGTGGAGCTTTCGCATATTTCACATTCAGCAACGGTTTTGCCAAGCATTCCTTGGTGGTGAATCGTTTGCCGGCCGGCATCTTGAACGAAGACACGCAAATGGGAATGGCCGCAGGTCTGAAGCCATCAGATCCCGCCAATACTCAGCTGCCCAATCTTGGAAACGTTTCTTTCGTCGCTGATAAAATGAATCACAACGAAAACGTTTTTCCTGGCGGACGAGTGATCACCGATAACTCGTTCACCAATGCCGCGGTCGAGCCGTGGGCGATGAGTTACTTTGGCTGGCGCGGACCGGTGAAGGGAAGCGGAGCCGCGCAATTTGGTTCGATGGTTGCGAACTCGAAACAATTTTCTCGCTGCATGGCTAAACGGGTTTTCGCTTCGGTTTGCAAACGCGAAACACAAAGCTTCGATGAAGCCTTGATGCAAACCGTGGCCAACGAATTTGAAACAAACGGTTATAAATTGGATTATTTATTTAAGCGTTTGGTGGTGACACCAAATTGTTTGGGGGAGGACAAGTGAAGAAACAAGTGATCGCGCGGATCGCGTCCATCGTGATTTCCGGCGCCGTGATCATTGTCGGGCTTGGACAAGGCTGCGGAAAATTCGTGGCCATTGGTTCTGACTCTTCAAGCGGATCGGCACAAAATTCGGAAACGAACACTGATGATCCCGGCATCCAACCAAATACGTCCACCGTTGCCTTGGTCTACGGAAAACAGGTTTTGGATCATTACAGTTCTTGCATCGGTTCGGGCATTCCTTCCGATCGCACGCTGGGCGTTTACAGCGCCAAAGCAGGAACGATCTCCGAAACCGGCGCGGTGTCGACATTGACGGCACCGATGCTGATGGCGGCGACTTCGATCGCCGGCGAAGTTTGCGAAGATTTACTGACGCACGAAAAGACAGCCGCTCGCATTTTCATTGGGGTGAATTTGGCGGGCGCGACTTTACCGGCGCAGGGTCCTTTGCAAGATGCCATGAGACGAATTGCTCGCTCTTGCTGGTCCCGTGACGAGGATCCGGCCGAAGCCGACATCATCTTGGGAGCTGTGAATTCAGCCTTCCAAGGAGCTTCGGGCGCGAACACCGCACACGACGCCGCACTGTTCATGTGCACGTCGATGCTGGGTTCGTTGGATTCTTTGGTTCTTTAATTTTTGTTTTTGGGGGTTCGAAATGGGGCAAGATCAAAAGAAGACGATTCAGGGCGTGGACACGACTTTGACTCGCGAAGAGGTCGAACAAACGGCCTATGAAAATCAGGAAAAACTGAACGAGTACAAACTGACGCACAACAAAGGCATTTTGACTCGACGAGATTTATTGGCCACCGGAGTGGTTTCTTTCGCCGGCACATTGATGAGCCAAAGCCTTTTCTCGATGCTGATTCCGAGCCCGGCTCAAGCTGCCGTGGTCTGCTCGACTGGCGGCGCGGGAGAGTGGGTTCCTTTGATCACCGTGAATCTGCAAGGTGGCGCAAATCTTTCATCGCACTGGATGCCACTGGATCAAGGTGGCCAAATGCTGCCATCGTACTCGAAGGTGGGTTGGGGCAAGGCTGGATCATTCGCGACAGATTATGAATTCGCCAATAAGGCTCCATTTTTTAGCGGCTCTTCACTGCTGACGGGCATGCGCACCTCGGCCACACCGTCCGCGTTGGCTTCGAGCGCTTTTGTCGGCGTCTCGGTCGCATCGCAAGACGACAGCAGTAACAACGCGTCCGATATCACGGGTCTCGCACGCGGCATGGGACTGAATGGAAAATTGCTGGCGAATTTAGGAACCGCGAACACTTCGACCGGAAATGGGACTAAGCCCGCATTCTTGGCGCCACCGGCTCCATTGGTCGTAGCCAGTTACGAAGACATCACCGGTGCTTTGGGTGTGGCCAATAGCTTGCAACCTTTGGTCGCCGCCAACCGTGCCGGAAAACTTTTTGAAACCATTCAGCAGCTGAGCATCGTGCAAGCTCAGAAATACGCAAAGCTCAACAGCGGAAGCCAGTTGGAGAATGTCATCACTTGCCGCACGCAAGAGAACTCGAGCCTGATCGCAAATCCCAACGGCAACAACACTGATCCGCGTAGCAATGCGGCCGTCGCCACCATTTGGGGATTGGCGGCGAATACATCGATGCGATCACGCGCCTACCAATTCGGGTCCATGGTTTACAATGCCTTGAACGGCAATGCTGGATCGGCCAACCTGAATATGGGTGGTTATGATTACCACAACGGCACCCGCACCACGGGAGATGCGGCCGACAACGCGGCCGGAATCGTGATCGGACAAATCATTCAAACCGCATCGGCCTTAAACAAAAAAGTGTTCATCATGGTGACGACCGATGGCGCGACGACCTCGGCCGAGTCGGACATTCCCGGCGCTGAATGGACTAGCGATGGCGGCGACCGTGGAGCCATGTACATGATCGCGGTGAATCCGGGCGGCGCACCATCAGCATCGGGGTCATCGATCGGTTACATGAATAGCAATCAGGGAGCAGCCGATCCGTTGATTTCTTCGCCGGATCGTGCGGCGGCGGCAGCTTTCGTCAACTGGTTGTCATTTAACGGAAAAATGGACCAGATCGACAAAGTTTTGCCACGAACGTTCTCGTCGGTCGAGATCGATAAGATGAGAAAGATTTCTTAAAGAATCATTGGGTTGGGATCAGTTTGAGGGGACGTCGATGGGGGACGAAAAGTGATTCACGGTAAATACATACGCATGCTCCTGTTTTCGGTGATCGGCACAGCGCTGCTCTTGTCGTATAATAATTGTGGCAAGGGTCGCACCGCCGATTCGGCTAGCGCCAGCTTGAGCAGTCTTGGCGTCAATACTTTCAATGCGGCCGATGTTTGTAATGAAGAAGAAATCAATGTATTCGACCGCGGTTATCATCAGTTCTTAGCGGAAACTTGTAAGAACTGTCACATCAATGGTCCCGGCAAAGGCACATTCGCCTCGCCTGATTTGCCAACGGCCTTCAGCGGATTCCAAATGCTTGGCTACGATAAAATTTCGCAGTACGCGGTCAACAGCTCGCACAACCCACCCTATACGGGAACGCAGAACCTGGAAATCATCAATAGCTTTCGCTTGCAGTGGCAGACCTTTCAAAAACTGAAAGCGGCTTGCGATGGCGGCACCGGTGCCGTCGTCGAAAGTGACGTTTTCACGCCAGAATTTGAAACCACCGCGCAAGCCATTCCGCAGATCACGTCGAAAACGACAACGGTGAAAGTGAATGGTGTCGATACCGACGTCACGACGTTCGATCGCAAAGTTTTAACTTGGGACTTGAACACCACCGTTTCAACGATCAACGGAAAAACAATTCCGAATTTGAATGGAGCGCAGCTGTCCGTCACCGTTTCTGGATTTCGCATTCCGACCGGTGAGACCGCTTACCTGATCAGTCTTCCCATGTTGAAAGTCGGCAATTACAGCTTGCACGTGAAGGGCTTGAATTTCCGCATCAATGGCTTTGCCGTGAATTACGCGACCACTTTCAAGCGCGTGGACATGAATGCCTATCAAAGTACATCCGTGTTGCTGTCACCCGGCTCGCTGGTTTCTGTTGGTCGCCTGGGCCCGTCGGACACCTTGGCGGTGCAGTTCGGTGATCTGGAAATCGTGAATTTGACCGCACCTCCACCTCCACCCACCGTTCAATTTTCGGTGCAGTCGATGACCATTCAGTCCAATCAGCTGGGCTACGACAACAAAGTCACCATCCAGGTTGACGTCATTGGCGACAATGTCGATTCAATTTCGGTCCCGGTCAACTTTGATGCGGCCGCGGCTTATCCGACTGGTGAAGTTCCTGCCAACAGCGTCCTGGGTGTGGGACAAAATCGCTTCGACTGGGATTACCGGGTTGACGATGCGACTTCGACATCGCTGAATTTCAAACCGAACCAGAAGTCCGCGACCTTCAATTTGATTTTCTCGGATGATCTGCGCGCCGATCCGACCAAAGTTTTGCGCCTGTCATTGGGAACGCCGTTGGGCGCTAACCTCGGTGCCAATTCGAAATTGCGAATTTCCATTCCGAACTATGCGCCGGCGCAAACTGGAACGGCGCCGACATTCTCGCTCTTGATGAATCCGAAATCAGGCGTCTTGGGAGTGAACTGCGTCAAGTGCCACAACTCGGTTCAACGTCAGGGCGGATACGAAATGACGAATTATCAGGAAATGAAAAATCGCGGCGTGATCGTCCCCGGCAGTCCGGATCCGAAGCAGGCCAAGATGTATCGCCGAATCAACGCCGATGAGGCCAGCCTGCAAGGTCTTCAGTCGATGCCGCTGGATGGATTTCTTCCGCGGGACCAGATCGATTTGGTGAATCAGTGGATTTTAGATGGGGCAAAGAACAATTAATTGGGGTTGAAGGTGAAGCAGACAACGATTGTTATATTTTTAGCTTTGGTTCCTTTGCTGCTTTTCCAGAACTGTGGAAAACCGACGGAATTGGAATACAGCAGCTCTTTGGACCTGAGCAGCCAGGCCGGCGTGCAAAATGCCGCGATTCAGATTTTGAACAAGCACTGCGCTGAATGCCACAACCCCAACAATATCAATGGCGACGTCAGTGATCTCACGAATATCGAGTACCTCACCTACACGCGCTTGATCGTCCCCGGAGAACCCGAGCTTTCACCAATCATCACCCAAGTCTCGCAAGGGATCATGCCAAAAGCAGGTCCCTCATTGACCGGCGCCGAAGTTGAAATCTTGAAAAATTGGATCAAAGGATTGAATGAAGACGAGTTAGGCCCCGGCAGCGGCTTACCGGCAGAAACCGTGATCGATCCAAAATACTCTGTCTTGGCCGCGCAGATTTTCACCCCTCGTTGCGTCACCTGCCACGCCAACAAAAACTATAAGCACAACTCGTACAACGAAATCCTGCGCATCGTAACCCCAGGCAACGCCTCGACCAGCTTGCTCTACAAAGCCATCACCATCGGCACCGCAACCGCCGGCAAAATGCCTCAGGGCGGAGCTCTCACTCCGGCGCAAATCAAGGCCATCGAAAACTGGATCAACGCTGGGGCACCGAACAACTAGCGCCTGGTCCCTTCTCCCGGATCTTTAAGAAGAAAGTTTCCTAAAAGGGACACGGCCGTCCCGGCCTCAGCCGCGCTTTGGTACCGCATCGTGCGGGCGCGGAGGTCCCTTTTAGGAAACTTTCTTCTTAAAGATCCGGGAGTTCCGCCAGCCCCTACTTGTGCGGAGCTGGGATTTTTCGGAGAAGAGGTTTCGGGGCCAGCACCAGACTGAGAGCCCACCACAAAAATGAATCGAAGAAAAAAATTCGCCCCTCCCCGATCTCTTCCTCCTCCCCTAGATGTCAGCGAGGATCCTTGGAGCTCCTGAGTTCTGGGTTTGTGCCCGGGGGAGAAGCGGAGGACGCGCCCCCCCGGGTGGGGGGCCCACGGCGGCGGTGGCCGGCG
>CBIHNW010000022.1:0-78003 GCA_966211795.1 uncultured Bdellovibrio sp. | reverse complement strand
CGAAACCGAAACCGAAACCGAAACCGAAACCGAAACCGAAACCGAAACCGAAACCGAAACCGAAACCGAAACCGAAACCGAAACCGAAACCGAAACCGAAACCGAAACCGAAACCGAAACCGAAACCGAAACCCCTGCGCTTCGAATATGAAACTCAAACTCTTGCAAATATTTTTGTAGCAGAATGAAATCAATCTGGCGGTCACTCAAAACGCCTCGCGACACCGGCGCCGGAGCTAGTGCTAGTGAATCTTCACCAAGCCACGACTCGCGCGCAACCGCGGCCCGCGATTGAAACCACATTTCACATCCACAGCCCGTGAACGAATCCGCACCTCACACCCGCAATCCACCTCACACCCGCAGCCCGTCTAGTTCCTTGTCACACCCGTGAATTAAGTTCAGAGACGGGTGCCCCTGGCGGGCTTAGCGGGGGTTTGAGAGTGGCAAGGATCTTGCGTAGATCAGAGTTGCTCAAAAAATACTGGGGTTGTTTGAATGCGAAAATTTCAACTGATTTTGTCACGTTATCGTTTGCCAATGGCAAGTCTCACCAGCTTTCTTGCCGGAATGCTGTGTGTGGCCTGCTATCAAGGTTATCAGGGTCAGCATGGCCTGTCGGGCGCTCGCCCCCAGTGGCTGAGTCAAAGTCCGAGTGGCAATGGATCAAATGCGGCCGATAAAAAATCGGCGACCGACGCAGCAGAAATCGCGTCGCTTGAGAGCAAAGAAACTCCGGCGGAATTCACGGTGACGACGGAAACGGAAAGCGCGATCACGACCGACGCCGAGACCAACGCGACGATTTCATCGAGCAATAATGAAACCGAAGAGACGGCGCCCACCACGACCGCCAAAGGTCAGCCTTTCTGGCAGGCCGATGATAACGAGGGCATTTCAAACAGTCTGAATCTTTCTGGCTACCTGAATATCGAACCCGAAAATTCGCCGCTGATCAGTGATGCGACTCCGGACCGAATTTTGTCGGACTTTCAAGGGCGAATCAATTCTGATTTCGAAGTTCCAGAGCTGATCTTCAACCAAACGAAGTTCTGGTTTCGCGTTTACACCGAATTTGATTCGAACAAAAAAATCATTCACGATTCGTTGCACCCGCACATCATCTTTGACGTCGTCGATGTATCGGACACTTTGGCGCAACCAACACGCGCGCAGTGGTTGAACGTGGTGAAGGCGCAAAAGCTGGTGGCCAATCGGGTGAACGAAATCCGTCAGCAGCTGAAGAAAATGTCCCGCAAGAAAAAAGAAGACATGAATCCTCAGGAATTGGCGTGGCTGGCGCAGTTCGAAGAAATTCGCGGCAATCCCAAGAAAGTCATCCTGCAGTCGGCACAAAATTTACGAGTGCAAACCGGACAGAAAGATTTCTTCGAGAATGCGCTGGGCACCAGCGGCCGGTACCTGGACGGGATGGAATCCATTTTCAAAAACAAAGGTCTGCCAATCGAGCTGACACGGTTGCCATTTGTTGAATCCAGTTTCGTGATCGGCGCGACCAGCAAAGTGGGAGCGGCCGGGATCTGGCAGTTCATGCCGGGCGTGGGCCGACAGTTCATGCGGGTCAACGATCAGGTCGACGAGCGTCGCAGTCCTTGGAAGGCGACGGAAGCTGCCGCTAAACTTTTGAAAGAGAATTATATCATCTTGCACAAGAAGTGGGGCTTGGCCTTGACCGCTTACAATCACGGGCCAGGTGGCGTGCGCAAAGCGATGCAGACCACGGGATCAAAGGACATCGCGCAGATCGTGCGTCGGTACCGCTCGAAGAGTTTCGACTTTGCCTCGGCCAATTTCTACACTTGCTTTCTGGCAGCCGTGCACGCTCAGATGTACCGCGATTTGATTTTTCCAGAGCGCATGCCGGAAGCACCTTTGGCTTACGACTCGATCCATTTGAAGAAGGCATTCAAGCCAAGGCAGCTGGTGCAGTGGACGGGACTGACCGACGAGCAAATCCTGCTTTACAATCCAGAGCTGGATCGTTCCTTCAAACGAAATTACGTCATCCCGAAGGGTTATCGTCTGTTTTTGCCATCGGATGCAAAGATGAGTCTGCAGAAGGTCGTCAGCAATCGCGGCGACAACAAGACTTCATCGCTCGAATAAATCCCAAAAAACGCCAAGACCTTGGTGCTTGCGCCAAGGCCCTCGAGTTCAGGATCGCTCAACCAGCGAATCAGGCCGGAAATCAAAATCCGGTCTTCGCCCGCATCAATTTCCCGGGCTCGATTTGCTGAAAAGCTTCTCGATGCGTGAATCCGGCACGAACCAAATCCCCGCGACTGTAGCGTACAACAATCCCGAAATCATCGGCGAGACAAAAGCCATGGCGATAGCGCTGGCGTAAAGAAGCAATGACAACAAACCTTTGACGTCTCGGCCGATAGCGCTGGCCAAGATCCAGCCTTGGCCATGATGAGAAATCAACGCCCGCATCAAGATGGTGTATGAGATCGCCGCCATGAACAGCACGACACCGTAGAGAGCGACGGGCACTTGCGCGAAATGATTTTCGCCGGCCCAAGCGGTGACAAACGGCGTGAGCGAGAGCCAAAAGAGCAAATGCATATTGGCCCACAGGATGCGACCATTCACTTTCCGGACCGCCTGGAAGACATGATGGTGATTGTTCCAGTAAATGCCGACGTAAATAAAGCTCAAGACATAACTGAGAAAAACGGGCGCCAGCGGGAGCAGATCTTCGAACGAAGTTCCGTGCGGGACCTTTAATTCCAGAACCATGATGGTGATAATGATGGCCAGGACGCCGTCGCTAAAGGCCTCGAGTCGATTCTTGCTCATTCCCGAAAGATTTTCTGTGCTCATGATTCGAACTGTAGCCGCATCAATCGCATTTTGCAATTTGCAGATTGCGTCCGTTTCTTTTAGCCTGAAAGCATGAATCTCAAACGCTACATTAGGTGGAGTGGTCTCAGTCTAGGGGCGGGTGTTTTGGCCGGTCTGGCGGCGGCCATCTTTCTGCATTCGCTGGATTGGGCCACGCAGTTGCGCGAGACCTATCCGCAAGTGATCTGGGCATTGCCGGTCGCGGGACTTTTCATCGGTTGGTTGTATCAGCGTTATGGTCGAGCGGTCCGTGCGGGTCACAATCTGATCTTGGACGAAATTCATGATCCCAAGAACATCATCCCGCTTCGCATGACACCCCTGGTGTTGCTGGGCACCTTGATCACGCATCTCTTCGGGGGCTCGGCCGGTCGCGAGGGCACGGTTGTGCAAATGGGCGCCTCGCTTTCGGATCAGCTCGCGAAAATATTTTCGATTGAACCAGACGAGCGAAAGATCCTGCTGATTGCGGGAGCTGGTGCTGGTTTTGGTGCAGCCATCGGGACGCCTTGGGCCGGGATGATTTTTGGGATGGAAGTGATCTGGATCGGACGTCTGCGACTTTTCGCCTGGTTTGAATGTTTTGTGGCTTCGTTCACGGCAGTTGCGGTGACTTGGATTCTGAAGGCCCCGCATTCGCAGTACCCGCAGATTCAGATTCCGGAATTCCATTGGCAGACTTTGATGTTCATCGCAATGGCCGGTGTGGCATTCGGCGTGACGGCGTTGTTATTTGCAAAGCTCACTCATCGGGTGGAAAAAGTTTTGGATCGCTTGGTTTCAAATTCGATGTGGAAACCGTTTGTCATGGGTTTGATCTTGGTCCTGCTTTATCATCTCGAGGGCAGCTATCGGTACGTGGGCCTGGGGATCGAGTGGATTCAATCCGCGCTGCAAACTCCCGCCGCCGCCCAAGAACCGTTGCTGAAAATGTTTTTCACCTCGCTGACGGTCGGCTCGGGATTTAAGGGTGGCGAATTCATTCCGCTGGTATTTATGGGAACCACGCTGGGCAGTGCGCTGTCGATCGTGCTTCCAGTTTCGTTTTCACTTTTGGCCGCGGTTGGTTTCGCCGCCGTTTTTGCCGGTGCCGCCAACACGCCGCTCGCCTGCAGTTTGATGGCGATGGAAATTTTCGGTTTTCAAATTGCGCCGTATGCTCTGGTCGCCTGCTATGTCAGTTACTTCTGTTCGGGGCATTCTGGAATCTATAAATCACAAAGAATCCATCTTAAAAAACATCACCAGCTTTTAAAAATTGGCTCTTTTCTTGCTAGCTCTATCGGTAGACGCTTCTCATACAAAAGGAGAATGTATGATAACACTATCGAGTCCAAGACCTCCGGAACCTAAAGACCGAAAAAAAGAAGATGCCGAGTGGGATGACGAACATCGTCGGGAGACCTACGGCAACGAACCCGCCGTTCGCGATCCCAAGCCTTCTAAAAATCCTGACGTCTACGAAATGGTTTAAACATCATGAAAACTTTGGCAGAGGAAATCAAAGAGAGGGCTCGGCCAATAAAAGCCTTTTCTGACTTGAGTCCCTTGATCGAGTCCGTGACGCAGTCCCGAGCCGTCATGCTGGGCGAAGCTTCGCACGGCACCCGTGAATTTTATCTCTGGCGAAGATTGATCACGCAAGAGCTGATCGAAAAACACGGCTACCGCTTCATCGCCGTCGAAGGCGATTGGCCGCCTTGTCAGGTGGTCAATCAATTCGTTCGCGGCGAAGATGACCGCTCGGCCGAATCAGTGCTTCGCAGTTTTCAGCGCTGGCCGACATGGATGTGGGCCAATACGGAGATCGTAAAGCTCATCAACTGGGTGCGCGCCTATAATCAAAACAAATCCGAAAACGAGAAGGTCGGATTTTACGGCCTTGATGTCTACTCTCTCTTTGAATCCATCGATGAAGCCATTCATCTGGCGCAACGAATTGATCCCATCCTGGCCGAGCGCTTGGAAGGACGATATTCGTGCTTTGATCCCTACATGCAAAACGAAAAAGCTTACGTGCGGTCGCTCGCCCATGATGATGAAGGCTGCGAGGAAGAAGTCCTTTCAAATCTCAAGGACCTGCTCGAAAAACGTTTGCAGGGGGCTTCGCGGGATCACGAAATCTTATTCGACGCCACTCAGAATGCCCGCATCGTTAAAAATGCCGAGCACTATTACCGCTCGATGATTCATGCCGATGACGAGTCCTGGAACATTCGCGATCGGCACATGATGGAAACGCTGAATCTGTTGGTGCGACGATTTGAAAAAGGAATTGTGTGGGAACATAACACCCACATCGGTGATTACCGGGCGACCAGTATGCTTGAGCATGGACATATCAACATCGGTGGTTTGGCGCGGGAAGAGTGGGGCGAAAAGAATGTGGCGCTGGTCGGCTTTGGCACTTACCACGGCACGGTGATGGCGTCGCACGCCTGGGCCGGGCGTCCGCAGGTGATGCTGGTGCCGGAGGGCATGCCGGGAAGCTATGAAGAAGAGTTCCATTTTTGTGCTCCGACAGTGGGCTCATTAAACTATTATTTATTGATGGATGCCGAAGCCCGTGAATCTGCCCTGAACGACAGAAGGGGCCATCGCGCCATTGGTGTGGTGTACGATCCTTCTATTGAAAGACACGGCAATTACGTCCCGACCCAACTGGCCAGACGATATGATGCCTTTATCTTTCTTGATCAAACACAAGCCCTGACGCCTTTAGCGAGCAAAACCGAAACTCGTGATTTTCCCGAGACATACCCGACCGGAATGTAAAGCCACATGAACGGGCCCGCGATTATTGGTGGGAATCTTTGCCTGTGTTAAGTTCATGTTTAAAAGGCGGGTGAATATCATGAAATTTCAAACCCCTTTGCGCATACTCATGGTCGAGGACAACGAAAATGACCGCCTTCTTGAAGAGCGTGAAATCAAGAAGGCCGGAATTCCGCACGTATTGGTTTGTGTCGATAATCCCGATGATTTTATCCGCGAGGTCGAGCAGTTCAAGGCGGACCTCATTCTTTGCGACTATTCTTTGCCGCGCTTTAATGCCTTGGATGCGCTGGCGATCGTCAACGAGCGGGCGCCACAAATTCCGGTGATCATCGTGACCGGGACCTTGACCGATGAAACCGCGGTCGAGTGTCTGAAGCGCGGGGCTTTGGATTACGTCATCAAAGAGCGCATCGTGCGACTTCCTTTTGCCATGCAGCGAGCGCTGGAGCACCGTCGTTTTGCCGAACAGAAAAAAGCGGATGAAGAACGTTTACGCCAGAGCGAGAAAATGCTTCGCGTGGTGACCGGCGTGCTGCCAGCATTGGTGGTTTACCTGACGGCTGATCTGCGTGTTCGCTTTTGCAACCGGATGTACGAGAAATGGTTTTCACTTTCCAATGATGATGTGGTCGGCAAATCGGTGCAGGACGCTTTTGGTGAGCGGATCGCAAGTGAAATGCAAAAACTGATGCCCAAAGTATTCGCCCATGAAGACACGCGCTTTGAAAGTCCCTTCGGGCCCGATGGCTCGGGCCAGGTGGCCAGCGTGACGATGAAGCCCGATGTGGACTCGGAAGGCGTGATCAAGGGCATCGTCTGTTTGGTGACGGACGTCAGTGCCCAGAAGCATTACGAAGAGGAATTGCTCCGAGCCAAAGAACAGGCGGACTCGGCCAACGAAGCAAAGAGTCAGTTCCTGGCTAACATGAGTCACGAGATGCGCACGCCACTGAGCGCGATGATGGGATTTGCCGAGCTCTTGCTGGATTCGCAAATCGAGGCTGAAGAGCGCATTGATTGGTTGGGTCGGATCATCAACAATTGCGATCGGCTGAAGAAAATGATCGACGAGATTTTGGATCTCTCTAAAATCGAAGCGGGAAAGCTCGAGGTCCAGAAAACTCGGGTTGCCGTCGCAGAATTGGTATCGCAAGTGGGATCGACCCTGTTCCCCCTGGCCAAACAGAAGAATCTGGAAATTATTTTTGAGATCGTCGGCTCCATCCCGGCGCAAGTGCAGACAGATCCGGTCAAGCTTCGCCATATTTTTCTGAACATCATCGGGAATGCCATCAAATTCAGTGACGTCGGGCCCATCACGGTCCGCGCCGGCCTCACCGAAGACGACAAGCTGTGTTTTGATGTCGAAGACAAAGGATCGGGCCTTAGCCGCGATCAGTCCGAGCATTTATTTGAACCTTTCACGCAGGTCGACAGCTCGATGACCCGCAAGGTGGGTGGCAGCGGACTGGGGCTTGCCTTGGCTCGGCGATACGCACGTGCCTTGGGCGGGGATGTTCAGCTGACCGCCAGCACGCCGGGCGAAGGCAGTACCTTTACGATCGTCGTCGATATCGGCGCCATCGACCCCGAAGTTCCGCTCATCCACTCGTTCAACTTTTTAAATCAGAAGCCAACGCCATTGCGTGGCCTGCAGAAGATGAATTTGCCGAAATTCAAAGTGCTCGTGGTCGACGATGTCCTGGATAATCAAGTTCTGGTCCGCCGGTTTTTGGAAAAAGCGGGCTCGGCGGTCGAAGTGGCTTCGGACGGTCAAGAAGCAATCGACAAGGCTTTGCACGATGAATACGACCTCATCCTGATGGACTTGCAAATGCCGGTGCTAGACGGTTACAACGCGACTTCGCAGCTGCGAAAAAAGGGTTACAAAAAACCGATCCTGGCGCTGACGGCCCACGCCCTTAAGGAAGAACAGTCCCGCTGCTTGAAAATGGGCTTCGATGGATTTCTCACAAAGCCCATCCGCCAAGCCGAACTCTTGCGCCAACTCTCGCAATACGGACATTGAAACTTCGCGCAACGGTCTCCTGCGGGCGTCTGCGCCTCTGACGGGACCGCGGCTTTGCCGGGGCGGCGCTGACAGCAGCGAAGAAGATCAGTGCGACCGACGATTGCATTGTTTGGTGGTGAACAACGCAGCTCTCGCCGGTGCTGTTCCGCGAAACCGACGCCGGTGTCGCAGCTCGATACCTGCGAGGCTCGCGGAGTTCAAAGTGGAAATTCATGATGCCTCCTCCGTTTGGAGTTTGGGCCGCAGAAAGCCCCGGTGTTCTTGCCGAAAGCGGCGGATCGTCGAACTTTTTGACGTCTTCACTTTCATCGATGTTCCTAGAATTGCCGTTTTCTCTTTGGTAAAAAATTTTTCACAAGGAGAGCAAGATGAAAACACTGAAGATTTTCGGATGCGCATTCGCGGTTGTGATTTCGTGGACCCAAATGGCGGCGGCACAGAGTGACCTTCGGGTTGATTCGTTTCTGAGTGAGCTGAAGATAGGCCACTATGGGCAACCAGGTTGCAACCATGGACTTTGCCCAAATGTCGAAGCCTCCGTTCTGCCGGCCGCGAGCGGGAGTACGGAAGATTCTTTGCAAATCAAATTGAACATCCAGCCCGCAGGTTGCAATGGGAATTTTGTTTTTAAAAACGCTGTTTCCCAATACACCGAATTCGGCGCAGACGGCGCGCCACCCGTGTACCACTTTTTTGACTCCATTTCTTTGGATCAGACCGCCAGTCCCTGCATGGGTGTCGAGCCAAGAATGCTGGTCATCACCGAGTCCATTCGACTGGCGGCCGGCCGCACCCGCATTCGTTTTCTTCAAATGAATGGCCAATACACCGAAGTTTCCTATGAATCAGTGATCGAGGGAAAAATGAAACGAATCCGAGATTTAAGAGTGGAAAATAATAAGTAAGAGGCGTCCGAAAGAGGGTTTGGGGGGCAAGCTATGGGACTTCTTTGTCAGCCACATTTTTGGAAATGCACCGCCCGGCATTTTGATTTTATGAATCAGTTCTGAGACAAAAAGTTTTTCTAGTCAGGCAAGCTAGGGCGTAATAGAAGTGCTTATGCCAACGATCGTTGCTTTCATTTTACTTCCGTTTCTTTTTGTATCCAACGTAGCCAGTGCCGAGCAAAAGCCCTACATCATTAGTGGCTTCGACGATGTTTTGAGGCAGGCTGAGAATACGGGCTTTTTCAAAGCAGCGCTTAAAGTCCTTGAAGAAGATAAGGGCTTTTCCGGGATGTCAGAGCTTTATCATGTGATTGCGAATAAAGAAGAATCTCCAAAGTTTGCAGTGGTCAGTGCTATTTCAAATTGGTTTGACCAAAGAATCAGTCAGTTTCTGGCAAAGTCTCATTTCCCATCAAACCATCGCTTTTTGCGCAACTGGCTCACAGATTGGTCTATTGAATCATTTAAAATTAAAAAGATTAGAGACGTTTTAAAAGAAAAGCCTGATCGCAAATTCATCATCATTCTCGATAATTCCCAGGCCAGTCTAGAACTTGTGGATGAAATCAGCCAACAGTTTTCAAAGAACGTCATCGCAATTTACTTACGACAAGTGCAAATAAAGAAGGTCCCGCCGAATGCGATCGGCTTCTATACGGCCTTCGATGTCGCAGCAATGGAGCATGAAAATGGCAGGCTGTCTGATGAAGATACTCTGAAAATCGGCCAGGCGGTTTTAAACGAACAGGATATCAATTTCTTAATTCCAAGCTACGCAGCATGCCCTTCGAAAGAAAACCGCTGCGCACTTTATTCATCAGCAATTAAAGAAATGTGTTTGAAAGTCAGCCAACATCTCAAGGCTGGTTGCAAACACTGAGCTGCGCCATCGGCGCCGGTGCTGGTCCGCGCCAGCGACGCCGTTGCTGAGCTGGCCAGGCGGCGCTCGGGGCCCAACTTAAAGCGTGAAATAAAATGTCGTGCCTTTTTCGATCGCGCCTTCGGCCCAGATGATGCCGCCGTGCCGGTGGATCACGCGTTGGACGGTGGCAAGGCCCACGCCGGTTCCCGGGAATTCGGTCTCGGTGTGCAATCTTTGAAAGGCACCGAATAATTTCTTCGAGTAAGCCATGTCGAAGCCAGCGCCATCGTCGCGCACGTAAAAAACAGACTTCTTTTCGCCCTCTGGGGTCAGTGAATTGGGGAGCGCGCCGAATTCGATGCGGGCGTGAGAATGCTTCGAGGTGTACTTCCACGCATTTCCCAAAAGGTTTTGCATCACCACGCGAATCAAGTTGGGATCTGCGAGCGTGCGGACTTCGTCTTGAATGACGGCCTCGACATCGCGCTGCGGTTCTTCGCTTTGCAGATCCTGCATTACGTCGTGGGCGATCCGGCTGAGATTCACCGGAATGGGGTGCAAGCTCGAGCGCGTGATGCGCGAAAGATTCAAGAGATCATCAATCAATTTCCCCATTTTCTGCACGGCCGCGCGAATGCGGTTGAGATAGTTTTTGCTTTGCTCATCGAGCTTGTCGCCATAATCTTCGAGCAGCGCCAGGCTGAAGCCATCGACGCTGCGAAGGGGAGAGCGCAGATCATGCGAGACCGAGTAGCTGAAAGTCTCGAGCTCGCGGTTGGTATTGGCCAAAGCCAGATTGCGCGCCTTGAGATCTTTTTCCGCCTGTTTCAAATTCGTAATGTCGCGGATGACGCAAACCAAGGGTCCCGAAAAACCTTTCTCGGTTTCCAGCGGAGAAATCGAGACCGAGACGGGGAAGCGTCGACCCTGCTTCGAAGTTCCCTCGGCTTCCAGCGCGTTGGCAACTTTCATGTCGGAAAGACCAATTGGAATCAGCTGTTGCAGCGATCCTCCCACCAGTTCGTCCATTTCGTAGCCAAACGTTTTCGACATGACTTTGTTGGCTCTTAAAATTTCTCCCGAAGGGCTCAGCACCAAAACTCCGTCCAGCATGGACTCGATGATGCTCTCGATGAAATTTCGCGACACCGTGCTCGTGTTCAACTTCTCGGTCATCTGATTGAATTCGTCCGTCAGGTAGCCGATTTCGTCGGGCGCCAGCACCGGCACGCGGAAATCTAAATTGCCAGCCGCCACCGCGTTCGTCGCCCGTCGCAGATTCTGCAGAGACAATGAAATATGCCGAGAGATCCGCCGTCCCAGAAAAACCGTGGTGAGCAGCAGAACAACGGCCAGCGACAGGCTGACCAGGATGGGGCGAAAGCGATTGGCGTAGACGGCCGAAAAAATTTGATCGGAACGCGCCGACAGTTCCAGCTGGGCTTTGTTGAGATTCTCGCGAAATTCCAAGCCGTACTGCAGGCCAATGAAAATCTGCGCCGTCGAAAGTTGCCGGATCCGACCCTCTTGAAAGAGTAGCAAAGAGACATCGTCTAAATTCTTTTGCGCCTCGTGAATCCATTTCAGGCTTTGCTGAAGGCCGGGGTCCATGGTTTCCAGAGCTTGCGCCAAGAGATCATGCTCTTGCTGATTGGCAATCGTGAAGACGGCGGCGGTGTCTTTGGCCGCGAGATGGTCTTGTTGCTGTCTCAGGGCGTCTTCGATCGAGGTCATGACTTTCTTGCCATTTTCCAGGAAGGAATAAGACTGATTCACCCGGTACAAGTCCGAAATCCCCTGCAATAAAGTTTGGCTCGAAAAATAAAGGCCGATAAATTCGATCAAAAAGAAAATTGAAATGAGCAGCAAGGTCATCGCCAGTTTTCGCGTGATGGACTGGGTCTGTTTAAAGAGAGCCATTGTCCACCTTGATGACCTTCACCCCCTTTGGCGGAATCGGGGTGCCATCACTGACGTAACTGATCGCCCCTTTCAGGTTCGAGACCAATTGCAGGGTCAAGGATTCGGATGATTGTTGCAGGGGAGCGCTGTCGCCGGTGTAAAGTTTTTGGCCGATCCAGAAGAGATCGAGATCTTCACTGCTAATATCCAAAATGTTCGAAAGAAAGTTCTTGCGCACTTCGCTGCCCGGAGCCCGGTCGATAAAACGAACGGCGGTTCCGTCTGGCCACTGACGTTTTCGCTTATAGTAATAGTCCTTGATCTCGTTGGAAGAAAGTCGGGACACCTGGGTTTGCGAATTCACGATGAACACAAGTCCGCCCGCAAAACTCTGAGAACCGGTGAATGTCAGCAAAAAGATCAGCAGGCTAAGGGCATGTGAGGTGAGTTTCAAAATGTCACCCCGGCAGAAAAGTCATAGCTCTGGTAATCCCGGTCTTGTCCCGCGATGACCGCGGTGTCGCCGATATAATCATGCGTGAGAAATCCCAGACGCAAGCGGATGTAGGGCAGCGGCAACCAGTTCACGCCAAAACCGTACAGCCATTTTTTATAAGGATCCGCGACGATCGAGCCCGATTGCACGCTCGTGAAGGTGGCATGGTCCAAGTAATCAGCCACGAGATAAAAGACGAAGCTGTCATTCAAAAATGTCACAAAAGGTTCGGCGTAATAAGATTCGGCCGCCGCGTTCAGTCCGCTGACGGGATTGCGCGCGTACTCGGCGGTTAGGCCCCAACGATCCAGTTTGGCGTTCAGGTCAGCGCCGAATGCGTTGAAGCGATGGTCCGCATCTTTACCGCTTTGGCTGGAGATCCCGAGCGTGATTCGCGAATCACTGCGCCACCACAGTCTTGAGCCCAAACCCAAAGCGCGCGGGTTGTTGAAAGTGGAAAAACTGTAAAGATCATAACCGACAAACTGATCTTCCAGCGCGAAAGATCCCAGTACGTGCAGTCCAGTCCACAACGGAAACGCGATGCCAACATTGTTGGCGCCCGAGGTGTTCGCCAGCTGCGGACCAGAGCGCCGCTTGAACAAAACAACCTCGCGCTGTTGCAGAGCATAGCCAAAGGGAGCGTAACCCAAACCCGTTTGCACGCGAAAGCCGGGGCTGTGCAGATATTCAACGTAACCCTGGGCGACGATTGCGCCGAAAGTGACGCCGCCATATCGACGGCTGTTCGGCGTCAGGGCGGGATTGTTGTGCGGATTTTGGAAGTTATAATTCAATCCGGTTAGAAATTGTGAGACGAAACGAAATTTTTCGTGCAGGTCCGCCGCGATGTTGATCCCCAACAAATGAGAATTGGCCGAAATCTGTGATTCGGTGTTGGGGCCATCAATGGCGGTGATCGCATTTTCAAAAAAACCGCCAAAGGCGACCGAGTTGTTAAAAAATGAGCGCACCTGTCCGTGGCCTTCCATGCTCTGCGCCTGAAATTCAGCGCTGCGCAGTTCGAGCTCTTGCAAACGCTTTTCCATCTCGGTCATTCGCTGTTCGGTATTTTGTGCGTCGGCCTGATCACAGAAGAAGATGGCAAAGAGGACGGTTAAAAAACCGATCGCGAGAAGACGAATGCCGTGTCGAACGCAGGTCATTTCCATTCGGCCTCATTCTTTGGAAGGTGGAGTCTCGTTTAAAATCAACCAATACAAACCCAACTGGCGAACGGCTTCGATGAACTCGGTGAAGCTCACTGGCTTTCGCACGTAGCTGTTGGCGCCAAAATCGTATCCCGTAATCAAGTCCTGATCTTCTCGCGATGACGTCAAAATCACGACTGGCAAAGAATGCGTGATCGGACTTTCACGGATTTTTTTGAGGACGCTGAGACCATCAATCTTTGGCAACTTGAGATCCAAAAGAATGACTTGGGGTTTGACCGGCTCGGCTTTTCGCCCGAAGAGCACGTCCAGAGCTTCGGCCCCATCGCGAGCGACGATGACTTGATTTTTGATGTTGTTTTTTTCGAAAGCCCGCAGGGTCAAAGCTTCATCATCGGCGTTGTCTTCGACAAGCAAAATGGCGCGGCCGTCGGATTTCATGCTTAGACCCTCCGCAAAACTTTGAACCTGATTAGGTTTAAGCACCGCGGGGGTAAAGCGAGCAACGAGAAAACAGTGCCCTGTTTAGATTGGCAAAATGGCACGATGCTTATCTATGTCAGAAAGCAATGCTAGGATCGTTGCAAAAGACGAGCAGCATGAGGCGCATGATAGGTGAAAATCGCATCCGCGCCGGCTCGGCGAAAGGACATCAGAATTTCCAGAACCGCCTGATCTTCCTTTAAAGCTCCCAGAGACGCCGCCGCTTTGACCATGGCGTATTCGCCACTGACGTTATAGGCCGCGACCGGAATTTCAAAGTTCGCTTTGATCTTGGCGATCACATCCAGATAACTCAACCCCGGCTTCACCATCACCATGTCGGCGCCTTCTTCGATGTCCAGGCGCACTTCGAGCAGGGCTTCACGCGAATTGCGGAAATCCATCTGATAAGTTTTTTTATCGCCACTTTTCGGTGCTGAATTCAATGCTTCGCGAAAAGGCCCATAAAAACTGGAAGCGTATTTGGCCGAGTACGCGATGATCGAAGTGCCGGTGAAACTTTCCTGATCGAGTGCTTTGCGGATGGCGCCCACGCGTCCATCCATCATGTCGGAAGGAGCGACTGAATCCGCGCCCCAACGAGCTTGGCAAACGGCCATCGCGCAAAGGGCTTCGACACTTTCATCATTCAGGATGCGACCATTTTCCACAATGCCATCATGACCATCGCTTGAGAATGGATCCAGTGCCACATCGGTGATCAAATTAATTTCGGGATGCGTGTCCTTGATTTGTTTGATGGCGCGAGCGAGAAGCCCGTTTTCATTTAAGGCTTCGCGGCCCTTGGGATCCTTCAAATTTTCCGCAATTTGCGGGAAGAGGGCGAAGTGTTTTAGCCCGAGATCGATCCACTCGTGCAGGCGTTTGCACAAAACGTCGACACTGACGCGGTCCTGACCCGGAAGGGTGGTGATGGGTGTGATCTGATTTTCGCCCTCCGAGATGAAAACCGGGTAAACCAAATGAGCTGGGTTTAAATACGCCTCTGCGACCAGATCGCGAAGGCCTTGAGTTTGGCGGTTTCGACGCGGACGTCTTAAAAGTTCCATGACACACCTCTGTTTATGACAAACCTATGACAATTCAAATCCGGCCCTTTGCTAAGCTGAATTCATGTCAGAATTGGCGTTTTTTCATCAGGCTGGAGCAACCACAGATCTCGCGTCCGATCTCTCGGGATCGGCAGTGGGATTGTCTGCAGGATCGGCAAGTGGCGAGGATTCGGCAAATGCTTCCAACGATTTCAATGAAGAGGTGACACCTTCATTCTTAGTTTGGAAAACCTGTCGCCGTCAAATTTTGTTTTTGGATTTGCTGCAAGCAAACCAAATCGAAGCTCTGCCGAACGCCGAATTTCAAAGTGGACTCGACGCCGAAGTTTTTCTGGTCGAAGTGCTGTGCGGTCTGCGTTCACCCCTGGTGGGTGAGACCGAAGTCTTCGGCCAATTCAAAGACTGGTGGAAAGCACTTCCCGAAGATCTGCCGTGGAAAAATCAAAACCGTCGGCGCATCGAAGCGATCTTTTCGCTGGTGAAAAGCGTGCGCGAACGGGTGCTGTGCGGATCAGGTTCGCAGAGCTACGGCTCGCTCTTACGCCGTCACCTTGAAAAAAATCAGACGGTGGATTTGATCGGCGCGGGACATCTGGTGAAAGAGCTCTTGCCGTGGGTGCAAAGCAAAGCCGGATTTCGCATCTGGTGCCGCGATCCCGAAAAAGCGCAATTCGCCAAAGACAAAGCCGAGCGCATCCTGGAGCTTTCCGAAATGACTCCGGCGAGCCAGGTGATTGTCGTCGCCGCCCCTTTGTCGCATGCCGAGCTCGAAGCCTGGCTTATGGCCAAAGACTTTTCGGAAGATCATCAGCTTTTTGATCTGCGCGCGGATTCAGACAAATTCAAACCTTCGATCTTGCCACGACTGCATCTGACCTTGCAGGATTTCACGACCCGCACGGCGGAATTTCAACAGGACGTGCAGGACCTTTATGGCCGCGCCATGCACCTGATCGGGCAGTGGAAGACGCAGCAGGAAACAAAAAGCCAGATTCGGCCTTACGGTTGGGATGATTTATGAAAATTTCGGCGCGCCAAAGTCCTTTGGCGCAGATTCAGGCTTTCCAAGTGGGCGAAGCTTTGCAAAAAAACTCGGCCAGCAAAATCGATTATCTCTTTCGTCAGTCCTTGGGGGATCAAAACCTGAACGAGCCCCTGTGGAAAATGCCCGAGAAGGGTGTCTTCACCGAAGATTTTTATCAGGATCTGGTGGCGCAGAAAACCGACATGGTGGTGCATTCGTGGAAGGATCTTCCGACCGAAACCAAAGAGCACACCGAAATATTCGCCACCTTGCCGCGAGAAGATCAACGGGATCTGCTCTTATTTAAAAAGTCCTCGTTGCAAAAAGCCGAGGTCCGTCTTTTTTCTTCTTCTCCACGCCGGGCCTTCAACCTGAAAGATTTTTTACCGCAGGTTTTACCTTGGAAAACGACGTCGATCGAATTTGCTTCCGTGCGCGGAAATATTTCGACCCGCGTGCAAAAACTTTTGGATGATCCGCAGACGGACGGTTTGATCGTCGCCAAGGCCGCGATCGATCGCCTGCTGACGGATCAGAAATTTCCCGAGACCCAGGCGTCCTTGCGAAAGGCGATCTCGGGGCTTCAGTGGATGGTGATGCCGCTCACGGAAAATCCCAATGCGGCGGCGCAAGGCGCGCTAGCGATCGAGGTCCACCGCAGCCGCACCGACGTCAAAGAAAAGCTTGCGCGCATCAACTGTAAAACTTCGTTTCAATCAGCGCAGCGCGAGCGGGATATTTTAAAAGAATTTGGTGGCGGCTGCCATCTGGCCCTGGGCATGAGCGTGCTCGAGCGATCTTTTGGCCGACTGGAAATCGTCAAGGGGCTCACCCCAGCGGGCGAGAAGATTCATCTTAAAAATTTTCATCCGCGAAAGCCACGTCCGGCAAAAATGACCGTCTCTCGCCTGGAATTTAAAAGCGAACGCCGGAAATTAAACCCCGAGCTGCCAGCGGCTGATGCCTATTTTATCTCTCGAGCGGAAGCTTGGCAGAACCAAGCACCGACCGACAAGATCTTGTGGGCGGCCGGCCTGCAAACCTGGAAAAAATTGGCGGCGGCCGGCACGTGGGTGCAAGGCTGTGCTGAAGGTTTGGGTGAAGGCGAAGATGCAAGACTTGAGCACGTGTCCGGCAAAGAGCTTCATTGGTGCAGTCTCAGCCACCTGGCAGAGCCGGGCCAGCGGGTCGCAACCTACGAGCTTGATTTAGAGCTTGTGAGCCGCGAACTGCCGACGAGCGACGCCTTTGTCTGGAAAAGTGGCAGCGAATTTTTAAAGGCGCTTGAAGCTTTTCCGATCTTGCGGCAAAAGTCTCACATCTGCGGGCCGGGTCGGACCTTTCAGATGATCAAGAACGAGCTTCAAACGGATCAGAATATTTTTGTGGAGTTGAGCGATGAATTCATCACAGTTATTTGAACGCGCCAAAAAAGTAGCCCCCGGAGGCGTGCACTCGCCCATCCGCAGCTTCTCGGGCCTGGGACAAGATCCGGTGTTTTTTCAAAAAGCCCAAGGCGCTTATCTGTGGAGCGTGGAAGGCCAAAAGTACATCGACTATTGCCAAAGCTTCGGTCCCTTGGTGCTGGGTCACCGCGATACGGATGTTGAATCTCAAGTGCACGAAATGATCTCGACCGCCTGGTCCTTCGGTGCGTGCGAGCCTTACAGTCTGGAACTGGCCGAATGGATCACGCAGAAAATTCCGTGGGTTGAAAAACTGCGCTTTGTTTCTTCTGGCACCGAAGCGGTGATGAGCGCTCTGCGTGTCGCGCGGGCGGCGACGGGACGAAATAAAATTCTCAAATTTGAAGGCTGCTATCACGGCCACGTCGATTCATTGCTGGTTCAGTCCGGCAGTGGTCTGGCAGGAACGGCGGCCTCCTCTAGCGCCGGACTCAGTCCCGAAGCGGTCGAAAGCACGTTGGTTTGTCCTTTGGATGATGTTCAGGGTTTGCAAGAGATCTTTGACCGACACGGAAAAGACATCGCGGCCGTGATTCTGGAACCCTTGCCGGCGAATTTCGGTTTGCTCATTCAGAAAAAAGAATTCTTGCTGAAGGTAGCCGAGATCGCGCGTCAGCACCAAAGCTTGGTGATCTTTGACGAAGTGATCTCCGGATTTCGCGTCGGTCTTGGCGGAATGGCCGAGATCTTGGGAATCAAACCGGATCTGGTGACCTACGGTAAAGTCGTGGGCGGCGGATTTCCGGTCGGCTGTTACGGTGGTCGCCGGGATCTGATGGATCTGGTCGCTCCGAATGGGCCGGTTTATCAAGCGGGAACACTCAGTGCCAATCCGGTGGGCATGCGCGCCGGGCTTTGCACTTTGCAGAAAATGGAAAAATTAAATGGCTGGCAGGTGCTGGAAAAGCGCGGTCAGCAGTTCGAGTCTCTTTTAAAAACAACCTTTCAAGAGCACGGCCTGCAGATGGTTCGCTTTGGCAGCCTGTTCTGGTTTCATCTTAAAACTGAAGAGCCGGTTCGTCGGGTCAACCAAATCCCGGCGGGGCAGAAAGAGTTCTTTAAAAAGCTCTTTTCGCGAACTTTGTCGCAGGGAATTTACCTTGCGCCCCATGCCTATGAGGTGGGATTCCTATCGCTCGCGCACACCGACGAAATTCTGTCGGAAACCGCACGAACAATTCGGGGCGCACTCGAAGGGATTTAATGGGGCATCAGACGTTTCGCCTGGACCGATGGAAATTGGTCCTGTCTATATTTTGGTTTGTGTTCACGTTTTCGCTGGTGACCTGGTGGTTTATCTTTGCGCTTGAGCAATTGGAGCATCTCGGGGTTGGTTTAGCGCCTGAAAAATTCCATAGCTTTCGGCGCATGCTGCTGTGGGAAGGCTCGATCCTGCTGGCCTTGATTTTCGGTGGGGGTGCGGCTTTGTTGATGCTCACCAATCAAGAGCGTCTCAGAAACTTGCGGCTGCGTCTTTTCTTCTCAAACTTTTCGCATGATCTGAAAACCTCGCTCAACCGTTTGCGGGTTCGTGCCGAAGTCTTAGCCCAAAAGGCACCAAGTGCTGATTTGCAAAAGCTGCTGGACGAGGTCACGCATCTCGATCTGCAATTGGAAAATTCGCTGTGGGTGTCCAAGGGTGAAGAGCAAACGCTGCTCACTCAAGCCGTCAGCCTGCACCAGCTTTTATCAAAGCTTCGTCCCGAATGGCCCGAAGCCGAAATTCACCTGCACGAAAACGCCGTCATTCAGGGAGATCCGCAAGCACTGCAAAGTGTGTTTCGCAATCTCATGCAGAATTCGCACTTTCATGGTCAAGCGACCCGCATCGACATTCACGTCAAACAAAGCGCGCCCGGAAAAATTTCCTTGAGCTTTGTCGATAACGGCAAAGGCTTTCATGGCGATCATCGATCTTTGGGGGGCGGCATGCTTTCCAAAGTGTCCTCAAAGGGAAATGGCATCGGGCTTTACCTGACCAATTCGCTGCTCAAGCGCATGAACTGTCGTTTGGAATTTCCGCCCCTGGCGAGCGGATTTCAGGTGAACATCGAAGCTCCCGGCAAGCTGGGGGGCGAAGCATGAAGAAAATCCTGCTGGTCGAAGACGATCGCACTTTGGGCGACGTGCTCAAATCCGAGCTCGCCAAAGAATACCAGGTGCAGTGGAGCCAGTCGAAAGCCGAAGCCTTCGACTGGCTTAAGAAAGATCGCTATGATCTTTTGATCTTGGATATTGGACTGCCGGACGGAAACGGCTTTGAGATCGCCGATTCTTTCACCGGTGTGGCCCGACCCTTGTTTTTATTTTTGACCGCGCAAAATGAGCCCGAGGTTCGCCTGCGTGGCTTCGAGGCCGGGGCCGAGGATTTCATCCCGAAGCCCTATCATCTCAAAGAAGTCTTGATGCGCGTGAAGCACGTGCTGAAAGAGCATGTTTCCGCCCCCACCATCGAAATTCCCGGCGGCAGCGTGCAGCTGAACTCGTTTTCTATTCATTGGAAGAATGGAAAGATCGAATATCCGCCGGTCAAAGACATGGTGATTTTAAAATTATTGATCGAACGCTCGCCCGCGGCCGTCAGCCGGGATGAGATCATCAACCTGGTGTGGGGCGAAGACAAAGATCTCAGCCACCGCACCATCGACAACGCCATCGTGCGATTGAGAAACGCGCTGAGGGACGAAAACGAGCAGTGGATCCGTTCGGTCCGCGGCATTGGCTATCAGTGGATTCACCCCGGGAGTGACAAATGAAAAATCTATTTCAAAAAACTTTGCAGAAAGAAGTGGTGAAGACGCCACCGATCTGGATGATGCGCCAGGCGGGTCGTTACCACAGTCATTATCAAAACCTGAAGGTGAAGCACACGTTCATGGACCTGTGCCTGAATCCCGAGCTTGCGGCCGAAGTCGCCATGGGCCCGGTTCAGGATTTCGATTTCGATGCCGCCATCTTGTTCAGCGATATCCTGTTTCCGCTGAAAGCCCTGGGCATGCCTTTGGATTACTCCGACGGTGGCCCGAAGCTTGGCTTTGAATTAAACGCCGAGAACTTTCAAACTTTAAAGCCCGCCATCGAAGCGGCGCAGGAAATGATCTTTCAAAAAGAGGCCTTGAAGCTCACGCGCGAAAGACTGTCGCCTTCGAAAGGCCTGATCGGATTTATCGGCGGTCCTTGGACCTTGTTCGTTTACGCGATGGAAGGCTCGCACGCCGGAAACTTGCTGCGCTCGAAAACGTCGTGGCCCTTGTGGAATCAGTTTTCAAAATTGATCACCGCGTTCCTGAAAGAAAACATCCGTCTGCAATTTGAAGGCGGCGCCGACGTCGTCATGATTTTCGATACGGCAGCCGGAGAACTTTCGCCCGCACTCTTTCAATCCGCCGTGCAGCCGGTGCTGGCGGAGCTCGCCAACGCTTTTCCGGGAAAGCTTGGGTATTACTCTCGTGGCACCCAGCCGGCACATTTTAATTCCGAGTGGCAGAAAATTCCGTGGACGGGTCAAGGCTATGACCATCGCAATGATCTGATCCCGCAACTGAAGCACACGCCGGGATTCGTGCAGGGAAATTTTGATCAAAGCCTGCTGCACCTGCATCCCGATGATTTTCCAAAAGCCTTGGCCGAGTACCTGAAGCCTTTGCAGGATCTGACGCCTGAGCAGCGCAAGGGCTGGGTCTGCGGTTTGGGTCACGGGGTGCTGCCAAAAACTCCGGAAATCAATGTGCGAAACTTTGTTGAAACCGTTCGGAGAACATTTGCATGAAGGATCTCTTTCAAAAATACGATGTTCCAGCGCCCCGATACACCTCGTACCCGACGGTGCCTTACTGGGAAAATGCGCCGACCTCTGAGATGTGGTTGCAAAATCTAGGACAAGCTCTGGCTCCCGAATCCAGCAGCTGGTCGATGTACCTGCACGTGCCGTACTGTGAAACGCTTTGCACCTTCTGTGGTTGCAACACGGTGATCACCAAGGACCACGGCAAAGAAAAAGCCTACGTCGAAATGCTTTTGAACGAGTGGGAGATTTACCGCAAGGCCATCCCGTCGCTTCAGAAAAGAACGTTGCAGCACTTGCATCTGGGTGGCGGCACGCCGACCTTTTTGTCGGCCGAGCAATTGACCGCGCTGCTGACGCCGATCTTGCAGCAGGTGTCTTTGAGCGAAGACTTTGAAGGCTCGATCGAAATCGATCCTCGTCGCACCAACCGCACGCAGCTTGAGGCCTTGCGAAAATTGAATTTCCGCCGTGTCAGTTTGGGCGTGCAGGATTTCAATCCCGAGGTTCAGCGCCTGATCAACCGCATTCAGCCTTTTGAAATCACGCGCGACATCACCTCGATGGCGCGGGATATGGGTTATGACTCGGTCAATTTTGATTTGATTTACGGCTTGGCGAAACAAACACCGGCCTCGATCCAAGATAGCGTGAACCGCACGATCGAACTGAAACCCGATCGCATTGCTTTGTACAGTCTGGCGTTGGTTCCGTGGATCAAGCCGGCACAGCGCTTGTTCAAAGACGAAGATCTACCGGTCGGCGAAGAGAAGCGAAAGCTTTACGAAGTGGCGCGCGGCTCGCTGCTGGCGGCGGGATACGTCGAAATCGGCATGGATCATTTCGCCAGACCCACGGATTCGCTCGCCAAAGCGGCGGCCCAGGGATCTTTGCACCGCAATTTCATGGGCTACACCAATCAGCGAAGCGAAGTGCTGCTGGGCTTGGGCGTGAGCTCGATCAGCGAGACGCCCGAGATGTTTCACCAAAACGAAAAGCTTTTACCAAGCTACCAGCAAAAAGTAGCGGCCGGCGAGATCGCCAGCCACCGCGGCCACTGTTTGACGGCCGAAGATCAATCCCGTCGCAAGCAGATCCTGCAATTCATGACCACCGGACGGGTACAGTTTCAGGGCGAGCAAAGACGGGCGGCGGAAAAATTCTTGTCGGAAATGAAGAACGACGGCCTGATCGAAATTCACGAACACGAGATGGTGCTCACCGAAAAGGGCCGGCCTTTCCTGCGCAATGCCTGCGTGTTTTTTGATGAGCGCTTGAAGAGTAAACACCCCACGACGCCGATCTTCTCGAAAGCGTTATGACGAAGACCCCAAGGGTGGCCGTGGTCGGCGCCGGTTTTTCCGGACTGACCCTGGCTCTGAGACTGAGGCAGCAAGGGCTCGACGTTTCGGTTTTCGAATCTCGATCGCAAGTCGGCGGTCTCATTCAGACTGAGACCTCACCGGTGATGGTCGAAACTGCCGCACATGCCTTGCTCGCCAGTCTCGAGGTCGAAGAGCTTTTTCGGGAGCTCGATCTGCCTTGGGTGCAGGCCGGACACCGCTCGAAAGACAAATGGATTTTTCGCGGACGCGCCCGCAAATGGCCATTGATGGCTTCAGAGACGCTCGGGTTTTTCAAATCACTGTTGATCGCTAAGCTCACCAAACGATTTTCTCCGCGCACGGGTGAAAGTCTCGCGCAGTGGGCAGAGCGCAATTCCTTCTCAGCGATCAAGTGCTGGCTTTTGGGTCCCGCTTTGCAGGGCGTGTACGGCACGCAACCCGAAAATCTCTCGGCCTCGTTGGTCTTGGGCGGAATGCTGAATCAGAATCTGCGAGCCCGCAAGGGAAAGCTTCGCGGCAGCGTCGCCCCTTTGCATGGCATGCAGACTCTAATGCAGGCTGTAGCCGATCGCTTGCTGAAGCTGGGCGGCGCCCTTCATCTGAGCACACGGGTGGATCTTTCGCAGCTGCAGAATTCTTTCGATGCCGTGATCATCGCGACTTCGATGGTGCAGGCCGGTGAACTGATGAAACAGCAAGCGCCGCGGCTTTCGGTGGAACTGCAAAAGATTCCGCGAGTGTCGCTTGTGACCGTGACGGTCGGATATCCGGTGTCTGCGGTTTCGCGGGTGCAAGGATTTGGTTGTCTCTTTCCCAGGTCGGAAGGCTTTCAAGCTTTAGGCGTTCTCTTTAATACGGACCTTTTTGAAAATCGTGGCGAGCTCGAGTCTGAAACCTGGATTTTTCCGCAAGAAGCTCTGGCCCTAACGGATTCTGAGATCCTGTCGCAGATTCAGGCCGATCGCCGCAAGCTTGCGCCACGGTCGAAAGTGCCCTTCGAGATTCAATACAGCAAAATCATTCGTTGGCCCCAAGTGCTTCCCTTGTACGGAAGCCAATTGGAAAGCTTGCTCGAAAGCGACCTTTTTGAAAATTCAAACGACGCTTCTTCAAGGCAAGGCTGTCTGCAGGCGTTCCAAGTCGGCGTCCAAGTCGCGGAAAGCACCGCGCCCTTGTATCTCAGCGGAAATTATCTGGGCGGTATCGGGCTGACTAAAATTTTAAGTTATAACAACCGGCTGGCGAAAAAAATTCGCCAAGATCTGGAATCGATCAAAGGGCACTTATGAAATCCGTGATCCTCGTCAACGTTGGCACTCCTCAATCCCCAACGCCTGAAGATGTGGGCGTGTACCTGCGCGAATTCTTGATGGACGAAAATATTCTTCCGATCCCGAGACCCTTTCGCGACATCTTGGTGAAAGGTCTGATCGTTCCGCGACGCAAATTCAGCTCGGCGGAAAAGTATCATAAGATTTGGACCGCGCAGGGTTCGCCCCTGATGGTCGAGTCCGAAAAATTGCAAAAGAGCCTGCAGAAGGAACTAGGTCCCGACTGGAGCGTGCATCTCGGCATGCAGGTCGGACTGCCATCTTTAAAAGCCAGTCTGCAGGCGCGGTTGCAGGACAGTGACGAGATTCACGTCGTACCGCTGTATCCCCAGTTCGCAACGGCCACGACCGGCGGTGTGCTCAGCGCGGTGAAAAACCAAAAGTCCCAGCATCCCAGTCTGCGGGTGTTGAAACCTTTTTACCAAGAACCGTGGTTTATCAAAGCACAGGCAGATCGCATCCGGGCGCGTTTGCAACCCGAAGATCATTTGCTTTTGTCCTATCATGGGTTGCCGGTCTCGCAGCTTCGTTCGCACCGGGCCGTCTGCCAAAGTGACTCGAGCTGTTGTGAACAAGCTTCGGCCTGTGCCGAGAACTGCTATAAAGCGCAATGCCTGAAAACCAGCCGCCTTTTGCAACAGGAGCTTGGCCTGAGCTCGAATCAGTTGTCGATCGGCTTTCAAAGCCGACTGGGACGCAGCCGCTGGATCGAGCCTTCGACCACCCAAACAATGAAAAATTTAGTTCAATCCGGTGTGCGCAACCTCAAGGTGGCCTGTCCTTCGTTCGTGGCCGACTGCCTTGAGACTTTGGAAGAAATTGGCCTTGAGCTTCAACACGAATTTCGGCAGGCGGGCGGCGATCGCTTTGAGCTGATTGAATGCCTGAATGATCATGAAGGTTTTGTTAGGGGATTGGCCCAGAACCTTAAATCCATGTAAAGCTTAATTGCTCATTTAGAATTAGCTTATTTTTTATTTATTTATTTTTGACGCTGCCTTGAAAATTGCCTTTGGTTATGGCAATGCTGTGACTTCAATTTCGAGGACCAATGAACAACAACGGCATCACAACCGATCCTTTGCGGCCATCTTTGCGCCTGATTGATTCGATCGAAAGGCTTCGAAGCCTTTCTCGTCTCAGCGAAAACGATTGGTTGGATCTGATGAGTATCTCATGGTGCAAGTACGATTCTTTTCGCTCCGGCCTTGAAAAATTGCCCTATGCGGCTTTCGAAAAGGTGGCGGACCATTTCGATCTGACAACCGTCGATTTATTTATCCATAAAATCAATTTCAAAGAAATTGCGCAGCGCCAGACATCCGGGCAGGCGCGCATTCCGGATCGATATTTATTTGGCGCTCATGGCCGGCTTCGCAGCACGATTGGCTCGATCGAATCTCTTGAGAAAAATTATGGTTGGCGGTTGAAGCAAGATGTTCTCCGTCGGTTTCAACTTTACGAGCCAAGCTTGATGAATCCCTTTGCGCCGATCAGCGTGCGCTTGATGACCGAAATCTGCGAGTACCTGCGCCACCGACAGTTCACGGAGCGGGATTTTTTCAAGATGGGAATCCACGCTTATGACAGCAACCGAGACTCGATTGTCGGCTCGGTTTACAAAGAGTTGACGAACTTTCGTGACGCTTTTCATGTTTTTGCCAAGGTGTTGATGCCACTGTTCGGTCAGAATTGTTCTTACGATTTTCAAATGAAAGACGAACTGACCGGAGTCCTGATCATGCGTTCCAATCCCGAGATTGCATCTGAACTGGGGGTGACAGTTTTGGGAAGCCCTCACATTTGCCAGGTTAAAGCGGGAAGCTGGGCAAGCCTGCTTTATTATTTTCAGATGAATTTACCTCAGGTCACGCATCCGGAATGCGAGCATCGAGGCGACCCGGCTTGTAAATTTGTTTTTGATTTTACAAACTGTCAGCATCTGACATCGTCATTCCGACCTGCGACCCCACCTCACTAGAAGCGATCCCATAAAACGCACTTTCAGTGCGAAGCCAGGCCTTTGGCGCTCTTTGCTATCGAACTCAATCGTTAAAGTTTATCTTGTTTATGCTTCCAGTTTTTGAGAAAAAGGCAGCTCAGAGGGATTGGCACGAAAACGAACCAGCAAGAGAATAGGGCGTATGTCGGAACGCGTTTTAAATTTTTGCGCCAAAGTCATTGCCCAGATGGGCGCTTCCTGGGAATGGGATGCGACCCTGGCCAACATCCTTCGCGTCGCCGTTCCAGACATTGCAGACTATTGCGCCGTCTGGACGTGGGATGGCAATCGTCATCCCGTGCAAGCCGGCTGTGCCGCCATCGCCGGTTGGACTTTCAAAGACCAGTTGCCGTTTCAAGAGTCTTTCGGTCCGGCCCACGTGATGCGATCCGGGTCGTTTGAGAATTTCCCTTCTCTCTCGGAAAAATCTTTGTCTCAGATTTTTCATTCTCCACTGCCGCCAAACTTAGGCGACGCTCGTTCGCTGATGTGCTTGCCGCTGAAAGGTCACGGCGAAATTCTAGGTGCCGTCGTGATGCTCAGGCGCAAGGATCACGTCTTTTTCAATTCCGAGGATCTGGTGATGAGTCGGGAGCTTTGTCAGCGAGCCGCAATGGCATTGGAACGCAGCCGGCTTCAACGTGAGCTTGAAAATGCACAAGCGGCCTTGCAAGCGGCCAAAGAAAAAGCGGAGATTGCCAATCAAATCAAGTCTTCGTTCTTAGCGAACATGAGTCACGAAATTCGCACGCCGTTGACCGCGATCTTAGGCTTTGCGGATTTGTTGGTGGTCTCACCCCAAGTCGACGCCGGCGATCTCAAGGATTGGGGTCAGCGAATCAAAAACAATAGCATTCATCTCTTGAAAATCGTCAACGAGATCCTGGACGTATCCAAAATCGAGGCCGGACAGGTCGATGTCTATTTGCAAAGGGTGTCCATTCTCGCCCTGATTTCGGAGCTGCAGAAAGATTTGACCAGTCCTGCAGAATTGAGAGGGACAGTCACGCGTTTCACTTTGGAATCTCCCGTGCCGCTGTGGTTTGAGACGGATCCGGTGCGACTGAAACAAATCTTGATGAATGTCATCGGCAACGCTTTGAAATTCACCGAACAAGGGCGCGTCGAAATTCGCATGGGTTTCGAGGTCGCGGACTCGATCTTAAAATTCACCATTGAAGATTCGGGAATTGGGCTTGCGCCTGAACACCTACCCAGATTGTTTCAACCTTTCTCACAGGCGGACTCGTCATCGACACGGCGATTTGGTGGAACGGGATTGGGTTTATCTGTCGCCCGGAAGCTAGCGCGGATATTGGGTGGGGATATCGAGTTGGTGAAAAGTGCTATCGGACAGGGATCGACGTTTCTGGTGAAACTGAAGGTCGGTTCTTACGATGATTCGGATTTCCTGCACAAAATGGCTTTTGTCGCTTCCGAGCGAGACACCGATCGACAGAAGGTGACATCGGCACCGACGCTGCACGGGACGAGACCCAGTCTGTCGAATCTCTGCCAGGTTCGTATCAACAAGGTGCCGTAGGGTTTGGATCCGAGATTAAGGTGACTTTATTTTTTTGCTGCAAACTTTGTTCGGCTTGAATTCATACTGGCAAGCTGCCATGTTTTCGACGGTAATGTCTGCGCGTTGTTTCAGATCGCCCCGCAAGGATTGGTCGGCACCCGGACAAGAATCAAAATAGACCGAGATGTCTCGGGGCTGCTTTCCTTTGATGGCGACTTTTGCTAGGCAATTTCCTTGCTGTCCTTTCGACAGAACCTGGGTCAGTTGGATCTCAACGCAGGTCTGTGGCGGGATCATCATGCAATCTGCTAACGATAGACTTGTGGTGAAGAGCAAAATCAGAAATGCAGAAATAGACTTCATCGGATGAACCTCGAGCGCAAAAAATTAACTGGCCAGCACGCGCTGTTCTTCAGAGTGCTTTCGGTAATCTTTCTCGAGCGTCTCCACCATGCGCAGCCATTCAAAGCTCGGATTGATCAGGCGTAAACCCACCAGACCGCTCGGTGGACTCCAGCGAACTTCGGCTGAGAGCTGCGTGGACGAGTCACTGTTGAGCCAGACCTGCAGGTCAATGGTTTGACCTTGAGTTAAAGTTCCAGGCTCGATTCGCAGAAGCAGACCTTCCATTGAAACGTTCATGACCTCGGCCTGCATCCGTGAGGCGGTCAGCTCGGCCTTCATTTGGGTCTCGATACGAACATGTTTTCGCGCCATGCGGTTTGCGATGGGTTGAAGCGCTCGTTGAAAATCAGGAAACGGGTACAGATTCATCAAAGTTTGAATTTCTTGATAGGTCAAGCGTTCAGCTAGGCGTGCTTTGCTCAGGAAAAAATCCACCAACAGGTTCGGCGTTAAAATCGGGTCTGAAGACGAATGGTAGCGACGCTTCGGCATGCGATTCTGAGCGGCAGTCGGAATTTCGGTCCAATATTTATGAAAGTTCGCATTGTCTGGCATGTGCGCAAAAGTTTTTTTCCAACGCTCGGGAGCCGTTTCAAAATTGAGATAAAGGCCGACGGCCGGAGCACCTTTGACGAAAGAGTAGGGTCGGGGCTTGGCCTTCAGGCGTTCGAAACAAATGAAACCCAGATATAGATCCACCATCGATGGATTCACCGCGATCACGAATTCGTGAATGCCAAAACAGTTCTTCGCGTATTGGTAAACGAAGCGGAACAAAGGAAAAAGTGCTTTGTTGATATGGCCGCGGTACTTGGGGTCGACGGCGAGCGAAGAGACTTCCGCCAGACGTCGGCCGTTGAATCGACGATCCTCAATGTCGAAGGCTTTCTCTAAGGGGAGACCAAACGCATTGTCACGGATCAAGGACAGGGTGCCGATCACTTGACCGTCCCACTTGGCGACGATGGTCGTTGTTTGCGGAAGCAGGTGTTGCGGGAGCACCCGCATGCCGGTCGTATCCGGATTCATAAAACCAGAGCCGACATAACTGTCGTGCAAAAGGCGATACGCATTGGCGAGCTCTTCTTCGGTATCGGCAATCTTGATTTCCAAAGACTCGGATGGCCACTCGGGATTGATCTTGACCGTCTTTCGCATCATTGAAAAACGCACGGTCTCGGGCAACATCGCCAGGAGCTTTCGACTGAGCTTACGCCGATTTTTCATAGTTCAACCCTCTTCAGCAAGAGATTCATTCCTATATGACCATCGGCAGAATTGAGGCAGATGCTCAAGGAGCGCTGTCTTTTTTTTGAAAACGGAATATCGCATTGAAACGAGAAAATTGGACCTAAATGCAATTAAGCGTAAGCCAACGGCAGGTGACGCATTGAACTGATGAGAATGAATTCGGTTTTCATATTTTTGTTCGTGGAAAATTCGAGAGAATGTGTCGAACTCTCAAACGCCCAATCGGTGCGCCCCGCGCGGAAAATCGGTGTTTCGGGATGAAACGCCTCGAGGGCGGATCGGTTCCCAATTTGAAACAGATCACGCATCAGCCGCAAGCCTGCCAATTGAAGAAAACAGGCTCGCGGTTTTGACGTCTATGCAAGGTCGAACAAAAGAAATTCGCTGTCGGCCAGTGCTTTGAAATTCAAAAGCTCTTCGTTTTCGAATGACAGGGCGTCGCCGGTGGTGAGCTCTTTGCCATTCACGTTTAATGAACCGCGCACCACTTGAATCCAGGCACCCCGACCAGCGCGAAGTTTAAAGTCGACCTGATCATGGGCCTTTAAGCGTGAGATGTACATGTCAGCATCTTGCTGAATGCCGATCGATCCCTCGCGCGCATCCGGCGAGATGACCAAAACCATCTTCTGTGAATTCAGTTCTTTCTCGAACGACTTTTGCCCGTAACCAGGCTTGTTGCCGGTGCGATTTGGCTGAATCCAAATCTGAAAGAAATGCGCTTCTTCATTCGGGTCCTGATTGTATTCGGAATGCGCAACGCCAGTGCCGGCGCTCATTCTTTGCACTTCGCCGGGACGAATGACGGTTTCATTTCCCATCGAGTCCTTGTGCTCCAATGCGCCCTTGATGACGTAAGAGATGATTTCCATGTCCCGGTGCGGATGGCGGCCGAAGCCGGTGCCACCCTCGATGCGGTCTTCATTGATCACGCGCAAAGTGCGAAAGCCCATGTGCTTTGGATCATAGTATTCGGCGAAGGAAAAGCTGTGGCGAGATTTCAACCAGCCATGATTGGCCAGGCCCCGCTCTTCGGATTTTCTCAGTTGTTGCATTTCAAACTCCTTGTTTACGCCTGTTTCACAAACTGCACTTCAAGTGTAATATTGACGTCGTCTCCGACCAAGACTCCACCGGCTTCCAATGCCGCGTTCCATGTCAGACCGAAATCTTTGCGTTTGATTTTGGTTGTGCCCGAGACGCCAATCTTTGTGTTTCCCCATGGATCTTTCACTTCTTGGCTTGGCCCTTCGATGTCCAATGTCACCTTCTGGGTGACGCCATGAATGGTGAGATCGCCTTTGACTTTCAATTCACCGTCGCCGGATTTTTCGACCGCGGTGGATTTGAAAGTGATCAAAGGAAATTTCTCGGCATCAAAAAAGTCCGCACTTTTCAAGTGAGCGTCGCGCTGGGCCTCGCGGGTGTTGATGCTGGCCGTTTCGATTTGCGCTTCCACTTTCGACAGAGCCGGGTTGGCCGAATCCAAGGTCAGCGTTCCGGACATCTTTTCGAAGCCACCATGAACTTTGGCGATCATCATGTGTTTGATGCTAAAGCTTGCGGTTGAGTGAGCGGGATCGATTTGGTATTGGGTGGTCATAGGGAACTCCTTTTAAAAATTCATTGGTTGATACAAACAATCTATCGGAGTTCACGATCATTTATTAGACAGTAAAAACTGGAATTATTGTTCAGTCTAATGCATAATCCAGAATGCATCGTCGCGCATCTGGAGGTTGGAATGGATTTAAATGAAATAGCCGTGTTTATCAAAGTCGTCGAGATGGGAAGCTTTACGCAAGCCGCTCGGCAATTGGGAATGCCCAATTCGACCGTGAGCGCCAAGGTGTCCGATCTTGAGACTCGCTTGGGTGTGTCGCTACTCAAACGCACCACGCGAAAGCTCTTTGTCACCGACGAGGGCCGAGCGTTCTTTGACCGTTGCCATCGAGGTTTGGAAGAGCTGCGCGCGGCCGAAGAAGAACTGACTGCCGGACAAAAAGAGCCGCAGGGCTTGCTTCGGGTGACGGCGCCGATTGAGCTTGGCGGGACGGTGATTCCCAAAATCGTGCAGGCTTTCAAGGTGCAATATCCCAAGGTGAATTTTGAGCTCAATCTGAGCGATCGCACCGTGGATTTGGTGGGTGAAGGTTTTGACATCGCCATTCGCGCCGGTGATCTCAAGGACTCAAGCCTGATCGCGAAGAAATTGGGATCGGTGCATTTCGCCTTGTTCGCAAGTCCACAGTATTTAAAAAAATCGGGAACTCCGCAGCATCCGAAAGATCTTCGTCAGCACAGCTGCCTGCAGTTTTCGCCATTGGGCACCGACGAGTGGAAACTGCAAGGAGCCAAAGGCAGTGTCGTGGTGTCGATGTCGCAGCAGGTGGTCAGCAATGAGCTGAGCTCGGTCAAGTCCCTGGCGCTGAATCATTTGGGGATCGCGCTGCTGCCGACATTTTTCTGTTACCCCGAAATGCAAAATGGAAAGCTGGTTCCGGTTTTACCCGAATGGCGCTCGAATCTGCGCACCATCCATTTCGTCTATGCCGGCCATAAACACATGTCGACCAAGATTGAAGCCTTTCTCGAAGTCGGCTCGAGGATCATGAAAGATTATTTGGCCAGCTACCAGTGATGAAATAGCTTCTAGCTTGTCGGAACCAGTTGCTGGACCTTGTTCAGTTCGACTTGCGACAGGCGCTCGTAGACGGGTGTGCCGTGCGAGATGACGCTGTTAAAGAGGTGGATTGAGGACACATCCTGTTTCCCCAGATCCACGTGTTCGAAAGGCGATAATAAATCCCGGCAGCTCTTCGGATTGCGAAGTCGGGCCAGGGTTAAATGCGGTGTATAGTCGGCTTCGACTTTGTCCGCCGGTAAAAGTTCTCTTTCCAGATCGCTTTGCAAATCCAGAATGGACTGAGATCTTTGCACGTCGAAATAGATCACGCGAGATTGATTCAATGTCGGAAAACCCGAGATGTGACGGATTTTTAAGCTGAAGGGGTGATGGCGCTCGGCCACCAACTGCATTTTCTCTTCGATCAGCGGAATGTTTTCCAACGGCGTGTTGCCTAGAAAAACCAAGGTGATGTGGTAATTCATTGCCGGTGTCCATTTAAGGGAAATCTCTTTTTGGTCGGCCGTTTTTTTGATTTTTTTGACCCAAGGCTCGACATTTCTTGCAAAGTCCTTCGTGAAACCGAGTCCGATGAAAAGCCGCTTTTGGTTCATAGGATTTAGCATTCCATTTCGCGATCCAGATGGCAAGGTCCTCGGTGCGTTCCACGGCACTGGCGTTTAACAAAAACGGTGCAGCGGAAATTGAGAATCATGGGCATTCGTTTTATTCTGCCATCCTTGAAACAGAACTCGACCCTTCGCTCTTTATCCAAAGTCCATTCGCGCCTTCGTCAGTGTCGGCAATGCCCCAGTGTGTGCAGCGAAGCCGTGCACGGCCCCGCATTGGAATCGCCGATCTTGTTGGTCGGTCAAGCGCCGGGCGCGCATGAAAGCTCGCTCGGAAGACCCTTTGCCTACACGGCGGGAAAAACGCTCTTCAAATGGTTGGGCTCAGTGACCGGCTTGGATGAGGAAGAGCTTCGCGAGCAGATTTATTTCTCGGCCGTCGTCCGCTGTTTTCCGGGGAAATCCAAAAGTGGTGCCGGCGATCGCGAGCCCAGTGAAGATGAAATTGAAAATTGCCGCGGTTTTTTGAAAGACGAAGTCCAAGCGCTGAAGCCCCGGATTATTTTGGCCGTCGGCAAAGTGGCGATCCGTGAAGTGCTAGGGGAAACGGGTTTTCACAAAAGCACGCCCTTAACGGACGTGGTGGGTCGTAAAATCAAAGCCCGTTTTCACGGGCATGATGTCGAGGTGATTCCGCTTCCGCATCCAAGCGGGGTCTCTCGTTGGCCGAAAACGGAGCCAGGGAAAACGAAACTGGCGCAAGCGCTTCAATTGGTCGGCCATGAATTTCAATTCGATGGCGCCGTCCACAAGAAAGCGTGATTCTCGCTGGCGCGAATTTGGTGGCCCGTGAAGAGCACCGAGCGGGAATCATTTAAAAACTGGAAGCTCTTGATGTCGGCTGCCAAAAAGACCGGTGTGTTGACCTGGTAGGCGGGCCGACCGTTCAGCGGAATGTAGAAAAGCTGATTCTGTTTTTGCACCAAAATCTTGGCGCCGTCCGGAGCGATTGCCAGCGAGAGACCGCCTCCGGCAGAAGATGAGATGGGCACTGAGTTGACTTGCTGGCAGGCCTGCGCCGCAGACTTGAGATACACCCGAATCTGACCGGCATTCGCATCTTCAGAAAGAACCACGAACGTGTTGGCGCGGACTTCATGCACGGCCGAGCTTGCGACCCCCGGACAGATTTCTTGAACGGCACCATCCACCGTGGAAATCATCACCGCTTTGTCTTGCATCAGTTCCGGATCCTCGGTCCATCCCACGACGCTGGCGGAATCTTGCGCGAAAATAAAAGGAGAGCTGTAGATCTGGTCTGCAGAAGCAGGCAGGGGCAGGTAGCTGCCGTTTTTTAAATTGGCGATCTGGCGGGTGATGCGATCCTTGGTGCTCAGCAAGATGACGAAATCTCCCGAAGGGCTGACACTTTCCACCAACCACTCGTTCGGTATCAGCAGAGATCTCGAACCATCAATCGTCATCAAGAAGGTGATAAAGGACGTGCTGCTCGGCGTGGGATTGGCCCACGCGGTCACTTGTAAAAGTCGATCCGAGTTGGACAGAGGAAACACCGCTCCGTCCACCACGTACCCGGACGGCAATGAGGGCGTGATGCGCGTGAGAGCAGAACCGTCGGTCTGGGACACATACAAATCAATGGTGGATCGGCAGCAAAGAAAAGCCACCTGATTGCCAGTGGACGAAACCGAGAAACGGCCCCCGACATTCTTAAGACCGCTCGTGTTCGAAGGCGAAGAAGCTGGAAAAGCCGGATTTAAATCCGTTAAATTGCCGCCACCGCTGATCGCAGCAGACTTGAGCCACGGATTCGTGAAATCACCAGAGTTATAAACGATGGATTGGCTGTCGGCCGAGATCGAGAACAGACTGCTGCCCGTCGTGAGATTTGAAATTTCAACGGGCGAAGTGCCATCGACATCCGCACTCATCAAATTGGCTGCCGGAAAACTGAGATTGTCGATCAGGTACGCCAGTTTTTTCGAATCGGGGCTAAACAGCAATTGCCAATTGGAGATGCTGAGATTCTGGCTCAGCAGGTTCTGACGAGAGCCATCCAAGTTGGACAGAAACAGGGAATGATTGTTGGCCGGCGTGTTGGTGGCCGTGGTGTAGGCCAGATTTTTTTGATCCGGCGAGATTTTCAAATACGCAATGTCGTTGTCCACGATCTGCTGAGCCGGCCAGACGGTGGAATCGAGAGACCCACCCAGGCGACACGAGGTGGGGCGCGTGACCTGGTTGCCATTGATCACGGCTTGAAGCTCGGCCTTGAAAAGGCCCGTCTCGGCAGCCGGCTGATCTCGATGCACGGTCAGCTCGAAGCCCAGCTCGTTGCGCACGATCACGCTCTTGCTATTGATCACGCGCGCAACCGGGAAGTCGTTGATCGTTTGGTTGCTCAGTGCGCCGCCCGCATCCGGCGCCGCAAAGTGAATTCGCGTGACGGCCGTGTTGGTCGAGCGATCAAAATGAGTGATGGTTTCAATACCGGATTGATCTTTGCTGTCGCGGCACCAGACTTCGACGAGATTGGCCGGAATTTTGGTTGGTGCAAGACTTGCGGATTCAAAAATTCCTTCCAGGTATCCGATCACGTCGTTTTGGTAAATCGATGTGTCCAAAAGGCTTGGATCAAGGCTCACGCCCGAGCGGACGCACTGGGTGCGTCGATTTTCGGCGATGGTGACGTTGTTCTCGTCAATGCGGATGTGGGTTTGAAAGGACTCTTGGCCTTCGCAGGTGAAATCGGGAACGAAGCGATAATAGTCGCCGCCCGGTTTGCCGCCGTAACCACCGCCGTTATTTTGACCCTTCAGCAAATCGCTGCTTTCGCTGGCTAAGAAGCGAACTTGGGAACAGTTCTGAAAGAAAAGTAAAATCGGGATGAGGCTGGCAACACTGAAAAGCCTGAGCAGTTTTCTGCGTTTCATGCGGCCGCTCCTTTTTTATTCCGTGGCGCCCACATATAGGTCGTGGCGCGACCGGTGCCCCGTTTGACCAGCAAGCTCTCTTGGACAGCTTGAAGCAGCAAGCTCTGCGCCGAGTCTTTTGAAATTTCCAGTTTCTCGGCGACCAGCTTGGAGGTAAAGCTTCGTCCCTTGAAAAGCTCGCGCAGTCTTGAGATGTGTCCGTCCTGTTTCGAAAGAGACTTGGCCCGTTGAACCAAAACCTGAACCGAGCGGTTTTCATTTGCGATCAAAGCAAATTCGCTTTTTCGCATCTGCACCCGCAGCGGAACTTTTTGCTCGGTGAACCAATGATCCAAGCGTTTGATCAGGCTTAAGACCCGTGTCGGCGAAGAGAAGGGATTGAATTTTTCACCCTTGTAGATGCGCTGAAACAAAAGGCCTATGTGGTTCGAGCGATAAAAATCCACCGTCAGCGCTTCGAACAATGCCAGCAGAAGCGACTTCTGGTGCAGGCTCTCGCCACCGGCTTGGACATCGTAGGGACGAAAGATAAATGGAGTTTGATTTTCGGCGTTACTTCCCAGCTGCCAATGAAACTGTCCCTGGGCCGAGAGATTTCGACCATACAAAGCTCGGGCTCGTTGGCGGTAGAACTCGAACGGAGTTCCCAGGATCACCTTGCGAAACATGTTTTCATCTTGCGTGAGGCAGGACTCGAAAAGATCGCATTCGCGAACGGTTTCGGCATGCGCTACCTGCAGGGCCTTTTGCCGAAAGGCTCTGAGCGCTTCCAGCGATGGGGCATCACGTTTTTGGTAGGCAAGACAGATGACCTTCCACTTTTCGGCGTAGAGATGAAATTCGCCGCCCTGTTTTTCCAAAAGCCGCAGTGATTTCTCCAGCAGGCCCAGTGCGGTGTCGTAATCCTTTTGAAAAAAATAAATCTGGGACTGCAGTTCAAAACAGTTCCCCAGCAGCAAGAGGTAATTGTTTTTCTCGCAAGTGGCTTCGATTTCGGACAGCAGATTTTTAGCGACCTCGAATTGGCAATCGGTCACCAGGGCCGCCGCCAAATTGACTTGCCCGATCAGGTGGCGATAGGGCGGAAGCCCAGGCTGTTGCACGAATTCTTGCAAGAGAGGCCGGGCCGCACGGTAGTTCCAGGTCCGAAAGTGCGCCAAAGCTTTTCTCAGTCCCAGCTCGGGCTCATTTTCACTGCGGATGGCGGAGAAAAGTTCCAGGGCTTCGTCGACGGCGCCCAGATTGGCCAGCGCCGTGGCGTAGATGAATTTCTCGCGGTCGGTGGCGTCTTGCTCGAACTCATTTTCTGGAAATATGATTTTATTGAGAAGTTTGAGCGTTAGCAGAGGCTCGGAGATGCGCCACGCAAGTTCGGCTAAAGGGGCGACATGTTCACGAGGAATTTGGCCAAAGTTCAAATCGTGCAGCGAATTCTTGACGGCCAGGTGTTGGCTCTCAACAACCTGCTTTTCCAGTTCTACATGGAATTTTAACCAATCAAAAGTTTTTTTCCCCACATCTGATTTATCGGTCTCTTGGCCTTTGGTCTGAAGCGGAAATCGGATCCGCTCAAAATTATAAACCTTTGATGTCTAAGGATTTTTCACCTTTCTCCGGGAAAATTTGGTCCATCAACCTTCGCGCGAACTAAGTCTTTGAAAAGCGGGGACATTTCGTTCTTTGCGCGGATTTTATCTCAGTCAGAAAAAGGGTTCATTTCTTTTATTCTGATCTCACTGAGCGGAGGAAATATGCAACGTCACATTCTGAGACACAAAACACCAGGCTTCGTGAAAGCCGTGCAATACGCAGGGCTGATGATTCGTCACTCGTTATCCAAACAAAAGCTTGAGCGCATTCCCGAACCCAGCACATTGACCGATCAAAAAGAGCATGTCGAGGATTACAACCGCGCCATCAATTCGGTGATGATATTGCCGTACGTGTTGGTCTTGGACATGGTTCGACGTTTGATCGACACGAAAACTCCGATCAAGGCCGTTGATCTGTGTTGTGGACCTGGTCACTTCACGCGGATGCTGGCCAAAAATCTCAACTGCGAAAATGTCACCGGCGTTGATTTATCCGAGCCCATGCTCGACATCGCCCGCGAAAATGCGCGCCAAGAAAATCTGGATCATAAATTGAATTATATCAAATCCGATGTCGCGGATCTTCAAGCGATTGCTTCGAATTCCCTGGACGTGGTCAGTTTTATGGATGGCGCCCACCATATGCAATCGCCCGAACAAATCACCGCCATCTTAACGGAAGCCAATCGGGTGGCGAAACCGGAAGGCTTGATCATTGTGCTCGATCCCGTGCGCCCGAAGACCAAGGGGACCGCCAATCTGTATCACCGCATTGCCGGCAAGGCCTACGAAGATTTGGGGTTGGTGCATTTCAATAAGGACTTTCGAGACTCGATCTTGGCAAGCTGGAGCGTGGACGAATTTTTTCACGCCATTCCCAAAGGCACGAAGCGCAAGTGGGTGCAGCTGGTGCCCTTCGGTTTTCCCGCTTTTCAAATCGTCATCGGTCTTCCGGAAGGTCGAGATAAATTGTTCATCGCCCCGGGCCTGTCCAAAAATCTGATCACGAGTATGATCCCGAGCGAGGGAAAAAGTGATTGGTCGCTTTTGAAAATGTCATTTCGTCTGGCCAAGCACAATGTTTTAAAGGACTGAGCTTTCGTGATGATTCCGGCTGCGGCCGCTCTTTTTCGGTTCGTGAGTGGGCTTTCCTTCAACCGAAGCCGTGCGACTTTTGAGATCAAAGCGCTCGGAGCTTGCCATCACGTGCAAGCGGGTGTCGTGCATCGACATTGTTTTTTCGGCGGCGGCTTCGGAAATATTGGTGTAAGTGACGTAGCGACCATCGATGACGTAGACGGCATTATTCCCGATCACCCGAAATTGTTCATCGCGCACCAAGATTGCCGTGTCTTCGTCGATGCCGATGCCGAGAACTCCGGGATTCAGTGCGACTGCGCCGAGCAATCGACCGATGCGTCCGCGCTGCGCGAAGTGCTGATCGATCAAGATATTCTCCATAAAGCCAAGCCCCGGCGCCATCATCCAGTTTCCAACTTTGTGGGATTCTGAATTCCCACCGCCCACCAACATGGTTTTTCCCATGGCGGCGGCACCGGCGGACGTTCCGGCGATCACTCCGCCATTCCAATAGATATCAAAAATCGCGTCAATGATCGGGGTGCCACCGATTTTCGTGGTGATCTTGAGCTGATCACCACCGGTGAAAAAGACGGTTTTCGCGCCTTCGAACAAGGCCAATGCTTCGGTGTAAAGAGCTTGCTCGTGCTGATCGATATTAAAGTGCACGATTTCTTTGACGTGCAGAGATTTGAAAATGCGATGGTAATCTTCCCACATTTCCTGCGGCACTTGGCTGGCAATCGTGGCGATCACCATTTTGCCATTGCCGTTTTCGCGGGCGATTTCTCGCAAGATCTCCATCTCTTCCGTCTTATCCTCGCGGCCCCCGATCACGATCAATGTGCCGGATGGGGCCGCCGGTCTTTTTTTGCTTTTGTGTCCGGTCGATTTTTTTGCCGAAGAAGCCATGTCTTACCTCTTAAAAAATAAATTCGCACTTCTCTAAAATGAAAACGAATGATGAAGGTCCTCTTTGTTGGATTTGCGAAACGCTCGTTCCGCAGACGCATCTTCATCCAGGCGAACGATGGTCGAGACGGGAAGGGGATCGAATTTATGAAGGACTTGCAATGCGGACTTTAGATTCTCGTAAAACACCGTCACGATTTCGTGGGGGCGGCGGCTTTCAAGGGCGTAACCAATGGCCTGCACTTCATCAGGAATCAGCTCGCAAACTGGGCCGGTCTCCGCCGATTCAATGCCCTTCTTCAACCGACTGGCAACTTCGCCGGGTTTTCGACCGCGCAGGTCCTGATCGTCCTTCAGGATAAAGCGATCGAAGTAAGAGTGGATGCTGCGGCCGGTGCTTTCAATGAGATCATCGCTGCGGTCTCCGGGCAGACTGATCACTGCGGTCTTGGTGTAACCCGGAAATTTTTCAAGCATGCGTCCAATCGACTGGATCGCGTCTTGATTGTGACCGTAGTCTAAAATCACGTAGCTTTGATCCACCCGAAAGATGTTCAGTCGTCCGGTGTTTTCCTGGGTCGGTTGGAACGAGCGAAGGCCCTCGATGATTTGCGGGACCGGCAGCCCCGCAGAGATTGCCGCCGCCACGACCGCCGTGACGTTCGAGACTTGAAATTCGGCAAGACCATTCAAAGCCGAAGGCACGTCGCTAATCTGAAAAAGGGGCCCCTTTAATTTTCGATGTTGAATGCAGACAAAACCATCTTCCAACCAGCAGGCGCTGAGACCTTTGCTGATGTGTTCTTGAATCACTGGATTGTCTGCGCGATTTGAAAAGAGAAAGATGTCTCGCGGCGCTTTTCGGACTCTTGGATTTTCACGCAGATTCAAAGCGGGCTCATCATCCGCATTGAGCACCAGCGTGCCGCCTTCGCGAACGCGTTCGGCTACCAACGATTTGATCCAGATCAAGTCCTGGATGTCTTCGATCCCGTCCTGTCCGATATGATCGGCCCGGATGTTGGTGACGACAGAAATATCGGACCAATCATAAGCCAGTCCCCCACGCAGCAATCCACCACGCGCGACCTCGAGAACCGCGACGTCCACCTTGGGATCAGCCAAGACGGCCTGCGCAGATTTCGGTCCGGTCGTATCACCTGAGAATATCTTTTGCGGACCGATCCAGATTCCATCCGTGGTGGTCATTCCGACATGAATTCGTTTGTTCACCGAAAATATTTTGTGCAGCATGCGCGCGACCGTGGTCTTGCCGTTGGTGCCGGTGATGGACAGGATCGGGATGCGTCCGGACTCTGGTTGCGGGTAAAGCATGTCAATGATGTGATCGCCGACGGCGCGCGCCTGTCCCAGATTCGGCGAAAGATGCATCCGCAGTCCGGGACCGGCATTGACTTCGATGACTTTGGTTTTATCTCCCAGTGGGGCGTCTGGATTTTCGTGAATCAAGTCAATGCCGCAGATGTCGAGACCGGCGATGCGGGCCGTACGTTCGCAAAGCGCTTTGATGTCCGGATGAATCAGGTCGGTGACGTCTTCGGCAGTTCCGCCGCCGCTGAGATTGGCGTTTTCCCGCAGCACGACGTTTTGATCCCGCGGCGGGACCGAATCCAATGTGAGATTTTGTTTTTGCAAATGCACGATCAAAAGATCATCGATTTCAATCCGGGTCAAAACCGCATCGTGGCCTTGGCCGCGGCGGGGGTCAGCATTAGTCTGGTCGATTAGCTGGCGAATGGTGTCGCTGCCATTTCCCTGAATCGACGGAGGTGTTCGGCGCGCGGCCGCGACCATTTTACCGTTGATCACCAAGATGCGGTAATCAAATCCCTGACACATTTCTTCCAGTAAAACTGATTCTGAAAATCTTTTCGCAAACTCGAACGCTAAAGAAATATCTTCCCATGACTGCAGGTTCAGACTGACGCCTTGGCCATGATGGCCGTCAAATGGCTTGATCGCGTAAGGTGGAGAGATCTGCCGAACGGCTTCTTGCAGTTCAATCAGATTGGAAACCACGATGCCCTCGGGCACCGGAATGAAGTGATCCTGCAATATTTTTTTGGTCAAGAATTTATCCTGAGCGATATCCGCCGCCACCAGACTGGTGTGATCGGTGATCGCGGTTTGCACGCGCTGAGATTTTTTTCCGTATCCCAATTGGATCAAACTGTTTTGGGCCAGACGTCGATATGGAATATTTCTTTTTTGAGCCGCGGCGATGATGGCTTCGGAACTGGGGCCGAGAAGACCCTTGCCGCATCCGGCTTTGACTTGGACCAGCGCTTTCTCCAGATCAAAAAGTTGCGAGGTCGCCGCGGCTTCGGCCAGAAGGACCGCATTTCGCAAGCAGCAGATCATGCCATTTTCATTCTGAAATCGCGTGGTGATTTCATAATGCCCGGGCTGTCCGGCATACCTGGTTTTCCCGTAGGTGACCCCGATTTGGGCCATCACGCTGAGCTCAAGTGCGATGTGCTCGATGATGTGGGCCATGTAGGTGCCTTTTTTCAGGCGTTCAATAAAACCGCCGGCGTATCCAGGCGAACAAGTGTGGCTGTGCAGATTTGGTAGAAATCGAAGAAGATTGTCCAGGAAGTGAGGGATGTCCGAGCTTGGAACGTCGGTCCAATTTTGCAGGTCCACCTTCATGACGATCACGGGGCGGTCATGATAAACATTCGGTCCATTGATGGTTCTAATTGAATGAATTTGCACAATACTCTCCGTCGTCCATGGCTTGGGGAAGTCTTCCCCATCAATAGGGAAAATTTCGCAATGTCCTGCCAAAGCTTTTAAAAAGCTCTGTGAGACAGGACGCTGGAGTTTAAAAAGTGCAATCTTCAGACCATTTTCTTGCGGATCAACAAATCTTTCTGTGGTGTTGGTGGCAATTTTCAATGGATATTGCAAACTTGGATCTTTGACTTTTAACATGAACCTTTTAGAATCAACTCAGGCTCGAAATTTCTGATGAAAAGGATCGCCTCATGAAATTTGCCAATCATCAAATCAAGATTGGATTCGCTATCGCACTATGCTTCACCACCACCCAGGCTTGGGCGCATCGAGAACACGCGGCTCACTCGCATGGCAGTGGCAGCCTGGCCATTGCCTTTGATGACAGCAAAGGGAAGATTGAATTCAAGGCGGCGGCGGAAAGCATTCTGGGTTTTGAGCACCGGGCGCAAAGCAAAAAAGACCAGAAAACTTTGGCGGAAGCCGTCCATCACTTTGAGTCGGATATCGGCACGATGATCATTTTTGACGAAGCTCTGGGTTGCCAGATTCAAAAAGAAAACATCGGCCAAGTGGCTGAAGCCGGCGAAAAAGAAATCAGTCAGCATTCCGACTGGGCGGCAAATTACACAGTCACCTGCAAGCGCTCGCCGGTTGGCAGCCAAGTCAAAGTCGACTTTTCAAGCCTTCCGCATTTGCATGATCTCGACATCACGGTCCTGGCCGGCAGCATTCAGAAAAGTGCCGAGTTCAAAGGTTCACCCTTGGTTTTGGATTTGAAATAACGGGTTCACTCTTTTTTGAGAGTGATAATTCACACCAAATCATGAATCGATAAGGCGGAATGCGTGTGAAAACGCAGACAAATGCATTTTTCTAGATGTTCGTCCTGACATCGCAAATCACTGCCGCAAGAATAATCAGAACCGACAATCTAATTTTTCAAGAGGGATGCTCATCATGTCTTTAGCGCAATCTATGCCCGGTGCATTTTCATTTGTTGAACCCAAATTCTCTCGGCTTTTCGAGAAGGATCGGGGCCTTCAGGTCGAAAGAAGAATCAAAGTTTTAACCGACGGAAAAGACGACACGGCCGATCCGTGCACTCCTGTGTGCATCGATCTTCCGGATGGAACGTCCATCTATGCGCTCTACTTTTCCGGTGGACGGGTGATTTACACTCGCACTTTGGAAGAGATGTTGAAAGGTGGTGTTCGCCCTTTTGATGAAATCGAAGTGCAGACCCGCAGTGGAAAACCCTTGGTGATGAAACCCTTTCACCAAGCCGAAGCCATTTGGGACACCGAGCTGGTGGTGTACAACCGAAAGCGTGCCGACGGCAGTTTCGAGCGAGCCTTTGTCGGCCACGGTGGAAAAATGGACCGGGTCGAGCCCGAAGCGCCTTGCTCGGTCGCTCATCACAATTATCGAAGATCCCGTCACTCGTTCAAAGTCGAATTCTCGGTCCACCCTGAAACTGGGAAAATCCGCGAAGTGTGGAAGAGTTTAGGTTCGATTCACGGCAATAAACCGCCAACCGATGGCCGCTGGATCTCGCGCGATGAAGACCAAGCGCACGCCCACGGTTACGGCAGCCGCATGGTTCGCGACGCCAATGGCGAGCCCTGGAGAGACGAAAATGGTTGCATGTGGATGGCTTACGAAGAGGTCACCGAAGAAAAAGTTCTGCCAGACGGACGCCGCCTTCCCTACGCCACGCAAATTTTCGCGCGCCGAATGAACGAGGACCTCACCTTATCGGTGGGCGAGCCGGTTTTATTGTCAAGCTACACATCTTGGGAAAATCCCCAGAAGATTTTCAGTGCCAGCAATCGCCGCGGGCCTCAGGGTGAGCACTCGGGCTACTTGGTCGAAGGACCCAATCCCATTCTGATGAAGGTTGGTGGCAAAGAATACTGGGTGGTCTTTTTCAGCGCCGGGGACTTTGTGGCCGAGTACGGAAATTTCATGATGTACCGAGAAAAGTCGGAAGGTCCGATTGGGCCTTACCGTCATGTCATGAACGATGACGGCGAGCTTTTGAACGTCACCGAAAAATTGGTGGCGGATCTGGGTCTGACTTGGGCGGGACGCCTGAATCCTTTTTACGACGAAAATGGCAAACTGTGGGGCTTGATGCACGGGATTTTCAAGGCCGACATCCCCGATGGTTGGGTCAAGTGCGGTTGGCCGCGAACTCCAGAAGAATTCATCTGCTACGCCAGACGCGTTCTGCTGGTTCCGCTCGAGGCCGACATGATTCAAGGTCAACCAACGGTCAAGGTCGAAGAGACCCTCTGATTCAAGTCCGGATTGGGATTTGAATTCGGGTTCAGGCTTGGGTTCGAACTTGGATTCAGATTTGGGTTTGGGTTCGCCGCAAAAAGAGAAGACGGGCGCGTAGCATCGACATATCCCAATGGGTGCAAACTGTGCCAGTTCCAAGCGTCCTCGATGATTTTTTCGAGGCTAGCAAAGCGTGGTTGCCAATGCAGCTCGCGGCGAATCTTTTCGCTGCTTGCCACCAGGGTTGCCGGATCTCCGGCCCGCGGTGGATGCTCTTCCACTTTCAATTTTCGGCCGGTGATTTTTTCGCAGGCCGAAATCACTTGGCGAACTGAAAATCCAGATTCACTGCCGACATTGAAAATTTCAAGCTGTCCCGGTTTCATGCTTTCAAGCGCCAATGCATGCGCCTGCGCCAGATCCACGACGTGAACATAGTCTCGCACGCAGGTGCCATCCGGTGTTCCATAGTCATAACCAAAAATCTTGACCGGTTCTCCGCCATCGCGCGCCACTTTCAAAATTCGTGGAATCAAATGAGTTTCCGGTTTGTGATCTTCACCGATTTCGCCAGTGGGCCACGCTCCGGCCACGTTGAAATAGCGAAGGATCGCCGCTGAAAACTGATAAGCTTGGCAAAAATCGCGAATGATCATTTCGCTGATCCACTTGCTTCGTCCATAGGGATTGATCGGTTGGCAAGCTTCCGTCTCGCGAATGGGAATCTGTTTCGGATTTCCGTACACCGCCGCCGTCGACGAAAAAACAATTTTTTTCACGTTCTCTTTTTGCATGGCTTGCAAAAGGCGAATCGTGCCGGTGACGTTGGATTCGTAATACAAGGCGGGGGCCACCATGCTTTCGGCCACTTCGATCCGGGCCGCAAAGTGCAGCACGGCTTCGATCGAAAACCGCTGCAAAGTCTGTTGCAGCTGATTGAGATCCAACGTCGAGGCGCAAACGAACTGCGCGCGGGGATCAACCGCTTGCAAGTATCCATGCGAGAGATCATCGTAGACGACGACGTCATGCCCGGCATCGAGCAAGGTTTTAACGGCGTGACTGCCGATGTAGCCGGCACCGCCGGTGACGAGCACTTTCATTGCAAATCTCCTTTACGCCAATGGATCTTGGGCGAACTTGGGCCATTTCGAGTTGTTGTCTTCCGAGATGCAAACTTTGGAAAGATCCAAGGATTCGCCAACCACGACGTGCATGTCGAGATAGCGGTAGGTCCCCAGGCGACCGATGAAGGTCACATTGTTTTCTTGCCGAGTGAGATCGACGTATTTTTTGAGCAGCGCCTTATCCCGACCCAAGCGCACCGGGTAATACGGAATATCATTTTCACCGCAGTCCTGACTGAATTCGCGGAAGCAAACCGTTTGGTCATGCTCTTCCCACGGCGTGAAATGTTTGTGCTCGGAAATGCGGGTGTAGGGAACCGTTTCCCGGCAATCATTGATGACGGCGTTCCCTTGATAATCTCCGGACTCGTCAAAGCGTTCAAAGCGAAGACTGCGGTACTGCAGGCGGCCCAACTGGTTTTGATAGAATTTATCGAGGGGTCCGCTCCAGAAAAGATGATCGAAATCATTTTTTGCATCACTGGTCAGACGCTGGTTCAGCTGAACCTGAATGGCGGGATGATCCAGAATCTGCTCGAAGATGCGGGTGTAGCCTTCCATGGGAATGCCCTGGTACTTTTGGTTAAAGTAGCTGTCGTCATAATTAAAACGGATCGGCAGTCGCTTCAGAATGGAGGCGGGCAATTCTTTCGGCTCAAGACCCCACTGTTTTTTGGTGTAACCATAGAAAAATGCTTGGTACAAATCTCGACCTAAAAATTTCAAAGCTTGATCTTCGAAAGTTTGCGGATCGCTGATGCCTCGTTCCCCCAGGCCACCGACAAAGTCTCGGGCTTGCGCGGGGGTCAGGATTTTTCCGAAAAACTGGTTGATGGTCAAAAGATTCATCGGCAGTGAGAAAACCCCTTTGTGCGTGATGGCTTTGACCCGGTTGATGTAGGGACCGAATTTCGCCCAGCGGTTCATATAAGCCCAGACGTCATCGCGACTGGTGTTAAAAATATGCGGGCCGTATTGGTGAATCATGACGTTCGTTTTCGGGTCGCGGTAAGTGTGGCAGTTGCCACCGATGTGCTCGCGTTCGTCGAAAACCTCGACTTGGTATTTGCCCGTTTCGGCCAGTTCTCGCGCCAAGATGGCGCCAGCAAAGCCCGCGCCGGCGATGCCTATTTTTTTCTTCATCATATCCGATTCTCCATTTTCGCTGTCAGGGTGAGATCCAAAGGAATTTCCAATTCTCGAAAGTAGCGGCCCAGAGCATCTTCAAAATGAGGAAGGATGCGCACGCGCTCGGATTTCAGGGCGCTGAAGCGTGGGCGAGGAGCCACGTAATTCATTTCTTCGAGCGGGCGACCCACCACGGATCCGGAAATCTTCGCCATTTGCGCGGCAAGACTGGCCAGCTCGGACCAGCTGATATGACCGTCGTTGGTGAGATGAAAAACGCCGCTTTCGCCATCGATCAAAAGATCCAGGCAAAGATGAACCAAGTCCGGAACGTAGGTCGGAGACATGGTGACATCAGATGCCGCGAACACGGATTGTCCCTGGGCGAGCTGGCGTAAAGATTTGAAGATAAAATTGTGTTCGTCCCACGGCCCGAAGAAAGAGCTGGCGCGAATGATCAAGCTGCTGGGCCAAGCGGAAAGAACTTTTTGCTCCGAAGTCATTTTGCTGCGGCCATAGGTGTTCAGCGGCGAGACCGGATGACTTTCAAGATAAGGCTGATCGTGCTCACCATCAAAGACCAGATCGCTTGAAAAGTGCACGAAGGGAATTTCCAGATTGGCGCAGACTTTGGCGAGATTTTCGGGACCGACAACATTTTCAAGAAAGCATTTCTCTTTTTCGGTTTCTGCATCATCGACGCGCACGTAGCCAGCCGTATTGATCACGGCCCAGGGTTGAATCTCGCGCAGTGTTTTTTGCACGCGATCGATCTGGGCGATGTCCATTTTTTTTCGGCACAAAGCATGAAAAGGAATATTTCGGTAAGCGCAGATGCGGGCAAAGGCCCGCCCCAAAGTTCCTTGAGCACCAGTGATCAAAATCGGTTTTTGCTTCGCCGATGTCAGCGGCCCCAGCAAAGCGGGGTTTTCGGGTCCAAAGGCTGCGCGCACCTTCGTCTTCCACCATCCTTCTTGCGAAAGCAGTGGATGTTCGAACTCTTCCCCCTGCGTCCAAGCGCGCAGTGGCTTCGACAAAACCGTGGGCCGAGGTTGGGGCGCACGAATATCAAAGATACCGGATTCGTAAAAACCGTCGGCTTTGGTGCACAAGCTGTTCCAATCAAAGGATCCCAGCAAACTCCAGGCGGTGATGGCGCGCATATCAACGCCCATCTGCCGAACGCTGGTGGCGGCCTTGTGAATTTGGCAAAGCCAGCGCAACTGATCTTCGCGAAAACCATGCAGATGCACTTCGGTGACGGCTAGCGGAATTTGGTAGCGATTCCACACTTCCAAAAAAATGCTCTCGGGCAGTGGTGGCATCACCGCTCTGGTGTCGATTGCGCCGACGTCGGCATAAGCTTGTCGACCGTTGCCACCATGAAAGCCGGGTGGATAGTGCTCGAGGCGATGATCCAGAAAGCGATTGCTCAGCAAATAATGATTCAGTCCCAAGATATCGGGCGCGCGGAAGTGGGCTTGCAACCAATCCCACTCTTTTCCTTCAAGGCCGATATCGCAAAGATAGTTCCACAGCGGATGCGAATCTTGAATCCGCCCGCACAAGAAATCAAACGAAAGCCAGCGGCGGGAATTTTCAAACGCCACTTGCTCTTTTGTTTCGAAAGTTCCTTGCGCGCGACCGATGTCTTCGGTTTGAATCCAGCGCGCTTGCGGATTGATACGGCGGATGGCCTGCATCGCCTTCAACGAGGCGATGCACTGATTCTGCAAAGCTTTTAAGAACGCCGGCGCTTCATTTTGATGAGGATACCAGTGTCCATACAGAGCGCTAAAGCGGGCCGTGGTCAGTGGTTCATTGATCGGGGTGTAGTCTGAGATCCAGGGATAGCGTTCGGCGAAGCGCTCAGCATAGTCTGCAAATAAAGTTGGAAATTCGGGATCTAAAAGATTGGTGAAGCTGGGGCCGCTGCCATGATGAAGCAAGCCCGCAATTGGTTTGAGATCCAAGGCGCGAAGTTCAGCGGTTCTTTCATCCGCCCAGCTCCAGTCTCTTTGTCCGCGTTGGGCCTCGATCGTTTCCCATAAAAATGGGTAGCGGATTCGTTCGATCCCAAGCTGCTTGAAGAGCTTGAGATCCTGCAAGCGTTTGGCGTGGCCACTCCTTGCACACTGATCTAAGTAGCGATCGCCGACTCGATTGACGGTGCATTCGACGCCGGCCCAGATCGAAAGACCGGACGTCATGGTCGCAGCTCAAGCTCGGGCGAGATTGGAAAGTGCGCAAAATTTGGCATCGATGGTGGAACCTGCATTTTGGATTGCACTCGGTTGAGCCAGGCGTGCTTTTCCAGCGAAGCCATTTTCGCGAAAGTCATATCCCAAGACATGTCCTCGAGATACTCGTCGACGCGCAAAAGCCATTCGGGTTGAGTTTTCGCTTCATGGATGGCCTGTTCCGCCTTGCTGATAAATTCTTCGGCTGTGTCGGCGATGGAAACCAATTTCTCGGTGGCGTAGGGATCGATCACGTCACGGATGCTCGTCGACACCACGGGACGCCCGGCCGCCAGGTATTCTGGAGTTTTCGTCGGGCTGATAAAGCGTGTCGATTCGTTGCGGGCGAAAGGAAGCATCGCCAAGTCCCAACCTGAAATGTATTGCGGAAGCTCGGTGTAGCTGCGCTTTCCGAGATAGTGAATGTTCGAACGCTGAGGCAAAGTGGCGGGGTCAATCTTCACCACGGGACCGATGAAAACAAAATTCCAATCGGGGCGAAGCTTTGACATCTGGTCGACCAATTCAATGTCCATTCGCTCGTCGATCACGCCGAAAAATCCAATGCGGGGATGTGGAATGTGCTTTTGGTCTTCGGGCTCGGCGGCCGAACGCGCGGATTTAAAATGATCGCGATCGATGCTGCTCGGAAACGGGTGGATGTTGTGGTGCTGGTGACGTTTGGCTTCATACAAAGAATGTCCACCGGTGAAAACGACATCGGCCTTGCCAAGCAGGGCGCTCTCCCATTGCTTCAATTTTTCAGGTGCGCCTTTGAACGCGGACAATTCATCCATGCAATCAAAGACAATCGAGCGTGCCACAATGTGATCCGTAAAAGGAAGAGCCATTGGCGTGTAATACCAAAGAGTCGGCTCTTCAATGCTCTCTTCATCCAACACCCGATCGACGATTTCGCGCAGTCGGACATGAGTTTCGCTCTCGCTCAAGCCTGGCGGAATCAGTGGGATGATGACCTGAACTCCGTTTTCACGCTCTTGTTTCAGGTAAGGAAGTTCTGCCTCTTGTTTGTTGAAATGCGGCTCTTCGATAAAGAAAACGCGGCGGCGCTTTGCAAAACGAGTCAAGAGATGTTGGGGTCGTTGGAATACAAAGTCCCAGCGCAGATGGCTGAAAACGACTAGATCATTTGTACTATAATGTTTGTCATGATGGATTGAAAATTCATTTTTCACTGTGATGCCTCCCTAGCAAAGTCAGTCAGCAATGCAGGTTGAATGCCATTTTCAGACAGGTGACATTTTTCAGGCAGTCTCTTCTCAAAACCGATTTTTTGACAAAAGAAGCGCTCGGACCGAAGGGTCAACGAGAAACACGAGGTGGGGCAAGTTGGGATTTGAATTGAAAAAACACCCCGTGCTGAAATCTTATGCAAGCATGGGATCTGCGGTCAGGGAATCGAATTGAAATTGAAAACTCATAGAGGAATTGTTTATAGAAGGCCAAACGCCGCGCCCGGCAAGGGTGTGGCGTTTGGCTTGAAAACAGTTCAGTTGGGATTAATAGTTTGATCCGCTGCCAGTGCTAGAGCCGCTGTTCGTCGAGCTGCCAGAACCGGAAGTGCTTCCAGCGCCAGAGCTGGTGTCTTTGTCGGAGCCGTAGCTGCTACCGCTGCTGGTGCTGCTTCCGGTGTTGCGCTGAGATGAAGTGTCATGTTTGTGTTTGTTGGTCTTTCGCATGCGACGTTTGTGATTTTCGTCGGAGCGATTGGTGGTGCCAGTCGATGAATCATAGGTCGAAGAACCACTCATGCGCGAATCCGAAGATGTTGTCGTATCGGTATTGACGGGTGTGCCATTGGTGGTCGAGCTGGTCGCCGAGTTGTCGCTCGGATAAGTTTCCGTTGATGATCCCGTCATACGGTCGGTGGCGTTGTCCGTCGGACCAGCGCTTGAATCCATGGTGCTGCTATCCGTGCCGTGCATGCTTGAATTCGAGTTTGTGGTCGTGCTGCTGTTCGCGTATGTGGCCGGAACAAAGGCAAGCAAGCTCAGCGCGCAAATCGCTTTTCCAAAATTTTTGATCATAGGACCTCCTGGTGGTGAGTGAAATCGAAAATTCGATTTCAGATTCAGAAAAGGCAATATTAAGAGAATCTTTGAACAAAAAAATAGATGCGCGGTGTGCACTGTTAAAATAAAGGAAATTAAGCAATGCTGAATCGAGATTCTTTCATTCTGCGTTAAAACACGAACTCGTTTACAGATGGAAATGCCTTCGCTCTAATGTCTCTTCTCAGGAGACAATTGAATGCTTGCACGAATCATATGGAGCGGTGGCTTTTTATTCTCTTTCCTTTTGTCGACAGCGTCTTTCGCCGGCGAAGTGCTCAGCGTGACACCCACGGGTGCCGTCAAGGCCGTCCACCAAATCACCGTTCGTTTTTCCACGGACATGGTGGCGATGGGCGATCCAAAAGCGGCCAAAGATCCATTTCAATTGAAATGTTCCGGAGCCGGTCAAAAGAACGAAGCAGACGGCAAGACGCCAGCTTTCAGCAAACGTTGGGCCGATAGCAAAAACTGGGTGATCGATTTCGATCAACCTCTGCCTGCGGGCGTCCAGTGCGAGCTCAAAGCTCAAGAAATCCGCGATCTCAAAGAAGAAAAAGTATCGAGCGATCCGATCTACACTTTGACCACGGGCGGCCCCGCCATCCTGACGCTCGCACCGATGTATGGCGAGATCGAGCCTGATCAATATTTTGTGGTGCAAACGGATGCCCCGGTGGACCGTGCTTCGGTTTTACAGAAAGCTTACTTTGAAGTGACCGGCTATCCCGATAAAGTGCTGCTGCGGCTGATTGATGGCAAAGAGCGCGAGGACGTGATCCGCGCCGCCGTCAAAACCAACTGGGCCTGGGAATCGCTGCAAAAGAAAATCCAAGAAACCAAAAATCTTTCTTCTCTTCCGATGCTTGAAAATTTCCTGGTGATTGCGGCCAACCGAAAATTTCCTGAATCCGCCAAGGTTGCTCTTCATTGGCCGGTGGGCCTTCGTTCCAAGTCCGGTTTGCCGGTCGCCGAGCCGCAAACGTTTAGCTTTCAAGTGCTGGCGCCGTTTGAAGCTAAATTCACCTGCGAGCGGGTTTCGCCGGGGAAGCCATGCAACCCGATCACGAACATCTCGGTTGAGTTCAAGAACTCCGTTTCTCGGGAACAGTTGAAAGGTGCCAAACTTGTCTCCGCAAAAGGTCAAGTGTGGTTGCCTGAAGAGCTCAGCGAACAGAAACAAGCCAAGCGTCAAGAAAAGGAGATCGCCACTTTAACTTTCACGGCTCCTTTCCCTGAAAAAACGTCGTTGCAGGTGATTCTGCCAAAAGGAATCAAAGATCCGCTGGGCCGGGTGCTCGGCAACGAAAACAAATTCCCTTTGAGCGTCACCACCGACGAGTATTCCCCCTTAGTGAAATTCGCAGCCACTTTTGGCGTGCTGGAGCTGAATGCAGATCCGGCCCTTCCGGTCAGTCTCAGAAATGTGGAAAAAACTCTGCCGCAAATGCAGTTCTCGATCGATGGAAATTCCATGGTGCTCTCGGGCGACAATCCGGCTCAGGTCATCAAGTGGTACAAAGCGGTGAAAGACAAAGACTGGAACTATGCTCGCCGTGGAGAGAGTTTGCTTGGCAATGAAAAGGTTCAAAAGCTTACGCTTCCTAAACCCTCGACCGAGCGCGAGTTTGAATTGGTGGGAATCCCGCTGAAGAAGCCTGGATTTTACATCGTCGAGCTGGAAAGCCCCAGATTGGGTGAAGCTCTTTTGGGCGCGAAAATTCCGATGTACGTGGCCTCGAGCGCTTTGGTCACCAATCTCTCGGTGCATTTCAAGCGCGGACGCACCCGCTCGTTGGTGTGGGTGACTCGCTTGGATACGGCGGCTCCGGTGGAAGGCGCGGACATTTCATTGTTCAACGATCAGGGAAAGTCTCTGGCGAAAGGAAAAACCGGCAAAGGTGGAGTGTTATGGCTGGATTCCATCGCGCCCGCATGTCCCGACGTGCCGGCTGATAGCGACGAGTCCGGAACCGACCACTGCGAAATTTTCTCTTTCGCCAAGCTCGGAGATGATTTCACTTTCGCTTCCAGCAATTGGTCGCAGGGGATCGAGTCCTACCGCTTCAACCTGCAGCGCGATTACGTTTCACCGCAGTGGGGAGCGACGCTCGCCCACACCGTTTTTGATCGACCGCTGATGAAGGCGGGCGAGACGATTCATTTCAAGCACTTCCTGCGTGAGCACACGCAAAACGGATTTCGCGCCCTTCGTTCGCAGGTCCTGCCGAAGCGGGTGTTGGTGGTGCACGAAGGAACGCAGAAAGTGTATGCCTTGCCATTTGAATACGATGCCGCCACCGGCACCGCTCTGAACACATTCACCCTGCCAAAGGATGCAAGCCTGGGTTTGTATTCGGTTTATCTTTCCAACAGGGCCGCCGCACCCAAAGGCTCGCAGAACGGTGAACAGGGCGAAAATGAAAATGCGTTTGATTGGTCGGCGAAAGCCACCGGCACATTTGTGGTCAGCGAGTACCGATTGCCGCTGATGAACGCGAACGTCAAAATCAGCGGTAAGACCCTGGTGCAACCCAAAGAAGTTCCGGTGGATCTCTCGGCGCAATATCTCTCGGGTGGTCCCGCCAAGGGTTTGAAGGTGAAGGTGCGTTCTTCGATCCGCACGGGCTATTTTGCTCCCGAAGTTCCGGGCTCAAATCAGTTCACATTTTTTTCAGAGCCGCTTAAAGTCGGCGTGCAAAATTATTCAGAGCAACCCGAAACGGTCAGCGAAGATAATTTCCTGAAAGTGCAAGAGCTGACACTGAAAGAGGATGGCGGACAGACCACGTCGATTCAAGGTTTGCCGGCCATCAAGAAAGTCAGCGACCTGTTGGTGGAAATGGAATACCACGACCCGAACGGCGAGGTGAAGACCGCATCCACGCAAAAAACTCTTTTTCCGGCAAACTATATTGTGGGTCTCGGATCCGAAAACTGGATCGCCAAGCCGGGGCAGGTGCAAGCGCAAGGCGTGATCACGGGAGTCGATGGCAAGCCATTGAAAGCGCGGCCCTATACGGTCGAAGCTTTTCAGACCGAATTTCTCACGCATCGCAAACGCTTGGTGGGTGGTTTTTACTCTTACGATTACAAATCGACCGTGAAATCTCTGGGCGTGGTTTGTCAGGGCCAATCCGACAGCAATGGCCGCTTTCAGTGTGACGGAAAAAATCTTCCCACCGGCAGTATCACCTTGCAGGCCAAGGTGACCGACGAAGCCGGACGCTCGACCTATGCTTCGACGTCGATGGAAGTTTACGCCGCCGGTGGAAATTCTTGGTGGGTGCCGACCGATAGCGATCGCATCGATCTTTTACCCGAGAAAATCCGCTACGAACCCGGCGAGACCGCAAAGCTTGTCGTGCGCAGTCCATTTCCGGTGGCGACCGCTCTGATCACGGTCGAGCGCGAAGGCGTGATGGATGCTTTCGTGAAAGAAATCAAGCGGGATCAGCCGGTGATCGAAATTCCGCTGAAGGGAAATTACGCGCCGAACGTTTTTGTTTCGGCGATGCTCGTCCGCGGACGGGTGGGAGAGCCGCAGGCGACCGCGTTGCTGGATCTCGCTCGACCGGCAATGAAGCTTGGCATGACCGAGCTTCGCGTTGGGTGGAAGGCGCATGAACTGAAGGTCAGCTTGAAAACCGATAAACAGAAATACCGCGCACGCGACAAAGCGCTGGTCACCATCGCGGTGAAGACCGCATCCGGGGCCGCCCTTCCGGCCGGCAGCGAAGTGGCCGTGGCGGCGGTGGACGAAGCCCTGCTGCAGCTTCGAAGCAATCAAAGCTGGTATCTGTTGCAATCCATGATGGGACAGCGGGGGCTCGAGGTCGACACCAGCTCGGCGCAAAATCAGATCATCGGGCGCCGGCACTTTGGTGCAAAGGCGAAACCTCCCGGCGGGGGTGGCGGTCTGCTCAATGGTGGAAACCGGGAACTGTTTGATCCCATGCTCTTGTGGCAACCCCGTTTGAAACTGGATGCAAATGGCGAAGCGAAAATCACCGTTCCGCTCAATGATTCGATCACCAGCTTTCGCATCGCCGCAATCGCCAATGGTGGCATGGACTTTTTTGGTGATGGCAGCACGAAGATTGAATCGAGCAAAGATTTGATCCTCTACTCGGGATTTGCACCAGTGGTACGCGAAGGAGACTCGATCGAAAGTGAAGTGACCTTGCGAAACACCACGGCCAAAACCATGAAGGTCGGTTTGTCCTTCACAAGCCCGCAACTGGCGAAAGTTGCGAGCCCTGCTGCGCTCGAGTTGGGTGCGAACTCGGCCAAAACTGTTCGTCTGCCATTGCAAATTCCGGACGGCGTGAAAGCGATCACGTATCAGCTCTCGGCCAAAGATGAGATCAGCGGCGTGATCGATAATCTGAAATCAGAAATCAAAGTCTCGCCGGCGGTCCCCATGCAGGTTCAACAGGCCACCTTGCTTCAGCTGGAGAAGCCAACCGATATTCCGGTTCGTCAGCCACCGCAAGCGCTGCCGGGAAAAGGTGAAATTCAAATTCATGCGCAAGACACTCTGGTTCGCGGTTTAGCGGGAGTGCGCGCCTATATGGAGGACTATCCTTACACCTGTCTGGAACAAAAAATATCCCGCTCGATTGTGCTCGAAGAAAAACAGGCCACCGAAAAATTGATCCAAGAGCTTCCGTCCTATATGGATGCCAATGGCTTGCTCAAGTTTTTCCCACTCTCGATCTGTGGTAGTGCCCAGCTGTCAAGATACGTGGTGGACATCCTGCACACGAATGAATTCCAGATCCCGGACGAGACTTTGAATAAAATCTTGAACGGAATCAAGCTGGAGCTCAACGGCACCCACGCTTGTCACGCTTGGTGGAATGAAAAGGATAAGAGCCGATTTGAAAATGAAGAGCGGATTTTGCTGATGGAGACTTTGTCTCGCTTTCAGAACTTGAAAATTGAGGATGTCACCGCGATTCCTTTCACGCCCAATCTCTGGAAGACGGAAACCGTGGTGGCCTATCTTGCAATTTTGAAAGCGCTGCCAGACATTCCGAAACAGGCCGAGCTGGTGAAACAGGCCCTTAACATCCTGCACTCGCGAATGAATTTTCAAGGCTCGCTGATGAACTTTCAAAATGGCACGGATTGGGAGGGCCGTTATCGGCTCTTCACTTCGGAAGATCAGCAGGCGCTCGGAGTTTTCTCGGTGGCCCTGCTAGAACCATCTTGGTCGCCGGATGTGGGACGCATGGTGCGCGGTTTGGTGGCGAGATTGCACCTGGGGGTGTGGGATACCACCATGGCCAATGCGTGGGGCGTGACCTGGATGCGGATATTCAGTTCCAAGTTCGAGAAAGAGGCCGTGACGGGCGAGACGAAAATTTCTGGCGGGGCCGAACAAGAAAAAATCATCTGGGCCAAAACGCCGAAGGGTGATTCGAAATCGTTGGCGTGGCCAAAAGGTTCCGACAAAGCGCCGGTACCGATCAACCTCACGCATGCCGGCACCGGGAAGCCTTGGATTCATCTGGAAACTTTGTCGGCGATTCCGCTGAAGGCGCCCGTGGATCTCGGTTACAAGGTCACGCGCAAAGTCACACCGATCTCGCAGGCCAAACCAGGAACGTGGCAGATTGGCGATGTCGCCCACATCGAGCTCACAGTGACGGCGAAAGCCGATCAAGCGTGGGTGGTTTTGCGGGATCCGATTCCGGCCGGAGCCTCGCATCTGGGAACGGGCCTTTCGGGAAATTCGGAAATTTTGGACCGGGCACCAAAAGCCAATGCCAGCGATGTCCAGCCGTGGCCGCTCGAATTTTTCGAGAAAGGTCAGAGCCATTTCACGGCTTACGCGGCTTATCTGCCACGAGGGACCTATAAGATTGATTACCGCATTCGTTTGAATTCGGCCGGTGGTTTTCATTTACCGCCAACTCGGGTTGAAGCGATGTACGCACGAGAAACGTTTGGGGAAAGTCCGAATGAAATCTGGAAGGTCGCGCCTTAAGGCCGCGGCCGCGGGGGCCGCCTCTCTGATTCTGATCAGTCTTTTGTTTGCTGGATGGTGGCGCCAGTGGAGCCCACTCCCCAGTTTTTCTCAGACGCGATCGAACTATCGGCCATCCGATGCGTGGATTGTCGATCGCCATCAGCAGCCTTTGGAATCGATTCGCCTGCAGAAAGACCGGCGCAGTCTGGCCTGGCTTAAGCAAGAAGAGATCTCGAACATTTTTCAAGACACCCTGATCCGGGTGGAAGACCAGCGATTTTTTCAACATCATGGCGTCGATTTCATGGCCCTGATGCATGCGGGGTCTCAGTCTCTTTTCGGCCCCATGCGCCGGGGTGCCAGCACCTTGTCGATGCAGTTAGCAGGTTTGTTGAACCCGTCCGAGACTTCGACATTTTCTCTCACACGAAAGATCCGTCAGATATTTCTGGCCTGGAAGCTTGAAGAAACATGGAGCAAGCCCCAGATCTTAGAAGCCTACATCAACCTGATCGCTTTTCGCGGAGAGCTTGTCGGTCTTCGCGCCGCAAGCCTGGGCTACTTTCAAAAGTCTCCAATCGCCCTGAATGAAAAAGAGTCCGCCTTGTTGGTGGCCCTGATTCGGGCGCCGAATGCCGAAATTTCTCGAGTGGGTCTCAGGGCCTGCCGGATTTTAAATCTCGGTGCTTGCGACGAGATCCTGCGAATGGCGCAGCAGACTTTTGCACAACCTTACGAAATTTCCCGGGCCCGGGAAAAAATTCCCGTGCTTTCAAAATCATTCGTCGAAGCGGGCTGGGGCACAAGCCTGATCGAGACTTCGCTGGATGCGCGGATTCAAGACGCGGCATTGTCGGCGCTTCGTGAGCAGTTGAAAGAGCTTCGCAGCCAAAACGTTCTCGATGGCGCGATTCTGGTGCTCGAGACAAAGACGGGCCGGCCCGTGGCCTATGTCGCCAATGGTGGTCCCGGCAACTCGTCCGCGTCCCAGATCGATGGAATCCAAATGCGCCGTCAGGCAGGTTCGACGATCAAACCTTTCGTTTACGCCACGGCCTTCGAGAAAAAATATCTCACGCCCAGTTCGCTGATTCAGGATTCGCCGGCGGACCTGCCGGTCGGGCAAGGCAAAGTCTATCATCCAAAAAATTACGACAACACGTTTCGCGGCCTTGTCAGTGCGGGTGAAGCCTTAGCCTCCAGTCTGAACGTTCCGGCCGTTCGCACGTTGCAGCTGGTGGGTGAAGAAGCCGTCATCCAAAATTTAAAAGCACTGAAATTTGCGGACTTGCAGGACGAAGATTTTTACGGACCCAGTCTCGCGCTCGGCACCGTGGATGTCAGTTTGTGGGAGCTCACGCAGGGCTACCGACAGCTGGCGCTGGCGGCGCAGTCTTCGGGGGCGCCGGTCTTTTCTTCGGAGACGAAACAGAAAATCTTTCAGGTGCTGGCATTGCCAGAGTATCGACGTTTGACCTTCGGGCTGGAAAGCGTGCTGTCGCTGCCATTCTTAGCGGCGGTGAAGACGGGAACCAGCAAAGACATGCGGGACAATTGGTGCATCGGTTGGACTGCGGACTATACGGTCGGTGTTTGGGTTGGAAATTTCAATGGCGATCCGATGTGGAACGTCAGCGGCGTGACGGGGGCGGCCCCGATGTGGAGTCGCATGATGCTGGCCTTGCACCCAACGACGCCGGAAACTCCCGAATTGATTTTTGAGAAACCAGCACCCTCGCTGCAGAAAAAATCGCTGACGCGAATTCATTATCCGGTTGATGATTTGGTGGTGGGATTGGATCCCGATATTCCGCTTCGCTTGCAGCGCGTGCCGGTGGAAATTGAAAATCCACAACGGGGTCAGAAAGTCTTTATCAACGGCAAGCTTTTAGGAAGGGCTCAAAAAGATCTTTTCTGGCAACCCATTCGCGGTCGATTTAAATTCGAACTGCGCAGCGCCGATCAAAAACTTTTAGATCAAGTTCAAATTCAAGTCCGCTAGGGCCAGGAGCCATTTTCATGGCCCCTGGGTGTAAATGATTATTTACTGAATGGATTTGCTGCGGCCGGTGCTGGATGTTCCAGTCGTAGCAGTTTGGGATTGAGTGGCAGATGTGGTGGGGTTTTGTGACCCGAAACTTGAATTCACCATCAACTGATTGCTGACGTTACTGACGCCTGAGCAATCTTCAGCCAAGTCTTCCGCCATCCGTTTTGTTTGGCGATCTTCGACTGTTCCGCGCAAAGTCACCATGCCGTCCTTGACGTCGATCTCAATTTCGCTGGCGTCAATGCGTGGATGGCGATAAAGCGCGTCGCTGATCTCTTCTTTGATTCGTTCGTCAGAACGCTTGTAACCTTTGGGGCCTTTGCCGAAAAAGTTTTTTGCGGATTCTTTGATGTTTTCCCAGCCGCTCTCCGCTCGGTCCATCATGCTGCGATCATGGTTCTGATATTGGTTTGAATAATTTGAATAATCAGGGGCGTTGCGATCATAAGATGAACCAAAACTTGAAGAAGAGCCATAGTTGTTTCCGGCGTTCGAGCCGTAAGTGCTTCCGGAATTTGATCCGTAAGATCCGTAATTATTAGCACCGTAAGAGCTGTTGGATTGACCAGACGATGGGTAAGACGGATATGATGATGAAGAGGACGTGTAAGAACGATTGCGATCATAATCCGAGCGCTGTTGATTGAAGTTGCGATCCACATTGTTTCGCTCGTAGCGATTGTTCAAATCCTGCGCGCCTTCGTAAGAACGGCTGCGATCATAATAATCCGAAGAAAAATTCTGACGGCGGTTTTGATCGCGGCTGTCGTAATCCGAATCAAAGCTTGAAGAGCGATTCTGTTCGTTTCGCAAACCGCTTTGAGAATAATCGCTTCGGTCATTATTGTATCGTCTGTTGTCCATTGTCTCTCCTTGTGAGGATGTGTTGATGTGTCGAGGCGCCATTTTAAATTTCAATTGAAACCTTGAATGGAAACTCTGGAAGAGGGCCTTGCAATTCTCTTTCCAAAAACGATCATTTCGGTTTGTAAAGTCCGATGCGTGTTGGCGATGATGTCGGATTATGTGCCTTGGCAATGTCATCCGAAAGGAAACGACGTTGACCGGTATTTGAAATCGTCATTAAATGGTGGGTTTTTGACCGGAGTGAAAACATGGCGGCGAGCGTGCATCTTTGGCTTGAATACATTTTGCGATTTTCCCACTTGGTGGCGGGCATCTCGTGGATCGGAAGCTCTTTTTATTTTATTTGGCTTGATAGCAGTTTCGAACCACCAGGGGTGGCCCGAAAAAATGTCGAAGGTGAGCTCTTCATGGTTCACGGCGGATTTTATTACCAGGTCGAAAAGAAAAAAATCTTCCCCGGCGAGCTCCCGAAAGTTTTGCATTGGTTCAAGTGGGAAGCGACCTTCACTTGGTTGACCGGTTTTTTGCTTTTGATCGTCTTGTATTATCTCAAGGGCGCAAGTCTCTTGATTGATCCGGCCGTCTCGGACCTGAGCCAAGGTCAGGCGGTCCTGACCAGCTTAGGCATCTTGGTGATGTCGTGGCTGATGTACGACTATTTGATCTGGAACCAAAACATTTTCAAATCCAAAGCGGTGAGCACGATTTTATCTGTGTTTTATTTCTTAGGTCTGATCATTCTGAATTTTAAAATCTTCAGCGGTCGCGGGGCCTTCATCCAAACCGGTGCCGTCTTCGGTAGCATGATGCTCTTGAATGTCTGGGTGCGGATTTTGCCGGGACAAAGAAAAATGATCCGTGAAGCCGAAGCGGGCCAGATTCCGGACTATTCGGTGAGCCTGAAGGCGAAGACCCGCTCGGTGCACAACACTTACTTTATTTTTCCCGTGCTCTTCATCATGCTGAGCAATCATTATCCAGAAATCTACAATCATCATCTGAACTGGCTCTTGCTGATCACCTTGGGCGTCTCGGGCGCTTTGGTCCGCCACGCGATGGTGACCAAGATCCCGGCGCAGCGCTGGACCTTGCTGCCAGCCGGAATCGGGCTTGCGGCTTTGGTTTTCATGACCCGGGTCGCGCCTGCCATGAACGCAACGGGCGGCGAGGGCTCTCCCGTTCCTTTCGAAAAGGTTGCCGCCGTCTTTAACGCCCGCTGCGTGCGCTGTCATAGCACGGCTCCAACGGACGATGTTTTCAAGGTGGCCCCCAAAGGCTTGGTCTTCGAAAGCGAAGAACAAATCCGTCTCGCTCGCCAATTGATCTACCAACAAGTCGTCGTCGGCCGAACCATGCCCTTGGCGAACAAAACTCAAATGACCGACGACGAACGCGCGCTGATCGGTCAGTGGATCAACCAGTTGTAGGAGATCATGCCATGAAGAAAATTATCATTGCTATGGCATCACTTTTAGCTTCAGTTGCTTCAGCTGAAGTGACCAAATGTTCTGCGGAAAACTTAGAGACATTGGCAAAATATTATAAGAAGCAGGCTGGCGAAATCACATATATCTACTCTCAATCCGAGCTTGCGATGAGCAAAGAGAAGGACAGTCAAAAACGCTTTCAGTCTTATCTCAAAGCCCAAAGGCCATTAATTGATGCCTATTTAAAGAGAAATGAAAGCCAAACGAAAATAATCACTGAACTGGAGAAGACTCATCCGGAATGTGATTTCAAATAAATATGAAATGCTAAAAATTGGGCTATGTAAGGCCAGCCAGTAGGATCTCGAACCCCAATGTTTCCCGGGCCCATTTTTCGCGGGCTTCCCACCAATGATCTGATCTTGTCATGAATTTCGAAGCCTGCGGGTCCTGTGAGTTTTCACGACACCAAGCCATCACATTCCTTCGTAAATCGGATTCGTATTTTTCAAAATCTTCCGCAGTGCAAGAGGCTGATTGTTGAATACGGAGTCCGCTCTTCCGCGCCAATTCAAAAAGCTCCGAGGAATGCAGTTGATCCGCTTCGGTACACTCCAGGAAACTCAAAAAAGCCGGATCCGGCTTTGACTTCCAAACAAGCTCACCGAACAGCAACTGACCTTTGGGATTTAGATGTTTTCTGGCGGCGTTGAGCACTTGATCGGGCCCGCCGAGTGCGTGAGATGAGCCAACACAAATGATCAAATCAAATGTGTGATTGGAATTCTCCAGAAAAAGTCCGGCGTCTTCAAAAACAAATTTCAGTTTTCCGGCCAATTGCAGTTTTTGAGCAGCGAATGTGGGTTCGTTCGCCAGACTGTTTTCTAGCTCGAGACCGACCCCTTGACCACCCAAAAGCTCGATCGCATTCGCTAAAATTCCACCTTTGCCGCAGCCAATATCAAGAATTTCAGGTTCATCAGAAAATTCAGCGTTTGATAACAATTCACGATAGATCGGCCACGGAACCGGAGAACAGATATCAAGATTCGAGTGACCGATAGATGAATAAGAAGTCATGATTTCTGTGAATCACTCAATGTTTTAACAAAGCGAGCGCCACTCGATTTATCATAACCAATTCGAAGATAGAATCGGTGGGCCGTTGATTCACGATGGGCGCCAGAAGTGACTTCAACTCGAGAGCAGCCTTTCGCGCGACAGACGCTTTCCATATGGCTCATTAGCTGTTTGCCGACTCCCGTGCCTTGACAAGATTTTTGAACGGCCAGGGCAGAAACGCGGCCCAGATATCCATCTTCATGAATGAGTGGGATGAAACTCAATGAGCCAAATCCCACCAGCTTATCATCATCAAAAAATCCGTAAAGCCAACAGTTTGAATTCGAGAGGAAATTCTCAATCCGACGTCGCAAAGTTTCGACATCTTGATCAGGATAACCCAAATCAACAAGCAGCGGAATCAGTGCGGTGGAAGCAGATGAATCGAGATTTTGAATCATCAACGCAGCTTAAACGGATTGCCCTTGCGAGACAAGACGCGGTTGATTCAATGACCTACCTTTTCAAACGAAAGCTTTACGAATTTATTTCCAACCCATTCAAACTGGCTGACGCCACATCGAGCCATGTCCTCATTGATGCAACCTCGCAGGATCAGAAGACGGCTGTCTTTTCGGTACTCGATATTGTCGCCAAGCTTGATGATATCTTCCCCATATTGCTCGACGTTCATTTTCGAATCAAAGGCTTGGCCTTTTTCGCAATCAAGAACGCCGATGCCGACACAGCCGGAACCGCAGCCAATCCGTACAATCCGAAATTTTCCGGCAAAGTCCGGCCCCTGATTTAATACCTGCGACAAAAGACTTTTAAACTTGCGAGCAAATTTTGAATCCTGCTGAAGCTTTGTGGTCATCTGACCTGAGCCCGTCAGGGCCGAGTATTTTTCGAACGCGGGTGCGGTGCCAGCTGCAAATGCATGAGCAGTTAGAAGCAATGCCATGATCATTCGAATCATCATATTTTCCTATCTCTGAAAGGTTCTATTCGGACAATTGAAAATCAAAATCAGTCAGGTTCTGAGTGAGATTTTTAGGTAAACTTTTAACGCCTTCACCACAGTTCGCTTTCACGTGGATTGCATAGTCTTTATTTTGTTCAAATTCAGCTCGAATGAGATACTGTCCACACACAAGCGCTTAAGCAAAGTAAGACAGCCAGGGCTAATAAAATTCTATTTCTTCGCATTCCTAAAATTTAATTGCTGAGCTTCGAGCAAGCAATATTCTTCGCGGCATTTATGCAAGCGCTTGCTCAGGAATGGAATTTTCGAAATTGTTCAAAGCCCGAACGGCAAGCGTGATGCTTTTCGACTGAAATCCAATATGTTGGATTTTTGGCCAACATATTGGATTTCAGCGAATGGTCGCTTGCGGACTGAATATGTCTGTTGGCGCTTTGTCGTGTTGATCCAAGCACCGGCATAGAAAGAAGGCCAAAAAACTTGTAGACGAATTCGTCTACAAAAAAGTGAGCGTTCCCGCTAGCCGTCCCTTTAAGGACGGCCGTAAACGTGAATGCGGTTGATGCCGCCGTCGGGATAGACGCGAATCAACAGGCGCTGAAATTTTTCGGGCCGGTGGAATTCGAATTTCTTCTGATGACCGGCAAATGGCTTGACCACGGTTTTCGGGATCAACTCCGTCCAGCTGTCGTGAAGCCAGCCGGAAATGCTGACCGCCAACGGGTTGTTGTTCACGAAGTATTGAAAATCCATGATCAAGTTTTCCAGCACGATGGGTGCGGCCAATTCGATCACGGCCTCTTCAAAATGTCCGGGTTTTCGGCTGCGCGCCGATTCGAAGCCATCGAACATGTGAATGGGCGGGAAGGGCGAGATCACCTGCGAGGCCGGGCTGTAATGCTCGTTGCTGGCGCTGATGACTTTTCCACCGAAGGCCGCATTGGCAAAATCGACATTCGTCGAACGAGCGCGGTTTTTTTCGATTTCGCCGGCAGGGGGAAGATAAGGAATCGTCAGCGGCTTTTTGCTCTTCGGAATTTCCTCTGTAAAGCGGGTCGGGCGTGCCTCGCCTAGAGGTCGAAATTGTATCGCCAGATCGCCGGGCAAATCAGCATAAAGACCGGCACGCGACAAGCCTCCATCCGGATGCATCTCAATGCGGATGCTTTCAAAGACAGGTGTTGGTTGGGGCAGTGCGATCTGCACTCCCGCATGTCCCAGCATCTGCATTTTCGGCAGGATTTCCTGCCAAGTCGATTGGCCAGGCTCGCGTCCTAAGAGACGCACGAACTCGCCCTGATTGCCGTCGTGAAACATCGTCGACAGACTGAGATATTGAAGGCTCGAAGGCTTTCGCAGTTTCAAATCCAAAGTGTCAAAGGGCAGGGGATTGTGGCGGACCGTTTCCCAACTGTCCATGACCTTGCCCTGAGGACAAAAAAGCTCTGGATCGAAGACCGGAAGAAAGGGGCTGAAAAGATTTTCGGCACGCGCGAATTTTTGGTTCGAGCACTGCAAGATCTCGGCGCCCAACAAGAGATTGAAATCTGCCAGCGGATCTTTTGCGCCGTGGTTTTCAATTCGCGGCGGGAGCATGGGCTGAAAGGCACTGAAGATCAGGTTCTTGTAACCAAGATTGACGATTTCTTCTTGCTTCAAATTTTCAAAATTGAAATTCTTCTGAAATCGCTCCAGGTCGATTCCGGAAAAACGCAGTGCTCGCAAAATTTCCTGCGCCAGCTCAGAAATCAGCAGCACGCCTTTGTTATCGGCATTGCAAAAAATCACGAAGCCTTTGCCGCGGTCGGGTCCCTCATAACAATGAAGGTAAAGGGCGCGAAAGCCATCGTTAGCACCCTGGTGCAACGCGATTTTATTTTCTCCGGCCTCGGCCACAAAAACGCCCAGACCGATTTGGCAGCCCATGAATTCGCGGCAACCCTTGTCGCTTCCCCAGAGCATTTCCCGGGCCGTGTCGTGCGAAAGACCGCCCGAGCCTTCAAGATCGTGATAGGCTTTTTCCAGATGCTGCAAAAATCTCATCGTCGCCTTCGCGGTTCCCAAAGCGCCGGCCGCAAAAGCGGGGAACTGCAAGCGCGAGCCTTCGACCTCGCGGCCTGAATCCAGGTATCCCGAAGCGTAGGTGTGATCTTTCAGATTTTGCGTTTCAAAACTGAGATTCTGAATTCCCATCCCGCTTAAAAACGGTGCCATCAATTGAGCAATCGGTTTTTCTTCGAGCGATTCGATCAAATGTTCAAGCACCAGAAATCCGCCGCCCGAGTAATTAAACTTGGTGCCGGGCTCATTGCGCACGGTTACGGTATCATAATTGTAAGTGCTGTTCCCCGAAATCAAATCGCGGACATTCGGCAAAGCTCGATGCAACGGCACACCGTTCACGTAATGCATATTCAAGGCACCGTGATTCATTAGCTGCGCCAAGGTCACTTGATCGCCCCAGCTGGCATTTTCATTCGAGGCCAAACGAAAGCGGCTCTTGGTTTTCGCCAGCAGCTCATTCACCGATGTGCTGAGAGAAATGTCTCGGGCTTTAAAATATTCGATCGCAAACGCGCTGGCGATGCTTTTGCTGAGAGAGGCGAGCTCGAAAAAAGTCTCGGCAGTGACGGGTGCTTTCGCACTGTTGGCAAAGCCAAAATTCAAAGTCTGAATCGTCCCTTGATCCGCGATCGCGACTGAGGCGCCAAGCACCTGGTGGCGGTCAAAGATTTGCGCCAGTTGCGCCACGCTCGGGCCCAAAGGATGTTCGGCAATTCGCTTTTGCGTGATCTCCCACAGTGCCAAGCGAGCCAGGGCCAGCTCTTGCTCGTAAGTCTGATTCAGGCGCTCTTTGAGCTTGGCCAAAAGCTCCATGCCGGATTTGCCTTTGGCCGAAATCAGAAATTTAAAACCAAATTTATTTCGGTACTGCTCGCCCAAGGACTGCAGCTCTGTGCGAAAACTTTCTTCTTCTTGAAAGACCAAAGCTTGTTCGCCGGCCGCCATCGCGTCCAAAGACTTCTTGGCTTCGCCAATATTGCCGTGGAACGAGGCCGCCTGCAGAACTTCTTCCAAGCTGAAGCTTTGAATGGTGGCCTGCGCGAGCGCCCCGTCATAGAATGGGACGCGTGCCATGGTATCGGCAAAGCGATCGCAGCCACACATCTCAAAATAATAATTGTATTTTTCGACGAAAGAATCCAACAGCCATTTCTTCGGCTCGATCTTTTTCAGTTCTTCGAATGGCTGAGCCGCATTTCGAATGCTCTCGATCGTAAAAGGCATCAAGAGCTCGGTCGCAAATTCGACCGGCCGTTGGCTGGTCATCAGCTGCAGCATCAGCTGAAAAGCGATCGGGTACCATTTCTCGGTGCGCGCATCCCATTTGACCTGCACGATCTTTTTATCGTTCGAAAGATCCTTGCGGATAAAGTGCATTTCTTCGTGAGCAATCTTGAGAAACTCGCCCATCGAAAAGCGGCCATGGTAAATCTCGTGCCAAACTTCCCAGCGCGAGCGCTCGGCCGTCGCCAGATCGTCCATCACGCGCACCGGGGTGTTGCTCACCAGCGCGGGCAGGGCCACGCAACCGTTGCCGCTCAGCCAATCGGTCAGATACTGTAGAGATTGAAAAACATTGAAGCGAATCTCGTCGGGGTGATTGTTGGCGATGTAATCGGACTCTTTGATGTCCGCCACCAACAGCGAGCGCACGTAATTGGGATCGTTGATATCCAGGCCCTCAATATCGGCACCTTCGATAAAGCGCCGAATTTCGGGGCCGTGTTCGGGCCCCAAGAGATCCTGGGTCAGCGTGAAGAGGGGCTCGGTCTGTCCCTTTTTATAAAATCCCCAGGCCTCGACGATCGCCAGTCCCAGCCGCACAAAATCGGGATGCGCAACCCAAAATCCGGTGAGATCCCGTTTGAGCTGCGTGATCACGTCCTTGAAGAAACCTTTCAAGGTCACCTGGAAGGACGCATTTTGAATGTCCCCATTGAGCGGCAGAATTCCGTACATGCCACCCACCTTGATGCCACCGCGTGAACCCACGACGTCGGCGAGCAGGCGGTGCGAAGCTTTGATGTACTTGATGACGATGTTCGGATCGGCCTTCACCGGAATGCGGTAATTGCCATCCTCTTTGAAAATCCGCGCGGTCGAAGCCAGATAATCATGCCAACCCAAAGAGGCACCGACAAAGTACGGATGAAGCGCATCCATGATCTCGTGCGCCCGCAAAATGGCGCGGGGATTTTCGAGCACGATCATCAAACGGATGCTCCCCAGTTTGTATTCGGGATGCAGCTTTTGGATCCTGCTTTCCGCGACCGACATCATTTCGTGGATGTAGCGCGCTTCTTCTTCATTTTCCAGTTTGGGCACGTAGAACGCCAAGGCCTGCGGATTGTTCCAATTGCGAAACAGGTGCAAGGCAAAATCATACAGGTGCAGCGGAATCGGATTTCTTTTGTAAAATAAAAAAGTGCAAGGCAGTGCCAAACCCGGAAAGCGTTTGATCGGTACCGACAGTTTGTCGGCGGCGAGCTCATATTTTTTTCCGGATTCGTTCAGCGAAATCGTTTTTTCAAAACAGTCCGTTAAATTTTTTCCGGCCGAAACCAAATCTTCGCGCAGTGGGGTCTTTGAATCCTCATCATCCGCTCCCCACTTTGGGACGCTTGAATGAGTCTGCAAGAGTTTTTCGACAATGGCAGGCTCGCCCTTGAGCTTTCGATGATAAGCGTTCATCGCATTGATCGCCATCTTGGCGCTATCGGGTGGTCCGAACAAGGTCACGTGCGGACCCTGCAGAAATTCAGGGATCGCGGCGACCGGCTTTCCGCCAGCGCGGCAATAATTGGCATTCAAAGGTCCAATCACCACGCGGCCATTGCCATCTTCCAATCCAAGAATTGTTTTATAGTCCGGATCTAAAAAGTCTCGGCCCAGATTCTGATTGAACTCGAAGCAGGCTTTGACTCGCTCGTCGATAAATTTCCGGTCCGCCGCTCTTTGCGCCAGAACTTTTGCAAGACTTGGTGCCAGAGCCGCGTAAAGGTCGGTTAGAAAGCGCAACGATTCCGCGGTTTCGAGGCTCCCTTGTAAGCTTGGCGAATCTCCGACTTGGACCAAGTCTGCAACACCGGCGACCGGCGTTGCTGTGCTCAGCAGGTGCAGGGCTAAATTCGGAGAAATGTAATCGTGATAATAAGGGATCTCGAAAAACGGTTTCGTTGAGGAGTTCGAATTTTCCATAATCCTAACTGCCACGATAAGTGCTGTAACCATAAGGATTCAGCAAAAGTGGAACATGGTATTTTCGTTGCGCGTTTTCAATGCGAAACATCACGGATGCGTCGACGAAGAATGCGGGTTGATTGTTTTTCTTAAAGTACTCGTCGATCTGGAATTGCAAACGGTAGACGCCGGATTCAGCCGGGCATTGAAATGAAATGCGGCCATCGGTGTTGGTCTTTTCCGCGCCGATTTTCTGCCAACCGTCGCCAGACTTTTTTTCAAGCTGGACGGTGATTCCTTCAGCGGGATTTCCAAGGCTGGTGTCTAAAACATGTGTGCTAATCATTTGTTGTCCTCGCGCAAAGAAAGAGCTTATTTCCGGCCCCAGGGATCAGCAAGCGGATTCTCTTTTCCAAGAGTGGATGGTGACGCTTGTCGTAGAGCATTTTCCCCCTCTTACTTTTCAGATGAACGCTAGCTTCCATCGGCATTTCGAATTAAGATTTCGGGATGAAAAAACTGATTATTTTTGACTGTGACGGCACCCTGGTCGATAGCGAGGTCATTGCCGCGCGCATTTTTCCGACGGTCTGGGCAACTTTCGGAGTTGAAATCACGCCGGACTATTTTATTTGCAATTTTGTCGGAGCCAGCGGGGACAATGAAGTGGTGCGAAAGACACATGCCCTGTTGCCTGCAGGGGCCTTGGATCACACCCGCAAGGTTTTTCACGAAGAGCTGTGGCAAAGTCTGCAGGCGGTTCAAGGGATGCGATCCCTACTTCAGTCTTTGCCGCTTCAAACTTGCGTGGCATCAAACAGCGCTTTGGATTATGTCAAAAATGCGTTGAATAAAACCGAGCTCGCATCTTTTTTCGGCGACCGCGTTTACAGTTCGCGTCTGGTGGGAAAACCAAAGCCCGCGCCCGACGTGTTTCTGCACGCAGCGAAAGAACTGGGTTATTCGCCCGAGCAATGTTTGGTCATCGAAGACAGCGTCTCGGGCATTCGCGCGGCCCAAAATGCCGGCATGCCGGTGATCGGATTCATGGGCGGCCAGCATTTCAATTCGGTGGTGAAGGACAAGCTGCTTTCCGCGAACGCCAACTGGTACTGCTCAACCATTGAAGAGTTAGAAGCCCAGATTCACCGCTAAATCAGAAGACAATTCGTCACGGATAAATCGGTGGCTCCATCGAAGGATTGCTCATTCTCGAGAATGTAAAATGCCTTTCAAACCAGCGCAAAGCCCGGTCAGCAACTTGCTCGAGCGCTCCGGGCTCTTCAAAAAGATGAGTCGCTCCCGGGATGATTTCGAGATCCTTCGTGCACTGCAATTGTTGAAAAGCGCCTTCGTTCAATTCGATCACGCCAAAGTCATCTCCGCCAACCAAGAGCAATGTTGGGCATTGCACCTGACGAAGTGCTTTTGCGGCCAGATCAGGTCGACCTCCTCGGGAAACCAGTGCCTGAACTTGATTCGGCAATCTGGATGCGGCCACCAGAGCCGAGGCAGCTCCGGTGCTAGCCCCTAAGTATCCCAATGGCAGGTGTTGATACTCGGGATGAGTCTGCAACCACTGGGTCAAGAGAATCACGCGGTGGGAGAGAAGCTCAATATCAAAAACATTGCTTCGGTTTTCAGCTTCCTGGTCGGTCAACAAGTCAGCCAGCACGGTCGCAAAACCTTGGCGGTTGAAAATTTCAGCAAGGTACTGATTGCGTGGACTGAAGCGTCCACTGCCTGAGCCATGAGAAAATAAAATGACCCCTTTTGGGTTGAGCGGTCTGCCAAGGATCGCTCGCAAAGACACACCTTTTTCGGCCGTTTGAATTTCAATATCGGTCGAGCGGATTTGAAAATATTCACCCACTTCGGCATCTGAAATTTGATCGAAGCGATTGTAGAAATAACTGACGGCTCCGAAATAAACGGGAACATAATGAACCCGCACTTCGGCGCCTTCGGCCTCAAGCCTTTGCACGGCGGAAGTGCTGGCAACCGGTGCGGTAACGATAATGCGTCTGGCTCCTTGAGATCTCAAGCTTCGGACGGCGGCCACCATCGTCGAGCCGGTCGCGATGCCATCATCGATGACGATCACGTTGCGCCCTTCGATGTCGGGGGCTTGGTGTGATCCGGTGTATTGATAGCGTTTTTTTTGCAGCTGTTCGATTTCATGCAGGGCCGCTTTCTCGACGTGAGCAGGGTCGACATCTTGCGCACCCGATGACAGCAACACCTCGCCATTTTCGCTGACCGCGCCAATCGCAAATTCGGGATGCAGGGGATGTTTGATTTTTTTGACCAATACCAGGTCCATATCGGTATCGAGAGCCATGGCGATGATCCTGGCCATCGAAACCGCTCCCCGAGGTATGGCCAAAACCAATGGTTCTGCCTCTCTCAGGTCCGCTAAAAGCGGAATCAAAAGTCTCGCGGCTTGATCTCGATCTTCAAAAGATTTGTATTTATCGCTCATTTCCATGGTGTTCCTCCTGCGGCATTGGCCTTTGTGGCCATCAGGGGAACTGCAATTTTGTTTCCATTGTCAGAAGGCAGAGACATCACGGATTTTGCCTGATGTATGACAGCCGATCGCTGGGCGCTAAATAAAAATCTGAGAGGAGAAGGGGAGCGAGGTGAAGCTCTGTCATGCACTTGCATCACCGGAGCAAAAAAAAAGGCCCCGAACAATTTCGGAGCCTTTTTGAATTGATCTTTATTTTTTGAGATCGATGAAACGAAAGACCAAATTACTTGGTCACGTTCACCAATTGATCCAACATGTTTTTCAAATCTAAAGGTTTCTGTTTTGGATCCAAATCTTCAGTGTATTGCTTTTCGCCGATCTGATTGAGAACATGCGCCAATCGCAGGCCACCTTTTAAGAGCTGCAGTTTCACGATTTCGGCCGAGCTTTGCATATAAGCCAAATCCACATCCGCCGTTGTTGTCGCAGGAACGACGACCGAAATGCCTTTGTCATCTTTGATTTCGGCGCCATTGGCATCGCGCTCGAGATGTTTGCAATAAGTGCGATCCTTCGGATGAGAGACGGGCTTCGCATCCGGATAAACTTTGGCGTGCAAAGCTTGAGATTGCTTGTACCATTCAAGCACAGGCTCGCTCGCAATTTTATCGTAATCGCCTTTCATGGCTTCGATGTCTTTATCTTTTAAGATCAGGTCCGCAAGCTCAGAAAAGCCCTGGTACTTGGGCTGTTTGAAGCTTGGATCTTTGACGGCCTGTGCATTGAAGACGAAATTCACAAGATTGGTGTCCCAAAATGCGTGAAGATTGGTCGAGCTCAAATGAGGAGCTTTGCCGTCGTTGCCTGGATATTTGATGTCGCACCAAGTGCCGCCACGATCAAAACCGTTACCGACATGCAAAGGCATGTGAGCATCACCCACGACGTGGACTAAGAACTTTAAAAGATCTCGTCGTTGGTTGGCGTTGAAAAGTGCCTTCGTTTCGGCCATCGAGAAGAGTTTTTCTGGTACCAATTCAATCACGGTGTCGGCATCGCGAACGGGGCGCAAAGCCGCGGGAACTTGATCGTAAGTTTGCCACTGGGGATCGATTTCAACAAAGTGCAAGGTCGCGAAATCGGTATAGGCAGGATCAGATTTGACAAGATCGGCGAAAGTTGAGGATTCCGCCAAAGGACCGTTTCCGAGAATTTCGCTGACCAATCTTTGTCCTTTGCCGGACAGAAAGCGCTGCGCGATTTCGGCGGTGGTTTGGTGACCGAGGTCACTCCAGGCGCAGACAGTTTGCGGTAAAACAAAAGCAGTTAATACAAGAGCGAGTAATTTCAAAGATCCCCCCTTTGGATAAAACTGGCCCTTGGCGTATCCCAGATCTGGACCGACTTCAAACGAATTGCATAAATTCATTTTCCGTTCATCGAGCGCCTGCGTCTTTGGGGAAAATCTTCATGCGCAGGGCCAACGAAGTGCGTTTTATTCGACCGAAACCACGGAAAAGGTCACGGTGTCCCGGTAGGTGCCGGAACTTTTGCCAGAGACGGATCCTATAGTGACATTGACCGGAAGGCGCAAGCCGCCAGAGGGGCTGATGCCGGTGACCGAAGGGCCGGTCATGGGTCCACTGGTCAAGCTTAAGGCCGTGCCAAAGACCGACATCGAGTAGGCAATCGTATCGGATAAAGCCGTGTGCTTCAGTTTTCCATTGTTGGCGGAACTGACCGTCAGGCGAAAGCCCGCGTTGTAATTGACGATGAGATCAAAGCTTTGGCTCTCGCCCGCCGTGAGGCTGCCGAAATTCAAGGTCTGCGTGGTGTCCAGGCGATCAAAGGCCGCACCCGTGTCCACCAAAGACAGGTCGATGTTTTTGGCCTGAGTGTACTGCAGGCTCAGTGTACGGGTGTCTTCAAGACGATAGTTCGTCAGCGATCCGCTGTAGAGACTGACATTGAAATTTTGCGAATAATTTCCGAAACGATTGTACAAAGCCGGATCTAGAAAAGCGAAGTAGGAAAAATTTTGCGAAGTTGTCCCGGAGCCTTCGGGGAAAGTGCCGCTCAGCACGTCAGAATCAGAATTGGCATCGCCGATTTTTTTGAGCACCTGGGATTTTCCAGAATCCTTGTAAAGCTGAACGTCGTAGGAAAAACCGCCATTCGTGAGCTGACGGCTCGAGGCCGCCGAGGCCGAGCCGTAATCGATGGTGATAAAAAAGTTGCAGCCATTATTGATGTTGTTGCGCTGAACTTGCACGCCCAGGGTGGGAAACGAATTCACGCTCAGGTTGTAAGAGCCGGGGTTCAGATTCAGACTGAGACCATTGCAACGACCGAAATCGGCGGCGGCCCGCTGGGAAAAGCCGAAAACTGCAAAAACGAAAAGACCGACCGTTTGCAAACGTGACATCACATTCCTTCCTCTCGGCTCAGCTGAACAGGTGCCAGATTCAGTTCGGTGGCGGTCTCTGGCAGTTGAATCAGGATCGGCTTCCAACCGGCTTCGCGCAGTCGGATTCGGTAAGTACCGGGTTTCAACTGATCCAACACAAATCGACCTTCGCCATCAGTGAAGAACGCCTCGGACACCAGTTGATTGGATTCGTTGAAAATCTGTCCGTCCGCAAAGGCCAGAGCTTGGCCGTTGGCTTTTAATAAACGACCATGAGTGTAGACCTGACGGGTGAGACCTAAATCCACGAAAATGCCGCTGCGATATCGGGGTCGCAAGCGATAGGACTCGCGACCCAAGCTGTAACCCATCGGCAAGGTCGTCGAGTCAATCAGCACCGAGGACGGTTGGTAAGATGTGAGATTCGGCAGCACCAGGCTGTCTTCGGACTGCAAGACTGCTTCTGGCTCGGGGTCGCTCCCGGGGTTGATCAAGAGCTTTCCGTTAGCCGGCATTTCTTGCGCCGAGAGCAGGGCGAACGAGTCCCGAATCGGACGACTGATGGCAAAGCGTCCGCCGGCCCAGGCTAAAGCGGTGGCGACCCCGAAGCGGGTTTGATGAGTGTTGGACTGTGAACTGAGAGTCGAGTCTTGTTGCAGCAGCAAATCCGCTTTGGAGGTGAGATAGTCTCCGCGAAGATTGACTTGCTCGAGATCAGCCGCCTTTTGCCAGCTCACGTCGGCCGAAAAATCCTGATTCTGGCGTCTCGCACTTTTATGAACGCTTAGCAATGTTTGGCGATTGAGACTGTCTTGCAGAACGTTGGCGGAAATCAAGTGGACCGGTTCGGACCACGTGATATTGAGCAGCCATTGCTCGTCGGACTGTTGATCGCGAAATGTTTTAACGGCCGAGACATCCAGGCGGAAATCTTTCAAGAAAGCGGTTTGAAAGCCGGCCCGATAAAAGCGCGAGTCTTGAAAGCCGTTCTGACCCCATTGGTAGCCCCCACCGTAGGTGAAACTTTTTCCGGGCCAGATTAAAGACTGAAAATTTCCTTCCACTTTCGATGCGAACTCGGGCATGGCAGGCGGGGACAAGCTGGGGACGGAAAATTCGGCGCTTCGATGTTCATAATCGGCCAAGAACCGGGTGCGGTGAAAAAAACCGTCGTCTTGTTCACTGCTGCGAAATCGCCAGTGGTCAGCCAGGCCGCTGCGGTCATCACTGCGGCTATTGGCAATATTGGTTTGCAGGCTTCCGAGAGTGGTGAGAAATCCGATTTCGACTCCGGCGATTCTTTGCTCTTCGAAATTCTGTGCGTCCAAACCAAGCGTGATAAATTCATTCAGTCCGTAGCGGTGAAGCAGGGAGGTGAAGCCATTGGCCTGATACTCTCGCTCGCGATTTTGGCTGATCCATGGCCGGCCGATAAAATATGAAAAATCATGGACACCGGGCCCCAAGAAATTATTGTCGAAAAAAAGATCGACATCAAACTCTTCTGTCTTGTCAAAGTCATCAATCAGTTTGATGTGCACGCGGTTGCGGCCGATCAGTAAAGGCAGATTGCGCAGATTCATCGGACCGACCGGAACGCGAAGCTTCGAAATCAAAACGCGATTCACCGAAATTTCAAGCCAGCTTGGTTTCGTGACTTGAATGATGGCCGAGCGAAGTCCGACCGAGGGCCTTGCCGGATCGATGCCAAATTGTCGGTCAACATGCAGTCCACCCGCCGGCGTCGCGTTCATGTAATCCGTCGTCAGCGGCGTCGAGTCCCCGAGACGGATGCGCGTCTGCCAGCTTTCCAGATCCATCACCAAAGAGGTGTCACCGCGCTCCCAAGGGTGCTCTTCCATTTCTTTGTAGAGGTTGAGACTTTCGAGCGTGACGGGACCCAGATTTTGCACAAGCTCGGCCTGTCCTTCCAAAGGATCCTGGCTGCCGCCCTGATCTTTGTGGGTCGTGTATCCCTGCAGTGCACTCAAGTTCAAGTATCCCGATCCCTTAGTCGAACCCAGTTCAAGTCCCAGGTTTTTTCCAGAGCCGCCGATCAACACATCCTGCACACGTCGAATTTCCAGCGGCACCACGCAAACCAGTTCCAGTGTGCGTTCATCGAATTTGGCGTGGATGCCGATGCGATCGAGCTCGCGCGTGGAAATCTGCTCGCTCGCAGGGCCGGCCGGGCGCAGTCTTTGCCATTTCGTTTCGACAATCAGAGGCGCTAAGATATTTTCCAAATCACGCTTCGAAATGAGCACTTCTTTTTCGGGATCGTCGAATTGAATTTCAACATCTCCCAATGAGGCTTGATCAACGATAAGCGCACTTCGCAGGCTGGTTTGCGCCTGCGCGATAGAAATGGCGAGAAAAGTAAAGAGCAGGCACAGTTTGTACAAATGATCCCTAAGGCTGATCCGAAATTCTGAGCGAGGCTTTCAGCGGTGCTTTGGTAGCGAGCTTTTCGGTCGTTTGCAGCTCGAATTCTCGGGTGCTTCCGGCCAAGAGATTTTCGCTCTCCCAGGATTGATCGGGCTTTTGCTGGAGAGTGATGTTTTTTCCGGCTTCCGTGCTCACGACGATCGTGACTCCCTTGAGCAGGCGATGAGCCGTGCCCTTGTTCTCGATCACGAGGTGAATTTTGTTATCACCTTTGGATTCGACCTTTTGAATTTCAAGCTTGGGGTTGGTGCCTTCCGGACGAACGTAAATCGATGCGACGTACTCGAACAGAAAATTCAATTGGTTTTTCTTTTGCGTCGCGGTTTTAAAGTCCACCGGCAATTGTGCCGCGATCAAGCGGTAGGCTTTTTCGGCCTTCAGCTCTTTCGGTCCCTTGTAGGTCACGCGCACGTTTCGCGAATCATTTGGGCCCAGAGAAATTTGCTCGGGGTAAATCGAAAAATCTTGGACCAGCTCGCGGCTCTCTTGTCCTTGGGGATCAATGTTCCGGGTCGTCATTTTCAATTGCACGGCGATGCGCTCGTGTCCGTTGTTCTCAATGCGAAAGACTTTGGATTGTTCGGGGCCGGTCAAAGAAAATTCGGTGACCATCGGATCCAAACGAAAAGCCCATGAGACTGAGCCACAGGCGAGAAGCAAGCAGACGAGCGCGATTTTTTTCATGTCTCTCAGTCTACGAACAGCGAGAGAAAATGGGGAGAGAAAAATTAAGGAGCTTCGACGGAAACAATGGAAGATTCGACGATGGTTTCTTTGTTGCTCAGCTTGCGGCCGAGGTGATCAGAGGCGGGGGAGCGGGCTTTCAAAGTTTTAAGATGCACGTGCATGGCCGGCTCTTGCTTGGGATCGATCGTTAAGGAACCGTCACTTGTGTAGGTGAACAGATAATCCGTGCGGTAAGGAACATTTCCCGCCAGATGCAGCGCTTGGTTCTCGGCACGCAGAGAAGACGCCTGAAGCAATATGAGAAAAAGAAAAAGGGTTTTCATCTTCATGAAAACCCTTCGGTCGATCTGGACCAGAACTTCAGTCGAGGTCGAGGTTCTGTGTTAAATCATAAAATACGAAGCTTCGATCTCAGGCTGAGACACTTTTATTGCGACGATCACTTGATTTGATTGCCGCATGGGATTCATTCGAAGGGAGCGACCAGTGCGTTCTCGGCACTACCATTCGCGCCCAGGTGCTGCATGCGCGGTGGATTAGTTTGCGACGATCGCGACGGTGATCGTGTCTTGATAGGTACCCGCAACGGCAGTTGGCAAGGCCGTGACGGTGGCGTTCACGTTAGATGTCGCCGTCGTCAATCCCGTCAGCGAATTCACCGTCTTCACGGTCTGTGCGGTTGACGTCAAGGTCATCGCCGAACCACCGGCATACGAAACGGTGTAAGGAGTCGACTTGGTATTGTCCGTATTGTGCACGAGCTTGCTGGCATTTGCCGAAGACATTTGGATTTTATATCCGGTCAGGTTGTTCGAAGTCTCGGCCACCGTTGCCACCAACTTTGACGATTCCCCGCCCGTGATATTCAGGGCCGTCGCATTGGAATTCGGCGTGATGACGATATCGTTCACCAGATTCACCGTCCCCTGAATCAGCAAAGTTCCGCTACTGGCCGCATGGGCACTAACGGAAGCCAAAATGGTTGTCAGGACAAGAGTTGCAGCTTTCATAGATCGAATCTCCTTTAGAGTCGTATGGAAGTGTCACATTTTGTTTAAATACACAGACATAAAACCCTAGAGCAATAAGGGATCCAAGGCATTCCAATCTGTGCATCTCTCTTAATGACATCGACGCGAATTGCAGCTGTCAAAGCATTTGACGGCGCCAAAATCTGCTCGCCATCAAAGTCCAGAAATTTAAGAAGAATCCCCGACATCACGCCAAGGCCAGTGTGAACTGACACGCAATCAATGTCGGGGATTTCGCTTGCGATCCAATCTCACTCCAGATCGCGCATGATGAGAGTCTCCAATTTTGAAAGAGCAGTGGTTTGATTCGCGAACTGATTTTTTGGATAAGAATGGATCTTATTCTGATATCAGCCTCGCATCATGCCTTCTCCGCAGAGAGTTGAATTCGAGAGCGCTCTGTTGGAGGATTTTTTCATGGATTGCCTCGATCTTGGTTTCTTCTTTTGGTGCTTCTCGCGTTTGGCCCACTTATTGGCCTCGAAAAAGTTCTTCACGATGTAGCTTCGAACATTCCCAAAGTCCGATTCCCAAGCAACGATGCGAGTGAAGGGGCGAAGGGTGAAGAGCTTGGTCTTGAGGTCGGGGTAGGACTTTTTGATTCCCATTGTGAGCTTTGAAGTAATGGCTCTGATAAATCGGACGTAATCTTTCCGGTCTCGCACTTGGATTAAGAAATGAATATGATTCCAATTAATAGCGATGTCATAGATGTGGATATTAAATTTCTTCGACATATTTTGGATGAGTATCTGAAGCCTTTGATTGCTGGGTTTGAACACACTTTTTAAGTCAGATTTTAAAATGAGATGCGTGGGAGATTTGAGCGAAAGCGGACGTCTCGATTTTCTTTTGCCTTTTAATTCCTCGCCGCCAAAGGTCTTTTTGTAATCTTGAATAAATCCAAATTTAATCTGTCGCATTTTATCTCTCCTTATTGCAGCCTCAATCAATTGTTAAGTCCGCACGTCCCAGTCTCAGCCAACTGTTAGGCCCAAGCGCTTGCAACCCAAACTGACTCTTCACTGTTCGCTGTTCATTCTTCACTTTTATTCTTTACTCTGCAGTTTCCATTCTTTGCTTCACTGAATGAAAAGTGAGTTTTATATAGCACATGATTTTTGAAACTGATTTCTGAGAGCTTGGAGACCCTTGCGAGACATCGATTTAAACACTCCGGAACCCTTCGCCCCAGAGTGAAAATTCGAATTTCTAAGAAAATTTCAAAATGAAAATTTAAATTCAATACAGA
>CBIHNW010000021.1:0-79586 GCA_966211795.1 uncultured Bdellovibrio sp. | reverse complement strand
GTGCAAACTACGTGCAACTCGCGGCACCAGCTTTGGGTGGAAACGTGAATCTCACTTTGCCCACGACAGATGGCAATCCGAATGAGTTTCTAAAAACCGATGGCAGCGGAGTCTTATCTTGGGCTTCGGCCAGCATCACTTCTTCCGATGTGACAGCTGCACTGGGTTACACGCCACTGAATGCAGCCGCCACTTTCTCTGGTGATGTGAGCGGAGTTTACAGCAATATCAGTGTCGATAAAATCAAAGGCAAAGCTCTCACCGCCGCAACCGTCAGTGGTCAGATGATGATCTATGATGGCTCGTCTTGGGTGAATAGCGTTGTTTCGGGCGATGCCACTCTTGCATACGATGGAACATTATCTTTAAATAAAGTTCCCGTCTCTAAAGGTGGAACGAATGCGACCACCTTCGGCAACAATCGCATCATCGCTTCCAATGGCACCGGCACTGCTCTCATCGACTTTAGCTGCTCCCTCAATCAGGTCATCTCATTCGATGCTTCGGGGAATGCCGTTTGCGCAGCGATCAGCTCGCTGGGTGGATTTATCACCAACGGCGGGAACTCAACCGGCGCCGATATCTCGATTGGTACCAATGACAATAAAGCTTTGAATTTTAAAACCAACAACACGACAGCCATGACGATCTCGCAGAATGGTTACGTGGGAGTAGGAACGAGCGCACCAGGAGTAAAGTTGCACGTGGTCGATTCTGGCCAGAATCAATTAAAAGTTGAAACAACGAGTGCAAGTTCCTGGGCCACGGTTCGAATGACAACACCTTCTAGAACATATCAATATGGTGCTGGGGGTGCTGCGACGGGATTGCTCGCCGATAAATTTTATATTTATGATGAGACGGCGGCCAAAAGCAGATTTGTTTTAGATTCTTCTGGCAACGTCGGCCTAGGAACTACCGCTCCAAGTTCCGCTTTGGATATTGCTGGCGCCTTTACCGCACAGGGCATGTCGTCCGCTCCGGCCGTTTCGGCCTCGAACACGGGACGAATCTATTACGATTACTCGGCCAATAAATACAAAGTCTCACAAAATGGCGCAGCCTACGTTGACCTGGTTCCAACTGGCGGTATCACATCTCTTGGTGGACAAACGGGCGCGACACAGACGCTGGCGATCAGTGTTGATAACAGTGTCGCCACCCCAACCATCACATCGGCGACGGATGCTCACACTTGGAAAATCCCGATGGCTTCCAATGCGGGAACCACTGCGGGTCTTTTGAGTAAAACGGATTACGATTTGTTCGTCGCCAAGCTCGGCACCACCACTTCATTTGCGGGCGATGTCTCAGGAACTTACAACGCAACCAGCGTCGATAAAATCAAAGGCAAAGCCGTCACCGCGGGTTCTGTCAGCGGGCAGATGATGATCTATGATGGCACATCGTGGGTGAATAACGTGATGTCTGGTGATGCGACCATGGCTTACACCGGGATTTTAACTTTGAACAAAGTGCCAGTTTCGAAAGGTGGAACGAACACCACAAGTTACGGCAATAGCCACGTGATCGTCTCAAACGGAACGGGTTCTGCGTTGCAAGACATGACTTGCTCACTCAATCAAGTGATCAGCTTCGATGCTTCGGGATTTGTCACTTGCGCCAATGTCAGCACGCTCAGTGGCGCGATCGTCAATGGCGGTAATACGACAGGCGCGGATATCTCTCTTGGCACCAATGACAACAAAGCTCTGGCTTTCAAAGTGAATAATGCCACCGCCATGACCATCTCACAAAATGGCTCGGTCGGAATTGGCCTAGCCAGCCCATCGATGACTCTGTCTGTTCAGTCTAAGGCAAACGGTGACGGTTTAAAAATTAATGGAGCCACGTCTTGCGCCGGTGGCGTTTGCGATAACGTTGGAATCGTCATTACGAACAATGGTGCCAGTGGTGCGTCGTGGTCACTGAATTCATCGGGAAACTCCAGTGGTTATGGTGCTGGTAAACTCATCTTTACTGAAGGCGGAATTCAAAATGGAGCGGCACGGCTCGCGATCGCCACTGGGGGAAATGTCGGTGTCGGGACATCATCTCCCTCGACCGCTTTGGATGTCAGTGGAGCATTGAACTTGGGAGGCATCGCGGCTCCGGCCGTATCGGCGGCGAGCGAGGGACGCATTTATTATGATCGCTCGGCAAATAAATTTAAAGTTTCAGAAAATGGTGTGGCCTATGTCGACCTCGTCAGCGGTGGAACCGCCATCGTGAATGGTGGCAACACGACCGGTGCCGATATTTCTCTTGGCACCAATGACAACAAAGCTCTGGCTTTCAAAGTGAACAACGCGACCGCCATGACGATTTCACAAGGTGGCAAAGTCGGAATTGGTGTCACGAACCCGGCGCAAGCCCTCGAGGTCAATGGGAATATCAAGATCAATAACACAATCACGACGGCTGCGACTGAATTGGTGCTTGAGGAAACTGGCGACACAACAGGTACGGTTCGAATGAGATTGAGAAATCGCACCGGCGCCAACGGAGCCGTCTTCGAAAATCCAGTCGGTGACCTGGTCGATTTTGGTTTTCTTCCAAGCTCGGGCGCGACGAGCCAAAGCAACGTGCGTTTAGAGCATCGATCCGGTTATACACTCAACTCGGGAAACTCAGCAGGTGAATTTCAATTTATCAACACGGGTTCTGGCACGGCCACACCTTGGTTTGCATCGGGTCCGGTTTATTCAGTCTTCAATACAGGTAGCGTTGGTATCGATATCAGCACTCCTTCCACCGCCTTGGATATGAGTGGCGCCTTCAACATGAATGGCATCGCCGCACCGGCCGTCTCTGCTGCTAATCAGGGCCGCATTTATTACGATCGATCGGCCAATAAATTTAAGGTTTCACAAAATGGTGTGGCTTACGTTGATCTGGTGAGCAGCGCAACCGGCATCGTGAATGGTGGAAACACGACTGGCGCGGATATTTCCATCGGCACCAACGACAACAAAGCTTTGAACTTCAAAGTGAACAACGCAACCGCCATGACCATCTCGCAAAGTGGCAGCGTCGGTATCGGCACGCAGTCGCCTTCGGCCTTGTTGCAGGCGACTAAATCCGTATCCGATTTCCGATTTTCGGAAGGTGCCTCGAATATCACTCCGACCATTTCTGTGATCAATACCGGCGGTAAGGCCGCTGGTCTCGCAGCCGGCGCCGTTGGCAGCGTGTTTATATTTGATGATTCAGGTTCGTTCGGAATCATGAAAGATTCGCACGCGAATTTCGTCAATAATACAGCAGGCTCCGGCAGCTTTCTGGTGACCGTTCTTCCTTCGGGAAACTTTGGTATCGGCATTTCCACTCCGAGCGTTGCTTTGGATGTCAGTGGTGCCATCGTTTCTCGAGCTCCGGCGGACAACACGACAACGACGATTGATTTCAGCAAAGGAAATCTGCAAACGACCAGTGTCACCACGGGTGCCTTTACGCTGACGAATATGATCAATGGTGGCGCCTACAACCTGATCGTGACCGATACGACGAACCGGACGTTCTCGTTCACCGCCAGCGGCTACACCGTCAATACGGGATCTCTCGCCTTGACGACGACGGGATCTTCGAAAGTCATCTTCACGTTCCTGTGTGCCGGTAACGTGGTCTACGTCACCATGAATCAGGGATACTAGGTTCATGCGCCGAACTTTCTTTTTCCTTTTTTCGGTTTTTGCTCTGCCGGCTCTCGCCGCGAATTACAACGTCAGCCTCAGTGTCGGCACGGGCACAACGACTTTGCCGACGGCTTCGACCTGGACCGGAAAAACCGGCGACGGCAAATTCAGCACCGCCGGCAACTGGTGGGGCGGAGCCGTGCCAAACTCGACGAAAACGGCGATCTTTGATTCTCACTTCTGCTCCACTCATTGCGACGTCACCATGGACGCGGCCGTGAGCGTGCAAGGCCTGATCCTCACGGCGGCTTTTCCGGGGACGCTCACTCAGTCTGCCGGCGTGACCGTGACCATCGGATCCAGCGGTTGGTCGCAGGCCGGGGGAAGCTTTGTCGGCTCTAGCAGCGGCGATGCCATCACCATGAATGGTTCGGTCACGCTGACTGGCGGCAGCTTCAAAGCGACCAGCGGAACGATGACCGTGGTCACCGATTGGCGCCTTTCTGGTTCGACGACCTTCAATGCGAATAGCGGACTGTTTCAAATGCAGGGCGCGTGTTCGAGCTACGTCTTCATTCCGGGAACAGTCACTTACAATAACGTTAGCATCACAGCCAGTTGCGCGACTTATAATTTTTCCGGCGGTACGATGAGCATTCAAGGCAACCTGACCCTGAATTCGGGCTCCTCACCTTCTCTGACAAATGGAACCTTGAATGTGTATGGAAATTTGACTTTAACCAGTGGAACTTCGAGCGGCTCAGCCGTGATTCAAATGGCCGGAAATATTGCGGGACAGACTGTGACCGGCGCCGCGGGGACTCGAATTTCGAATTTAACAATCGCCGCTGGCGGCAATAACGTCACGTTCAGTGGAACCATCAGTATCGGTGCCAGTTACATCGTGGCATCCGTTGGAACCTTGACCACAACCGGCTCGGCATTGGTCTTCGGTGGCTTTTGCAGCTCGGTCTCGGTCACTCCCGGAACCGCACTTTACAATGATATCACTTTCGTGAATTCTTGTTTCACCTATGATTTGGGCGGCGGCACGATGAACGTGGGTGGTACACTCAGTTTGAAAAATGGAACCGTGAACAACGGAATTTTCAAAGCCTACGGAAACGTTGATATTTCGGGCACGGGCACCAGTGGAAGCGCGCAGCTGCAGCTCGTGGGCACCTCATCGACGACCGTCAATGCCTCGGCTTCGTTCGTTCCTTACGGCAATGTCACGATCAACAAAACCGGCGGCGCCGGCGTGACCTTGGCCGGGGCCGTCAGTTGGAATGGCGGAAGCCAATCCACCACGCTGACCGCGGGAACGATCGATATGGCGGGCTTCGCGATGACCGTGCATTCACTTGCTCTTGGCGGCAACACGCTCACGAAAAATGGCGGAACCTTGACCGTGAACGGCTCAGTCGCGGCCACCGGCAGCCTGTATGGCGGAACGGTCGCTCCCTAGGTGGTCCGATTTTTCGCTCGCGCCTTTCCGAGTCAAGTTCTTTGCTCTCAAAAATAGTCCCTGACTTCCCCTCTGGCGAGAATGCTGCCGCACGAAACCAATTTCCATTTGCGTTTGCCAATCCTTTGATCTTTGATGTGCTTCCCAAAAACAACATGCGGGTCTTTCTATCGATAGATCCTCTTGAGAAGGAGCGAAAATGCGGAAGTTGATGTAATTTGTTGGTGCAATGGTTTTGCTTTTCACTGGTCAATGGTCCCAGGCGCAAAGTTCGTCGGCTCGATTGCCGCACCAGAAAAAAGCGGCGCACACTTCCAGCAAGACGGCAGCTCCGACTTCATCGGCGGCGGGTCAATTGTCCACTTCCGTGTCCAGCCCATCAACTTCGCTCCAGAATGTGAGCGTCAGCGAATACGCGATGATTCCAAGTGCCGGCAAAACGGCATTTACGGCCAAGGCTCAGTACGTGAACCGAAATATCAGCTACCAATACAAGCTCGCTGGCTCAAAGCAGAAGGATTATGAAACACGAAGAGGCCTGATGGTCGTTCCTCGCTTTGATCATGGCTTCGAAGGCGGCTGGTCTCTCGGTGGCGAAGTCGGCGCGGCCTTGGGTGCGATGACCGAAACTCGAAAGGGAATGAAGGACAGCGATTCCAATGGCCTGACGGACTTCACGTTCACCCTGAAAAAGGCGAAAGACCTAAGCCTCGCCCAATTGTTTTTCGGTGGTCAATTCAGTCTCAGTCCCGGCGAGCGCGTCTGGGCGACACCGAAGGAAAACGGAAACCTTTACACCGGCGGACCGTCTTTCAGTGGCTTCGTCGGAATGCAAAAAGATTTCCGCACCCACATCATCGGCGGACAAGTTCGTCATGATATTTTCTTGGATCGCAGCGAATCTTACAAGAGCGATGACAGTCAAAAGGTGAATGTCAGCAAGTCCAACGGAAATATTTTTTCTTTCGACACGTTCTTGGAAAAGCCCGCGAACAATAAAGTTTTCGGTGCCCAGCTTGGAATTTCTCTGATTCAACCCACGGACTATCAGTATTCGGTCAGCGGCACGAACACCCGCTTCAATCTGAGCTCGAATCAATACAACACCGTCAACCTGGGCGCCTACGCGCGCCTTCAGCTGAAGGACATCGGCCACGTGGAATTGCTCCCGTCGGTCAACTACTCGAAGGTCCTTTCCTACAGCGGCGGCAGCTATTCAGTCGAAGAAGCAACCGAAAACTCCAACATCACCATCGCCGCCCGCTGGCCGCTATAAAGCCAAGCCACCGCACGCAAGCTCCGTCACTCCTCGCCGGACGGAGCTCTGGACCGCACAGCTCTGGACCGCAGACGGAGCTCGATTTCGCACACGGAGCTCTTTGCCCTGATCGCGCGCGTGGATGCACACCGCTATCGTGGCAGCTGAGAAAATTGCGGAGTTCCCCCGCAGCCTGATGCGTGAGGCAGTTTATTAATTTAGGTAGAGATCCATCTTCATTTGCCCGAACTCTTTGATGGCCGCACGCTGATTGCAGGCTCTGCACAGAATTCTGAGATTTTCTTTGGTGTCATCGCCGCCCTTGGCCTTGGGGTGCAGGTGATCGATCTCAAGAGCGCGCTTTGATCCACAGTTGCAGCATGCGTGATGGCTTTCTCGCCAGACTTCGCGGTTTATTTGGGCTTGGGATTTTGGTTTCGCGGCGGAAGCTTCACTGACACAGCTTTTCCTGGACGCCGCCGTTTTTTCTGCTTTCGATGTGGCAGTCTTTTCTTTTTTTAAAGCCTCGATAGATATTTCGCAAAGCACTTCTAAGAGCTCTCCCATGGAGAGGCTTGGATACTTGTGGGCGAGCAGGCCTTTGACTTCTGAGATTTTAGATTCCAAGGATTTATTCGCAGTGAACCGGAATTCTATTTTTTTACTGCTAATAATCGACATTTTATCAGGCCGCAGTTCTTCCGGAGCTGAAGACCGGGCTACCATAATTCTTTGCGCTTCACGGATTGTTTGCTCGCTGATATCGGTTAGTAGACCAAGCTTATCTTCTTTTGAGATCTCACCTTTGCGGATCTTCGCTTCTTTTCGAAAGAACGACTGTGCAAGGCTTAAGTGTGATAGCGAGAGCTCTCCATTTGTGATCTTCTCTTCCACTTCTGGAATGTCTTTGAGGAGCCACATGGCCGAGATCCTGCGATATGCTTCGTCATCAGAATATCCAAAATGCTTAACTAGCATTTCACGGAGTGATTCGTATTTATAATCGCAGAAAAGACGACGACGCTCGATCTCGCGGAAGTGATGCAAAAGTCTTGTGAGTACTTCGCGCTCTTCTTTGACCAGGCCTTCGGTCTTCTGAATAAGGAAAGTGTCGCTTAAATTTTTGATATTCAAAATCTTGCTCAAATCTTTGTCTGTTTCGATTTTCATTGGAAATCTCCTCTGGAAAATATTTTTCTCATAAATTCAAAGAGACCTTATCACGTGTTTTAAAACCAAAATTGACCACGCTCGCAGCTTGACCGCTGAAATGCTTTTGAAAATTTACGGCCGGTCTCGAATCGCGAATTGAAATCGCAATGCAGAGCCAATGCTAGCGAATGAAGGGCATCGGAGAGGGGTTAGAAAAAAATGAATTCACCTCAAGCACTTCCGAACAAAAATGCTGTCAAATAAATATTTCATTATGTTCTGTAACTGCGATTATGTCAGGGTTCTTTGTTTCAGGTGCGTCGCGAGACCAATGAGATGCCGGCGCACGGCTTCATGTACGACCAGATTCCAAGACGGGCACGCGAAGCTTCGTGGACGTCGCCAAAACCGCAAGCCACCAAAACCAAGCTTCAGACTCACAGCGAGCTCCAAGACCCACCGCAAAGCTTCAGACTCATCGCGAGCTCCAACACTCCACCGCAAAGTCTTGCATTCACCAGCCAAGTCATTCGTTCCCATCTAGCGCGGTTCGCTTTGCCCGATAGCCAAATGAATTGGCCCTCGAGAACTAAAAAACCCAGGTCCTGATTGGCTTCAAGACAAGGGCCCGCAAAAAGTGGCGATGACCTTCGCTTTCGCCGTTGGGCCCTAGCCTATTCGTTTTGAAATCCAAAATAGCGGCACGTTTTTTTCAGTGGTTCATTTCAAAGGCGCCGAAATATTCGGTGTATCAAAATGAGACAGTTTCCGTGGACCCTACTTCTGCTGTTCACTTCTTTGGCTTACGGTCAGGTCGACTGCCGCGCGATTTTCGGGACGGGACCGTGGCCACCCACTGAACTTTTTCAAAACAGTGAACCGATCCACCTGAAATTGAAATCCCATTTTAAACAAATCGAAATCAGCTCGGATAACGAACGCAAGAAAGAATTGCCACGCTCTTACGCCGCCGAATGGATCTGGCCGGATGGATCCGTGACCCAGGCGAGGGCCGAAGCCTTCGGTGATTCTGCCGCGAACTCGGACGAAGCGACCTTTCGCAAACTGCACGTCACCCTGGATGATCAGGCTCGCCAAGAGATCTATATCGAAACGCATGTTCAAAATCAGCCCACCAAGAGATGGACTCCGCAGGGACGACTGACCGACGGCACTTCGCCTTATCGCGAAGGTTTGGTCTATGATCTTGCCGACGCACTCGGAATCGCGGCTCCGGCGCATCGACGCGCATCGATCGAATACACGGATCTAGAAACCGGCGAAACCCTGACCCGCCCCGCCCTGTTGCTCGAAAATTTTCAAGAGACGATCCGACGTTTGGGCGCCAATCACTATAGCCAAGATGATTTGTTGATTTTCAAATCACATGCGCCAAAAGGTGCCATCAATGTTTCCGTCGCGGATGCGGCCCAGGTTTATCTTTTTCAAGCGATGATCGGCAACTCGGACTTTGTGCTCGAGATTTTCAATTCGCAACGCGCGCCTAATTGGAATTTCAACGACCTGAAAAACATTGCCCTGTATCGAGTGGGAACCGAGGGCCCCATCAAACCCTTGGTTTACGATTTCGATATTGCCTCCATGGTTGCCGGTTACGAGATGGCAGCGCCGTCGAAACCATGGGCCATCATGCCGCAGCTTTATTCGGATCCCGTGACCGTCACCATGCTACGTGCACTGTTCGAACTGCGCATGTTGGTTCGCGACTCTGTATTCCGTGAGGTCACCACCAAGTTCCAAGAAAAAGAAAAGCTTCTCAGAAAAGTCATCGCCAACGCCACCGTCGACGAGACCGGGCGGGCCCTGGCGTTGGATCACATCAATCACTTTTTCGAAGCGTTGAAACAGGTCTGGCGTTCGGATGTTCGATTCATTTACTCAGACAAGTACCGTCTCTATCCTGCGCCAAAAGTGAAGGGAAGCATTTTGCAAGTCCTGCGTCCTCCGCCATGGCACGAACCACGGCCACGTCCCTTGCGCTACGGCTCGCCATTTATCATCCTGGGCGAAGAGGGAGATTTTTTGAAAGTTCTCTTTCTCAATACGCATTACGATCTCAAGAATGCCGAGCGCAATGTTGGCTATATTAAAAAAGATGCTCCCTACGGAGACTCTTTGCCTTGAGTTTGCAGGCGGTCCCGAGCGATCCAAGCGCCTTGAGCTTTCTCAGACCAATTCCGGCATTCCATAGCACCCTGAGCCTGTGCGGACCAGTCCCGGGCCATCAATCGCTTCCCGAGCCTCCCCCCGCCCCTCGGCCGACAAAAATTTCGACAGACCTTATTGTTTTTATCTCCTCTAGGTCCCGTTCTTTACCTCAGAACGCCCGCGAATTAGATTGGGCCATGATTCGAAAAACAGTGAGTTTGCTTTTTCCTGCAAGCATGGCCTTTCTTCTTTTGGGCTGCGGCCCGGGCCACGGATCTTTCTCGAGCGAAATTCCAGAAATTCAAGAGCAAGCCGGCATCATGGGCGGAGCACCCGTCACGGCCCAAGATCCCGCGTCTCGCTCGACGGTTGCGTTGTACGATGAAAAATCAGCTTCGACTTGTTCGGGTTCCTTGATCGCCCCGGACACCGTGCTAACGGCCGCACATTGCGTGAACCCACTGTCACCACATCTGTCGATTTTATTTTCGAATCACCTTCGTGAGTCCGGGCACCTCAACCGCACATTCATGCGATCGGCCACCCGCTTTCAACGGCATCCCCGTTATGAATTTCGCCACAACAAAAGTGTCGACACCTTTGACTTGGCCCTGGTTCATTTTGCCGGAGGCCTGCCGGCCGGATACCAGGTCACCCCCCTTGCTCAATCTGTCGAGTCGGAGTTGAAGACCGGGAACAGTTTCCTGGCGGCGGGTTTTGGGTTTACCAATGGGTTGTTCCGCACCGGGCTTGGAATCCTGAGACAGGTGTCTTTGACCTTTCGGCAAATGCATTCACAAACCGAATTTGAGACCGAACAAAATTCCGTCGGTGTTTGTTCCGGCGATTCGGGTGGACCCTTGTATCTCGAAAAATCCGGGCACCTGGTTCAGATCGCGGTTGCCAGTCGTGTTGCCACCAAATTTCTGGGCTGCCGCAAGTTCGCCGTTTACACCCGGGTGGACGTCCATCAAGACTGGATCTTGAAGACGACACAAGATCTGCGCGAGCACGAGCAGCAACAGCATTGAAAATAGTTAATTTCGTTGTCTCCCAAGCTACGAGCCAGTAAGACTTCGATCCATGTTTTGGATCGGTCTTATCTTTCTTTCCAGTCTCACCTTGGCAAGCCCGCAAGCGGCGCCCGCAATGTCTTCCGCGCCGCCAGCTGCGACGGCACAACGGAATGCGAATGAAAAACCATTTCATAGCGTCTCGGACTCGAATGTTCTTTCAGCATTTTGTCGCCGTGAGACGCCTTACACATCGCCAGAGATGACGGATTGGCTGAATCGCCAAGCAGCGGGAACCGAACCTTCAACCGTCGCCAAGACCACGATCCTGGGACTTGAATTGGTTGATGAGTCTCCCTATCTCGCTCACCTTTTGGAAACACTCTTGACCAACGAGAAAGGGTCGACCCAGCCGCAACAGACCTACTCGAGCCGCTGCACGAAAGTTCTTTGCGTGACCCGTGAATTATTTGGCGAGCGTGTTGGTTTGCAGCTTCTCTTTATGTTGGGACGGTTTGGATACAATGGCTCGCATTTGCGAATTCAAAATGCCGATCTCTGGCAAAGTGACGAGCTCGACAGTGTGCTGCTGACCCTTTCCGATCTCCCGGCTCATCTCATCGCCGCTTCGCCGCCCATATTCAATCATCAGCTGGCACATTTCAAACGCGATCCGGACTCGCTCGATGGTCCGCTAGCGAATGCCATGATTTTTCTTTTCAATGGTTGGAGCCGCGCCACCGCGAGCGGTCAACGGTACACTCTCTTTCACGAGCTGGGACACGATATGTCTTTCGATTCCGATTTAGATACGTCCCCTGGTTGGTTTCACGCGACAGGGTGGAAAGAAATCGATCTCGAGTGGATTCTCACCACACCCGAAACAGCCATCAGCCAGTACGCCGAAACAAATCCGTCCGAAGATTTCGCCGAGTCCTTTGCGGCCTATCGCTACAATCCGCAAACTTTAAAAACGCAAAGTCCGAAGGTCTACCAATTCCTGAAATCCAAAGTTTTCCGGAATATCGAATACACTTCGGAAAAAGCCTGCCGCCAATAGGAAAGATGAACGAAGGCAAATTGGTGGTTTCTGATCGCTCAACTAAAATAGATGAGCCAATTCTGTTCAGCCCTTTGTCCGTAAAGCATTCTCAGATATCGGCATATCGAAACATTGCTGTCATAATCAGAACGATGCGGTTTCTCACTTCTCTCCTGTTGCTTCTGGCCGTCAGCCTTTCTTGCTTTGCCAACGAACACTGGACCGTGTCCGTCGACAATCTTCATTTTCAAGCAAAGGCCTTCACGCAAAAAGCAGAAGGCATTCTCACTGCCTCGGGCCGCCTGGTTCTTTTTTCGGTCGAAAGCGAAACTCGGGCGGCACTCTTTTTCACCGATCCGCAAATGCAAAGACACGGGGTTTTGATTTTCAACCAAACAGGGGACGGGGTTGTCATCGGCGGAATCTCGGACCCAATCGCTGACGAGATCAAGCTTCGTCGAGACTTGCGGCAAATTTTAGAAACAAAAACGTCCCTGCTTGAATTGTTCGTGCCCAAAGCACGGGCCGAAATTTGCGGTCTGAATTCTTCCTTCAAATCCTTTTCAAGTCTGAAAAGCGTCATGACGAAAGATGAGGTCAACCTTTACGCATCGTGGGCGCAAGGCTGCGGGCGCGGATTGATCGAAGGCGCGATTGAAGGAACCCTGGGGAGCAAAAAAACCATTCTCGATATGGTGCAGGCGGTGTCTTCGTTGTCCGGTCCCGCTGAAACTTGGGAAAAATTAAAATCCATCCCCACCAAGCTGACCCAGATTGTTCGCCAGTTCCATCACGATCTGCAACAAATGTTGGCGGGCGACGCCAGTTTGCCTCCGGACATGGCCGGTGAGCTTTTGTGCTCTTTCATCACGGAACACGGCGTGAAAGCCCTTGTAACGGCGGTGACCGGCGTTGGCGGGATGGTCGCGATTTTTGCCGGCATTAAATCCTTTATCGAAAAAATCGGCAAGCTTGTCAAAGTGGTGGGCGAGACCGCTCGATTGAAAAAAATGTTTTCCAATGTTTCAGAAAAGTATCGACACGTGATTTCAAAATTGGAAGCGAATGCCCCTGTTCCCGGAGCGGTCTTCGAAGAAAAGAATCTGAATCGCCATTTTAAAAAACATCAAACGGATATTGGCGCCAGCACTCCGGCGGAATACGCCAAGAAAGCATTCGCCTTGGCGGAAAGCACGGAACCAGATGTCCTGGTGCTGAAAGGTTCCAAATCTGGTGCGATCTTCAAATACCGTGAATCAACAAACGAGTTTTTAGTGATCAATAAAACTGGTAAGATCGAAACCTATTTCAAACCCGATCCGGCCAAACATGGATTGAAAAACAATATGGAGTATTTTTTAAGCCAATATGACCAGTACTAAATATTGCAAAGTCTGCGGCTTCACCCTCGCAGACAATTTACTCCCCATTTGCGATTGCTGCGGAACCCAAGCCGGATACGAGGATCTATCGCCCGTTAAAATCCGCGAGCGTCGCGAGACGTGGATCCAAAATGGAATGCCCTGGTTCAACGAGGCCTGTCGCCCGCCCCTCTGGAATCCCGAAGAACAGCTTAAAAATTCTTTTCGCTCTTAATCTTGCGGCCAATTCGGCCAACATGACCTTCAGGCCGAATCCGTAGACAATCGGCCACCTGCTCACCGAAGCCATTCGGAATAATGAGATTCCGCCCAAGATTCTTCTCAGATGTTTCAAGCAAGGCGGCAAAGGTGGCGCAACGATTTCGCTGTGTCCTTCAAGCGAATTCCAGTATGTTGGAATTTTGGCCAACATATTGGATTTCGGTCCAAGAGGCCAACGGCCATTTCTCAAATCTACTCTCCTCACGGAACCGCGACAGACGCGAATAAGGATTTGCAGAAATACGGTGCGCGGTATTTGTAGCCACCGGCGATCGAAACTTTATTGACTTCGTCCTTGAACTTTTCAGAGCTGACTTGGTTGATCACTTCGAAGAGCTCGTAAAGAATTTGCGACTTATTTCCGGAGTTCTGAGATCCCGGAGTAGCGTAGATGTAGCCCTTGTTGTTCTTAAGACCGCTGAAGGAGTCATGCCATTCTTTATTATAGGCCAGGACGCCGTTCGATGGTTGCCGTGGCAACGCCAAGGCTGGAGGGATCTGCACGTTACCGATGGATTTTAAATTCGTCGTGAGATAAGCGATCATTTCTGAAGCGGAATTGCTAGCTGCAAAGTGTTTTCCGTAACCTGGAACCGTATTCATAAATCCGAAAGATAAAGCGTAGGTCGATGCCGGCACGCCTTTCGAAGCGGCGTATTGAAATGCGGCCACCATCAGGCGCACGCTTTGGTTGTTCGCATCTCTATAATAAGAACCATCGTACAAAATATATTTTTGATTCGTTTTCAGATCGAGATCGATGCCCTGGTTTTTCATAAACTGTGCCAGGTCTTCATAGCTCGAGGGACGAATGGTCGGACCGCTGGCATTCAAACGAATCGAGCGCCCCGTCTGTCCGATCGATTGATAGTAAGCATCCAGAGCATCAACCATCGGCACCTGATCGCGGCCCATGCCAACAAAGATACCACCAGGGAAAATTTGCTCCAGATATGCAATCACGGGCGCCAGCTCGGTCATCGTCGATGCCGTCACCGTACTGGGGCTTCCCGGAAATGGATTCTGCTTTGGCCACTCGCGAAAGGCCGCTTTGATTTGCAAAATCGTGGGACGGTTCTTGCTCTTCATTAACTTTTGAACCGCCGATTCAATTTCCTGCGGCGACATATCCGCTACTGCGGAATGCGGAGCCAGGACCAAAGAAGACAAAAGAACAATCAGCGCGAGCAGTGTCGTGATCTTAAACATTTCTGCAGCTCCATTTCAGCTTCATTCGATTTTGAAAGTGTGTGAAGCCGGAAGTGCAGATTGAATGCCAATGCCTGTCTAACTTTTAGACTGAAGAAATTACCATTCTTTCACCGGTGGTTTTTGTCGGTACTCGCCCTGACGTGAGAGCATCCATCCGGGATATTCCGGCGGCAACTGGCTGACCTCGTTCAACGCTTGCAGATCGGCTGGCGAAAGCTGCACTTTGGTGGCGGCCAAGTTGTCGTCCAATTGCTCGATGGTTTTGGCGCCGATGATGACGGTCGTGACGTTTTGATGATGCAGCAGCCAGGCCAAAGCGACTTGCGCAACGCTGACTTTTTTCTGCTCGGCGATTCCGCGCATGACATCGATGCAGCGAAAAGCGCGGTCTTTATCAACCACCGGAAAATCAAAATTATTTCGTCGCGATCCGGCGGGCCCACTGCCGTCGCGGTTGTACTTGCCGCTCAGCAGTCCTCCGGCCAAAGGACTCCAGACCATGACGCCCAGTTTTTGCTCTTGCACCAGCGGTAAAATTTCGCGCTCGAGATCTCGACCCGCGATGGTGTAATAGGCCTGCACGCTTTCAAAGCGCGACCAACCCCGACGCTCGGAAATGCCCAAGGCTTTCATGATTTGCCACGCGGCCAAGTTGCAAAGCCCCAGGTAGCGAACTTTGCCCGAGCGAACCAGATCATTCAATGTCGACAGGGTTTCTTCCATCGGCAGGACCGGATCCAAACCGTGAATTTGGTAAAGGTCGATGTGATCCACCCGCAGGCGTTTCAGGCTGGCTTCGACCTCGTTCATGATATGGTAACGAGATTGCCCACGGCCATTCGGCGTCTCGTCCATGATGCCGGTCGATTTGGTGGCGATCACCAATTCATTTCGCGGCAGTCCCAATTTCTGAATGGCTTCGCCGGTCAGCGATTCCGATGCGCCGAAAGAGTAAACATTCGCCGTATCGATAAAATTAATACCGCGATCGAAGGCTCGCTTCACCAATTGCGAGACCGCATCGATCTGTAGGTTTCCGATATTTCCCCAAATGCCTTTGCTGCCACCAAAAGTCATCGTGCCCAGGCACATTTCAGAAACATACAGACCCGTTTGACCTAATAAATTGTATTTCATATTGTGCGGTTCCTTGTTGGTGAGGGCGATCCATCTTCAAATCGAAATCATTCTCGATCACCAACCTGGAGACCCTCAACAGAAAACATCCGACTCGGTGTTTCGAAAGCGACCCGCCCAAAGTCCTGAATCTATTTGAATCGGTCTTTGCCACTTCGCAGGAATATCCCGTTGATGTCATCCAACGATCGCCGCAGAGCCCTCAATATTTTTGGAAATTTTCACGATAAACAAGCGATGATGATGTTGAAATACAGTCTGTTGTGGCTGTTCGTTGGGTGGAATGCATTTGCTGGTGGATGGCCGTCGGACTTTCGCTACGAACCCAGACTTCAGTCGGGCCTTCCCGTTCAAGATATTTTCAAAGCTCTCAATCAAACCATGATTGCGAACGAATTGACTCCGCTCATTCCGGTCGGGGCCGCTGAAGTTTCCGGCGATGGCATGGATCAGGTTTTTGCAGGCCCTGGATTCGGAAAAACAGTTTTTATCAAGATGGGTTTAAAACCAGAGCAATCGAAATATGAAAACCAACTTCTGTCTCATCCAAAAGGCTTTCTCTATCATTTTTCAGTTCATCGGAAATGGTCCGTCGCCGTCTTCTTTCACGGTCTGGATCTAGCAACGACAAAAGGTCTGATTGCCCAGCTGCAAGAGTCCTTGGCAAGTCTACCGGCGACCACCGAAAGCAAAGGCGCGGTTCTGCAAAAGTTTTTACTGCCAACCGCAAAAGCCGCGGTCTGCCTGCCCCGCCGGGCATTGAAGACGACTTTTGAGGGAATGGCTTCGGCCCTGAATGATCAGGGTGCGACTCAACAAGAAGGCTCTTGCATCACCGAAGCATGGGACAGTCTGAAAAACAGCAGCTTGCGAAAAATAGCCGGCATTCCCGAGTTCTTCGAAGAGCTGACAACGGATCCCCGACAAGCTTGGAATTCGGTCGTCGAGCGATTTCAGAACATCGTCAAATTCGCGGCCAATATCAAAACTGAGATCTCGAAAGCCATCGATGCGTCGGCCCAACTGTCCGGCGTCATGACCAGCGATCTGGTTTGCACATTTATCGGCGAGGTCGCGCCGGACGTGATCCTGATGGTGGCCGGCGGTCTTGGCTCGGCCAAATTGCTTTTGTCCATCGCGAATTATGCCAAGCGTTTGGCCAGCGTACAAAAATTTCTGAGCTATTTATCCAAAGCCGCGGGGCTCGGAGAAAATCGGGCTCTCACTCAGGCTTTTTTAAAGAAATTGATTCGCGGCGATCTTTCGCCCGAGCAAATGAAGGCTTTGGAAAAGTTTTCGGATGCAGGACATTCGAATCTCGCCATGGGAGCCGCCCAATGCGCGCGTTGATGCTGGGCCTTGCCATCAGTGTGACCGTGAGCTTGAGCTTTCCGGCCCTTGCGGGACGAGGCTGCCAAGCCTTTCGCGATCTGTCGGATTCCGAGTATCTGGGTGATTCCAGAATGCAGGGCTTGGTCAAGAAAAAGTGCAAACGAGGCGCTTGCACGGAAGACGAGGCCGAAGAAATTCTGGGCGAAATGCGCCGCAGTCGAAAATCCGGATCGGAGCATTTCAAAAGTGCGGACGCCCTTCACCGAGAGAACGAGCAGGTCTCGAGCATCGTGAATGATCTTCACCTAAGCCGTGAACAGCGGCGCCAGCTGCATGATGAAATCACCGGCCAACACTTGTCGCGCGAAGAAATCCTGATGCGCGCCCGGGATCTTTTCGATATGTCCTCGGGACATTAAGGTCCCCAAACTCCATTTCGAAAGTCGAGAATTGAACAGAAGCACCGGACCAAGGGCCGTGATTCTGTGAAGTATTTTTCAAGAAAAACCGATTTCAAACTATTGATGATCAAGATTTTTTTTCTTTGGCTGAGCACGATGGCACCTTGTTTCGTTTGGGCGGATGCCTCGGCCTTGGCTTACGAAAATTTAAGAAAGAATTGCATCGAAAATTCGTCCGGCTGGGCCTGCCACGCGCCGAATCCGCTGCAACAGATGATCAAGCAAAGCTGCGAGCAACGAAGAGCAGAATATCATTGCGAGGATCAGCAACAACGTTCGTCCCCCGAAAACAAGAAAAAGTTTTTTTCTTGCCAAGATGCCGACGAGATCTGCGACAGCATCGCGAGCGGAACCTCTTCGCGCCTCTATTCTTGCGGTGAATCGATCGGCGGTGTTCTCGTGAACGCCGCTAAGCAAATGGCGCTTTTGCCATTGAAGCTTTTTCGAATAGCGGTCGATGCTCCCAATCAGCCCCGAATGTTTGAAAAATGCTATGAAAATCTGAACGCAAAAAAAGCTTATCTCGGCACATTTCGTCCAGATGGGCTGACCGATGAAACATTATCGCGAATGGACTGCAGTGACCTTCAGCAATACGCACAGATGCGCCAAGAAGTCATTCTCAGCAAACTTGAAGACCGTCGTCAGCAAGAAGCCACGCGCCGCCACCGAAACACCCTGAGCAATGCGGAACTGAAGTTAACGGACGCCGAGATCCAGGCCCTGCAGTTTGATCCTGGCCATCGCCGGCACTTCAAACCATTGACCAACCCTTGTTATTCGATCGCCGAGAACGTCAAAGCCAGTTGCGCCTTACTGTCTGAAATTTACCTTAGCGCTGCCGGGGCGACCATGCTGTCCGGAAATCTCACCCGGATATTCAGAGAGCCGGCCGATGAACTGACGCCGGCCATCGTCGAAAATCCAAAGGGACCCATTTTTCCTTCGCCTGAACACATTGGCACTAGATTGATTTTCAAAACGAAAAAGGATTTTCCACCTGTCGAGAAGGGTTTTGTTCGGATCTACCGCTCGACCGGAAAACCCAAGGTCACCCAGCTTTCCCCACGTCAGCGCGATCTGGCCGCCAAAAACCCGGATCACCAAGCGCCCCGCGGTGATGAATCTTTTCTTTCCGATAGCGAAGGACATGATCACGCGTTCGGTGAAAATAACCCGGATGGAATTTCCGTGACCACCGATTTCGATACGGCCATGAATGTCCCCTCGCCAACAGTCCTGGTGTACGACATTCCGAAAGATGTTTTTAACCAGCTTCCTCGTGGTGAGCCGTTATTGGGTGAAAGAGTCTTCAAGGACTCGATTCCTGACGAATACGTCAAGGGCGTTTTCGTTAAGCCGGTCTTAGAACACTAAATAACTGCGCAGCGAGTAATGCATCCCTTCACGCTTCTGATTAGCATCAGACTCTAACGAATTCAGTGGGTGACCTGCATCCACTCAAGAATCATGCTTCGCGAAGGAGAAAAAAATGAAAAAGTTTTTAGCCGTTTACACCGGAACGCCGGAAGGCATGGAGAAATGGATGCAGATCAATGCAGCCAATCGACAGCAAAAAGAAAAAAAAGGAATGCAGGCGTGGGGACAGTGGCTCGAAAAAAATTCTCGTTCACTCGTCGATACGGGCGCTCCCTTGGGAAAAACGAAGAAGGTCGATGCGAAAGGCATCAGCGACATCCGCAATCAGATGGCGGCTTACGCAATTGTGCAAGCCGAGTCGCACGAAGACGCAGCGAAAATATTTTTAAATCATCCCCACTTTACGATTTTTCCAGGAGATGGCGTCGAAATCATGGAATGTCTACCGATTCCAAATCGCTAGCAGAACATTCAAGCTCATCACCCGTTTGAAAGTTCTCGCAAGGCTTGCAAAAAAGCTTCGACGGGCTGAGCGCCCGAGACCCCGTATTCCTTATTGAATAAGAAAAATGGCACTCCTGAGATGCCGTACTGCTGTGCTTGGGATTCGTCTTGGCGGACGTCGGCGGCATATTTTTCGGAACCTAAAATGCCTCGCATCTCGTTCTCGGCCAGGCCAGCGCGCTTGCCCATGCTGACAAGGTCATCGGGTTTGGCAACGTCTTTTCCTTCAGTGAAGTAGCCTTTGAAGAGCGAATCTTGATACGCGGCTTGCAAACCTTTGGTTTGCGCCAAATGATTCAGGCGATGCGCATCGAAAGAGTTCGACGGAATGATCTTGTCCATCTGAAAGTCCAAACCACAGCCCTGGCCCATTTGCACCACTCGCTCGTTGGCTTTTTTCGCCCAATCGAGGGACTGACCGTATTTTTTTGCCAGCACCTGAGAGATATTTTCGGTGCGGCTTTTTTGCGCCTGTGGATCCAATTCGAAACTTCGATAGGTGATGCGGACTTGACCTTTTTTTTCAAACTGCTCCATGGCCAGCTCGAAATGTCGCTTCCCGATGTAACAAAATGGACAGGCAAAGTCCGACCATATTTCAACTTCAATCATAAATCCTCCCGGCAGCCGAAAGCCGTGTTTCTTCAGCACCCACAGGCTATCATATTTTTTTCGAAACGGTTGGGGTGGGATGCAGAGAATCATGCCTTCCGAAGGGGCCGGGAGTGTGGGTGAATAAGGAATGAAAAAAATTTTTGTCTTGGCGCTCGCCGCCTGTGTTTTGACGTCCGAACTTTCTTCCGCTTGCATTCACTTTCCCTCCAGTTTTTCCGGTGAACTGACAGAGGGTCGGCGCAAAGCCCTTCTCTTTCATGACGGCACGAATGCGCACCTGGTGATCGAGACCTCGCTTACGGCGACGAAATTTCCGTCAGAAATCGCCTGGGTTTTGCCATTTCCGACTCTGCCTTCAAAATATGAAGAGCTCGATGGGCCCGTGTTTGAAGAATTGAATTCGATCGTCCCTTCGAGCCGAATGACGAAAGGCATGGACTCGGCATCGATGGATGGTGCAGCTCAAGCCGTGTCCGCCATCAAAGTTCACGACCTGGTGGTCACCGACCATTACCAGATTCAGCCGATTGAGATTCTGAAGGATGGCAGCGCTCAAGAATTCAATGCCTGGTTGCAGGCGAACAAATTCAATCCGATGCCTTATGAAAATCAAAAGTATTATCTGAAAAAGGGCGCCACCTTTTTAGCGATCTGCATGAAGATGAACAAACCGCTGGCCGGCGAGCTTCGGTCCAAGCCACTGCATGTGGTCTACCGGGCGGGCGATCTGTCTTTTCCTTTGAAATTCACGCATGACTATCGACGCTTTGATTTGGATCTTTTCGTTTTCAGCAAAAAAGAATTGCAGAACGATCTCGCAAAACAGTTCCTGAAACTGGACGCCTCTCACGCTTACTCGGGAAAACAAGGACACTTCCCTTTCATTGATGCCTTGATCGGCAAGCAAGAAGGGTTTGTGACCCGTTACGTGGGAGAGGGAATCAACTCGAAAGAAAAACAGACGAAGAGTCTCAAGCAAGACCCTTCGTTCCGTTTGGTGGATTTGCGATAGGTCTCAGGCGCGGAAGAAGAGATCGCTATTGGCTGTCCCGCGCACTGAAATTTTTACTGAATGACGATGAAAGAACCGCGACGAGCCAACACGCCGGAAACTGCGTCTTTGTCTTTCAAAGAACACGTCGGATCGGGAAACTGGTAGCTCACCACTTCGACCGCGTCCAAAGGGCAAACCTCGCTGGCCTGGTAAGACGAAAACTGGATTTCGAAGCTGCACTCGACGATGCTTTCGCTTCTTTGGGTCTCGGTGTAATTTTTGATGTGACCGATGAATTGGGCCTCGGGCGTCTTGCAGGCTGCGGCTTTCAGAGAAATCAGGGCTAGGATCGAAAGAAGAATTTGCTTCATAAAGGGCTCCTTGCAGAGCCGCAGACCTACCAAATTCGCAACAGATTTTGTGTCAAGATTCGGTTATTTCGGTTGATGGGCGTATTTATTCCGTCGTTCGAGAACTGCAGTTTCCCTAATTCCAAAATGGGGCCGATCAATGCCGATAAATTTTTTGACAGGTCGTTCGTTGAAAAAAGGAAGGGTTAAACCCCAGGGACCCATGTTCGGGAGTGATCGGTTTTTGCTCCCACAGTCCGGTGGTTCGATAGTCTCGTTCCGGCCATTGAAACCGCACAAAGGGCGCCATCATTTTCATCAGACTGCGATCGATGCTGCCGATTCCCAACGAGGTCGACAATTTGCGAAATTCAGTGGGGCTCCCACCGAGCTCTTTCAGCATGGCAAATGCGGCTTTGTACACCCGCCGTCGGCGTTCTTGATTGGCCCGAACGACCTCTGGCTCGGCAGAAGGTTTGCCGGGATTGAGATAAGGATTCAGGCCCAGCACCTGCACGTCACCGACGTTCCCCTCTTCGAATCTTTGGACATGTTCGACCGCGTAGATCACTTCCCAAGACTGATGAAAAAGATGCTGGCGAAGGGCCTCTTCGAGCAAAATAAGATTTTGATGATAAGGCAGAATGAATTTCAGGCGCTCAAAATCCCCGGGTTTCAGACGTGGGACCCAGGACAAGACATTTTGAAAATAATGCCCCAGAAATCGGTCCATATCAAAGAACAAGGTTTTCTGACCGTCCTTGTAAATCGGCTTGAGCCGAACGAAATATTTTTCCAGATCTTCATACGAGTGCAAAAGATCCTTGTGAAGAGCGAAGCGGAAAAGGGCTTCAGACGCATCGGATTTGAACTTATAAGAGGCTCCGTAACGGAATCCGTAAGAATCCGTTGCCATGCCACCACTGTCCTGGATGAGATGGATGACATCCTCCAGACTGACATCTGGGCGGCTAGCGAGCGCCTCCAAAATGATGCCATTATAAAGAAAGGGAATTTCGTAAAACTTGTCCGACGCGATCAGATTGTAGATCAAAAAATCAAATCGCCCCAGAAATCCGTAATAGGCCTTGAGCTCGGACAGTGACACATGCATGCCGTCGCCGATCCACTGACGAACGGTCTCGTCGGCGCGTTCGCGCAGCTTTTCATTTAGCACGATGTTCTCGGCGAATTCGGCCATGTCGTCCAGCGCCTGAATTCTTTCGGGCACCGAGACTGCTTTACCAAGCTTGCGGATGGCCTCGGCCGCCTTGCGATCCGCGGGCTGACGGATCTCAGGATCTTCAGCCGACTGAATCATCTGGAAAGCTTCGTGCACTTGGCGAAATTTTTCTTTCGCGATTTCGGGTTCGCCATTGGTTCGCTGGTCCAAATACTGTGAAGCCAGCCTCCGGTACGCGGCCTGAACATCGCTGAAGGCCGCACCCGCGGAAAGACCGAGAATGCCATAGGAGCGGTCGAGCTCTTCACCACGACTGACCAGCGGAAAAAAATTCAACAGCGCGACAGTGAGAACGAACAGGACGCTTGAGAAACGCATCTCTTACACTTGTACACTTCTCATGCCATCGGCCCAAAAGCCCCACCAAGAAAATTGATGGAGAAGGGCTGGCGAAATCATAGACAGCGGCTTTTTTGCGCACGAACCAACGGTGACTGCGGCCTCGCGTGCGACGGGGCCAGCTTCATCATCGAAAAATGCGCTGACAAGAAACACCGAAATGGTGAGACCTGATGAAAGAGTTGTAAAAATTCCCCATTGTCGTTCTGGATTTGGTCGCGGTGTATCCATTGTAAGGGCGCTCAGTCAGAAAAGTTTGCTGCGGAAAATAGATGCCTCTGTTTTCGGGACCAAAAACCAATCGCACGCCCTTCGAATCGAGGTGCGCCTCTAATATTTTTATAACACCGGGTGGTATCTTGTCGATGGCGGCTGGGTAGGCCAAAATCAGCTCGAACAGTTTTTGAAATTCGCTGCCGGCCAGTTGCTCATTTTCGTACAGGCTTAAAAGCGACGACAACGCCATTTCCGTAAAGGGAGATGTCCGGCTGACGGCAACCGACAGTCCCGGCATAAAGGCATATGCTTCCATGTAAGTGTCGGCAAAACGACGGCCATTCGGTGTCAACTGAAGCCTGCCGCCGAATGGGGCATACCAGACACCCGCGGTTTGATCGGCGCTCGCATCGACTTTCGGCAACTGATCCGTCAGCTCGGCAAAGCGGTCCTGCATCCTGCGTTGCTCGACGTAGCGGGCTTTCTCGAATTCCAGTGCTTTTTTTTGATTCTTCAATTTTTCAGCGCTCAACCTTTGTTGTTCGGCCCTGACGATTTGCCGGCGCTTTTCTTCGATTCGCTCTTTCAACGTGGCTGGAAACTTCCAGGCCTTGTTTTCAATCTCCCGCAACTGTTGATCGATGGCCTGCATGCTGGCAAGAGAGGTCGCTCCGTTATCCACCCAGCTCCAGATCGCCTTTTCGACGGTGGCGGAATGGGCGTCGAACATTTTTAGCAAATCAGGAGAGATTGGATAGTTTTGAATCGCGGGAAGCACCAACACTTTAAAGAGCTGGCGCAGATCCGCCGTATCGATTTGCGTTTGCTCGTAAAGCTGAAATAGCGACGCCGTCATCACTTCGTGCAGTGGCGACGGAGGGGCCGATCGGAAATTGTGATCACCGCCATTTCTAAAATACAAAGGCATGAGCGCATGAGCGGGCCCCGAAAATTCGCCCATATAGTTCTTGACGATATTTGGGTCGTTCCGTTTGATGTCCTCTTCCCTCTCGTAAATGGGTGCTTGTTTCACAAGATCCGCAAATTCTGTTTGCATCTTTCTTTGCGCAAGATACTTTTCTCGTTCAAGATCCCGCTGCTTCTGTTTTGATTTTTCTCGATCTGCCCGCAAGACTTGGTCCTGTTGCTTTCGCACGCGTTCTTCCTCGAGCTTCAGCCGGGGCCCAGCCTCTGGCGGCAGAACGGATAGCACACCGAAACGGTCGAGCAAATTTTTCTGAATATTGAAAAAGGAAAGACTGTTCGTCACACCATTTGTCTGCGAAATAATGGCAATCGCCATTTTTAAACTGCTTCGGGGATGCGCAGATAAAATCTGTTTTATATCTTGATTGAGGGGATTTTGCTGATTGAGCGGCAAGAAGAACGTCTTGAAAATCTCCGCCAGGTCTTGTTCATCGATCTTCCCGGCTTCAAAAAGCTGCATCATTGTCGATAGGGTCATATTGGGTAGTTTTGCGGGGAAGGATGGCCAACGCACCAGATTGTTTTCATGCTTCAGATAAATCTTGCCCAGTTCACGCGCATTTTTGGTCAAGATCGCGCCCCACAACGTGCCCTCGCCCGCCTGACGATCCATCTTATCGGCCTCTGTCAGCACCGGCAAATTGACCGTCAGCAAGCGCAGTTCTTCCTGCGCGGTTCTTTGCTCGGCATACTTGTTTTGCATTTCTTGGCGTTTGAATTGCTTTGCCTTGTCCAGGGCAACTTTCGCTGCTTGCTGGGTTCTTTTTTTCTGTCTGTCAATCTCAAGGTCGATTCGCGCTTTCAATCTCGGTGCGTATTTTTTCAAATCCACCAGCGGTGCGATCCGCTCGGCGACAAATCTTTGCACGTCGTTAAGAGCCGTTTGCCGTTGCAAACCTTCAGACCAAAATGCCAGCACCTGTTTCTCGTTTTTCGAAATGATACGGTAAGCGTCAGGCCCTAGCATTCCACCTTTGCTCGTCATGCCCCTGATCATTTCATTGAAAACAATGGCAAGGTCTTCCGAACTGATTTGCCGGTTGTCGTGCATTTTAAAAAGCGCCGCTAGCATCATCGCATTCAGGGGCGAATTCTCTTTCCAATTTTGGTGAAAATAGCTGGGTTGCGCATCTTGGAAAAGTCGCAAAAGGGTATAGGCGACATTCCCGACATCGAAGGAACCGCTCGACAGTTGTCTGCGAGAAGATGCTGGCTTCTCTCCTTCAGCCAAGATCTTCGAATTTTTCAGCATATCTGCGATGGTCTCTTGAATTTTTTTCTGCGTGAGATATTCCTCGCGCTTCTGCGCACGCCCCCTCTTGGCCGCTTGTTTCTTGACCTTTTTCATCAGCTTTCGCAAATCGGTCTGGATCTTCCCCAGCGATGCGGATGGATCATTCAGGTCCGACGTCTGCACGGGAAGCGGAGCACCCGCCTGCTTGAAAACTTCGGCCACCGTTGTCTGATAGTTCGGATCGCTGACGGCATTGATGATTTCAATTTGCTCGACCAATGCGGCAACGCGATCACGGTCGCTCTTCATCTCAGAGGGAAAAGGAGTGATCTCGCCGTTGCCTTCGATCCGGAAACGATCGAACCGGTCATGCCATTCGGAACTGTAGGCCATGCCCCTTTCGTTTTTTCCCAACGAGAAAATGTAGCGATACCTGCTATGCTGGCGAATTTCGTTGGCTTGATACTGTTTTGAGACGGCGATATTTTCGGCAGTCTGGGTCAATGGATTCATGCCGTTGTTGATGTCCGCCAACGTCAGTACGTTGAAGCGCTCAACGATCTCTTCGGGCGTGAGCCCCTGGTCCGCTAAATGCTTGATGTAGGCAGACATCAGTTGAGTGGATTGCGAATGCTTCGCCAGAGACGTAAAGTCCACCAGGACAAAAGGACGTTTGCCGTCTTTTCCACCGGGAGCCCCAAGACTGATCAAGTACTGCGCCAATTGCTCTGGCGTCAGGCTGCTGAAGATCGGGGTGCTGAGATTGATGTAGCGAACCCGGTCGACCTGTCCGTACTGCAAAAGCAAAGCTTGGGTCGCATCAGCCAGCAGCGCTGTGTCCCGTCCCAAAAATCCGATTTGGGCGCCGGGGTAAATTTTCTCGATGGCCGCAAGCAATCTCGGCAGACCATTGGCAATTGCGTTGATGTGGCTCTGATCCGCTTTCTGATTCGCGATTGGCTCTAAGGCGTCAGGCGTGGTGATCAGCTCGATGGCGCTGGGACGATGATCTTTGATCGCCAGAAGATCCATTTGGCTTTTGTTCTGAGCAAAGCTGACGGACAAACTAAGGGTCGCCAAAACGACGCCCGCTAGGCCCCGCAGGTGGGTCCAGTTTCTCATTCGAAGATCTCCTTACGTACCGCTAAAATTCCAGAAAAGCGCGACCCTGAAAATCAATGGATGGTTCGCCCGACCGGAAGAAAGCAAACCAGATGCCCTGTCAGGCGCGCTGAGACTTGCAAAAAGATGAATTGGTTTTAGTCACCGGCGCAAAATGGTCAGCTCATCGCCGCCAATGGGGCGAGAGAGCGGAAGCCGCCGAATCGTCGATAGTTTAGACAGATCTTCGCTCTCGCCGGTCTCAACATGGGACATCGACGCATAAAAATGTACGCTATAATTGTAAGACGGTAACGGAGAGTCCGGAAATTCCGATAGCTCTTCGGGGGGAACTGAATGGGCCTGCTGAAGCTTTGTCGCAAGCGACGAAATCAAATTTTCTTTTTCGCCGGCACCACGGCGTTTGTCGCGCTCTTTCAAAATTGCAGCGGCAACGGCTTTGCCGTGAATCTCGATTCAGGCGGGACTTCGCTTTCTTCAAACTTGCCCACGTCCGACCCGACGGCAGTTCAACCACCCGGTCTCCCCCCACCCATTCCTATTGGCGGCTTGGTCACGGATTTGAAAATTCAAAGCACCTCGGCGTCGAGCCAAAGCAACCTTCCGTTCACGTTCGGACAGACTTTTCCACCCGGTGCCTTGCTGAAAACAGAAACCCTGGAAGGCAAATTGGCCGATGGCAGCCATCTGAAACTGCAAGTGGAAGCCAAAGCCACCCACGCAGACGGGTCCGTTCGTCACGCGATTATTTCCGCAGTTCTCCCCGCTCTCGCCGCCGGCCAAACCGAAACTCTTTCATTGATCAAAGCCAGCGGTAGCACAGACACATCGCCCGTCATCACTCCGCAATCCATTCTCAATTCGGGCTTCGGTGCCAGCGTCAGTTTAAATTTAGCGGGAGTTGCTTACTCGGCATCGGTGAATGATTATTTGAATTCAAAGGCTTTCACCAATTGGTTGTCCGGCCCGCAAGTGAACGAGTGGCTGGTCGTGATGCCTTTGAAAACTGCAAGCGGCACGGCCCATCCGCATTTGATGGCCCGCTTTGACATTCGCTCTTACACCGGACTGAACAAAGTCCGCGTCGATGCCGTTATCGAAAATGGTTGGATCTACGAACCGAATCCGCAGCATTTCACTTACGATGTGCAGATCAATGTCGGCGGCCAAGTGGTCTATTCGAAAAATGCCTTGAAGCACTTTCACCACGCGCGCTGGAAAAAAACTTTTTGGTGGGGCGCGGAACCTCAAATTCAGCTGCAACACAACACCGCCTACCTGATTCTGTCCCGCGCGCTTCCTTCCTACGATCAAAGCGTGAAGATTGCCGAGGAAACTTTGAGCGGTCTGCAAACAAATTTTTCGGGTGCGAAGACCGAGCCCATGGGTTACGGAATCTGCGAGCCGGCCATGCCGTCGACGGGTGGCCGTCCCGACATTGGCTTGAATCCATCATGGGCCGTCAGCTACCTGTTGACCCAAGATGCACGCGCCAAGAAGGCGACTTTGGGTCAAGCCGATCTCGCCGGAAGCTGGTCCATCCACTACCGCGATAAAAATAAAGACCTGCCTTTGAGCGTAGCGGATTATCCGTACGCATCGCTGCTCGGAAATCCCGGCGACATGATCAATCCAAAGACCAATAAATCAGAGGCCCCGGCCGCCTGCACCGGCGACTGCACCATGACTTCGGAAGCCGATGTGTCCCACCACCCGAATCTGGCTTACATCCCTTACCTGGTGACCGGAGACCATTATTACTTTGAGGAGCTTTTATTCTGGAGCTCCTACGTCACCTTTAACGGAAATCCCTATTATCGACTGTTTGAAAAAGGCTTGATCCGCTCTGAGCAATTGCGTGGTCAAGGTTGGGCGCTTCGAACCATGGGAGATGCGGCTTACATCACGCCCGACAATCACCCCATGAAAGTGCTGCTGAATCAAATCGTGAATAACAATTTGGATTGGTACAACGAGAACTACACCAACAGCGCCACCGCCAACAAACTGGGCGTGATCGTGACGGGATATTCCGTTTCGTATGAGAACGGCCGTGGCATCGCGCCCTGGATGGATGACTTTTTCACGCAGTCGATTGGACATTTGGCCGAGCTCGGATTCACGAAAGCGCAGCCGCTACTTTTGTGGAAAGCAAAATTCAGCATCAACCGCATGACCGATCCTGGCTCCTGTTGGGTCCTGGGGGCCGTGTATGATTTGCTGATTCGGGATTCGGACCAGAGCCCTTTCTACGAAACCATGGCACAGACTTATCAAGCCACTGCCAGTCCTGCCGTTCAGGCCACCGCTTGTGGCAGCAGCGAAATGGCGACTGCGCTTGGCGAGGGTTTTGTCGCTGGCGAAATGACGGGCTACTCGACCTCATCCGAAGGCTACCCGGCCAATATGCAGCCGGCCTTAGCTTACAGTGTCGGGTCCGGCGCACCGAATGGCTTGAAAGCTTGGGACGTGTTTTCGAAACGAGCGAAAAAAGCGACCTACAGCGATGGTCCCCAATTTGCGATCATTCCCCGCAAGTAACTTCTGCCGGGTTAAGGCGCGATAGTGCCGCCATAGAGCGACTGGCTGCCGGCCGCGACGGCCGAACCGTTGACCGTCAGCGTGCCTGCGGATCGAGTGACTGTGGTGCTGTTCAGCGAAAGAGCCTTCACCGTTAAAGCAAAGCCCGCCATATCGACCGAACCTGTGGTCACCGTCAGCGTTTGCCCTGCGGAATTCCACGAGATATCAGATGCGAGCACCACATTTCCGCCACCGGTCACGGTGATATTTCCCGAATAAAATACCGATCCGGCCGTGGCGCTGATGGTTTGTGTACCGGCCCCGGTCAATTTGATAGGTGAATCTCCAAAGTTGAAGGGAGATGTCGAAGTCAAATTGCGCTGAACCTCGAAAGTCCCGCCCGTCACGCCTGAACGGCCGTCATTGCTGGATAAATAAAGATCTCGGCCGACGTAAACTGTTCCGGAAAAGACGACAGTATTATAGGCCCCTTCGAAAACCGTCACGTCATTGAAGAGCATGGCTCCAGGTGTGATCGTTTGCACGCTTCCACCACCAAAGCGAAAATTCGAAGTTCCGGCATTGACGATGCCGCTGGTGTAGTTAAAGTTTCCTTGCACGAAGACGATTCCCGAAATATTCACCGTACCGGACGAAGCAATTTCGATCGAGCCCATGGCTGCACCAAGTCCGGACATCGTCACGTTCGATCCCGCGCCGCCCACCAATCGAATCTGGCAGTTGCCGGCAATTCCCCAGCCCCCGTCACTGGCATTGCTGATAAAGTTTCCGGCGATATTGATGGTCCCACCATAACCAAAACCGCCAGCATAGGACGAACTCATGATGGTCATATCACCCGCCACGGTCAATGTGCCCACCAACGTACTGCCCGTCCAGTTGCTAGAATTCGCCAATTCAATATTGTTAAAGACGGTACTGCCCGGAGTGATTGTAGGGTTCAGCCCGTTGTCGAAACGGACCGTCCCGGAATTATGCGTGAACGCGCCGGTTCCGCCAATTGTGAAACGTGGAAAATTCCAGGTGTAATAGAGAATTCCTTTGGTCGAAGTGAAGGAACCTCCAGAGAGATTGAATGGACCATGCTCGATAAAATTATCTGCGGTCGTGCTCCCGACAAACGTTCCCGCCAACTGCACCCAGCCATAGCTATTCACGGTGATGGCAGCAGCGGACGCCTGGGTGATCGTTCCCGAATACCCTGAGCTGATGCGAACTCCGCCAACAGCCATATTCGCGCTGATTGTGGGCGAACAGTTGACGGTACATGCACTATTGAAAATCGCGACGTCCGAACCCGAAGGTGCCGTTCCGCCCGACCAATTGGCGCCGGTGGACCAAAGAGCATTGCCACCGCCTCCCATCCAGATAAATGCGCTGGGCGCGACCGTGGCATTTTGAATTGCGCTGGCATAAGCTGTCGCTGCGGCCGTGATGGCATGGTTGCCGGCAGCGCTGTCGATAAAATAAAAGTTGGCAGAACTTTGTCCGGACAAAATGGTGATCGTGGTGATCGCATTCGTGCAATCGGCGTCCGAGTAGAAAGTCATCGAGCCCGCGCCGGTCAAATTCACCGTCAAATCTGAAGCGACATTCGAGACCGCCCCCGACGCATTTTTAGACTCCACCGTTGTAACACCAGAACAGTTCCAGCTCGCCAAACTTTGCGCGGTCGTGGTGAAATTAAGGGAATTGATTCGGTGACGAAAGAACGCCGTCCACGGAAATTGTGCTCGCGCTTCAATTGCCGGAATCGTGATCGCGATCGCCAGCCCCAGCAGCACCAGCGTGTAGCGCCATTGAGTTTTGAACGTTCTATCAAAATGAGACGGTCGTTTCCCGGTGTTCATATTCTTTAGATTGATCGGTACTTTCGAACTTCATCTTGATCCACAATTTAGAAACCTCAGATCGAAGATGACTTGCAGATCTTGCCGTTTTTTCAGCTGCCGTCTCGGCTTGAGACGTATTTAAAATCATTTCAAGGCGATGGTTCATCTTGTTTTAAGTTTTGCCACGGAAATTCCCAGCGCTGCCATTGATCTTCCGGCGGCATGCTGGTCAATCGTTCGGAAACCACATCGCTGGTTTGCGAGCGCAAGTCGCCAACCGCCTTCGCGTACCGGGCGGAACGGCGATCCAGGAACATGACAAACTCGCTGGGGGTGACGTCGGGATCGGAAATTTTCGCCAGCTCCTCAAACTGCAACTCCGCAAACACTTCGCGGGTGATTTCGTCGTTTTCCATGATCAAGATGTCGATGGGATCATGACTGTCATCCGCCCTCTCGAGCGCCCGACGGTACAACATTTTCATGATGGGCTTCGGGATGTTCTGAAAGCGATTGATCCTGGAAAACTCGGCGACGTGCAATCCCTTCTCCTCGAGCCCCGCAATCAGCCGCTGCACCTTCACTCGTTTTTGTGCATTCTGAATTCGCGACAAACAGGGAAGCATGCCGGGCAGGCGCTGCGATTTTCTGAAAATGGAAAAGTACGGAAAGACCGACCAACCATACCCGGACCTGACGATACGCAGGCCCGCCGCCGCATTTTTTTTGAATTCGTCATTGCTCATTTCGAGTATTGACTTGCCTGTATCTTTCATCAAAACAAGGTAGTCATTATCCGCCTTCGCTAAAAAATCGTTTTCCAACATATCTTTAAAATCTGAGTTCGTTAGATACGGCTTCAATTTGCGATAATTATCCATTGCCAGCAGACTGGTTTGGATTTGAAAGCTGTCTAAAAAATATCCCGCCTGCCAAAACGCCGACAAGACCGGAACATAGGTGTTCTGCTGCGGAGACCGTCTTAAGACTTCTTCGATTTGCTCGTTGATGGCCTGGTAGTCGGGCTGCAGTTGATGGTCGCCGACATTGATCAGGCGAAAGTGTTCATCCGCCAATGAAAGGCGCTCACCCAGAATTTGCGCCGGATCAAATCCCCGGGTGGTCACTGGTTTTGTGATCACCGGCGGAACCTTTTCATCGTGGTTGCTAAAGGTAAACTTCAGCGCGCTTACGGGTTTTTCTTCGCCTTGTTTCTGGGGGTCCGGCATAGACACCGAATCGGTATTGAATTGCTGAAGATTCGGAACTAGCAAATGAATGGCAGGATCTCTGGGGGGATTGGATTCGAGCGTCTTCGGTGGCAACCGGTATCGCTGCGACAGTTGCGCCATTCGAGAATCGAACAGGGCTTCGCTGTAGACAAACGAGCAACGATTCTCGTGCGCAGACCCCGGAGCGGCCACAGTGACGGCCACCGCAAGGATGGCAATCTGGGGCAGCCAATAGATAAAAGTTCGACGGTCGAAGAGACTCCGTTCACGCACCAGCTTCATAGTCCATGCCTACAGCAAGGTCAGTGCCATCAAGCTGGCTGCGTTTTGCGTTCTTGATAGCCAATAGAGCGATTGAAGAAAATTCACGACTTATTTCAGTAAAGTCATATGTTATTACATTTATGTTGCTATGCAGCACTGGTGCGGATATAAATCATGACATCCACTGATCACGTGATGATTTTTTTTAACAACCATTTTTTTAAAGGAGATTCAAAATGAAAAAGTTTTTAACTGTCCTGACTCTGGCCACAGCCTGCATGATCACTTCAGCCCACGCTCAAACCAAAGCCTGCACATCCGACGAAGCATTGGCAGGATTGGTTTCTTACGAAAAAGCGATATGGTCACAAGTGGACGCTATTTCCGACTTTCAAGGTGGATGCAACCAGGTCGCCCTGAATGGCGGACCTGCCTACTACTATTGCCAAGTTCTTGCGACCATGTCAGGCAACGTCCTTGCTACCTACTCTCAAGTTGATCCCAAGGATTGCAAAATCGTCGATTCATCTGGCACAACCGTCAGTCCATTGAAAGACACCGGTGCGGCCCCTTTGAAATTAAAAGGCGCTCCTGAAGGCTACTAAAATGTTTTGAAAGATGATCGGATCAGCTGGCGATCCCCACTTCGGCAGCTGACCCGACCTGGATTTTACCGAGATGAAAAAAGTCGGCCTTGAATAATGTAAATTTCGCTGCCATCGGTTTTGTTTTTCCAAACTTCCACATAGTCCATGTGAAGCGCCGACAGCTTGATTTCGGTTTCGATTTTGACCGTGCTGCTATAGTCTTCGGTCCATCGATATTCCTGGGGTCCGTAGGTCCCGACGGCCACGTCACCCTCGAACATTTGTCCGTCTTTCAAGGTCCAATCCTTGGCATCCATCTGCATGGTGACGACATTGCAGTCAAAAAATCCAGATTGTCGCGATAATGTTTGCGAAGTTTGATTGAATTTCATCTGGGCATCGCAATGCGCGGGCGAGCCATCAAAGCTCCAGTCCACCCATCCCAGCCAAGAGCCCGAGACGTTCGCGAAGGCCATGCTCGAGCAAAAGCAAAGAATCAACGCTGACAGAATATTTCTCATGAGACCTCCCCGGTTTCACAAGTATGCTATTCACTTTTTATCGGCGCTGTCCACTGCCGATCACGCTTCTTTCAGGCACCGATCGAAAAGCTTGAACAACACGTCCCAATGTTTTTGCTCGCCAGCCGCATTGTAAGCCGGCAAATCCTTCATCGTCCAACCGTGGTGACAGCCGGTGAAAATTTCGGCGGTCGATTTCGCCTTCGCATTTTGCAACGCTGTTTGAACTTTCTCGATTTGTTCCGGCGGCATAGAAGCATCTTGATCCGCATGTCCGATAAAGACGTCAGCTTTGATCAATGAAAACAGACGATCCGGGCTGTTGGCATCATCCGTCGCCAAATTCCCCGCATGAAAGCTGGCAACGGCGGAGATGGCATTCGGAAAATTCGCAGCTGCGCGTAATGCTTGACCGCCACCCATGCAATACCCCACCGTGCCGATCGGTCGCGCGTTGACTTGTGAAAGCGAATGAATGAACTGCAGAAAATCTTCGGCATCGCGTTTTCCCAGATCCGGATTGTAGTCGGCCATGCAAGCGCGAACGTGCGTCAGCATTTCGGGCCGCTTCTCGGGCTTCAGCATTTCTGCATAGTCCATAATCGGTGCGCGGCGCGAGCGATAGAAAAGATTCGGCGCTAGGACGCAATATCCACGGGCCGCGAGCTGATCGGCCATATCATAAATTCTTTGTCGCAAGCCAATCGCATCCATGTAAAGCAATACGCCGGGAAGATCCTTGCCGCCGTCGGGAAAAGAGATATAGGCGTCACAGACTCCATCCCGAGTTTTGATATCAACCATTTTTGAATTCATTTTTTTGAGCCTCTCTCCGCATCAGATTTTTCATTTGAATTTATGAACGAAGAACAGTCAAATGTCAGCATGCAGAAGAAAGAAATGGCGATTTCATTCTTAAAAATGGCAGGCACCGGCAACGTTCGTGCCGCCTACGATCAATTCATCTCGGCGGATTTTATCCATCACAATCAATACTTCAAAGGTGACAGACAGTCTTTATTGCTAGCGATGGAAGATGCCGCGAAGAAAAGCCCCAACAAGACCATCGATATCAAACATGTTTACGAAGACGGCGATAGAGTGATCACTCACTCGTTGGTTCAAAGAGACAATCCGGCATTGCCCGGTATCGCGGTCGTTCATATCTTTCGATTTCAGAATGGCAAAGTGGTCGAGCTTTGGGACCTGGGCCAAGAATTGTTGAAAGATTCGCCAAACGAAAATGGTCCTTTCTAATCAGACGCGTTTCCCCTAAAATTTTGGCGATGAACGCAAACGGCAAACCTGTCAGCCAGCACATTCGAAAAATCGGGACTGAGCTGATCAAACTGGATACGGCACCGGCCCCATGGCCACGCATGTTCGTCTCCTCTTTCGCCGCAACCTTGCCGCTAGTGATTGGCTACGCCAACGAACATCTCGGAATTTCGGTCTACGGTGCTTTAACGGGTTATCTTTTAGCGCTCAACGATCATCTGGGCACATTCAAGCAACGAATGCAGATCGTGGCTCTGACTTTTCTTTTTTTGCTCTGCGGTTTCAGCATCGGATTCTGGGCGCACACCAATGCCGTGGCCTTTTACCTTTTTGTTCCGCTTTTGATCTACGGGATCGGCGTGCTCGGGGGCGAAGGGGCCGAGGCCGAAAGAGCGGTGTTGTTTCTGGTGATCTCGATCATCGTCTCTTATTTTTCCAAGCCGATTCCTGAACCGGTTTTGTTTTTACTGTTCGAGTACTCGTTGATTGCCTTTGTCACCGTGCTGCTAGCGATTCCGATTCTGATGCGCATCAAAGCGCGCGAACCCGAGATGTTTTCCGGCCTGCGCGAAAATTTCAAAAAGTCATTGAACCGTAAAATTGAAAAGCACATTCACGCCATCAGCTACGTCGGCGCCGCCCTGTTTGCAATCTGGCTCGCGTTTCATTTTCAAATCGAGCGTGGATACTGGATCGTGATCACGGTTTTGCTGGTCATGCGGGCCGACCGCACCCAATCTCTTTACATCAGTTCGCAGCGCCTGGCCGGCACGGCTTTGGGCGTTTTGGCCTTTGATCTTTTTTTGCTGGCTCATCCACCGGCCGCGGTTCTAATCGCGTGGGTGATGGTTTGCAGCTTTTTGGTTCCCCTGCTGCTCAAGCGAAATTATCTGATCGCTTCCTTTTTTATCACGTCATTTGTGGTGACGCTGCTGGAGCTTGCGACCATCCATCAGGGAACATTGGATATCGATATGACCACACCCTTTCTGCGTTTGCAGGCGACCTTTATCGGGTGCGTGATCGCCGTCCTGGGCACAGCGTTCTCGAAAACATTGGCGGCGGCCCACTCGTATTGGTGGCCCCCTTCTTCCATCCGACGATCGTAGAATCATCAGTTTCCGTTGAAACCGATCGCCGCCAACTCACTTCGTCTCGCCAAACTCCAGTCTCAATTTATGACATTTTATATCTTATAAAATTTACTGTTCTGTAAAGTGCGCTCTAAACCCATGTAAATTAATGTGTAAAATCAAATACTTATGAAATATCACAGAAACCGGTGGAAATACCGGAAATCAGTTTACAAAAATGTATTACAATGAATTCAAGAACTCTGCCGGTCTTCACCACGAGGTTTCATGAGCGCATTCTTCAATGTGAAAAATTATAAGAGCTTGCTCAAATCTACGATCGACAGCAAGAAGCAGACAACCAAAGGCTACTCGCAAAGATTAGCCGAGCACATGCAGGTCCACCCTTCTTTGCTCTCGCAGGTCCTGAATGGCCATCGCGATTTTTCGGAAGAGCAACTGCTCGCAGCCTGTCAGTTTCTGGGATTTCAAAAATTGGAAACGAAATATCTGCTCACTCTCTTGCAGCTGGAACGAGCGGGCACGGTCCTTTTGAAAGATCATTACCATGAAATGCTCGAGTCCATTCGCGCGACCGCCCGTGATTTTTCAAAACGCGCCCCTCGGGATAAAGAACTGACGGACGCGGAAAAGGCGCAGTTCTACTCTCACTGGCATTACGCCGCCATTCATTTGCTGACGTCCTTAAACGTGAAAATGTCATTCGAAGACATTGCGGAAAAGCTCGCTCTGTCACCGGCACGCACCAAGGAGATTCTCGACTTCCTGATCGAGGTCGGCATGGTGGTGAAAACCAAGGACAGCTACCAGGCGACGACACTGGCAACTCATCTCAATCGCGGCTCGCCGTTTCTGGCAAAACATCACACCAACTGGCGCCTGAAAGCGGTCGAAGCAACGGACGAGCTGCAACCAGACGAGATGATGTACACGGCCATCTGCTCGATCGAGGCTTCGGACTTTCAGAAATTCAAAGATGAACTGACTATCTTACTCGAGAAGTTCGTGTCGATGGTGCAAAAATCCGAGGGCGAAGAAATCGCGCAATTGGGAATCGACTTCTTGAGAATCCGTAAATAAGGACCTGGATGGGCCGCCAAGGTCATCCTGGTCTTGGCCTTGCAATTGATCCAAGGCATGAAGCACTTGATTTCAAGCTTGATCCTATTGTGCCTGATGGCCTCGGCGGCCTTTGCGGGTGTCGATGTTTTAGACAACTCGAAGCCTAAAACGGATCTGCAAAAAGAAAGTGCCTGCGACCAGTACACACGACTGTTCCGTCTGATTTCAAAAGAAATCGTCGAGATCGAAAGCGTTCGCAACCATCTCAGTTTTTTAAAGCCCCAAGTGATCACGGATAATGCCACCCGGTTGCGGTGTGGGCTTTCGAATCAAGTCAAGCGCACTGCCTGGTCCACCCCAGGTCAGACCTTGCTCAATTTAAACGAGTGGATCTCGCTGTCCATTTTGGACAAACTGCGATTGGTCGTGCATGAAATCGCCGTGATGGCCGATATTGAAAAAGACGGCCAGTACTTTCGCTCGGAAAAAATCGCCTCCCTTTTAAAGCTGCACTCGGAAAAGTATATCGATCTGCTGGCTTCCGAAACAATTCTGCGACGGGATGACCTGATCACTTACGTGAACCCTTTTGTGATCTATGAAGGCAAACGTTTCCCGATCGGATATCAATTGATCATTGACGAAGATCACGTGTACGCTCCCGAAACTGAAGAAGAGCGAAAAGGACATTACGTCCTGAGCCGGCAATCCATTTCAAACAAGATTGACCTCGCCGAAGAGTTTTGCAAACTGCAGGGGCTCAATTATTCTAAAATGAAAATTCACAATTACCTCGAATATTCTTTGCGGGCCGAGCGAAAAACCGATCCACCCGTGCAAATCGTCCCGCCTGATTTTAAAATTGCGTGGATTCAAAACGGGGTGATTCAAATCCAGGATCAGCTCATGACCCGAGCTCGCGGCGCCGTTCTGTATTTGCAAACGGTGACGTGCGAAAAAGCGGAGCCCATCCAATGAGAACAGCCGTCGCAATTTGGATTCCAACCTTATTGATCACTTTCTCACTCTCCCTTTTCGCTTCCGAGAACAAACCGATGCTGTCTTTGAAAAAAGAATCGACTCATGAACCTTCCGGACAAGGATTCGAATTGAAGCGAAAATCAGATCCGAATGCGAATCCGAACGGCGAAGCAAAGCTCAATTCATTGCGAAATCAAGAGACCGCAAAGCCTTCGATGGATTTGCACCTGGACCCAGAGGCACCGGAATCATTTCGGGACAAGATGGATTCTTTGAAATTGGATGGCGGAATTCATGGCGGAGGTGGCGGAAATTCGTATTGCGCCGAGCTTTCGGATCTGTACCAGTCGATTCAACAAGAGTCCGAAGCAGCCAGCGAAAGCGATACGTCTTTGCGGTGTTATCCGATTCACGAGCAAGCCACGGTCATCGATTTTTTCCAGAATAATTTAATTCTGGATTGGCAGAAATGGTCAATGCTTTCAGATCAGGACAAGATTTGGGAGCTGACAGGGGTTTTGCTGACCCGCAAAAACAAAATGCAGCCGGCGCCGACAGAGGAAGTAGATGCCTTCGTGTTGAAGCTGATAGCCACCTCGCCGGTCTTCACAAAATACAAATTCTTTGAATCACTCTCGCGAAACGGCAATGCCCTCACATTCGAAAAGCCTTTTATTCCCGTCAAAGGGACTCATTACCGGGTTGGATACGAGTACTGGTGTTGGTATGCAAAACCTTGCTCGCATTACGAATACCAACCCTGGCTGCAACCGAAAAATCCTGATCTCCTAGCTTCAAACTTCTGCCGCCTGTTGGGTTTTCGCAAAATGACCCAGGCTCGCTGGTCCGAGCCATTTCAACATTCGATTGTGCCGGGACTGAACCCAGATTCGCACAGCCAAACGCTGGCCGACATCAGCAGCGGCGTCTTCAATGGCACTTTCCAAACCCACGCTTACGGCCAAGGCTACACCGCGATTCTCGAAACAGTGACATGTGAGCGCTAGTTTTATATTGCGGGCTGTGCAGAAAATATTCCTTTGTTGATCACCATTCATTTTATGTTTAAAAATTCGTTTCCACTCAAGGGGACCCGCGATGCTTTACGATCCAGCTCGGCACGACAAATTGGAAGCTCACGCTTTCGATGAAGATCAGGTTCAAAGAACTATTCAAAAGATTATCGAGGACACCGTTGATGTGGTTCGTGGCGCAGACACGCTGTGGCCGGCTCATCCCAAAGATCATTTTGAGGGCGGCCCCTCATTCTTTACCGACTTTTATATGGGCGCTGCCGGAACTGCCTGGGCTCTGAACGAACTGAGCGCGCAATATGGCCATCAGTTGCAGGAATTTGCCAAGAACAAGATTGAACACATTCTGAGCGCCCACATTCAATCAGCTGCTTCCGATCCGGGCACAGACAAAGGTTCCTATTTTGTTGGTGAAGCTGGCATTCGGGCCGTTCTGGAAAAACTGAGTCCAAACATCGAAAATAAGAACGAACTCGGAAAATTGATTCAAAGCAAATTGAATTCGGATCAGAACGAATTGCTGTATGGACTTCCGGGTGCGCTCTTATTGGCGCATCATCTCTTTGGATCCGAAAACTCTGGGCTGATCGATGAAATGCGAGATCGACTGCTTTCGACACGGACACTGGATGCTCCCTCCGGAGCGCAAGTCTGGACGCAAAATCTTGGCAAATCGGTGCATTACCTTGGCGCCGCTCATGGCAGCGTTGGCAACTATGCCTTGATCTTGAGGACACTTCCCGCGCATGAGCAAGAAAAACGGTGGGATATCATTTCCAATCTCGAAAAGATTTTAAAAACCTACGCGCGAATCGAAAATGAGAGCTGCAATTGGCCGACGATTCTTGATCTCAAGCCGGACACGAAAGTTTTGGTGCATTGGTGCCATGGAGCCACGGGTGTGGTGACCGACCTGGCCGCACACATCCGAAAAGAAGAGTCCGCCATCATTGATGGCCTGCTACTGAAAGCCGGACATCTGATCTGGCACGCGGGTCCATTGAAGAAAGGAGTTTCGCTGTGTCACGGAACTGCCGGCAGCGGAATGGCCATGCTCAAATTATATGAGCGAACAAGAGACCCTCAATGGCTCGAGCGCGCACAAGCCTTTGCCATGCACGCCATTGATCAACACAAGCAAGAAGCCCAAGAGGCCGGACAACTGCGCTACAGCTTATGGACCGGTGATTTGGGTCTGGCGCTTTTCCTGCACGATACACTCAAAGGATCCGCATCCATGCCCGGAATTGACTTTTTTTAGAGTCACCAGGCCTGCGGGCTTGGGTTGCGGATTTTCTTGGATGATCTGCGTTTATGGCCGGCAATGACCTCATTCACACTTGCCAGATCTGTCCCGCCTGCCAGAGCGATAAGCTTGTTTGACAAACAAAACTAGAAATTCAACAACTCTTGCAGCGAGGATTTTATGAAAATTGAAAATGTCCCCTTTATGACGACAGACTGGAGTCAGATTTCACCGACCGAGCACAAGGGCGAAACCGGCAAAGCCTTTTGGAGAACTCTTGAGGTCGGAAATATTCGCGTTCGTATGGTGGAATACACCGCCGGTTACGTTGCGGACCACTGGTGTTCCCGCGGACACGTCTTGCTGGTGCTCGAAGGCGAACTGGAAACGGAATTAAAAGACGGTCGGAAATTCAAGATGTCTGCCGGTATGACTTACCAAGTGGCAACAGATGCCGAGCCCCATCGGTCTTCAACTTCCGGTGGAGCTAAGCTCTTTGTCGTCGACTGAAGACACTCATAAGCCATTTGCGGTGGCGAATCGGTTGCGCGCATGAAGCCTTGCGCCAGCGAGAGTCTGGGACACCTTTTTGTCGGCACCTTGATGACCGGTTGAAGAAATTCCCGTACAGTTCTGAAATGGAATACCCACTTCTTGCTTCGATCTTCTTTCTCTCGATTTTTCTATTTTTGGTTTTGATCGTAGGCACTCTTTTTCGGCCGCCCATCTGGAGGCGAAATAAACAGCGAATCACTCGCTTTTACGTTCTTTGGTTTTCCGCCTATGCACTTTTCATTTTATTTTTCACGGGCCCCGAGAATTTAGAAACCTACCCTCCTCAACAGGGATCGCCCTATAAATTGCCCTGGAAGGCCGGCGTGACACGCTTTGTGGCGCAGGGGAATCACAGCTTTACCAGTCACCGTGGCCTGCATCGTTTTGCCTGGGATTTTGTTATGTCCAACGGCACCGAAGTGCTCGCCGCTCGCGCCGGCCGAGTGCTTGAGATCAAAGATGATTGGGACGGAATTGGTTTGAATTCGAATTATATTTCCATCGAGCACGATGATGGTGAAAAATCTGTTTATGCTCACATCCGCTTTCACGGCGCCTTGGTTCATGTTGGCGAATCCGTCAAACAAGGTCAGCCGATTGCCTTGAGCGGCATGGTCGGCCAAACCGTTTTCCCGCACGTGCATTTCTACGTGCTCAATAAAGAGGGAAACCAATCTATTCCCATTTCCTTTGCCGAGGTCGAAGGCGGCGTCCCCTTCGCCGGCCGTTTTTACACTTCGGGAAATCTTGCGCAATAGGGATCGATTACCGATCTTGAAATGGAAAATTCAGACCGAAATCTGCGGCGTCGCTGTCGAGGCAATAAGCCGATACGTTGTTCTTTCCTTTACCATTCGTGGTTTCTTCCGATGAGCAATGAGAGTGGTGATGATCCTGATGCGGGCTTGGATAGTCATCGCAGCCAGGAATGGGTGCACAGGCTGAAGTTTCTGCAGGACATTCCTTGCATTGAACTCCACCAGCCAAAGCCATCGATGCACCCAAAATATTCACGATCAGCAAAAGAGCAGACATTATTTTCATTGAAACCTCCATGACGAATTCTTTAATGGAAAAGGGACCACCCGTCTGTTGACATTTATCCACATTGAGATGGTATTTCATCAACATGGAAAAATTCGCGATCTCCCCGGATGACTGTCTGATTTTAAAAGCTTTAAACGATTCCAAGTCCCTGCGAGAAGCCGCAGTTCTATTGGGTTGCGATCCCGCGGGCCTGGCAAGACGGGTGCAGCAGATTTCCAACCAGCATGGCTTTTTGCAAAAGGTGAACAACCGCTGGCAAGTCACCGCCCGCGGCCTGGATCTGGTGGCCTGGGCCGAAGCCAGCATCCAAAGTCAGAGGAAAGTTCTTTTATCGAAAAGCAGCTTGAGAATTGCGACCACGATGTGGTTCTCCGAGGAAGTTCTGATTCCCCACCTGCCTCGCCTGAGACATCTCTTGGGAAAAGAATTCTCCTTGTCGCTTTCGGTCCCGCACAAAAGTTTCGAGCTGTCCTTGATCGATGGCAGCGTTGATTTCGTGATCGTGTGTCACCCCCCGGAATCTCCAGAGATCGAGCACCGGCAAATCGTCGAAGAAAAATGGTCCGTGGTCGCACCGAAATCCTGGCAAAAGGATCTGAAGCTCAAAGCACCACAAGCGCTGGAGATTTTGAAAAGCCGCCCCTTCATTCATCACAGCGGGATCAATTTAGATTTGTTTCTTCCAGGTATTGGAGCTCTGAACCAGGCCGAAATCGAGATCGACAATCTGATCGGCATTCGCTCGGCCGTGTGCTCCGGATTGGGTTGGAGCCTTATTCCTCGCTTGATGATCGATCGCTCTCTGAAGGAAGACAAGTTGATCGAAATTTCTCACCCGCTTCCCGTTCATGACCGCAAGGTCTGCGTGTGGTGGCTGCGAAATCGTTACGAAACCAAGCGCCAATCCGGCAAAATTTCAGCTTGGGTGAAAGAAGTTTGCGGCCCGCTGTAAAGTCATGCGCCCTGACGAAAGTTTCGAATGAGATTCGACTGTAGACAAACCTGTTTGCAACCGCTTCAATAAGATTGAGATTGAAGATCAAATCCATTTTGAAATCATCACGAGGTGGCCAATTTTTCAAAAAAAATATTTAAACATTTGTTTGGCTCTATTTTTATTTGTCATCATTTTCCAGCCCTGCATATCTGCCGCTCAGGAATTTGACTTTGATAAAGAAAGTCGCGCAGAAAATCTCAGAATTGAGAAAGCTCAAAAAGCGATCGAAAAACTGAACTATTGTTCGAAGGATTCTGATTGCCTCATGCAGCAAAGCGCTTGCGAATCGATTGCGATTCACAAAAAGAAACTCAAAGAATTTCAAAAATGGGAGTCAGACGTAACGCTTGGCTGCGTTGAAACCACTCAATGCAAAGCTGTCAAATGTGAAAAACGAAAATGCATCGTCAAGGATTGCAGCAAAAGCCCCATTTGAGTTTTCAACTCGGGTCTGCAATTTTTCGGATGGAATTTCCTGCTTTCCCTGCCAAATTGCAAATTATCACGGTCTTCTTCGAGAGTATAATGAGCTCAAGCTTAAGGAGGCCAACAATGAACAATCTCAATCAAAATGAAAATCACTTTCGCGTTGTTCGCTACTTTCCTGATTTTGGAATCGGCGTCAGCGAAGAAGTCCTGGGAAGTCACCTGACCATGCAGCAGGCTGAACAACTGGCGCAAGAGAACCCACCGGCCGTCAGCGAAGAAGAAATTGCCATCGAAGACGAAACAGCCACGGGCGCCGCCTCGACGATTCGTATCGATCGCAAATAATGAGGCGACTCCCCACCATTGACATTTTCCGATGAAAGCGATGTCATTGCTGCAGGAGCACTCATGAAACTGTTACTTCTTTGTTTGAGCTTTGCGATGGCGGGGCAAACGATTCCTTTTTCCGTCATGAAAGTTTTTGATCTGAAAGAAGACATGACGGTGCTTCAGAAGAATGCCGATGTTACACTTCCGAAAGGCTGGAGCGTCGACATGGCGGCATCCGATCAGATGCAATTTCATATGTTGGCGACTCCGACCCGACAGACGGAAAAGAGCGATGTGTTCGTCAGTCTTTTCTCAAGAACCGCGCCGCCCCTGAAGACTCTCGAGGAGAGAAAAAAGAAATTTGAAAGCTTGCCGGGATATAAAGTCACTTATACTTCAATCAACGGTCAGAATTGGCTCATGACCGAGCACGAATCACCCAACGCCCACGCAGCGCCTTCCATCGAAGTCGCTGGATTTCTCATCAAAGATGGCAAAGAATTTCTTTTTCTCGCCGGCTACCCGAAGGCGCAACCGCAGTACCAAAAGCAAATCCACGCCGTGATCAAGAGCGTGAAGATTCATTAGGTTTCGAAACAGATTCCGCATCATGTTCACCGTTTGCTCCGAAATTTTGCTTCTTAGCTTGCCTTAAGCCGCCTTTCCAACGCATTCCGAAAATCAATGAATTCTTGACCACGAACAAAGCGACAGGGAGCATGATTTGGATGAACCAAATATCTTTCTGCCTTGGTCTCTTCGTACTTTTCGCGGTCTCGAGCTTTGCTCATGGCCGACTGACGGAATTGGATCTGCACGAATGCAACAGTGGAGATTCCATCACATGGTCGACGTATTCTGGTCAGGGCCATGACACCATCGAAGTGACGAAGAAAGTGGCTCCTGATTTATGCGAATTAAAATATGAGTCCGAGCTTGAGCGCGGAGTTACGGACTTCGTTTGCCGATTCAAACGGCAAATTGGCAAAATGAGCAGCCGAAACTTTTCGCGCGAAACATGTGTTCGGCTTCCGGACGACACTCAACCTACAAATTTAATGGTCCCATTGGCAGGAGAGACATGGCAAAGAAAAAAATTTTGCATCGACTTTCCAGTCGCCAGCTGCCCACACTCTCGCTGCCTGGTCCTGAAAGATTGCAGCGGCCACGAGTTTTGCATTGAAGACAATCTGCCCGACCCTGGCAAATGCGGAGCCGCGGGTACTTACGGCCAAAAAGTCAAATGCTGTCCTGGACTGCAACCCCATTGCCCGGGAATTTCAGTCGTACCAGACGGCCCAAGCACCCAACCCTTTGACGTTCCGATCTGCCTGAACTGCGGGAACAAAATCTGCGAACCCATGGAAAACAAAAATAACTGCCCACAAGATTGCCCATGAGATGCTGAGCCACCTGATAGTGTTCGCATCGCCCCACCCGCAGCACCTCTAGAGAACAAATCCAGTCAACGCAGCTTTGTCCCAAGCCAATATGGAAATACCTGAAACAAAGCTTCTTGCGAACTTTTTTAAAATTCATGTTGACGAGTTTTTAGACCTCTTAATTCTGTTTGTGTTGAATTTATTTATTCATTTTGAAATTTTCTCGGAAAGCTCGCATTTCTCTGCAGGGCGAAGGGTTCTGGCGGGCTTAACACGAGAATTGAAATCCGTCTCGAGTCGCGCAAAAAATGCGTCCAAAACCGCTGTGATATACAGATCTCACTTTCAGTTTGGACTGACGAGGTCTCGACTGCCTGACACTTTGAAGAACGAGAATGGAAATTAAAACAAAGTGCACAAGAAAAGCGAGAAGTACAAAAAGAACTGGACAACGATGAGCATGGGAAAGGAAAGAGAAAATCCAAAAGACCGCTTTCTTGAAAAGCCCCACTCATCTCATTTTAAAATCAGACCTCAAAGGAGTGTTTAAACCTAGCAATCAACGTTTGCAGATACTCATTCAAAGCATGGCCCATAAATTTCATATTCACATCTATGACATTGCGATCAATTGGAATCACATTCATTTTTTGATCCAAGTGCGAGATAGAAACGATGACGTGAGGTTCATCCGCGCACTGACTTCAAAACTCGTAATGGGATTCAAGGCAATAAATCCAAACTTAAAAACGAAGCTCTTTACCCTTCGCCCCTTCACGCGCATTATTTCTTGGGGAGCCGACTTTGAGAATGTGCGAACATATATCGTAAAGAACTTTTTCGAAGCCAGCGGATGGAGAAAGCGAGAGCCAACACAAAAGAAGAAGCAAAGGCCGAAGAAATCAAAGCCTGATCACATTAAAAAAATCGCTCAATCTAACTTCTCTGACCGAAGAGCTATCAAGATGAAGGATGCAGAGTTGGCCAAATCATGTCTCAGAATCGCCTGCAGCCAACAGTCGAAGCTTCCCCCAGTCCCCAGACCCACGCCAGCCGCGATTCTGCGCGCGCTCTCTATGATGCTACCCGTCTACGCTGCGGAAGGGCTTGAATATCGCTCTGCACATTGGTCAGATCTGGATCCTACGGAGGAATCTATGAAACAAACTATTCTTTTTACGGCTCTGAGCCTTTTGGTGGCCACTTCGGCTTCGGCGGCAATTTTGACGGGTCGATTTGAATGCGTGCGAAATCAGAAGGTCGTGAAGGTCGTTCAGGTTTCGAAAACTCAAGTGGGCGGCATCGAGCTTCCTGTTTTGGAGTTTACTTATCCGCTGAATGACCAGAGTTATTTTGCGGGCATCGGTTACGTCGCTCGCAATAGCGCCGGCACCAATTACATCTTGAATGCCAACGCCGCGATCACTTTTGATGACAAAGGTGTCGTTACGGCCGAAGACGAATGCCACAAGGTGAGCAACTGATCTTACTGTTCGACCGCGCCGATATCACAGCGTGAAATCGGTCGCGCCACGCCTCGCTGATCTTTGGCGGTGCAGACAGCGTCTGAGCCGGCATTGATCGCGGGGCTTCCCGCCAACGGCAGCAAGGTCGGAGTCAAACCACCATTGTCCGCTGCCGCCGCCAACATTGGGTCCCCCACCAAATTTCCAGTCCCAGTTTGCTTGCAACTCGCATCCGTGAAGAGACTGTTGGTCGCCGTCAGGTTTTGAAAATAACCCGTAAAGCTCATGCAGGCCGGAAATTGGGAACCCACTTTCATCCCCACGATGGAATTCGTCATGATAACGGTGTTCCGTGCATCTTTAAATCCAAAAGACAAATCACTGTTGATCTGTCCATTGAAAGGCAAAGTCACATTGTCATACAAAGTCGCCTGGCGAATGTGCACGTCGTAACTGGCTTGATAATCCGTCGTACTGAGATAGATTCCGTTCGCCACGTTTCGGTAGACCGAAATGTTTTCGAAACTGCAATCGCTGCAATCCGTGAATCGGAGTGCTTCATAGTTGGCCGAGAAAGAAGAGTTGCGGATTAAAACAGAAGCCGTGTTTTTGATGAGGGTGATCCCACGACTGCTTCCATTGCTTGCAAAATTGGAATCCTCGACCAAAAGACCATTCGAATGATCGGCCTGGATGACTGCGACGGTCGAGTTGTTCAGGAACTGCGTTCGATGGATCTGCAAAGACCCAGCTCCCGGAGAAACATAAATCACGCCGGCTCCATTGTCATTGCCCTGAAAGATGCAGTCACTGATGCTGACACTGGCGGTGGGAGCGGTCGCATTCGCTTCGAAAGACTGGTTCGGATTGATTTGAATCGAGGCCGCGTTGATGGCAAAAGGATCATGCCCATTTTGCAACGTCATGTTTTCAATCGAGACCTTGGATGCAGAGAGCGTGAGAATCTCAAAGTGAGGTTTTGCACTTGCTCCATCCAGAATGGTGTTCGCCATTCCTGCTCCGCGGATTTGCACGAGATTGGCGTCCGGCTCTAAAGCAAGCGCCACGGCATCCGTCAGCGTGAAAGTTCCGGCGGGAACATTGACGATCACGGCTTCGGTCAAAGACGTTGGTGCCGACTGCTCAACCGCCGCGCGCAAAGAGCATTGACCATTGATATCGGCGCAGACCCCATCTTTTAAATTCACGTCGCCCAGATTGGGATCTTCCGAAGTCGACACATTGTAGGGCCTTGGTGGCACATATGTTTTGCCATCGTAGATCGCGGTCTTCGTGCTTTCGTCGTAATTGATCAAAGCACCTTCGACCGCATGTTGCGAGGCTGCGCATTTTTCCGGAGTGTTTTGAATCCAGGTCCATACGCCATCGGTGTCATGAATCAGGATCGATTCGGGCACCAAGTGTCCCTCGCAGGTGTAGCCATCCACGAGGTGATGAAGGATGCGAAGCTTGCCGTCGAAGACCTGGCCATCTTGATTGCGCACACCACTGAGCAGGGTTCCAACGTCATCAGTGGAGAAGTGAAGCGGACTGCAGTTTTGGAATGCCAAAAGCAATATCAGCAAACTGATCAAAAGTTTCATTTTCCGCCACCACACCATGTTACCTTATCGGGACAAAGGTCCAGTCTCTCAAGGGGTTCGGTGATTGGAATGCGAACTATAAAACGTCTGAACTTTTGACGGTCAAAACAAACAGGGCCGAGCGGCCGGCCTTGCTTCGTCTCATTTTGCGACGTTGCACGGCCCAGGTCAGAAATTTCTGCGTGCCCGTGGGTGTCAGGCCTAAGCTTTCGCTGGCTTGGGCCGCCGAAAATTTATTTGTGCCGAACTGGCGCTGCACGCTTTCCAAAAGCGCATCGTTCTTGCTGACGTTGAAATTTTGAAATGAAACCCGCAGGCTGTACGGCAGCGAGGCGACCAGACGAAACATTTCATTTTCCACTTCGATCTCAAGCGGGATGCCGTGTCCCTCGAACCATTTGCGCAGACGTTTGGCCACCATGTAGGCCCGATTGGGAGACGTCTCCGGATTGAATTTTTCGCCCGGATACAATTCCGAGAACACCGAACCCAGCGCGACCGGCCGGTAAAAATCCTTGGTCAGAAATCTCAGCAATAGAAACAGCAACGGCTGCTCGATCAAATTGGCCCGCCCGCCAAGCTCGCATCCCTTGCTGAGATCAAAGATTCGCGTTCCCATTTCGGGTTGCAACGTCCCTTCGAAACCATTCATTTTCCAATCGAGCATTCGGGGAATCTGAAATGTGGGGCGGTAAATTTTTTTGATCCGCTTGCGATAACTGGTGTAGGGCGTGCCGTGATACAGGCGCAAGAAAAGCTCATCGTCCCGAAGGCTTAAGGCTTCAAAAAATTCAAAGTCACGCGCTGTTTCCCAATCCCGGGCCTTGACCGCTTCCGCCTTCAAAGCGCGAAACTGCCGAAGCGATTCGAGATCCTTGGGATGCTGAAAGAGATGAATGATCGCGTGCCATTTTTTAGCCAGCAATTCGTAGCGGCTTTGCGATCCGCTCAAGATCAGTTTCGAGGCCTGCACGGATTTTTGGGCGCTGTCGAGATTTCCTTGCAAAAATGCCGAGTGCGCTAAAAGCCCCAGTGCATTGGCATGCAACAACGCGAAGCTTTCGGCCTCTTCGCTTTTGGAATCCATGGCTTCCAATTCATTTTTAAGCGCCAATAAAATTTCATCGGCCGCTTTCCAATGCATTTCACCAATCAGGCTAGAAGCCAAATTCACTTTGCCCACCCATTTCATATAAGGTGTGACGTCATTTCGCTCGATGTATTTTTTCAATTTCGGAATCGCTGCCAGGTAATCCCACTGCAACATCAAATTTTGCGCCGTGAACAATAGAACTTCGGGATTTTTCGCATCACCGAGCTTCTGTAAAATCTTTTGCGCCTCCGAAAAAACACCGATGCGCGAGAGCGCCGTTGCGTACAGCGCTTTCTCGGTGACGGTCGCGGGAGCTTGGCTCGCGATCTCTTGGTAGACCAAGGGCCGCAGCAGACTGAGCATGATCTTCGGCATGTTCAGACGCCGCGCTAAATCAGCCATCACCGCCATCTGTGGACGCGGAATTTTTTTAAGAGGTGTCTCTAGCAAAATCTGACGGGCTTGGCCCTGCTGGCCCTTGCGGATCATTTGATCCAATTGAGACAGCAATTCGGGATCAAAAGGGCTTGCTTTGCTCATGTCTCAAAAAGCTCCAAGCATGTCTAAGTCATTAAGCTCACTGTCTTTTCCGACAAGTCTCATCCCTCAATGACCGTGTTGAATCTGGATCGGATGCCTGATCATTGAATCAGAAGCCAAGAGAAAACTCAATAGGAGGCTCGTATGGATCGTCCGACGTCCGAGAAAATGTTCGCTCTGGAAGTTTTAAAACCTCAGGTCGCCGAAGGTGACTTCAATCGAGATCTCATCGAAGCCGCCCTTGAACGCTCACCGACCGGTGGAAATTCGAAACCTTTCTATTGGACTTGGGACGGAATGACCCTGCACATTCGTTACGACCAGGTTTTGGCCGAACACTATTTAAACCGCAATCATCACACTTCCTGGATTGCCTTGGGTTGCATGATCGCCTCTGCCGAAATCGCGGCGCAGTTCTCAGGACATGCGCTCGATGTTTCGGTTTCCGAAAAAGATCTTTCGGCCAGTTTGAAATTCGCAAAATCAAAAATCATGAAAACCCAAAACGAGCTGATGAGTGCCTTGCTCAACCGAAGCACTTATCGTGGTTCCCTGAAAGCCAGCGAAGCCCCAAGCTTGACACCCATGAACTCGGCATCAAAGGTGCAACTCCGCTTGCAAGCAAATCAAGGCCTGACTTCGGCGATGAAAGCTTTTTTGACCCAAGCCGATTCGTATCTCTGGCTTCAGTCGCAGGCGACCCGAAGCTTCTTTCACGAAATTCAATTCACCCACAAGCCTCAGCAAAAAGAAGATCGCGGCATTCGCGTCGTCGATCTCGGCATCGGCAAAATGGATCAGTTGATGTTGCGCTTTTTCAGCTGGCGCCCACAGCTGGCCACTTTCTTTGCGCGGATCCCGGGTTTGAATCTGTCATTTCGTGCCGCAAGCGTTCGCAGCCAAAAGAACGCGCATTACATTCTGCTGTCCGCAACGGATCTGCGCCCGATGACTTTGGTCAAAGTCGGTCAAGAGGCCATGAAAGCCTGGCTCGAGATGGAGAAGCAGGGTTACAAGGTTCAACCAATCAGCATGGCTTCAATCACTTTGTTGGATGCGGCCCGCGGCGTGTTGCCACACGACACGCTTCAGAAATTTCGATCGCTATTCACCAAGCAGGGCCCCGATGCCTTAAGCCAACAGTTTCATTTGAAGGCGGACGAAAAACCGATCTGGCTTTTGCGCGTTGGACGCCCCGATACAAAATCCTAAATATTGGCAATTGACCGGTCCTTCGCTAGAACCTGACTATGAAGTCCGCCGGTTTCATTGCTCTTTCCATTCTTGCGCACGCCCTTTTATTTTGGGCTCTCGTGTCTGCAACCCACCCAAAGCCCACCAATGATGTGATCGAGGTTGAATTTCAAACATCGGTCTCCGAAGCGGGCTCTGGAAAAATCAAGCACGTCGCTGATTCAAACAATGGTCAATCTCGGTCAGCACAATCACGGGCGGTCCAGGCTCAGAAACCACGTTCACGTCCGATCGCTTCTCGATTTTCACAATTGGATCTTGGTCTTTCAACAGTTCAGTCGGTTGTTTCCGACCATTCTCGAATGGAAGCGGAACACTTGAATCAAGCTTCCCGTGGACAAGATTCAGGTGGCGAGGAAAATCCGCTGGATCCTTACGATGGCATGGAGATGCCAGAAATTAGATTTGTCACCTCGCTTTACCGAGAAATCGACAAGTCCCTCGTCAATTCGCCCTTTCTTTCCGAATACGGACACATCGGCCAAGTCTTTCTCGGCTTTGATGTCGATCCCGCCGGAGGCCTGATCGAAAGCTCACTGCGGGCAAAAGCAGATGACCCCGTCTTAAAGGTGATCGCGGCAAGGGCGATCCGCAAAGCATTGGCCAATCAAAATGGCGAGCTGGTTTTGCCGCGAAAGCAAATCAGAATCTTGACCCAATTCACTTGGTCCGATTATCAAACCTGCAGCCATCTTCGCGGCGGTCATAAAAACCAGCTGAGCTTTTGCAATTACGCTGAAGACAAACGAAAGAATTTTTCCACCGGTGAGCGCACCGCCACCTATCTCGGCGCCCTTCGCTACGGCTTTGACGCCGTCGACGAAATCAAAAAATACCAGCGTGAGGAAATGCACCGAAAAACGCAATTCAATCCATTCGAGGAATACGAACGAGATCCTGACTGGAATCTGGGCAGCTAAAGAGTGGCGAAGCGATAACCGGAATGGCGAAACAATCGTCGGACCTGTGGTGGATCGGTCTTTTACCGACCCGACAGATCGATGACGTTCATGACGGAATTCTCGTCGAAAAAAATCCGGTGTTCATAGGTCTCACCTTTTCCGATTTCAATCTTCTTGTAAAGTTGGCTCTTAATGCCCATGCCTTCAACAACCGTCTTTGCGGGAACCAAAGTCTTGGTGCGCACAACCGGATGAAGCGAATCAATCAGGCGAAAATCTTTCGGACTCAATTGAATGACGGTGTTGTAGGTCTGATTGGCCTCGTCATTTACTTCCCAGACTTCATAGGAATTCCATTTGCCAATCAGCGTGGTTTTGAACACCGGCTTCTGGTAAACATCGCCCGCTGTGGGATGAGCTTTGACCCATGCCAAATCGGTTTGCACGGCCAAAATATTTTCTTCCAATTGATCGGTCAGTGCTGACTGAGGTTTCGCTTGAGGTGAAATCAAAAACGCACCCTTGCCATTCTGAACAAAAACACTCCCCAGCGGCCCCTGCCGGACCATGGCGTAAGACGAACCGGCAAATTGGTTGTAATCGTTCAGATGGTATTCCTGACAAAGATCGTGATAGCCCACCGACTGATTTTGCTGAATCTGAAAGCCAGAACAGGTGTCATCAAATCCAGAATAGCTGCCCGTGCCTGAAATATTTTTCCATTTGCCGTCCCTGGATCCATAGATCTGTGCGCTACAGGGACCGTGCGGACTTTCATAACAACAAAAGATGTACTCGGGCGTGCCATCGCCGTTGAGATCCACCGAGGTTCCTTCGTCATAATTGCTTTTCGCTTTGACGTCGCACCCTTGCTCTTTCATCAGCTTTTGCACATCAACCGGCAGTTGCACGAAGGTGACGGGCTTACAACTTTTCTGCAGAACCGGATCGATGGGACCACAGTGTTTCGCAAACACCGGCAAGACACCTACCAACTGCATAAAAAATATCGTCAGCGGAAAAATCCTTTTCAGCTCCATGCTTCACCCCTCGCAAGTTTAAGCAGTCTTCTTGGGCAAATCGCTCAGCGTTCGAACCTTTTCGTTCAGAAATTGCGCGGTGGCGTCTTTTGGATCTACCGGCTGATCGATGATCAACTCCACTTTCGAAAGCCAATGCCGAGGCAATTTCTGCAAGGCTTTGCCGCCACCGAAGCTAAAGAATTTTCCCCAAAGTCCGTTCAGGGCCATGGGCACGACCGGCACCGGGTTGCGCGCCAAGATGCGCTCGATCCCGGTCTTGAAAGGGTGGATCACCCCATCGCGCGTGATTTCGCCTTCAGGAAAAATGCAGACCACTTCGCCGGCGCTGAGCTCTTCGGAAACTTTGTTCATCGCCGCTTCCAGAAGCTTGGGATCTTCTTTGACCCCGCAGATCGGGATCACCTTGGCTTGTTTCATCAAGTATTTCAAAACCGGAATGTCGAAAAATTTATAGTACATGATAAAGCGCACGGGTCGGCGGCACAGCGCCGAGATGATCAACCAATCGGCGAAGCTGACGTGATTGCAGACCAAGATGACAGGACCGTCTTTGGGAATATTCACTTCACCTTTGGCTTCAATGCGGTACATGGTGCGCGCCAGAATCCAAGACAGAAATCGCAGCGTAAATTCGGGGACGATCGAATAGATGTAGCAAGCGACGACCAGATTCACCCCTCCTAAAACCAGGAAGATCTGTGGATACGTCAGGTGGGCCGCATGGGCCGCCATGATCAAGACGCTTGAAACCACCATGAAGATCGAGTTCATGATATTGTTGCCGGCAATCACGCGGGAGCGAGTCTCGGGCTGACTGCGATCTTGAATCAAAGTGTAAAGCGGCAAGATGAACAGACCGCCGAAGATCGACATCATGAAGAAATCAATCAACAGTCGCCATCCGGTCGGATCATTCAAGAATTCTTGCAAGCTGAGCAGATGTTCGGGGTTCACCGTCCAACTGGGATGCGCAAAGAACAAATCCAGAATGAAAATCGTCATGCCGATCGAACCCAACGGAACCAGGCCGATTTCCACGCGCTTAAAGGACAGCTTCTCGCAGAGCAAAGAGCCCATGCCGATACCGAAAGTGAACATCGCCAGAAAGGCCGTGACCACATGCTCGCCCGCGCCCAAAAAATCTTTGCAATAAGTCGGCAGCAGCGACAGCACGGCCGCACCGAAAAACCAGAACCAAGAAATTCCCAGCACCGAATTGAAAATCGCTTTGGACTGCTTTAATAACCCCATCGTTGAAGCGATGGTTGGAAACGGATTGAACTGCAGTTTTAAATCGGGACAAGCGATGCGCACCGTCTGCACTTGGAAGCTGGTCCAGATGCCGATCGCCGAAAGCGCTAGCAATGTGCCAAGCAACCATGGAATACCGCCCGGCATAGCAATCAAAAATCCACCAGCAATCGTGCCGATCAAGATCGCCAAGAAAGTCCCCAGTTCGATGTAAGCATTGGCCTCGATCAGCTCCGTGTCTTTCACCAAGTCCGGGAGCATACTGTACTTGACCGGTCCAAACAAAGTCGCCTGCAATCCCGCCATAAATAAAGTCGCCAATAGCAAAGAATAATTTTGCGTGTAGAACCCGGTCGTTGCCACGAACATGATGAAGAGCTCAAAGATCTTAGTGGCTTTGACCAGCACCGACTTTTCATACTTGTCCGACAGCTGTCCCGCGATCGGCGAAAACAGAAAGAACGGCAGGATGAACAGTCCGCTTGCCAATGCGACCAGCGATCCCGAATCCAAGCCGAACAAGGTGATCCCCTGATAGGTGACCAGAACGACCAGCGCGTTTTTTAAAACGTTGTCGTTCAGGGCGCCGAAGAATTGGGTCCAGAACAGGGGCCAGAATCGTTTATCTTTGGTGATCAATTTTAATGACATGGTTTCCTCGCCTTTATGGTATCGGTCATATTATATTTATTTATCCAGGACATTGGTCGGAATTCCCGTGACATCCGACATTTGTTCCGCCCATTGCGGCTCAAGCTCACGCCGATCTTGAAAGTGAGTTTCAAACTGACTTCGCCATTGGCCCAGCTTTTGGGTATTATTGTCCAGCCACGTGGCCAGAAAAATCACCAAGATTCCTAAAACGGCAAGACTGATCCAAGGCGCATTTGTCGCCAGCACAGCACCCTTGACGATCGAGAAAAAGAGACCGAGACCCGCGCTGATATTTCCGCTGTAAAAAATCGCTTTTTGTTTTCGGGAAAATCCGGTGGCGGAAACCGCAATCCCCACGATCAGGTGAAAGATGGCAGAATTAAAATCCCACCAGTGAACCATCGAATAAATCGGCACCAAGAAGCTCAACAATTGACAGAACAAAACCGCTTCTTTGTTTTGCACCGTGCGCTTGGCACCTGCGGTCAAGAGATACACCATCAAAACCGGATAAATCGCCACCATCGGGAAAAGATCGATATCCATCATGCAGGCCGAAAACACCGCATGGGCTGCTTGTATCCAACTGGCGACCAACAACAAATTTCCACAGCTTCGGGCGTTTTCGATCTTCTGACCACGCGCCGCTAAAGCGGGAATAACCTCGCGAAAAAAACAACCCGCCAGGAACAACACTGCCGCCAGAAAGAACTCGGATGTCGAATAAAAAATCTGGCGGCCTAGCAGAATCAGCACCGGCAGGTAGGGTAGCAGAAACGCGGCCTTGAATTCGAGATCCTCCCCGATTTTCTGTCGGGCTTTGATGGCAAAAGCCGTCAAGGTGATCGTTTCGATCAGCATTAAGATGGCGGAAAGATCGGCGTTCCGATAGGGCAGCAGCAAAAGCAGGCTTCCGGCCAACATCAACACGACCAGCTGGGAGGCGCGCTCCCTGAAAATGGAACCAAAGCCCAAGTAAAGAATCGGCGTCAAGATCACCAACGTCGCCGCCATCGCACCGCCAATGGCCAATACCGAAGGCGCGGTCACGATGAAGGCGGTCGGCATAACACTCCCCGCTCCGGCATTGCACAGCGAATAGATCATCGAGCCGATCTGCGCAACCAATGCGGGGGTGGCCGCCGCCGCTAAGCCCAGAAAGGTGCGGGCACTGCGTCCCTCTTGCAGCTTGGTTCCGGTGAACAAACCGAAAAATGCCAGCAGGATGGTCACTGCGCCGAACGACAGAAACCGTTCAAAGGAAGAAACCGTCTGCAAGCCTTGAAACAGAAAGACCACGCCCGACGCTAGCAGCGAGAGCGTTCCCATCCAACGAAGAATGGAGCTGAAACTTTGTCTTTGATTCTGTGATTGTGACATGATTTCACCGATCCTTTTAAGTTACAGTTTAATGGGTTATCGATTTTGTTTTTGCGACTCATTCAGACTCTGCAGCAGGGCCTCGAGTTCGCGCTTTTCTTCGGCGCGCGTGAATTCTTGGCTGAAAGAATCCGCTTCGACACCAAGATCTTCAGAAGCAACCTCGGTGCGCAAAACTTTCCGTTCCCATCTGTCGAAAATATGTCCGACATCTTCCGCGTTGCCATGTTCGGCAACCGCGGCCAAAGCTTGCGAGCGGGACTGGCGAGCGGCGAGCAAATTTCGTTTGCGCTTGAGTTCCTCGAATTGACTCTCGATTCTTTTCACGTCCGTGGTCAGTTGATCTTCCAAAGTCCCGTGGTGCAGAATTTGTTGTTTCAAGCTCGTGATCTCGTCGGTGGTTTTCTTCAGTCTTCTCACGCACTCGAGGGCTTTATCGTGACTTTCGCTTTGAGCGCCCAGGGCTCTTTCTCGCCAACGCATTTCTTCTTGTGCCAATTCAGACACTCTTTGCTCGTAAACCCGTTGTTCGTTCTGCACGCGACGGATTTGAAATCGCGCCTGCATCATCGATTCACGGATTTCTTCCAGCGCCATATTGGCGACGGCTTCGTGATTTTCCAGTTGGTCCACCATGCTGTTGATTTGGGCCGAGAGGGTCATCGTCAATCGTTTCAAGGCTTTCATAAATTCTCCTTTTTCTGCCAAATTTGGCTTTTTATTTATTATAGAAAAAAGGAGACGTCCTAAACGCATTCAAGTGTTACAATGTAACAACAACAATCAATTAAGAACTTCTAAAACACTCCATCTCTATGTTTTCACGTGCCTTAATCAGCAAACTGGGACTGATAATTGCGTTAGATTTAGACAGTTTTATTTGTTACAATGTAATTATGACGGATCTTTTTTCTTACTGTCGCATCTATTTTATTGCGGCGGCGCTGGGTGCTCACTCGAACTTTTTGCAACAGGGCTTTCGCCAGAAGGACGTGCGGTTTCTGATTGGACTTTTTCTGAATTGGATGGACGCTTCCACCAAAGGCGTGGACGAGAAAATTCACAACACGCAAATCAGTCGCTTCCTGGATCAGCTTTTAAAAGATGGCTACGCGACCAAGTCCGGCCGGGGCTCGGTCCCCAGATACCAGCTGACCCGGGCTGGGTTGTTGGAGCTGGTGGGCCAGCTGGTGCACGCGCCCGTTCCGGCCCCCTTCGAGCAATTCTTCTTTGTCTTTTATTTTGTTAAAACTTATGGCAGTCGGCTGACGGAATTGGTGGCGCAAAAAGAAAACAGACTGCCACGCTCGCTGCAGGTGGAACTGCAATCCTTGTTGGATCTCAAAGAAATCTTGGATCAACAAATTCGCTTCGTGCAGCTGGAAATTCGCAAGCTCGAAGAACGGATGAAGGAAACGAAAGGTGCGGCCCAGCTCGCCTCCCAATTATCGACCAAGGGCGCTTCTGCTGACGAGATGATCCGCTCGGTCGAGCAGCTGTTTCCCTACGAGATGAACAGTCAAAAAAAAATGTCCGATCTCTTTCGGGAAATTCCGCCGGCCCTTCGCATTTGGGAGCTCACCACCGGCAACACCAATCGCTACGAAATTCTGTGGGCATCTCAAAAAGAATCACTCGAAGGATATTTCAAGGTATTGACTCAAATGAAGACGAAGCTCTAATCATGATTGATTGATCAGCATCTTGGTTTGCAATGAAAGTGATCCCAACATCCATTTCTGTACGAAAAATTTCCGCGATCAGTCATGCCACTGGACCCGTTCTCCGATAAGAACTGCATGTTTCTTCGACAAGGTCTCGAAATTCTATGGAAAAGAGGAAGCTGTCTCATTCTGATGCTTCCGCTCTTATTCGGATGCACGAAGCAGATCGAAGACTATGTCACGCTTCCGCAATCGGGAATTGTCGGGCAAATCCCATCGAACGTGAAGCCGGTCACGGTCTCATTTGCCAGTTCGACATCAACCATCGCTGAAAACTCTTTAACTCCGGTGACGATCACCGCCACTCTTTCCGATGTCTCCGAGGTTCCGGTCACCGTTCCCTTGGTGTTTTCAGGAACCGCAATGGGTGCATGGGTGGACTATTCAGCATCCGCCACTAGCATCACAATTCCAGCAGGTCAGACGACCGGAACCATCACCATCACTGCGCTAGAAGACATTTTGGTCGAGGGCAATGAAACGGTCGTCATTTCGATGGGAGGCGTGATCAATGCCACGAAGGTCAGTCCAGATGTTCACGTGGTGACGATCACCGATGTCGCCCCGATTTCAGTTTCTTTTTCGGGCTCATCGGCGACCATCGCGGAAAATGCGCTTTCACCGCTGGTGCTGACGGCGACCCTGTCCGCAGTCAGTACACGAGACGTGGTCATCCCCTTGGTTTTAAGCGGCACGGCGACGGGTGCGGGCGTTGATTACAGTCTTTCTGCCAGCAGCCTGACGATCACGGCCGGCAGCATTTCGGGATCCGTGACCTTCACGCCGATCAATGACCTCCTTTATGAACCAGACGAAACCGCCATCTTGACGATGGGAGCGATCAGCACGGCGCTGACCACGGCACCAAGCGTTTACACGGTGACCATCACCAACAACGATGGTTCCGGTTTTTACAAAATCAAAAATATAAACGACGCACCAGATTCGAACACGATGCAATCCTTAGTGGTTGGCACCAAATTATTTTTTATTGGCACGTCTTACGCCACCGGTGAAGAACTTTTCATTTCCGATGGGACCGACGCCGGGACCGGAATTTTAAAGGACATCAATCCAGGGCCGGTCGGCTCTTCAATTTCTTCGATGGTGAATTTGGGCGGAGTACTTTACTTTGCCGCCGATGATGGCACCAATGGCATCGAGCTTTGGAAATCAGATGGAACACCTTCCGGCACTGTCATGGTAAAGGATATCAATTCCGGAGCCAGTAGCAGTTCGCCCGCGAATCTTTTCGTTGCGGGCTCAACGTTGTACTTTACAGCGATTGACGGAGTCCATGGACGCGAGCTTTGGAAGTCCGATGGCACTCCGACTGGCACTGTCTTGGTTAAGGATCTGATGCCTGGAACAGACGAAGGCACCTTCAACGATTTTATCCAGATGGGTCCGAATGTTTATTTTCAGTGGGATGACGGAGGCACAGTCGGAAACGAGCTGTGGAAGACCGATGGAACCGATGCCGGGACGGCGATGGTCATTGACAATTACATCTCCCCCAGTGGGGACGGATTGGCAGGCCCCGAAGCAGTGATGGGCTCGAATCTTTATTACATGGGTTACGGCAATGGCATGGATGGCTGGGAGCTTTGGAAATCAGATGGCACGGCCGCGGGAACTGCAGAGGTTAAGGACATTTGGCCAGGAGGTTTATCTTCGAGCCCTGGATACTTTACGGTGATTGGATCAACCATGTACTTTACGGCCAGCGGATCTGCCGTTGGTAATGACAATGAGCTGTGGAAAACCGATGGCACCGCGGCCGGCACCGTCTTGGTCAAAGATATTAATCCAGGCAATTCAAATGCAAGTGCTCCGAACAACCTGACCGTCATGGGCACAACCTTGTATTTCCTCGCTGATGATGGAACCCATGGCCGAGAGCTGTGGAAAACCGATGGCACCGCGGCCGGAACCGTCTTGGTCAAAGATATTTATCCTGGCTCGAACACGAGCGGTATTCAAAATATGACCGTCATCGGTTCGACATTGTATTTCACCGCTTTCGATCCCACGCATGGATTCGAATTATGGAAATCCGATGGCACCACCGGTGGCACGACGGTCATCGATATCGAACCGGGCACGCGCTCGTCCCGACCGACGGGATTGCGAAATCTTGGTGGGAAGTTGGCATTCTTCGCCCGCAATTCGACTTTGGGTTACCCCACTCTTTGGGTCAGTGACGGAACAACACTGGGCACGGTGCCGGTTGCCAATTCTGAAGTTCGCAGCGCCGGAAATAGACCGTTGACCGGAACCTTGAGCCTGTTTGAACCTTTAGGTTCAAAACTGATTTTCAACGCCGATAATGGCGATGCTGGCTCTCAGCTTTGGGTGACGGACGGAACGACCGCGGGCACGAGCATGTTGCAAGATTTGATGCCGGATGGTACTTGCACTAGCATTTCTTACGGCCAAGTCGTCGGCGGATCGCTATTCTTTACAGGAAAAGATTCAACTCACGGGAAAGAAATTTGGATTAGTGACGGAACAGCCGCTGGTACGGCATTGGTGAAAGATATCAATCCCGGCACCGGCGATGGCAGCGGAGTTACCAGCACGAGCAGTATTGCCTTTAACTCGGCCTTGTATTTTTCCGGGAATGAAGGAACCAACGGATTGGAGCTTTGGAAATCCGACGGCACCGCGGTCGGCACCGTCTTGGTCAAGAATCTTCTTGCCGGCGCAAGCGCCGGCTCCCCTTATTACTTCACCATTGCTGGCACCACGCTTTATTTTGTCGCGAACTATGGTGGTCCGGCGGATACTGAACTCTGGAAGTCCGATGGAACGACGGCCGGCACGACCCTGGTGAAAGACATTTACGTGGGCACAACCGGCAGCCATCCAAACAATATGATCGCGGTGGGCACGAAACTTTTCTTCTATGCTGATGATGGAACCCACGGCAACGAGCTTTGGATCACTGACGGAACAGCAGCTGGCACCGTCATGGTCAAAGATATCAATTCAGGATCTGGCTATAGCGTGCAGTACCCGAACTCGAATTACGCCGTCGCGATGGGATCCAATATTTATTTCCAAGCTTTAGATGCCAATGGCTACGAGCTTTGGACCAGTGATGGCACAGCCGCCGGCACCGTCATGGTCAAGGACATCCGTCCCGGCGCCAGCGGCAGCTCTCCGACGAATCTGACGGTCATGGGAACGAATATTTATTTTAGCGCCAATGATGGCTCAGGACCCGCTCTCTGGAAAACGGACGGAACGGCCGCGGGCACGGTTCCCGTCTACACCGGCCTGACCACAGGACCGACAGCGCTCACCGTGCTGGGAACAAATCTGTACTTCGTCGCGGACGATGGTGTTCATGGATCGGAACTTTGGAAAACTGACGGCACAACCGCCGGCACGATGATGATTCAAGATATCTATCCGGGCACCAAAGGCAGTGGAATCTTGAGCATGAAGAAAGTGGGAAGTTCGCTCTATTTCTTCGCCGAAGATCCGGTCGATGGATACGAGCTCTGGAAGTTCACGCCCTAACTGAGCCTCACTTTCGGGGCTCAATGCTCTGGCTTGACGGCGACTTGCAAACAAACTCGACAAAATTGGACATGGATTCGCGCGGACCCGAGCCACCGAGCAAGACCGAGCTCTGCCGACCAATGCCGAAGCCAGTCCCAATTCCGACCGACGAGCGGGACTCTTCCATCGCTTGATATTCGCGCGTGATTTGAAAATCTCCACCGCAGAAATCTTGCGCTTTCTTTGCCACTTCGGTTTTGTATTCGGCTTCGCGACTGGCGTTCGACGGCGGCGAGTAGCGCAGAATCCCCTGCTTCTGCGGAGTCAGATCTTTGCGCACGAACTCGACCGTTGTGCATCCGCAGATTGATAAAAAGATCAGTCCGTAAATCAGGGGCGAGAGTTTTGAGTTTTGCTTCATCACGGCGATCATGCACTTTCTCCTTCAGCAATTCTTCGACAGAAAAAACCTGCAAAGGAAAGACCATGAATTGCTCCAGCTGTGATATGTGCGTGCACAGTTCTGCTCAAGTTAGGATGTGTGATTTCTCAAAAATTGAAGTGTCCATCGACAATCGAATCCGGCGAACCAAGATTGGACTGGCGCATTGGGTTGAATACGAAGGGGATTCAACATTAAGGCGTGCGGCTCTTGTACCGCATGATCCGGTAATTGAAAAAGTCCGCGATGTAGACATTGCCGGCGCCGTCGGAATGAACACCGGTTGGTTGCTGAAGCATGCCGTTGGCGGTCCCCGCTTTGGTCGTGCCGCCCGTGCACCAGCCAGGTGCTGCGACATTGATGGGCGCGCCAGAGCATGCCGCGGCTCCGCCGGTCGGGCTGGTTTTCACCAATCCCATCCATCCCAGAAATGCGCCGGTGCTGGCTTTGTATTTATTCACGCGACTGTTGTTGTAATCCAGCCCGTACAATATTCCGGCTGAATCCACGTAGCAACTTTCAGGACTTGAGAGCGCGCCGTCTCCAGTTCCGGACTTGGCGGTGCCGCCGGTGCACCAGCCCGGCGTGAAACTGTTGGTGGCGGCCCCGGCACAACCTGCATCTCCCCCGGTCGGCGAAGCATTGATGCGGCCAATCCAGCCGACGAAAGCTCCCGTCGCCGCATTGAATTTGTTGATGCGGCTGTTGCCGGTGTCAGCGCCATACAGGTAGCCATCAGTGCCGACCGAAACCGCGCCGACGACGCTGAACATGCCATCGCCGGTGCCGGTGTTCGCACTGCCACCCGTGCACCAGCCCGGCGTGAAAGTGCCAACGGCCGCGCCATTGCAACCGGCGGCTCCGCCCGTGGGCGAGGTGCCGATGTTGCCGATCCAACCGACGAAGGCGCCGGTCGAGGCCACGTACTTGTTGATGCGGCTGTTGCTGTGATCCGAAACATACATGTAATCGTTGCCATCGACTTCCACACTGTGAGGAGCATTCAGCGATCCATCGCCGGTGCCATTCCCGACGGACGTTCCGCCTTTGCACCAACCCGGCGTGAAAGTTCCACTGCTCGCACCTGCACATCCCGTGTCTCCACCCGTCGGAGAAGCATTGATGCGGCCGATCCATCCGGTAAAGACACCGGTGCTGGCGGTGAATCGACTGACACGCGAGTTGTTGTACTCGGCAACGTAAATATGATCGGCGGTATCGACGAAAACATGGTAAGGCGCGGACAACATGCCATCGCCATTGCCGCTAGCGGAAGTTCCGCCCGTGCACCAACCCGGCGTCACGGTGCCGACCGCCGCGCCTGCACATCCGGCGTCACCACCGGTCGGTGAAGTCGCGATTTTTCCGACCCAACCAGCGAAGGCTCCAGTGCTGACATTGAAACGACTGATGCGATGATTATTGTCGACGACATACAGGTAACTGCCGCGAGCGAAGGCCGACATGATAAGATTAAAAGTTCCATCTTTCGTATCCGAGATCGGCTGCGTGGTGGAGCTGGTGGTCCACGCCTGCGCGGTGGAAATACCACCGGCCGCGCCGACGAAGGCGCCGGTCGAAGCCACGTACTTGCTGATGCGACTGTTGGTATTTTCCGAGACATACAATTTTCCGCCCGAGTCGACGAAGAGGCCGTTCGGCGTGCGCAGCATTCCGTCACCCGTCCCGAATTTCGCACTTCCACCTTTGCACCAACCCGGAGTGAAAGTGCTCACGGCCGCGCCATTGCAACCGGCATCGCCACCGGTGGGAGATGCATTGATATTGCCTATCCAACCAATAAACGCACCGGTGCTGGCCGTGTATTTGTCGATGCGATGATTGCCTTCACCGACAAAAAGGTGATCGCTTCCATCCACGAAAAGACTGATCGGCTTATTCATCATGCCGTCACCAGTTCCGATTTTTCCCGTACCACCCGTGCACCAACCCGGCGTGAAGCTGCTCACGGCCGCGCCATTACAGCCGGTGTCTCCACCCGTCGGTGACGTGTTGATGTTCCCGATCCATCCGGTGAAGACACCGGTGCTGGCCGTGTATCGGCTGATGCGATGATTGTTCGAATCCGCGACGTACAACGTTCCGCCGCTCACCAACAGGCCAGCGGGAGTGTTCAACATGCCATCGCCGGTACCAGACTTTGCGGTGCCGCCCGTGCACCAACCAGGAGTGAAGCTGCTCACGGCCGCGCCATTGCAACCGGTGTCGCCGCCGGTGGGAGAGGTGTTGATATTGCCAATCCAACCGATCAACGCGCCGGTGCTGGCCGTGTATTTGTTAATCCGGTGATTCGCAGAATCAGAGACATACATAATTCCGCCGGCATCAACAGTGACGGCCGTTGGGGTGTTCATCGCGCCATCACTGACTCCAGTTTTTCCGGTGCCGCCTTTGCACCAACCCGGAGTGAATGTTCCGGTGCCAGCGCCCGCACATCCCGTGTCTCCGCCCGTTGGCGAAGCGTTGATATTTCCGATCCAGCCGATGAAGGCACCCGTCGAAGCATTGTATTTATTAATGCGAAAATTGCCCGAGTCCGCGACGTAAAGATTGCCGCTGCCGTCGACGTAAATTCCGGTCGGCGTATTCATCATCCCGTCACCATTGCCGGATTTGGCCGATCCGCCGGTGCACCAACCTGGAGTGAACGTTCCGCTCGCGGCGACACTGCAACCCGTGGCCCCGCCGGTTGGCTGAACGCTGACATTGCCAATCCAACCGATGAAAGCTCCGGTCGAGGCATTGTATTTATCGATGCGATGATTGGCTTGATCCGCCACGTATAAACTGCCGCCCGAGTCGACGAAGATTTGACCGGGAGTGTTCAGCAGGCCATCACCGATGCCGCTATTGGCACCAACGCCGGTGGTGAAGCCCCCGCTGAAATTGCCGCCGCCACCGAGCCAGCTGGACTCGATGTTTCGCTGTCTCCACATCGCATTCATATTCCAAATGCCCGAGGCGAAAACAGCCGGCGAAAAAATCTCGGCCAGAATCATGAGACCGGCAAGAATGAAGAGGTGATGTTTTGAAAATTTCATTTTTCAAACCTCTTCATCGTTACAAACCGGTGACCCAAGAGACGTAAGCATCATTGCCGCTGCGAAAGAAAGTGTACACCGTGTGGGTGTTGGCATTCGTCGGTGCATTCGTTGGCGTGTAATGAAAGGTGACACCCGCGGCCGAGAAAACACATTGCGCGGCGGTGGCCCCTTTGACCGTGAAGGTGTAAGAGGCGCCATCTTGCACGTTATTAAAAGTATAGGCCTGGCAGCTATCGGTGGTGTACTGGATGTTTCCTTTGTTCCAATCAATCGTCGTCACCGAGGTGTTGTCGAAAGTGCTGGTCTTCATTTGTCCCTGCACGTCCAACTGGGTGGCCGGAGTGGAAATGCCGACGCCGACCTTGCCGCCACCAGCATAATAAATATCGGCGCCACTGACCGTCCACGCGCTGGCGCCCGCCCCCGATCCGAAATCGGCATAAGCGCCACCGTTTTGCGAATACTTGAATTTATTGTCGGCCGTATCAAAAATAATTCGACCCTGTCCCGCCGGCGCGACAGCCGGCATCGCCATTGCGTTCATCGTTAAGGCGCCACTGATTTCAAGCGCGGACGAAGGGGCCAAAGTTCCAATGCCGATATTTCCTGACTGGGAAATCGTCATGGCAATGGCGTTGCCGGTCTTTAGCTTCAAGGCAAAGTTATCGTTCGTGCCGATGGAAATATCAGCGCTCGTCGAATTTCCGCCGTTCAAAATTCCACCGCTCAGACTGCTGACATTCGCACAGACCGCATTTCCAGAGACATCAAACGAGATGACCTGATTGAACGAGCAAGTGAAATCTTGCAGCGCCGATCCAGTGCCGTTCGAGGCGATGATGCGATTGTTACCGAAGCTCGTGACGTTGGTGCCGCCCTTGAAAACCGGAACTTTGTTGAGAGTGAGAACTCCGGTGTTGGCCAAAGTGGCGTCACCCGACATCACGTTATTCACCCACGAGCTGCCATTGTAAATCATGATCTGGCCGTTGGCCGTCGCGGCCGCCACGGAACGACCCTTCAGCTTATCAACGCTCAGGTTGCTGTAGGCTCCGCTCGCATCACCCGAAAAATTTGCCGCTGCATCCAAAGGCGTGTAACCCAAAGCCGCCGTCACATCCGTCGAAGTCGAAGCCGCACTCGCCCAAGAGAGCACGCCACTGCCGTCGGTCTTTAAAAATTCACCCGGATTGCCATCGGTCGCGGGCCACACCAGACTGACGTTTCCGCCCAGTGCTGGCGCCGTCATTTGGATGTAATTGGCACCGTTGTAAATGCGAAGATTGGTGGCTTGCACATTGAGACCGCTGATCGTACCGGTCGTGATCAGATTGCCGCTCGAATTTATGCCCGCTGATCCAGAAATCGTGCCGGCCGTGATCGTGTTACCGGAAACTTTTCCGGCAAGCGTGAGATTTGGAATGTCACCTTCAACCAGTGAAATTGTTCCGGCTGTCACTCGACCTTTGGTGTCGACCGTCACTTTGGCGTAAGTTCCACTCGCCACGCCAGTGTTGGTGAGGTCAATGGTTCCGGGACCACTGATGGTTCCGGCCACGGTGCCATTAACGGACATGCTGGAACCAACAGTCAAAGAGGTGATTCCTCCTCCGCCACCGCTCGCGCCCACGGTCTGCACGCCGGCCGCACTTTGATATTTGATTTGTCCGGTGGTGGAATCAAACCAAATGTCCCCGTTCGTGGCCCCAGTTGGATCCGAGGCATACGACGGCAAAGCGGCTCCTGAAGAATCGATCTTGAGAAAATTTCCGCCCAAAATGGCTTGCAGGTTGGCGTAAGCCGGCGTCGTGAACAAGGCCTCGAGATTGGCCTGAGTCAAAGCCACGGGTGCGGTGTTATTCGTCTGCAAAATGGCCGAGCGCTCAAGACCTTGCACGCTTTGCGCGACCAGGGCACTGGGTACGGAATCCAATAAAATATCGGGCGATAAGGTGTCCGCTAAATTTGTTTCAGAAGGAGTCACGATGATGCGAAAGTAGCGCGAGTCCCCGGCCGTCGGCGTGTACAGGCCGCTCGTGCAGGTCTGTCCGCTGACGTTATTGGCGGAGATGGCGGCAACGTTTTGGAAAATCTGGCCCATCGTGCGGCCGGGATCGTTGATGGTGCGCTTGCCGCCGGTGGTGCCGCTCGACCCCACTTGAATGCTAAAGTATCCTTCGGAACTGTGGGTGTTCACGGTTTGCTGCTCTTCATACAAAACGCAGTGTCTGGATGGATCCAGAATTTGCACGGTCAATTTCGCGGCCGAATCCAAGAGAGGCGTTGTCGTGCCGACTTGAAAGAGCTTGCCGTCAAGGGTGAAAGTCTGTGGTGAATCGCTCAGAGCCTGTGTCGGCAACGTGAGAAAGAGAACAACAACGGGGAAAATGACGTTCAGCCTGAACAAATTCGCCAAAAACCTTCGTAAATTTGAGGGTTTCTTCAAATTTGTCATACTGATCTGATCGGATGTGGGACTTGGATTCTTAAAAAGATTTCGTATTTCTTGTTCTCTGGTCAAAGCCGCAATCTCAGACTGAGACGGCGGCCTGACCTGGAAATAGATTTTTATTGGCGGGGACCGCTTACGGCGTTTTCACCTGCAGGTCGTTGAAAATCAAAAGACTTCCTTTGATATTAATGGTTGCCTGCATTCCGTTGGTTCCACCAAAGCTCATCGAATACACTGGATCCGCTTGCGGACAATCTTCTTTGATCACCGTGATCGCGGCAAATTCTTTGGTCTTGGTGGCCACGGTGTAGCGACTGTGCACCTGATCCGGCGCCATGCCGTTGTTCGGTCGCATGTTATTCCACGGAGCCGGGTAACTGAAAGCACCAATGGGACCGTAAATTTGGATGCAGGCGCTGGCCGGACTGTTCAGGATCGTCATGGTCTTGCCACTCGCGGTCGGTGAACCCGTCAATTTCAGCGCTTGAAAGTTGAGCTCCCACTGATGCAAATCATCCGACGACGCCCGGTCGTAAATGACCACCACCTTGGCGCTGCGGTTGTAAACAACACTTCGGTAGGCGGCTTTCAGATAACTCTTCATGGGATTGCCGAATTTATCAAATTCACCGTAAGCTTTCGTGGCATCTCCCGTCACCACGGCCCAATTTCCATCATCCGCGAAATTAACAATGCGACCCGTGGCCTGCATCGACTGCACCGCCACGCCCGGTCCCGCCACCCCGTCTTGCAGCTCGGCCTGCCCCACTCCACCATCGAAGGTGAGCGCATTTTTATAACGGGTCGCCCGCGTGACCGTCGAGTGGAAGGTGGTTCCGAACTGGTCATAGTATCCGCCGCTCACCAGAAGGTCTTTGCCTTTGGAAATAAAAGTGAAAGCGTTCTGATCAGCGTGTGAGTGATTGAAGCTGCCGAAACGGCTCGAGCGAAAATACACGCTGGTGCGCAAAGGATCCGTCGTGCGCGAGTGAAAGGCCGCGATCCCCGCGTCTTCAAATAAGATGGATGCCGGCAGAGCGGGGGTCGAGCTCGGCGCCACCGGTGCCGACGACAAGCCGGCAACCACCATGAAGTGGATCGGATTGTAAACGTGCGGATAGGTGGCGTCGACCGGACGTTGCCGCCAGTACCACTCGTAAGCCGGATTTCCGGTCATCATCGCCAACATGCGACTGGTGTCTCGGGAATAATCGGAATAGTGATTGGTCTGATTGGATTCGTCACCGAAAGCTTGGCGAATGCTCAGCAAGGGAGCGCTCATGTAAAGTTCGTTGTCGCCAAATTTTGAAAGCACATGCCACTTGGTGAGATCAATGCCCGCCATGACTTTCACCGTTGCCATCATGCGCGCGGCAATGTCGGCCGCGTACCATCCGTAACCGACGGCGTTGGCCCAACCGGCGTCTTCGTAGCCACCCCAGGTGCCCGAAGTCGTCATCGCATTTTCCCACAATCGCACCAGCTCCTTGTTTTCATCGGCCGGCGTCGCAAACAATCCCTTGGTGCCCGCCGCATACATCATCGCTTCCAGGGCATACTGCGCACAAGTCAGCAAGTGCGAGTCATAAGGATAACGATTGAAACTGTTGAAATCCATCTCCGCCATCCGGGCTTTGAAGGCCGCCACCATCAAATTGCGAACACCATCGTACTCGGTCTTAGCGAGAATATCAGAGTAAAGGTCCATGCCGACCCCGAGAATGAGAAGCAGCTCACGATTCACTTGGTCCTCGACGCCCGGATCCACAGAAACCGGAGCTATTGGCCATTTCGAAATCGCCTTCAACCATTCGATGCCTTTGTTCACGTAATTCAGGTTGCCGGTGAAGCGATAAGCATAGGCCATGTTTTCGAGGTATCGTCGGATGTCCAAGGATTGGTTTCGCGTCAGCAGCGGAGATGGCAGCGTGACGCTTGAACTGAGCGATGTGTTCGCTGCGTAACTGAGATAGTTATCGATGATCGGTTTGTAGCCACGATCCTGCGCGCGTTTTACGATTTCGGGAAACGAAATTCTCACGTTGGGCTGACCAGGCTCTGTCGGCTGCACCCGTGGATGCGCTTTGGCCTGCACGGCCGCCGCGAAAGTCGCGCCGGTTGGAATCGAGAAAGCCGCATCCGGAATGACAAAGCGACGCGGCAGTCCGCTGCCCGTGCCTCCGGTCGACTTGGCGTAAGAAATCGACCAGGCATAAATTCCGGCCGGCAAAGTTCGCGGCATTAAAAAGCGTGGCAGCGTCGGATAATAGCTGCCATCAAAATGATTGGTGGCCGGAGACTCGGCCCAGATGTGAAGGGTGTATGACGACCCTGGCTTATAGTCCGCAGGTTGAAACCAAGAAATAACGGGAGTGTTGATTTTCAGCAAAGCGCAATTGTGCGGCTCGATCCTTTTCACCAGCGGATTCTCGGCTTCGAGAAAGTCCGCGAGCGGTCTTGGCGTGCAGCCCGTTCCAATATCTCGCATGATCGTGCCACCGGAGACATCGATTTTTTCCAAGCCTGATGTCGGTGTTTCTGAATCCAAAGTCGAACTGGCTTCATGGTTTTCGCCGGAAGCTTGAAACAAGTTGGGCGGGGCACAGTTCGTGTAGGCAAAAAAAGCTGCGGACAACAGGATCCCGATACCCAGCACGCGAGTGGACTTTTGATTCATTCTTCAACTCCCCATCTCAAAGCGAGACCTTCTCTCTTCGGCCCAGAGCCGAATGGACTAAAGTCTGAAAACTTGGTTCACTCGAGAGAACAGTAAAATAAATTCTCATTTTGAGATTGTGACGGCCACCTACGAGCACCCGCAGCGTTGACCCCTCTGCGACATCTTTGCTAAACCTTTTAAATTCATCACGAATTGGTCTTTCTTATTTCCTCAAAACTGCTGTAAAATAAGAGACAGTTTCACCTTCAAAAGTGACGAAAGCGGAATGAATGAAGCTGAAGGTCCTCCGATGCAAATCAGGATTCTCATTGCTCGAAATCCTTGCGGGTCTCGCCGCGACGACTATTGTTTCCATGACCTCTTTGTTCTTGGTCGGACAGACCAAGCAAACTGAAATCACCGGCGACGTGACCTATCAACTGCATCAAAGCCATATTCTCGCTCTGCAAAAATCCAAGTCCATCGCCGGCGTGAAAGCGGCGATCGGCTTGACCACGGGCTCGAACCTTTCCAATTGTCTCTCGGGCCGTGGCACCAACTGTGCGAGCTTGGCAACGACCGCCTGGTTAACGCTGCCCGGATTCAATAGCGTCTCTAGCGAAGCCGGAGGCCATACAGTTTCGACGAATGGAACTTACAAAATCGTCTGCAGCAATCCTGCTTACTGCGAGGCGCTGATCATTCGCATTCAATCGGTTCTTTTCAAAGGATCAACCGTTATGGCGCAACGAAATTCAGAAGTGCGCTTGGCCGGAATGTTTCTCGGAGACCGACAAAAAATTGATTTCTCCTGCGCGACCTCGGGCGGATTGCTGACCGCCTTGAATATGCTGACGCTGAAGGGGGAATGTTTACCTCTTCCCGGCAGCACCAATTGTTCGGGCCCCATTCCCATGAATCAATATCTCATCGGCGCGGCGCCTGGCTGCACTCCAAGCACGACGCTTTCCTGCGCCACGGGATTTCGCAGGATCGGTCTTTTGAATGGTCAAGGAGACTGCCTGTGAGATTTTTCAAATTCTTCAAATCTCAAAGTGGGTTCTCAATGGCCGAAGGATTGGTGGCTTCGGGAATCGTCGCCATCGCCGCGATGGGCCTGGGCGCATCGTTGGGACAAATGGGAAAGACGCGCTTGAAAGTCAAAGCCGTCAATTACGCCCTTAGCCTCGAATCCGCACTGCAGGCGAAGCTGCAGGATAAAAATACATTCACCGTCGTGGCCGATGATCTCGCTGCCGGTCAAACATCGACACTGATGACGTTGACCATTCCTTTAGAAATTCCGATCGACAACACCGTTAAGACCCCGAGCATCGTCATCGGGCAAGACGTTTACTTTGATCGCGACGTCAATGTCTGCACCGGCTGCGTGTCCAGTAACGACTGGCTGTTTAAATTGCGGGTCGAAGCCGAGAAAAAAGCTGGCACCGCGTTTCCGGTTTACGCCATGGCTTACCGAATCGATTTCAATAGCGACAGCGCGGCCTTGGCCACGATCGGCACACTCAGCCTGTCCGGCTTCGTCTCCGCGGATTACAAATGGGCCGTCCCGCCCGAAGCTTACATCAACTCGTCCCTGATTCCGTGCGACCCGGCGAACAAAGAAGTCTTCATCACCGGGATGAACCGGGTGACCGGCCAAGCGTACTGCATTCAGCTGAACGAAACTGCCACCTGCGGCGCCAATGAAGTGGCGGACGGATGGAGAATCGTCGGCGGCAACTTGCAACTTCACTGCAAAACTCTGAACACGGCGGCGGTCTCGGCCTCGCCGTACTCGGTGCAAAATTTTGATCCTTCGACGGGGGACACGGCGATCACCGGTACGGCCGTGGTGGTGACCGAATCTCCTTGGCCTTTGCAAACCGCATCGGGCTTTGCTCTTCCGTACACCGGACGATCCGTGGTCGGTCCGATTTGTCCACCGAACTATAAATTTGTGGGAACTTGCACGACAGTGGGCATATCGTCTTGGCCCGGCTACGTTAATGTTGGTTGCCCGGCCGGCCAAACTGGCGGACCGGTCTGGAGTCCCGTCGCCCCCACCGGCGTGGGCGCTGTCACCAATAGCTCCTCCGTGGGCAATGTCAGTTGTGCCCTAACAAATCCGGTTCAGCCGACGGGCTCTGGTTACAATGCCGGTTGGGATGCGAACATTCAGGTCTCGGGAACTTGCACGCTCAATATTCCAGAAACGGTTCCCTTATGACGTTTCGATCTCTGGTGCGGCCCTTTACTTCCGAACGTGGACAAGTTTTGCTGTCATCAATCGTCTTTTCGGCCGGCGTGATTTTAGCCAGTGGTTTTCTATTGCAGCAAAGCTATCAAAGCGAGAGAACGCTGCGAATTCCGCGGATCAAATCCATCATGAGCAGCATCGAAGCCAAGGTCCGCTTGGCCTCTTTGCAGCCGCAAACTTTCACCTGTCCGTTAACCGCGACGGCGACTTTCAACTCGTCACTGTGCACGCTTAGCACCACGTTCGCTGAATTGACCGAAGCAGTTCCTGGTTGCCAGAACGCGGGGCCTACGTGCGGAGTGGTGGTGCAAAACCCAGTTCTGGCCGGGACCACTTTGACCGCGACCGTGATCTATCAAGGCACCGAATTGGCGATTGCCCCGATTCAACTTTCCATCTCGGTGCCACCAGATGTGCTGCAGGCCTCGGATTACAATTGCGCTTCGATCGATCCGACCAAACCCTTGTTTGCGGGCTTCAATCCCGATGGCTCTTTGATTTGCAAACCGCTGCCTAGCGATTGCCCCGCCGGACAGTACGCCTCCGGCGTGAGCTCCACGAATTTATCGCTGAGCTGTGCCGCTTTACCAACGCCCGCAAATTCTTGCAGCTTGCATCAGTACATGACGTCAGTGAATTGGGCTGGTGGCCCGACATTTACGGTTACCTGCGCACCTCGTTTAAATCCATTCACGTTTTTCACTTTCACTCCCACTTTGACGGTGAAAACGACACCCTACAGCTCTCCAACACCGGCTCCGGCCAACGGCGCGTGCGTGCCCATCCCTACGACCACGGCTGCTCCTACAACCACCACCACAATCGCGGCGACGACCACCACGAATCCGGTGACGACGACGACGTTTGGTTGTACGCCCGGCCCTCTTGTTGACACAGGCTGCATCGGCCCGAACGTGATGGGAACGTCGGATGGCTGTACTTCCAGTTCGCGAATCGACGCCACTTGTGCGGCCCCTACGACCACCACAACAACAGTCCCAACAGCCGACTGTTATTATGAACAAGGATTCTGGAATGTATTTGCCTGCGATCAAAAATCTGTTGGGCCATTCACTGATTGCGTCGGCCACCAACCCGCCGCTATCCCGGCGCACCCAGGCTGTGCGGCGCAAAATTTGGCCTGCCATTGTGATGGTATTCCGGCAGCGACCACACTGCCACCAACCACGACGACAACGACTAGCACAACGACGACCACCGCGGTTGCTTGCGGTGGCTCTGGAGCATACAGCTGGGCTGGCGGGGGAGCGGATGACACAAGATGCGTCGACATATCTCCATGGCCATTGGCAAATCCGTCACCGAATCCATGGTGCTGCTCGGGCACACAACATCCGACATTCGGCGGAACCGATACGATGGGCGGCGGCACTTGTTATTGGATTTGCAATTGATGCGGCTGGGGGCCAGCCTTCACCGCATCATCAATTGTAAGTGCGTCATCGACCGAATTGCGATTGCGGCTGTCAAGATCCATGCTTTAAAATCAGCAAGCTATGGCCATCGAACGTTGGGAACATTTTTTTAAACCGGAAAATCGCAGCAGCGGTCGCCGTTATCAAACCGAAGGCAAGATTTCGATCTCGCAACCTTCCGACACCGAGATCCAAGCTTTTATCAAAACGTCCCCGCCGCTCAAGGTCAGTCTTAAAACTTCTTCGATCGACAGCCCTTTGGTGATTGCCGATTGTGGTTGCTCGGCCGCCAAGAAAGGTCAGCTGTGCAAACACATCTGGGCGACCCTGCTTGCGGTCGAAGACAAGCGGCCCGATTTTTTGGAAGAGAAAACTGAAATCGAAAAAAAATCATCCGTAACCGAAGGATCCGCAGCGGATCGAACGACAAGCTTGGGGGGCGCCAAACCAGCTTTCGCTAAACCCGCGGCACGTGCTCTTCCTAAAAAACCACCCACCGAAGCGCAGCTCCAATCACAAGCGGCTTACAAGGCCAAGCAAAACGATTATCGCAAACAGCAATACCAAAAACAAAAAGAGCGACTGAAAGCCAAAAAACAGTCCGAAAAGCCCAGCAAGTTTCCCGCCCCCTCACTTCCCGAAGAGGTTGAAAAAGCCTGCGAATTTTTCTCTGAAAATGGTTTTCCGATGGAGAACCCACCGAACCTTGAAAGCGTGCAACTGGCAAAAAAGAAGCTCGCCCGCATCTTCCACCCCGATATTGGCGGCTCGCACGACGAGATCATCGAGCTCAACAAGAACACCAAAATTCTCTTGGACTTCATCGCCGAGAGCCAATAGCTCAGGCTTACGTGCCAGGTTTTTTGGCTTGGATGTATTCGTCGTAAGTGATGTGGTTATCGTAAACAATACCGGTGTCGATTTCGATAATCCGGTTGGCAACCGTTTGGATGAACTCGTGATCGTGAGAGGTGAAGATCACATTTCCTTTGAAGCGCTTGATCCCATCATTGACGGCCGAGATGCTTTCCAGATCCAGGTGCGCGGTCGGTCCATCCAATAACAGCACGTTCGCACCCGACAACATCATCTTCGAGAGCATACAGCGAACTTTTTCACCTCCGGATAAAACACCCGGACGCTTCAGGGCCTCGTTCCCGCTAAACAGCATTTTCCCCAAGAAACCACGAATGAAAGATTCGTCTTTATCTTCCGAATACTGACGAAGCCAGTTCACCAACGAGTCTTCTTCACCCGAAAAATATTTCGAGTTCTCGGTCGGCAGGTACGCAAACGAAGTGGTAATCCCCCAGGTGAGCTTTCCCGCGTCCGGCTTGATCTCGCCGGCGATGATATCCAAAAGCAAAGTCTTCGCCAAATCATTGCGACCGACCAGGGCGATCTTATCCCCGTGCTTGGCCGTGAAACTGATGTTTTTCAAAAGCACTTCGCCGTCGACCGTTTTTGAAATCTGCTCGACGGTCAGAACGTCATTTCCCAACGCCCGCTTCGGTTCAAAGCCGACAAAGGGCTGCTTGCGGGAGGACACCGGCATGTCGTGAAACTCGAGCTTCTCAAGCTGCTTTTGTCGTGAAGACGCTTGTCTGGATTTTGAAGCATTCGCGCTGAAGCGTTGAATGAAGGACTTGAGCTCTTCCGCCTTGTCCGTGCTTTTTTTATTTTGGTCGGCCAAAAGGCGCTGGTTCAATTCACTGGCCTGCTTCCAGAAATCATAATTGCCGGTGAAGGCCGTGACCTTGCCAAAATCGATGTCGGCGATGTGAGTGCAGACCTTGTTTAAAAAATGGCGATCGTGCGAAATCACGATCACGGTGTTTTTGAAATTCATCAAAAAATCTTCCAGCCATTGGATCGCGTAGATATCCAAGTGATTCGTCGGCTCATCTAACAAAAGTATATCGGGTTGTCCGAACAAAGCCTGGGCCAAAAGAACTTTGACCTTATCACCACCGACCAACTCTTTCATTTTCTTGCCGTGCAGGTCATTGGCAATCCCAAGGCCCGCGAGCATCGTGCTGGCTTCGGACTCGGCCTCCCAGCCATTCAATTCGGCAAAAGTCATTTCCAATTCTGATGCGCGCTCGCCGTCCGCTTCCGAAAAATCCGGCTTGGCGTAAAGAAGATTTTTCTCTTCCATCACTTTGAAAAGCTTTTCGTTTCCCATCAGCACGGTATCCAGAGCCGAATGTTCATCATAGGCGTAATGGTCCTGTTTCAGAACCGACAAGCGCAGTTTCGAATCCATGATGACTTCGCCTGTATTGGGCTCGATTTCTTGCGCCAATATTTTCAGGAAGGTACTTTTCCCCGCGCCGTTGGCACCGATCAGGCCGTAGCAATTTCCCGGAGTGAATTTGACATTCACTTCGTCAAATAGCTTTTTACCACCAAAACTGAGACTGACATTTGACGTGCTGATCATAGGGAAAATCCAATGGTTTCAAGAGAATGATTTATATATTTGAAGAAGCCAAGTTTATACGTGGTTCCGATCGTTTTGACAACCCCGTCGCATGAAGCCCTTGCAATTTTACAGCGCGCAGCTCATTGCCGAGCAGGATTGACAGCCCCGAGCCCGTTCGAGAGCATTGAGACGGAATCCCACCAAGGAGAACCCACCAATATGAAAACACTTTTTCTCGTTCTGCTTTTTTCCGTTGCGGCCCATGCTTACCAAGACGTTACCTGCTGGGATGGCGATTGCTTACAGCATGGGTGGACTCGTCTCGATCCGTATCAGGGGACCTTCACCGATTTTCAGTGCTACCGCGATGGTTGCCGGTCTTCGGGCTGGATCGTCGGCGGCACGCAAGACATTCGCTACTTCAGCCAGTGCAAAACTGGCGGCTGTTTCCAACAGGGCTGGTACGAAATCGACCGCGACACCCAAACGGTCAATGCCAATATCGTTTGCAATGCGGGCGACTGCTTGACCAACGGCTGGAAAAGTTACGGCTCAACACTGACGCTCGCGACCACTTGCACGCAAAACGACTGCACCACCCAAGGCTGGACTTCGCAAACGGCCACAGGATACGCGAGTGTGATCTGTAAAAATGCCGCCTGCTTCACTGAAGGCTGGATCGAGTCCGAGCCGTAGACGTTTTGCTTGCACGCCTGTAACCTAAAAGAGTGCATCTCCATATTCATCTTCTCTTATTCACGTGCCTGGCACTTGTTGGATTCTCTTTGCCAGCCTCGGCCTTCAGTGAGCTTCAATGTTACACCTTCAAAGGTTGCGGTGGCGGACGTAGCAATTCGTCTTCCAGCAACCCGTCTTACGGAAATGAAATTCGCATCAATCCCTCTGCCGTTCCAACCGAAAAAGGCGTCGGCCTCGAGGGCATCGTTTATAAAAATGAAGCGGACTTTGCCTTTGTTCAAGGCCTGGGCCGTGTGGGCGCCGCCCTATCTCCTTCGAACAGTGAGGAAACATTCTTCGGACCACCCGGCATCGAACTGGAAGACGACTATCTAACCCGAAAACAAAAAGAAAATAAATTTCCGAATCAGAAGGTCACACTGGCAACCGCCTTCAATTTGATCAAACGTCAGGGGACGGGAATTAAAAGTTACGGCCTGCAACTGGGGGTCATGGGCCGGTACAATCGTCTCACCCACAACACCAGCCCGGGTGGCGGATTGAGCGGACTGATTGGCCCGTTCACTTTCGGTGCATCGATGTACGACGATGAAACACAATTTGATCTCACCAACTATGGCAGCGTCGATAAGCCAGTGATTGATTACAAAGTTCAAACGTACAATGGCGGGATTTCTTTAGGCTCTGTGCTTTTGGATTATTCCGTTCTGCAGTTGCAGGCACCAGACGCTCAGGAAACGGCGACGGTTCGTCTGCTGACCGGCAGCCTGCTGGTTAAAAAAATCATTTTCACCGTTTCAAAACGCACCGAGGATAGCACACGCAAAAGCTATAACTATGAGACGAAACTTCTAGAAGCGAAGCAAATCAAAGAGGAAATGTTTGGTGGCCTGCAAATCAATGCCACCAATAACTTGATGTTAGGGATGTTGTATAACTACTACTTGCTGCACGAATATTCGCTGACCGCGACGTTATTCTTCTAAATTCTTCTCAGTTCTAAATGCGCTCTCAGCTTGAAGGCTCCCGCAGAAGCCTTCTCTTCCAAAATTCGAGCGGCTGGGAAATCGATGTGACTCTTGAATTCCGCCAGACACTCTTTAAATTTTAAAATTAATGAAGCTCTTTTTCGATGTGAACGCGTCGATGACCTGGGCTGTGAGCCGGATCATGGGGCTGACCAGGAATGACATCCTTCGGATTGTGCTCAGTCCGCTCAACCTGAGGAGCCGCGTGCTTTTTCTGTTTACGGCGCGCTGAAGAAGCAGACGCTGATTTAGCCACCGACTTTGCCTTGACTGGCGCTGCATGATTTTTGGTCTTTGCTTGAGTTTTACCATGAGAAGCACGGACTTGTTTTTTCGAATTTTTCGTCGCTGCAGTCTTGGTCTTCGCCTCTGAAGACGAAGAAGAAGCTCGAGCTGAGTTTGCCGATTCGGAAGCAGATTTTGCTTTCGTTTGATGGTGAGGCAACGCATTCGAAATGAAATTGAAAATCGTTCGAATGATTCCCGCTCTTGGTTGACGTGCTTGCTTTTGTGAATCTAATGAAGCCATTATTCCTCCTGAACAATGAGAAACAGCAAAACACATACCATTTTTAACGCGAATCTCCGCATCTTGAAAATAGAAAAGGGGCAAAACGCTTCTGCCGTCGCCCCACCTCGCTTAATAACATTGAAGACTTAATAACACTGAAGCAATTCAGTTCGGACCGGCCATGAATGCAGCTCTTTCAAACGATTCACAGAGAGTTGATTGTTTTCCGCATACACAGATGTTGGATACCCTGTCGCATCGATCACCTGCTTCAGATACGCCGGATCGATGGCGTTATCTTCCAATGCCTGAGTGAAGATGTCGGGATTGCCCCAAGTGATTTCCGAAACCGTCTGCAAACGTCCTCGACTGTTGGGATCACATAAAAAATCGCCAACATTTGAAACCATCTCGAGTTGCATCTTATTGGATGCTTTCCAAGTCACGGTCATCTGATTCTTCCACTCATCTTCCAACGTTAATGAATCCGGCTTAGCACGCACGATTGTATAGGTCTCATCTCCGCCAGCTGTTTTCATGACCACTTTAGTGCAAGCCTCTTGTCGGGCTTCGACAATTTCCGGGATCTCCGCCAAAGTTGCGTCTTGAACCTGGAAGTTTCCAGCTGCCAATCTCAGAAGAAAGTTTCGGGGAATATTGTTCCCAGTCGCACGAAAGGACATGTCGGTCGTAATTTTCCGAGCCGAAACCGTTGTCGGCAAAGAACGAAGTCGTCCGAAATACTTTTCGAGATTCATACAGTCACCACCAATATCCGGAAGATCAATCTTCATGCTTGGTGGAGGAACTGGAGTCTGCGTGGGACCAGCATCAGAACCTGATCCTGAGCCAGATCCATTCGCCGGACTGTCCGATGGATTGTCATGATTGCTAGAAGAGGTGCAAGCCGCGAGAACAAAAAACAGCGCAAGTAAATAGGAACGCATATTTAAAGCTCCTTGAACGAAAAGGAGAGTGGATTTAACCCACTCTCCCATGATTTTTTCGATGACGTTAAGACTTAAGCTTTTTTGCCAGTGTCTTGACCTTTGTCTTGGCCTTTATCTTGAGACTGACCTTTGTCTTGTCCCTTGTCTTGGCCTTTATCTTGACCTTTGTCTTGACCTTGATCTTGTCCAGTAGTTCCGCGAACGGCTACTTTCTTACCAGTGTCTTGACCCTTGTCCTGAGATTGACCTTTATCTTGAGACTGACCTTTGTCTTGTCCCTTGTCTTGGCCTTTATCCTGACCTTTGTCTTGACCTTG
>CBIHNW010000020.1:0-101641 GCA_966211795.1 uncultured Bdellovibrio sp. | reverse complement strand
TTTTGATCCGAACAACCAGAAGATCTAATTACCAAAGCTTTTTCCGAGTGGTGGCAGGGCAAATTGCCCAGCAGTTTGAGAAAGAAGGCCTTCTCACCGTGGCTGTGACCGATACCCCCAAAGTCGCTGCGCAGTCGATGCCTGGCGCACGATTGACGGCTGGAGGAGGATCCATGGATGCAAGATTGGCAGGCGGATCAAGTGAGCAGCAGAGGGTTCGGGAAAAAACCGGAGAAAATTCACCGCTCCAGAAAGGCCCGCGGTCCGCGGCGCCCAGGAAACAGCGCGAAAATTTCAAAGTGACCGATACCCCCAGCGTCCCCAAAAAACCCGAAAGCTCCCATACCCCCGAAAGAACCAATAGCCACGAGCGCCCCGAAAGCTCCGCGCAAATCGAGAACCGCGGTTCAGGAAGTCACTACCAGATGGAAGTGAATGCGGACCTCGAAGGCCAAGGTAGCCTAACACGCGAAAAACTCACCAAGCTCTGGAGGTACCGTCCCTTCACGCGTGTGGTAAAGGGTTACCGAGCCTACAAAACCGTCAGAGATTACATCCAGCTCAATGAGAAGGAAGCCATCGGCGAAATTCCATACCGGAAGCGCAGACTCAAAGGCTTGTCCGCGAGCGAATGGGATGTCTTATGGAGTTGAAAGTGTTGTGAAGCTAAAAACAGAAGAGGAGCAAAATCCCGCGGACCTGAATTCCTCACTCGAAACAAAGAGCCGCGATGGGACCGCCGAAAAAATGAAATCAAATCTGGACCGACATCAATTCGAGGTAGGAGAAGACTCGCTTCACGTAGATCACGGGTTCGGTGCCGCGGGCGGGACCGTATTTCAATTCCGGAAGATAGTCGTCTTCGGCCAGCAGTGGCAGCACGGTCTGCAAGTCTTTCCACGAGTACGGATTTTTACCGAGCTTCAGTGCTAGCTTTTGCGCGTCTTGCATGTGGGCCGGGCCGACGTTGTAGGTCGCCAGCGCCAGGGCCAGCCGGTCTTTGAAAGACAAAGACTTGGGCTGACGATTGATCAACATTTTGATGTATTTCACGCCACCCCAAATGCTTTGTCCCGGATCTTCGCGATCTTCGACTCCGAGATGCTCGGCGGTCTCGTTGGTCAGTTGCATAAAGCCCTTCACGCCGGTGATGCTTTCGGCTTCAGGATTCCAGCGCGACTCTTGATAAGAAATGGCCGCCATCAATTGCCAAGGTAAGCCGAACTCGGCCGCGTGCTTCTGCAGCAGCAAAGAATACTTCGGAAGAATTTGCTCGCGGTCCAAAGCAAAGCGTTGCTCTTCACGAGCGGAAAGGTCAGAGGCTTTGCCCTTCACGCGAGCCTTGGCCTGACTGACTAAATATTTATGAGCCGTGCGCGCCATCCACTTGTGAAATTGGGCCTGCAGTTCGGGGTGCGTCCTCGCGATCAGGAAAAAGAAATTCTGATTCGGCGAAATGTCCTTGATGATTTCCAAATTTTGAAAGGCGCGAAGCTGGTATTGCGCTTCGAGATGATCCATCACGGTGCAATCCGCTTTTTCATCTTTCAAGGCTTTCAACAACTGTGGGCCGGACGCATTCACGCGCGTGGAGATTTTCAGCGCCGGTGCTTGTTTCTTCAGCGTCACCGACCAGCGAGCGTCCGCCGACGTCGGATTGATCAGAAGCTTCCATTTGTTGGTTTCAGGATCGAGATTTCCCGAGTTGTTCCATTGAACCAGTACGCCATGGCGGCAGACCAGCGAGAGTTTTCCTTCGTCATAAGCGGGGCTTCTCAAAACACTTTCGTCATCCAAAATCGGGTTCAAGTCCGAGAACCGAGCCGCCGCCATGTCGCCTTTGCCTTGCCTCAGACGTCGCAACAGCTCTTTTTCGTTGCTCATCGGTTTGATTTGAAGATCGTAACCGGAATCCGCGGCAAATTGCTGCAGCAGTTCATATTCAAAGCCGGACTCGATCATATGAAGCTTTTGGTAAGTGAGCGCCTTTTGCAAAACCAACAGCTTCAAAGGTTGAGTCGGAGTCATGCCACCGTAAGCGGGCTTTTCCAACCACGAGCCTTGGCCACCACTGTTGATCGAAAGAAACAACAAAGTGAAAGCCGTTGAACCTAGAATGAAACGCAAGGTTTGCTTCATAAGGGACGGCCGTTCTATCAGGAATCGTCTGATCTGCAAACATTTTGAGCATGCGTCTCAAGACCCGCGTCAGAAGCGGGTTTTTCAGCATTTTCCGAGTGGAACTGAGACGAAAATATGTAATTCTTTCTGCCAGTTACAGGGGAAATTCGAATATGTATGAGCGTCGTGGATGGATCGAAGTCGTCGTTGGGGGCATGTTTTCTGGTAAGACCGAGGAGCTCATTCGCCGGCTGCGTCGAGCCGAATTGGCTCGTCAAAGGGTCCAAGTCTTCAAACCTTTGATCGATGACCGGTACTCGAAAGAGCAGGTTTGCTCGCACAATCAAAATACATTTCACTCGAAACCCATCGGTTCGGCTGCCGAAATTTGGAATCACCTAAAAGACAGCACCCAAGTCGTCGGCATCGACGAGGGTCAATTTTTTGATCAAGGTTTGGTTGAGGTCGTGCAAACTCTGGCAGAGCGTGGCGTGCGCGTGATCATCGCGGGACTGGATACGGATTGGCAGGCAAAACCTTTCGAGCCGATGCCGACCTTGATGGCGGTCGCCGAAAACGTGACCAAGCAACACGCGGTTTGTGTCGTTTGTGGTTCGGCGGCCAGCCGCACGCAACGCACGGCTAACGTTGATGAGCAAATCGCAGTTGGCGCGGCCGATATGTACGAGGCCCGTTGCCGAGAACACTTCAAACCCGAAGTCGTCCCGGCAACCAAACGCACAGAGCTAGGTCCCGATCCTGAACTCTTACTGAACATGTAGGAAGCCGCCTCAGAATCCCAAATCCTTCGTTGCTGCGTCGTCGGCGTACGAGGAGTACGCACTCCTCCTTGCGCCTCGGCTTTGGGCTCCTGAGACAGCTTCGTTGGTAAATGGGTGTTGTCAATTCATGAATTGAGCAATTGGCATTTCACCAAGTTCTGTCGTTATTTAAATTTGACGCTCAATACTTTAAACCTTCGTTCGAGTAGGCGCGTTGGACGTATTGCGCTCGTTGAAGCTCGGTCTTCATTTCGCTTTCGGTTCGTGACAGGATCTTTTTCAGTTCAGGATCTTGGGCGCTGTTTCTGAGGCCGGTTTGCAAGAGCTGCAAAGCTTCTTGATGAAATTTAATTTCATGATCAATGAAGGCCTTATCGAAATCGGCGCCCTTCTTTAAACCTTTCAAATGGTCAATCCGCGCTTGCCAGGTTTTCGTCATGGATTCTTTCGCGGGGCTGGACTGCGGAGCCAGCTTGGTGCGCTTTTCAAAATTTTCCAGCGCCAGTTCCAGTTCCTTATGATCTTTTTCCGATTGTTGCGCCAGTGCGGTCACCGAAGTTTCCTTAGCCTTTTCGCTCGCAATTTTTCCGGCTTCGGCGTCAGCATTTTGAATGGCTTTCGCGAGATCCAAAGTCTGTGCTTGCGTGAAGTACTGCGCAGGTTGATTGACGCGTGCTGCATCTTGCTTTCTTTCGTTTTCTGTTTGTCCTTCCGAAGTTTGGATTTGGGTCACGGTACCCCCATGGGGTTGGGCCACCGTTTCACCCCAACTGACGTGCCCCCAAAATGGTAAGATGAAGAGGCCAGCAATTCCCACAAGTCTGATTTTCAGCATGTCTTTCATAGATCCTCCTTGATGCAATATTTTGAATGCAAAATATCTGCTCGATTTTTAATTTTTGTGAACTGACAAAACCACTCTTATGGGTTCAGTTCAAATGCAACTTGAGAGGGAGATTGGGTGGATCCGGAACGCCAGTAACTTTCAAAAGGTCCCGCCATGACTTGAAAGGAAAAACAAGTGCCATGGCCTGGTTGCGAGCGGACCAATTTGACCTCTCCGCCCAACGCGTGCGCCAGGTGTTGGGACAGCACAAGCCCCAATCCGGTGCCGCCATAGCGTCGTGTGGTCGAGGCCTCGGCTTGGGTGAAGGACTGAAAAAGCTTTTCTTTCTGATCATCGCTGATGCCAATGCCAGTGTCCTCGATCAGAAATTCCAATCTCATCGGCACGCCTTTTTCGGCTTTGCTGAGCAGGCGTGGAGTGATGCAAACTTTGCCTTGATCCGTAAATTTAATAGAATTGCCGATCAGGTTGGTCAGGACTTGGCGAAATTTGGTGAGGTCGGTCGTGATGCAATCGGGAATTGGTTTGGATTGATCCCAAACAAGATCAATGCCTTTTTGTTTCGCGCGGATGCTCAGGGAAGAAAAAAGTTCTTCCAGAGCTCGGGGCAAAGAAAAACGGACACATTCCACTTCCATTTTATTCGCCTCGATTTTCGAAAGATCCAACACTTCCCCGATCAGGGTCATCAGTTGCTCGCCGTTTCGTTTGATCGAAATCAAATAATTGCGAAGGTCGCTTTCGAGATCGCGGCCTTCCAGGGCCACCTCGGTGAAGCCGATCATGATTCCCAAAGGCGTGCGAATTTCGTGGCTCATGCTCGCCAGAAATCGGCTCTTCGCGTGATTGGCTTCTTCGGCCAGCCGGCGCGCTTCGAGCACTTCTTTTTGCGCGGCCTTTCTGAGATCCAACTCATTCGCCAACGTCTGATTCATTTTTTTTCCGACATAAATTACAAAAGCGACCAAAAAGCTGATGATCAATCCGAATCCCAAGATCAAATAGGGCAATGTGCGCTCGGAACGAATTTCGAATCTCGGGGTCGAGCGCACATCGATCGCCCACAGGTGGCCCGCAAATGGTATTTGGAGACTGGTTTGGTGGGTCAACCGCGTGTCGGCGGTAAGGCCATCGTCGTGGTCGGCAGAAGTTTGATACATCAGTCGATCTGGTTCGTCGCTCATCGTATCGTAAATCGAGAAATCAATGCGCGCGGAACTCTTCTTTACATCGTTCGAAATGTTTTGAAAGAGATTTCCAGCACGAAAGGGGCTGTAGACAAATCCGATCAAGGCCCGGCGACGTTGGGCCACGGTCGTGATCGGCAGGCCCCTTTTATAAGTGGGCATGTAAACCAAAAATCCGTTTTGGCGGTTGACGTCGGTCTCTTGCACCAAAATCAGTTTGCCCGTGGAAACGGGCTCTCCGGTGTCCCGGGCTTGTTCCATTGCCCGGTGGCGTTTGGGTTCAGAAAACATATCAAATCCAAAAGCTCTTTGGTTGCGCCAATCAAACGGCTCGAGATACACGATCGGAAAATGTTCCTGCAGGTGAACATTAGGCCAAATACGGTAATTGGGAAAACCGGACTTTTGTACTTTTCGTTCGTGGGCCGGCACTTCGGGGCCCTGCAAGCGTTTGGCGTAACCGATTCCCTGAATGCCAGGATAGCGCTTCTCGATTTCGAAGCCATCCGTGAACGCGCGGAACTCGGCCCGGCTGACATTTTCAGAGGCCGCGATATAGTTTCGCGTGGCGATCAAGACATTCTCGTAAATCTTCAATCGGGTTTCGATGGCATCATTCAAATTTTTGACAGCGCGATCAAAGCGGGCGGTTTCATCTTTTTGCACAAAATGTTGAGAGATGATAAAAGACGTCACCGTCGCGGCAAGGCACAAAATAAAAATGGCGATCGGAGAAATTCGCAAAGCCAACTGCTGAATGAAATTCATCAGTTGCTGAATTTTCCGAACTGCCATGCCGAACACCCAGGCCTCCGCAAACGTCTGTTGCAAATAGTATAGAGTTCGCTTCTTGAATGGCGACCGAGAACACGCCGCGCAGACAAATGCATTTTCAAGTTTGCGAGTCGGCAAAATAAATTCGTGTTGATTAGCAGGGACGGATCTAGCACGCGTTTCTCCAAATGTACGGATGAATCGTGAAAATTTTGGAATTGAATTTTGGTAACGTGAAAGGCATCAGACAACGGAAACAAAATGGATTGAGCGAAATTTAACGAGACGCATCAGTGTCTCTCCTTCAGTTTAAATCTTCGCGGCCTTGGGCTGTCGGTTTGAGGTCTGGAAGTTTCTGGTATCCATGGACAATCGAATTCAGGCTCTGTAAGACTCGGGGAATATGGGAAAACTTGTTCTGCGGGTCGTCCTCTTCTTTTTCATCGCCAGTGTGGGGATGGTCCTGTTTTATCGTTTCGTGCCGGTGCCGATCACGCCGCTCGTGGTGATTCGTTCGGTCGGCTCGGTTTTTCAAGACGAGCGAATCGGGATGCAGAAGGATTGGGTTCCACTCGAAGACATTTCGCCCACCATGCAGCGAGCGGTCTTGATGGCCGAAGATTATAAATTTTTCGAGCACAACGGATTTGATTACGATGCGATCGAAAAAGCCATCGCTTACAATAAAACTCATCGTCGTCTCAAGGGAGCGAGCACGATCTCGCAACAAACCGCCAAGAATGTTTTTCTGTGGCCGGGGCGCAGTTGGGTCCGCAAAGGTCTCGAAGCTTATTTCACGGTCTTGATTGAAGGCATTTGGCCGAAAGAGCGCATCCTAGAAGTCTACCTGAATGTCATCGAGTTCGGTCCCGGTGTTTATGGCGTCGAAGCGGCGGCTCAGAAATATTTCAAACGAAAAGCGAAGGATCTCAATCCCGCACAGGCCGCCTTGATGGCCGCGGTTCTTCCGAATCCACAAAAACTGCACATTGATCGACCGTCTCGCTACATCTTAAGCCGGCAGCGACGGATCATGAATCGGGCGGCGCTGTCCCTTAATGCAAAGCCAAAGTACTCTTTGCAAGAACGAGCTGATCGACGTCTGCTTTGGGACTGAAGCCTAGGTGCGGCCAAAGCGGCGTAACCATCTGTGGACTTGTTTCGCAAAGCCGTTTCGCAAATTTGGAAATTTTCTGTTCCGCTTTTGATGAAAGCTGCGTGCGGCCAGAATCAAGCCGGTGCGATCGATCTTTTGAAAATCCGCTTTTTCAGATTCAGTCAGGTTCAGACCTTTCAATGCTTGTTCGGCGCTTTCCAAAAAAGCCTCGCGAAATTCTGTGTCCGTGTACAACCGGGCCAGGGTGATTTCAAAAGCTTGGGCACTCATGATGATCTCCTTTTTTTTTCCACTGAAATTCGCGCCCGCGCTTCAAGCTTTCTCGGGCCCAGCGCATTTGTTTGAGCAAGGATTGAAATTCAGGGTACTGGCCATCGCGCTCGATAATCACGGTCAAAGGCTGGCGCACCTCACGCGCTAAGATTTCAAGCAGTTCGTACACGGCTTCGGGGACATCGTGAACGTGATCGTCTAACAAACGCGCTCCAGTCGGACTTGAGGCCAGCCCTTTCGGTTCCGGGATCCAATGTCCGCCACTGAGATGAACGATGCGGACAGCTTCGAGCGGCAAAGCCCTTAAGCACATGACGGGATCCAAGCCAAAATTGAGCGCATTCGCGTACAGATTGTGAAGATCTAAAAGCATGGTGCTTTGTGATTCGCACAAGATCTTCGCGATCCACTCGACTTCCGACAGAGTCGATCCTGGTGGATCAATCAAAGTGGCGATATTTTCAAGTGCCGGTGAGCTGCCAACCGTTTGCTTGATCCTTTCTAAATTTATGAGAGATCCTTCGATTGTTTGTGCTGACCTTGGGGGAGCGGCCAAGTGTCCAATTTCATGACCACCAGCCCGCACAAAGGATAAATGTTCGGACCAAGTGGAGGATCCTAAAAAATCCAAAGTCCGTGCCAATTGACCCAGTCGCTTTTCATCGACAGGAATTGAAGAAGCTAGCCCCAAGCCCACGCCGTGATAAAGAACCGGCACGTGCGCAGCCAGCATCTTGACCGAACGCAGCTTTGATTTTGAAGCGTGAAAATAATCATCGACGATCACTTCGACGACATCGATTTGCTCGAGATTTGAAAAGATCGAAGCCGCCAGCTCATTGCGCCAACCCAAACCGACACGATCTGGCGTCATCAACTGCCGCATCCGCCACAGCCTCCGCCACACCCACCACCGCAACTGCTTCCACAGCCGCTGCCACAACCGCTGGTGCCGTCAGTGTCATCGTTCCATTGACCGCGATTTTTTGCCGGAAGAAGATTTCGGATCGAAGGAAAGTGGGCAATCGGTAGCGCCGACAGGCCGAAGACCGCGGCCAAAAGCGCAAATTCATTTGTTTCTCCGCCGGGTTTCAAAATTTCTGCACGAAACATTAAACCTTGAAACAAGGATCGAAGGTCGGCCAGCGCCTGGTTTCCGTGTCTTGTTCGTATTTTGGATTGGATGCGATTGAGAATAGAACATTGCGCCACCATCAGGACGACAAGAAATAGGATGTTCGCGTGACCATGTCGAAGGGCAACAAAAATTTTTGCAACGGCGAGACCGATCGCGATGAAGTACCCTGTCACTATGAGAAAATCACGAAACTGCTTCTCGGAATCGCTGATGATCAAGCCTTGTTGCTTTAGTGAAGTATGGTATTCGGTGCAGGCCTGCCGAAAACTTGATTTCGAGTAAAGTTCGGCGACGGAGGTCGGTGCCAGACATTCCTTGAGCACTTCGATTTCAATTTTTCGTTTGGCGAATTCGATGGACTGCGGATGAGCCGTCTGAAGCGTCACTCCGTCAAATTTCAAAAGCCCACGGTCGATCAAAGAAACGACGGCGATGCGAATGGCCTCCTGCTCTCCCCCCCGAAGCATGGCGATTTGATAGGGATCCGTCAGGTTTGAAGGCTGGGACGATAGCGAAGATTGATTCAATCGGATCAGGAGCTTGATGATGACGACTGTCGAGACGCCGGCGGCCAAATAGAACAGCAGAAAAAAAGGACCCGTCATGGTCAGTGGATTGAAGAAAGCCACTGGTCACGCCAAACTTTGCAAATGCGATTGCATGGTGTTGAGCAGATCCATCAGGCCCAGCAGAGTTGAAATCCCTTCGCCTGGTTTCAAAAGCTGTTCTTCGCGGGCGAGCGACATGTTTTTCAAGACCTGCGCCCAATCTTTTTGAGGAAATTTTTGAATCCAGATTTGCAAGGCTTCTTTCGGCGCTTCTTTTTTCCCGCTTTCCAGCGCGATGATGGCGGCGGCACAGGCACGGATGGGGCCGGCCGCTTCGGCAATCACGGAAACCAGTTGCTCCTCTCGTAAGCTCACCAAGGCGTAGCGGTCCCGCAATCGCAATGTCAAATTGATCGTGACTTGTTTCAGTCTTTGCAGGGTTGCCGTGCGGGACACCAGCAGATTTGAAAAGGCATCGGCGCCGAACAAGATACGATGCCGGTTCAGGATGTCGGTGAATTTCACCGCGAATGATTCCGATGCCAACTGAATTTCGGATTGCAAAAGAAACATCACCTGCAAACGGATGGCGGCATAAGCCAGGCGTAGCTTTTCGCGCAGGGGATTGATTTGTGAAGGTTCAAATTCTTTGAGCAGCAGGATCAGATTGACGTCCGAACTGGGGCGCAAGCGATCTTCGGCCGCCGAGCCATAGAGAACCACCGAAATGAGATTCGGACCACACGCTGTTTTCGCGGTCTCGATGAAATCGTTGAGAATGTTGCGAACGTTTGGCGGTAAGCTTTCGGTTTGATTTTCCATTCAGGCCTCGTTTGTAGGTTCTTACAAAGTTCAGCGTGAGGAATCGTATTTGTCACGATTCGGCTGATGGCACTGGCCTTAGATCTGTGCCCGGTAAAGAGACTTCGCGACAGATATTGCTAAAACCACTTCAGCAAATCGAAGCTCAATTGGTAGAGCTGTTTGTGCTTGGAATCGAAGGTCACGTCTTGCACCTGCTTGAGAAAATCGCGGAACAGTTTTTTCACTTTGATGAAGCCTTCGTCATCCATGGTGAAAGTGACAAAGAAGCTGTCTTTGTTTTCTTCCGAGCTTTGCGCCAGCTTTTGCAGCATGTGGTTTTTGTTGGTCGACTGGTGCAAGCGGGTCAGCGGATGCTCGGGCCCAAAATGTGGGTAGCGCTGTTTGACCTCTTTGATGTCAAAGGGATCTTCGCCGGTGACGATGTAGCCGCAATCTTCCAGAATGATCAAAGCTTCGCGCAGTTTTTCATAAGGGATGCCGAGATAGCCCGACAGTTTCTGCGGGGACTGTTTGTACTCTTTGATAAAAAGGGCGACGTGGATCAGCATGCAGTAAGGATTAAAAAGATAGGCCATCTCTTTCTTCAGGCCTTCGGATGTCGACGTCGCAAAGTCCGCGCTGATCTCTCGCTGCCGGCGGATCTGTTCAATTTTCTGCAGGCAGTATTCGCGTCGTTGCGGCGAATTTGATGTCTGAGACGAACGCAACAGCATCAGAAAATCAATTTCATCCGGTAAAAATTCGAGCTGCTGTGAAAGCTTGAACAGATGATCTTCGCCCAAGTGAACCGTTTCGCTATTGAGAACTTTGGAGATGAAGGTGTATTGCAACGGAATATTCTGCGCGAGCTTCTTCAGCGTCTTCTGCGGCTGAGTGGTCTTTAAGACTTTGATCCGGCTTTTGATCGCCAGCTTATAGTTGCTGTGCTCGTAAATATTCATCGGGCCTCAAAATTATACTAAAACCATAACTAAATCAGAATTTTTGCACAATTAAATAATACTTTTAGCACAACTGCCCCTTTAAATTTGTATCTAGAAGCCATCACATAAACACAAAGCCAAGGCGCAACGACGACAGCGTACGCATGTACGCCGAGGAGGCGGCAACGCTGGATTTGGGTTTATGGGATGGCTTCTACAAAGACATTCAAACCAAGGAGAGCAGTATGAAACAGACATCTTTGTATTTAACGTTAGGGAGCGTGATGCTTTTGGCAGCTTGCCAAACGGTTCCGTACCAAGGCGAAGCGCGCAACGTGAAGCGCAAGCCGCAGGAAAACGGCGTCATCGCCCTGAAAGAAAACTATCGCCCGGAAGATCGCCAGAAGGCGGACGAGTACATGAAATCCAATTGTGCTCCGTACCCTTTCAAGGTCAGCGAAGAGGGTGAAGCCGTCATCGGTCAAGCAACGACTTCGAATGAACGTCAGAACAATCGCAAATCAACCGAAACCCAGGTCGGCGCTTTGTTTGGCATTCCTTTGATGTCCGGAGATCAAGGTGGAAAAGACACGCAGTCTTCTTCGACCGTCACGCAGTTGAGAGAATGGCAAATACAGTACAACTGTGAAAAGTCCGTCGCCAACGCAAACAGTAAATCAACCAAGAAATAATTCTTTAAACAGGAGAGCAACAACATGAAAACAATGATCACAACTTTAGCAATCGCACTGGCCGTCTTGGCCTCGGAAAAATCTTTTGCCGTCGAGAAATCGGTGGCTTCTGCAGGCGCAAATTGGACCATCGCCCCTTCGGTCGGCGTGACCAGCTTCCAACTCAAGTCGGACGCAGCCGATCTGGATTCGAAAGCGGGGATGAGTGTCGGAGCCGCCGTCTTCAAACAAACTGGAATCACCGATTTGGATTTCGAAACCGGATTGCAGTACATCCAGGCGGGTGGAAAAAATGGCAATATGTTTATGAGCTACGAAGTGAACTTGGATTATTTGGCCATTCCTTTGGGCATTCGCTGGAAAGCATTCAACTATGGCGCGGACGGGAAGAATTTCATGTACCTGCGAACGGGTGCAACGGCCGCGGTCCTAATGTCGGCGAAGCAAAAGTTATCATTATTGGGCGAGTCTGAAGATGGTGACATCAAAGACAAGGTCAACACGCTGGACGTGATGGCCGTCGCGGGCTTGGGTGGTTCTTACAGCCTGGGCAACGACCAACATATTTTGTATGAATTGAACTATCTGCGCGGAACTCAGAAGGTCATGAAAGAAGGCGACTCCCACTCGGAAGGATACGCCCTCAACGTGATGTACTCGATTCCTTTGTAACCGTCGGTCCCTGATCCCTCTGGAGAGCATTTTCCAGCCCTTCCCAGTGTCAAGCTAAAGCCCGGAGGCTCTCCCGGGTTTTGATCCCGGGAGGGGCTATTTTTTTCGTTGGGCCGTGCCGATCGGATACAACATCTGCAAAAGATTCGGCGGAGCATAAGTCATCACCGTCTGCACCTTGTTCGAAACTGTTCCGACCACCGTGATGGTGTCAGCCTTCAGATCAATGAACACCGGATAGGGTTTCAACGAATCCTTGGTGTTGAAAAACCCTTGAAAATTTCTTTCCATGAACACGGGTCCGATCATGAATTCGGCGAAGCCTTTTTCGGTCGCGGTGAAAACCTTTTGCTCGTCTGGCAAATGAACCAGAATCGCCGGTTTCGCGCTCATGCCTTGGCCGGCGCCCATCGCTGAAGTTTTCAAGGTGCCGATTTCGATTTCTTCCGAGTTCGAATACTTCTTGCGGTACACGGTCCAAGCAATGTCGGCGCTGCTGTTGGGTTTGAAAACCAAGCAAGCGGTTTCTTCCTTTAATTGGAAGAAATTGACGTCGAATGATCCCGAGAAAGCACAGATTTCAAACTCTTTCGGATAGCTCAAGAACGGTTGCACCGGATACTTCAGGTAGAAGCTCGAAATGCGCTGATTCAAAAGCTGATCCAAGAAAACTTCGGACATCAACCCAGTTCCCGTGTGCGGAAGACCAAAAACGTGTCCCAGCTCGTGCATCAATGCGTACTGGAGCAGCTTCTCGGATTTCCAAGCCTCGGTGATCAATTGGCCATTGTTCTTGTAAGCGTGAGGTCCTACATCCGAAGAAATGTAGACGAATCCCGTACCCTTCAAGGTCGTGAAGTCATAATTCTGGCGAACGCTGACGCCGACGTAGGTCTCTGGCGTTTTCAAGAAATCGATTTCTTCTTTCGACAACGTTCCGTAGCCGAATTTGAAAACGAGATCGACCGACGAATCACAGACCGCTTGCTCGACGAAATTTTGTCCGCCGATATAAGCGAAACCAGCGGTCATCTTTGGTTGAGAAATCTGCAATTCGCCCTTCCAGAATTGAAATGCATTTTGCAAAGCTCGCTTGATGCTGGCTTCGTCCGCCGACATCGTCGGTGCGTCCACTTGCACGCAGTATTTGACGTCGGTGGTGTTGCGCACGAACCAAGGATTTCGATCAAATCGGAAAATTTCTCCGCCCGATGAAACCCAACCGCCACGCTCGGCATTGGCAAACAGGGAGAACATCATCAGGCCGGCAAAAAAAACAGGCTTAAGGAGACGCATTGAGAATTCCTTTTCGTTTGAGAAAGACATCATCATGATCAAATTGCAGCAGAATGATTTGATTCAGTCCTGAACCGCGACTGTCGATACCGATTTCCAAAGTCTGGGTCATCGTGCCTGGTAAAATCTGAATCGATGCCGAAACCAGGTACCCAAAGAAGGGCTGTGTTTCGCCGTTGACGATTTCACTGAACATTTGTGATCGGACATCTTCTAAGGTGATGGTGGCTTCCGGTTGCACGAAGCTTCCGAGACCTTTCAACAGTCCGATCAGCCAAGTGTTTCCACCGGCAACGTAATCATCTTTGCTCACCACGGCTGAAAAACCATTGCTGCCATAGACGGAAACAGAATCGGCAGTGCACTCTTCAGTTGCTAAATTGTAGACGACCGCACCGCCCGGGACCTGCTGACATTCACTGGTGCAATGATGGGCGCTGCATTTCAGTTGGCAGCTTCCGGTGGTGCCCGAGAACCTAACCGATTGTGCGCAGGTCATGCCTTGCTCGAAGGGAATGGCCGACAGACGTCCCGCGAGATCGGTCAGCACGTGATGGGGATCTTGAATTTCAAAATCGGCCCAAGCGATGGTCGCGAAGAAGAAGACAAGCGACCCCATCAAGAGTCGCTTGGAAAGAGAAATCAGTTGCATGAAGTCACGTGCGTGCATGCGTAAACCAATGAAACACCGTTCACTGTTGCCGTCGCAAAATCATCATATTGTGGTTCCAAAGTCAGAGCTTTCTTGGTGCCACCGATATCGATGAAGGCCGTGTTTGCATTGTCCCCGAACATCAAGCGCAAGACGGTGGCTTTGCCAATGACCGTGCTGTTATTTTCGGACATCACGCCGCAGCTGGAAACTTGAGCCGAAGCCAAGGGCTTCAATGGCGTCGTATCAAATTTAGCCGTCATCATTTTTTGAATCGAAGCTTCAGGCATGCGAGCGGCATCGAATGCCAGGATTTCGCAAGACGAATTCACCGTTGGTGGTTGAGACGAGTTGGGACCGTTCGAATCGTTCATGCCCGGAATTTTAATCTCGCTGGCATATTGAGCGTATTCAGCAGCCGATACGTTGCGGCCGTTGATGACGTACTCTGCAACTTGGCCTTGAGAATCCATTTTCACATGCGACGAAAAATCTGTGCGCTCGGCACCGAAGACATAAGCATTCGACTGCTTCATGTCCATGCTGATTCCGGTCAAACTGATCATATTGTTTGGATCCGGTTGCTGGGGATTCAAATCCGTTTGCTGAGGCATCGAAATGTTCATTTCAGCGTCTGCATCAGTCGTGCTGGTGAAAGGACCGTTGGACACGGTGGTTCCATTGCCCGCGAAAACGCCTTTCATATTCATGTGCATTCCCTGCGGCAATTGCGCGGTTGCAGCTTTGATAAGACCAGAAAACACGGCGTCCTTGATGTTCATTTCCTTTTGCAGTTCTTCAGAATGAACGACCATCTTCATTTCGAATTTGGCCGAAACGTTTTGCGCGTCACCATTGCCTTCGACGGTGATTGAAGCCGTCATCGGACAGTTGTCGCCTGAAATCTCAAAGAACATATCGTGGATATCGATGTTCATGCCGTTTTGTGCGGCCGGTGGATTGGTTGGCGCTTCTTCGGAGGGAAGTTTAAAGACGCAATCTTTGGTGTTCACTTTTTGATCGAGCTTATCAGACAACGCTTGGACATCTTTTTGATCAATTTGGGCGTTATTGGCCGAGCGTAAGAAATTTCTCAGGACGCCTTGGCGATGAGTTCTTTTCTCTTGCAGGTTTTGCAAAGCCGCGAAAGACGTCGTCACAGATTTGCTGGCCGCTGGATCCGCCGGTTTTACAGACGAGCCGCCATCACTTCCACCGCCGCCACCATTGCTGCAGGCGATTGTTGAAATGACCAATCCAAAAGCCAAAGATGCTTTTAACAAGTTCATAGATTTTCCCCTTTGTGGAAACTCAACGCTTGCACACTCTGAAGGGCGTATCAATAAAGTAAGTTTTCGGCCTGGTGCAGGGTTTTGCGCGGCATTGGTAGGAGCACCGCGAAAGGCCGAAGGGCTTTTTCCAGCGTGTTTGATTCAGTTCGCTTGGAGCACCCGAAAACCGGCATTGACTGAAGCTTGGACAGTCATCGCGGCATTAAAAAGAATTTATTTGATTTGGCGTCGGCATGGAATTGGTAACTGCCCCAACTGATTGTAAAAAAGGAAGGTTCCAATGAAAGCAAAAATTCAAACTTTATCCATCTGTCTTTTGGCCTTGGGCCTGACCTTTAATGCCCTAGCAGGTATCAAGGATATCAAGTCCGATGTGGCCGCACTGAAAGGTCAAAGCCTGGACAAAACATCAGAGATTTTTGAAAGTCTGGTGGCCGAGTCTCAAAAACTGCAAGCCGAAAAAGAGGACGCAATTCAAGCTCGAAGCGGCACCCCAAGCGGCTACTCGCAGTGGGTGCAAATGAAAATGGCGCGGGAAGGTTCATTTTTCGGAATGCTCGGCGTTTCTGTCGAGTCCCGGGCAGAGCAAGAAGCGCGAGCCAACATCCCTTCTCCTTTCGGCGCAGTTCGAAAAAGCCTGCAGGATTATGATAACGAACTGCACGTCAATCTCCAGAAGATCGAAGTTCAATTGCAGTACGCCCGAGAAACTTTTCCTGAGCACAGTTTGCAATTGCTAGATATTCAAAAGAAAATTTATGAGATGGAAAAACAAATGGCTGCCAGTGAATCTCGGGCCGTTGCTCAGAGCTACCGGATGCCGTATCCGAACGCTCGTGCTCAATACAATGCGGAAAACGAACGCATGTGGCCAAGCTCGCAGAGATTGGCAATGTATCATGGGCAGATCAATGACAACAACGATGTCGGCTACGCGAGACTCTCGAGAGAAAAAGAAATCAGTCGTCGCGTTGCTTATGCGGACGAGCAGTTGGTGAAACTGGAAAAGCTGAAGAACGAAATTTCCAAATCGGGTTCAGGCGCTGGCGTTAAAGTCACCTGCAACGCTGTTTATCGTTAATTGTTTAGATCGCATCGTTACAGACGACGCCGCTCCACGAACAATTGGGATCGGCGTTGCAACTGAAAGCGGAACTATGTCCCGAGCACCCATTCGAAAGATCGCAATGGGGGGATCCGACCAGGCTCCAAGAGCAACCCGTGTTTGAAGAGCACGAAGCCGGCGTATCCAATTCGCTGCACGATAAAGCAGAGACGCAAGCCCCATAAATAACCACCCAGTAACTGCCGTCACAGTAAATCGTGTGATTGGCAGTCGTGTACCGGATGCGGCCACCCTGGGTGCAGGTTGAATTCGTTGGTAAGCAAGTGCTCATCATGCGCCAATTGGTGCCATCGCAATAGCTCATTTCGCCGCCGGAAAATTTTTGGTGTCCTGCCTGGGCCGCCGTGCAGGTGGACATTAAGGCGCCACCGTCAATCTCGACCCAGCCGGAGCCATCGCAGATTTGCATGCGGGCGGAGATGGGCTCATATCTTTGTTGACCCGCAGTGGGACAGGTCAGCGTCACGGCCTGTGCCGAGACTGAAAAAAGCAGGGCCATCGTCAAAAATGCCGACTTCAATTGCTTCATTTCTGCTCCAGCTTTTCGACGCGTTTCATGAGCATCAACAGCATCGATTCTTGTTTCGCATTGATGGCTTTCAGCTTTGAGACTTCATTTTGCAAAGACACGACATGCTGATTTTGCTCCTTGATCGCTTCGATCATCGGCGCGATCAGTCCCGTGTAATCCACGGCCATGTTGCCTTCTTTGCCATGCACCAGATCCGGATAAATCGCGGCAACCTCTTGGGCGATCAAACCCATGTGCTCGATGTGGTCGAAATTCCGCTCAGGATAGTCTTCACATCGCCAATGATAGCGGACACCCGAAAGGCTCAGAATTTTCTGCAGCGAATTTTCCAGCGGGAGGATGTTCGTTTTTAAATTTCGATCGGATGACAAAATCAGCTCGGTGGCTTTGATATTTCCATTCACCTCAAGCTTTTCGACCGGCGAAGTGACGCCGATACCGACGCTGCCGCCCTGAGAAATCGTCATCGCCGTGGTGTTGTTAGTGATGATCGACAAGGTCTTATTGTCCGTCGTTCCCAACGAAGCATCTGCGCCAAACGCGTTTCCGCCGTTGGCAAATCCGCTGCCGGCACCACCACCAACCAAGTCGGCATAGGCCGCACCGTTTTGCGAGACTTTAAATTTACCGGTCGAGCGGTCAAAATAAATGCGACCCTGGTTCGCCGAGGAAATCGCAGGCGCCGCGATGCCGTTGAGGTTGATGGCACCGCTGACATCCAATGCGGTCGATGGGCTGTTGGTCCCGATGCCGACATTTCCGGCCGAACTGATTCTCATTTTTTCTGTCGGCAAGGCGCCGTTGGCTGGAGTGGCGAAAGCGAGATATCCGGCGGTGCTCCCCGATGTGCCATTTTCTTTGAAGCCACCCATGATTCCAAACGAGTACATGCTGGTGCCTGCAGCTGCATTTCCACCGAAGGAAAGAGTTCCACCTTTATCGATGCCGTAAGCATCGTTTGATGAAACGGCCAGAATTCCGTTCGTTGAAGAGAGTGGATAAGAGACATGGTTGATATCGACCGGCGCGCCCGGGGCGGTCGTGCCAATGCCGATGTCTCCACTTTGCGAAATCGTCATGGCAATTAAATTATTGGCTTTGATGTTCAACGCTTTGGTGTCGTTCGTGCCGATCGAAATATCAGCGCCGGTCGTGTTTCCGCCGTTCAGGATTCCGGTGGCCGTCGAGACCAGATCGATATACGCCCCACCGTTTTGTGAGACTTTGAATTTATTGGCGGCATAGTCATAGTAAATTCGTCCGGTGTTGGTCGGAGAAACGGACGGTGCGGTTGACATGCCCTGCGCGGTCATCGCGCCGCTGATATCCAGAGAAGTCGACGGAGTTTTCGTGCCGATACCGACCTGTCCGTTGAAATAAGAACTGCCACCATTCGTGACGTTCAACAGCGGCGTCTCCAGAATCAAATCTTGAGTGCCTTGCCAAATCATCGGTGTGAGAGCCGTATTAGGATTGACGATGCCGATGCGAATGCGTTTTTCAGTCGTATTAACGGTTCCGATTCCCCAGGCATCGGCGACATCCCAATTGCCAATGATCTGAGGCGCACCGGTCGTGTCTTTGTACTGCCACATCATCAATTGTGCCGGTGTCGAGATGGCAAATGCGGCCGAGTTAGCAACCTGCAGAGCCGTCACTGGATCGGCCTTGCCACCAATATTGATTTTGCCACTTTGAGAAATTGTCATCGCGATCGTGTTGTTGGCTTTGAAATAAATGGCCTTATTGTCATTCGTGCCAATTGAGATGTCGGCACCCGTCGAGTTTCCGCCATTTAATATGCCGGCACTGAGGGAAGTGACGTTGGCGCAGACCGAATTTCCCGAGGCATCAAAGGAAATGACTTGATTGAGCGAACAGGTGAAGTCGACGAGGGCGGTGCCCGTACCATTCGAAGCGATGATGCGGTTGTTGCCGAACGTTGTCGCGTTTGTTCCGCCTTTCGAGACAGGAACTTTATTGAGCGTCAGTTGGCCGGCATAACTCAGGGTCGCATCACCCGACATCACGGCGTTGTTCCACGCGGTTCCATCGTAGATCATCATTTGTCCGCTGACGGAGCCCGCGGTGATAGCTTTGCCTTTGATCTTATCAACGCTGGTAGCGTTGTAAGCGCCGGAGACATCACCCGCGAACGAAGTGGTGGTACCGAGCTTGGCGACGAACAGATCGTAATCTGTTTTATTCAAAAGACCTGCCGTCGTTCCCGCATTCGAAGCCATCGGGATTTTCCAAGTGTGCGCATTGGTCGCGGAAGAAATCGTGGGAGCGGCCACACTGTTATCAACACTGATCGCCAGCGTCTGGGTCGCGCCGGTTTGTCCACCCAGTGAAGTGATGCCCCCACTCGACACGAGATCGACATAAGCCGCGCCATTTTGCGAGACTTTGAATTTATTGGCCGAGTAATCGTAGTAAATTCGTCCCGTGTTCGAGACCGAGACGGCCGGCGCTGACGACATGCCCTGTGCGGTCATTGCGCCATTTACATCTAAAGCCGAACCGGGAGTGGATGTGCCGATCCCGATAGAGCCCGCAAAGAATGAAGGCGCCGATGAATCTGAAGCATAAAAAGAATATTTCGTCGCACCCTGAATCGGACCCGTATAAATTCCGTAGGCATTTCCAGGAGGAGCGCCAAAAGTCGTGGTGATTTCCGAGTAGACCCCATAAGCATTCGTGATCGGCCCGGCAGAAGCCTTTTCAATCGAAGAGTGAAAACCATATGCCGAGTCAACTGTGCCACTGCCAAAATTATCTAAATAGGATTTCGAGCCATACAATGAAGTCACATTCGCGAGGAATTGAACCATGGTCGAATTCGAGTCGACGATCACGGTGGTCGCATCTTTGACGACGCCAACATAATTGTCGATTCCGGTCAGGGCTCCGGTCGAGTTCGTATTCTGGTACAGCTTATTGCTGAAGCTTGTGAAAGAAGCCGTACTGGACGCGCTCGGGTTTGCATCGAGCTGATTTTTAAATAACACGACAGTCCCAGACGTGCTGGTATCCGTTTTTTTATTGTGAAGCTGCGAGGTCGGCGTGGAGATTCCGATGCCGACATTTCCACCTTGTGAAATCGTCATCGCAAGCGTGTTGTTGGTTTTAAAATTCAAGGCTTTATTGTCATTCGTACCGATCGAGATATCCGCGCCCGTGGTGTTACCACCATTCAGGATGTAACCACCAAGCGAACTGACCGCCGCGCAAACTGCATTCCCCGAAGCATCGAAACTGATCACTTGGTTTAGGCTGCAAGAGAAGTCAATCAGTGCAGTGCCGGTGCCATTGGAAGCAATGATCCGGTTGTTGCCGAACGTGGTCGAGTTCGTTCCGCCTTTTGAGACGGGAACTTTATTTAAAGATAATATTCCATCATAAGCGAGAGTCGCATCACCAGAGACAACGCTATTCACCCACTGGGTGCCATTGTAAATCATCATCTGACCACTGACGGTTGCGGCGGTGAGCGCTTTGCCTTTGATCCTATCCACAGTTGTCGCGCTGTAAGTTCCGCTCACATCGCCAGAGAAAGTGGCCGCTGCATTCAGAGGCGTGTAACCCAGTGCAGCCGTCACATCGGAAGAAGTGATGCTAGCTGAAGCCCAAGATAAAACTCCGCTGCCATCGGTTTTCAGAAACTCATTCGGATTGCCATCTGTCGTTGGCAAAGTGAGATTCACGTTTCCACCCAAAGCGGGGGCCGAAAGCTGAACGTAGTTTGCGCTATTGTAAACTCGCAAATTGGTCGCTTGCACATTCAGACCGCTCACGGTGCCAGTGGTAATCAAGTTGCCAGTTGTGTTGATCGATGCAGAGCCGCTGATGGTTCCGGCCGTAATCGTATTGCCAGAAACTTTTCCAGCACTGGTGAGATTTGGGATATCACCTTCAACCAATGAAACCGTGCCTGCGGTCGCGCGGCCTTTGGTGTCGACCGTGAGCTTGGTGTAGGTTCCGGCCGCAATGCCGGTGTTGGTGAGGTCGATGGTTCCGGCACTGCTGATCGTACCGGCGACGGTGCCGTTGACCGACATGCTAGAGCCCACCGTCAGCGAAGAAATTCCCGTGCCACCTGCGCCGACGGTTTGCACGCCCCCAGCGGTTTGGTATTTGATCTGGCTGGTGGTCGAATCAAACCAGATATCGCCATTGGCGGCACCCGCCGGGTTTGCGGCATAGCTCGGCAGAGCTGCGCCCGAAGAATCGGTCTTCATGAAATTGCCACCCAGGATGGCTTGCAAGTTGGCGTAGGCCGGCGTGGTGAACAATGCTTCAAGATTGGCCTGAGTCAGCACGGTGGATCCAGAGTTGTTCACTTGCAAAATGCCAGAGCGCTCAAGCCCTTGCACGCTCTGCGCGACCATCGCCACCGGAGTTGAATCCAACACGATGTCCGGAGACAAAGTGTCTGCTACATTTGTCGTCGACGGCGTAACGATGATGCGAAAGTAGCGAACCGCACCGGCTGCCGGACTGTAAGCGCCGCCCGCGCAGGATTGTCCCGGAACATTGGCGGCCGTGATGTTGGAAATATTTTGAAAGATCTGATTCATGGTGCGCGCGGGATCCGTCGCCGTTCGTTTCGCAGAACCCGTGTCGGAGCCAACGTTGATGTGAAAATATCCATCCGTCGTTGCGGTATTCAAAGTTTGTTGTTCTTCATACAAAAGACATGTGCCATTGGGATTCAAGATTTGAACTTTGATGGCAATGTTGGGATCAAGTAAGGGCTTGGTTGTTCCCGTTTGAAACAGGCGTCCATCCAAGGTGAAGGTCTGTGGCGACTCGTTCATAGCCAGTGCCGAATGCGAGATCGCAAACATGCACATAAATATGAAAACGGGAGCGAAGACGCGACAGCTGGTTCCCATAGGCTTCTTATCGGAATTCGGGGACCAGGATTTGAGTAAATCCTTAAGATTGTAGGGAATTATGGCTTCTAATTCACAATTGTCGGCAAGAAGTCTGGTCCCGGGGCTGGAAATTACAAACCGTTTTTATTGAGTTTGACTGGAAGTTTCAGCCTGTCTCGAATCGGAATGCGAAAACCAGTTTTGGGTTAGCATCCAAGACTTGAAGGCCTCTTGCGCGCGCGCCACTTGTCGCATTTTCTTCTGCTTTTTGTCGCGGATCTTTTTGCCGTTCTCTTCTTTGAGATCGGTGAAAAGACCAAAGTTCACGTTGGTCGGCTGAAAATGATCGGCCCGCGTCGGATCGGTGATCGCTTCGAGCAATGAGCCCATCATCGAATCTCGCGGTGGCAAGCTGGCTTCGCCCGTTTTTAGTTTCTGATCGATAAATCTTGCGACCAAAAGGCCGATCGAGGTCGACTCGAAATAACCTTCAACACCCGTGATCTGTCCGGCGAAGAAAAGCCAAGGATCTTTCTGGCTCGAAAGATCTTTGTTCAGACGCTTCGGCGTATTGATAAAAAGATTTCGGTGGATGCTACCGAGCTTTAGAAATTCGGCGTTCTCGAGACCCGGAATCATTTTGAAAACGCGGGACTGCTCTCCGTAGGCCATGCGCGTTTGAAAGCCGACCATGTTAAAGGCCGTGCCCTCTTTGTTGTCCTGGCGCAACTGCACGATCGCGTGCATCTCGCGTCCGGTGCGCGGATTGCGCAAACCCACCGGTTTCATCGGACCAAAGCGCAGGGTTTCGGGACCGCGCGCGACCATGGTTTCGATCGGCATGCAGCCTTCGAAAAACGAAGTGGTCTCGAAATGTTTGGGCTCGATCTTCCGGGCGTTGGTGATTTCCTGAATCAGATTCTGATACTGCTCTTTATCCAAAGGACAATTGATGTAATCGGCGGTGCCCTTGTCGTAGCGATCGGCTTTCCAGGCGATCTCCATGTTGATCGAATCCGTGTCGATGATCGGCGCGATGGCATCGAAGAAATACAGGAACTCGTCACCGAAATGATTTTGCAAGCTTTCGGCTAGCAGGGGATGCGTGAGAGGACCGGTCGCGATCACGGCGGGACGGGGAATCTGCTCAAGCGAAGTCACCAGCTCGGTGTGAATGCGAATCTTGGGATGAGCCTGCACCATGTTCGTCACGGTTTGCGAAAACACCTCGCGGTCCATGCCCAGTGCTTGGCCAGCGGGGACTTGGGATTCGAAAGCGGCTTTCAGAATGTGTGAACCCAAAGCTTGCGCTTCCCATTTGAGCTGCGCTGGTGCCGAGCCTTCCGACAAACTGCCAAAAGAGTTTGAACACACAAGTTCCGCCAATTTTCCAGTTCTATGCGCTTCAGTCATGGTTTGCGAGCGCATCTCGTACAATTCGACCTGGTAACCCATTTCCGCCAACTGAAGGGCGCACTCGCTACCGGCCAAGCCGCCACCAACCACCGAAATCGAGGTCAAACCGGTCGATGGATCGCGATATGGGTGGACAAGATTTGTGCTCATGTTTAAACCTCTGATTGTGAATCCAAAAAAGTCCAATCTCAAAGCTGGATCGGAAGTCCTACAGGCCCTTTTCGAAAATGGCAAGTCGGAGCTGTCCGTTCATTTCATCCGCTGGAAATTATGGAAAAAATGGCCGGACTTTGTCGGGCCCACCATGGCCGGCATCAGTGAACCCGTCGGTTACAAGCGGGGCGTGCTCTACATTTGGGTGAAGAACTCGGCATGGATGCAGCAACTGGTTTTCATGCGCGAACACATGCGCGACTCGATCAATAAAAAACTGCAGCAAGAGTACGTGAAAGAGATCCATCTCACCATGGACCGCAAATCCGTTCCAAGCGATGCGCAGGCCTCAGCCGAGCTGAAAGAATCCATGGCGTCCCTGATGGGTGAAGACTCTTAGGTCCCCTGCTGATTGAAAATCCTTCGTGTCATTTTACACGCTTAAATTTTACGAATCTTGCGGGAATTGCGGTAAAAATATCTTCAGAGTGACGCTTCCTTGGAGGTCTGATGTTCAGCAGACTGGTTTTTCTCCTGATATCTTGGGTTGGCGTCTTCGTTTTTGCGGCCGAGAAAAGTTTCGATCTCGCCAAGCTTCCCGCCAGTCGAGTGCTCACGGTCACGGGTCATCCGAATTATGCTCCTTTCATTTGGGTCAGTTCAAAGAATGGCGAATTGACCGGATTGACTGTTGAAATGTTGCAGCTGGCATTGCAAAGCTCCGGCATACAAATCAAAACCATCGCTTTTGAAACCTGGGCCCGGGCGCAAAAGGAAGTGGAAGAGGGACGCGTGGATGTGTTGGTGCCACCTTACCGCAACGAGGATCGGCTGGCTTATTATTCGTATTTGCCAAAGCCGATGCTGGAAGACGTGTCCGTGATCTTCGTGCAAAAGGGACACGCTTTCAAATTCGAAAAGTTGACAGATCTCGAAGGCAAGTCAGGGGTGGCTGTGATCGGCGACAGTCTTGGCAATGAATTCGATCGCCTGGATCGGGATAAGCTCAAGATCAATCGGCTGGGCACTCTTCGCCAATGCTTTCTATTTCTGTTAAAAGGGCGCGCCGATTTTCTGGCGGTCGGAGCCAGCGCCGGCCGCGCGGTCGCAACGCGAATGAACGTGCTTTCGCAGGTTGAAATTTTAAAGAAACCGGTGGTGGTGACCGGCGTCTACGTCGCCATCTCAAAGAAATCTCAGTGGAATCAGCCCGAATTTATCGCGGACCTCGCGCGCGAATTTGAGAAACTGCGGGACTCGGGAAAGATTCCGAAACTGATCGAGAAATACCACGCAAGCTACGTCTCAGAAGAATTCGAGCCGTCGAAGAGTAAATGAAGTATTTCAGACGACGCAAGAGCTTGCGAGATCCGACCTCAGGTGGGGCTGATGCGGGAGTCAGTTTCTCAAATTTAGGTACAGATCCATCTTGAGCTGCCCAAATTCTTTGATGGCCGCACGTTGATTGCAGAATCTGCACAGAATTCTGAGATTTTCTTTGGAATTTTCACCACCTTTGGCTTTGGGGTGTCTGTGATCGATCTCGAGAGCGCGCTTTGATCCGCAGTTGCTGCAAGCGTGATGACTTTCCTGCCAGACTTCACGGTTGATTTGGGCTTGGGATTTTGGTTTTGGCTTTGCGGTGAAGTCTTCAGCTGTTTGAGGAGTGCTGACGCAGCTTTTCCCCGGCGCCGCGGACGATTCATTTTTCGATTTCTCGTAGTTCTCCGTTTTCAATGTAGCGGGCTTGTGATTTTTTAAAGTCTCGATTCTTGCTTGCTCGGTTTTTTCGTTCCCAGGCTTTGCTATCCCGGTCTTTGCTTTTTTCAAGCTCTCAGTCTTCTCCTTCTTCAAGGCCACAATCGTGATATCACACAGCACTTCGAATAATTCTCCGATCGAAAGACTTGGATGCTTGTGCGCGAGCAAGCCTTTCACTTCTGAGATCTTGGTTTCCAAGGAATGATTCGCGGTGAATCGAAATTCCACCTTGTTTTCGCTAATGACATTCACTTTGTCAGGTCGCAGTTCCTCAGGCGCTGAGGACTGGGCGAGCATAATTCTCTGCGCTTCGCGAATGGTTTGCTCGCTGATTTCGGTTAATAGATCTAATTTATCTTCCTTTGAAATCTCAACTTTATGAATCTTCGCCTCTTTCCGAAAGAAAGATTGAGCCAGGCTTAAGTGCGATAGCGATAACTCACCATTTGTGATTTTCTCTTCCACTTCCGGAACATCTTTAAGTAACCACATGGCAGAGATTCTTCGGTAAGCTTCATTGTCTGAATATCCAAAGTGCTTCACCAGCATTTCGCGAAGGGATTCAAATTTGTAATCACAAAATAATCTGCGGCGTTCAATTTCCCGGAAGTGATGCAAAAGATTGGTTAAAATCTCTCGCTCTTCTTTGACCAAGCCCTCTGTCTTCTGAATGAGAAGAGTATCGTCTAAATTTTTAATACTCATAACTTTGCTCAATTCTTTGTCTGTTTCAGTCTTCATTTGCAAATCTCCTCAAATAAATCTCGTAAATTCAAAGAGACCTTATCATGAGTTTTAAATCCGAAATCGACCACACTCTCTGCCTGACCGCTTGAGGGATTTTGAAAATTTATGGCCGGTCTCGAATGGCAAAAAATAATCTCAATACAGAGCCAATGCCGGCGAATGAAGGGCATCAGGAAAGCAACTTGAAAAATGAATTCACATCAGGCGATCTGGAACAAAATGCGTGTCAAATAAAGATTATATGACATCAAAATTTTCCGCAGAGCTTCATGTGCGCAGCGAAGAAACAAGATGCCAGCGCAGGGCTTCGTGTGCTGAACGAAGTGCAAGAAACTGCATCGCGGGATCCACCAAGCTCCAGTGCAGAGCTCCATGTGCGCAGCGAGGACCAAGCAAGATGCCAGTGCAGAGCTTCATGTGCGCAGCGGGGACCAAGCAAGATGCCAGTGCAGAGCTTCATGTGCGTTGCGGAACCCAACACAAACCGCAGCGCAAAGTCCCGTGCCCATTCCGAGTCCCGCAACTGCACCACGCGAGACCCCGGACCAAATCCTCATGTCTATTCCTCATTCCGCAAGACTCCAGCACTAAGCCTCACGTCCAAAGCAAGCCCCGCAAAGCGCAAGGCCCGGTCGCCTGCATGTGGGGCTGGCGAACTTTTTGACAGTCGGGAAATTTTCACAGGTTCTTTGGGCTCAGGTGCGCTCTCGAAGGACTTTTGCATGGCAAAATTTTATGTTTGCGATCGAATTCTGTTAAATTGGGTGGGTTGAAAAAATTGTAAAACCTATCCGAGGATCTTGATATGAAAAAGTTGGTCGTACTCTTGGCTGTGATGTCTTTGTTGGCTTGCTCGAAGAATGACGATCATTCGTCTGGCGGTTCTGGTCCCGAAAATGAATCTCGCGAGCTGGTGAATAAGCCAGAGCTCACCAAAGATCAAAATACGGAAATCAAAGAGATCATGGCAAAGTTCAGTCTGATGCCGAACACAGCTCTGCTGTTGGGTTCGGCCACCGAGTCAGAGTCCGCGAAAACAGAGCGTGAAGCCAAGATTCAAAAACTTGGATCCGAGTCAAAGCAGATTTTCGATAAGGTGAAAGACAGCTGTGAGATTTCAGCACCGAAACAAACGGTTTCGGGAGATCAAAAGAAGGTCGGCTCGAAGGAAGTGGTCAAGTCAGTTGCCTCTATCGACGGGAGCAAATGCCCCATTCAGTACAAGGAAAACGGCTCGGAAGAATCCGAAGTGATCGAGACCAACGCTGAAGACAGCAAAACAACCCAAGAGAATCTGAAACAAAAGAGCAAGAGTTCCGCAACGGTGTCTACGGCACTGAAGGTGACAGGTCAAGATCTGCAAACGCAGGTTGGCTTCAAAGAAAGCACCACCGAATCAACACGCACGGATCTCTTTCAAGTGAACGGTCAAAATGGGAATTTAACTTCGAAGAATTTGTCCAACGCGACGGTTGTGACGGCTCAAGATAAAAAAATTAAGATGCGCCAGTTGTTCGAATTTAAGAATGAAGGCGACAAAGTTGAGTACTATTTGCGTCTAGACATGGATTTTCCATCGTCAAGCCCTACCATTCAAATCATTAAGAAGGCCGATGATAAAGAGCAAACGATTTATTTGAACGGAAAGAAAGTCACGGCAGACCAGCTGCAGGATCTCTTTGGACCAGATACTGCGACTATGACGGTTACAATGTCTAAAAAAATGTCGGCACTGAAATCAGTTCCCGCAAAAGCGAAGTCTGGCTCGTAAGCCGGACTTCTGTCCCACACGAACCGGATATTGAGAACCGCGTTTATTCCTTCTCCGATTTTTCAATCGAAGATCGGATCAAGGACTTGAGAGACTTCTTCTTATCCGGCGCGCCGACCATTGCTTTCAGGGATTCGTGCAGGCTGTTGTCGTTGATCAAAGCCCCCAACGTTCCTTCGCCACGATCGATTTTCGTCAAAATGCGGTCCAGCTTTTCAAAAGACCCCGTGATTTTCTTCTGATCCTTCAACTCCGAAATCAGTTCCCGGCTGTCTTTCGCAGCAATGCGAAGTTCGGCCGTGGTTGCCGCCATGTTGTTCATGATGCGATCGACACGGTTTTCTTCGTTTAAGCTCTTGGCGAATTTATCGATCTCTTTGATGATATCGAAGATCTTGCCCGCTTCATTTCCCTTTTCGGAAAGCACGGCCATGATATCGCTCGCCTTTAAGACTTCGATGACGGCGCCATCTTTCAGCGGCCGCGCGGACGGTGGACCCGGATTGATATAGATGTATTTATCACCCAAAGCGCCTTGCGTGCGGATTTCAACGGACGAGCCTTCCGTCACGCGTGGAAGAAAATCCGCTTCGATTTTCATCAAGACGTCGAGCTTGTTTTCTTCCGGGATAAAGACAAATTTTTGGATGTTGCCGATATGGATACCCGACAACGAAACCACGCTGCCTTCGTTCAAGCCTTGAACGCTGTCAAAGCGAGCGTGCAGGGTGACGTGGCTTTTGATCAGACCTTCGCCACCGACCAGAAACAAAGAGATGAAGGTTAGGACCGCGCCGATCGCGACAAAGATTCCGACTTTGATTTGGTGAGAAAGGGGAGCTTTGGATGTCATAGCGTTTCTCCTTGCGCGAATTTGGCGATCAAGTTCGATTCTTGTTGCTCGATTTCTTCGACGGTGCCGATGACTTTGATTCGGCCATCCATCAACATGGCGATGCGATCGCACACGCTGAACGCCACCGGCATGTCGTGCGTGACCAAGATCGATGTCACGCCCGTTGCTTTTAACCGCAAGATCAGCTCTTGAATTTTATGAGTGTTAAAGGGATCCAAACCCGCCGTCGGCTCGTCGTACAAAATGACTTCGGGACCCAAGATGATTGAGCGGGCCAGGCCCACACGTTTTTGCATGCCGCCGGACAGATTGGCCGGCATCACGCCGTCGTTGCCTTCCAGACCGAAATCTTTGAGAAGCTTCATCACTTTTTCGCGGATCTGGGCTTCGGTCAATTGCGTGTGTTCGCGCAAAGGATAAGCGAGATTATCAAACACGGTCATGGAATCAAACAGTGCCCCACCTTGAAAGGCGTAGGCCATGCGTTTGCGAACGGCGATCAATTGATGTTCGTTCAAAGCATTCACCTTGATGCCATCAAAGACCACGTCGCCCGCATCCGGCTTTTCAAGCCCGATCAAACTGCGCAACAAAACGGATTTGCCGGTGCCCGAGCCACCGATCAAGCCCAAACATTCGCCCTTGCGAACATCGAAGGTCACACTCTTGTGAACTTTCTTTTCGCCAAAGCCTTTTTCAAAGTTGCTGACTTGGATTAAAGCCATTTTTCAATCATCCAGAAAAATTTTGTTAAGAAAAAGTCTCCAACCAAAACCAAAATCGAGGCCGCGACAACGGCCTTAGTGGTCGCGATGCCGACTCCGCGGGTGCCTTCTTTGACGTTTAAGCCGTAATAGCAAGAGGGCACCGAGATGAAGATCGCGAAAAAGAAAGATTTGCCAAAGCCTGACAGGTAATCGCCCATCGCCAAGTTGGTCAGAGATTTAATCAAATAAAACTGCGCATCCAATTTCAGCTCGATCACCCCGATGATCAGGCCGCCGCTGAAGCTGACAAAGTTAGCGAAGGCGATCAGCAACGGAATGGAAACCAAGCAGCCCAACACGCGGGGGATGACGATCTTTTGAATCGGCGAAGTTCCCATCGCGCGAATGGCATCAATCTGTTGGGTGACGACCATCGAGCCAATTTCCGAGGCAATACCTGCGCCGACACGGGCCGCGACCATCAAAGCACAAAACACAGGTCCCATTTCACGCAAAATTGAAACCGTCACCAGACGTGGCACGTACAGGGTTCCGCCGAAACGTCCCAAGCCCATTCCAAATTGCAAAGCCATCACGGCACCGGTGCAGATGGCGGTGACCACCACCAATGGCAACGAGCGATGGCCGATATGGAAAATCTGCTCGACGGTCAAGTTCAGTGCATTGCCCTTGCGAAAGAGCTGCCGCACCACTTCGCGAAAAAGAAGCGTGACTCCGCCTAGGAAATCTAAAAATTCTCGAATGGTGGCGGAAAAACTTTGGTTCATGGAACTTTGAAACCCTTCAAAAAGTTTTCAAAGACCGCGTGATCTTTTTCGAAACCTTGCGAGCGTCCCATGTAAGTCAAAGTGTAAGAGCAGGAATTTTTCTTGAAGGTCAGCACATCAACGCTTGCGGAAACACCGTCAATTTTTCCTTCGATCAAAGTGCGCAAGGCCTCGCGCTCTTCGAAGGTTGCTGGTTGCGTGCGAATGACTTTGGAATCCGTCAAGACTTGTGAGACTTCGGCTTCCAGATCTGACAACGAAGGATCGCGCGTTTCGCTGCATTCGGAAAGCACGGCAATCGTGTTGCCGCTTTTTTCGTTCTGCCAAGCGAAGTCGGTTTGCTCGCTGTTGATTTTGCGAAACGAAGAAGCGGGTGCTTGAAACTTGTATTCGTTCGAATGCAAAGCGGCCTTCGGTTTCAGGTTGACGTAAACGCAGCTCGCAACCAAACGCGACAAGCTGAGCAGGATGATGGAATTGGTGATGTCTCGATGAAGTGGTTCCATAAATTTCGTATCGGCAGCTTAACTGTTTGGAATGATAAGTAAATCGATGAATTTAGTCTTTCATCGAGCGTCAGAGGTTTGTCAGGCCTGACGGAAAAGCACGAGCAGATTTTGCCCAGGCTGAAGCTAAATTTGCCCAGACGGTCAAAATGACCTGGCATCAATTCTGCTATTCATTCTTAACAGGAAACCTATGTTCGTTAGTCGAGTCATGGAGGACGAGACTTGAAGCTGTATTCACCACTTTCTATTGGGATGATCGTCTGGCTTTTTTCGCTCTCAAGCCAGGCTTTGGTCCAAGCTCAAATCTCGCAGCAAGGTGACACCGTTCACCTTGAGTTCGACGGACAAAACCAATGGGACTACGATCTCAAACGTGTTGATAAAAAAGGCAAGTCCTTCGTCGAGGTGACTTTGCCGGCATTAAACGAAACCAGTATTTCTCAATTGCAAAAATTCAGTCATCCCATGGTCCAGTCCATTCAGGTCAATCCCAACGGTCCGGATGGTAAAGCGATTTTGACTTTTCAATTGGCGAGCAATGCGGTTGAGCCCTTTGACTATTTAACAGAAAAGCCTTCGCGTTTGATCGTGGACTTTTTTAAAGGTCAGGCAGCCCAGGCTGCGGGCAAAGAAAAGGACGCGACCGCGAACAAAGAGACGGCCGCCACGCCAAAGTCGGGAAAGAAAACCTCGGCGAAAGCAGAAGCTTCGTTGCCAACCAAAGGAGAGCGCGCGCCGGCTTCGGCAGATGTGTTGGTGATCAACGATCAGGGGCAGCCACTGGCAATCAATGATGCTTTAGAGAAACCCAAAGTCCTGACCGGCAGTCTTTTTGATGGTGGCGATCCCAACTACGAACGCTTCGCGGTCAAAGATTACGAGGTCAAAGAAGATTCAATCATCGGCAGTCAGGAAAAGGTCTACATCGACTTTCCGATGCTGAGAATACCTTCACCCTATTTGGATATTCTGCAAAGTCGAAAGCCGGTCTACGAAGTCGCCCCTCAGGACACGGACGAAAACAAACAGGCGCGATTGCTGCTGACCTTGTTTGAAAATAAAAGGTACAACGTCTTTTTGAAAACCGTCGATTGGTTTCTGGAAAAGTATCCGCAGTCGCAATACGACGAAATGGTGCGTTTCATGTGGGCCGACGCTTTGTTCGCGATGTGGAATGAAGGACGCAACGTCGATGATTTCGATATGGCCATGCTTCGCTACCGTCAGGCCTTGGACAAGTATCCTCAGTCCCCGCTGTTGGAACGAACCATGATGTTGATGGGGTTCGCGACGCTGGATCGTGGTGACTATCTCGGAACGCTTCGTCTGTTTCAGTCTCACTTGCAAAAACGGCCGGCATCGCCGAACAAAGATATCGCGCGCTTCGCCATCGCGGATTCATTGATGAAGATCAATCGATTCGACGAAGCATCGCAGGTTTATCAGGAAATCGAGAAAGATGCGGTGAACGAAAAAGACCGCATTCAAGCGGCCTACCTGCGTGGGGATGTCGATTATCAGAAAAAAGATTTCAATCAGGCCTTGGTGGATTACCAAACAGCCCTGAAAAAGTATCCCCAGTCGCAATCCGAATACCCGAACGCGATCTACAATCAAGCTTCGGCGTATTTTGGTTTGAAAGATTATAAAAAGAGTTTGGATTTGTACCGCGGTTTTCTAAAACAATATCCGTCAAACTCGGAAGCCGGCTACGCGATGACTCGAGTCGGAGAAATTCAAGATATTCTGGGTGCGGATAAAACAAAAGTTTTAGGCACTTACTTGGAAACTTACTTTCGTTTCGGCGATTCACCCAGCGCCGTGGTGGCACGCCTTCGCATGCTGAGCGAGCGCATGAACGCGATGAAACCCAAAGAAGTGGAAAAGGCCGTCAAGGACATTCAAGAATTGGCGAAGACTTCGAATCTGCCGAAGATGGATCAATTCGCGACCTTGATGATTTCCGAAGGTTTCAATCGCCGCAAAGAATACGACAAAGCGATTCAATTGCTGGTGAAGCTCTACCAGGATCACCCGACAACGACCGATACCAAATTGATTTCGAATCGCATCGTTAAAAATATCAATGAAGCGATCAAAGATCTGGTCGATTCAGGTCAATTCATTCAGGCGCTGAAGATGCACAATCAGTATGCGGATAATTGGCTGAAATCTTCCAATCGCATCGACACCAAATACAATATCGGTCGCTCGTTCGAACAAGCCGGCGTGCTGAAGCAAGCACAGAAGCTGTACCAAGATACGATCAACCAGATCTACGCCATGAAGGGTACGCCCGCGGCGAAAGAAAGAAACGTTTTTGAAAAACTGCCCAGCGAAGACGAGCTGAACCTGCGATTGGCGGCGGTGCAAGCGCGACAAAACCAAATGGCGCAGGCGTTTGACAGCTTGAAAAACATTAAAAATCCGCAAACCATGTCGGACGAACACCAAATTGAACGCGTGCAATTGGCGGCGGATCTTTTGGAAAAGCGCGGGGAAACAGACTCGGCGGTCCGTTATCTGACCGAACTCTTGAAAGAATGGTCCGGCATTCCAGAGCTGGTCGCCGAACCTTATTTGTCGCTGGCGCAATTAGAAATCAAACAGGGAAAGAAAGATGACGCCATCAAATCTTTGAAAAAGATTGGCACCTTGATGGAAGACTCGAAAAAAGTGACGCCCGCGACGCATGCGCGGTCTTTGGAATTGCTTGGCGAAATTCAATTGCAAAAAGGCGAAAAGACCGCGGCGATCAAGACTTTCGAAAAATTGGTGAGCCAGTACGGAACGACTCGTCCGTTGGCTTCGTATCGCTACAAGATCGGCCAATTGTATTTTGAAGGTGGGGAGCTCAAGAAGGCCGAGGAAACTTGGCAAGAATTGAAAAATGAAAAAAATGACTTCTGGTACAAGCTTGCACAAGAGCAGCTCAAAGGCTCCGAGTGGAAAGACGAGTACAAAAAATACATCAAACGGATTCCGGCGATGAGCGGTGAACAGACCGCGGCGGAAAGGAAATAGCTGTGACGGATTTTGGTCTCTTTCAAACGGCGAATGTACAGATGAAGAAAATGCTCGAGACGGCTCAGTCCATTGCATTGACTCCGGCACCGCTGTTGATTTCGGGTGAACAAGGCACTGGCAAAAGTTTGCTGGTTCAATTTGTTTTGGAAAAAGCGCGTTTTCAAAAAACTTTGCACCGCTGGGGCCGAGACCTGAGCTCGCTGCAAGACGGGGACGCCATCCTGGTCGAAAATATCAGCGAGCTGAATCTGATCCAACAACAGGATCTGAGCGAACGCATGGACGAAATGAAACAACAAGGCCGACGCGTGCGTTGGATCGCGACCTGCAGTGAAAATCCAGCGGGTCTGGTGCAACAGCAGCGATTGCGCAAAGACTTGTTCTACCGTCTCAGCGTCATTCACCTGCAGATTCCGACCCTGCGGGATCGTTCGGAAGACGTTCTGGTCTTGGCAGATTTTTTCAGTCAGGTTTTCAATTTGATGAAAAGTCGCCCGCACCAAAAAATATCGCCGGTCGCGCAGGCCAAACTTTTGGCTTACGGCTGGCCCGGCAATGTGTCCGAGCTGGAAAATGTGATCGAACGTGCGGTGGCCCTGAGTGACGGCCCGATGCTTGAAGTATCGGTGATCGAGTTCTCGCAAATGGAATCCCAGCTTTTGCCGGCGGTGGGAACCAAGCTCTCGGACATGGAGCGCAAGCTGATTTTTCAGACCCTGCAGTTGACTCAGCAAAATAAAACGCGGGCGGCGCAGATCTTGGGGATCAGCATCCGCACGCTGAGAAATAAATTGAACGAATATCGGGAGGCCGGCGTTTATGAGCCAGATGTTCGATAAAACAACGTCGGCGCTGGGAACGGCGCTGAACATGCGATTGCTGAAGCAGAATCTGACCGCTTCGAATATCGCCAATCATGAGACCCCGGGCTTTCACGCCAAGAAATTGGATTTCGAGGAAGCTTTGGGACGAGCGCTCGATATCGACGGGCTGCGGGGCATGTCGACGTCGTCGGATGAGCACTTTGCCGTTGGCGGCGGATCGATGTCGCACGTGCGACCGGATATTTACGAAAATCCCGAAGGTGCCATCAACAATGACGGCAACACCGTGGATCTGGAAAAAGAAATGTCAAATCTGGCGGAAAACCAGATCATGTACAAGGCGACTTTGCAGTTGATCAATAAAAAAATGGCGGCGTTGAGATACGCCATCACCGAAGGAAGATAGGGTTTAAACGATGTCTGATTTCGTGACGGGATTTCGAATCAGTAGCAGTGGAATGGCGGCGCAACGTTCGCGCATGAATACCATTTCTTCGAATATCGCGAACATCAACACCACCCGCACGCCGGAAGGTGGCGCTTACCGACGCAAGGACGTGGTTCTAGAGGCCATGCCCGAAGCGCGAAATTTTGGTGAGATCCTGGGCGTGAACTCTCCGCGCGCTGAAATGCAACGGGTCCAGGTGACGGATATCATTTCGGATCGCAAAGCGCCGTTGATGAAGTACGAGCCGGATCATCCGGATGCGAACGAAGAGGGATATGTCGCATATCCGAACATTAATTTGATGGAAGAGATGACCAATATGATCCAGGCGACCCGCTCTTACGAGGCCAACGTCCAATCGTTACAAGCTTCAAAAGACATGGCCATGAGCGCCCTAGAAATTGGTCGATAGTGGGATATGGTTTTGAGAGGCAAATTTATGAATTTTAAAGTAGAATTAACAGTATAGGACGGAGCTAGCCATGGATGGTTTCACCGTTTCAAATGCCAACCGCTTCCTGGAAACAGGAAGATTGCCTGGAGATCAAAAATCGATTTCCAGTGGCTCGTCCACATCAAGCAACAAGCTGGGCAGCACGGGCTCGGCCGCCGACACGCAAAAAAGTTTCGCCGCCACACTGACCGAAGCGATCGGCAGTGTGAATGAGTTGCAGAACAGTTCGAACAAGGCCATGCAGAATCTCGCCACGGGCCGAACCGATAACGTCGCCGAAGTGATGATCACGGCGGAAAAAGCGGATCTGGCTTTAAAGTTAATGGTGCAAGTTCGCAACAAGATCATCGATGCGTATCAAGAAATTATGAAAATGCAGGTTTGATCGGGTTTTATTGAGTGTGGATTTAGAGGAGTTGTCATTTGGATAAGATTTTTGGAAGCCTTGTCATTCAGTTTCGCGAGTTCTTTAAGAGCTTAGGGCCGACCAAGCGGATGTCGATCATTGCGGTCGGGGTGATCGGCGTGGTCGCGGCGCTGGTGATCAGCTTCATGGTCAGCGGCAAGGACTATGTCCCGCTCTTGACCAACGTTCCGTCGGATCAGGTCGCCTTGATCACCGAGAAGTTGAACAAGATCAACGTGCCATTTCATTTGCGTGACGATGGTAAAACGGTCGCCGTTCCGAAGGATCTTCTGCACTCGACGCAGATGACGCTGATGTCGGAATTGGGCTCCACCAAGATCGGCACGGTCGGCCTTGAGCTTTTCGACAAGCAAGATTTCGGCGTCAACTCTTACGCGCAAAAAGTAAACTATCAGCGAGCCTTGCAGGGCGAGCTGATGCGCGCGATCAACACTTTGACTTCGGTGAAGCAATCCAAAGTCATCCTGGCTTTGCCAAAACAAAAAAACTTTCTCGAAGAGGGCGGCCAACCAACGGCGTCGGTCGTGGTGGAACTGCATCCCGGTAAAGTTTTGAGCGAAGATCAGATCCGCGGCATCCGGTACTTGGTTTCCAGTGCGGTTGAAAATATGGACCCTGAGCGGGTGGCCGTGGTCGATGATCGCGGTAAGATGCTGAGCCGAACCAATGACTCGACCTCTGGTTCCAGCGAGATGATGGATCTCAAGAAAAAAGTGGAAGCGGATCTGGAAGAGCGCATCGAAGCGATTCTGTCCAAAGTGGTCGGCACCGGTAAGGTCATCGCGCGCGTCGATGCAACGTTGAACAATAAGAGCGTGCAAGCCGTCGAAGAGTCCGTGGATCCAGAAAAGACCGCAATTCGCAGCACCCAATCCGAAGAGGAATCTTTGGATGGCGCCCGAACCAATCCGTCCGGCGTGCCGGGTTCACGTTCCAATCTTCCGGGCGCGGAAGACGCGGGCCAAGTCGGTTTCAAGCAAGACGTGAAGAAAGAAATCAAGACGACGAATTATGATGTTCCCAAAACCGTGCGCAACGTGAAAGAGGGCGCCGGCGGTTTAGAGCGAATCAGCGTCGCCGTTCTGGTTGATGGCGTTGAGATCACGACCAAAGCGGAAGACGGAACACCGTCGACCAAATGGAATGCTCGCTCGCCAGAAGAAATCGCCAAATACGAAACTCTGGTGAAAAACGCGATCGGTTTCAGTCCGCAGCGCGGAGACTCGGTCAAAATTGAAAACATTCAGTTCATTTCGGAAGACTTTACCGAATCCGACAAGATCCTGACCTCGCTCGAGCGACGAAAGCTCGTGCATGGACTTTTCAAGTGGGCCTTGCTTGGATTTTCTTTGGCCCTGTTTTTCTTTATCGTCGTGCGACCCTTCATGCAATGGATCACCGACAGCTTTCAAGATTCGGTGGAAGACATGTTGCCACGAACCATCGAAGAGCTGGAAGAGTTGCAATCCGTCGACAGCACTTTGCCGGGTATGAGTTCGGCCTTGCCGGTGCTGGAAGAAGCGATCGATCCAGATAAGGCCGAGAGCGAACTGTTGAAAGATCGAATCATGGCAATCATGGGTCACGATGAAGAAAAAGCACAAAATGCTTTTGGTATGTGGTTGGTAAGGAAGGACATGTAAGATGGCTAAGCTGATACGACAGGACAATATCGAATACGAACATCTGCGTGGTTTCGAAAAAGCGGCGATCTTGGTGAACTACCTGGGGAAGGATGCTTTGCGCGTCCTTTTCAAAAGCCTGGATGACGGGGACGTGCGAAAGATCCTGAACGTCATGCAAAAGTATCGCGTGGTCCCGGTCCACGTGACCAAAAAAGTTTTGGAAGAGTTTTATGAGCTTGTCTCTGAGACTGAAGATTACATTTTCTCTGAGAAATCAGCGACCAAAGACACCATCGTCGAAGCCCTGGGTGAAGAGCGCGCGCGCGGCATCCTTGGCGGCGTCAATCTCAATATGGGTGGTGGTCGAAACTTGGAATCGCTCGAGATGGTCGATGCGAAATCGCTTTCGACGTTCCTGGTGAACGAGCATCCACAAACCGTGGCCGTGATCTTGGCGCATCTCGAGCCCGAGAAAAAGGGCGAGGTCTTGAAACGTTTGCCGGACGCTCTGCAGGCCGAAGTCGTTCTTCGGATGGCGAACTTGGATCACGTGGCGCCTGAATTGATCGCCGAAATCGATGCGGTGTTAAAGCGTGAGCTGGCCAGCATGAGCACGGTCGAGCAAGCCGCCTTGGGCGGAGTTCAGCCGGTCGCCGAAATGTTGAACGTCATGGATAAAAACACCGAGACGTCGATCATGTCCCGGTTGGAAGAAAAAGATCCGTTGCTGGCGGAAGAGATCCGAAAGCTCATGTTCGTTTTCGACGACATCGTCAAAATCGACGATCGTGGCATCCAGACGTTGCTCAAAGAGGTCGACAACAGCAAGTTGCTCTTGTCGCTCAAGACGGCCAGCGAAGAGATTCGAAACAAGATTTTCAAGAACATCTCGGCACGTGCGGCAGAAATGCTGCGTGAGGATCTTAATAACATGGGACCTTCGAGATTGTCGGACGTCGAACAGTCTCAACAGGAAATCGTCAACGTTGCCCGCCGTCTCGAGGCCGAAGGAAAGATCCTGATCGCACGTGGTGGATCGGAGGACGCACTTGTCTAAGAGCATTCTCAAAGCGGACGTGGTTCCTAAAAAAGTGTTGGAATACGTTCCGCCGAAATTCGAACTGGGAACATCCGAGCAGGCGCAAAGCTATCTCGAGGGCCGTCGGGCCCAGCGCAATGATTTTCGCATGAGCGATGTCATCCGCGTGCAGACGGGTGTGCAAAAGGTCGAAGCCAGCAATGTGGAAGAGGATGTTGAAAAGAAGGTTCTCGAGCGCCTGAAAGAGGTGCAGGAGACCGCATATCAAGAAGCCTACCAATTGGGATTGGACGAAGGAAAACATGAAGCCTTTCAAAAAACGTCGGAAGAAATCAAACTGCGTCTCGAGCGTTTTGAGAATCTGCTGAATGCGATTGGCAATCTCAAAAAGGATCTGATTTCGAATAACGAAACGCACCTGGTGCAATTGGCATTTCACATGGCCAAACGCTTGGCCTACCACACGGTCGAAGTCGAACCGACTTTGGTCACCAACGTGATTCGTGACGCCATTGAAAAAGCGCAGGTCGAAGAAGAAGTGGTCGTTCAAGTTTCGCCGTCGCAGATTGAATTTCTGGAAACGCTGCGAACCGAAACCGGACGCGAATTTGAATTCATGAAAAAACTGAAACTTGAACCGGTTGATGGGATCGCTCCGGGTGGATGCGTGATCTTGACAAACTATGGCGAGATCGATGCGCGCATCGAAAACCGGGTGGAAAAGCTGTGGGAAGGTCTGAAAGAAAATCTTCACCGCGTGAAAGATAAAGTGAGCTCGACGTGAAGGATGCAGCCTCGGATCTTTCATTGGATCTGCAAAAATATGAAGACCTGGTGAGCTCATTGCAAATCACCAAAGACAGCGGCAAGGTCACCGAAGTGACGGGCCTGCTGCTCAAGGGTTATCTTCCTGGCGCAAGCCTGGGCAGTCTTTGCGAAGTCCAGCCCGCAGGAACCGAAAGAACCTTTTTCGCGGAAGTCGTCGGTTTCAAGGACAAGTCTGTCTTGATGATGCCGCTCGCAGAAATGCGCGGTGTGGGCCTGGGCGCTCGCATCACGCTTCGCCGTCAGGTGGCGACCATCAAAGTCGGAGAAGAGTTGTTGGGTCGAGTGGTGGACGGTCTTGGAAAACCAATTGACGGCCACGGAGAGATCGAAGGCATTCGCGAAGTCTCCTTATATTCCGAAGTCCGCAATCCTTTGGAGCGTCGACCCATTCGTGAACCTTTGGATCTGGGGATCCGCGCGATCAATGGAGCCTTGACCGTCGGCCGTGGACAACGGGTCGGCATCATGGCGGGATCGGGCGTCGGCAAGTCCGTGCTTCTGGGCATGATGGCGCGAAACACGAAAGCCGATGTCAACGTCATCGCGCTGGTGGGCGAGCGGGGCCGTGAGGTGCGCGAATTTATCGAGCACGATTTGGGACCCGAAGGTCTGAAACGTTCGGTGATCGTCTGCGTGACCAGCGATCAAAGCGCCTTACTGCGGATGCGTGGAGCCTTCGTGGCGACGGCGATCGCCGAATATTTTTCCTCGATGGGCAAACAAGTTCTCTTGATGATGGATTCGGTGACACGTTTTTCGATGGCCCAGCGGGAAATCGGTCTCTCGACCGGTGAACCACCGGCGTCGAAAGGATACACGCCGAGCGTGTTTTCAACATTACCGAAATTATTAGAGCGTGCGGGATCCTTTGAAAATGAAGGCAGCATCACCGGACTTTACACGGTCCTGGTGGAAGGTGATGACATGGACGACCCGATCGGAGATGCGGTGCGATCGATCGTCGATGGCCACATTGTTCTCAGTCGGAACTTGGCGCACAAGGCCCACTTTCCCGCAATCGATGTGCTTCAGAGTGCGAGCCGGGTGATGCGGGCCGTAACGACGAATGATCATTCAAGGCTAGCGCAAAAACTGCGCGAGAATTTGGCGATCTACAAAGAGGCCGAAGATCTGATCAACATCGGCGCCTACAAACCGGGTTCCAATCCGCGCATCGACAAGTCCATCAAGCTGATCGATGCCATCAATGATTTTCTAAAACAACGGGTTGAAGAGAGAACGGATTTTCAGACGGGATATCGACAATTGCAAAGCATCTTAGCCAATGCGTGATGCGAACTGAATCGCAATGATTGGGTGTAAATGAAATTCAAATTTCAATTGGAAAAAGTTCTGCAACATCGAAAGATCCTCGAGGATCTGGCGCAGCGAGAATTTCAAGAAGCGCAGGCAGAACTGAATAAGCAAAATCAGAAAATGGATGAAATGCGAGAAGCCGTGATCGCCGCCCGGGACCAGGCGTTCCGACGTCAGTCTGAAGGCGGAAAGGCCAGTCCGGCCCTTTTGCAGGTGGACGAGTTCATCAAGGGGCAGGACATTCGGATGGACCGGCAAAAATTGCGCATCCAGGAATGCGAAAGTCTGGTCGAGAAACTGCGGGAAATTTTGCGGCAAAAGGCAATTGATTATAAAATAATCGAAGAGCTCAAGGACAAGCAGTTCAAGGAATACAAAGTTGAACGACGCAAGCGTGAGCAGAAAAACGCGGACGATATCAATCTGATGCGCTTTCGCCGAGAGGATGCTGAGAAATGAAGAACGGCTACGATCAATTTTTCAAAAAAGCACAGAAGATTGCCGCACAAGGAGCGCCTCCGCAACCCGTGCGCCCAGCTTCTGCTTCGAGAAAAACCGTTCAGTCTCAGGATGCCAAACAGCTCGCGAAAGAATTGCGTTTGCGTCTGCGGCCGCAAGCCCCCAAGAGAAAAAAGCGCGGCATTCCCTGGAAGCTTGCCGGATTTTCTTTGCTCGGATTGTTGATCGCGGGTTTTGGTTTGACCAAATCCGAAGAGATTGAAAAATACGCGCGTCGCTTGGAAATTTCATTCTTGGGTGGCACCGCACACGCGGAAGAAACGAAACCAGCCGCAAAGGCGCCGGCTGCGGGTGAAGGCAAAGAAGGCGAAAAGCCAGCAGAAGCTGGTGCGGCAGCCACGGACAAAGATAAAAAACCGGAAGAGCCCGTCGCAAAAAAAGATTACAGCGAAGACGAAATCAATCACTTTGCGAAATTGAACGAGCGAAAGCGTGAATTGGACGCTCGCGAAGAAGAGCTCAACCGTCTCGAGCAGGAAATCCAGGCGCAAAAAGGCGAATTGGAGAAGCGATTGGCGGATCTCGAGAACACTCGCAAAAATATTTCGACCGTGTTGGACGAGAAGGTTCAGGCGGATGATAAAAAAATCGATAATCTCGTGCAGATGTACTCGAGCATGAAACCGCAACAGGCGGCGAAGGCGTTCGAGGAAATGGACGAGAACCTGGCGATTGAAATCTTGGGCCGCATGAAAAAGAAAAATGCCGCCGAAGTCATGAATTTAGTGAAAGCCGAAAAGGTGAAAACGTTTTCGGAAAAGTATGCAGGCTATAAGAGAAACGGCAACTGATTCTCTAGACATCTAGAGAGGAGACAAGAGAGGGGGAAATAAGTTTTGATAACAGATCTCGCGAATCTGGGTCCGTCCCTGAAAAGGGCGACAGATTTGGGAACGAGCCGGAGCCAAGAAAAGGCTTTCGGAAACCCAAATGTACGACCCGAAGCGAGTTCCTTTGATCGGATTTTGAAAACGTCATCAGCCGACGAGAATACGGGGAAACCCGCGGTGGTGAATGACAAAGCCGACAAAACTGTTCGAGAGCAGCAAGTGAAACGTGATCCCGTTCCGGTCCAAAAAAGTATGCAGGACCGAACTCCGGATCGAACCAGTGCTGAACCGAACAGGAACGAGCCAAGGACGGCCCAGAAAGAAAATGACAGCTGGGATGAGCCAAGATCTGTGAAGGAAAAGGGACAAAGCGAGAAGGTTGGAAATAAAACCAACAGTGATTCGCCGAATCGGGAACAAGTGATGCTGGAATTTATGGACTCTATGGAGAGTGAATTCGGCATCCCTCCACAACGAATGGTGGAGGCCATGACGAAAATCCCGAAAAGCGAGCAACTGTCTTCTCCTGAAGACTCGGCCTCACAGGTGATTGCTCAATTAAACTTAAACGATGATGATTCGCAAAAGGCGATGGCGCTTTACATGGGGATGCTGGCGCAGCTCAAGATGGCGCAGGATCCGGGCATGGCGAAAGGTCAGATGGTGGCGGCGGGTGCGGCAGGTGCTGCATTGGCGACGGCTCCACTGAATTCGCAGCAGCGGCGCACGATGCTGAATCAATCTTTGGATCAAATGAATTCCAAGTTTTTCATGCAGGGACCGCAGGCGATGAAGCCCGAGTCTGAAGCGATGAAGGGCTTTCAATCCAATGCTCCACAGATGCAGGACGTGAATCCCTTGCAGGATGCGATGCCGAAAGATCAAGTGGCTTTCGGACAAAATCCACAAGCGGATAAGCTTCCGGCCTTTATGCGCAACAAAGAAACGATGGCGAAATCGAATGCGGATCTCGCAAACATGCAGCAGCAGATGCAGGGCATGGATCCCAATTCGCCAGAAGCAAAGGCGCTTCTGAAATCTTTGTCGGCGCTGAGCGCTTCGGCGGCGGCGTTGGATCAAGGGTTGAAATCGGATCCGCAGAACATGAAAGCTTTGAAAGCCGAGCAAATGCTGGGTGGCGCGAACGGTGCGAACACCGCAGGTACCACCGGATTGGCAGGCGCGGCAGGGGTGAGCGGCATGGCGGCTCTCGGTCTCGGGGGCGCGGATGATGATGATTCGGATGACATGAGCGGAGATGGCTCGTCGCCGGATCAGCAGTCCCTGGTGTCGCAACCGCAGCCACATCATTTGCAACACGTGCAGGGCGAAGGAATCAACGCCCAGAATTCGTTTGGTGCCGTGATGGCCGGAGCGGGAATGGAAAACCGCGCCGCCAATCCAGCTGAAAACGAAGCCAACGTTCAGCAGATGATGAAGCAGGCTCAGTACTTGATTAAAAAAGGCGGCGGTGAAGCAAAAATTCAGATGGCTCCGGAAGGCATCGGTCAGGTTCATATGAAAATGACGGTGTTGGATGGCAAAGTGAATCTGGAGATGCAAGCCGAAACCAAGGAAGCCAAGAAGCTGATCGAAAGCTCAATCGGTGATCTGAAAACTCATCTGGCGCAACACCAATTGGCGGTGGATCAGGTGAAGGTGGATGTCGGCAACCAAACATCGGCAGACGCCCGGAATCACGACTCGAACCAAAAGCAGCAGATGGATGCGCGGCAAGATCAATCGAAGCAACAGGCTCGAGATTTTTGGAGCGAGTTCAATGGCAGCAACAATGGTGGATTCGAGCGACGAAGTGGCTTTATGGATTCTCCGGGAATTCGCGCTTACGGCACGAACCGACGAGAAGCCGCAATCCCGGCCAGCACCTCAGTTTCGACGTCAGCGAAACGGGAAATTGGGTCTGGAAAGGGTCGAGGTCTAGACTTGGTCGCATAAGAATCATGAGAAACTGAAGCTGAGACAGAAGGAGCAAGCACATGGCCGTGATGGGTGTGAAGACCGGGACGAAAGCTTTTAGTGAAGCGCCTCAGAACGAAGTCATTCGGGGGAGCGATGGAGTGAAATCCAATGGCGCTCAGGATTTGGCAAGGTTCGGCGATGAAAACATCGGAGACGTGCTCAATAAAATTGCGGATCCCAATTACGTGGACCCGTCCAAAAAAATTCGGGCCGTCGGCAGCGATAAGATGGATAAAGATGCCTTCATGCGATTGATGATCGCGCAGATGAAGCACCAAGATCCAACGAATCCGATGCAGGGACACGAATTGGCGGCGCAGCTCGCTCAATTCAGCTCGGTCGAACAGTTGCAGAACGTGAATAAGACGTTGGAAGACATGAAGGCGGGACAGAAGCCGTCGGAAAGTTTTCAGGCGTTGAATTTCATCGGCAAGGCCGTCAGTGGAGATTCTTCGAAGCTGGTTCGAATCAAGGGCGATAAGACGCATGATTTTTCTTACCAATTATCGGGTGACGCGAAGGAAGCGAAATTCAAAGTTCGTAACAGCGCCGGCGAAATCATTCGCACCGTGGATCTGAAAGATCTCAAGAAGGGTACGAACAGTTTTACTTGGAACGGACAAGATGATCGCGGACAAGCGGCCCCGGCGGGCGAATATCAGTTCTTTCTCGAAGCGACGGCGGCCAACGGCACCAAGCTTGCGGTGAAGACGGATTTCGAAGGCATGATTTCAGGTTTGAATTACACACCGGAAGGACCTGTTCTTTTGGTGGGGACACAAAGTATCAAACTGAAAGACGTGAAGAAAATTGTGGACCCAAGTCTTATGAAGAACGACCAGATTGCAAAAAAAGCTTCTCGACAGGACTTGTTAAACCCAATGTCCGCAACGCAAAATGGAGAAAAGGCAGATGGTGAGAAGAGTGCGGGTGATCCCGAACCTCCTCCAGCATCGAACTTGATGAGCAGTGTGGGAATGTCTCGTGATATGATGGCAAAGCTCGAAAAAGAGACGCGCCCGGACAGCTCAGAGAAAAAATAAACTTTTCTTCAGTGAGGCGAGTACGGACTTGAACTGAAGAGGAAAATGAAAAGTGGATATTAAGAAGGTTTCAAATTTTGAGAATATGATCCAGTCGGGCCAGGGTGTTGGCACTGGCTCCGCCATTGGTGGCGGTGCCGTTGGCAAAACCTCGATCCCGGGGCAGGGCTTTGGCCAACCTGCGGTTGGACCCTCTTTTCAAGAAACCTTGAACGGCATCCAAGGTGGATTGCAACCGCAAGTGGGAAAAGCTCCCGCAGGTGGCATGCCGACAGCGGTGGGAAAAACTCCCGCGGCGGCAGGCGCGAATCCGGCAGAAGCCGTCAAGTTTTCAAATCATGCCGTGGAACGCATGCAGACCCGGGGCATCTCATTCAATAAGGCCGATATGGAGCGATTGAATGAAGCCGTCAGCCGAGCCGCTTCGAAAGGTTCGAAAGACACCCTGGTGCTGATGAATGATTCGGCGTTGATTGTCAGCGTGAAGAACAAAACGGTAGTGACCGTGATGGATAAGAATGCATTGAAGGAAAATGTATTCACGAACATCGACAGCACGATCGTGATGTAACCGCGCACACCGCGGATATTGCCAAGCCAGGATGGCGAAGCGAAGACAAGGTGTGACGGATTTGTTTTAGGTTTTAATGCCGGTCGAATATCGGCGAAGGTTTTAACAATGTCCAACCGAAGGTTGGCTAAAAATTAAATAATAGGGCTGGTCCTCGTAGAGGAAGCCCTCCAAAACTCGGATCCTTGACTGATTGATGGGATTCGAAACGACATGGAGGTCACAATGGGAATTCTTTCTTCATTATACACCGGTGTATCCGGTCTCGTCGCACAGGGTGAAGCGCTGGGAGTGGTTGGTGACAACATCGCCAACGCCAACACCGTCGGTTTCAAATCCTCGCGTGCGGAATTTCAAGACATTCTTTCGAAAGACTTAAAAGGCATCTTGGGCGGTAACCAGATCGGTCGTGGTACCAAGATCGGCGCCGTCAATCCCATCATCACTCAGGGTAACGTCGATGCGACGGACAAGGTCACGGACCTGGCAATCTCGGGTGAAGGTTATTTCCAAGTGAAAGGCACCGATGGCACGTCGTACACTCGTGACGGATCTTTCCACTTTGACCGCGAAGGCTATCTTGTCACCAACGACAACCAACGCGTTCAGGGTTTCCAGGCCGATGAAAAAGGCGTGATCCTGAATAAGACCGATAACATCCGTTTCCCACGCGCGCTGATTCCCGCAAAGGCGACCAAAGAAGTGAAAATGGATTTGAACTTGGATTCTCGCGTCGAAGCGACCAAGAAATTCGACATCAAAGATCCGTATGCAACTTCGCACTATTCAACGGGTGTCGAGATGTATGACTCTCAGGGAAACAAGCACTTGGTGACCATGTTCTTCAATAAAACGGAAGATCGTAAATGGGAATACCGCGGTGTCGTGGATGGAAAAGAAATCACCGGCGGAAAACCAGGTGAGCTTGGCGAAATCTGCAAAGGTAAATTGGAATTCACAGTTGATGGTAAGCTGAACACTCAGGAAATGACGGAAAGCAATTTCAATTTCGCGGGTGGAGCATTGCAAGATCAAAAGATCAAATTGAACTTCGGTGATGCAATCGGCGAAGGCGGAAAAGGCATCGAGGGATCGAAGCAGTACGGAAAAGATTCAGACTTGATCACATGGCACCAAGATGGTGCGGCGGCGGGTACGATCACGAACCTTTCGTTCAATGACCAAGGTATCTTGACCGCATTGTACTCGAACGGTGAAGCGCAGGACTTGTCGCAAATCGCGATGGCGAAATTCGAAAATCCGGAAGCTCTGTTCAAAGTCGGTAACAACCGATTGAAAGAGTCCCGCGATTCAGGTCTCGCCGCACTGGGCACTTCGGGCCGCGCGGGTCGCGGTAAGCTCTTCGCAAAATCTCTCGAGCGTTCAACGGTCGATCTGGCAGCCGAATTCGTGAACCTGATCCAAAATCAGCGCGGCTTCCAGGCCAACGCGAAGACGATCACCACGACCGACCAATTGCTCGAAGAAGTCATCCAGCTGAAGAGATAAGGTGACTTCCCTTTTTATGTAGCAATCGTGCGTTAATTTAAGTCAACGTCGCAAAAGCCCTGGCCCTGAAAGCCGGGCTTTTGTTTTGCAAATTCGAGCGCGATGGCCTTTCGATTCAGGCGAGAGTAAAAACGGACCGCTTATTCAGTCGGTTTGAAATACTTTTTATAAATGTCGCCGCTGTCATCAAAGTCAGAAAGACGTGGCTTGGTAGCTCCTTTCGGGGCCTTTTTCGTCAGGTCCTGAATCATGACCTGACTGATCTCCTCGATGCTGCTGACTTTCTCAGTTTGCAAAGCCTTGTACACTTCCGGAGTGACGGCCTGAATATCTGCCTTCACCATCTCCTGGGATATTTTCTGCAACTCTTCGACCTTCGCTTTTTCTTCCGGTTTCATCTCGGCAAACTTTGGCGCCGGCACCGTGGAGTTGGCTTGAATTTGTTTGAGATCTGACTGAGATGAAAGAAGCACTTTGATTTCGGGACCTTTGGTTTGAGCGGTGTCTTGAGCTGCTTGTTCAAACTGCGCTTTTTGTCCCGTCTTCACATGCACCGGCGCCTGCGTGCTGACCTTATCGGAAGTCGGAGAGACCTCGACATCACCGCGCAGGACATGAACTTCGGTCTTCATCGACATTGGATTATTGATGATGTAAAAGTCGGTGCCGCGAACACCACTGGTGACCGATTGGGTTTTCACCCGAATCCCGCTCAATGGACCTTTGTGATCGATCATGCCCCTTAATTTTCCGTAAAGAAGTTCGGACGAGATTTCAACGGCCGCGCCTTTTTTCAACATGCTTGGAATGATAAAGGCGGTCGCGTTGCCAAGAATGAAAACGTCACCGTTGTCGTAAATGATTTTCATCTTGCCGTCATTTCCCGAACGAAGAATATCGCCGGGATGTACTTTTACACCCGACTGAACCCGACGACTGGCATATTTTTTACCGTCATAAATCACGAAAGATTTCCCGGTCGCATTTGGATCGACATTCAATGCGGAAAATATTTCGACCAGTCCGGAATAAGAAACAATCATGGCTTCTTTGATGTCGACCGCTCCGGCCTGGACTGTGATCCCGAAGATGATAGCGAACATAATTCGAAAACTAGACATGACGGTATCCCTCTGTTTAAATGAACTTCTATGAAGTTAATCATCGCCCTGATCTGCCTGTCCAGCTTGTTCTATCAAGTGGTCAAGGCAGAAAATCCGACGGAAAAAAGTAGCGCCTTTGTTTACCCCGAACTGCAAGTTTCACCGCGGGCTTCCGAGCGAATCGCGATGGAATCAAAAACCGAGGCGAAAACTCGACGAACGCAGCTTCTACCCATGCAGGTTTCTGCACTGGCGACGCTTTTAGCGGGCGTCAGTTCACCGAAACCCACGGATGTCGATAAACAAGATCGCGACGACGTCAAACACTCTCGCGAGGTGGCGATCGGTGTGGGCCTGGCATGGCTGGGATTCTCGGTGTATTTCAATGAAGAATATACGCCCTACACCAAGGCCAATTCGTTATTGAAAACGATGCCGGATAAAACTCCGCAAGAAGAGCTTGTTCGCGAACGAATCGCTGAAGAAAATATCGAAGCGGCTTCAGGTCTTGGCAAGAAAATGATGTGGGCTTCGGTTGTCACCAATCTCGCGGCGTCGGCTTATTTGGGAAATAACACCGCGAACGAAGGACAAATTTACGCAGCCGCGGCGGGGTTGTTGGCTTTTGCGCCCATCGTATTTCGCGACCGATGGCAAATCGTGAATGATTATCATCAAGAATATAAAAAGAAAATTTACGGGCCGATCACGTTGCCGACCGTGATGACTCCCTTGTCATCACAGGCAAAGAGCGATGCGCCAATTCCTGGCGTTCTTTGGCAGCTCACCTTCTAAAGCAAATGACGACTCTGAAATTAACAGGAAGGAAGCGAGACTATTTCGCTTCCTTGTTTTTCTTGATGGTCAGCGCCGCCATATTTTGACCCAGCTTCATCGCTTGATCCTTAGCAACATTCAAGCCATTTGATGAAAGCGCGTACTCGTAGCCAATCTTAAAATTTTCAAAAGCCGCCGGGCTGATGCTGATCAGATTTCGCGCCAGCTTCAAGGCGTCGGCTTCGGTCAGGGCCAGAGTGTTTTTCGCAAATCGGTAGCTCTTGATAAAAGATTCGTCCGCCGCGGGTCCTTTTTCGGTGTTGGCCAAGGAAACGGCCTTCGATAATTCCGCGCAATCTTGTTTGCTCATCGTCAGTTCGCCTTTTTTGAGACACAGCTCTGACATTTTCTGAAATGAAACAAGCGCCTTTTGAACTGGTCCCATGTATTCAACCGACATTTGTTTGGCCAGCTTCAAAGAATTTCCAATATCCAAATCAAATCCGTCTTCGGCATATGCGCTCTTAAAAACCTGGGTGAAGGCATCGGCATGCTCATCCTCGCGTTGGGCAAAATCGATTCCCGTCTTTAAAATTTCGGAAATCGGAATTTCGGTCTTTTTCAAAAACTTGGCTGTTTGGATGAAACGTTTGGCGGCGCCGGTGCAGCCGGCGGCGACTTTCGATGCGACCTGCACGGCATTGTCTCCGGCCGAAGCCAGGTCCGCATCATCGCGCAGGAATTCATAAGTGGTCACAAACTCTTTGCCGCTTTCGCAGGTCGACGCATCTTTTTCGCCTGCTTGGGATTTCGAAATGGACAAGAAGAGCAAAGAAATCAAAATCAGTTTTTTCATACTTTAAGATTAATTCCAAAACGAAGCAGTCTCAAACCAGCGGCCTGATTACTGGACTATCGAAGAGAGGTGCTCACGGTGAAACGGGGTCGGTGCGAAATTTAATTTCATCGGTTCGAGCTTTGGGATCGTCCACGAATCCAGCGGCCACGTGGGAACTGTCGCAAATCGGTTTGTTCTGTGAATGTCCACAGCGGCACAAATGAACTTCGTTGGTTCGCACCACGATCCGTCCGGTGCCGGTGCACAATTCGAGACTCCCTTTTAGCTCGAGCGGTCCGTTATAAGTTCGTCGAATTTCCACCAGACCATCGCGGGCTTTCAACGCTGTCGCATCTATCGTTGGTGGTTCGGCGGTGGCTTGAAAGCGGGCGCTGACGTGTGTGCCGTCACAAAAGGGCTTGTTCGAAGAAAGACCGCAGCGGCAAAGCGTTGCGCGGTAGCCGACTTTTTCTCCGTCGACCCTCATGTCCGCATTGATGGCGTAAGGTCCGTTTTCTCGAAGGCGGATCAGGTTCACTTCGGGTGGCAGTTCATTCAGACCATCATCTTTCCGCATGTATTGAAGCGCGCCCGAAGGACATTTGCGAATCACGGCCGCTAATATTTCCGGATCCGCGGTTTCGGGAAACAACCACTCTCCCGGAGTATTGGCCTTGAAGACATTTGGCAGTTCGGTCACGCAATGTCGTGCGTGAATGCACTTTTTAGTTTCAAAAGATATTTTGATGTTTTCAGATTCAGCATATTCAACGGCGGAATTCGAAATGGGTGCGGGCGCCGGTTCATTGGCCGAAGGCCCATGATCCAAGGGCTTGGCTTTGGCTGCATTGGCAGCAACCGCCGTGGCCTTCTTGCTGGGCTCAATCTTCGCTTGCGGAGGCAGGGCCGGCTGTCGCGCCTCAATGCTTGTATAGCTTTCCATGACCTTTTTCCGAATTTGCTGAAAACGATTTTTCATCTTTGCAATTTCCAAAATGCAGACATCCATCGTCGAAGAAGATTTCAGCTTCATATCGAGATCAGTTTGCAAGCGGCCAAAATGACCTTCGATCTCTTTCAATCTTTCAACCAACAACGTTTGCTCGGCACCCTTGTCCAATGGAGCCAAGGACCGCGCCATCGCGAAGCTCATCCCGGCGTGAACATTGAATTCCTCTTCATTCGCCGGCAGATGAGTCAACATTTCGCCAATATTGGCCATCGCGTGCATCATCTCGAAAGAAATATTCAAGAGCATGCGTTTGTTGTCTGTCTCGCGATCTTCAAATGCGTAGATTTGCACCAGCAATCGAACCATCAACAGGTACAATGCATTGGCAAGATCCATATACTCGGCCGCCAGCGGGTCTCGCACCCAGACTTTGCCTTCGGGGTCGACTGGCTTTCGCATGACGGGGTTTCTCGCAACACAGCGACCTGGCTCGAAGGCGGGATTTTTTTTGAGAAGCTCTTCATACTCGGCCTTGATCGATTGAAAGCGCGCAAAATGTGAGCCTTCGATCGTCAAAGCACCTTCGCCTTGCGTGACGATGGTGTCCAGAGCTTGCTCGGCCGAATGGCGGTCGGTGATGATTCGCAGTCCCGGCAGCGGCGCATCCAAAGGTCCGATCTGGCGATGTGCAGAACCGCTAAATAAAGTCTTTTCCCCGTACTGCTTGCAAAGCGCCGTTAAAGATTCGCGAATCGTCAGGTACAAAGTTCCGATCGTGCGGTAATCGCCCGAATGTGGATTCAGGGTTCCGTGCGGGGCTTCGCGCGTGTAGGTCTGGCCAGGGCGAAAATCATCGGCATCTTCGACTTCGATGGAACGGGGCCGTTCCAAATAAATAAAATGTTCCAGGGTTGCGAGATTAAAGGGCGCAAGTTCGATCACGACATTGGAAGGATACATTCCGGGGTAGGCCGGAAAATTCGGTCGCATCAGCTGCGGCGATGATCCGACCGCCACCGAGAGATTTGAAACCAAGGTCAGATGATTCATCTCTTCCAGCGCTATGCCCAGAATGATTTTTCGCCATCGTCCGACGGCGTCCAATTCTTCAGGACGGATATCTTCGGACACATCTCGTTTCAAACTGAACATGGCGTAAAGATACAGGCACATCAAATTGTGCTCGATCTCGGCGGCTTCAGCTAAAGTTGAGAAAAGTTGGGCTCGTGATTCGATGACGACGGATGTTTGGACACTGCTCATACCGCTTACCTCGACGTCCGATAGAAATCCCATTTCCGTTCTTCAGACACAATGGAATTGAAATTTGCGGGGGAGAGTCAATGGCAACTGACAAAGAATTTGCGGATCATCTCGAAAACAGATTTGATGCGATCGCTTCTCGGAGGGTTTTGCTTGGAGTCACTTTGGAGCAATTGTAAATTCGCTTCAGTTCACCCAAGGAGTTCACAAAATGACGTCTCCATCCACCACCGAAAATTCAAAGACACCACAAAAACCTCAGCAACTGACTCATCAGCAAATTGCTGCCGCCATTCAAGACGGCCGCCGCGATTGGAAATTGAATTCTGAGGGAAAACTGGAAGCTGAATTCAAATTCAAAACTTTTCCGGAAGCTTTTTCTTTCATGACCCGCGTGGCGTTCGAAGCCGAGGGCATGAATCATCATCCGGATTGGTTCAACTCTTATAACAAAGTGAAAATTGAATTGATCAGCCACGATGCTGGCGGCATCACCGATCGAGATCTCGAGCTCGCGAGAAAAATTTCCGCCATTGCCTGGGTTTGATCGAGCTTTCAGCTCAGCTTCATCGGGGCTTTTTATTTCGTCGGCAGCAAATCTCGCATCTTCTCGCGAACCAGGTCGGCCTCGTTTTGAATTTGCAGTTTTCGTTCGGCCGGATCGTTCGACAGATCAGCTTCTTGCAGCGAAGGTCGATGTAGAATGCATTGCATGCGAAAGTTCTCGATCTTTTTCGGAAAGAACGGAAGATTGAAAGCCCGCGCTTGCATCAAACTCTCGCCAAAAAATTTTGAAAACGGCAGAACATAAGCGATCCACTCGGGCGGAATGGCAACGGGGAGACTCCAATCTTCAGATCCCGCATGCGCCACGATCAGAATCGGCGCCTTTGCCAGAATTGAAAGCTCGATAAATCTTGACGAGCGAAATTCCTGGACTTCGTGAACATCGCCAAAGAAAGTATTCGCGCCCTCGGGAAATACGACCAGGTCCGTGCGCGCGGCCTGCGAAAAATCAGCCAACAGTTCGGCAAAACTTTGGGGGGCGTGATACTGAGACAGATACGATGCCATCCAAGCGGTCAGGGGATTTGCATAAAACCAACGATCCACCACGGCACGCGGTGAGCGATCACCGCCACCGGCCATTTCGAATTCATGCGCGAGCGTAGTCATGGCGGGAAGCCAAGATAAAGGTGTCGAGTGATTGGCGGCAATGATCAGGCGGGTTTCATGAGCCAGGATGTCTTTGAGATCCGGCTCCGAGTGAAATTCGTATCGAGTGACGAATGATTTTCTCAGAGCCGTTAGAAATTCAGAATAATCCGCAAGCCTGCGGGTCATTAGACCCCCAGGTAACTTCGGCGGACACTGTCGTCGTTCAAGAGGTCAGCACCTTTGCCTTCCAGGGTGACTTTGCCGGTCTCGATCACGTAAGCGCGATTCGAAACCTTCAATGCCATGCGGGCATTTTGCTCGACCAACAAAATCGTCATGCCTTGCGAGTTCACTTTCTGGACGATTTCAAAAATCTGCGAAACGATCCGTGGTGCCAACCCCAAAGATGGCTCATCCAACAACAACAGCTGCGGACGCGCCATCAACGCGCGCGACATCGCCAGCATCTGTTGCTCGCCGCCGGACATGGTGCCGGCCGTTTGCTTGATGCGCTCTTTCAGACGGGGAAACAGGCCGAAGCACATTTCGATGTCTTTCAGAATTTCCACTTTGTCATTGCGGGTGTACGCACCCATCTCGAGATTTTCCAGAACCGTCATCGTCGGGAAAACACCGCGACCTTCCGGCGATTGCGCCAGTCCCAAGCCCACGCGCTCGTAAGACTTGTAGCCCTGAAGCGATTTTTCTTTGAAAAGAATCTCGCCCTTCGAATCCACCAGGCCCGACAATGCACGCAGGGTCGTGGTTTTGCCGGCACCGTTGGCGCCGATCAGGGAAACCACTTCGCCTTTGTTGACGTGGAAGCTGACGCCTTTCAGGGCGTGAATCGAACCGTAATGAACGTGCAGATCCGTGACTTTCAATAATGGGGTCATGACAAATCTCCTCCGTGCAGTTCGGTGTCAGCGCCGAGATAAGCTTCGATAACTTTGGGTGAAGACTGGATTTGTTTCGGAGTTCCCTCTTCGATTTTCACGCCGTGATCCAAAACCACGATGCGCTCGCAGATTCCCATCACCAATTTCATGTCGTGCTCGATCAACAGCACGGTCAGTTTGAATTCTTTGCGGATCTTGGCGATGGTCTCCATCAAATGATGAGTTTCATTGTGGTTCATGCCGGCCGCGGGTTCATCCAGACAGATCAGTTTCGGATTCGTCGCCAAAGCGCGCACGATTTCAAGCTTTCGCTGCTCGCCGTATGGCAGTGAGCTGGACTCGTCATGAGCTTTGTTTTCAAGATTGAAGATGGAAAGCAGGCTCATCGCTTTGTCGACGAGCTCTTTTTCTTCTTTCAAGAAATGCTGGTTCTGCAACACCGGAGCGAGCATGCCGTAGGTCTGGTGTTGGCTGCCGGCGATCAAAACATTTTCTAGAACCGAAAGGTCCCGAAACAAACGAATGTTCTGAAAGGTGCGGGTCACGCCCAAGTGCGAAATCTGATAGGGCTTTTTGCCGAGAATCGATTGGCCATTGAAAATGACGTCCCCCGAAGTCGGTTTGTAAACCCCGGTCAGCATATTGAAGCAAGTGGTCTTACCGGCGCCATTGGGACCGATCAGTCCCATCAGTTCGCCCTGGTTGATGTGAAAGGTTAACGAGTCAACGGCTTTCAAACCGCCAAACTGCATGGTCATATTCTGTGTTTCGAGCAATTTCATGATTTCACCTTGTCCCGACGAAAGCGATTCCAGACGACATTCAACTCTTGGCTGCCAAACAATCCCTTCGGACGCAGGATCATCAGCAAAATCAATGACAGAGCGTAAATCACCATGCGCAAATCGACGCCGGTGACTTCTTGCAAAGGACGAAGCAATTCAGGCACAACCGTGATGAACACCGCTGCCAGGATCGAGCCGCTCAAACTTCCCATACCGCCCAAGACCACCATGATGACCGCATCCACGCTGCGCATGAACGAGAAGGTCGATGGATTCAGGTAATTTGCATAATGCGCGAAGATCGAACCCGCGATGCCGGCAAAGAAGCTGGAAAGAACGAAGGCGCGAACTTTGGCTTGGGTGGTATTGATGCCCATCGCTTCGGCTGCCACTTCATCTTCACGCACGCTCAAGAATGCGCGTCCGTGAGACGAGCGGATCAAACGCCAGATGGTGAAGAAGCAAATCAGCACCCACAAAAGCGCGTGCGAATAACCGATGATGAATTTGCTGACCACGAATCCGCCGACTTCCCAGTCGCTCGGACCGGTGATGCCGTACATTCCACGAGCACCACCAACGGCTGGCGTGTTCAGCAACATCACGCGGATGATCTCGGCAAAACCCAAGGTCACAATCGCCAGGTAATCACCCTTCAAGCGCAAAGACGGCAAACCAACAGCCCATCCAGCCAAGGCCGCGGCCAATCCGCCGACCAAAGCAAACAGCATGTAAGAAAAGATCTGCAATCCACCCGGAAGAATCGGGATCAAGGTGCTCAGGTAAGCAGAGGTGTAAGCGCCGACCGCCATGAAGCCTGCGTGGCCCAATGAAAACTGGCCGGTGTAGCCGTTGACCAGGTTCAAGCTCATCGCCAGCATCATGTTGATCATCACGTAAATCAGAGACAATTGGATGAAGGAATTGAAACCAAAATCGATTCCCCAACCGCAAACCCACAGAACAACGAAAGACAGCAACGGAACTTTGAGAGAGTGAGATAAGTTTTTCATTAGACTTTCTCCACCGTGTTTTTACCCAACAGACCTGCGGGTTTGAAAATCAGAATGACGATCAGAATCCCGAACGCCAAGGCATCCCGGTAAGTCGAAGACAGGTAGCCGACGACCATCTCTTCCGAAAGACCCATGATCAATCCACCTAGAACGGCGCCGGCAATATTTCCGATTCCGCCCAAGACGGCCGCGACGAAGGCCTTCAGACCAATCATCATTCCCATCAACGGTTCGATTTTTGGATACTTCATTCCGACCAACACGCTGCCAACACCGGCCAGTGAAGAGCCGACGATGAAGGTGAAAGCGATGATGCGATCAGTGTTCACGCCCATCAAGCTGGCCGCCGCCATGTTCGTGCTCACCGCACGCATCGCTTTACCCAGCTTTGTTTTGTAGATCAAAAAGTTCAGGGCCAGCATCATGACGATGGTGACGACCAGGACCGTGATGTCCAAACTTTTCAGCGGCACACCGCCAAGGTCCGCGATCACAAAGTCATTCAAGACCGCCGGAAACACTTTGGGATCCGCACCGAAAACGACTTGGCCACTGTATTCCAGAAACAGCGACACGCCGATCGCCGTGATCAGAATGTTCAGCTTCGGCGCTTTTCGCAGGGGCCGGTACGCCAATCGCTCGATGGCCAGGCCGACCAAACTGCAGCCGATCATCGATGCCGCCAGCAAAATGACCAAGGTCAAAACGCCGGGTTGATCAGTTCTCCCCAGTAGCATGGCCGTATAGTACGAAGCGAAAGCGCCGACCATATAGACATCCGAGTGGGCAAAATTGATGAGTTGAAGAATTCCGTAAACCATGGTGTAGCCCAGCGCGATCAGCGCGTAGATACTGCCAAGGCTTGTTCCATTAATCACATGTTGAAGAAAATCGTCCATGATGAGCTCTTTAACTGTCCCGATTCATAGCCTTGAATCGGGACGGATAGAAGTGAATGAAATTAAGGATTAACTGTTGTGATGTACTTGTACTCGGGGCCTTCGACTTGAACGACCACTGCCGATTTCACGGCGTTGCGTTTTTCATCGATTGAAATCTTACCGGTCGCGCCGACAAATTCCTTGATGCCAGCCAACTGATCACGAATCGCGGTGGCTTTGACTTCTGGAGAAGTTTCCATCGCCTTTAGCAACATGCGGGTTGCATCGTACGCAACAGAAGAAAGACCGTCTGGTTGTTTGTTGTACTTGGCTTTGAACTTTTTCAAGAATTCAACCGCCGCTGGCTCCGTGCTTTGGGTTGAATAGTGATTTGAAAAGTAAGAACCGTTGATCGCTTCTTTGCCGATTTCGAAAAGCTTCGGAGAATCCCATCCGTCGCCACCCAAAAGAACCGCTTTGATCCCAAGCTCACGAGCTTGACGAGCGATCAAACCGACTTCGGTGTAATAACCCGGAACGAAGATTGCGTCTGGATTTTTAGACTTGATCTGGGTCAGCTGCGCTTTGAAATCCACGTCTTGAGATTGGTAGCTGGAATCGGAAACGATTTCGCCGCCCAATGAAGTGAACGTCTTGGTGAAGAAATCAGCCAAGCCGACCGAGTAGTCGGATTTCACGTCTCGCAAAATCGCGACTTTTTTTGCGTGCAAGTGATCGTTGGCGAACTTCGCCATCACGGTTCCTTGGAACGGGTCAATGAAGCAAGCGCGAAAAATATAATCGCCGACTTCGGTGACTTTCGGATTCGTCGAGCTTGGTGTCAGCATCGGAATTTTTTTATTCTGCGCGATCGGTGCTGCCGCCAGAGAGCGCGAGCTTGCCACTTCACCCAATAAGGCGACGACTTTTTCTTGCTCGATCAAACGCGTAACGACCGAAGCGGCTTCTTCCGCTTTTCCTTGATCATCCATGGTGATGACTTTGACTTTTTTGCCTTTGATTCCGCCGGCCGCGTTGACTTCATCAACCGCCATGCGAATTCCTTCATCGGTGCTTTGACCGAAAGTCGCTTCCGATCCCGTCATCGAACCATAGTGGCCGATCACGATTTCGTTGCTCGCTTTTTTCGTACATGCTGCCATCGCGGACAGCGCTAACATCGCACAAAGTGCGGACCTTAAAACTCTCATTGAGCCTCCCTTAAAAAATTCCGTAACCATTTGATAACACGATGAATTTTAAAAGGAGTCAATCCTGCGGAGGGCCGGTCTGGTCGGGAAAAGCGAAAGCGTCAATTCGCCAACAAATTGGCGAGCGCGAGATAATCTTTCGGCGTCGGTTTTTCGCGCGAGATGGCGAGCTCAAATGGCACTTTGACGATCTGTTCGCCCTGAACTCCGTACATCACATCTTTGTCGCCTGCTAAGAGTCCCTCAACCGCGGCTGCTCCCAAACGGCTGGCCAGGATCCGATCAATCGCGGTCGGAGTTCCACCGCGCTGAATGTGGCCAAGAATACAGACCTTGGCCTCGAGACCTGATTTTTTTCGAATCTGATCTGCTAGATCATAGGCTCGTCCTGGTTTTTGCCCTTCGGCCGCAACCAGAATCGAACTTGTTTTGCCTTTGGCTTGTCCGGCTTTGATGCGATCGATGGCCTGATCGACCGTGATCACCACGTCGGGTGCAAAAATTAATTCCGCCCCTCCGGCCAAGCCAACATACGAAGCGATCAAGCCGGAATTTCGCCCCATCACTTCGACGATGAAAAGTCGGTCATGACTGGCGGCCGTGTCCCGAACTTTGTCGATGGCTTCCAAAGCGGTGTTAACGGCGGTATCGAAACCGATCGTGTTATCGGTTCCGTAAATGTCATTATCGATGGTTCCCGGAATTCCGACGGCGGGAAGTTTGTGCTCTTCGTACAGGGCGTGTGCCCCCCGAAAGGATCCGTCGCCGCCGATGCAGACCAGGCCTTCGATTCCGGCCGTTTGCAAGTTGGCGAACGCTTGTTTACGGTATTCGGCGCGCATGAATTCTTGGCTGCGGCCCGTTTTCAAAACCGTTCCACCACGCTGAATGATATTGGCCATCGAACGAAGATTCAGGGGCTGAAATTTGTTTTCCAGCATGCCGCTGTAGCCGCCAATGATTCCGACGACTTCAACTTGTCGAGAGAGAGCTGTTCGAACCACGGCACGGATTCCGGCATTCATACCCGGAGCGTCGCCACCACTTGTGTAGACACCGATTTTCTTCATGACTTTACGATAAGCGGTTGCCTGCAGATGGGCAAATAATATGCGACGGGACCGGCTCCAATCCATGAGCAACGCCAGCCAAATCAGAAGGCTTCACGCTTTCCCAGCTTTTGCACACTCACATTCTTGTCTACGAATCAGTAGACAAGACTTGTATACGGATCAGTAGACAAGAATGTGAGCGCGAAAAAATAATGGATTTGTTCGTGTTTCTTCTGAAGGCGGCCAGGGTTGTGCGCCCTCGGGATGCGCTCTGCCATATGAAAATGAGAAGATCTTCCGTTTGCAGCTTTACTTGTGCCAGCGTTGACGGGCAGAAGCCCCAGTCGGCCCAAAAAAGTCCGCCAAAAATAAAAAAACCCAGATCTTTCGACCTGGGTTTTGGTGGTTCAGCTTAAAACTGAATCAACAATGAAAATTACTTCACCATTGATTTGAATTCAGCACCAGCGCGGAACTTTGGAGTCCATGCAGCTGGGATTTTGATCGCTTTGCCAGTTTGTGGGTTGCGACCAACGCGTGCTTTGCGTTTTGCTTTTGTGAAAGTACCGAAGCCAACGAGTTTTACATCGTCACCTTTTTTTACGGATTTTTTGATGTTCTCAAAAGCGCAGTTGATGATGTTTTCAGCCTGAGCTTTTGTGCAGCTAGCTTCAGCAGCAATCTTTTCGATGAGTTGTTGTTTGTTCATCGTGAACTCCTTGCAATAGTTTTTTGTTTTTCGACCAAACCGTTGGTCAGCAGCAATGATTAGAGGGCCTAATTTGCCAAGGGTCAAAGTTTTTTTTCAAACACAAAGGAATTGCGTCAGGAGATATGGAAGAAAACGAAGAGTCGGTTCAGTCTTCGAGCGAATTTTATGATTCGTCGTCGGAAAATGAATCATCGCCAGGCATTGGATCCTGAACAGAAGCTCCATCCTGAGTCGGAATGCGGAAATTTTCATCGGCCCACATACCCAAATCCAGCAGTCGGCAACGCTCGGAGCAAAAGGGGCGAGACGGATTTTCAGAGGAGAAAACTGAATCTCCTCCGCAGTAAGGGCATTTCACTTTGCGAATTTGCGTGTTCGACATCTCTTATTTGTCTCACACTTTTGGAAAAATTAGAAGCCTTGCACGTTGCAGTTTGGCTGACCACAACGAACCATGCGTCCGCTGGCCGCAACGGCGCCGTTGAATACAAGTCGATAATCCCAAGCTAGATCTTCCAGTTTGCCTTCTGGCACTTGGAATTGGAACAACAAGCCGCCGGAATTATAATAAAGATCCATACCAGGAGCATTGCCGCGCAATTCGAAACCTTTCGAACCATTGATTGGCCAAATCGACATTGTCAGCACCATCGGATTGTAGACATTGCTGTTATTGAACGAATTAAATCCGAACATTCCCGCAATAAATTGCTGAAAACTGGGGAGACTGTACCAGTACGTCGAACAAAAATAAGGCATGCTTGGATTCTGAATTTGGCAAGAAGTGTCGGGCATTGCACGAATCACCATCTTCACCGAGGTGGCTTGCGTGCTATCGGCAAAAATCATGATGTCATGAAAGCCATTGTTCAACCATGTCGAGCAAGCTGCCGTTCCGCCATTGGCATTCCCACGGTCGCAGGTCCGCATGGCGTACTTTAAGACATTCAACATTCCAGAAGAGAAAGTATAAGAGGTCCCATTGTTGACATAGAGCCGATTCATGTTGGTGTTCTGGGCGTAGAAACCGACGCGACCACCACCGAAGACGAGATTTGGAGCTACGGGCGAGACCGGAATTGCCTCACCACCGCTGCCGCTTCCTGATTTCGCGCAAGCCACGATCATGGAGGCCGCAAAGGCCGCCGTCAGCAGATACAACCAGATCGAAAGCTTTTTCATATTTCCTCCACTACGACCGAAAGAAATACACAAGCCATGCCGATTCGCGCGCGACCGAACCCGGGGTCTAGGACCTATATCTTGAATTACAGATCGAAATTCTCATTCTGAGACACTCAAAACTGTCTAAACTTTAGATAGGGTGCCCGAAAAGGCCAACACCTGAAGGTGCCTCTCCCTTTTCAGTAGCAAAGCTGCGTTATGAATTTTCGCCAAAGCCAACGCGATTTCAACGGTCCCAGCGGCGACTGACCTTACAATTGGTCCGATTAAAAAGAAGCGCCGATATAAAAGCGCAAAAGCTGCGACGATGTGATTTTCTGCAAGCGGTCCCACTGGTCATTCACGTCGCGCTTTTCTGCATCAGAAAAACCATCCGTGCGAACCTGGCTGCCGAGATCCGCAATTGGAATCATGGCTCCGACCCAATCACAGCCCAAGGTGAAGTTTTCCCACTGCCATTGATTGCCAATCGCAACGTCCGCAACCAACGAGCGTGAAACACCCACGTCTTTAAAGCCATTGCTTTTAAAATAAGGTGAACTCAACCAATTGTCATACTGCAATTCAATTTCACGATAGCCAGGACCCGCGCGAAGGTAAAACGAGTTACCAAGAAAACGTTTATAAAGGACACTGCCGGTTTTGGTGCGGATATTGAAATCGGTCAGTTTCAAAGACCCGCCGGCATAGCTCGCCTGCGCGACTGAATTTCGATCCAAATAGTAACCGGCATTGACTCCACCTGAGCCCATGGGCGCGACAGAAAATCCCATTTCTCCGGTCAGGACATACATTTTATTCATGCGGTTGTGTTCGCTGCTGCCTTCATAAACAACCTGAGGCTCGGCTTTCACGACCAAGACATTTTCAGGTTCACCAGTGGAAGCAAGAGCTGAAAATCCCAGCAAAAAACTGATGGCAATAAAAGAAACATGCTTCATGTGAACTCCAGTTTGCAGAATGAAACCAAAGTTTATAGCAAGAGCAGTGGCCCCGAACCAAGTTTCAGACAGTTTTTGGCCCGCAAATGAGGCCTTTGATCCACGAAATCAGGATTTATTTACGGAGTTGTCGACAAAAACGACAGTGCGGAGCAGGCCGAAGACGCCGATCAGGATCAGGCCAAAGCTGAGCCAAGAAGAAATCGTTTGCCCGGCGATCAGGTCACCACGGAAGTCATCACGGTAATATTCCATCATCAAGCGACCAACGCCATGAAAGATGAGCCAAAAGAAAAACAATCCGCCACGCGTGCGATGAAAAATCATTTTTCGCTCAAAGCTGATCAAGATCGCGTACAAGCCCAGCTCCCAAAACACCGCGTAGAGCTGAGTTGGATGTCGCCAAACCTGCTGCTGATCCCAAGAATATTTGATCGCCCAGGGCATCTCGCAATATCGGCCGTAGCAACATCCCGCCAGGAAACAACTGATCCGTCCCAGGCCGTAACCCAAGGCCGCAACCGGCGCGTAGAAATCCGCCCATTCGAGAAAAGAAATTTTCTGCCGCCAGCTGTAGATGATGGCGGCCGCCATGGAAAAGAGAAAGCCGCCGTAAAAAACAAAGCCGCCTTCCCAAATTCTCAGCACTCGCGTCCAGTCTTCGCGGTAATAGGCCGGAAGCTCAAACACCACGTGCAACATGCGGGCGCCGATGAAGCCGGCGACCATGGCGATCAATGCAAAGTTGAAGGCATCTTTCTGGGATTTGTCGAGATAGGCCACCCGGCGGGAAACATAGATAACGAGAAAACTGTAAAGCAGCGAAAGGTAGAGAAGGTAAGTGGGGATGACGATTGAATCTGAAAGTTTGATTTCAGGAAACATCAGGCTTTGGCTTCAGTCTCGCTTTTTTGTTTCTTTTCGAAAAGCATTAAGACCAGCAGCAGCCCGACACCACCCACGATGGCCGAATCGGCAACGTTGAAAGCCGGCCACGAATAAGTGGACTGCAAGTGAAAGTCCAAAAAGTCGATGACGTAGCGAAAACGCAAGCGATCGATGTAATTGCCGATCGCGCCGCCAAAAACCGCCGACAAGGCCAAGATTTGCGGAAAGTCCGAATCGCGCACGCCACGCAAAATTAACAAGATGATCAGCAAGGCAAAGGGTGGCATCGCCAAAAAGAACATCTCGCGAAATCCGGGGTGGCTTTCGGCCAAGAAGCCAAAGGCCGCACCAAAGTTTCGCACGTAAGTGATATTGAAATATCCCGCGATCACCGGCACCGAATCGCCCAACTGAAAGTGAGTGTGAACATAAAGTTTTGTCAATTGGTCGATCGCGATAATGAAAGCGGAGATTCCGGCCAATATCACATATTTTTTATTCATCTCGTTTGTCCTTACAAAGACGTTCCACGCTACCGGACCGGCGGATCAACCGCCAGTCATCTGATCTCGACAAGTCACGACAAGGCTTGCGCGCATTTGCTGCAAACACCCGGATGTGCGGAATTTTTTCCGGTATCCGTTGAATACACCCAACAGCGAACACATTTCTCGCCGGCCGCTTTCGAAGCTGTGACCTCATATGATCCTAAGAGAAGCTCGACCTCGGAGACAATGAAAAACTCGCGCAAGTCAGAAGCTAGACCGCCCTTGCTGTTGAAAGTCTTCAGGTTTTCCAGCAACTGGCCCTCGGCCTTGATGGTGACCTTGGCTTCCAGGCTGGCGCCGATGGTCTTGTCTGTTCGCAGGGTTTCCAGAACCTTTTGCACATCGCCACGAACTTTCAAAAGCTCGGCAAACTGCGCCTCGATCTTGGCGTTGTTCCACTGCGCTGGTGCCTGCGGGAAATCCAGCAAGAACACGGACTCTTTCTTCTCGCCTTTCACGTAGCTGTAAGATTCTTCCGCCAGGAATGAAAGAACCGGCGCCATCATGCGGATCAGGTAATCGGTGATCGTGTAGATCACGGTCTGAGCCGCACGACGTTCAAGGCCGTCCGCTTTCCAGGTGTAAAGACGATCTTTCAGCACGTCCAAATAAGTCGCCGACAAATCGACGGTGAAGAATGTGTTCAGCCCGTGATAAACTTTGTAGAACGCGTACTCATCGTAAGCAGAGGTCAGTTTTTGATTCAGGTCATACAATCGACCCAAGGCCCACTGATCGATCGGTGTCATCTTCTCGTAAGGAACCGAATCTTTGGTGGCATCAAAATCGGCAACGGCCCCCAACAAGAAACGCATCGTATTTCGGATGCGGCGATAAGTTTCGGTCACGCGATCAAATTCCTGCTGACCGCATTTCACGTCCGTGCCGTAGTCTTCGTAAATCGACCACAAGCGAATGATCTCGGCGCCCGCTTTGGCCGCCACATCGTTCGGATCGATGACGTTGCCTTTGGACTTGGATTGCTTCATGCCTTGCGAATCCATGACAAAGCCGTGCGTGAGTAAAGCCTTGAAGGGCGCTTTGCCATTCGTCGCGATCGAAGAGATCAGAGACGTGTTGAACCAACCGCGATGCTGATCGCTGCCTTCTAAATAAATATCCGCCGGGAAGGCCATGCCCGGACGCTTCTTCTGAACGGCGGCGTGGCAGATTCCGGAATCAAACCAAACGTCAAAAATGTCTTTTCCGTGACGGAATCCCTGCGATCCAAAGTCCGCGTCCATCGCATTCAGATTTTTTCTTTGAATCGTATCGCCGATAAAATGCTCGGACGAGTATTTGAAGAAAGCTTCGATGCCGCCTTCTTTTTCCATGACGTCTGCAACCTTCATCATGACATCGTAATCCACCAACGGTTTGCCGGTTTTGATGCAATAGAAAACGGGGATTGGAACACCCCAGATGCGTTGACGGCTGAGGCACCAGTCCGGACGACCTTCCATCATCGCGCGAAAGCGAGCTTCACCCCAGGCCGGGAAAAATTCGATCTCATCGATCGCTTTCAAAGCGACTTTGCGAAGCTCTTTGCCTTCCATATCCAAACCGATGAACCACTGCGGAGTCGCACGGAAAATCAGCGGTGTCTTCGATCGCCAACAATGTGGATAGCTGTGCTCGATTTCTTTATGTCCCAACAAAACGCCGATTTCTTTCAGGCGCTCGATGATCATCGGGTTGGCTTTGAAAATATTGATGCCCTGATACTCAGGAACTTCGTCGGTGTATTTGCCCGCTTCGTCGACCGGCGACAAGATCTCCATGCCGTAACGAAGTCCGACTTTATAGTCATCCGCACCATGTCCCGGAGCCGTGTGCACCGCACCCGTTCCGGCATCGCCGGTGACGTGGTCACCCAGGACCACCAAAGAGTCGCGGTCATAAAATGGATGGCGAGCCTTGCCGAATTCCAAATCTTTTCCTTTGATTACAAAACCTGTGTCTTGCAACGAAAGGCCGGTGTCTTTCTCGACAAAGTCTTTCAAAGATTTGGCGATCACGATCATATCCGCACCCGCATCAAAGATCGCGTAATCAAAAGTCTCGTTCAAAGCGATGCCCAAGTTTGCCGGCAACGTCCAAGGTGTGGTCGTCCAGATCACGAACGAAACCGGTTTCGAAGGATGGCCAAGCTTTTTCAACGTGGCTGAATCCTTCACCGGAAATTTCACGTACACGGCAGGAGATTTGTGCGGATGATATTCAACTTCGGCATCGGCCAAAGCGGTGTGCAAAGTCCAATTCCAATAAACAGGTTTTGTTCCGAGATACACCAAACCCTTTTGATAAGCGCGCGCAAACTCGCGAACCTCTTCGGCTTCGTAATCCGCTTGCATGGTGTAGTAAGGATGTTCCCAATCCGCCAAAATTCCGAGTCGTTGAAATTGCGGACCTTGATGCGCGATCCACTTGGTGGCCTCGGCGCGACAAAGCGAGCGCAACTCGGCATCGGTTTTTTCTTTGGCTTTCGGGCCGAGGTTTTTCATGACCGCATGTTCAATCGGCAGACCATGACAGTCCCATCCCGGAATGAATGGCGATTGAAAGCCCTTCAGGTTTTTGTATTTGATGATGATGTCTTTCAAAGTTTTATTGAAAGCGTGTCCGATGTGGATCGAACCGTTCGCGTACGGTGGACCATCTGGAAAAGAGAAGATCGTTTTGCCTTCGTTCTTTTTCACCATCTTTTGGTAGATCTGATTCTGCTGCCACTTTTTAATAATTTCAGGTTCTTTGGTCGCGAGATTTCCTTTCATCGGAAATTCAGTTTGCGGCAAACGAACCGTCGATTTGTAATCAGGCGTAGCAGACATAAAATTATCCTCTCAGGCTAGAATAGGTAAACTATTGGAAAGCCTGGGATTCAGTCAACTTCAGAGACTGAATGACCGGTCTAAATTTTTCTTATCCGGGGTTATTTCAAGAGACCTTTGATCTGATTGTAGCCATTCGCCAGTAAAAGCCGCATGGACTCGATGTCAGAGCTCAGATTGAACTGGATTTTGACCTCTTGAATCATGTCCAAAGATCGCGCGTCCAGTCCCTCGAGAGGGTTGGTCACGGTCGATTGCGAAACGGTCATGTTGGAATACGAAACCGAAGACGTCGAAGAAGCCGACGCCCGCGAATTTTGCGCAGCAATTTGCGATTGCGGTTGCACATGTCCATGGGGAGGGTTCAGAGCTTGAGTGTGGTGTGGTGGCGCATGCGTTTGGGCCTGAGTTTGGTTGTGCAAAGCCGACGAAGCCGCCGCAAATACGAATGAGCCTCTGTCTTCGAGCTTGGCTTCCGACTGACGCAAATCTTGAGAGCGAATGCGAATGGTCTGGTTGCCCGCCGAGGCACCGCCTGCCGGGGAATCAAGCACTTCAAACTCGCCCATCATGCCGGCCAGATTTCGCAATTCATTTTTAAAGTTCTGAATGCTGGGTCTTTCCAAAGCTCCATCGCCTTGAAGCTTCGCCTTGAGATACAGGCTGACCAAAACATCCGGAGTCGTCGCTAGCTCCTTGATGTTCTCGCTTTGGTTTTGCAACCAAGCATAGGCATGCACCAAGGTTTCCTTGGTATAGGCCTGAGGCGGTAATGGATTCATCATGCTGGACATGGCGACTGAATTTTCCCCTCTTCACTCGTCTGATTGGTTTTCGTTTAGGATCTGGCAAGATAGTTTTTCATGCCCCTTCAATCAACATCAAAAACGGAATGTCACTGCGAAGAAAAACTTATTCTGCGTAAAAAAAGCGCACATTTGACTGTTGACAGAAAACCCTGCACCATCAGGTGCTCCCACATTTGACACAAACGTGAATACACGTGGATTTAAGAAAATGAAAAAACCTGTCCCATTCGATTTTGTCTTGTCTGAATTGGAAGATCTTTCGCCTTACATCAAACCGATGTTTGGTTGCACTTCTGTTTACGTCGGCGAAAAGATCGTCTTCATTTTACGCCAACGTGGAAACCCACTGCCGGACGACGGAGTTTGGTTGGCCACCACCGGCGAACACCACGCAAGCCTTCAAAAAGATTTTCCATCCATGCGCAGCCTGGAAATTTTTGGCCCTGGTCCCACCGGTTGGCAAGTCCTGCCGGTCGATGCCGAAGATTTCGAAGACAACGTCCTGCGTGCTTGCGAAATGGTCCGACAAGGCGACCCCCGCATCGGCAAAATCCCCAAATCCCGCTGGAAGAAAAAACCTTCGAATGCAAAGCGCGGTCAAAATTTGAAGACAAAGAATAAAGCTTCCAAGGAAAAACCAAAAAAGCGGCGAGAGCAAAGCTCAGCGAAACTTCGCAAGTAAGATCCGATCCAGATTTCTCCTCTTTCGGTTCAACGCCACCAACTGTCCAAAGAATTGACAGCGTCACCCCAAAACGTCTCTCGGCGAAAATGTGAAGTCTGTAAAAGAACTTGTTCTTTCTCGTCCTCGCGGTTGTTGGCATCCGATTGGCACTGGTCATGCCTTTGTAACAACAAATAAAAGAGGAACTCTCATGAAAATGAAATTTATGGCGCTCACGTTATCGGCAGTGATGATTGCAAATCCCCTGGCTGTTTTTGCAGATGAAGCGGATTCACAGTTGGTGGATTTATCAAAACTGGATCCCGCAATCACAAAACAAATCGCACCCGAGGTGCTCAAGGCTCTCGGCGCCAGCGCACAGAAAAAAACAATCGAAGATCTGCGAGCCACTTTGGCAAGCGTCGACGCGATGATCGGCCAACTTGATTCCCTGCAAAATAAAGCGGGCGACGATACATTTCTAAAAGTAGTGAGAATCTTTCAAGGCGCATTCCTTGGCTTTAACGCATATGCCGTGAAGCTGCACATGAAGGATAAGGCCGCTTCAGACATCGTCGCTTATTTGACCGTTGCCTCGGCCGTTCTCAATACCATGAGCCGCCACTATAATCCGACAACTCACTCTTTCGATTTTATCAACAATCAGGGACGAATCGAACCAAAGACGGTCGTCCAAGTCATCGACGAGTCAACCAAGGAAATCGCTTCTCGCCCAGGATTGCCACCGGACGTGACGGAAGCAATTCAGACTTTGGGACAACTGAAAGGCAACGTCGAGTTGCAACGAAATCATTTCACGGAAATGGTCGAAAATCAGGGCGGCTTTTTTCAAGATGCATCGACGGGACTTAGTGCGATCAGTATCTTGATGCATTTGGTTTCGCCGAAACTTGCAAAATACGCAGACAAGCTGATGGCCGAAGCACAACCGGTCATTCAGGCCGCGAAGAAAGATGGCTCTTTCGCCGCTTTGACCGCAAGCACACCAAAAGTTGCAAAGTATGGAGCTGCGATCATGTCAACGACGGTGAAGGGAACCGAGCAAGCAAAACGAGGCGGATCGCTTTCAGCTTTGACCGCCGATTTGCCGGATCTTTACAGCATGGTTTTCGGTTACAGCTCGACCGGTGCTCAAAATATTATTTTGAAAACCATGATGGACCTGAACAAAACCAAATTTAATCTCGAATCAACCATCCGTTGCCGATCAACGAAAGTGGAGCAAGGACAGGACGCAGCTGAATGCTCAAAAGGCTAATTCTAGCTGCGGCCCTTATTTTTGTTTCGATGCAAAGCCAGGCGGCAACCGCCTTGCTTTGTTCGAAGGCCCACATTCCGGCCTATTATTTCGCCGAACGCGTTGATGCGATCAACGAAACGGGAAATAAAAAGATCTTAAAGACTGAATTGATGTCGGTCGTTTCGAAAGACAATTCCGAGCTTCCATTCTTCCAAAAGTGGAGAGCTCGCAGCTACGCTAAGAAAGTGAGCAAGTTCCTCACCCTGATGAAAGACGCTAAGGGTTGGGACGACTATGACCGCGGCGTTTTCGCTTATAAATTAGAGAAGCTTGCGTTCCTGGCAGATCCAACCGTTCTGAAGGAAATGTCCGTTCACGAAAGGCTGATCTACCGTCAAGCCCAACACACGGCTTTGATGGAAGGTCTCAAAAATTCTCTGTTCGACGGAAAACCAGTTCCCCCTTCCGTGTTGAAAAAGGTCTGGCGAGTGATTTCGTTTCCCCTGCATCCGATGATGAGCCGATGGTATTTCGCCATGGTTTCGATGCCGAAACTTCGAGGGGCGGCGATGCCACCTGAATTGGCGATGAATGTTTTATGGAATGGCGTCGCGGCCAATCGTGAAGCGCTGAAGCCCTATATGGCGAATGTCTATTTCAAATCTTATTTTAATGTTTTCTCTTCTGTTTACCGTGGTGTGGTTGTTGCGGCCCTTGTTGGTGGCGGCAGTTACGTTGGCTATGCATTCTATAACGGCGACCAAATTGCGATGGATATGCTATCTCCATTGAAGCAAGATGCCGCAAAAATGTCCGAAATGAATTTTAGCGAATGGGCTGGCAATCGCGATCTGGAATACATGATCGATGAGTTCAAGGCCAATATGGGCCGTCCTCCAACGGATGATGAAATCGCCCAGCTCAAAATCTTTCTGCAATCTCAAAAGTCGGGCGCTGCCCAAGACGCAGCTTCTTCTCCAGCAGTGAAGCCCGCGATGCCGTCGATCGTTCCTGAAGAGAGCGGTGAAATCAAAGCACCTGATTGGGTTCAGGCCGCAGCTCCGTCAAATGCCACTGACAAGGCAGAGACCGGAAAGCAAGGTCCGACTGAAAACGAGCAGCCACAAGCTCTTCCTTCGCTTGATATGATTCAGGCCAATCCGCAGCCTTCGGAATCTGAGCCGCAACTGCCATCTATCGTTGATCCAACAGAGCAGCCATCGACCTCGGATTCAGCCAAGGATTCAAAAGCTCTCGAGAAGATTGTGGATCCGAATGATTGGATTCAAGCGGGTGATAAATAATCGCGTTGAGAGAAATGGGACAGCCGGCCTTAAAGGCCAGCTGTATAGTCTTTGGCGTTGATGCCGTACTTTTCAATTTTACGAAGCAAAGTCTTTTTCGGAATGTTGGCGTGCAGGGCCGTCTGATTGATGCGACCCTTAAAGGTCTTCAGCGCCTTGATGATAAATTCTTTTTCGAAAGCTTCTTTCTGAGCATTGAAATCCAGAGATTCTCCGCCGACAGACACGATGGCTTCGCCGCCACCTTCATCCGCCAGATCATCGTCGCCCGAATCTGAATCCAGATCTTCGTCATCTTCCGCAGTGGCCTTCAGACCAATCTTCTCCGAAACCGCCGCCACCATATTGGTTGCAAAATTGATTTCTGGAAGAACTGTTCCGGTCGAAGACAAAATTCCCTCGGGAACTGCCGACAATGTCAAAAGTGTCGAGTTCTCCATGATAAACATGTGCTCGATCACGTTTTCCAATTCACGAATATTTCCTGGCCAGTCATATTTCTTGAGCACGGCCAAAGCGTCTGCCGCAACACCGGTGATGCGCTTGCAATGAGCCTGATTGAATTTGCGAATGAAAATATTGATTAAAGAATCCAGGTCGTCTTTGCGATCCGCCAGTGAAGGCAAGAAGATCGGAATGACGTTCAGACGATAGAACAAGTCTTCGCGGAATTGACCGGTCTTCATCATCTCTTCCAGCGGACGATTGGTCGCGGCGATGATGCGCACGTTGGTCGGAATTTCGCGGTTCGCTCCAACCGGAACGAACGTCTTTTCCTGCAGCACGCGAAGCAATTTGACCTGCATCAGCTGCGGCATATCACCGACTTCGTCCAAGAACAAAGTTCCGCCTTCGGCGAATTGAAATTTTCCGATTTTGCGTTGATCAGCGCCGGTGAAGGAACCTTTTTCGTGACCGAAAAGTTCAGACTCGAAAAGGTTTTCCGGAATCGCTGAACAGTTGATCGCGACGAATTTTTCGTCCTTGCGGGCCGAGTTGTAGTGAATCGCGCGCGCCACCAGCTCTTTACCGGTTCCCGAAGCTCCGCGGATCAGCACCGGCGTGTCGACCTTCGACAGGCGGTGAATGATGTTGAAGACCTTCTGCATCTGAGTGTTGTTGCCGATGAACTTGCGTCCACCTTCCATCAACACTGGCGAAGAAGCGGCGACATTCGAGATCATGTTCATGGCGGCGATCGCTCGGTCCATCAACGCGATCAAGTCTTCGCCTTGCATCGGTTTTGAAAGGTAATTGTAAGCACCATCTTTGACCGCTTGAACCGCGTGGTCGATGGTCGCAAAGGCCGTCATGATGATGACGACAATGCCCGGATTGTGCTCTTTGATTTGTTTCAATGCTTCGAGACCGTTCAGTCTCGGCATGTCGACATCGAGAATCGCGATGTCGAATTGTCCCGCTTTGATTTTCTCAACAGCGTTGATGCCATCGAAAGCTTCTTCAACCGAAAAGCGGTTGGTGCTTGCGAGTGCGGATTTGACGGAAAGTCTCAGCCCCTGATCGTCATCAGCAACGAGAACCTTTAGCATGAATCCCCCTAAAAAATTTTAGGCCCCTAGTTTCAAAACTGTCCAAAGTCTTATCACAAAGACAAAATCTGTCCTAGAGGTATGCTGGGGTAAGCCAAGGTTTTTGCTTTGATTTAAACGAACAGGAAAAAATTTTAGGCCCGGATCGGAAGTTCGACGGTGAATGTAGAGCCTTGACCGGGTGAAGACTCGGCCGAAATTGATCCCTGGTGCAGCTCGACGAAGTATTTGGCCAAATACAAACCCAATCCCGAACCCTTGATGGGCGAGGTTTTGGCGTACTTTGACCGAAAGAACTTCATAAAGATATTAGAGAGCTCGTCGGCAGGAATGCCGATTCCTTGGTCAGCGATCTGCACGATGATCTTACCGGCAACCTCTTCCGAGGTGATCAGCACCTTGGAATGATCCGGGCTGTACTTGATGGCGTTTTCCACCAGATTCGAGAAAACCTGCTTGATCAGCTCAGGGTCGACCTGAATGCTGAATAAAGGTTCAAGCTCAGTGATCAGCTGAATGTGTTTGAGCTTCGCCAGGAAATCGTGCTTGCGAACCACGTCTTTTAACACCTGATTGATGTCTTTCGATTGCAGGTGCAGCTCAAGCCCTTCGCTCTCAATTTTAGCGTAATTCAGGATGGTGCTGATGAATTTTAAGAGATCTTCGGCCGACTGCTTGATCGTGTCCAAAGCTTCTCGTTGTGGCGACGACAAAGGCATCGGATCCATGGAAATCATCTCGGTCATCCCCTGAATGCGCGCCAGCGGAGTCTTCAAATCATGCGACATCATACCGATGAAATTGGTCTTCAGCTGCTCGACTTCGGAAACCAGTTTGTGTTTTTGCTGGTACTCCCAAGATTTGCGGTTTTCCATGATCAGGCGGTAGGGGATGAAAAAGTAATAGCAAAGAAAGATGGCCAGAAACGGATGGGCCATGTCCAGCCAGATTCCGAAGGGCCAGAAGGCAAAATACGACAGCACGGTGAAGCCGGCCGCGGTACCCATCAGGATCAAAATTCCTTTTAATGGCTTCAGCGTCAGCACCACGTGCACGGTCAGCACGGAAATCAAGATGGTGAAGATCAGATTCAACCAATCCGGAGCCTTGATCGGCGCCGAATTGCGAATCAACGTATCGAACATATTGGCGTGCATTTCCGAGATGGTCGTCGAGTCGATATTTCGCAGATACGGCGAATAGATATAGTCATCATGAGTGATGCCCAAGTCATCGCCCACCAAAACGATCTTATTTTCAAAGCGACGCATGTCGACCCGGCCGTCCATGATGTCTTCGAATTTGGTAACGGGAAAGGTGCCAGGCTTCATGAAATCGATCATGACCTGTTTGGAATCGTACAAATCAAACAGTCCGCGAATCGAATTGACATCATTCAGGGCCGGATTAAATTTTGAAGCGGCAATCACGTGAAACGTCGGTTGATCTTGGTAGGAAATAAACAGGCGGCGAGTGATCCCGTCCTTCGCGAACAACTTGGTATCGGCCGTTTTCGGCAGCGACGCCACCTGCACATTCTGAAAAGGCTCGGGCAGGGTGAGCTTGCTGCTTTCGTCATTCTTTCGCTCGAGTCCATTGACCGCCTGGTAGAAGCGACTGAGAGGAGCAACCTCGGCGGCGAACTGTTCTTTGGGAATGTCCGCCGGAATTTTTGTCAGATCAATGACGTAGAAAATAAAAGCGGGATTGGCGGCGCTCAGTTTCTGTATCAGCTTTTCGTGATGGCTCAGGGCCGGAGTCGTGTTGAATTGCTCGAGCGTGTCTTTGTCGATCGAGATGATTTCGACATTTCCGGTTGGCGCCGGTGAAGGGCGCAAGATGGTGCGCAAATCATAGAGAAAAAACTCGATCGAAGGGATTTCAATTTTGTAGAGAAAAACGGCGACGACGACGGCGAAGAGAATGCGGGCAAGAAAAGTCAGGCGAAACAAACCAAATATAAATTTCTTTAGAGCAAGCTTCATAATTGGTCTGTCAATTCAAAGTTGAGAGCCTGTTTGAAGAAGCTTTAGCCTGGACGGCAAGTGCCTGGATCTTTCAACATGCCTTTTTTAGGCTGAACCTTTTTAATGTGCTGTTTTGCGCTATCAGTGCTCAACATGTTCTAACTCCTCAAAATTCCTAGATCTTTGATAATATAAAATGGCTAATGAAATCAAGCTTCTTGTACGAAAACAAAAGAGCTCGTCGACTTTGTTTTTAGATCCTGTAGAGTTTTTATGCACATACATGCATCCGCCCCCACACATATACCTGGCCCAACAGCCCCGGCAATCGGCCTTTTCCACCAAAGGGGTCTGATAAGATTCAAGTTTTCCGCCCCAGACCGAGTCTGAAAATCCCACGGCATCGGCCAGCTGACCGGATTCCCAGGGACAGGTGTAGAGCGTGTTGCGCGAGTCGATGACCAGAAAATTTTTACCGGCCCCGCAGAAATTTTCGACCCGAATCTGTGAATCCAAAGTCTGAAAGTAAGCATCGAATGTGTGTATTTTTCTGAGGCCCGCTTCGCCCTGTTCAGCGTAAATCAGGCGAGCGACCTGCTCAAAGGAAGCGACGAATTGCTGGGAAGCCTCGAGATCTTGGCAGTGGTGATCGAACGTGAAGTCGAAATAGTCGATGTCAAATTGGGCATAGAACTGCCAGGCTGCCACCAAATCCAGGTTTCCGGGGCCGAAAACGCCCGAGAGCTCGAGAATATCCAGATCCGATTTGTAAGGCTGAAGCAGGGCGAGACCTTCCATCACCTTCGCCGTCACGCCGACGCCACCTTTCGAGGGGCGACGTTGATCGTTGATTTCCGCTGGACCATCCAGGCTGACGACCAAGTAGGGATGCAGCTCACGAAGAAGCTGGATGGTTTGTGGATTGAATTGCGTGCCGTTGGTCACCAGCTTGAATTTCGTTTTCAGTTCGAGCGAACGGCCTTTTTCGCGAACGTAATCGGCCAAGAGCTTGATGCCTTCAGGATACAGCAAGGGCTCGCCACCCACGAAATTGATTCGGAACGTTTCGCCGGGCGAGAGCTTTTCCATGAAGCTTGCGAGCTGAGGCAAAGTCTTTTCAACCGAGATGCGTTTGACCGGATCACCGTAGGTGCCATCGCCGCCAGCCGCACAGTAAGTGCAATGCAGGTTGCAGATCTGGGTGACGTTGATGGTAAAGCTATCGACTTTTTTGGATCGTTGCTCGGCAAGTGACGTCAAAGGCTGCGCGTTCCACTGGTTCAGACCTTCGATGGCGTCGACCGCGGCGGAAGCATCCGTGGCCGAGGCTTTCCAGATTTCTTCCGACAGCTCAGCAACCTCGAGATTGCGCGAGTGATAGCCAACGAATTTTCCTTCGTTGGTTTTGATGGCTACAATGTCGTTCCAGCGTCTTAATTCCATGGTGGTGCCACTTTGTTCAGCTTAAGAGTTCGTAAAGAATACTGCAAAAACTTGGCCGAAAAAAAACGGCACCGGTCCAGTCATTTCAAAAGGAATAACAATGGGTTAAAGATCGGGGCTGCTCGGTGTCAAAATTTACGTACTTGTTAAGAGCGTGTGCATAAATTCAGAGGAGAACCAAGACTTCAATCCGGATTTGCAGTTTGACTCTGGACTGGACCGTGAAAATTTTTGCTACCCAATTCGAAGCGCGGCATCCTGCTTTTATGTCCTTAAGATTGAAGTATTGGGGAGTTCGAGGTTCGCTTCCATCTGCACCGTTACCGGAGCAGTGGGCTGAATCTTTTGAGCACTTGATGGGACAGTTCTTCCGCTCGGGTTTTAAAGATGCGACGGAGATCAAAGAATTCATGGCGACCCAATCAGTACCGGACATTGGCGGCTTCGGTACGGCCACCACATGTGTCGAGGTCAACTCGCCTCAACAGCAAATCATCATCGATGGTGGCAGTGGGCTGCGCACCTTGAGCGAAAAGATGCTGCGCGGACCGGCCGGCAAAGGCAAAGCCGAGATCCATATTTTTCTGACTCATTTCCATTGGGATCATTTGTTGGGGCTGCCATTTTTTGCGCCTCACTTTATCAAAGGAAATAAGATTCATTACCATGCAGTTCAGCCGGATCTGAAAGACATGGTCAAAGTGAAATTCACGAAGCCCTTGTTTCCGGTTTCTTTTGAAATGCTTCCGTCGACGATTACTTTTCATCAGCTCGAGCCGCGAAAGCCGGTGCAGTTGCGGGATTTGACGATTACGCCGTATCAGTTGGATCATCCAGATCCTTGTTGGGGTTACCGAGTCGAGGCCGGCGGGAAAAATTACGCGCACTGTGTAGACACCGAAGGCACGCGCACCACGCGCGAAGCTTTGGGTGCGGATCTGCCTTTGTATCAGAATGCGGATCTGATGTATTTCGATGCGCAGTACACTTTACCCGAGTTGGCGGAAAAAGCGAATTGGGGCCACAGTGCCGCCCAGTTGGGATTGGACATCGCATTTCGCGAGGGGATCAAGCGGATTCTGTTCGCGCATCATGATCCTGGCGCCAACACCGCGCAAATCAATGAGCTCAAGGCGCAAACGCGAGACTATTACGACTGGAAAATCAAAACGTCGTCGGCGAATAATGTAAAACTGCCCAGCGTTCAATGGGATTTTGCGCACGAAGGTCTCGAAGTCGATCTCGAAGAAAGCTAGCAGTCAAGCCACTTTTCAATCTGTGGCAGAGTAGAATTCAATAATCGGAAGGCACTCATCCACGATCTTGACCGTCGGCACGCAGCGTTTTCTTGAAAGCAAGATAACACTCTATACCAACGGTCAAGATCGTGGATGGAGGCGTTCCTGACATCTCATTCGGGTCGCAAAATCACTGTTTGATCTGGGGGGCCTGAGTTCAGATCGGTTCCCAAAAAATTTTTATTGGATTGGGGAGGACGTTCAGTCCGCGCCTCGAAAAATCGCTGTTGGTTCTGGAGCGGTGGTTGGGGCTTGGTTCGACGTATAGTCTACTCTGCAGATTGCCCTTGAAAACTTGTTGCAGAATTAAAAAATGAGATCGATTTCGGTGGGGCCAGATTCGGGTTCTTCGACCGGGGTTTTGCGGACTTCGGTGCCTTCGGGCCATGCAAAATCTTGGGTCGAGTCGCCGGAAACTTTCTTCATGAATTGCAACCACAAGGGGACCGCGCCGCTGGCGCCGGTCAGGTTGTTGGTCGTTGGTGTGTCGTAGCCGACCCAGACGATGGTGGTTTGGGCGGGAGTGAAACCGGCGAACCAGGCGTCTTTGTAGTCGGAAGTCGTTCCGGTTTTTCCGGCGGCGGGGGTGACAAAGCCCGAGGCGGAAATCAGTTTCGCGGTTCCGGATTGCACGGTTTGTTTCATCATCGAAACCAGCGAGGCCACTTTGTTGGCGGGCAGCCTTTGTTCAGGCTTCGAGGAGAACTCGTAAAGCACATCGCCTTTTTGGTCCGTGATTCCGCGAAGTGGGGTGAGCGCCACGTGATTTCCCATGCGGGCGATGCTGGTGTAGGCTTCGAGAACTTCGATCGGGTAAAGTTCAAAGGCTCCCAACGTCACCGAAGGAACGGCATCCAATTTTGAATGAACGCCCAAAGCTTTGGCGGTGTCGATGATGTTTTCGATACCGACCTCGAGACCCAGGCTGGCGGTGGCGGCGTTCAGACTGTTCTTCAGAGCAAAGTACATGGGCACATCACCGAAATATTTTTTCCCGTAATTATCGGGTGACCAAGTTTGCTTTCCGTATTTGTAGGAAAACTTTTCGTCTTTCAGGATCGTCATCGGCGTGTACTCTTTGCCGGCCTCACCGGATCGCAACAATGCCGTCAGGTAAACGAATGGTTTCATGATCGAGCCGACCTGGCGGTGACCATCGACCGCGCGATTGAATTGCGTGAGCTTGTAGCTTCGTCCGCCGACGATGGCGGAAATCAGGCCCGTGTCGTTATGCGCGGACAGCAGGGCGCCTTCTAAGGTCAGGTTCTTAGATTTCAAATCTTTGATTTTTGGGTTCTTGGTTTCAAGTTCGTTCAAAGAAGTGCGGACCGCTTCTTGCGCGGCTTCTTGTTCGCTGAGGGAAAGCCCCGTGAAAATCTTCAGACCCAAAAGATCCAAACCCAGGTGCGAGATTTCTTTATTGACCGCATCGATATAGTAAGGCGCGGTTTCGGTGACGGTGATTTTTCTTTCGAAAGGCAAAGGCTTTTGTTTCGCTTCCTTGGCTTCGCTTTCGGTGATCATCTGCAGTTCCTGCATGCGATCCAAAACTTTTGCTCGGCGTTTGAGCGCGTTCTCGGGTTTGCGGAAGGGATCAAAGAGGCCGGGACTGTTCAAGATGGCCGCCAGCAATGAACATTCGGAAAGCTCGAGCTGCTCGATCGGTTTGTTGAAATAATAATTCGAGGCGGCGGCAAAACCGCGGACTTGGAACGGACCGTTTTGTCCCAGGTAAATCACGTTCAGGTAAGTTTCTAAGATTTCGTCTTTGCTCGAGTGGGCTTCGAGCAAGAAGGACATGATGAACTCTTTTGCTTTTCGTTTCAGCGTTTTTTCAGAGGTCAGGAAATAATTTTTGACGAGCTGTTGGGTGATGGTGCTGCCGCCTTGTCGGGCGCGGCCGCCAAGGAGGTCACTCATGATGGCGCGAGCGATGCCCGTATAAGAGACACCCGAGTGTTCAAGAAAGTTTGAATCTTCGATGGCCAAAACGGCATTCAAGCACTGAGGCGGGATGGTGCCTAAGGGGCGATAATTTTGCATGATGGGCTGGCCATCGAGATATTGCGCAACGAGTTCAGGTTCGATCGCGACTTTGTTTGAAACTTGCAAAGGATTGCCCTGAAATGTGCCATTAATTTTATCCTCTGAGTCAAAAGTGATCAGCTGCAGGGGGTAGCGGCGGAGCTCGGGATCGTTGATCTCTTTGGCCGAAAACAGCAAACAAGTTTTGGCATTTTCAGGCAGTGCGGTCGGCACCGAACTTTGGCAAGTTTCGGAGGTGCTTTCGCTGTAATCGCCCGGGAAAAGTTTTTGATCCCAATCGCGCACGCGATAACCGCGTTGCGAGAGAATGGATTTGATGTTGGCACGCGGAATGGCGCGACTGGCGCTGAATTCCAGCGGAGCGGTATAGTACTCGGTCGGTGGCAAAAACTTTTTCTGAGCCAAGCCTTCGGTGATGCGCTGATTGAATTGATAAATCAGCGCGCCCCCAACCAAAATGACAAGGGTAGACAAGATCGCAAAAGTGATGATCAGCGGCTTGAGTTTCTTCATCGCACGGCTTGACATTACGGGGGTGGGAGCAAATAGTCAAAGCCATGAAATTGACACCTTTACAGATGCAGAAACTGGTCGAAAAAGTTTTCGAGCACTGGAAGAAAAATAACGTGATTGTGTTCAAAGACGACGAGAAGAAAGTCATGGCTCGGGCGTTAGAGGCGATCAAAGCCGATTATCAACAGGAAGCGCAGCTGGACATCGACGTCAATAAGATGCTCGATCAATTGGAGCGCACCAATCAGGGCGAATTTCAACGCTACAAGATGTACCCCATTCTGAAGCAGAAGTTAGCGAAGGAAAGGAAGATCGTCCTGTGATTATTTCTGAAGATCGACAATCCCACCTGGCCCATAAAATCACCGATGCGATTTGGAATGATGACTTGGTTGACTATACGGATGAAGATTTGGCGCTTCGCTTGGCGAAGAAAGCCATCGCCGAATTCGTGAAGGAAGATCAAGACGTCGACGCCAAAGCGCGCGAAAAAGTCGCCTCTCTCAAACGCGGTGTCGTCGAGGGCAGCCCCGAGTGGGATATTTTGTATAAAAAATATTACGAAGAAGAAAGAGGCAAGCGTGGCAAAAGCTAAGAAGACCACTTCCGCTCAAGCGAAGGCTGTGGGAACCACCAAGAAATCGGCGGCGAAGAAAGCTCCTGCTCAGAAAGCTTCCGGAAAAAAAGCGGCTCCTAAAAAGGCCGCGAAAAAAGCTTCCGTGAAACCTGCGACGAAAAAGGCAGCTCCGAAAGCGGCAGGAAAAACTGCGGCTCAGGGGAAGGCGTCAGCGTCCAAGTCGGCGGCGAAACCACCGGCAGGAAAAGCTGCAGTGAAAGAGAAAACTTCAACTTCGAAGCCCTCAAGCTCAGCTGCGGCCAAGGCTTCTTCGAATATGAAATGGGATCAGTTTCTGACTCCTTTGGATGATCGCTTGATCGTTGAGACAGCGGCCGGTGAAAAAATGACGGCGGGTGGCTTGTACATTCCGGACACGGCTGCGGGCACCTCTGGAAATTTCAAGGGTTTGGTTTTGGTCGCCGGTCGCGGACATCGCGATGACAAAGGCAAAGTGCATCCAATGGATGTGCAAGCTGGCGATACGGTTTTGTTCTCGGAACACTCGGGTGCAAAGATGGATTTGCTGGGCAAAGAGGTTCGCATTCTGCGCGAATCTGAAATTTTAGGAATCGTCACAAAGAAATAGCGCCAATGATCGCGCAACAAGAGCTAAGAATTAATCTGTGAAAGTTAGGAATACAGGAATGAGAAATTCGAGAATTCAAAATGTCATTTGTCAAAGTCTGATGCTTGCAAGCTTGGCGCTTTCGGCCCAGTCTGCCAGCGCTCTTTCGATCGATTGGGCTGGAAATTATCGCTTCGAGTACACCGAAGTCGATCGCACCTCGGTGGCGGATCCAAAACTTCGCAAAGCCTACGTGCTCAATCACCTGAGCCTGAGCCCTAAAATCATCGCGGCGGACGGCGTGAACATCGTCGGAAAATTTGAATTTTTGCCGAATGATCAATATCCAGACTCACAGACCGGACAAGTTTTCGGTCGCGGCCCAACCCAGCGCCCCGGCGCAACCGGCAGTTCGACCAAAGATGACAGTGCGGTTGCGGGAAATCACAACGGTGCGACCGATCTTAAGGTCAGCCAACTTTATTTGAACATCAATCAAGAGTACGGCTCTTTCGTGGCCGGACGTGCGCCTTTGGATTTCGGTTTGGGGATCACTCACAGCGCCGGCAATGGTTTGTTCGATCACTGGGCCGACACCCGCGATATGGTCGGATACAAATTCATCATCGGAAATTTTTCTTTCATGCCGATCTTGGCGAAAGTTTACGATTACTCGGTCGCTCAGGGACGTGAAGCCCAGGATCTGATCTGGCACGTCGAGTACAGCAATCCGGAAACAGAATCTTCAATCGGTTTGATGCACCAAACTCGAAATGCCAGCAAGGAAGCGAATGATGCTCCGTTTGCGGCTTACGGTTCGACCGGTGTGGTGGATCGTTGGAACACCCAGACCGTCAGCCTGTTCTTGGCTCGCGGTTTCGAAGACGTGAAATTCAAAGTTGAAGCCGGCTTCGAGTCTGGCCCAACCGGAATGGCAAAAGCCAATGGCGAAGAAATCAAATTGAACGGCTACGGAATCGCTCTCGAAGTGGAATTGCCACAACCGGAAAGCAAAGTTCACTGGAATTTCCGCGCGGGTATCGCTAGCGGTGACAACCCAGACACGACCAATTACGAAGGCTTTCACTTTCATCGCAATTACGACGTCGCGTTCTTGTTGTTCAACCATCCGTTGGGACAATACGATCTGTTGCGATCCGCTGTTCAGCGCAGCCCCGATCGTTTGAACAATGTGGCGGCTCCATATGCAACCGACGAAGCTTTGGATGACGAATCGATCAGCAACGCGGTCTACGTATCGCCGAAAGCTGTGTATAATATCAGTGACAAGTGGGACTGGACCAACACGATCACTTGGGCGCAACTTCAGACCAACCCATTGGGTGGAGGAGTTGACGTGAGCAAGGATCTTGGTTTTGAATGGGATACAGGACTGACGTTCCGTCCACATGAGCGCATCACGTGGGTGAACGAGTTCGGCTTTCTGTTTCCGGGCGCGGCTTGGTCTGGTTCGCCAACCCAGGATTACGGAAAGAGTTTTACTTACGGATTTACTTCAAAAGCCGCCATCAGCTTTTGATTGCAACTTGATCGCAGCTTGTCCGACATCTTGATGACGTCTCAGATAACAACATGAATTAGGTTAAACCCTAAGTGGCGGTTTGAGCAGGGAACCCGGAAGGCGCAAGCCTTCCGGGTTTTTTTTCGTCCTAAAACATTTCTTCATATTTACATCTGATGCGAGCGATATCTTCAGGAGCCAGCGATCTTCGCAGTATTCCATAGGGCAGGTGCTCATTCATTGCAGAGCCGGACGCCGAGCTGTGTGCAAGCCCTAAAATATGTCCCAACTCATGAAGTACAAGGGACTCGATATCAATCTCGCCCTCTTTTGGGTCCGTCGAATACTTGAAGTCCCGTGCATTGATGAGCATATCGGCCTTATCGATACCGGCCCCGTTCCAAGCCACCAATGTCACCGCCTGCCGGCCCTCCGATCTGTCGGCTGATGATAATACCAACCAGTGAATAACGCTTTTCCCATTTGCAAGCGGCTGGTCAGACGCCGGTAATACATCCTTGAATTGAAACGCGGCGAAACCGAGTTCGGCATTCCATGTGTGCATGGCATTTTTGATGGATTCTATATATTGATCCGGCACATTTTGATCGACATAAATTTTGATCGGAAATTCTTCGGCCCAAGACAGCTGCTGTCCCAAAGAATTGGTTGCAAACCCTTCGCACTCTTTTTTGTTTCCTGCAGATGCCGAATTATGAGAGTTCGCAGATTGGGAACAGCCGATACCGGTTATAAAAAATAAAAATATAGCGATCGGTTGCCAATGAAGTGTTTTCATATTTTCTCTGAGGGTATAAGAACCAATTCTTCTTTTTCAAGATCGTAGATTCCATCGAAGCCATGATAAGTCGTCAAATTTCTCATGAATAGCTTGTCCGAAATGATGTCGAGGTACGTATCCAGAGATTGCAAAGCCGTGGCTCGTCCCGTTTTTTTGTCGATGATTGCGATTCGAGCTGACTCGAAGGCATAATTGCCTCCATACATTCCGACCAAAGCTAAATCCGATTCAATCCTTAAGCAGTTTTTTAGACCACAGGTCGCAAGATCGAATCCTACGATTTTCGCCGAGAGTTGGACTGGCGTTTGAGCGTGAATTGAAAGCGGAAGGACCGTCAGTCCTCCCACGATCAAGAAAGAAACAGGGTGAAACGAGATTTTCATACTAGGGTTTGCAAGCAGTTGATAAAGCCAAAGCCTGATTACCATCATGATTCGGAAAAACTCCACCGATGGTGTTATCAGAAACCGATTGAACCGTGTCACAGTTGTTGAAGGTCGGGCTGAGGGTTTTCAAGTCAGCAATGGGACTTTGAATAACTGCAGCGGGACGGGCCTGGGTTTTCATTTGCTGATGCTTTCCAAGAGTCACATCAATGGATTGCCCGGCCAAAGCCATTTCGACGGTTTTCAAAACGCTTTCGAGCTTTGAAGCGCCACCGTTTTTGCTTTCAATGCACAATCCTTTGTTAAAAAGGTACCCACTTCGATTTTGAGAGTTGCCATATCCATAAGGGCAAAGATCCTTTTGAATCAAAGCGGCCCAGCGGACACCAGCAACGGCATCCAGACCCATTTCGGTGATGCCAGCAAGCTCATTTGCAACGCGAAGCTTGCCGAAATCAGAGTAGGTCGAAAGCTCATTCCACAATACTTTATTTGAAACCTTGTGCCCATGGTATTTTTGAGCCGTGGAAATTCCGCCAGTGACATCATAAGACGTCATGAATGCCATTAAAATTTGTTTACCAGCTGCAATCTGCTCCAATGCCTCAATATCGGGTCGATTCAATTTCACCTGGGCTACAGAGACAATGTCGCATTTCTTAATTTCAAATTGATCCGCGCCTGTTTGGGTGACAGCGCAGTCCTCAAGTGCTTTTGGTGTCGATCCCTTGTTTGACCACACATTTATATTCAAGGTGATGTCCATCGACTTGCTATTTTTGAGGAAAATTCGGAATTGCTTCTGGCTATCGTGAATAACATTAAAAAACGCTTGGACATCTTTTTCCGTCTTGATGTCGCCGCTTCCATCAAGGAGAAAAGTTTTGACCGAGCTTTTCGGCAAATTTGAAACTGCCTCGTCATATTGCTTCTGTGTTTTTGCATGAGAATAGGCCAGCGGTTGGACTCGGGCCAAAATTCCACGCATGGCCATTGGGGTCGCCAAGAGTGCCTTGTAGAATTTCGCTCTTTGATTATTTGAATCAACAGATAATGCCTGATCGAAAACCGAATCAGCATACATAAAACCATTTGGGGTTGTCAGCTGTTCGCCAGCCAATGCCAATTTTTCTGCTTTCTCAGCAGGGCCCAGGGTTTGATCTGACATGATTGCAGAGGCATCGACAACTGCAGAGGAATTCAGGCCCGTGACTCCGCTATGGGTCGTCTCAGCATGGTTGTTTGAGCAAGCGGCCAGAGTGCTGACCGTCAATGCGATAGCCAGCGATTTTTTCAAGTGGTTCATAATGTCTCCTTTTAGTTATAAGAGCAGTTCATCGAACCGCTCGGGTTTGGTGGTTATGATATATAACCTATTGGGTGCAGTGAGTCAAATTTGGTTATAAGGCATAACTAAACAGATTGTTTTGTGATAACATCTTCAGATATGTCAAAATCATCAACACCCCCCAAGGCAGAGACTCGAGACCAACTGATTACGGCGGCAATTCAATTGTTTTATGAAAAGGGCGCTCACTGGGTGAGCTTTCAACAGATTGCCGATAAAGTCGGAATTTCCCAGCCTGGAGTCTACAAACATTTTGAAGATAAAGATGATCTGATGAAGGCATGCATTCTGAGAGCGGCAGAGACCGGTCGCATGCTGATTGATCAACATGTCGGTGCAAAATCAACGGCTCGGAAAAAGTTATTTGCATATCTCGAGGCCAACCTATTGTGGATGAAAAATCATCCCAGCGAAGGAGCTGTTCTTCTGGCGATGTACTATTTCGCGCTTAAAAGTCCGCCCATTCATGAAATTATGACTTTGATCAACAAGCAAAGTGTCAACCGAGTGAGCTCTCATCTTTCCTTGGGTAACGATGAAAAAGTCTGGTCTTTAAAAGACCCGTTGCCAATCGCACGCACGATTCACGATCTTTTGCTGGGCGAGATGATCAAGGCCATTCATGATCCAAGCGAGATTTCGTTGGAAAAAAGAGTGAAGTTCTTATGGAAGACGGTTGAGAAGCTGGTTACTGTTTCCACAAGGTGATAACTCGATGGCCATAAGTCCCCCAGTTATCGCGGCTGCTAAATCCCGGTGTAAAACCCACTTTGCGGGCCAGATTTGAAATTGTGGCCAAACCTAAATCAGTGTTCGACCTGAACTCAAAAAGTCGGCGGCGCAAACCCAATTCAAGCGCGAGGTCTCGCTCCGACATCGGAGCGTTATTTTCAAAAATATCTTCGGCATATTTCAGTAAGACTGGATACAATCGTCTTTTGGAAAAGTTAGATTCGGATTTTGGATCAACCGTCCCCCAGCCACTTATTGAATCAGATCCAAATTTAAATGGGCCGAAGATTGTGAGTTGACCACCAGAGCGCAGATGCGCGGCCGCCTTTTGTAACAAAGTCAGGCGTTCAGAGTCAGATTTGAGATTTTCATAGATGTCGATGATCATCACGCTGTCATAAGTCTCGGACTGAGACGAAGAGTCATTTCGTATATCTCCCTGTTGTACATTTCGTCCGTTGTATTCGGCGGAGATCATTTCAACGAAATTTTCAGGGCCCTTCTGGAAAATCAGCATATTTCCTTGGATTGGAAATGTTGCACTAGCGATTCCCACGGAATGGGCAAATGCATCCGAAAACAAATACACATTCCGATATAAAATGTCATGGTCTTGGTCTGTCAGACTATCCAACTTCCGCTCGAGCAGCAGGGGCATGTGCTCTCCTGAAGCGACCCAGTTGACGATTTCCTCGACTCGATTTTTATCAGCAGGTCGATGCTCGCTGAGGTTCGAAATATCCCAATGCAGATGGCTGACTTTCTGATGATTCACGTGGTTTCTCAAAATTTTTACTTGGTGCTCACCTTCACGGTGTTTGTCAAAACCGCTTCCGACTTGGGCACCGGGGCTTTCGCCCCATAAAGCAGCCCATTGAGATTGTGGCGGTTTGGTGAGTTCTTGATTTTGCACTACTAATTTTGATCGGTCCCGCAATTCAGACAAAGTTTTATTAAACTCTTCACTTTTGGTATCTAGGTACATGACATATTCAGCCGTTGAACGATCACCATCATTCAGGGGAATTAGGTCTTTAAATCCGTATCGCGAGCTAAAGAGCCTGCGAGTTTTAGCGTCCACGCTGATAATCAGAATATCGATTGGATCTTGGGGCCGAATGCTCAGTTGAAAAAGATTTTTCAAAAATGAGTCCATAATTGGTTCTGGAAAATCTTGAAATCGAACAAACCGGGAAATTTCAGCGACACGTTTTCCGGCAAGGACGAGCCCATTTAAGGCGTCACCCAGCATTTGCCCGACTTTTGAAGCCTCATTGCGCTCGGTGACCGGTAAATGGAAGTTGCCTTTCCAGGAACCAAAAACACCGCTAGGGAAATAAGGATCGCTTTGTTCCATGCGAACTAGACGGACCACAGCCATCAGATTTTCTTCATACTGCTGTGATGTCATCTCAATTGGCGAAAGGCCTTGATCTTTCATCAACACCAGGTATTCGTCATTTTGGTAGTGTTTTTTATCGGTATCCCTGAGATGATATAAATCATCTAGGGCCAAATAGTTCTTTCTCTTCTTGTAAACGTCAGTCACTTTTTGAGAATTCCATTTACGCCAAGTCGAAAGAATCGATCGACCTAAAACCATCTTTTGGTTCAGTTTCATTACAAGGTGGGAAGCAGGAGAGCTTTCAAGTCCGGATGAAACTGCGGCCTCAATCAAGGGCCAATCTCGCTTCATTTGGCGAAAACCCACATTCGCAAATCGATAGTGATGCTCTTGCTGGCTGTCGTCCGTCCAAGACCAGGTCTCGCCTAAAAATTCAGGGTAAGGAAAATCAGTTTTGATCTCCGGTAATGCGGCGGTTGGTAGATTTTTGTCTCTCTTCTCCCGATAAAGCACGTACTGAGTTTGTTTGGAATCCCCACCATGGCGATGAAATATGTCGGAATGATTCAGTTCATCGATGAGTGAATATCCGCTAAAATGAGATGGGCCGAATCTTTTATTGTTTTCATATGTTCTGTTCTCTTTCCAATCCGGATCGACATCAAACAGTCGCAGAAAATCGTCCAGACTTTGGCGAACTTTAATCTCAAAGACAACGGATGGATGGTAGATACCGGCGCATTTCAATGGCGGCGTGGCCACGGCGAGCATCGGCAAAAGCAGAGCTAAAAGTGTCAGCAACTGTAAAAGATATCGGCGCATTAGCAGGCTCAGCTCCTCTTCATTCCAGTCTATTTCTCCACAAAACTAGCATCGCAACTTATGGACCACTTTGTTCTCCGACGGACGTAAAGATTAAGCAGTGTCGAGATCAACCCTGACGAGCAGTCTCGCCTGCCCCCAAAACGGGAAAAAGCAAGCCCTTCCTGGGCTTGCGGAGGATCTTTTGGTTGTTAGAGTAACTCTTAGAAACTGTTGGGGTCGGTCACGATTGCTGTTCGCACACGTGGGTTGCCGCTGGTTCCGAGGCTGCTGCTGTTTGTGGTGCCGCCGCGGATTGATGTTGTTGGAGTCAATTTACCGTTCGCTCCTGATGCTATGACAGGTCCGACCGCTGGCAAGTTTTTGCCTCGGTTGTAGTTTTGTCGGCTGTCGAGCAGTGCGATCGGGAATGTGTTCAAGCCGCTCAAGCCTGCTGTCCAGCTGCCACCGTAGGTTCCGCTGTCCATGACGTTCATACCCATTCCGGAAGAATCAGCCGGAAGTGAGAGCTGTGCTAACAATGATGACGCTTTCGTTGCCTGGTTCGCGGCAGCGCTGTTGTAATCTTCAATCGATGGCATTTTGCTGATCATCGCCTGAATCGGTTGAGTGAAGTTTCGTGTCAGCTCCACTTGTCCGAACATCGAGTCGCTGGACATCGCATTGCTCCAGTCAGTTCGGTCGCGCAGCATCTCCCAACGCATGACCGTTGGATTGAGAGCTTGTTTCGCCATGGCTTCTCTTTTCAGACCAATCATTTTGACGTAAGGATCGCTTGAGTTCTTTTCCTGTTGTGAAGCCATGTACATGTCACGTGCGTAGCCGGTTTGAACCGAGTAAGTCGCCGCTTTCATTTTTGTTAAAGTGGAAATGACGTCTTGGCCATTGGATCCGCTCAGGTTTGACAACAAGTCCTTTGAAACACGGTCGGCCAGTTCCAAGTGGGATGTGTTCACCGTCAATGAATCGGGATCCGTCGTTGGCATTGTCATTTCTGCTTTCAAGATCGGAGCGATGCTCCCCATGAAGTAACCCTTCACGATGCTCTTGCTTTGCGGAGACTCGTCCAGGATGTCGTTCGAAAGTTTCGACAAAGCTTCTTGGAAGCAGTCCATGCGCTCGGAATTGTCCATGCCCTTGGCTTTGCACTCTTTTGTTTCTTTCGTCCAAAATTCTTTGGCGATGTCTTTTTGAGATTTTTCTTTCTTTTCGTCTTTGTCTTTATCGCCTTCGGATTTGCCATTTGCCCAGGCTTTGACCGCGTCCTTCACGTCCGCAATTTTTTCGATATTGATATTTTCCAAGGTCTTTTTCTGACCGTCCAGATGACAAGCGTCAGCGGCCGTTGCTGTCTTTGCCGTGACCGTGGTCTTGCCATTCTCGAGTTCAACCGAGTACGTGCAATATCCTTTGGTGGCGCTCAGGTCATATTGAAAACCCTTTGGCACCGCTTGGTTTGGCGGAATTGCACTGACCGGTGGGGTCGTTGGATTCGCTGCAACCGCAGCCGATTTTGGCGTGGCGGCATCAGAGTTACTAGGAGCGGCTGGAGTGGTCGAAGCTGCTGGCTGAGCGGGAGCCGAAGTTTGGCCCGGTCCGCTGACCAATGGTTCTTGATGGCCCGGTGGCAGCATGGCGTTTTCGACGATCGCTTCTTTGCGTTGGTTTTTCAGTAAAGCTTCTTTGATTGGATCCAGTTGTTTTGCAATTCGCTGGTCAAGCAGGTCCATGAGTTCTGTTTTCGTGTACACTGTCGGATTTGCTTTTTTAACAGTTGAAGAGGCATCCGCGCCGTCGTTGGTATCGGCGGTGGCTTTTGCTTTCTGATCTGCAGAAGCCTGAGTCGCTTCTAATTGTTTTGCTTCTTCGGCCGCTTGTTTCTGCATCGCTTTGACGTTGGCCTGGTGCTCTTTTTCGGCTTTGTCGTCAGCGGCCGTTTTTTGTGCCGGCTTGGCCTTGTCTTCTGTGGGGCAAGGTTTGTCTGCTTTTTTAGTGTCTTTGTCGGCCGGATTTCGTCCTTGCACGTCTGTGCATGGAGCAAGGCTTGCCGTTTTCTTTTCTTTGTTTGGCATTTCGGGGATGATTGGCTTGATCTGCTTCAAATATTTCGCAGAATCTTCTGCCGTGTAGCCAGCTCTCATCAATGCGACTTCGATGTCGCTGTTTCCGGTTGGCAATTTTTTGCCGCGATAGTCTTGCAGAGCTTTCATCGCCAATTCAATTTTAGCGTCGGGGATTTTCAAGCGCTTCAATTCTTCTTTGATTTTCGCGTCGCGCTCTTTGACCAGATCATCGTAGCTTTTCGATGCGAGATCGAAGAAGCCGGCGCCGCCTTCGTTGCGGGCGATATTGTTAAAGTGATCTGGATTCATGCTGAGATTGAAGCCCAATGATCCGGCTAGCAGAACAAAGAGCCCCCATTTCTGCAAATGGCTGTGTCCATTTGTTTGCGGGTTCGTTGGTTTCATAAAAATCCTCCTGTGAGCAGGCCTCCGGCCTAATAAGTTTTTCGCTACACATGGTGCTTATTCAAGCCTTGGGCCAACTTGGGCATTTCGATTAAGTGCTCGACAGCACTGGAGATTCTCATTCTGAGACGAACGGATAAAAGTTCGACAGCTGTTGATCATCTAACCTCTTGTCAAAGGGGTTTGATCAAGCTATTCGATGCGTGCGCATGAAATTCACTTTCGAAAAATCCGCAAAACCAGTAAACGTTTCGCCTGAATCTTGGGGTTCGTGGACGTGGCAATTGCAGAACTCTTTGAAGAAAAAGCAGGATTTCGAACGCGCTTTCCAGCTCTCCGACGCCGAAAAAACCGCGTTTGACGAGGGCAGCGAGATCTTTAACATCCGCACCACTCCTTATTATGCGTCATTGGTGAAAGCCGCGCCTGGAGTCGAAGGCGTGCCGGGCGTGGGAGATGCGCAAGAAGCGGTTCAAGCAAAAGCTCAATCAAAACAGGATGAGTTCGATCCCATTCGACGCATTCTCATGCCTTCCGCTTTAGAGCTTTTGCCGGGACAGCAATCGATGCTGGATCCCTTGGGCGAGAAGAAGAGCAATCCCGTTCCGCGCATCATTCATCGCTACTCGGACCGCGTGCTGTTTTTGGTGACCGATATCTGCAGCGTTTACTGTCGGTACTGCACCCGCAAGCATTTCACGGGTCAGGATCAGGCGTTTATCAAAGCCAGCGAATACGAGCGCGCTCTGGATTACATCAAAACTCATCCCGGCATTCGCGAAGTGATTTTGTCGGGTGGCGATCCGCTGACCTTGTCGGATGCGCAGCTGGAACGGGTGCTTTCGGATCTGCGTGAGATCGAGCATGTCGAAATCATCCGCATCGGCACGCGCATGCCGGTGGTCTGCCCGATGCGGGTGACGCCCGAGCTGGCAAAGATGATCCGTCGGTACGCGCCGGTGTTCTTGATGACTCACTTCAATCATCCGCGCGAGCTGACCTTTGAAGCCAAGACCGCCCTGGAAAACCTGGTCGATCACGGCATTCCGGTGATGAACCAGATGGTGCTATTGAATGGCGTGAACAATCACCCGGCCATCGTGCAGGCTTTGTCGCGCCGTCTTCTGTATCTGCGCGTGAAGCCTTATTACATGTTTCAGTGCGACCCTTCCGAAGGCACCGATCATCTGCGCACTTCGATTGAAGATTCTTTGGAAATTCAGCGCGAGCTTTGGGGACACCTGTCGGGGCTGGCGATGCCGAATCTATCGGTAGACATTCCGGATGGCGGGGGCAAGACTTCGCTGGTTCCGAATTTTGAAATCTCGCGCTCGGCCGACACACGCGTGTATCAAGGCTGGGATGGGGTCGTGGCCGAGTACCGCAATCCCACTGCCGATGGAATCCTGAAACCCAGCGATGCCAATCAGTACATGGACGAGTGGAATGAGCTTCGAGCCGCCAAAAGTCCGCAGTCTTTACGTGAAGATTCAATCGAATTATAAGACTGCGTAAGGCGTTCGAACGGACTGAGCCGATTTAAAAGGCGCAGGGATGAGCGAGGACTCTTGGCTTATGATCACGGCTTTTTGCTGATCCGCTCTTCTTTGACAACTCGATCCCCCTGTTTTTAACATGAGGCAAGGATGGATGATGGCTATGGCAGAAGATCGAATCGCAAAAGCCTTAGAAGTGATGAAAGAAGCGGATCTGAAGCTGCAAAAGCTGCGTTCGCTCCATCCGTTTCTGATTGATGTTTCTTTGCGCGAGACTTCGGTCGGGCATCACATCGGACAGACATTGAAAGAGAAGCTCGAGATTCTGCCAAAGATCAGAGAATTTGGATTACAAAACATTGTGCTGGGGGCGCTCAATTATTCGATTCCGGATGAGCTTTCGGTCGATGATGATTTCATGTTGCATCTGCGGGATCACGGTCACGACCTGAAGGGCTGTTTTGCTTTTACCTCTTTGGGAATTCAATCGGCTGATGGGAATTTTCAACCAGATCCTTCGCAAATCAAGATCAAGTCTTACCGCATCCCCCACACCATTCATGAAATCTTTCTCTGCAGCGAGAATCGCAAAGCTCTTTATGATCGAGAGACTCTTCTTCGCAGTTTGCCGGCCAGCATTCGATGGCTTCGGGACAATTTGGTCCGTGGGGACGAGCCCACGCAGATTTTCATCAATGTCGTCGATGGTTGTGATGCTTTTCTCGAAAATCCGCAGCTGGTGTTTGATGTCCTGACGGTGCTCGCCAATGAGTCGATTGCAGGTTTCAGTTTTCAGGATGATCGCGGCACCTTTTTTCCATTTCAAATCGCCGCTTTCACGAAAATTGTCCGCAGTTTTCTGCCGCCTTCGCAGAAAATCCTGGTGCACATCCATTCGGGAGCTGGATTTGAAAACGCATCTGTCGTTGAAGCACTATTGAATGGTGCGGATGGAGCCTGGGGAGCTTTACCGAAGCTGGGCCCTGTCATCGGGCACGCATCATTGAGCGAGTTGATCGCTCATCTTACACGTATTGAGAACCCGCACATGCAGCATTTTCAGTTAAAGCAATTGATTCCGCTATCGAATTCATTGCAGGGTTCGAAAGAGGATCTTGCGGGTTTCGACAGTATGCATGTCTTGGGGACAAACTCTTATCGACTGCCGTTGAGTTTCTTTCGCCAGATTCCGGGGCGACCGCAGGATTTGCCGCCTGAAAAAATTGGCGGTCAGTACGCTTATCGCATTTGTCCCGTGGTCAGTGACGCTTCAGTGATCGCGGGACGCTTGTCGGAAGTCACCGGCCAGTCAGCAGAATCCTTTTCCGCTGCGGTCCTTGAAAAAATGCAAAGGCTGATGAGACAGAGTCTCAGACAGGGGAGGCGAGTGGACTACGATCTTCCAGAAAATCTTTTGCGACTCTTCACAAGAGCCGAAGAAGAGATTAAGTAGAAGTTTTTCGTCTCCACACGCTCGCCAAAGTGATGATGTACTCGAACTTGCGGCTGTGCTCCCGAATTAAAAATGGCAACTCTTCCTGATGAATGCATTCGAATTCGGTCAATACTTTTTGCACGCCCGCGATACCGTCAATCCAGTTTTCTTTCGGAGTGTAATCCTCGAGCCAACTGAACGGGGTCGTCATCACCAACGTCCCACCGGGTTTGACCAGGGCGTGAGGTCCCTGCATTCTGAGCAAACATTTTTTTGGGTCTTGCAATCGACAAAGCACATTGGCCAACAAAACCGCATCAAATTGTTCGAGATCCGGTGGCAGATGGCAGGCGTCACCTTTTTTGAACTCAATTCGCCGAACATCAATCTCAGGATCAACGACAGCTTTCAAAGTCGTCCATTTGTCGCCTGAATCTTTTCGGTCATAAGAAATTCGCATTTCCTTTTTCAGCTCGTTGGCGCAGGCGATAAATTCTTGGCTGTAATCGATTCCCAGAACTTGGCGGAACTGACGAGCCAGCTCAAAACTGGAGCGGCCGACGGCGCATCCCAAATCCAAAGCTTTCTGGGATCCTTGGGAAAATCGTGCCACAAGCTCGGCGCATTTCACCGGCAAATGAACCACGGGCGGTCGGGACACTTGCGGAGACTGGCCCCAGATTTCGCTCTCAGTTCCCCAATGCATCAAAAGATATTTGTCGATCATGCTTTGGGTTTCGTAGATCTGATTGCCCGTTTTGACGGGACTGATGGCCTGGATGGGCTTTTCACTTTGGACAATCCGAAAACCAGCGTGCTGAAAAAAGTGCGGTCGAAAATGAAAGCGAGCCCAGATGCTGGCTTCATCACCAGTCGAAATGAAGGATCCGCCAAAAATCATCTGATGTTGGCCGTCGTAGCAAGGAGCGCTGAAGTCTTCGTAGAAAGGATGAGGCCGACTGCCCGGCAAAGGGTGAAATGTATCTTCTGACCACTGCCAAACATTTCCAAAACTGTCATAGATTCCTTTGTCATTTGGTGAGCCGGCATTGACGGGTCTTTCGCTTCCAGAAGACAAATTCAGATTCAGGCCAGAATCGGTCCACTTGCCTGTCATCACCGGATCGGCCGCGCTTTCCTTTGCAAGGTTTGTCAGCTTTGAATCGCGAAGAGCATGGTGTTCGGCTTCCGTCAGCAGTCGATACGGTTCCGTGGCACCGTCTTGCATCGTCTTCCAGGCACAATAGGCCTTGGCTTCGTGATAATTCACGCAGACGGGCCAGTTCCAGGGCATTTCGATCACTTCGAAAATCGTTCGTAGTTTGTATTCATGCAATCCCGCGGGCCCGGACGGCACCCAAAAAGTCGGCCATTTGGTGTTGCGAAATTTCCGCCATTCCCATCCATCCTTCGACCAAAACTTTTCATTGCCGTAGCCACCGGCTTCGACGAATTCTTTGAATTGGCCATTGCTGATCAGGAACTCGCTGACTTTGAAGCTGCTGTGCTCGCGAACTTCTTTGCCGTATTCATTGTCCCAGCCGAAGGATGGCCATTGCGAAGGTTTTCCTATATTCACCGTCCCACGATCCATGGATCGCATGGCATTGGAAGGGTGTTTCGTACTGGATTGCTCATTCGGAAGAGCCGGCCACTGCCACGGCTTTCTGAGACAATCGAGCGGCAGTTCACGCATCAAAACACTCGAGGTCTCAAGATGAATTCGCTCGTGTTCGAAGCTCATGATCAGGGCCCACATGGGACTGCCCTGGGTGATTGGCAGATTTTCTGGATTCAGCTGGGGATGGGTTTTGATCAAGTTTCGAATCAAGCTGTAGACCCGTTGTCGATAGAGAGTGACTTTTTCCAGCGCTGGCCAAATATCAGAATTTCCCTCGTGCAAATCATCCCAGCGCATTTCATCAACGCCTGTTTCAAACAGTCTTTCGAATTCTGCATTCACCGGAGCATCCAGCAATCCGGCGACTCGCAATTTATTGACATACAACACTGCCGGATGTCCGTAATAGAAAATGAGCGGATGCCGCAGTTGATGATAAGGTCGTTTGTAAAACGCCTCTAACGAAGCCAGCCCGCTGAATAGCACTTCGGTCAACGCCCAGGTATTCTCAAAATAATCCAATAGCTGCTGACGATTCGAGTGAGTGGTGATCAGCGGAAGCGAATGAATGGTGCCATCCGCCCGAACGCCAGCACATTGACCGAAGGCCGGAATCGCTCCAGTCCAGGGAATAATAGGCTTGTCGGAAGCGGCTGCGAGTGATTTCATAAATTGTCCTTTGGTAGATTTAATTATGGAGAGTTTCGATTTCCGCCGTCAAATTTACGGCGCTCGAAAGACTGAATATGGAGACACTGAGAAACTTTAGAAGAAACTTTCACAAAGCTTCAGCTCGTTTGCATTTTAACAATGCGGGGTTGGCGCCGATTTCCAGGCCAGCAAAAGAAAGAATTCAGTACTGGGCGGAACGTTTCTACGAAGAGGGTTTCTATACGGACCTTGATTACATGGAAAATGTCTTTCAAAGTCGCAGCTCATTGGCGAGATTGATTGGTTGCGATCCATTTGAAATCGCTTTTTTCCAAAGCACGGCCGGCGCCATCAGCCAACTCTGTTTTCACTTTCCATTGCAGCCTCAAGATGAAGTCATCACCTGGGATCAAGAATATGGCTCGAATCTTTATCCTTGGCAGGAAGCCTGTCGACGGTCCCGAGCGAATTTGATCATGATCCCGCAGGAAAGTGATTTCACCACGCCGGTTGAGAAAATCATTGAAGGCATCACCGAGCGCACCAAGGTCGTCGCCATTTCATGGGTTCAATTTTTGACGGGAGCACGAACGGACCTGCAACGTCTGGGACAAGTCACAAAATCAAAAAATATATTCTTATTTGTCGATGTCATGCAGGGATTGGGTCTTCATCCTTTTGACATGAAAGCTTTCGGTGTCGATGCCGTCGCGGGGGGCAGTCACAAATGGTTGGTCAGTCCGGTTGGCGTGGGGTATTTGGCGTTGGATCAAAAGTACACACACCTGATTCGTCCGCACAATGTAGGGGCTTCCACTTATGGCACCTGCGATGATCCAGCCGATCTCAGCTGCGAGCCGAAAACAAATGCCTTAAAGTTCGAGCCTGGCTCAAAGCAGGTGCTTGAAATCACCGCTCTTGGGGCTTCGGTTGATTTGATTCTGGAAACGGGAGTTTCTGAGATTGAAAAAGAAGTTTTGAGACTTTCTGGAAAGCTGGCAAATGACCTTAGAAAAAATGGACTGACGGTTTTTCACAATCAGTCCTCAATCGTAAACTTTGTTCCACGTCCGGACAGTGCCGATCGCCTGCGCCGCATGCCCTGTAATTTTGCCGTGCGTGGGCCTGGAATACGGCTTTCGCCGCATGCTTTTAACACCGATGAGGAAATTGAAAGAGTGATCGGTGTCTTGACCGAAACACGCTAAAGTCAGCTGAGACTGTCGTCGTGGCTTACATCCGTTCGAGGCGGGCGTACTTGGCGACAAATTTTTTGATCGTTTGGTCCGAGAAAAGCACGCTGACCTTTTGGGTTTCGCCGCTGCCTTCGGTTTCGAAGACCGAACCGACACCGAAGGTCGGGTGGCGAACGCGCATGCCTTTTTTCAGATCGCCGCTGCCGGAATCGCCGTCTTCATAATCCGGAAATTCGTCATAATCGGCCGTGTCGCGATCGCTTCCGCTGTTGCGATATTTTGGCGCTCCGCCAAAATAGTTCGGCTGGGAAGCCGTGCCAGCAAAGCGAGACACGAATTTGGGAGTGGATAAAGCCGTGGAAAACTGGGTGAGCTCTTCCGGGATTTCTTTTAAAAACCGCGACGGTGGATTGAATTGCTCTTGTCCCCACACTTTGCGCGAGCGAGCGTAAGTCAGAAATAATTTTTCACGGGCGCGGGTCATGCCGACATAGGCCAGGCGACGCTCTTCTTCCAAAGAATTCTCTTCGCTTTCGGCATCGACCGATTTGGCACTGGGGAACAGATTTTCCTCGAGCCCCACGACGAAGACGTAAGGATATTCCAGGCCCTTCGAGATGTGCAGGGTCATCAGGGTGACACTGTTCTGCTCTTCATCCAAAGAGTCCACGTCGGAAACCAGGGCCATCTCTTCCAGGAAAGATTGCAAGGACGCATCTTCACGCTCTTTCATGAACTGGGTCAGGGCATTGCTCATCTCTTCCAAGTTTTCGATGCGGGCTTTGGCTTCCAAAGACTCTTCGGTCTTGAGCATCTGCACGTACTCGGTTTTTTCCAGGGCCAGGTGATAGAAATCCAAAAGATTGTGGATCTGCGAAAGTTCACGCAGCTCTTCCGTCAAGCGCAGGAAATTGCGAAATTTGGAAGTGACGCCGGCATTGAAAACGCGCTCGTCACAAGCTTTGGCGGCCGCAGCCGAAAGGCTCAGCTTGTTCGTCATCGAATACTCTTCGAGCTTTTCGATCGTTGTCTTGCCGATGCCGCGAGCGGGAACGTTGATCACACGCTTAAAGGCCATGTCATCGGATGGGTTCAGCGTGAGCTTCAGGTAACCCAAAATATCTTTGATCTCCATGCGCTCGTAGAAGCGAACACCGCCGACGATCTTGTAAGGGACCGAATTGGTGCGAAGCTGCTCCTCGAGCACCCGCGACTGGGCATTGGTGCGGTAGAAGATGGCGCAGTCGTTGTAATTGGCTTCGCCGGCACTCATCAAATCCTGGATCTGGCGGACCACCCAGCGGGCTTCGTCGTATTCGGATTTCTCTTCGCGCACGACGATGGGGTCGCCGGCTTCGTTGCTGGTGAACAGCGTTTTGTCTTTGCGTTCGGTGTTGTTCTTGATCACGGTCGTCGCCGCGCGGACGATGTTTCCGGACGAGCGATAGTTTTCTTCCAGCTTGACGACCTTGGCTTCCGGGAAATCTTTTTCAAAGTCCAGGATGTTGCTGATGTCAGCACCCCGCCAGCTGTAGATCGATTGGTCTTCATCACCGACCACGCACAGATTGCGATGTTTCTTCGCCAGCATCTGTACCAACAGGTACTGGATGTGGTTGGTGTCCTGGTACTCGTCGACCATGATGTAGCGGAATTTTTCCTGGTACTGCTCGAGCACGGCCGGGTACATGCGAAAGATATCGTAGACCTTCATCAACAGGTCACCGAAATCCAGGCAGTTCGCTTTTTTCATCTCGGCTTCGTACAGGCGGTAGACCTCGATGCTCTTGTCATCCAGAAAGAGCATATTCGATTTTGAAATCTCGTCCGGTCCCAGGCCCAGCATTTTGGCCGAGTTGATGCGATTGCGGAACGTCTTCGACGGATGAACCTTGTCATTGATGTTCAAAGCCTGCATCACTTTTTTAATTTGCGAGAGCTGATCGCTGTCGTCGTAGATGTTGAAATAACCTTTGTAATCGAGAAGCGTGATGTGCTCGCGCAGGACCCGGTTGCAAAAGCTGTGGAAGGTCGACACCCACAAGGGCTCGCGCACCGGAATGCCCACATCCAGCAGCAGTTTGAAAATCCGCGATTCCATCTCGCGGGCCGCCTTGTTGGTAAAAGTGACCGCCAAGATCCCGTCCGGCGCGGTTTTTCCCTGGGCGATCAAGTTTGCCATGCGATGGGTGAGAACCCGGGTCTTTCCCGAGCCGGCTCCGGCCAGGATCAACAAAGGGCCATCGACGGTCTGGATGGCATCCTTTTGGGGTCCGTTGAGATTTTTCAGGATAAGATCGGCGCTGGTCGCGGTTTCTAGCATGCAGGGACTATAGGGTTTGTAACCCCTTCCTGTCAAAACCCTAGGCATTGTGAAAAACCACTGTTGTGAGGTAGGTTGGGCCAATCGCGTTAGGGGTGGTCAATGCGAAACTATATGGGATTTTTGTTAGGGGTGGTGTTTCTTGCAACTGCTGCATGCTCCTGGGACAAAAAAGAAGAAAAATTAGACGATAGCGGTCCGATCAAAGTGCAATTGCCTGTCTATACCGAAGGCACATATCGCATGGAAGTCGTGCAGCTGTTCTCGCTGAAAAGTTTGGCAGACATTCGCGGTGAAGCCGCCAAGTTTTTGCTGGACGCAACGTCTGTCGATGGAAAATTACAAGGTCACAATCCCTACATCCGTTACATGCGAGATTCAAACGATGTGATCGTCGCGCAGGATGATCTCAGCCTGCAACTTCTCACCATCTACGCTCACATGGAAAAGCTCAGAACTTTGGACGAGTCATCGGGGGCGAAAGATGTCTTGTCTTATCCACGCACAATTGCGGTGAATGCCAAATTCCGATCTTCGGAAGGCATTATGGAAAACAACGCTCTGTATGCCGGGCAGTATGATGCTTTGTTGGTCGTACCTTACACCAAATCGTCATTGCCTTTGATGGCCAATGCCGGCGTCATCGGTCATGAACACTTTCACGCTCTTTTTCAGAAATTAGTGATCGAACCTTTGAAAGACCAATATCCAGATCCGAATCATCCCACTTTGCACTCACCCGAAATTCTGGGGCAGGAAATGGGATTGACGATGATTTCGCGTCCCGTGCGGGGAGCGGCGGTCGTGGATCCGCGCACTCAGTACCATGCAGCGCTGATGCGGGCGGTGAATGAGGGTTTTGCGGATTTGTGGGGTTGGATTTATTCGGGCGACAACAGCTTTGTCGGCCGCTCGCTGCCCAGTGAAAAAATCAATCGTGAATTGGAAATCGTTCCGGACGCACTTTACGATAAAGATGATCTTTTGGGGCCGATCAATTTAGGCGATTCCGAAGACAGCATTCTCAGTCGGTCTTACCAAATGGGAACGCAGTTGGCGCGGGCGCTACGAAATTTTGCGGTTTTGCATGCGAAAAGTCAGAACATTTCAACGGATGAAGTTCGTCCGCGGATGGCGCAGGCCCTGATGTCGGCCTTGCCGGCCCTGCAGAAAAAATTTGGAGCGCTGAAGAAGGACGAGTACCTGACCCTCAGTCAGGTGGCCGAAATTTTCTCTGAGCAAGTGAAAGATATGAAATCGAAAGAATGTGATTTCTTAGCGAAGCTCATGCCGGGCGATGAAGAAAAGTCGATGAAGATGGGCGACAAGTGCCGTGGGATCGAGGCGCTCGAAAAAGGAACCGCCACCGCTCCGGCGCCGGCGACTGATCGCGAGAAAGCACCTTCTGATCCGGCAAAGGATCCTTCGAAAGAGCCGGCCGCACCCTCAAAGGATCCAGGCAAAGCGCCTGCGAACAATCCTGGACAGACTTCTCCGAAAGCTCCAGGCAAAGATTCAGTGAAAGGGGATAAGTCATGAGATTGGTCATTATCGCTTTGATGCTGATTTTTGCGATCAATGCTTTGGCGGCACCTTCAACGTTAACGATGACACAAAGGACTTCGTCCTTCCAAACGCCGCGCACGGTGCGCGCGATGTTGTCTTATGGGTCTGAGCTGCGAACTGAAAAAGATGTCGACAGCAATCTCACTCCAAAAAATCTGACCAATTATGCGATTGGTGTGGGTTATAAATCTTGGCTCGCCATTTTCGAGAAAGCCAGTTTTGAAGAGTCTTCTGGAAACGCGACTTTGAATCTGAAACGCACACTGGATGATATGATGTTATGGGGTCAGTACCGAATCACTTCGTGGAAGTACATGGCTCCTTATGTCGGCGTAGGGGCGGGATCTTACAAAAACAAAGTTGAAACTTCACTGATGGGCGACACCACCGCGAACTCTTCAAAAAATCGATTTTTGATGGGTGGCAATGTGGGGCTCAGTCTGGATGTTCCTTATGTTTGGCTTTCCGTTGAAGCGCGAATGCTTTTTGGCGAAGAGCTCGATCGGCAGCCAACCCTGGGTGGTTTGTTTCGCGCGGGCCTCTATTTTTAAAACCACACTGGACCATTTTCTCTGTTTCTTTCCCGACACAGTTGAATTGAATCAAGGACTTAGGCCCTTGCGAAATCGGTTCCCATTCTTTGGCGAGCAGACTAACCTCTATTCATCCCTAAAAAACTCTCAGGTGTGAGAGACAGAAAGGAATTTATGAAGAAGTTTATGAATCAGTGGATTCTATTATCTTTGATTGGATTGATGATGGCCGCGTGCTCGAGCAATCCGAACAAAGCCGAAAAAATTGATACCTCGATTGAAAAGAAAGCAGAAATCACCAGCGACACATCTTTGGGCGTGAAAGATGGCAACATGGTCGTGCAAAAGAAAGTGATGATGAACGAAGAACTGCGACGCCTGCAAAATGATGTTTACGCTCTGGAAGATCGCGTTTATGGAAACCGCGCTTACGGCAGCCTGGGTTTGTACGGCGTTCTTCGCCAGTGCAAAGCGGACTATGCCGATCGTAAAAATGGTGGCGATGGCAAGCTGATCTGGACTGAACCAATCGATCGCGTGACCGCAAACGAAGAAGAATTCAAAATCGGTGTCGACGAAAAAGATAAAATCGTTGGCGTCAAAGAAGAGTACTTGAAAGACCGCATCGAGCGCTTTCGCAACTACCGCAACATCCTGGAAAAACGCCAAGACGAATATGAAAGCAAATTGGCGATCTGCCAAGCTGATCTGAAATCTCGCCAGTTCGACTCTGCCGCCGCCGCGAAGAAAAACAATTCGCCCGCCGCACCCGCAATCTCTGACGAAACAATGTAATGCATTTCGCTGCTGGCCATCGCGGCCAGCAGTTTCCGCTCAGGATTGGGCTTTGACCAACGAGCCACTTCGAAATCTTGTTTCGGTGTTGAACCGACCTTTTCGCTACCATTTGGTAGGACTTCGATTTCGAGAAAAGAAGTGTCTTCATCCACGATGTTGACCGTCGGGACGATGCAATATCTTGAATCCAAGATAGCATGCTATACCAACGGCAAAGATCGTGGATGAGTGAACTGATCCATCGAGCTGACCTCAACCAGTTGGTTGACCTAGAACTGATGGTAGATGTGAATCATATATATTAAAGCTGTTCGCGGCTTCTCAATGCGGCCCCATTGCGATTTCAAATCACGGACAATTTCCAAAGCACTTGCGTTTGAAGGCCAAACCACCGCGGCCGTCTCGGGTGACTGCGATCAGAAAAGCGTCCCTTGTCGTGGGTTGGCTGTCCGGGGTTGTCCAAATGTTTTCTTCGCTGGAAACTGATCGATAATATTTGAGCGTTCCGTCCGTCACGAACCAAGTCGTGACCAGTTCTTCGCTTTCATTGCGATAAGCTCCCGAATCTGTTTGCACTCGGTAAGATTCGGCGGTGATCGCGCCGAAGGACGGCGTGATGCTGATGCCGTTGGACCCTGCTGGCAGTGTGGTGGTCAATGCGGTTCCGTTTGCCAGAACTTCGTTTAAGACGG